>NZ_JBQUZZ010000004.1:0-518125 GCF_056313605.1 Gellertiella sp. DMC107 | reverse complement strand
CAGTGATCGCCTTATAGAACTACCAACCAAAAACAGTCAACACCATTCCGTCAAAAAAATTATATAAATTTGTAAGTGTATGAAATATAAAGATTATTTAGTGGCGCTGTGATTTCCGCTCTTGGAGCAGCGGATTTCGCCGCGCGCCGTGCGGCGCCCTCACTCTCCTCCTCCTGCAAAATGTCGATTTTCGTCTCCGCCCGCTATCGCGGTTCGGATAGGGGAGGGTTAAATAGGTCGAAACCCACTCTATTGGAGCTTCCATGCTGATCCTCAATACAGACCAAACCCGCGCGGCCCTTCCCTGGGGGGCCCTCATTCAGACTGTCGAATCCATGTTCGGTGGACAGTGTGTCATGCCCGTCAGGCATCATCACGACGTCGAAGTGCCTGGGGAAACCGCCGCAACCCTTCTGCTCATGCCAGCCTGGGTTCCGGGCGCCTATATAGGTGTGAAGCTCGTCTCGGTTTTCCCGGATAATCATCTTCGCGGCTTGCCGGCCATTTTCGGCAGCTACCTTCTGTCGTCCGGCAAGACCGGTGAGCTGCTGGCCGTACTCGATGGCGGGGAGCTGACCGCACGTCGGACAGCCGCCGCCTCGGCCGTGGCCTCTCGTTATCTGTCCGACGAAAACGCTGAAACCATGCTCATGGTCGGGACCGGGCGCCTGTCGCTGAATTTGATGGAAGCGCATGCCAGCGTTCGCCCGCTCCGGCAATTCGCGATCTGGGGCCGCAATGGCGCCAATGCGGAGAGGACGGCGGAAGACGCGCGCGCGCTCGGACTGAATGCCAGGGCGGTGACCGACCTCGAGACAGCAGCGCGGCAGGCGGACATCATTTCCTGTGCGACCCTCTCCTCGGAACCTCTGATCCGGGGCGAGTGGCTGAAACCGGGAGCCCATCTCGATCTCGTGGGCGCTTTCAAGCCTTCCATGCGGGAGAGTGACAATGAAGCTGTCCGGCGCGCCAGGATCTTTGCCGATACGCGCGAAGGGGTTCTCAGTGAAGGCGGCGACATCGTTCAGCCGATCCGGGAGGGTATCATTTCAGCAAACGCGATCCAGGCCGATCTGGGCGAACTGGTCTCCGGTTCCATCAGAGGCCGGAAAACGCCTGGCGAAATCACCCTCTTCAAATCCGTCGGGGCGGCGCTGGAAGATCTGGCCGGTGCTATCCTCGCCTATGAACGCAGCCGGGGCTGAGCCCGGGCTGTTGCAAGGACAGGCCGGGGCCGCCGCTCGTTCCCGGTCTCTCGGACCCACTGTTACCTGTCGAGGCAAAGATGCGTTACTCCCTCCCCGACCTTCCCGTCCGCGAGGTTCTGGAACCGCTTGGGAAAGCGTTGGCCTCGGACGGCCTTGCCGTTCTTTCCGCGCCCCCCGGCGCAGGCAAGACGACCATCGTACCGCTCTTTCTTCTGGAGGAGCCGTGGATGAAAGGCGGGCGGATCATTCTTCTGGAACCGCGTCGGCTGGCAGCCCGCGCGGCGGCGGCCCGGATGGCTGCCTTGCTGCGTGAGGAGGTCGGGGAGACGGTTGGCCTGAGAATGCGCATGGAAACCCGGATATCGGAGAAGACGCGCATAGAAGTGGTGACGGAAGGCGTCTTCAGCCGCATGGTTCTCGATGATCCATCGCTGGACGGGGTGTCGGCGGTCCTGTTCGACGAGTTTCACGAACGGTCGCTGGATGCGGATTTTGGTCTCGCTCTGGCGCTGGACATACGCAATGGCCTCCGCGAGGATCTGCGCCTTCTGGTGATGTCGGCGACACTGGATGTGGAACGGGTGCAGGCATTGCTGCAGGGCGCACCGGTCATCCAGAGTCAGGGACGAACCTATCCCATCGACATTCGCCATGAAGATCGGAATCCAGTCGAGCGGCTGGACGATTCTGTGGTGCGCGCCATTGTGCGGCTCCACGAACAGGAAACCGGTTCCATCCTGGTCTTTCTGCCGGGTCAGGGGGAAATCAACCGGGTGGCGGAGCGGCTGGCAGGCCGGCTGCCACAGACGACCGCCATCATGCCGCTCTATGGCAACCTCTCGCAGGCGGAACAGCGCGCGGCAATCGAGCCGGTCCGGGAGGGCGCGCGCAAGATCGTCCTCGCCACATCCATCGCCGAAACCTCGATCACGATCGATGGAGTCCGGATCGTTGTGGATAGCGGTCTGCAGCGAATTCCGGTCTTCGAGCCGTCGACGGGTATGACCCGGCTTGAAACCATACGCGTTTCCCGGGCAGCGGCGGATCAACGGGCCGGTCGCGCGGGCCGCACCGAACCCGGCATTGCGCTGCGCCTGTGGCATGCTGGGCAAACGGCCGCTCTTCCGGCACACACACCGCCGCAGATCCTGGCAAGCGATCTTTCTTCCTTCGTGCTCGATCTCGTCCATTGGGGGGTGCAGGACCCCGCAGAGCTCAGTTTTCTGGACCAGCCGCCGGCGTCAGCCATGGCGGAAGCCCGAACCCTTCTCAAGCAGCTTGGCGCTCTGGACGAAAGCGGCCGATTGACGGAGGCCGGCCGCCAGATCCGCTCCATGGCCCTTCCCCCGCGGCTGGCGGCCATGATCCTGGCCGCCGGCGAGACCGGGCATGCCGCCGAGGCAGCGCTGCTTGCGGTGCTCCTGACGGAGCAGGGCCTCGGGGGGAACGATGTGGATCTGGACGAGCGATTGAAGCGATTCCGTCAGGATCGAGGCGAGCGCGCGCAGCAGGCGAGACGGCTCGCTGCCCGCTTGGCGGGCGCTGTCAGGGCGAAGGTCAAGGCGGTGGGGCCGCCGCTATCCGGCGACCTGCTGATGCATGCCTTTCCCGACCGAATTGCCCTTCAGCGCGGCGGACGGGGCCGGTTCGTCATGGCCAATGGACGCGGGGCGGAGCTGCCGGAAACCGAAAGGCTCTCGGCGAGTGCCATGCTGGTTATCGCAGACCTCACGGGACGGGCCGCGCAGGCTCGCATTCTCGCCGCGGCAGAAACCAGCCGCGCTCGGGTCGAGGCTTTCATGCCCGAGGCCATCCTTCGGGAAGAGCAGTGCTTTTTCGAGCGGGAAAGCCGGCAGGTGCGCGCGCGCCGGGTGACCCGCATCGGCGCCATCATCCTTGATGAATCCCCCCTTCCCCGTCCGACCGGCGATCAGGCTGCCCGGGCGCTTGCCAGTGGTCTGCAGGATCTTGGTCTGCAGGCGCTTCCCTTCAACGGGCAAGCGGACCAGCTGCGGGAACGACTGGGGTTCCTTCACCGCGCTATCGGCGATCCATGGCCGGATACATCGGATGCCGCATTGTTGGCACGCCTTGATGAATGGTTCGTTCCCTTTCAGGGACAGAGCCGCAGTCTTTCCGATATCACGCCCGCCAGCATTGCCGAAGGCCTTCTGGCGCTTGTGCCCTATGACCTCAGACGCGACCTGACGCGACTTGCGCCCACCCATTTCGAAGCGCCAACCGGCCAGCGCCATCCGATACGCTATGACGGGGACGAGCCGGTTCTGGCTATCCGAGTGCAGGAATTGTTCGGGCTCAAGGTTCATCCCGTGATTGGCGGTGGCAATTGGCCGCTTCTTCTTGAGTTGACCTCTCCGGCGCATCGGCCCATTCAGACAACACGGGACTTGCCTGGCTTCTGGAACGGCTCCTGGAAGGAGGTACGGTCAGAGATGCGTGGCCGGTACCCCAAACATCCGTGGCCGGACGATCCGGCCCATGCAATACCCACGCACCGGGCAAAGCCGCGCGGCACTTGAGCCTGTCGTCTGGCGACAGGGAAATGCGGTGGCGCCAGAAGGGCTCATGACAGGAGGTGGACGATGGATCTCAGCTCGCTGCGGGCAGACCCGCATTACAGCCGGCGGCTCAGGCTTGAGACGCTGGTGCGGCTGCGCTGGCTGGCGGTCGGCGGCCAGGTGATCACGGTTGCGGCGGTAAAGGTCGTTTTCGGCTTCCCGATGATGCTCGCCCCCTGCCTGCTCTTGGTGGGATTGCTGGCGGTTGCCAATATTCTCCTGACGCTTCTTTTCCCGCCGACGCTCCGGCTCGCGCCGGCCGCGACCTCTTGCCTGCTGGCGCTGGATCTGGTGCAGCTTTCGGCACTGCTCTTTATCACCGGCGGCCTTGCCAATCCCTTCTCCGTGCTGATCTGCGTGCCGGTCACTATATCCTTCGCGTCACAGCCCATACGCCAAAGCCTTATCCTCATTTCCATCGCCCTGGTCAGCGTTACAGCGCTCGCCTTTTCGCCCTTTGCGCTGCCTTGGTACCCGGATCACGCCTTCACCCTGGATTCCGTGATGCGTCTCGGCATCTGGTGCGCCATCGTATCCACCATGGGCTTCGCCGCCTTTTATGCCTATCGCGTTTCCCTTGAAGCTACCCAGCTGGCAGATGCACTGGCGGCGACAGAACTCGTTCTTCAACGCCAGAAACACCTCAGCCAGCTGGATGGCCTGGCAGCCGCGGCGGCCCATGAGCTTGGAACGCCACTCGCAACCATCAGCGTGGTGGCCAAGGAAATGGAGCGGGAACTCGGCAAGGATCCGCATTTTGGCGAAGACGTCCAGCTTCTGCGCAGCCAGAGCGAGCGATGCCGCGATATTCTCAGACGGCTGACGACCCTATCCGCTGAAGAAGAAGCCCATATGCGGCGCCTGCCGCTGTCATCCCTGATCGAGGAGGTGCTGGCGCCTCATCGCCATCCGGGCGTGGACATAAGGGTGGTGGACAAATCCGGGCGGACAGGAGAACCGGTCGGCGTCCGCAATGCCGGCATCATATACGGTCTCGGCAACCTCATCGAAAATGCGGTCGATTACGCCCGGAGCGAGGTCGTCATTACCGTCGAGCACACGACTGACAAGGTGACTCTTGTGATCGAGGATGACGGACCTGGCTATGCGCCCGATATCCTCAGCCGAATCGGGGAGCCTTACGTGACGCACCGGCAGAGGGACGACAGTGCCGGTGGCCTTGGGCTCGGTCTTTTCATCGCAAAGACACTGCTTGAACGTTCCGGAGCGAAAATTACCTTTAATAACAGAAATGACCGGCGAAGCGGGGCGCAGATTGCCGTTACCTGGCGCAGGGATGTGATGGATGCGCTAAACTGACGCCTTTACCCGCTGCAATCCAGCCGTCATACATAACAATTGCCAGGTGACGCCTGGGGAGAAAGCCGCCAATGACACCGAAAAGCACCGCCGCCGACCATTCATCCGCCCCTTCCGGCATCGACCCGGTCGACCCCTCGCTCTTGATCGTGGACGATGACGGGCCATTCCTGCGGCGGCTGGCCCGGGCGATGGAAACCCGTGGTTTCCAGGTGGAGATAGCAGAATCGGTTGCCGAAGGGGTTGCGAAAGCCCGGGCGCATCCGCCCAAATATGCGGTCGTCGATCTGAGACTGGGAGATGGCAACGGTCTCGACGTGATTGAGTCGATCCGTCAGAAGCGGGAAGATACCCATATTATCGTGCTGACCGGCTATGGAAACATCGCCACAGCGGTGACGGCGGTGAAACTCGGCGCCATCGACTATCTGGCCAAGCCTGCGGATGCGGACGATGTGTTTGCCGCGTTGACCCGCCAGCCGGGCGAGCGGGCGGAAGTGCCGGAAAATCCCATGTCGGCAGATCGGGTCCGTTGGGAGCATATCCAGCGGGTCTACGAGATGTGCGAACGCAACGTTTCGGAAACTGCGCGCAGGCTCAACATGCATCGACGGACGCTTCAACGCATATTGGCGAAGCGGGCGCCCAAATAATCCCCTAATCCTTTTCCCCGGGTGCCGGCGGCAGGGTTCCCAACATCCGCTCGGCATGTGTCAGGCGTGCCGTGGCAAGCCTTGCGACGGCGAGCGTCAGTGCCTTGCGCGTCGCCGGGGCGAGCTTGTGCTCTGGTGCTTCCCGCAGCAGATGGGCGCCGTAGCCGTCACTGATGAACAGTCCCGCATCGTCAGGAAAGATCTCGGACGGCACGTCCGTGTGGGTGGCAAAGAAGAGCCGGTCGCAATGGGCACGGTAATCTGGCCATTTCCGGTCCACCCTGAAATCCTCGATCGAGGATTTTATTTCGATGATCCAGATCTCTCCTTTCTCGGAAAGGGTCAGGAGATCCGCCCTGCGGCCACTCGAAAGGGAGACTTCCGGCAGCGCGACATGCCGCAAATCCGTCAGCAGCGCCTGCATTCCGCGCCGCACAAGCAGCGCCTTTTCCGACTGCCTGCCATCGACAAGTGGATTTGTTGCATGAAGAGAGAGAAGAGTCATGGATATCCCCGGATTCCGGGCCTTTGCCTTGTTGCAAAAAAGCAATGGAGAGGTAATTTGCGCGGCCTGACGGGTCTGTTGCTCCGCAACAACTTGCGCACCCGCAATTAATAGAAAATAAACCATGTTCGAAGATGGTGCAAACCATCTGCGAATCCCCTCTGAAAAATCAAGAGCCACCCATGCGCTTCCGCATTGCACTGACCGCACTCGGTTTGACGGCCCTTCTGGCCGCTGCCGGTTGTTCGACCGTATCTTCTTCCTCCCCCGAGGCGACCAAGGTCTCCAAGGTGGAGATCTTCGACAAGGCCTATGAACCGGTGACCGATGCCGGATTTGCGCTGCCGGCCATTCCGATCAACAAGGTGAAGCCGGAATTTCGTCGGCAGATCGTGTCCTACAGTGGCGACGAGCGCCCGGGCACCATTGTCGTGAAGACGCGGGAGCGGCATCTCTATTACGTGCTGCCGGGCGGCAAGGCTGTGCGGTACGGCATCGGCGTGGGCAAGCAGGGATTCGCATGGGGTGGTGAGGCCTATATCGCCTGGAAACAAGCCTGGCCGACCTGGCATCCCCCCAAGGAAATGGCGGAGCGCAAGCCGGAAGTGGCCAAATATGTCGAAAAGGGCATGAACCCCGGCATTACCAATCCGCTTGGCGCCCGTGCCATGTATCTCTTCAACGACAAGGGCCAGGACACGCTGTTCCGCCTGCATGGCACGCCGGAATGGGCGTCCATCGGCACCGCCGCCTCCTCTGGCTGCATTCGGCTGATGAACCAGGACATCATCGATCTCTATGATCGCGTCCGTCCGGGCAAGTCTGCCCGCGTCGTGGTTATTCAGTAAAAGCAGATCGTGATAACAAAGAGGCCGCCGGGCGTGATCCCGGCGGCCTCTTTTTTTGTCCACGGCAAACCTGTTTATCGCCCAAAGCGGGCTTTCGCCTCCTGGCGACGGCGGTGGAGCACCGGTTCCGTATAGCCATTGGGCTGCTCACGGCCGCGGAGCACCAGCTCAAGAGCCGCCTGAAAGGCAACAGAGCCCTCATAGTCCGCCGACATGGGGCGATACAGGGTATCGCCTTCGTTCTGTGCATCGACCACCTTGGCCATGCGCTTCATGGTTTCCAGGACCTGAGCCTCGGTGACGATGCCGTGGTGCAGCCAATTGGCCATGTGCTGGGAGGAAATGCGTAGCGTCGCACGGTCCTCCATAAGACCGACATTGTTGATGTCAGGGACCTTGGAACACCCCACGCCCTGCTCGACCCAGCGGACGACATAACCGAGGATGCCTTGCGCATTGTTATCGAGTTCGCGCTGGATTTCGTCAGGCGTCCAGTTCGGCCGCGGTGCGACCGGAACAGTCAGGATATCGCGAAGGGCGGCTCTTGGGCGGCTCTTCAGCTTGGCCTGAACAGCGGCGACATCCACCTGATGATAATGGGTGGCATGCAGCGTCGCACCCGTGGGCGAAGGCACCCAGGCCGTATTCGCTCCGGCCCTTGGATGGGCGATCTTCTGCTCGAGCATGGCAGCCATCAGGTCAGGCATGGCCCACATGCCCTTGCCGATCTGGGCCCGGCCACCCAGGCCGCACAACAGCCCCACATCCACGTTTGCATTTTCATAGGCGCCAATCCAGGTCGCCTGCTTCATGTCGCCCTTCCGGATCATGGGACCCGCTTCCATCGACGTATGGATCTCGTCGCCGGTGCGGTCGAGGAAACCGGTATTGATGAAGACGACGCGCGCGGCGGCAGCGCGAATCGATTCCTTGAGATTGACGGTCGTGCGCCGTTCCTCGTCCATGATCCCCATTTTGATCGTGTTCGGGGCGAGACCAATAAGCTTTTCGACCCGGGCAAAGATTTCGGAAGCGAAGGCAACCTCTTCCGGACCGTGCATCTTCGGCTTGACCACATACAGGGAGCCCGCCCTCGAATTGGCTCTCCGCCCCTTCGGTCCGATATCGTGGAGCGCAATAAGCCCGGTGATGACGGCATCCATGATACCCTCGGGAATCTCGTGGCCATCCCGGGTAAGAATGGCCGGATTGGTCATGAGATGACCCACATTCCGGACGAGCATGAGGGCCCGGCCGGGAAGGCTGAAAGTGGCGCCATCCGGCGCCGTGAAGGCGGGATCGGCATTGAGACGGCGCGTCACGGTGCGGCCGTTCTTGGACAGCTCTTCCGTCAGATCGCCCTTCATAAGGCCGAGCCAATTGCGATAGACCAGAACCTTGTCTTCCGTATCAACAGCGGCAACCGAATCCTCGCAATCCATGATCGCAGTCAGGGCCGATTCCACGACCACATCCGAAATTCCGGCCGGGTCCAAGGACCCTACCGCAGTTGAAGGATCGACAAGGATCTGAATATGAAGGCCATGGTGCCGAAGAAGGATGCGGGAGGGCGTTTCCGGGGTCCCGGTATAGCCGGCCAGGCATGATGCGTCCCGCAAGGCGGCGGTTCCCACGCCGGTGGTCAACGCCAGCCGGCCATCCCGAACGGCAAAACCGGTGACGTCGCGCCAGTTTGCCCCCTCCAGAGGTAGAATGTCGTCGAAAAATGCCTTTACCCACTCAGCCGCGGCGCGGCAGCGAACCGGATTGAAGGCACCACCGCGCTCGGCGCCGCCGCTTTCGGGAAGAGCATCCGTCCCGTAGAGCGAATCATACAGAGAACCCCAGCGGGCATTGGCAGCATTCAGGGCGTAGCGGGCATTCATGATCGGAACGACCAGTTGGGGACCGGCAATGGACGCAATCTCCGGGTCGACATTTTCAGTCGTGACCGAAAAGTCCGGGCCTTCCGGCAGCAGATAGCCAATGCTTCTCAGGAAGGCTTCGTAGACCCCAGGATCGGAAATGGCGCCGTTTTCCCGATGCCATGCATCGATCTTTGCCTGCATTTCATCGCGAACCGCAAGAAGCGCACGGTTGCGCGGCGCAAGCTCCCCTACGATCGCAGCAAAGCCACGGAAAAAGGCATCCGGATCCACGCCCGTGTCGGGGAGGGCCTCCTGAAGGAGGAAATCGTGCAATGGCCCCTCGATGAAAAGGCCGTCCCGTTCGATGCGCGTCATGTCGTACTCCACTTTGCCGTCGTCGCAGAGTGGATACTGTCAGAGGCCCCCTGCCAGTCAATTGGGCAAAAGTGTAAAGGATTTATTCCGGTCTGGAACAAATCACTCCTCGGCTATGCGGGGTCTGCCGGATGCGGTCGCGATGAAGCGCGCTTCGATCAGTTTGCGGCTTCCCTCCACCTCTGGCGCGTCTACCTCTTCCCGGAGGTCAACGACGGGATCGTCGGCGCCATTTTGCCGGGCTTGCGACAACGCCGCCGTTTCGGCTCGCGCCCGCGCCAGCGCGAAGCTTTCTGCCTCATCTGTCAGGCGCACGCTCGGTCCTGCGCCATTGACGACAAAAATACCTTCATCGGGCGACGTGACAAAGACGGTTACAGAAGCCCGTACCTGACCGACGACGGCACCGATGGCGTTGGCGACATCCGCGTCTGCGGGAACGGAGCAGGTGGCCGATACCATTTCGGCAATGGCTGGATAATAGACGGGAGCCGACGCACCCAGGCCGACAAGCGGGCGATCCAGACCGATGCCGAAGCGGACGATTCCCGGCTTCCGACGAAGGGCCCTGTCGATCTCGATGGAATCCTGCGGGCTGATCCCGGACACCCCGTCATCCATCAGGCAGGCGCCGAGAATGACTTCACAGGACTGCCGTGTCAGCTGGTTCACGATCTTCTCGGCCAGATCCTCTGGGGTCTGTGCGAGCAAACGGCCGGCTCCGTCCTTGCCGCGAGCGGCAAGGGCAAGGCCCATCCGAGCCGCATCGGCATTCCATTGACCCTGGCGTCCGAGGACATGCATGGCATCGGAAGGGGTGATGCCCGAAATATGCACCAGACCGCGCGCCACCAGCCTGTCGAGCGTAGCCTTTTGCGGCGTGGAGACGAGCAGCTGATCGAGGGGAACGGGCGTGGTTCCGATTTTGTCGAACAAAGCCTGTTCCTGAGGCTGGAGACCACTGGCAAGCCGGTCCGGCACTCCGGTCCTCACGGCAAAACGGCCGTCATGACGCCCCACATGGGCTGTCCTCAGCTGGCGCTCGAGCGCAGCGATCACCATCTCGCCATGGCTGTGCGCCAGAAGGCTGAGAGGCAGGAAGCGGCGAGGACCCAAGGTGAACTTCGCCTCCAGACCCCGATCGTTGATCCGCACCTCGGAGTCTCCCCCGAGCCCGAAGGTGCGCATGGCCACCGCTTCCACCATGGTACGATAGCCGCCGACAACAGCGCCCTCGGCGTCCAGACGGGGCCGCCCGTCATCCAGCACGGCGACATCGGTCGTCGTGCCGCCGATATCGGAAACCACGGCATTGTCGAGCCCGGTGAGATAGCGGGCGCCGACCAGACTGGCTGCCGGTCCGGACAGGATGGTTTCAATAGGGCGAATCTTCGCTTCGGCAGCCGAAATAAGCGCTCCGTCCCCCCGCACCACCATCATCGGTGCGCGGATACCGCGCTCCTCGAGAAATCGCTCGCAGGAACCGACCAGGCGGTCGATCATGGAAACCAGACGCGAGTTCAAAAGCGTGGTCAGCGCACGCCGGGGGCCGCCGAGCTTCGAAGAGAGTTCATGGCTGCAGGTGATCGGTAGATGGCTGTTTTCGAGAATATAGTCCCGCACGCGAATTTCATGGGCGGGGTTGCGGACCGCGAAATAGCCGGCAACGGCAAAGGAGGACACGGACTGAGACAGAGCCGGAAGCGCTTCTTCCAGCGCCTCCAGCTGCAAGGGTGTTTCGCTGCCATGCACGTTATGGCCACCCGGCAGGAAGATGACCGGATCTGAGCCAAGGGCCGTTTCAAGACCGTCCCGCTTGAGGTCTTCGGGGCCGAAGCCGATCATGATCAGGCCCGACCTTCCCCCCTGCCCTTCGACCAGCGCATTGGTGGCAAGGGTGGTGGACAGGGAGACCAGACTGATGGCGCTGACCGGAATGCCTGCACGCGCGATCACCGCGTCCACGGCACCGGCAATACCGACGGCGAGATCATGACGGGTCGTGAGAGACTTGGCTTTCGCAACCACACCCTTTTCATCGTCGAAAAGAGCTGCATCCGTATAGGTCCCGCCGGTATCAATGCCGAGAAGATAATGGGTCGCCAAGATCGATCCGCTCCAGATGTGGATGAAGATAGGTTTATGCCCGAAGTGCCGTGCCGCCGCTTGCTGACAAACGGCACGTTTCGGGCGCGAAAAGACCGTTTGAAGACAGGACTGTCAAGCGTCCTTATCCGGTCTTCGCAAACCGCGCGGAACGATCTTCATGGGAAGCCCCCCTTGCGGTTGTGTGGTGAGTTTCTGCACGGGCCACACGGAGACGCCCTCAATCGGTTCGAAGCGGTAGTCCCGCATCAGCATGGCAAGCGCGATCACCGCTTCCTGGAGGGCAAATGTTGCCCCGATGCAGATGCGCGGCCCTGCTCCAAAGGGCAGATACTGGAATCGGCCGATTTTTTCCCGCTCTCCGGGCAGGAAGCGTTCCGGCTTGTATAGTCGGGGGCTATCCCAGTGCAGATGATGCCGATGCAGCGTCCAGGGCATGACGAGGATCGTGGTTCCGGGCCGGATCTCGACGCTGTTTCCCGCCTGATCGGACCACCGGTCAGGCTCTATGGCCTCCCGGTTTATCGACGGAGCCGGCGGATAGAGCCGAAGCGCCTCCTCGAAGGAGGCCCGGACATGGGGCATGCGATCCAGCCACTCGACGGGTGGCGCATCCGTGGCGAGGACCGCGTCGATTTCCGCCTCCATGGTTTCTCGCCAATGCGGCAGGTGGGCAATACAATAAAGCGTCCATGCCAGGGCGCGGGCTGTGGTTTCGTGTCCCGCACCGATAAAGGTCAGAATATTGTCCTCGATTTCCTCCATCGAGAGACCGCCGTCCGGCCCCTCGGCTTCAAGCAGAAGCGTCAGAAAATCGTCCGGGGCAGATGTCCGGTCGGACTGGAGTTTCCTCTTCCTTTGTCCGATGGTTTCTGCAACGACCGCCCGGAACTTGTCCAGCACGCGACGGCCACCGAAACGGGTCAATCGGGGAATCCAGGGGGGTGCCCGCAACAGATCCATGGGGTCCACGCGCCCCATGCGATGCAACAAGGCGTCGACGTCACCGGCAAAGTCGTCCGTTGCCGTGGCAATCTCGCCGGAGAACAGCGTCTGCGAGAGGATCTCGAAGGTGAGCTCCGTCATGTCGACCGCCACATCCCGTCTTTCGCCCGCAGCAGGAATATGACGGTAACGTTCGACAAAATGCTCGGAACAGGTTTTCATCTGGTCGGCAAACCCCCGGGCATGGCGGGGCGTGAAGACAGGCGCCATGGCCTTGCGCGATCGTTTCCAGACCTCGCCCTCTGCGGTCAGCAATCCGTCTCGCAGAATGGGTCGAAGAATGAGTTGCCGGATCACCGCCATCCGGTAATTGGCAGCATTATCGACCAGCACATGACGGATGAGCCCGGGATCGTTTACGATCAGGGTCCGTTCGCCGAAAAAGACCGTATCGATCCACGGTAGCGTATAGGAAGGCTCGCCCCACAATTCCAACGGGTTGCGAAACACCGTCCGCATCACGGTCAGCCACGAGGGCGGCACGGTTCGGGGGATCGGCGCGGGTGCCTCGAAGGATTCGGAATGTATCGCCATGGGTTTCCCGGGAAAGGACATCCCTGGAAACCTAGTGCGCGGTCCCGACTAGAACAATGCCTTCAGCTCATCCAGCTTGTCGTTTATCAGCCAGCCATAATAGTTTTCTTCGGGCAGCACAGTTCCGCCGCCACGATTGCGGGCTGCCAGCGCTTGCGCCCTCTGAAGCGTGTTGCCGAGATTGTAGAGCGTGGCCGTGAGCCCGGGATTGCCGGAGATATCCATTCCGGCGATCTCCTTGTAATCGTCTATGGATTGGCGGATGGCGGCCCCCACGAAGGCGAGCGACTTGTCCGGGTCCATGATGGCATCGTAAACACCGGCAGCGTCGTTCTCGTCGAGCTTCTCGACGCCGGAACGACGGCTCACGAGATCGGAAAGCTTGAGCGCGGTCAGCGGATTGACCTGACCGAGACCAAAGGTCTGGCCGGCATAGAAGGGCTGAAAGAAGACTGCGCTGAAACGATTGTTCGGATAGGAATTGCCCCCCACCGTCTTGCCCCGGAACTTGTCGTCCCACACCGTCTCGCGGCATGTCCACAAATGATAGGAGTCCCGGTACTTGGCACAGGTGGAGAACTCGGGCCGTGCCACGAAATCATCGACCTTTTCGTCTTCATAGGCAAACTGGAAACTATTGCCCGCGTAAGCCGCAGCCTTCACATAGTAGGATTGCAGGCGGTCATAGGCATCGACATTGTAAGTATGCTCCCCCACCAGGGCGCCTGCGATATGGATGGGGTCAATGCCGTAGGCCCGCGCGGTTTCCCTGATCTTCGATCGCAAAGCTTCGTCGTTGGCCAGCAGATCGCGTATCTTTTCGTACTTGTCGTCGAAGGTCGTCTTTCCGGCCTTTGTCCGTCGCATGGAGGCACCGGGAATCGGCGGCTGTTCCGCATGCCGGTTACCCGGCGGGACCCGCGTCATGGCGGCAGCCGGTTCGATTGAGCACCACATGCACAGTGCCGCGCCAAGGGTAGCCAGAATAGTCCGCACGCCGAAATCCTGTTCCTGATATCGATTGTTCCGCCTGTCTGTGCCGACAGAATTTGGCCAGAAGACGCCCGAATCCGCGATAATTCGCTCTTTTGCCTCCTTTAGAAGGCGAACAGGCCGCTGTCGAGCCAGGAAGAGGCCGCCCCCGCCGGGAGCGGACCCAAATCAGAGATTGCGATGCAGGCCGGTCACAGGATGAAGCGGGACAGATCCGTGTTGCCGGCGAGTTCCCCGACATGCTCGCGCACATAGCCGGAATCGATCGTGACGGCGGTGCCGCCTCTGTCCGGTGCATGGAAGGAAATCTCGTCCAGGACCCTTTCCATCACCGTCTGCAAACGACGGGCACCGATATTTTCCACAGAGCTGTTCAATTGGACCGCAACGTCAGCCAGGGCGTCGATCGCATCCTCGGTGAAATCGAGCGCAAGCTCTTCCGTTTCCATCAAGGCCTTGTACTGGCGGATCAGAGACGCTTCCGGTTCCGTCAGAATGCGCCGGAAATCCTCCTTGGTCAGTGGCTTCAGCTCTACGCGGATCGGCAGCCGGCCCTGCAGCTCGGGCAGGAGATCGGAGGGCTTCGAAACATGGAAGGCGCCAGATGCAATGAAAAGCACGTGATCGGTCTTCACCGGTCCATACTTGGTCGATACCGTGGTGCCTTCCACCAGAGGCAGAAGATCCCGTTGCACGCCTTCGCGCGACACGCCTGCTCCCATGCCGCCATCCCGGGCAGCGATCTTGTCGATCTCGTCCAGGAAGACGATGCCATTGTTCTCGACGGCATGGACCGCCTCGCGCTGAATCTGTTCATTGTCGACGAGTTTGTCGGACTCGTCGCGGATCAGCTCCTCGTAGGATTGCTTGACCGTTGTCTTCACCTTCTTTGTCCGGTTGCCCATGGCCTTGCCGAACATGTCGGACAAATTGAGCACACCGATATTGGCTCCGGGCATCCCGGGGATTTCAAAGCCGGGCATGCCGGAACCCGTATCCGCCACATCGATCTCGATTTCCTTGTCGTCGAGTTCGTTGTTACGCAGCTTCTTGCGGAAGCTCTCGCGCGTGGCGGGAGAGGCGGTCGAACCGACAAGGGCGTCGAGGACCCGCTCTTCCGCATTCATGTGAGCGGCAGCCTGAACCTCGGTGCGCTTCTTTTCACGGACCAGACCGATGCCGATCTCCACGAGGTCGCGAATGATCTGCTCCACATCGCGCCCGACATAGCCGACTTCGGTGAACTTCGTCGCCTCGACCTTGATGAACGGGGCGCCCGCGAGCTTGGCCAGACGGCGGGAGATTTCCGTTTTGCCGACACCGGTCGGTCCGATCATCAGGATGTTCTTCGGCATGACCTCGTCTCGCAGGTCGTCCGGAAGCTGCTGGCGCCTCCAGCGGTTTCTGAGGGCGATCGCGACGGCCCGCTTTGCTTCCTGCTGACCGACAATATGCCGGTCGAGTTCGGATACGATTTCACGGGGAGAAAAATTGGACATATCGTTTGCCTCTCTTCAGGGCTTGAATTGCATGATCAGCACGCCGTCTCCGCGGCCTTCCAACTCGGGAACGGTGCGGAAGCCGGCTTTTTCGTAAGCTCGCACGGCGCGCCGGTTTTCGGGATCAGGATCGATGATGATGGTTCCGTAGCCGGAGTCGTAGAGCCTCTCGGCGAAGAGACGGACTGCCGCCGACCCGATGCCGCGGCCGACAAGGCCGGGCTCGCCAATGGAGAGGTCGATGCCGATCGAATCGGCCGGAAAGACGGAGAGCCACGGATGATCTTCCAGCCATTCCGCCGTCTGGTGTTCGCCCACGAACCAGTACTGGATATAGCCGATGGATTGGCCGTCGAGCTGGATGAGAAAAGGCCGGGTCGTGTCACGGCCCTCGACCATATCCCGCACGAGCGCCACCTCCTCGTCAGGCTCGCCCCACCATTCCTGCATGTGCGGTTCGCCGAACCATTGCAGCAAAAGCGGCAGGTCGCCCTTCGTGACCGGCTTGAAATCGATCCTTTCCTCAATGGGCTTCAAGTTTTTCCACCACGATGTTGTGATTGGTATAAACGCAGATATCCGCGGCAATCTGCATGGCGCGCCGGGCAATTTCTTCCGCCGGCTTGTCGCTGTCCATCAGGGCGCGGGCTGCCGCATAGGCGTAATGACCACCGGATCCGATGGCCATGGTGCCATGCTCCGGTTCCAGCACATCGCCGTTGCCGGTGATTGCCAATGTGATTGTCTTGTCGGCGACCAGCATCATGGCTTCGAGATTGCGAAGATATTTGTCCGTGCGCCAGTCTTTCGCGAGTTCGACGGCAGCGCGCATCAACTGCCCCGGATACTGGTCGAGCTTCTTTTCGAGACGCTCGAGCAGGGTGAAGGCATCAGCCGTCGCCCCTGCAAAGCCGGCAATCACATCACCGCCCTTGCCGATGCGGCGAACCTTGCGGGCATTGCCCTTCATGACCGTCTGGCCAAGACTGACCTGGCCATCGCCGGCGATCACGATCTCGTTGCCCTTGCGCACCGTGATAATGGTGGTTGCATGCATGGTGCCGAATGGATTGTGTTCCGTCATTCGTTCGTCTTTCCGATTGGGGCCCTGCGCGAGACAGTTGGACAATAGGCGCAGACCCGAGGCTTGTTGATGGATATGTAAGCAGCCCGCACAGGTTTGCAATCGGTCCCCTCACCCGGCGCCGAAAGCCTGCTTCTCATACGAATTAAGAGCATGGAGCTTCTGGATATTTTGTGTTGCGCCTGTTAAGGAGCGCCTCATGGTTCCCCTGCAGCCGACAGGAAAGACGAGATGGCAGAGACCGCAGGCCGCATAGCGACTGTTTCGCGCACCACCAACGAGACCTCCATCTCGGTAACCGTCAATATAGACGGTACCGGCAAGGCGAAGATTTCGACGGGTGTCGGCTTCTTTGACCACATGCTGGACCAGCTTTGCCGCCATTCGCTGATCGACATGGACATTGCTGCAGAGGGTGACCTGCATATCGACGATCACCATACCGTGGAGGATACGGGGATCGCCCTCGGGCAGGCTCTTTCCAAGGCACTGGGTGACCGCAAGGGCATCACGCGCTATGCTTCCCTCGATCTCGTTATGGATGAGACCATGACAAAAGCCGGTATCGACATTTCGGGACGGCCCTTTCTCGTTTGGAACGTGAATTTCAGCGCGCCGAAGATCGGATCTTTCGACACGGAGCTGGTCCGGGAATTCTTCCAGGCCCTCTCCCAGCATACAGGCATGACCCTGCACGTATTGAACCATTACGGCGCCAACAACCACCATATCGCCGAAACCTGCTTCAAGGCGGTTGCGCGCGTCTTGCGCACCGCGACGGAAATCGACCCTCGGCAGGCGGGGCGCGTACCCTCCACCAAGGGGACTCTGGTTTAAGGGCCTGGAACCCCGCCGGCCCTCACTGCTTGCAGTCCGGCATCTCCCCGAAGGGAAGCCTGGAAAGATCGGGAGCGATATATGGCAAGCTATCTGGTTATGACCCCCCCTCATAGAGCCGATGAGCCGGATTCCGCCCGCTTCATCCGTGACGGATTTTCCTTCCTGGCCTTCGCCTTTCCCCTCTTCTGGATGCTCTGGCACCGGATGTGGCTATACGCTCTCATCTTCTTTCTGATTATCGCTTTTATCGCGGCGCTTGCGGAAGATCTCGATGCACCTGGTGCGATCGTGATGGTTCAACTGGCGCTTTCGCTTCTCGTCGGGCTGGAAGGCGGCGCTCTTCGCGAATGGCATCTGCGTTCAAAGGGATGGACGCTGAAAGCCGCCTTTTTCGCCCTATCGCTCGATCAGGCAGAAGAGATCTATTTTTCATCGGCCGTTGCGCCGTCTACCCAACCGGCTCCGGCAACGGGCTTGGCCTCTGCTCGCGCACCGGCAGGCGGACCGGTTCTCGGCCTCTTTGACTATGGCAAGGGACATTGAACATGCGTGTGGCGATCATCGATTATGGGTCCGGAAACCTGCGCTCGGCCGTCAAGGCCTTCGAACGGGCTGCCCGCGACCATCACATCGATGCGGAGATCGTGCTTACCGATCGTCCCGAAGTGGTGGCGGCTGCCGACCGTGTCGTTTTGCCCGGCGTGGGCGCCTATGCCGACTGCCGGGCCGGTCTCAAGGCCGTGGCCGGTATGGATGAGGCGCTGCGCGACGTGGTCGACAACCATGCTCGTCCGTTCCTCGGCATCTGTGTCGGCATGCAGCTCATGTCCTCTCGCGGGCTCGAAAAGACCGTGACCGAGGGCTTTGGCTGGATTGCAGGAGACGTGGTGGAAATGACGCCCTCCGACCCCGGGTTGAAAATCCCCCAAATCGGCTGGAACACGCTGACGCTCAATCGGCCGCATGCGCTTTTCGATGGCATTGCGACCGGACCGAAAGGCCTGCATGCCTATTTCGTTCATTCCTACCATCTTGCCGCCACCCATGCGGACGACGTGATTGCGGTCACCGACTACGGAGGCCCGATGACCGCGTTCGTGGGACACGGCAACAAGGTAGGTGCACAGTTTCACCCCGAGAAGAGCCAGGCACTGGGCCTTGCCCTTCTCGCCAATTTCCTGCGCTGGAAGCCCTGAGGGCTCGCGCTTATTCCAAGAACGGACTGACTGATGATTCTCTTTCCCGCAATAGACCTCAAGGACGGGCAATGCGTCCGGCTCAAGCTCGGTGATATGGCGCAGGCCACCGTCTACAACCCCGATCCCGCCGCGCAGGCTCTGGCCTTTGAAAATCAAGGGTTCGAATGGCTGCATGTGGTTGACCTCAACGGTGCTTTTGCCGGTTCGAGTGTGAACGGTGCGGCCGTGGAAGCAATCCTGAAGGCAACGAAGAATCCGGTTCAGCTCGGCGGCGGCATCCGCACGCTGGCGCATATCGAAGCCTGGCTGGAGAAGGGCCTCGCCCGCGTTATCCTCGGTACGATCGCGGTGCGCGATCCCGCGCTCGTCAAGGAAGCCTGCCGCCTGTTCCCGGGCAAGGTTGCTGTCGGCATCGATGCCAAGGGCGGCAAGGTCGCCGTCGAGGGCTGGGCAGAAGCCTCGGAACTCGGGATCGTCGAGCTTGCCCGAAAATTCGAGGGCGCGGGCGTTGCGGCCATTATCTATACCGATATCGACCGGGATGGCATTCTGACCGGGATCAACTGGGAATCGACACTCGCCCTCGCCAAAACGGTGAACATCCCGATCATCGCGTCCGGCGGTCTTGCCTCGCTCGCGGATATTGAACGATTGCTGCAGCCAGACGCGCAAAAGCTGGAAGGAGCGATCTCGGGCCGGGCTCTCTATGACGGACGGATCGATCCGGCAGAGGCACTTGCTCTCATCAAGGCCGCCCGAAAGGAACGCGCATGACCCTTAAGGCCCGTGTCATTCCCTGTCTCGACGTCAAAGACGGCCGTGTGGTCAAAGGCGTCAATTTCGTCGACCTCATCGATGCCGGCGACCCGGTGGAAGCCGCAAAGGCCTATGATGCGGCCGGTGCAGACGAGCTGTGCTTTCTGGACATTACCGCCTCATCGGATAATCGCGACACCATCTTCGACGTGGTGGCGCGCACGGCCGATCACTGCTTCATGCCGGTTACCGTAGGCGGTGGCGTCCGCAGTGTGGGCGACATCCGCAAGCTGTTGCTCTGCGGGGCCGACAAGGTGTCGATCAATTCGGCGGCGGTGAACAATCCGGAATTCGTGACCGAAGCGGCCGACAAGTTCGGAAATCAATGCATCGTCGTCTCCATCGACGCCAAGCGGGTATCCGCAGAGGGCGAGATCCCGCGCTGGGAAATCTTTACCCATGGCGGGCGCAAGCCGACGGGAATCGACGCGGTCGATTTTGCCGTGCGCATGGCCGAGCGCGGCGCGGGAGAACTTCTCGTGACATCGATGGACCGGGATGGAACCAAGAGCGGCTATGACATCGCGCTTACCCGTTCTATCGCGGATTCGGTTCGGGTTCCCGTCATTGCATCCGGGGGCGTGGGAACGCTGGACGATCTGGTGGCGGGGATCCGCGATGCCCATGCAACGGCTGTGCTTGCTGCATCGATCTTTCACTTCGGGACCTATTCCATCGGCGAAGCCAAGCGTTGTATGGCAGAGCATGGCATTGCCATGCGGATTGACTGAGGGGGCGCGCATGGCCGGTTTCACTCTTGCCGATCTGGAAACGATCGTCGCGCGCCGCGCAGCGGCCTCGCCGGAGGAGTCCTGGACAGCCAAGCTTGTCGCTGCTGGCCAAGCCAAGGCCGCCAAGAAACTGGGTGAAGAGGCCATCGAGGCGGTCATGGCAGCGGTCACCGGTGATCGCGAGAACCTGATCTACGAAAGCGCCGACCTGCTTTTTCACCTGCTTGTCGTGCTGAAGATTGCGGATGTACCGGTGGCGGACGTCATGGCGGAGCTTCAACGTCGCACGGGGCAGAGCGGGCTGGCCGAAAAGGCGGCCCGGAAGGACCCATGATGTCGGACCAAGGGGATATCTTGAAAACCGCCAAGCCTGCCGCCCCGGAAGCCTCGATGGAGGGTCCGGGGCCATTCCAGCGCGATCTCTATTCGCCCTACCATGTCTTCACGTCGGCGGAATGGGCGCATTTTCGGGCGGATACGCCACTGACCCTCAGCGAAAGCGAAGTCAAGCGGCTCCGGTCTCTCGATGACCCCATTGATCTGGAGGAGGTGCGCCGGATCTACCTTTCGCTCTCCCGTCTGCTTTCCGCCCATGTGGAATCCTCGCAAATGCTCTTCAAGCAGCGGGATCGCTTCCTGAGCCTTGCCGGCAGTTCGAAGACCCCGTTCGTCATCGGAATTGCCGGATCTGTGGCGGTTGGCAAATCCACGACCGCTCGTATTCTCAAGGAATTGCTGGCCCGCTGGCCCTCAAGCCCGAAGGTGGATCTGGTGACCACCGACGGGTTCCTTTATCCGAATGCCGTTTTGCAACGGGAAAATCTCATGCAACGCAAGGGTTTTCCGGAGAGCTACGACATCGGTGCGCTCCTGCGTTTCCTTTCGGAAATCAAGGCGGGGCGGCCGGACGTGAAGGCGCCCTGCTATTCGCACCTGACCTATGACGTCATTCCCGACAAATTCACGCCCATAGACCGGCCCGATATCCTGATTTTCGAGGGCATTAACGTGCTGCAGTCGCGCGACCTGCCCGCCGATGGCAAGGTTGTGCCGATGGTTTCGGATTTCTTCGATTTCTCGATTTATATCGATGCGGACGAGAGACTGATTCACAAATGGTACGTGGATCGGTTCATGAAACTTCGGCAAACGGCATTTCGGGATCCCAGTTCCTATTTTAACCGTTATGCCCAGGTGAGCGAAAAGGATGCGCTTCAGATTGCAGAAGGGCTTTGGGCGAACATCAATCTGAAGAATCTTCGCCAGAATATCCTGCCAACACGCCCGCGCGCGGACCTGATCCTGCAAAAAGGCAACAATCATTTCATCGAAAAGGTTGCCCTGCGCAAACTCTGATCAGGCCTGCCTTGGCACGGCGAAGCGGTCTCGCAACACGAGACCGAGGTGAAGGGCTGTATAGCCGATCACGACCACAATACCGGCACCGAAACCGCGCAGCGCCAATGCAGGCACAAAGAGCGGGAACAGCCATGCAAGTCCATGGACGGCCAGCGGTATCCTCTTCTCTTCGAGGAACAGGAACGCGACCGCCACGCTGAGCGGCACGCTGTCATAGACATAGCCATAGGGCGTGGCCAGGAGGGCGAGAAGTCCCGTCAGAACAACTCTTTTTTCGTGCGAAACAGGGGCCGCGCCAGGCAACCATAGCCACAGGGCCGACGCCATCGCCGCCAGACTGACGACAGCCTGCAAGAGGTAGCTCGCCGGAAGACCCCATCCGAAGGAACGGCCGGCAGAGAAAGCCGTCAGTGCCAGGGTATGGTAACTCTGCGGATAGGGAGCTTCCAGAATGGCCGCCATCAAGGGTGCGGTGACGGTCCGGAAGGAAATCCAGACGGAAGGGCCGAAAAACAGAGCCGTCACACCGACAAGCAACAGGGTGGTGACCACGGCCGAACCAATCGCCTTCCAGTTACGGCTTGCCAAGAGGCAGAGAGGGATCAGCAGTCCCAGATGGGGCTTCATGGTCAAAAGGCCGAACAGGATTCCAGCCAGTATCGGCCGCCGCGGCGCCAGAAAGAGACCGCCCAACAGAAGCGCCGCCGTGAAGGCCCCGTTCTGTCCCACCACCACATTCATCACGACGCCGGGCGACAGAAGGGCAACGACATGCGCGTAGCGGGGCAAGTGGAGCGGTTTCAGTGCCAGATGCAGCAGAGCGAGGGTGCCGAGGGTCCAGACCCCGTAGGCCGGCAAGACCGGAAGCAAGGCCAGCGGTCCTGCAAGAAGCAGCATGGAGGGCGGATAGCTCCATTCCTGGTCGGTCAAGAGCGGCGTATAGAGGGCACGAAGGGCCGCCCGATAGGCTTCCGGCTCAAAAAGAAGGTGGGTCTTGCCGTCCAGCACGAGAACACCAGCCGCCCACAGATTGCTGAAATCCCAGATCGGTAATTTTTGATTGAGCTGGGAGAGGCCATTCTCGTCAAGGGTCCAGAGCGAAACCAGCATGAACAGCGACAGAATGAAGCCGAAGAGAACGATATTGCCTGCAATCAGGGTTTTCAGACGAGCCCTATCCATGGATGCTCCCTGCTTCCTCATGAAGCTCTATTCAACCAGCGGGCGTTACTCGTCGCAGCGTCAGATTGATACGCCCGCCACTCTTAAGAAGTTCTGATGTGTTGGGGTAAATTCGATCGACGCCATGAAAATTCAGCCGTGAAGCCCCGCCAATCAGGACGATATCGCCGCTCTCCAGCCGAAAGGATTGGGTGCGGTCGCTTCTGTTCGGGCCGCCGATCCGGAAGAGGCAACTGTTGCCCAAGGAAATGGAGAGAACCGGCGCGCTGAACTCGGCTTCGTCGCGATCCTGATGCAGGCCCATTTTCGCGGTATCGCTGTAGAAATTCACCAGGCAGGCCTCGGGGTCGTAGGGCAGTTTTGTCAGGTCGCGCCAGAGCGTGAGGATTTGCTCCGGGATTGCCGGCCATTTCACGCCTGTCTCTGGATGGGTCGATTGATACCGGTAGCCTTTTTCCTTGTCGGTCACCCAGCCAAGCGGTCCGCAATTGGTCATGCGGACAGACATGGGCTGTCCAGTACGCGGCATTTGCGGAATGAACAGGGGCGCTTGCCGGACAACCTCCCGTATATCCCCCACCAGAGCTTCCTGCGCCGGGCGGTCCAGATATTGTGGCAGGTGGCGGATGCCTTTCGGAAGTTCGAGCATTTTTCGTTCCCTCAATCTCCCAGTGGCTTGCCGCGCATCTTTTTCACATCCGCACGCCCTGCCTTCTCCTTCAGACGCCGCTCTACGGCTCCCTTGGAAGGTTTCGTCTTGCGGCGCGGTGGCGGCGGCGGCGCGGCCGCCTCGATAATCAACGCCTTCAACCGATCGCGCGCATCCTCGCGATTGCGCTCCTGGCTGCGAAAGCGGCTGGCTTCGATCATCAGCACGCCCTCTTTGGAGGCACGGCGGCCAGCAAGCTTCAGCGCGTTGTCCTTGACGCGCTCGGAAAGGGACGGAGAGTTCCGAATGTCGAAAAACAGCTGCACCGCGGTGGAAACCTTGTTGACATTCTGGCCACCCGGTCCTCCGGCCAGCACGAATTGTTCTGTCAGTTCCCAGCCGGCAATAGTGATCCTGCTGCTGATTTCGAGTGGGTCGCTGGCCATGCTCACATCCTTTCGATCGCTTCCTATGCCATATCGCAGACGGGAGCTGAAACGAAAAAACCCGGCGGTTATCCGCCGGGTTTCACGTGAATCATGGCGGGCCGCTTACTCGGCAGCCGCCTTTACGCCGGGCGCTGCGTCGCGGACAGTCCCGTCCACATGGTCTTCGAACTTCGAAAAGTTGGCGATGAACATGGACACGAGTTTGCTTGCCTGGGCATCATACGCCGCCGTATCGCCCCACGTGGAGCGCGGATCGAGGATTTTGGCATCGACGCTTTCCACCGCAACCGGAACCTGGAACCCGAAGTTTGGATCTCGGCGGAATTCGGCCTTCTTCAGGCTGCCGTTCAGCGCAGCCGTGAGGAGGGCGCGGGTTGCCTTGATGGGCATGCGGTTTCCCGTGCCATAGGCGCCACCGGTCCAGCCGGTATTGACAAGCCAGCAATCCACGCCGTGACGGGCGATCAGATCGCGCAACAGATTGCCGTATTCCGCGGGGTGGCGGGGCATGAAGGGAGCGCCGAAGCAGGTGGAGAAAGTGGCCTCCGGCTCGGTGACACCCTTTTCGGTGCCGGCAACCTTTGCGGTGTAACCGGACAGGAAGTGGTACATGGCCTGTTCCGGCGTAAGCCGGGCAATGGGCGGAAGCACCCCGAAAGCATCCGCGGTCAGCATGATGATCGTCTTGGGATGACCTGCAATGCCCGTGGCCGAAGCATTCGGAATGAAGTGCAGCGGATAGGCGCACCGGGTGTTTTCTGTCAGCGAACCGTCATTGAAATCCGGATTGCGGTTGGCATCCAGAACCACGTTTTCGAGCACGGTGCCGAAACGCTTGGTCGTTGCATAGATTTCCGGTTCGGCCTCGGCTGACAGGCGGATGGTTTTCGCATAGCAACCGCCTTCGAAATTGAAGATGCCGTGCTCGCCCCAGCCATGTTCGTCGTCACCGATCAGCGTGCGGCTCGGATCGGCGGAAAGCGTGGTCTTTCCGGTGCCGGACAAGCCGAAAAACACCGCGGAATCGCCGTCCGGTCCAACATTGGCCGAGCAATGCATCGGCATGACGCCCTTTTCCGGAAGGAGATAGTTGAGCACGGTGAAGACGGACTTCTTCATTTCACCCGCATAGGAGGTGCCACCGATCAAAACGAGGCCGTTGACCAGATCGCAGGCAATCACGGTTTCGCTGCGGCAGCCATGGCGGGCCGGGTCGGCGCGGAAGCTGGGCAAATCGATGATCGTCAACTTCGGCGTAAATACTGCAAGCTTCGCGCGCTCCGGACGGATCAGCAAATTGCGGATGAAGAGGGAATGCCAGGCAAATTCCGATACCACGCGGGAGGGAAGCGCATTGTCGGCATCTGCTCCGCCCACGAGATCCTGAACGAAAAGATCGCGGCCCTTTGCATGAGCAAGCATGTCCGCCTTGAGGACGGCGAAATGTTCGGGCGAGAGCGGTTTGTTGTTATCCCACCAGATCTGGTTTTCGGTGACGGCGTCCCGCACCACGTACTTGTCTTTTGCGGAGCGGCCGGTGTGCTGGCCCGTCAGTGCACGCAAAGCACCATCCGCAGTCAGCTGGGCTTCACCGCGACGGATGGCTTCCTCATAGAGTTCGGCCTCGCTCAGATTGTAGTGGATGCGTCCGGCATCCGTCAGTCCGATGAGGTCGAGGCCAACGGCCGGGTTACGCATACCGGTTTCAACCATGATCTTGCTTTCCTCCGCTTAAGATCAAATTTTTTCAAATTCCACCGAAGGATACGCATAGTTTTAAATTTTTCAAGCGCCCTATATACGAATTAATGAGTGATTTCAATATATTAATCGATTTAAAGGAATATAGTCCGTTTTAAACCGTTTAAATATCTCTGCTTTTGCAGGTCGTTAACCGTAGATTGGCCGTCTCTGCCGCGACATGGGGCCGGCCCTCCGCTATCCTTGCCACAATTTGTTCCACCTTTACCCTCATAAGCGCGGCGAAGCTGAGCCTGGGCTGGGACTATCCAGGAGAGCGCCGATGATCGTGGAGACTATCACTATGCAAACCATCGCCCTCGTCGATGACGACCGGAATATCCTGACATCCGTGTCGATCGCGCTCGAAGCGGAAGGCTATAAGGTTGAGACCTACACGGACGGCGCTTCCGCGCTCGACGGGTTGCTTGCCCGCCCGCCGCAGCTTGCCATTTTCGATATCAAAATGCCGCGCATGGACGGGATGGAGCTTCTGCGTCGTCTGCGCCAGAAATCGGATCTGCCGGTCATCTTTCTGACGTCCAAGGACGAGGAAATCGACGAACTGTTCGGCCTGAAGATGGGTGCCGACGACTTCATCACGAAGCCCTTTTCCCAGCGCCTTCTGGTAGAACGGGTCAAGGCGATCCTGCGCCGTGCCGCAAGCCGCGAGGCGGCCGTGGCGAGTGGTGGCATGTCGAAGCCGGGCGCCGCCCAGCCGCAAGCCCGCTCGCTGGAGCGGGGTCAGCTGGTCATGGACCAGGAACGCCATACATGCACCTGGAAGGGCGAACCGGTGACGCTGACCGTGACGGAGTTCCTGATCCTTCACTCACTTGCCCAGCGTCCGGGCGTGGTCAAAAGCCGCGACGCGCTGATGGACGCGGCCTACGACGAACAGGTCTACGTCGATGACCGCACCATTGACAGCCATATCAAGCGGCTGCGAAAGAAGTTCAAAATGGTCGATGACGATTTCGACATGATCGAAACCCTCTACGGTGTTGGCTACCGCTTTCGCGAAGCCGCGTGATCGAGAGTTTGATCGCGTTGCAGAGGTGCGGGGCGGCTTGGTCGCCGGGCGGAGAAGAGGCCTGAACGGGTGGCAACTGTACCCATGGACAAGGACGGCGAGGAGCTGGAAGGCGTCGGCACGAGGCGCCCGAGCCGTCCGCTTGTCTCCCGTTTCTTCGTGCTGATTCGCAGGCTTTTCGGCAATGCCGTCTTTTCCAGCCTGACGCGCCGAATCCTGTTCTTCAATCTGACGGCGCTTGTCGTGCTGGTGGGCGGGATCATGTATCTCAACCAGTTCCGCGAGGGTCTCATCGATGCGCGGGTGGAAAGCCTTCTGACCCAGGGCGAGATCATCGCAGGCGCCATCGCCGCCTCTGCTTCGGTCGATACGAATTCCATCACCATCGATCCGCAGAAACTCCTGGAACTCCAGGCGGGACAAAGCATAACCCCCCTGCCCTCGGATGAAGATCTGGAATTCCCCATCGATCCTGAAAAGGTCGCTCCGGTTCTTCGCCGCCTCATTTCCCCCACCCGAACCCGCGCGCGCATTTTCGACGCGGATGCCAACCTGCTTCTGGATTCTCGTCATCTTTATGCCGGCGGCCAAGTGCTGCGATTCGATCTGCCCGCTGTGGAGGGCGAGACGGAAAGCCTGTGGGACCGCATTGGCAGCTGGACGAACCGAATGCTTCAGCAGGGTGGACTTCCGGTCTACAAGGAGGTTCCCGGCGGCGACGGTTCGATCTATCCGGAGGTCATGAACGCCTTGACGGGCGTTCGCGGCGCGGTGGTCCGGGTAACCGATAAGGGCGAGATGATCGTTTCCGTTGCCGTTCCCGTGCAGCGTTTCCGTGCCGTTCTCGGTGTGCTCCTGCTGTCGACGCAAGCGGGAGATATCGACAAGATCGTTCACGCGGAACGGCTGGCCATCCTTCGGGTATTCGGCGTGGCAACCCTGGTCAACGTCATGCTTTCGATGCTTCTTTCCTCCACGATCGCCACACCGCTCAGGCGCCTGTCGGCCGCCGCCATCCGGGTGCGCCGCGGGGCGAAAGAGCGTGAAGAGATCCCCGATTTTTCCGCTCGTCAGGATGAAATCGGCAATCTTTCCGTGGCTTTGCGGGAAATGACGACCGCGCTTTACGACAGGATCGATGCAATTGAACGGTTTGCGGCCGATGTGAGCCATGAACTGAAAAACCCTCTGACTTCGCTGCGAAGCGCGGTGGAAACGCTGCCCCTTGCGAAAAGCGACGAATCCAAGGGACGGCTTCTGGATATCATCCAGCACGACGTCCGCCGGCTCGATCGCCTGATCAGCGATATTTCGGATGCTTCCCGCCTCGATGCGGAGCTGGCGAGGACCGATTCCAAGCCCGTGGATCTTGAAGTGCTGCTGCAGGATCTGGTGCATATTTCCCGGGAAATCCGGTCAGGCAAGAAGCCCGTTCAGATTGAGCTTCATGTCGACAGGAAAGCCGGCGTGAAAACGAATTTTCTGGTCAACGGCCACGATCTGCGCCTCGGGCAAATCGTCACCAATCTGATTGAAAATGCTCGCTCCTTCGTTCCACAGGAAGGCGGACAGATCAGCCTTACCCTGTCGCGTACCCGTGGCCGTTGCATTCTGCAGGTCAACGATAACGGTCCCGGGATCCAGGCCGAGAATATCGACCGTATTTTTGAGCGCTTCTACACCGATCGGCCGGAAAGCGAAGGCTTCGGGCAAAATTCGGGCCTGGGTCTCTCGATAAGCCGGCAGATCGCGGAAGCGCATGGAGGAACCCTGCGCGCAGAGAACCTGACCGATCCCGGAACGGGCATGCTCAAGGGCGCGTCCTTCATCCTGTCGCTGCCGGCGGCTCAACCGGCATGAAGGGACAACCCGTGAATGTCCACGGGACAGCCATCGTCATCGGGACGACCGGACTGCTTTTCATCGGGCCTTCGGGATGCGGCAAGTCCGAGACGGCCCACGCTTGTCTCGGTGCGGCCCGCCAACGCGGTCTGTTCGGCAGGCTGGTAGCGGATGACCAGGTTTTCATCGAGGAGAGAAACGGACGGATCATTGCTTCTCGCCCTCCGACCATTGCGGGCTTGATGGAAATACGCGGGAGCGGAATTGTTAAACTTCCCTCCCTGCCCCATGCCCGCCTCCACTACGCGGTGCAGCCCGCGCCTAGAGAGAGCCTCGAACGATTGCCGGAGGAAAATCTCCGTCACGAAATCCTTCCCGGAGCGAGCCTTCCGCTTTTGAAGGTGGCGCGCGATGCGCCCGATGTGCTGACCATTCTGACGCGGTTCATACCTTTTTTGGACCGAAACGCCTGAACCGGACGTCAAACGAAGGCCCTGGCGGCGGAATTTTGGCAGGGAACGGGCTTTTCCATCATTCAGCCATTCGTCCCGGTGGACGAAAGTGCTGCATTGCGATATTTGGCTCTTCTGATCGGTGAGGCTTTAGGAGCATTTTTAAATGATCGGAGTTGTGCTTGTCACTCATGGCAAGCTGGCTGAAGAATTTCGACATGCCGTTGAACACGTCGTCGGACCGCAGAAGCTGATCGAAACGATTTCGATCGGCCCGGAAGACGACATGGACCAGCGCCGTCAGGATATCCTGGAAGCCGTAATGCGCGCGAACGAAGGTCATGGCGTCATCATTCTGACGGACATGTTCGGGGGCACGCCCTCCAACATGGCCATCTCGGTGATGCAGGCCGGTCATGTAGAGGTCATTGCGGGAATGAATTTGCCCATGCTGATCAAGCTGGCCGGTGTGCGGGGCGAGAACAATATGGAAAAAGCGCTGGCCGATGCCTCCGAAGCGGGGCGAAAGTACATCAACGTCGCAAGCCGCGTTCTCAGCGGCAAGTAACCTCACCAGGACAAGACCATGGCCGAACTGCTTTCCCGTGAATTGCTGATCATCAACAAACGGGGATTGCACGCGCGGGCATCGGCAAAATTCGTTCAGGTCGTGGACGGTTTCGATGCCAAGATTACCGTCAGTCGCGATGGCATGACGGTCGGGGGCACTTCGATCATGGGTCTGATGATGCTGGCGGCAAGCCCTGGCTGCACGATTCTCGTCACAGCCGAGGGCGCCCAGGCGCAGGAAGCGCTCGACGCGCTGGACGCCCTCATCGCCGACAAATTCGGCGAAGAAATGTAAGAACGCTTACCACATAAAGACTTCTTTATATCCTTATTGCCATAAATCTCGATTACTGCTACATCGGCTGCCACCAAAGCCGGCACCGCATTCGTGCCGTGCGAAGATTCTTGGAATGCCTTTGCCCGGATAGACGCATGATTGCTCCCGGGCCCTCAACCCGCCTGGAGAAATTTATGAGCGCTGTGAAGGACTACATCGTCGCCGATATCGCCCTTGCCGACTTCGGCCGCAAGGAAATCAGCATTGCGGAAACGGAAATGCCCGGCCTGATGGCTTGCCGGACAGAATTCGGCGATCGCAAGCCGCTGAAGGGCGCCCGGATTTCCGGCTCGCTGCACATGACCATCCAGACGGCCGTGCTGATCGAGACCCTGGTCGCCCTGGGGGCGGATGTTCGCTGGGCATCCTGCAACATCTTTTCCACCCAGGATCACGCTGCCGCGGCAATTGCCGCATCGGGCGTTCCGGTCTTTGCGGTGAAGGGTGAAAGCCTGGAAGAATATTGGGAATATACCGACAAGATTTTCCATTGGGCCGACGGTGGCGTCTCGAACATGATCCTCGATGATGGCGGCGATGCGACCATGTACATTCTGCTCGGCGCCCGCGCGGAGGCCGGCGAAGACGTGCTGAGCACGCCCGGTTCGGAAGAAGAAGAGATTCTGTTCGCGCAGATCAAGAAGCGGCTGAAAGCTTCTCCGGGCTGGTTCACCAAGCAGCGCGACGCGATCAAGGGCGTGACGGAAGAAACCACCACCGGCGTCCATCGTCTCTACCAGCTGGCGGAAAAGAAGCTTCTGCCGTTCCCCGCGATCAACGTGAACGACTCGGTGACGAAGTCCAAGTTCGACAACAAGTACGGCTGCAAGGAATCGCTGGTGGACGGCATCCGTCGCGGAACGGATGTCATGATGGCGGGCAAGGTCGCCGTCGTGTGCGGTTATGGCGACGTCGGCAAGGGCTCTGCTGCCTCGCTGCGCGGCGCAGGTGCTCGCGTCAAGGTGACGGAAATCGATCCGATCTGCGCCCTTCAAGCCGCCATGGACGGTTTTGAAGTGGTTCGGCTGGAGGATGTCGTCGCATCGGCGGATATCTTCATCACCACGACCGGCAACAAGGATGTCATCCGCATCGAGCACATGCGCGAGATGAAAGATATGGCCATCGTCGGCAATATCGGCCATTTCGACAATGAAATTCAGGTCGCCGCGCTGCGGAACCTGAAGTGGACCAACATCAAGCCCCAGGTCGACATGATCGAGTTCCCGAAAGGCAACCGCATGATCCTCCTGTCGGAAGGTCGCCTGCTCAATCTGGGCAACGCAACGGGCCATCCGTCTTTCGTGATGTCCGCCTCTTTCACCAATCAGGTTCTTGCCCAGATCGAGCTCTTCACCAAGCAGGGCGAGTACAAGAACGACGTCTATGTCCTGCCCAAACACCTCGACGAGAAGGTCGCACGCCTTCACCTCGAAAAGCTTGGCGCAAGCCTGACGGAGCTTTTGCCCGAGCAGGCCGCCTATATAGGCGTGGAAACCAGCGGCCCGTTCAAGGCGGAACACTACCGCTATTAACCATAGCGCCCATATCCACAACATCTTGTGGCCGTCGCCTTGACAAAAGGCGACGGCTTCTTTTTTGCCCCGGACTCTTTCCGGCGAATCCCTTCCACAGTATCTTTTTAGGACTTGATTCGGAGGTTTTGCGGCCAAGCGCAGCCCTCTGGAAATGGGATGTCTTGTCGAGATGCGGCACCAAGGACGGAGACAGACCGGAATGTCGGACAGAAAATTTGGCACGCGCGAGCGGGCCGTGGATAGCGCTCGCTCATCTGTGACGGGCGTTACCCTCGTATCGAAATCAGTTGGTAGCAGGCCTGCCCGCCTGAAGGCGGGACTGCGTGGCTTATGGCTTTCGGGAACGGCGCTTGCGGGTTTGACCGCGCCCGTTCTGGCAGCGGAAACCCGTGCGGTGGAAGCACGCCTTTTCACCTCATTCGAAGCGATTGCGTCGTCCCTGGTGATGGGAGTCATATCCGCAGCGCTCTTTTCGGCCGTCTGGCTCATCCGCCAGAAAGGAACGATCGAAAACGAAAGCCGCGAGGTTCGCTCGGCTCTTTCCGATGCACAACAGCGCATTTCCCGCTATCAGGCCCTCATTGCCGACAAGAACCGCCGGATCGTCATATGGGACGAGCATGACAGCAAGCCGGAAATTCTGGGTCATCTGCCACTGGAAACGGGAGCGCCGGAACCAGGCAGCGAATTTCTGGCCTTCGGCCGGTGGTTGAAGAGCCAATCGGCAGCCGAGATCGACCGGGCCATCGACCAGTTGCGGAGCCATGCGCAAACATTCGATCTGGTCGTGGAGACCCATCGCGAAGAAGTGCTCGAGGTCCAGGGGCGGGTATCCGGCGGGCGCGCTTTTGTCCGTTTCGTGGCCCTCAACAACCTGCGGGCCGAACTGGCCGAGCTGAAGATCGAGCATGAACGTCTTTCGAGCTCGATCTCGCTGTTCCAGAAGCTGCTCGATTCCATCGACATGCCGGTCTGGCAGCGCGACCGTGACGGCAACCTGACCTGGGTCAATGAGGCCTATGGAGAAGCGGTGGAGGCCGCCTCGCCCCACCAGGCCGTCGAGGAAGGGCGCGAAATTCTCGGGACCGTGGCGCGGGAGAAAATCAAGGCGACGGCGACGGCTGAATCGCCATTCCACGACAAGCTTTCCACTGTGGTCAAGGGTGCGCGGACGTTCTACGACGTCGTGGATGTACGCTCGGCGCAGGGGGCAGCCGGAATGGCCGTCGATGTTTCCGAAACGGAGCGGGTGCGCGAAGAGCTTCGCCGCACCATTCAGGCGCATGCGGAAACGCTCAATCATCTGGCAACGCCCGTGGCGATCTTCGATGGCAATCGGCGGCTCCAGTTCTACAATCAGGCTTTTGTGCGCCTCTGGGAGCTGGATATCGCTTTCCTGGAATCCGCGCCGGATAATAGCGAACTTCTCGACCGGCTTCGTTCTGCGAAGAAACTCCCGGAACAACTGAACTGGAAGAGCTGGAAGGACAATGCCCTTTCCGCCTATCAGGCGCTCGATACCCAGACCGATCTCTGGCACCTGCCGAATGGGCAAACCCTGCGGGTCTTCGCCACGGCCCACCCGCAAGGCGGGGCAACCTGGGTGTTCGAGAACCTTACCGAGCAGGTCGATCTGGAAACCCGCTACAATACCTTGCAGCAGGTACAGGGCGAAACGATCGACCATCTGGCAGAAGGGGTCGCGGTGTTCGGTCCCGACGGCCGGATCAAGCTTTCCAATCCCGCATTCCGGGCTCTGTGGGGCGTCACCGAGGTACAGACTGCGCCCGGAACCCATATCCGCGCGATCGAGGATGCCTGCAAGCCCAGTTACGACCAACCGGACGGTTGGCGCCAGTACGGAAAAATGATTACCAGCTTCGATGACGAGCGGCCTTCCCTGCAGGGCACTCTGGAGCTGAAATCGGGACTTGTACTCGATTATGCGGTCATTCCGCTTCCCAATGCGCAAACCATGCTCACCTTCGTGAACATGACCGACAGTGTTCGGGCCGAACGGGCGCTTACGGAGAAAAACGAGGCCCTTCGCAAGGCCGACGACCTGAAGAACGATTTCGTCCAGCACGTATCTTACGAGCTGCGCTCTCCCCTGACCAATATCATCGGCTTTACCGATCTGCTGAAAACCCCGGCAGCCGGTACGCTGACACCCAGGCAGGCCGAGTATGTGGATTATATTTCCACGTCCTCCGCCGTGCTTCTCACGCTCGTGAACGATATTCTGGACCTGGCGACGGTCGACGCCGGTATCATGAAGCTGAACTATACCGATGTGTCCATCGACGATCTGCTGGATGACGTCGCGATTCACATCGCCGACCGGCTGCAGGAATCCGGCGTGATGCTGGAAATCGTGGCTCCGGCAAGCCTCGGTTCGATCCTGGCAGACCAGCAACGCCTGAAGCAGATCCTGCTGAAGCTTCTGAACAATGCAGCGAATTTCGCTCCCGAGCGCTCTACCATCACGCTGCGCTGTGAGCGGGATGGCAGCGACTTCGTCTTCTCCGTTTCGGATACAGGCCCCGGCATACCGGCGGACATGCTGAAATCCGTCTTTGACCGATTTGAAACCAATGGTCGGGGCGGCAAGCGAAGCGGCACCGGGCTTGGGCTATCCATCGTCGAAAGCTTCGTCCACCTTCACAATGGTTCGGTCGGCATCGAAAGTCCTGCCGGTGGCGGAACCACGGTCACGTGCCGCATTCCGTCCGGAGAATCGGCCCGGGTGATCGCGGCGGAATAAGATGCAGATTTCCCTGCACCTTGCAGATGAAGCCGAGACACAACGCCTGGGGAGCGATTTGGCGCTCGCCATGAGGCCCGGTGACGTGCTCTCGCTCTCGGGCGATCTCGGTGCGGGAAAATCCACGCTTGCCCGCGCTTTGCTGCGAACGATTGCCGATGATCCGGAACTTGAGGTTCCCAGCCCCACATTCACGCTCGTGCAAAACTACGATCTGCGTATCCCGGCTGCCCATTTCGACTTCTATCGTCTTTCCGATCGTTCGGAGCTGGAAGAATTGGGATTTGACGAAGCCATCCGCGATGGGATCGCAATCGTCGAATGGCCGGAACGCATGCCGGAGGCTCTTCCTGCCGGGCAAATCAGGATCGTTATCAATCATGACGATCAAGGCCGGCGGGCCGACATTTCCGCAGACGGTGCCGCGCTGGCCCGAATCGAACGCAGCCTGGCGATCCGGGAATTTCTCAAAAACCACGGGTTTCCCGACGCGGAGCGCCGATATCTCACCGGCGATGCCTCTGTCAGAGCCTATGAGTATATCCCTCGTCCGGATGGCTCCCGCCTGATCTTGATGGATTGGCCAAAACCCCCGGAAGGGCCGCCTGTCTTTGAAGGCAAACCCTATGCGAAAGTTGCCCATATCGCCCAGAATGCCTGGCCCTTCATCGCCCTGGCGGAAGAAATGGACAGGCAGGGCTTCGCCGTCCCGCAGGTGCTGGCGCAGGATTGCGAGAAAGGCATCCTGCTGCTCAGCGATCTCGGTGCCGACAGCGTGCTCGACGAGGCCGGCGAGCCGATCGAGGAACGGTATCGCGAGGCGATTCTGATTCTGGCCAGACTCCATGCCGCGCCTTTCGCTCGCGAAATCGAGGTGAAGCAGGCCGCCGGATCCTACCATCGCCACGTCATTCCGGATTTCGATCAAGTGCCGATGGCCATGGAGACCCGGCTTTTGCTCGATTGGTATCTCCCGTGGAAGCGGGGGCATGAGGCCAGCCGGCAGGAGCGGGAGTCCTATCAAGACATCTGGCGCCAGTTGATCGATGATCTGGGCGCATCCGAGAAAAATCTCCTATTGCGCGATTATCACTCGCCCAACCTGATCTGGCGGGCGACGGAAAAGGGTATCCGCAAAATAGGCATTCTTGACTTTCAGGATTCGATGATCGGCCCTACGGCCTATGACGTGGCTTCCCTGATCCAGGATGCGCGCGTGACAATTCCGGAAGCCATGGGGGACCGCCTGCTTTCCGCCTATCTGGAAGCAAGAAGGAACACTCCTTCATTCGATGTGGTGCGTTTTCGTCGGGATCTGGCCGTCCTGGAAGCCCAAAGAAATTGCAAGTTGGCCGGACTTTGGGTGCGCCTTTGGCAACGGGACGGCAAAGCCGCCTATATGAAGCACATACCCCGCACCTTGCGTTATCTTGAAAAAGCACTGATGCAGGATGCTCTCCAACCCTTGCGCAACTGGTTTATCGAGGCTCGAATAGGCATCCTCGAATCATGACGGGATGACCATGCCGGATACCAGATCTCCGATAAGTCAGGCCATGATACTGGCCGCAGGGCTTGGAACACGGCTGCGGCCTATCACGGACCGGATGCCCAAGCCGCTTGTTCCTGTCGGTGGCAAGCCGATGATCGATTATGTCCTGGATCTTCTGCTCGAGGCGGGCGTTCGCACGGCATGCGTGAATGTCCACCACTTCGCGGATCAGATGGAAAACCACCTTGCCAGCGAAACGCGACTCCGCATCGTCCTGTCGGACGAGCGGTCCGCTCTGATGAATTCCGGCGGCGGTCTGGTCAAAGGTCTCGAACTCTTGTCCGACGAACCGACGCTCGTCATGAATGCAGACCTTTTCTGGGTGAACGAAGCGACGGGAGAAAAACCTGCGCTTTTGCAGCTGGCCGAAGCGTTTGATGCCCGACGGATGGATATGCTTCTGCTCTGCGTACCGCTGGAGAAGACGACCGGGCATAATGGCAAGAAGGATTTCAGCATCGGGGCAGAGGGGCGATTGAGCCGCTACCAGGAAGGAATGCCATGCCCCGTTGTTTATGCGGGAGCGTTGGCGGTACACCCCGCGCTTTTTGCCGATGCGCCACGCGACGCTTTCAATCTCAACATCTATTTTGACAGGGCAATCCATTCCGGACGGCTCTTTGGCATAGTGCTGGACGCGGACTGGATAACTGTGGGAACACCGGAGGCAATCACGGCTGCAGAGGCCGTTTTGGCACGACGGCTGGAGCGATGACATGGCGAGGAGCTCCCGCCGTGTACTGACCATCCCTCCGGGACTTCCCTTTCTCCCCACATTGGCTGCCGCCATTTGCGAGGGCAAGGTTGTGCCGGATTTCAGGCTTGACCCCGCGGCTCCCGAAAATCTGGCTTCGCTGACCATCTATGTCCCCACACGCAGAGCCGTACGCGTGCTGCGATCGGAATTTGTCACCCTGCTGGGAGGCCGGGCGGCCATTCTTCCGCAGATCCGGCCGCTGGGCGAAACAGACGATGATTCCGGTTACTTCGATCTCGAGCCGCCCGAAGTCCTGGATCTTGCCGAGCCCTTGCCCTCGACAGCCCGATTGCTGGAGTTGGCGCGCCTCATTCTGGCGTGGCGAAACAAACTGCCCGAAACAGTGGCGCGCATGCATCCGGATTCGCCGCTCGCCGCGCCCGCAAGTCCGGCCGATGCGGTCTGGCTGGCCCGCGACCTGTCGGAGCTCATCGATTCCATCGAAACCGAGGAGCGTGACTGGGAGGATCTTCGCCGGCTCGATACGGAGGCCTATTCGGCCTGGTGGCAGCTAACGGCCGAATTCCTGAAGATCGCCAGCCATTTCTGGCCTGCTCGACTGGAAGAACTGAAGGCTTCCTCGTCAGCCCGCCACAGGAACGCGCTGTTGCGTGTCGAGGCGCGACGGCTGGCCGCCCTTGATGGCAAGGCCGATCCGGTCATTGTTGCCGGATCCACCGGATCGGTGCCGGCGACTGCCGAACTGATCGGTGTGGTGGCGGGACTGAAGCAGGGGGCCGTTGTGCTTCCCGGTCTGGACCAGGTCATGAATGACGAAGACTGGAAGGACGTGGCGCCCCTCGGGGCAGACGGTCTTCTTCCTGACCCGGCCCGCCGCTCGCATTCGCAGTATGGTCTGGCTGTTCTCCTGCAAAAACTCGGCGTGCAGCGTGACAAAGTCTTGCCGCTTGCCGAACCGTCCGGGGATATGGTTCTACGACAGAAAATTCTTTCCGCAGCGCTGGCGCCTGCAGAATCGACCAGCCGATGGCGGTCGTGGCGCGACAGCCTCGAGCCGGGAGCCTTCGAGAGCGCCTTTGCGGATGTGAGCCTCATCGAAGCTGCCAATGAACGGGAGGAAGCCGCTGCGATCGCCGTAGCCCTTCGCCTGGCGCTGGAGCGACCTGGCCGGCATGGCCCGTCGCAGGCCGCGCTGATTACGCCGGATCGGGGCCTGGCGCGCCGGGTGAAAGCAGAGCTTGCCCGTTTTGGAATCGAGGCCGACGACACCGCGGGCACGCCGCTGATGGCCACACAGCAGGGGACGCTCACCCGGCTGTTGCTTGAATCTACGCTCCGCCCGGGAGATCCGGTGGCCGTGATCGCCCTCCTCAAGCATCCGCTCGCCCGCTTCGGCATGGATGCCGACACCTTGCCTCAGGCGGCCTCTGCCCTTGAGCTACTGGCGCTTCGCGGCGGCACCGGGGCGGTCAGCCTTTCCACTCTCGATACGCTTCTCGAACAGAGGCTCAAGGAACAGGCCGAAGCCTATCATGTCCCGGAATGGCGCAAATCCCTTGCCGCTGACGCCATCGAACCCGCGCGCGCCCTGGCGGCTCGGATCGCAAAGGCAGTCGCGCCTCTCAGTGAGGCCTTGGAGAGCACCGAGAGAGACGGCACGCCTCGGCAGGCGCTGGCCCTCTCCGCGTGGGCGGAACGCACCGGGCGTGCCCTGGAAGCTGTCGCGTGCTGCCCGTCCAAAGGATTTGGTCCGCTTTGGTCCGATGAGGCCGGAGCGGCTCTGGCGGATCTTCTGTCTTCGATTATCGAAACGGACGGGATCATCGAGGCCGATGGGCCGCAATGGGCTGACATCATGGATGCCTTTCTGGCCGGTGAGCAGGTAAAGCCCCGCGCCATGAGTCATCCCCGCGTCTTTATCTTCGGTACTCTGGAAGCACGTCTCCAAACGGTGGATACGCTGATCCTCGGAGGCCTGAACGAGGGTATCTGGCCGGCCCAGACCTCGGGTAATCCCTTTCTTTCTCGCATGATGAAAACCGGCATCGGGCTGGAGCCACCCGAGCGGCGAACTGGCCAGCATGCGCATGATTTCGAGATGGCGAACGGAACAAGGCATCTCATCTACTCCCGCTCTGCCCGGACCGGATCGGCTCCAGCCGTCGCGTCCCGATGGCTGCAGCGGTTGATCGCCCTGGGTGGCCAGGATTTTGCCGAGGGTTTGCGGGAAAGAGCCCGCGCCTATTGTCACTGGGCGGCGTGCCTCGATAACGACGAGCGGCAGGAGCCCGCGCAACGGCCTGATCCCCGGCCGCCGGCCGAAATGCAGCCCAAATCCTATTCGTTCAGCGAAGTCGGCCGGCTTCGTCGCGATCCTTATGCCATCTATGCCCGACGCGTCCTCAGGCTCGATCCTTTGGAGGGGTATAATTCCGATCCCGGAACAGCGGAACGGGGAATACTCTATCATCGCATCGTGGACCGGTTCATCCGGGAAGGACACAAGGCCGGCACTCCGGGCGCCCTCGATGCAATGAGCCGGATTCTCGAAGAAGAATTCGACCGGGAAAACCTGCCTGCCCATGTGGATGCGGTCTGGCGCCCCCGCTTCAAGGACGTGGGGGCTGCCTTTCTCCGGTGGCAGGAACGGCGGGAAGAGGGAATCATCGGTAGTCTCACAGAAGTTCGTGCACGGCTGGAGCTTCCGGCTCTCGGCATCAGCCTGACGGGTGTGGCGGACCGGATCGATCTCAAGGCCAATGGGCTTGCAGACATCATCGATTACAAGACCGGATCCAATCCGTCCAAAGCGCAGGCGCGCAGCCTCCTGGATCCCCAGCTGGCACTCGAAGCAGCGGCTTTGATGGGAGGTGCTTTCAAGGGTGTGAAAGCCATGGATCCGGATGACCTGCTGTATGTACGCCTGCGCCCCGGCCGTCGTTTCGCCGAAGAAGCCGTCAATAACGACAAGGCGAAAACGTCCTCCTCGGCTCAGGTGAAATCTGCGGCCTATCTGGCACAGGAATCGGTCCACGAGCTGCATCGGTTCGTCGAGGTCCTCAAGCGCGGCGAGCGCGGCTTTATGTCCCGCCTCATTCCCGCCAGCGCCCGAGAATATGCGGGCGATTACGATCACCTCGCGCGGGTTGCCGAATGGGCCACAGCCGACAGCGAGGAGGCCGAAAGCGATGAGTGAATTCGAGCCCCTTCCAGAACTTCGCGAGCCCGGCGCATGGGTTGGCTGGACAACCGTACAGCAGTCGATCGCTTCCGACCCCGACCGTTCAGCGTGGGTTTCCGCCAATGCAGGCTCGGGCAAAACCCATGTACTGACCCAGCGCGTCATGCGGCTGCTGCTGTCTGGTGCGCGCCCGTCTGCCATTCTTTGCCTGACCTATACAAAGGCGGCGGCGTCTGAAATGTCCAACCGCGTTTTTCAGCGACTGTCGGAATGGGCGACGATCAGCGATGATGAACTGAGCCGCCGGCTTACCGAGATCGAAGGTCGTGAGCCGGATTCACTCCGCCTTCTGGAAGCCCGTCGACTGTTCGCTCGTGCCCTGGAGACACCAGGCGGGCTGAAAATCCAGACGATTCACGCTTTTTCAGAAGCACTGCTTCATCAGTTTCCGCTGGAAGCCAATGTGGCAGGACATTTTTCGGTTCTCGACGACCGTTCGGCAGCCGCACTTCTGGCAGATGCGAAGCGCAGTCTGCTGAGCGCAACCCGAAGCGAGGCGGATGACACGCTTGCGGCAGCCTTTGCCCACGTGCTTGAGTTGGCAGACGACACAGGTCTGGAAGACCTGCTCGATACAATCATCGCCTTTCGAAATCCCATACGCCGCTTCCTGAAAGAAGCCATGTTGACCGGGAATGTCGAAAGCAACCTCCGGCGAGCCTTTGGTCTTCCGGAGGGGGAGACGGGCACCGCCGTTCTTGGGGCAGCCTGGCCGCTTCCCGGATTGCGGGGATCTTTGCTGCAGGCCTATCTCGAAGCAGCCAGCACTATCGGAGGCAAGAAGGCGAGCGACAGCGCGGGGTTACTTGAAGCGGTCGTGCAGGAAACCGATCCGGAGCGACGGCTCGATCTGCTGAAATCCGTGTTTCTGACCCAAAAAGAAGAACCCAAGGCCCTTTCCGGCATCCTGACGACAAAGATGATCAATGCCCATCCTGAGCTCGAGGCGGCCGTACTGGAAGCGCAGTCGCATGTGGCGACCCTTGTCGACCGCTGGCGGATCCATGCCATGCTCGACGCCAGCCATTCTGCGCTGATACTCGCCGAGCGGTTGGAGACCGATTACGAGAACCTGAAAAGAAGGCGGTGCTATCTCGACTTTGAAGATCTGATCGTGCGCACCGCCGATCTGCTGACCCGTTCGGACGCGGCGCCCTGGGTGCATTACAAGCTCGATCAGGGGATCGATCATATCCTCGTCGACGAGGCACAGGATACGAGTCCGGAGCAATGGCGCATCATCGGTGCCCTTGCAGACGACTTTTTCTCCGGCCATTCCGCGAGAAGCGTACGACGGACACTGTTTGCCGTCGGCGACGAAAAGCAGTCCATCTACTCCTTTCAAGGCGCCAGACCGGAACGGTTTTCGGAAGAAAGGCGGACGGTGAGCCGCAAGGCGAGCGTCAACGGGCAGTTTTCCTCCATCCGGCTGCCGCTTTCCTTCCGCTCTACGGATGCGGTGCTGAAGGCCGTCGACCAGGTCTTTGCCAGCGCGGAAAATGCGCGCGGCTTGAGTGCGATGGGTGAAGCCGTTCAACACCGCTCGTCACGCATCGGCCATCCGGGTTCGGTTGAACTCTGGAATATGATCCCTGCGGAACCCTCCCCACCCGACGAAGACTGGACGGCTCCCTTCGACTCCACGCCGGAGAGCGCTCCAGCAGCCATTTTGGCCCGCAGGATCGCCCACAGGATCGCGGAGATGGTGGGCAAGACCGCCATCCTGGAGAAGGGCAAAAAACGGCTTATCGAAGCGGGTGACATCCTGGTGCTGGTGCGCAAGCGCGATGCTTTCGTCAATGCCTTGAATCGGGCCCTGAAGCGCCTTGGCTCCATTCCCGTTGCGGGCGCGGACCGACTTAAGCTGACGAGCCATATCGCGATCCAGGATCTGATGGCGCTTGGCCGCGTGCTCTGCCAGGAAGGCGACGATCTTTCGCTTGCTGCAGTCTTGAAAAGTCCGCTCTTCAATCTGGGCGAAGAGGATCTCTTCGAGCTTGCGGCGCGCCGGCCGGACGGGCTGTCTCTCTTCCGTCATCTGTCGTTGATGGCCGAAACCAATCCGCGCTTTGGTCTCGCCTTCAGCGATCTGCTTGCCATGGGGCGGCTCGCTCGGCACGCCCCCGTTCATGATTTTTATGCCCGTGTTCTGGGGTCTTTTGGTGGACGGCGACGGTTCCTTGCCCGGCTGGGCAGCGAAGCTTCCGACATTCTGGATGAATTTCTGAGCTTTGCCCTGGACCATGAAACCACCGGCTTGCCCGGTCTCACCGCCTTCCTGGCTACGCTCGAGATGGAATCTCCCGAGGTGAAGCGGGAGCAGGACAAGGGTCGAGGCGAGGTGCGCATCATGACGGTGCATGCGGCAAAGGGCTTGGAAGCGCCCGTCGTCTTCCTCGTCGATGGCGGGTCTCAACCCTTTAATGCGCAGCACATGCCGAAACTCCGGTTCGTCGACACACGAACCGGGCCAGTCCCGGTTTGGCTCCCCAGCCGTGCCTTCAGCAACTCCGTGACGGCAGCTGATGAAGCCCGATTGCGAAATTCTGCGGAAGAAGAATATCGCCGGCTTCTGTATGTGGGCATGACGAGGGCAGCGGACCATCTTCTCATTTGCGGTTATCGCGGTACACGTGAGGTCGTCGGCACCTGGCATACGCTTGTACGGTCGGCTCTTTCGGAGGCGGCCGGTGAGGTAAGGGAAGCGCGCTTTGTCGGTCCTGACGGCGAATGGGAGGGGTTGCGCTGGGTCGATGCAGGCCGTCTCCCCGAGAGCGACACGGCCCCGATTGCAGAGGCAACCGCAAGCCTGCCGCCGCTTCCAGAGGCTCTGTCCATGCCGTTGCCGGATGAGCCTTTCCTGCCCCGTCCCCTCAGCCCGTCGGAGGCGGGGGTGGTGGTCGAAGAGGAGGAAGGCGACCGTCTCGTCATTTCCCCTCTTTTCAGGGACGGACCGGCACCCAATCGGGCTGCCCAAAGGGGCAAGCTCACCCACCGCCTCCTGCAGGTCCTCCCGGATCTGCCGGAAGCGGATAGGGAAGAGGCAGCGCGCCGCTATCTGACACGCTCGGCCCGCTCCTGGCCGTTGCAGGAACGAGAAGAACTGGTTGCCAGGACCATGGGGCTTCTTGGCGATCCCGGCTTGGCCCGCCTATTCGGCCCCGGTTCCCGGGCAGAGGTTGCCACCATGGGCACCTTGCGGCTGGGAAGGCGGGAATATGCCATTTCCGGCCGGCTCGACCGGCTGGCGGTCTTGGAAGACCGGGTCATCCTGGCGGATTTCAAGACAAACCGAAATCCCCCGGCAAAAATCGAAGACGTACCGCTTCCCCACCGGGCACAGCTCGCCATTTACCGGTCAATACTGAAACCCCTTTATCCGGATCGTTCGATCGACTGTCTCCTGATCTATACGGAAACGGGAATGCCTCTTCTTCTTGACGATGCCTTTCTCGATGCCAGCCTTGCCGAAATCACGCCAAAGTGAGATAGGTCTCGTTGAAAAACGAGCGGCGTGCGCTCACATGTTCATCAACGAAATTCTTCCCAAGGAGTGCTTTCATGGCAACCGTCAAAGTCGATAATGCCAACTTCCAGTCCGAAGTCCTGAATTCCGCCGAGCCGGTGGTCGTGGATTTCTGGGCCGAATGGTGCGGTCCCTGCAAGATGATCGGTCCGAGCCTGGAAGAACTCTCCAACGAATTTGCCGGCAAGGTGAAGATCGCCAAGATCAATGTGGACGAAAACCCGGAGCTGGCCGCGCGTTTCGGTGTACGCTCCATTCCCATGCTCGCCATGTTCAAGGGTGGCGAAGTGGCGGACGTGAAGGTGGGCGCTTCCCCGAAAAATGCACTTAGCGCCTGGATTTCCAGCGCAGCCTGACTTAACCGTTCGATGACACAGAAAACCCGGCTCCAGGCCGGGTTTTTTCGTTAGTGGGGAGGCGTGCCGTTATCGGCGAGAACATCGCCCGCCAGATAAAGCGATCCCCCGATGAGAATACGCGGCGCGGGTTCATCGGCCTTCATGTCCCTGGCAATGGCGTCAAGTGCTTCGCGAACATGAGAAACGGCAGCGGCCTGCAATCCGGCTTCTCCCGCCGAAAGCGCGAGCGCCAGAGGGTCGATAGCGGCATCGGAATTACGGATTGGCACGGTGAAAACCTTGCGGGCAATATCCCTGAATGCTTCGAAGTAACCGACAGGCTCTTTGGTGTTGATCATGCCGATAATGAGATAGAGAGGACGCGGCTGTCGCTCTTCGAAATTGGCCATGGCTTCGGCAATGACCTCGCCAGCGCCGGGATTGTGTCCGCCATCGAGCCAGATTTCGGCCCCTTTGGGGGCCTGTTTGACCAGGGCTCCCTCCTGCAGACGCTGCAGGCGGCCCGCCCATTCCACGGATAGCATGGCTTTGTCCATCATGGCTTCCGTTACGTCGAATCCGGCGGCGCGAACCGCCCGGATGGCAGCGGCCGCATTCCCATATTGATGGCGGCCGGGAAGGCGAGGCAAAGGAATGTCCGAAAGGCCGTCCTCATCCTGGTAGATGAGCCGTCCCATCTCCTCGTGAGCGGTGAAATCCTGTCCATAAACAAAGTGGGGGCAATCAAGACGCTCAGCCGTGGAAACAAGAACGTCCCTTGCGGCTTCATATTCCTGATGGCCGATCACCACGGGAACGCCGCGTTTCATAATCCCCGCCTTTTCGGCCGCAATCAGTTCCACCCGGTCTCCGAGATAGGCCTGATGATCGAGCGAAATCGGCATGATGACCGAAACAGCCGGCTTGGGGATGACATTGGTCGCATCAAAGCGCCCGCCAAGCCCAACCTCGATAATGGCGACATCGGCAGGCTGTTCCGAAAAAAGAACAAAGGTCACGGCGGTCAAGATTTCGAAGACGGTTATCTTTTCGCCGGCATTGGCTTCCGCCACCCGACGAAGCGCATCGGCGAACAGCGCATCTTCCACCAAACGTCCCGGCCCGCCCTTCACGCCGATCCGATATCGCTCGTGCCAGTTCACCAGATGGGGGGAGATGTGGACATGAACGGAAAGACCGGCTGCTTCAAGAAGTGCGCGGCTGAAGGCGACGACCGAGCCCTTTCCGTTCGTCCCGGCGACGTGGATGACGGGTGGAAGCCTGAGGTGCGGATTGCCCAGCCTGGCGAGAAGGCGGGTGATGCGATCGAGCGACAGGTCGAAGCCCTTCGGATGCAGCTCCATGAGCTGTTCGATAATCCTTGCGGCCTCGCTAGTGGTCGGAGCGGTCATGGCAGGTCCCATCAGACAGACAGCGGCCGAAGCCGCTACAGGGTAGGTTCAAACAGAAAAGGGCCGGAACGACAGGCAAGAGCCCCACCGTTCCGGCCCCATTTAACATGGCATTACACGGCAGCCGCTGTTGGCTGGACGGCATTGGCTGTCTGGTTTGCCGGTTTTTTCATCAATATTTTCAGCGTGCGGGCCAAAGTTGACGGAATATCGTGGCGCTTCACGACCATGTCCACCATACCGTGCTCCAGGAGGTATTCCGACGTCTGGAAACCCTCGGGCAGTTTTTCGCGGATGGTCTGTTCGATCACCCGTTTGCCGGCAAAGCAGATTTCCGCCCCCGGTTCGGCAAGATGAAGATCGCCCAGCATGGCGTAGGAAGCGGTTACTCCGCCGGTCGTCGGATTGGTCAATACCACGATATAGGGCAGTCCTGCTTCCTTTAGCATATTGACCGCAACCGTCGTGCGCGGCAGCTGCATGAGCGAAAGGATCCCTTCCTGCATGCGCGCACCTCCCGATGCCGGGAACATGACGAGCGGGCATTTTTCCGCAATCGCTCGCTCGAAGGCCTTTACGATGGCTTCGCCAGCCGCAATTCCGAGCGAGCCGCCCATGAAGTTGAATTCATGAACGACCGCGACAAGCTTGAGGCCCTCGACCCGGCCAACGCCGGCAACGATCGTATCCTCCTGGTCAGTCTTGATGCGGCTGTCCTTCAGGCGATCGGTATACTTCTTGGAATCCCGAAATTTCAGGGGGTCCTGCGCGACCTTCGGCTGTGCAAGCGGCTCGAAGATACCGCCGTCGAAGAGGTCCTTCAGACGCGCCTTGGCCGGCATCTTCATATGATAGCCGGAGGCCGGTATGACCCACTTGTTTTCTTCCAGGTCTTTATGAAAGACCATCTCGCCCGTTTCCGGGCACTTGATCCAGAGATTTTCCGGCACATCGCGGCGGCCGAGCATAGAATTGATGCGCGGGCGGACGTAGTTGGTAATCCAGTTCAAGGTTCAACTCCTTTTTTTCGGATACGGCAGCCGTATCCGGAATGGGTTCACGCCTTATTCGGCTGCGATCGGCCGCGAGGCACGGACGCCATCGGCCAATTCGCGGACGAGGCTGGTAACGGCATCGACCGTGCCGGATGTCGCCTTTCCCTCCGGCGAGAGGCTGCCAGCCACCCGGTTGACGATGGCCGTTCCGACCACGACACCATCGGCAGAGGCACCGATCAGTCGGGCATGTTCGGCCGTCTTTACCCCGAAGCCGACACAAACGGGCAAATCCGTATGCCCCTTGATGCGCTTTACAGCGCCACCGACCAAGGAGGGATCCGGCAGTGCAGAGCCGGTAATGCCGTTCATCGAGATGTAATAGACGAAACCCGAGGTATTTTTAAGAACGGTCGGAATGCGGCGATCATCGGTTGTGGGCGTGGCAAGCCGGATGAAATTCAGGCCAGCCTTGACTGCGGGCAGACAAAGCTCGTCATCCATTTCCGGCGGCAGATCGACAACGATGAGCCCGTCGACACCGGCTGCCAGCGCATCGGCAACGAAGCGATCGACCCCATAGATGTAGATCGGATTATAATAGCCCATCATGACGAGCGGCGTATCCTTGTCCGCTTCGCGGAAAGCGCGGACCAGATCGAGCGTGCGCGGCAGCGTCTGGCCGGCTTTCAGCGCGCGCAGGCCAGCGGCCTGGATCGAAGGGCCATCTGCCATAGGATCGGAGAATGGCATGCCCAGTTCGATCACGTCGGAGCCGGCGCCCGGGAGCGCCTTCATGATTTCGAGCGAAGTTTCGTAATCGGGATCGCCGCCCATGAAATAGGTCACGAGCGCAGGGCGCCCCTCCTGCTTCAGTGCCGCAAAGCGTTTGTCCATACGTGCGGTCATGTTCTTACAGCCCCATTCCGAGAATCTTGCCAACGGTGAAGATGTCCTTGTCGCCACGGCCACAGAGATTCATCACAATGATCTGGTCCTTGCCCATTTTCGGCGCGCGCTTGATCACTTCAGCCAGTGCATGCGAGGGCTCCAAAGCGGGAATAATGCCTTCAAGCTTCGTCAAGAGCTGGAAGGCCTCCAGGGCCTCGTCATCCATGATCGGTACATATTCGGCGCGGCCGATCTGGTGGAGCCAGCTGTGTTCCGGGCCGATGCCGGGGTAATCGAGGCCAGCAGAAATCGAATGGCCTTCCTTGATCTGACCATCCGGAGTCTGGAGCAGATAAGTGCGGTTGCCATGAAGAACGCCGGGCGTGCCCGCGGTCAGAGAAGCGCAATGCTCCTCGCCTTGCAGACCCTTGCCGCCTGCCTCGACACCGACGATGTGCACAGATTCGTCATCAAGGAAGGGATGGAAGAGGCCGATGGCGTTGGAGCCGCCGCCGACCGCGGCCACCACCATATCCGGCAGTCGACCTTCGACGGCCATGATCTGCTCGCGGGTTTCCTTGCCGATGACCGATTGAAACTCGCGAACCAGTTCCGGATAGGGATGCGGACCGGCCGCCGTTCCGATGATGTAATAGGTGTCCTCGACATTGGTCACCCAGTCGCGAAGCGCTTCGTTCATGGCATCCTTCAGCGTGCCATGACCGGAGGTGACGGGGCGCACTTCAGCGCCGAGCAGCTTCATGCGGAATACGTTGGGAGCCTGACGCTCTACATCCGTTGCGCCCATATAGACCACGCAGGGCAGGCCAAAGCGCGCAGCCACCGTGGCGGAGGCCACACCATGCTGGCCAGCGCCCGTTTCGGCGATGATACGGGTCTTGCCCATGCGGCGCGCCAGCAGGATCTGCCCGAGGCAATTGTTGATCTTGTGGCTGCCCGTATGGTTCAGCTCATCGCGCTTGAAATAGATCTTGGCACCGCCGAGATGGGCAGTCAGGCGCTCGGCAAAGTAAAGCGGACTTGGACGGCCGGTATAATGCGTATTCAGATGCTGTAATTCGGCCTGGAATTCCGGGTCGGTCTTCGCCTTGTTCCACTCGCGTTCCAGATCCAGGATCAACGGCATCAGCGTCTCGGCGACGAAACGACCGCCGAAAATGCCGAAGCGGCCGTTTTCGTCCGGTCCGGTTCTGAGGGAATTGGGCTTCACAGACTGGTTCACGCTCTTCACTCCTTGGGCTTCATCCCAGAAAATTTCCTAGACCCGGCGACCGGCGTCCCTGACGGCATCGAAAAATGCATCGATGAGACCGAGATCCTTGACCCCTGGCGCGCTCTCGACACCCGAGGAAACGTCGATGCCGGGTGCGCGCGTCACCGCCATCGCCTCGGCGATATTGTCTTTATTCAGGCCTCCGGAAAGCATGTAATTCACGCTCCCGTCAAGCGATTGCATCAACCGCCAGTCAAAGGACACCCCGTTGCCACCAGGCAGATCCGATCCCTTCGGCGGCTTGGCGTCGAACAGGAACCGGTCGACGATGCCGATATAGGGCTCAATTTTCTCCAGATCAGGGGCTTCCCGAATGGCGAAAGCTTTCATCACGGGCAGGCCGTAGATTGCCTTGACAGTCAGAACCCGATCCGGGCTTTCGCTGCCGTGAAGTTGCAACAGGTCAGGCTTCAGAAGGTCGACGATCTCGTCGAGGTCGTCATTGTCTGCATCCACGGTCACCGCGACGATCTTTGCATGCCCACGCACGGCATCCGCCAGCCGGCCCGCAAGGTCAGGCTCGATGTGGCGGGGACTTTTGGGGAAGAAGATGAAGCCGATATGGGTGGCACCCCGGTCCACGGCCCGTTTCACCGCTTCGGGGGTCTTCAATCCGCAAATCTTGATATCCGGTTTCATGGTTTCGGACGTCGCATGAATCAGGAAAAGAGTCGAGCCAAAAACGATGGACACATCAGCCGAAATCGATAGCGTGGAGAGCGCCGCCATGGCGCTTGAGCCAAGCCTTCGACTCCTCCATGTGGGGACAAAGCTGCTTGCACAGCGCCCAGAATTTCGGCCCGTGGTTCATTTCCGTCAGATGCGCGACCTCATGGGCCGCCAGATAGTCGATGACCTCCGGCGGCGCCATCGCAATGCGCCAGGAGAAGTTCAGATTTCCCGCCGTCGAACAGGACCCCCAGCGGCTCCGGGTATCCTTCAACGTGATCTCCTTGTAACGCTTTCCGGAGAGCGCGGCGTGGTGGGCGACAAGGCGGTCAAGATCGCTACGCGCGAGCTTTTTCAGATAATCCGCCAGTCTGCGTCCGACATGATCTTCCATCCCGCTCACGCGGATCACCGGCTCGCCCCCTTCTTCTCCTGTTTCGGTCAGACCGCGGAGCTTGCCTGTATGCAGGATCCGATGGGGAACGCCCCGCACCAATAGGGTGCTACCGGGCACAGGTCTCGTGTCGTCGGGGTAATCGAACAGCTTTGTCTCGAGCCAGGCCTGATGACGCCGCAGAAAGGCCGAAAGGTCTCTCTCTGGCAAGCCATAGGGGACGGTAACCTTCAATGCCCGGCCACCCGGCTCGATGCGAAGCGTAATCCGTGTGGCTTGTTCCATATGCCGGACGGTCAGAGGAATAGGCCTTCCGTGTACGGGTAATGTCCGGAATTCCTTGCGAACGGGCTTTGGCGCACGCCGCCGGACAGGCTGTTTCTTCACAAGTCGAGCAAACATAGCGCCTTCGTTACCCGATTCTCCTGCTCCAGGCTTTCATAATTTCCCCGTTCATTCAGGGGGATGGGCCTTTGCGCAATCCAGGGGTTCGTATCGATCCTCACCGATCAGGATTGCTCCGTCCTTGGCGATTTCGAACGTTTTCTTGTCTTTCTGAAGATCATCCTCGATCTTGGTTTCCACGCTGACCTTGAGCTGGCTTCCCTTGCGCTTGCCCGTTATGGCGCTTTGCCAGCTCGTATAATAACCCTGCTCGTCATCCTGGACCGTGCCTGTTTCCGTTCCCTTGACCGGACCATTACCCTTCGGAAGGTCGAGGGAGAGAAAGGCTTCCGTGGTTTTGGTCCGGAAAACATAGCATGTCTCCGCAGCTTGCGCGCCAGTAGGCAGAACGGTTGAAATCAGAGCAGCCAATGCTCCTGCAAGAATGAATTTCACGATCCCCTCCCCGTGTTCCCATCGCAAAACGGACTTATCACAGCTCAGGAAGCCCGCCAATGGAGCGAGGGTCGGCGGCCTAAAAAGGTCCGGCATACCCGAAGGTTTGCCGGACCGCCTCTCGGATCACAAACCGGTTGCCGGCGTGATGTCACGGGCAGCGTCGCGATTGTCCCGATCTCGCATGAAGCGGTCGAACTCCTCGCGATCCTTGGCACGGCGCAGTTCGGCGGCGTAGCGATCGAATTCCGCACGGGTCTCGTCCAGCTTGCGGCGTTCAGCCTCAAGGCGATCCAGTTCGGCCCGACGCCATTCGTCGAAAGCGACATTACCGGTTTCATGAAAACGGCTCCGGCAGGAGCCACGACCCCATTCGCCGTTCCAGCGGCGGAAGGGAGATGCATCCATCTTGCGATTCGCCTCACGCTTGAAATCCTGGAGGCGCTCTCCGAAGAGAATATAGGCCAGCATGGCCAATCCCAACGGCCAGAAGACCACAAAGCCGAGAACCATCAGTGCGATGGTGGCCGGGGTCCAATCCGGACGGATATAGGAAGACTGGTTCATTGCGCTTAACCTTCGTTACATCGGCCGGCGGAATGCCGGACCGATGGAATCGATGTGGTTAAGGTTGCAGGACGCTTCAAGAACGAGCACGGAAGTTTCGCAGAAACCGCTGGAAAGCTTGAAGGAATTCGATCCTCAGGATGCTTTTCCGCCTTTGATCACCCGACTGACCGTCGGCTTTCCAAGCTTGCCGTGTTCTTTCATGAAAGCCACGATGCGGGGGGCGATCTCCTTGCGGAAACGGGAGCCGTTGAACACCCCATAGTGGCCCACATCAGGCTGCAGATAGTGCTGGCGCATGGCATCGGGAAGCGACGAGCAGACAGTCTGGGCGGCTCGTGTCTGGCCGGGGCCGGAAATATCGTCATTCTCGCCTTCGACCGTGAGCAGAGCCACGCGGCGAATGGCTGACGGATCGACCGGAGTAGACCGGTGCATCATCTCGCCTTTGGGGAGGGCATGCCGGATGAAGACCGCATCCACCGTCTGCAAATAGAATTCGGCAGTAAGATCCATGACCGCCAGATACTCGTCATAGAAATCTCGATGCTTCTCTGCCGTTTCACCGTCGTTCTTCACAAGGTTCATGTAAAATTCCTTGTGCGCGGTCAGGTGGCGATCAAGGTTCATCGACATGAAGCCGGAAAGCTGAAGAAAGCCGGGATAGACCGGACGCATGAAGCCCGGCATCGGCCACGGTACGTTCATGATCACATTGTCGCGAAACCATTTCAGGGGCTTGTCCTGAGCGAGCTGATTTACGGCCGTCGGATTGATGCGTGTATCGATCGGACCGCCCATCAACGTCATAGACGACGGAACCAGGGGGTCATTGGCGGCTTCCATCACCGAAACCGCAGCCAGCACCGGAACGGAGGGCTGGCAGACTGCCACCACATGGGTGTCCGGGCCGAGGTGATGGAGCATTTCGATCACGTAGTCGATATAGTCATCCAGATCGAACGTTCCGTCCGACAGGGGCACCATACGGGCGTCGATCCAGTCGGTGATGTAGATTTCCGCATGAGGCAACAACGCTTCGACCGTGCCTCGCAGGAGCGTGGCGTAGTGGCCTGACATGGGAGCGACGATCAGAAGCTTGGGATCCTGCGGATGTCTTGCAGGCAGAACCCGTTCGAAATGCAGGAGATTGCAAAAGGGCTTCGACCAGACGATCTTCTCATAGACGGGAACCGGCTTGCCCTGGATCGTGGTTTCCGGAAGACCGAATTCCGGCTTGGCATAGCGACGCGTCGCTCTTTCGAAAACTTCCAGGCCGGCAGACATGGATCGGCCATAAAGGGTGTGCGTCCAGGGGTTCAGCGGATTCTTGAGGGCGAGCCGCATTACTTCAGCCGCCGCACGCACCGGCGTCAGGGCCGCGTGGTTCATTTCATAGAGTTCGTAGAACATGAATATGTGCCTTTCTGCGGCCATCAGGCTGCTCCGGTCCCGGCGCCCGCTGGCGCCCCGCATGGCGAGGCGAGGAGCGAGACTATCACGTTTTTGCTGCAGGGCAACAAACTTGAAGCCTGCAATAAAATTCCGAAGTCCGCTCTTCTGCGTCCAGGCCGCGATCATGAACGCACCGAACCTCCATTCGGGTCCATGCTTCGGGCAGCCGTCACCTCGTTACGGGCGCGGTCCAGACAGGCCCCGTCTTGATAGAAGAAGCATGACAGCGAAGTGTTAAGACCTTGTAATAGCGGCAGTCCGCCTGAGACCCACCGTGGCGACCCGTCTCGCCGACCGCCGTTTTTTCCCCGTTGACAGACTGCGTTTCCCGGACGCCGGGCAACCGGCCTTTTCACCGACGGAACAATGTTCGCCGTTGCCACGCCGCTCATCGCGCCCTCGATGGGGCTCTCCTAATTTCGTCTCAGGCGATCCGTTTTTTGCAGGGCAGCATCAATCCTGGCGGTCTGCAAATTCACACATAACCGCATAGGCAAAATCGGCATCTTCTTCCGTCATTTCGAATTGTCCGGCCTGAAAACGGATCACAAGACGACCGTCGAGCCTTGTTTGCGTGAGATAAATACGGCCGTCATTGTTGATGGCGTCCAGATAGGACTGTACCCGGGCTTCCGGATCACGCCCTTCTTCAACCCTTGGGACAAAGGTGAAGAGCGAGAGAAACGGCGGCGAGGTCGTCTCAAAACGGTGGTCCTGCTCCAGTTTCCGATAGAGCTTCTCCGCCCAATTTATGTGGTTGCGTATCATGGCTCGAAGTCCTTCAAGACCGTAATGGCGCAGGAGGAACCAGAGCTTGAGCGCCCGGAAGCGACGTCCCAGGGGCACAGACCATTCGGAATAGTTGATGAAGCCATCCTTGCCCGACGTTTTCAGGTATTCCGGTTGAATGGCCAGCGTTTTCACGAGGCTGCCGGGATCGCGGATGAACTGGACCGAGCAATCGAATTGCGCACCGAGCCACTTGTGCGGATTGAATACGATGGAATCCGCCTCCTCCACACCGGCCCAAAACTGTCGAAGCTCGGGACAGATCATCGCGGCTCCGGCCCAGGCGGCATCCACATGGACATACAAATCATGGGCGCGGGCAATCTTTACGACGCTGGCTATGTCATCCCGGGCGCCGATACTCGTGCCACCCGTGCAAGCGATCACACCCGCCGGAAGATAGCCGGATTCCCTGTCCTTTCGAATAGCGGCATCCAGTGCCGCAGGGTCCATGCTGCGCTGGGGACCGACAACGGGAATGCGGACCAGATTGGCCTCGCCAATACCCGAAACCCAGATGGCCCGGTCAATGGAGGTATGAACCTGATTGGTTGTATAGATCCGAAGACGGGGCTGGCCAGACAAACCGTCCCGATTACCGGCCCAGCTCAGTGCCTTTTCGCGCATCACCAGAACGGCATTCAGGGTAGCAGAGGATGCGGAATCCTGGATAGAGCCTGTAAATCCACGGGGTAGGCCCAGCGCGTCTCTCAGCCAGCCAATCATGCAGGTCTCGAGTTCGGTGGCGGCGGGCGAAGTTTGCCAGAGCATGCATTGCGCGGCCATGGCAGTCACCAGATACTCGGCTACCACGGAAGCCGGCGCGGCATTGGCGGGGAAGTAGGCAAAGAACCGCGGATGCTGCCAGTGGGTCATTCCTGGCAGAATAATGCTCTCGAAATCTGCAAAAATCGCATCCATCGATTCGCCCTTTTCAGGGGCTTCCGGAGCGATGCGAGCGGCGATTTCACCGGGAGCGGTCTGCGCACGGACGGGCAGGTCCCTCAGTTTTTCGCGATACTCTGCGCCCCAGCGTGCGGCTTTTTCCGACCATTCGAGAAAGCTTTTATGATCCACGCCACCCATCTCCTTCTGTGTCCTGTCTTCGCAGTCTACCCAAGTCCGGGACGGCAAGGAACTGCCCCCGTCGATCCCCATGCAATCATCCGGAGCTCCAAGCGCAGCGGTCATTTTCTTGCAATCCGGTGAGAGGCATCTATCTATCGACAGGAAAGATTTCGGAGACAAGCATGACCGACGCGAACAACCGCCATACGGACAAACCGATCAACCCGCTTTTTCTCGAGAGATGGTCTCCCAGAGCCTATAGCGGGGAGCCTCTGCCCGAGGCGGACCTGATGACGATTATCGATGCGGCGCGTTGGGCGCCCTCGGCGTCGAACAACCAGCCCTGGCGTTTTGTCTACGGGATAGCCGGTACGCCCGCCTTTGAACGGCTTCTTCACCTTCTTGTCGACGGAAACAGACGGTGGGCCGAAAAGGCTGGTGCCCTTGTCTTTGTCATTTCGGTCAACAAGACCGGTCATCCCGGCGACGACATCAGGAGACCGATACCGACCCATTCCTTCGATGCCGGCGCGGCCTGGATGGCTCTTGCGCTACAGTCGCGCATGCTTGGCTATTTTGCTCACGGCATGGCCGGGGTAAAGCTGGATGAAATCCCAGCCGCCTTGAACTTGACCGAAGACATGAAGATGGAAGCAGCCATTGCGATCGGCCGCATGGGGGATGCCGGGTCTCTACCCGACGAACTGAAGGCCCGGGAAACCCCGAGCCAGCGAAAAGCGCTTGCAGAACTTGCCTTCGAAGGCTCGTTCTGAACGAACGAGCGGCATCCGGAGATGCCAGTCAGATGTCCAGATTTGCCACGCTCAGGGCATTTTCCTGAATGAACTCGCGGCGGGGTTCCACCTCGTCGCCCATCAGGCGCGCGAACAGACCGTCGGCGTCCGTTGCGTCGGACACCTTGACCTGCAGCAGCGAGCGTACATTGGGATCCAGGGTGGTTTCCCAAAGCTGTTCGGCATTCATCTCGCCGAGACCTTTGTAACGCTGCATGGAGATGCCCTTGCGTCCGCTGGCAAAAACAGCATCGAGAAGAGCACGGGGGCCGGATATCTGGGTCCGGCCTTCCTTTCGGACCAGTTCCGGCGGTACCGCATAGATTTCCTTCAGCCGCGCGGTCATCTGGTCTATGTAGCGAGCATCCGAGGAACCAATCAGCGCCATATCCAGATAGGCGACTTCCTTCACACCACGCACCATGCGTGAGAAGCGGAGGCCGCCTTCTTCCGTGACCTCCCCTTCCCACCCACGCTCCGTTTCCTCTGCGATAAGGTCAAGGCGGGTTGCCACTTCAGCTGCGGTTTCCGCAGCTCTTTGGCGATTGCTGGTGAGTTCCGCGTTCAAAGCCCCACAAATGGCGGCCTGCTCGATGATGGACCGACTGTAACGGGAGTGCAGGCCATCGACGAGAGCCCGCAGACGCAGGGCATCATTGATGACTTCGCGAAGATCCTGTCCGGTTCGTACTTCTCCCGAGCCGAGCTTCAGGGCCGTATCTTCGAGACCTTGGCTGATCAGATATTCCTCGAAGGCCTTTTCATCCTTCAGATACTGTACCGATTTGCCACGGGTTACCTTATACAGCGGCGGCTGGGCGATATAGAGATGCCCGGCTTCGATCAATGCCGGCATCTGCCGGAAGAAGAAGGTCAGCAACAGCGTGCGAATGTGGGCGCCGTCCACGTCAGCATCCGTCATGATGATGATCTTGTGATAGCGCAGCTTTTCAATATTGAATTCGTCTTTGCCGATCGACGTGCCGAGCGCCGTAATGAGCGTGCCGATTTCCTGACTGGACAGCATCTTGTCGAAACGCGCACGCTCCACATTCAAGATCTTGCCCCGCAAGGGAAGGATTGCCTGACGCTCTCGGGAGCGTCCCTGCTTGGCCGATCCACCTGCAGAATCGCCCTCCACCAGAAAAAGCTCGGATTTTGCCGGATCGCGTTCGGAGCAATCGGCAAGCTTGCCCGGAAGAGAGGCAATGTCGAGCGCACCCTTGCGCCGGGTAAGTTCACGCGCCTTGCGGGCAGCCTCGCGGGCGGCAGCGGCTTCCACCACCTTTCCGACGAGAATCTTTGCCTCGGAAGGATGTTCCTCCAGCCAGGTGCTGAGCGCTTCGTTGACCAGGCTTTCAACTACGGGCCGCACCTCCGACGAGACCAGCTTGTCCTTGGTCTGGGACGAGAACTTCGGATCCGGAACCTTGACGGAGAGAACGGCGGTCAGGCCCTCGCGGCAGTCCTCGCCGGTCAGTGCCACCTTCTCCTTCTTCGTCAAACCTGAGCTTTCGCCATAGGAAACAATCTGGCGGGTGAGCGCTGCCCTGAACCCGGCCATATGCGTTCCACCATCCCGCTGCGGAATGTTGTTGGTAAAGCAGAGCACATTTTCATGATAGCTGTCATTCCACCACATGGACACTTCGACAGCTATTCCATCCTTCTCGCCTCGGATGGATACCGGCTTGTCCACCAGCGGCTTCTTGGCGCGATCCAGATAGGTCACAAAGGCGTCCAGACCGCCATCATAGAGCAGTTCGGTCTGACGGATGTCGGAATGGCGCTTGTCGGTCAGCACGATGCGGACGCCCGAATTCAGGAAGGCCAGTTCGCGAAGCCGGTGCTCCAGCGTACCGTAGTCGAATTCGGTACGGGTGAAGGTTTCCGTACTGGGCAGGAATGTGACCTCGGTGCCGGAATAGTTGCCGGCGGGTCCCGTCACCGCCAGGGGTGCATCGGCAACCCCGTGGGTAAAGCTCATCTCGTGCCAGTGGCCGTCGCGTGCAATCTTCAACCGGAGCATGACGGAAAGCGCGTTGACCACCGAGACGCCGACGCCATGGAGACCGCCGGATACCTTGTATGAATTCTGGTCGAATTTACCGCCGGCGTGCAATTGCGTCATGATGACTTCGGCTGCGGAAACCCCTTCCGTCGGATGAAGCCCGACCGGAATTCCGCGGCCATTGTCGGTGACCGTGCAGGATCCATCGGCATTCAGTGTGACGGTCACAATGTCGGCATGGCCCGCAAGGGCCTCGTCGATGGCATTGTCCACCACTTCATAGACCATGTGATGCAGACCGGACCCGTCATCGGTATCGCCGATATACATGCCGGGGCGCTTGCGAACTGCGTCCAGTCCTTTGAGAACCTTGATCGAGTCTGCGCCATATTCCACGGCGGCCGGGTTGTTTTCCGTTGCGTCGGTCATTCCTGGTCTTTCCAAATTGCTTGGGAAAATTGCGCCCGAATCAGCGCGAATAGTCCACTTCGAATATAGGGATTTTGGCGCCTACCCCCAAGCTTCTGCCCGGGAAATGCGGCATAAAACCGGGGATTACGGGCAGAATCTGCCCTCTATTCCCGCTCTTCGCCAAGAATGGCGTCCATCCGGGCAATGTCTTCCGGAGACAATCCGCGCAAGCGGACGGAAAGGCGGTTCGCAAAGGCGGTATAGGCAGCCGGTAACCCGGCCGTATCCAGGACAACCTTGGGATCGGAGGCCTGGGCGAGCGTGAAAAGCGCCTCGGCCTCGTCCCAGATGATGTTGAAATAGCCGGCAACTCGTTGCAGGAAATCAAAGCTCGGTGTGCCCTTGTGCCCATGTTCCAGGGCAGACAGATAGGCCGGCGACACCCCGATGGCCTGCGCCATGTCCTTTTGCGAAACCCCCTTGCGCCGCCTGAGGGTTCGCATGGCTTCGCCAAAGGGCGTCACGGCCTTTCGCTCCTTGCCCGGGCAAGACGCACATAGAGGGCGCCCTCCCCGCCATGATGATGGGCTGCTGGCTCGTGAGAGGAAATCAGGTATCGAAATTCGGGCTTGGAAAACCAGAGAGGCACCGCACGCTTGAGAGCGCCCTCGCTTCCCATGGAGCGCCCTTTCCCCGTGATGACAAGGACATGGCGCAAACCTCGTTCATGGGCGTGGATCAGGAAATCGAGCAGCAGACCGTGGGCTTCGCTCTGTATCATGCCGTGAAGATCAATTCGGGCTTCGAGAGCAAGCCGCCCTCGCGCAAGCTTGCGCTTGACCGGCTTTTCAAGGGGTTGATGCTGCCTTGCCTCGCGAGAAAGAGATTTTGCCTCTCCTCCCCCGGCAAAGGCTGCTGTCGATACCACGGTTGCGGGCACTTCCGTTTCAGCGGAAGGCTGCAGATCTTGGAAGGCCAGAAGATCTTCCATGCGACCCGGCATGGGTCGGGTCGTCTTCGCGACCTTGCCCCAGAGAATTCTCTCTTCTGTCTTGAGTTCCCGGTCGCGCGCCATCAGCCGAACCTTTCGGCTGCCTGCTTCGGAATGAAAACATGGAAAGACGCGCGGTTTCTGACCGTGCCTGCTTGCTCACCCGCTTCCGGACCCCAACCTGTGAATATGTCTCCTCGAGCCGGTCCCACAATAGCGGTTCCGGTATCCAGGGCGAGCATCAAGCGAGAGAAAGGCCTGCCGCTGTCGAGATGCGTCAGTTCCGGCGCGTGAATGAAGAAGGGGAAACCAAATGTATGGATCAGCCGATCGACTGCCAGGGAGCGTCCCGGTACGAGCGGAACCTTGGCCGCCGCGATCGGCCCCTTGCCGGGATCGGCAAGTTCGGATTCCCGGAAGAAAATATAGGATCGATTGTGCCAATAGACTTCATCGGCCTTTTCCGGGTTGGCTTGCAACCAGGCTCGAATGGCCTGCATCGATATGGCTTCGGGGGCGATTTCGCCGCGATCCAGCAAAAGCTTTCCTATCGGCGAAAAGGGATGGCCGGCCTTGGCGGCATAGGTGATCCGCCGCATCGATCCATCGGGATAGATGAGTCGCGCCGCGCCCTGGACATGGGCGAAGAATACATCGGCTTTCGATTTCGCCCAGGCTATTTCCAGTCCTCGGCCGTCCAGATAACCCTGATCGATGGCCCGGCGGTCTGCATAGGCGGCCACTGAACCATCGTCTTCCCGTTTTCCGAAGGCATAGGACCGGTCCAGTTCGGGTGGCCTGTTGCCCTCATCGAGATCCACCAGATCGCTCGGACGGCGATAGAAAGGGTAGCGGAATACTTCGTCGGGATCGGCTGCAACATCGACTTCCGGTTCATAAAATGCGGTCACGAAGCCGTCCGGCTTCTCATCCGCCAGGATGAGGAAGGGGATGAAATGCCTTTCGAAAAAGGCGCGGGCCTCCTGCGCGGAGTGGATCTCCGCGCACGCTGCGGCTTCGAGCACCAGCGCCAAATCGCTGCTCGTCAGACCGAGAGAACCGGTTCGGTAGGGCTTGACTGTCTGGACATACGCCAGACAGTCGTTCAGGGCTGGAAACAGGGCGCGGGGATCATCGGATTCCCAACCCGGCAGCTGATGGAAATCGGTCTTCTTCAGGCGGAACCGATCCGTCATGGGATTAGTGCTCGGCTTCGGTCGCGATGACAGTCCAATTCGGATCGCGCGAACGCATGTCGCGTGAAAGCGTCCAGATATCACTCACTTCGGCCACCTGCTCTTCGTCTCCATCAACGACCTGTCCATTCTTGTCGAGCGTGGCGGAAATGAACTGCCCGCCGATGGACAAGGTAATCTGAACATCGCTGCCTTTCATGTCGATCTTGAGCAGATCGAGACGCGAGATACCGACGAAATTGAACTTTACCTTTTCGCCGCGGCCTTCACGATCGACGATCGCACCCTGAAAGCTTTCAAAGACATCGGGAGACAAAAGACCGCGCAGGGTCTTCCGATCACCCTCGGCAAAGGCTGTCACGATCATCTCGTAAGCCATTCGTGCGCCCTGGAAGAAGGATTTCGGATCGAAAGCGGGATCGACCTTCATCAGCTCGCGGAGATCGCCATTCGCTTCGCTTCCTGGCTTTGTATAAAGGTCAGCCTGGCTCAGGCGGTCGTCACCATCGCTGATGTCGCGGCGTGGCAGCGTTATGACCTTGCCTGCATCCGGTGCATCCGGCCGAAGCGTTTCCCTCGGACTCATGGGTTCGAACGGTGGTTTTTCGTTCCCTGTACGGCGACCGAGCACGCTTCTGAGCTGCAGAAAAATCAGGACTGCAGCGACAAGGAAGAACAGTGTGATGAAATCGTTGGAGCCCATTTTCGCCGTTTTATCGTTGTTCTCTTTGAGTTGTCGTTCCCATATAGTCTTCCTTGGCCCATCATTCAAATGGCAAGGTCACCCAAACATGCGGCAGGGCGACCGAAGGGCGCCCAACAACAGTGCCGGAGCAAGCCCATGCGTGTTTTATCCCTTTTCCTTATCCTCATTCCGCTCTGCGAAATCATCGCTTTCGGTCTGGTCGTGGAATGGCTCGGCTTCTGGATCGCCCTGCTTCTCGTGCTCCTGACCTCGTTTTCAGGTTTGCTGATCGTGCGGCAACAGGGCTTCGGCATGGCTGCCAAGATTGCCCGTATGGCCCGCACAGGTACGCCGCCGGAAAGCGGGCTTGGAAAGGATGCGATGACGATCCTGTCTGGCCTGCTGCTGCTTCTCCCCGGGTTTCTCACCGATGCTCTGGGACTTCTGCTGCTTATACCCGCAGTCAGGCGGTGGATTGCAGGACGATCGATGGTCAAGACCCGTTTTTCAAACACGTCCGGGACCGTCTATCGCGAGTCCTATCGATATGGACCGCGCGACGAAGAAACGGTTGTCGATCTCGACGCGGAGGAGTTTCACCGCGATGGGGATCCGAGCGATCGCGCCCGGGACCGGATCGGCCCTCGATAGCCGCGCCAGGCGCGAGGGTTGTAAGCCCCGGGACGAAATGCTAATCCACCCCCACTGCTGACCTTCAGAGACAGGGAAATTCTTTCATGACCGATGAAAATTCCAAGGGCGCAAGCCCGAGCCTGACCATTCTTGCCCAATATATGAAGGACCTGTCTTTCGAGGTTCCCGGTGCGCCGCGCTCGTTGCAGTCGCGTGATCGTGCTCCCGACATCAATATCAATGTGAATGTGAACGCGAACCCGCTGTCCGATGCCGACTTCGATGTTGTCCTGTCGCTCAATGCGGAAGCGAAAGACGGCGACAAGGTACTGTTCCATTGCGAACTGGTTTACGGCGGCGTCTTCCGCATCACCGGCTTCCCGCAGGAGCACATGCTGCCCATTCTGTTCATCGAATGCCCGCGGCTGATTTTCCCCTTCGCACGCCAGATCGTCGCAGACGCGACCCGCAATGGCGGCTTCCCTCCGCTGATGATCGATCCCATCGATTTTGCGCAAATGTTTGCGCAGCGCATGGCCGAAGAACAGCAACGCGGTCAGGTCACGAACTGAGATTTTCGGTTTTCGTCCCTATGAAGCCCGGCCATGGCTGGGCTTTTTTGTTGAAGGCCGGCGATTTATTCGGTGCCGTAGCGCGACCAAATGGCCTTGGCGCCCATTTTCGCAATCATGGCTTCATGGGCTGCCGCTTCCTCAGTCGTGAGGCGTGAAGGCAGCGGGCGCGGCCTCACGAGCACATCGAGGCTGATGGACGCGTCTTCCTCGATGACGACGGTGGTCTTTTCCTCGGTCGATCCAAGGACCAGGGCAGTCTGTCGACCGCCAATCATCTCGATGTAAACTTCCGCCAGAAGCTCGGAGTCGAGAAGCGCGCCGTGTTTCGTCCGGTGTGAATTGTCTATCCCGTAGCGCCTGCACAGCGCATCCAGCGAATTCGGGCCCATCGGATTCTTGCGACGGGCGAGCTGGAGCGTATCGATCACCTGGTCAGGGGCAATGGGCGGAATTCCGAGCCGGGCAAATTCCGCATTGATGAAGCCCATATCGAAGCTGGCATTATGTGCGATCCACATCGCCCCTTCAAAGAAGCTTATGATCTCCTGTACGACATGGGCAAATACTGGCTTGTCCGCCAAGAACTCGTCTGAAATTCCATGGACCGCGAGCGCGTCCGGATGAACCTTCGTCCCTTCCGGATTGATATAAAGATGCAATGTGCGGCCCGTGGGAAAATGATTGACCAGTTCGATGCCGCCGATTTCAATTATGCGGTCCGATTTGCTGTCGAGGCCTGTGGTTTCGGTATCAAAAATGATCTCGCGCATGTCAGGCCTTTTCACGGGTTATCTTATCGAGGATCGTTTCCACCTGCTTCCGGGCGTATTCAATGCCCTGACCGGTGTCGATGACAAAATCGGCTCTGCGTCGCTTTTCGTGGTCGGGCAGCTGGCGGGAGAGAATAAGCTCGAATTTTTCGGCTGTCATGCCCAGTCTCGCAAGAACACGCCGCCGCTGTTCCTCGGGATCGCAGGAAACAACAATCACCTTGTCCACTCTTCCCTCGCCCCCGACTTCGAACAGCAGGGGAATATCCAGTACGATGACCGGCGCGCCTTTCTCCCGGTTTTCCTCTACGAAGCGGCGCTCCCGTTCCTGGACAAGGGGGTGAATGATGGCTTCCAGCGTCCTGAAGAGAGCTGGCTTTTCTGTGAGTTGCCTTGACAAGGCCTGGCGATCCACAACCCCATCGACAACCGCACCTGGAAACGCAGCGCGCATGGCAGGGACGGCTTCCCCCTTATAAAGGTCATGAACGACGCGGTCCGCGTCGTTGACCGAGACGCCGGCCTGCCGGAACAAATCCGCCGTCGTCGATTTGCCCATTCCGATCGATCCGGTGAGACCAAGGATCTTCATTTCAATGTGCTTCCATGTCCGCGACGATGAGTGCCCGCAGCTCCTCATCCACCTCGGGTTTCCGGCCGAACCAGATCTCGAATCCCGGTGCTGCCTGGTGCAGGAGCATTCCCAACCCGTCCACAACGGCACGACCCTGATCTATGGCCTGCCGAAGAATGGGCGTGATCAGCGGCACGTAAACTATGTCGGTTACGACCGCATTTTCCTGAAGCGGCGAAAAATCGATCGAAGGGGCAGGTTCTCCGTCCATGCCCAGGGACGTTGTGTTGACGAATAGCGAGGCGGAGCGCATCACCTCGGTCAAGGCATCCAGCGGATGGGCGTAGACGTGCGGACCGAACCTGTCACGCATCTCCTGCGCACGGGCCAGCGTTCGATTGACCACATGCACCTCATCGAATCCGCGATCCCGTACGGCCTGGATGACGGCCCGGGCTGCCCCACCGGCTCCAAGGATGACCGCACGTCGGGACAACCCCTGTGACGGCCGGTCCCATCCCGGATGCCGCTGATCGAGATTGGCGATGAATCCCCGGCCATCGGTGTTTGTCGCGTGAACCTCTCCGTTCTCAAGCCACAGTGTATTGGCGACACCCAACTCCTCCGCCAAATCATCCGGCCTGTCCGCCAGGCGGAAGGCGGATTCCTTGTGAGGAATGGTGACGTTTCCTCCTACATAGCCGGATTCTCCGGTTTTCAGGTCCCGCATGAATTTTTCGAAGTCGGCTGGCTCGACGGGGTGAGCGACATAGGACCCCTCTATGCCAAGGCGATTCAACCAGTATCCGTGGATCATAGGTGAGCGGGAATGCTTGACTGGATAGCCGGCAACAAAAGCATTCTTGGTTAATGTTTCACGTGAATCACGCATCGATCTCCCCCAGCTCTCGCAATTTGTTAAGAAGTGGCAAAAGGGGCAAGCCCAGAATGGTGAAGTAGTCTCCGTCTATCCGGGAGAAAAGCTGAACTCCCTCGCCTTCCAGCTGATAGGCGCCGACACTGGAAAGCACTTTCGGACCGACACGTTCAAGGTGCCGTGCGATGAACTCAGGTGTCAGTTCGCGCACGGTCAATTCCGCATGGGATACGTGGGTCCAGACAATGTCCTGATCGCGCACCAGGGCGACGGCACTGCTGAGGCGATGGGTTTTCCCGGAAAAGGATTGCAGATGAGCAGCCGCTTCCGCCAGATTTCCGGGCTTGTGATAGACCCGATGCCCAAGCGACAGCGTTTGATCCGAACCAATAATCAAGCAGCCCGGGTGGCGGGCAGAAACATCCCTGGCCTTGGCAATCGCCAAGGCTATTGCCACCCTATCGGGACTTGCTCCGTCTTTTTCCAACGGCGCTTCAATGGCCCGTTCGTCAATCCGTGCCGGATCCACCGAAAATGCCAGGCCTGCATTTTCCATCAACTGCCGACGGAAGGGGCTTCCGGAGGCAAGAACCAAAGTGTGCATTGTCGACCCTCCTGGTGGCACGCGCCTTAACGCAACTTCGGCCGCAGGGCAACGATGGCAGCAGCCGTCTCTTCGATGGACCGACGGGTGACATCAATCATGGGCCAGTTGTTTCTGGCGCAGACAGCGCGGGCATACTTCAATTCCTCGGTAATCGTTGCCCGGTCCGTATATTGTCCGCCATGAAAATCGCCGGTGGTGCCCAGCACCCGGTTTTCTCGAACCTGAGAGATGCGGTCCGATGTGGCCGTCAGGCAAACGATCAGGGGCTTGGTTGACTTCACCAGAGCCTCGGGCAATGGCACACCCGGCACCAGAGGGAGGTTGGCCGTGCGGATTCCGCGATTGGCCAGATAGATGCTGGTGGGTGTTTTCGAGGTACGGCTGATGCCAATGATGACGACATCCGCGTCGTCGTAATCATCGGAAAGCTGCCCGTCATCGTGATCCATGGTGAAATTGAGCGCTTCAATCCGGGCGAAGTAGTCCGCATTCATGCGATGCTGTGCGCCAACCCGCCGTCGGGATGGTGCGCCAAGATAAGCCTGGAAAATGTCCATGACCGGTTCGATCACATTGACACAGGGAACGCCCATTTCCCGACACTTCTGATCGAGGAAAACAGCCAGATCCTTGTCCACCACCGTGTAGAGGACAATGCCGGGCGTCGCATCGATTGCCTCCAAAACCGCCAAGAGCTGTTTCCTGTTACGGATCAGCGGATAGACATGTTCGATGGGATGACTTCCGGGAAACTGGGCCGAGGCAGCCCGTCCCGCGGAGATCAGAGTCTCTCCTGTTGAGTCAGAAATCAGGTGCAGATGAAAGAAGTTTTTTCTGTTCTCCACGCTATCATCCGCTCGCTGTTGAAAAACCGGGACAGACAGACGTAAATCGTGGCGACCCGAACCGGCAAGGGGAAAAACCGGCATTTATCCACATTTGGCGTTCCTGTGGCCGGATGACGAGCCGGGCTGTTCATACTGGGGACAAGCTTTCCCATGTCTGGAACGATGCACAATCCATCCACAGCTTCCGCACATATATAATTCTCTTTAAATATCTGAAATTCATGGAGAATTATTCCTATCCAAGCTGTATCCCAGATGTTCGCTTTTGTTCTTTCACAGCGGTTCGGCACTCATGCGTCAAATCGCACAAAGCGTGCATTGCTTTTAATCCTTGATACTCACCGACTCTAAGAAATAGAAACCAATTAATATCTCTTTGTTTTTTTATGGGAGCCTCAGCCTTGAGCCAGACACAACGGAAAATCCTCGAGGTCTTGAGCGGAAAGACACTGACGCCTCCGCCCATATGGCTGATGAGGCAAGCCGGACGTTATCTGCCCGAGTATCGGGCCACGCGGGCGAAGGCGGGTAGTTTTCTCGATCTTTGCTATTCGCCCGAATATGCAGTCGAGGTGACGATGCAGCCGATCCGGCGCTACGCCTTCGATGCGGCGATCCTGTTTTCCGATATTCTGGTGATCCCCGATGCCTTGAAACGGAACGTGAGGTTTACCGAAGGTCACGGTCCGGAGATGGATCCGATCGACGAAGACGGCATCCGCAAACTGGAAACAGGGACGGTCTTTTCTCATGTCGAACCGGTTTTCGAAACGGTTCGGCGGTTGAGAACCGAACTTCCCGAGGAAACCACGCTCCTGGGTTTCTGTGGGGCTCCCTGGACGGTAGCGACCTATATGATCGCGGGGCATGGGACGCCCGATCAGGCGCCCGCCCGGCTTTTCGCTTATCGGCATCCGCAGGCATTCCGGTCCTTGTTGGCCCTCCTCGCGGAAATTTCGGCCGAATACCTCATTCGTCAGATCGATGCCGGCGCGGATGCAGTCCAGATCTTCGATTCTTGGGCCGGCGTTCTCGGTGAGGCCGAATTCGCGGAATTTGCTGAAATTCCCGTGCGGCGGATGATTGACATTATCAGGGCGGCTCGCCCGCATGCCCGGATCATTGCCTTCGCCAAGGGTGCGGGAGTGATGCTCAGGGATTATCGTCGCAACACAGGCGCGGATGCGATCGGCCTTGATTGGTCCGTCCCCCTCTCCTTTGCCAGGGATCTGCAAAAAGAGGGACCGGTGCAGGGGAACCTCGACCCGATGCGCGTGGTTGCAGGGGGCAAAGCGCTGGAGGATGGCATAAATGCTGTCCTGGATGCTCTCGGTCACGGTCCCCTGATCTTCAATCTGGGCCACGGGATTACACCTCAGGCCGATCCGGAAAACGTGACGAAACTTGTGGAACAGGTTCGCCGCTTCAAGGGCTGATATGTGATGGAAAAAGAAACCGGACTGAAGGCAGGCAAAAAAGCGCAGATTCGTGCTGCGATCGCTCTCGCCGCCTTTGGCGGTCTTGGTGTCTTCCTCCTGTGGGGCGACCCCGGAACCGTCTATCCATGGATCAAGGCGTTCCATGTGATCGCTGTCATATCCTGGATGGCGGGCTTGCTCTATCTGCCCCGCCTGTTCATCTATCATACCGACGCCGAGCCAGGCTCTGTCCAGGCGGAGACGTTCAAGGTGATGGAACAGCGCCTGCTCAAGGTCATAATGCGGCCGGCCATGATATTCTCATGGATTTTCGGCTTGTATCTGGCGTGGACGGTTCATCATTTTCAGGGCGGCTGGCTTCATGCCAAATTGCTTGCCGTGGTCTTGCTGACCATTACCCACGAATTTCTGGCAAAATCCGCACAGGACTTTTTTCGGGACGAGATTACGAGAACTGCGCGGTTCTGGCGTCTGGTCAACGAGATTCCGACGGTTCTGATGATTATCATCGTGATTCTGGTGATCGTACAGCCTTTCTAGCCCGGACCGGATAGGTCTCGACACCGGGCATTGTTCTTTATCGCCGCACCCCCCTTGCGGCGCATGCGCCTTGTCGCTATTTTCCGGCCAACTCTTCTTCGCGGCATGTATGCATTCCGTTGTCTGTGGCCCTTGATCCGCAGACCGAATTCGTAAAACACGCCTTCCCCAAATTCCCAAAATCATGGTCTGTTTATGGCTGAAATGAAGCTTCAGGATCTTAAGAACAAGACTCCGACCGATCTTCTGGCATTCGCCGAATCGCTGGAAGTTGAAAATGCGAGCACGATGCGCAAGCAGGAGCTCATGTTTGCCATCTTGAAAATGCTGGCGAGCCAGGATGTCGAGATCATCGGCGAGGGCGTCGTTGAAGTCTTGCAGGATGGCTTCGGTTTCCTTCGCTCGGCCAATGCCAATTACCTGCCGGGTCCCGACGATATCTATATTTCGCCCTCGCAAATTCGCCGCTTCTCGCTGAAGACTGGCGATACGGTCGAGGGTCCCATCCGCGGCCCGAAGGAAGGCGAGCGTTATTTCGCCCTTCTGAAGGTGAACACCATCAATTTCGACGATCCGGAAAAGATCCGTCACAAGGTGCACTTCGACAACCTCACGCCGCTTTATCCGAACGAGCGTTTCAAGATGGAGCTGGATGTTCCCACATCCAAGGATCTTTCTGCGCGGGTTATCGATCTTGTCGCGCCCCTCGGCAAGGGACAGCGTGGCCTGATTGTCGCGCCGCCCCGTACGGGTAAGACCGTATTGCTGCAGAATATTGCGCATTCCATCACTGCCAATCATCCCGAGTGTTACCTCATCGTTCTTCTGATCGATGAGCGACCGGAAGAAGTGACCGACATGCAGCGGTCGGTTCGGGGTGAAGTGGTTTCCTCCACATTTGACGAACCTGCCGTGCGGCATGTTCAGGTTGCCGAGATGGTGATCGAGAAAGCTAAACGCCTGGTCGAACATGGCCGTGATGTCGTGATCCTGCTTGACTCGATTACCCGCCTCGGTCGTGCCTACAACACGGTGGTGCCGTCTTCCGGCAAGGTCTTGACCGGCGGCGTGGATGCAAATGCCTTGCAGCGTCCGAAACGCTTCTTCGGGGCGGCTCGAAATATCGAGGAAGGTGGGTCCCTTACCATTATCGCGACGGCCCTCATCGACACCGGAAGCCGAATGGACGAAGTGATCTTTGAAGAATTCAAGGGAACGGGCAACTCTGAAATCGTCCTGGATCGGAAGGTTGCCGACAAGCGAATCTTCCCGGCGATGGATATCCTCAAATCCGGTACCCGTAAGGAAGACCTTCTGGTTCCGCGCCAGGATCTTCAGAAGATTTTCGTCCTGCGCCGCATCCTTGCACCGATGGGTACGACAGATGCCATTGAGTTCCTGATCGATAAATTGAAGCAAACCAAAAATAACGGCGACTTCTTCGACTCCATGAATACGTAAGGTTAGCCGGATTCATTTGTGTGAACGGGCCCTTCAGGGCCCGTTTCTGTAAGGGAGCTCGGAACGCTGATATGAACACCATCTATGCCCTCTCAAGCGGATCCCTCCCCGCCGGCATTGCGGTTATCCGGATCAGTGGCCCCCTCTGCCGGGACATCTTGATGGACTTGACCGGCATCATCCCTTCCCCACGAAGCGCAGTTCTGAGAACGATTCGGGATCGAAACCAACAGTCTGTCGATGAGGGCTTGATCCTCTTCTTCCCCGGCCCAAACTCCTTTACAGGCGGAGATTGTGCCGAGCTTCACGTTCATGGAAGCAAAGCGGTTGTTGCCAAGATTCTTTCCCTGCTCTCCGACTACCCGACTGCCCGTCATGCCGAACCCGGGGAGTTCACCCGTCTCGCCCTTCAAGCGGGAAAGATGGATCTGGTAGAGGTGGAGGGCCTTTCAGACCTTCTTTCGGCTGAAACCGAAATGCAACGGCGCCTTGCCATAGAACTGAGCCAGGGTCATCTGTCCGCGCTCTATCTGTCCTGGATGCAGCAGCTCACCCAAGCGAGGGCCATGATCGAGGCCGAACTCGACTTTGCAGATGAGGAGGACATTCCGGGTTCCGTATCGGACCAGGTGTGGCCGCATCTTCAAGCCCTGGAAGAAGAGATCCTCAGACATCTTGCATTGGCAAAAGTCGGTGAAATCGTAAGAGACGGCCTCAAGGTCGTCCTTGTCGGCGCACCGAATTCCGGTAAGTCGAGCCTATTGAATGCGCTCTCCAAACGGGACGTCGCGATTGTAACGCCCATCGCTGGGACCACGAGGGATGCATTATCCGTCGATTTGGATATCGATGGTTATGCGGTCACGGTTACGGATACCGCTGGTTTGCGCGATACGGATGATATCGTCGAGATGGAAGGGATCAAAAGAGCCCACCGCGCGGCTGAGGCTGCCGATCTTGTCCTTTACCTGCACCCTTGCAATGAGGCCTGGGAAGAACCTGAGGTGCAGGCCAGAAAGTGTCTGCTTGTCGGAACGAAATCGGATTTGGCGACCGAACGCCTTGAGCACCCCTATGATGTCGTGATATCGACACTCACGGGTGACGGGATGGATCGACTGCTCGCCGCTCTTGTTGCGGATATCAAGATTATCGAATCCAGAAACTCGCTTGCTATCCCTACGAGAGAACGTCATGTAAGCCTCCTGAAAGAGGCAGTGCATTATATGTCGCTAGCCCGCGATAAAACATTGGCGGATCTTTCGCTGAGGGCGGAGTATCTGAGATTGGCGTCTCACAGGCTGGGCAGCATTACCGGATTTGTCAACACAGAGGCTCTTCTGGACGTGATTTTCTCTCGATTCTGCGTCGGAAAATGATGATTCACGTGAAACACAAGATTCGATTCGGACTCGAAACGGGCGTTTCACGTGAAACGGATGGATACCATGATGAATAGGCGATTTGATGTGATCATCGTAGGAGGTGGGCATGCAGGTTGCGAAGCTGCGGCCGCCGCTGCCCGTCTCGGATGTCAGACGGCTCTGGTGACACATAAGAGCGAAAACATAGGCGTTATGTCCTGCAATCCCGCCATTGGCGGCCTGGGAAAAGGGCATCTCGTCCGGGAAATTGACGCTTTCGATGGCCTCATGGGCCGTATTGCCGACCGCTCCGGTATACAGTTTCGAATGCTGAACAGACGCAAGGGTCCAGCGGTCCGTGGACCCCGCACGCAGGCGGATAGAAAGCTCTACAGGCTAGCAATGCAGCATGCGCTGCTGGAGACCGCCAATCTGGACATCCTGGAGGGCGATGCGAATGGCATCATCCTTGAGAATGGATCGGTGCGGGGCTTGCAATTGGCGGACGGACGCATCTTGGATAGCGCGGCCATCGTGATCACCACAGGGACCTTTCTAAATGGATTGATTCACATTGGAAACGAAAAAATCCCAGCTGGACGCATGGGAGAAGCACCTTCTATCGGCCTCTCGTCCAGCTTGGCGAGGCTGGGACTGCGTCTAGGACGGCTGAAGACGGGCACACCGGCACGCCTCCATCGGGACAGCATTCGATGGGCGTACTTGGAGATGCAGGACGCCGATGAGGATCCTGTTCCGTTTTCATTCCTGACGGACAAAATAACCGTACCGCAGGTGCAGTGTGGAATCACCCGAACGACGTCTGCAACCCACCGCATCATCTCGGACAATTTGAAATTCTCCGCGATGTATTCCGGCCAGATCGAGGGCGTGGGGCCCCGCTATTGTCCTTCAATCGAGGACAAAATTGTACGCTTCGGCGAACGAGATGGGCATCAGGTTTTCCTTGAGCCGGAAGGTCTGGACGATCCGACGGTTTACCCCAATGGTATTTCGACATCCCTGCCGGCTTCTGTTCAGGAAGCTTTTATTCACACCATCCCGGGTCTGGAAGAAGCCAAGATCCTGCAGCCTGGTTATGCCATCGAATATGATCATGTCGATCCGCGCGAGCTTGACAAGACATTGGCGGTTAAAAAGGCAAAAGGACTATTTCTCGCTGGTCAGATCAACGGAACAACCGGTTACGAGGAGGCCGCCGCCCAAGGCCTTGTCGCGGGATTGAATGCGGCGCTTTTTGCCTCCGATAAGGCACCCTTAGTTTTCAGCCGGACGAATTCCTACATCGGTGTGATGATTGATGATCTGACCAGCCGAGGCATCATGGAACCGTACCGGATGTTCACCTCTCGCGCAGAATATCGCCTGACGCTACGTGCCGACAATGCAGACCAGCGCCTGACGCCGCTGGCTATAGAGCTCGGATGTGTGTCCCGCGATCGTATCAAACGGTTCACGGAATTTCAGACCGAGATGGACCGCGCCCGCCAAGAGTTACAGCAGGAAACCATAACGCCCAATTCGGCACGCAAGAATGGTTTGCAACTGAATCTCGATGGTCAACGACGATCCGCCTATGATCTGCTCGCGCATCCGCAATGCTCCCGTGCGGCGCTACAAGAAATTTGGCCTTGGCTTAAACACCTGTCCCCCCATATTCTTGAGGCTCTCGAGATTGAATCAGGCTATGCCGTCTATCTACAACGGCAGGAACATGACATCCAACAGGTCAAGCGCGATGAGGCAGTCCTGATTCCATCGGATTTCGAGTATCGTGACATCGCCGGTCTTTCGAACGAGCTCAAGATGAAGCTGGAAAAGAATCGTCCGGTGGACTTGGCCCAAGCTTCGAAAATTGACGGGATGACACCTGCCGCGCTGACGCTCCTTCTCGCACTCTTGCGCCGCCATGCCGATGCGGCGTGATTCAATTCAGACGAGTCTCTTAGCATGCAACTAAACGGGCAGCGTGTTTCACGTGAAACACAGGAAAGACTAGAGCAATTCGAGAAGCTATTTCTCAAATGGGCCAGGACAATGAACCTTGTGGCGCCCTCTACCAAGCAACAGTTCTGGGACCGGCATATAGCCGATAGTGCCCAAATCTATCAGCTCTCCGCAGGCCCAAAGGTCTGGGCTGATTTGGGGAGCGGGGGAGGATTTCCTGGCATCATTACAGGAATTCTGCTTGCCGAGCTCGAAGATGGATGGGTGCATCTTATCGAGAGTAACCAGAAGAAAGCTGCCTTTCTCCGGCAAGCGATAAGAGAAACTGGTGCGCGCGCCACCATCCACGCGAAACGTATCGAAGAGGTCTATGAAGATATCCCGGCTGTCGATGCGATAAGCGCAAGGGCGATCGCTGATCTTGATACGCTGTGCGCTCTATCTCTGCCCTGGGTGCAGCGAAGTGAACAGACGACCTGCTTTTTTCACAAAGGCCGGGATTACCAAAATGAAATCAACAAAGCGCGTGGCCGATGGTCTTTCGATCTGGTAAAACATGAGAGCAAGGTCGAGGCAGATTCTGTTATTATGGAACTTCGCTCGCTTCGATCCCTCTGAACGGAACTCAGGTGAATTTATGCGCACCGAAAAAAACCGGATAATCACGATCGCAAATCAGAAAGGTGGGGTTGGCAAGACCACGACAGCCATCAATCTGGCGACCGCTCTTGCTGCTATCGGTGAACGAGTTCTGATCATCGATCTCGATCCGCAGGGTAACGCGAGCACCGGGCTGGGAATTGATCGCAAGAACCGTGTTCATTCGTCCTATGACGTGTTGATCGGCGCGTCGACTGTCGGGGAAACTGCAGTTCAGACGGCGGTTCCGAATCTCTTCATCATTCCGTCCACCATGGATCTGCTCGGCCTGGAAATGGAAATTGCCAGCCAGCCAGATCGTGTGTTCCGCCTGAAGCGCGCGCTGCAGGGAGATGAGGCGCAGAGCTTCAATTACATATTGGTGGATTGCCCCCCGTCCTTCAATTTGCTGACCATGAATGCAATGGCGGCGGCGCATTCCGTTCTTGTCCCCTTGCAATGTGAGTTTTTTGCACTTGAGGGGCTGAGTCAGCTGCTCGAAACGGTCAATCAAGTCAGACGAACCGTCAATCCGACCCTGGATATTCAGGGTATCGTGCTGACGATGTTCGACTCCCGAAACAACCTGGCACAGCAGGTCGTCAGTGATGTGCGTAGCCATCTGGGGGACAAGGTGTACCATACGCTGATCCCCCGAAATGTGCGGGTGTCGGAAGCGCCTTCCTATGGAAAGCCAGCAATACTTTACGATCTGAAGTGCGCCGGTAGTCAGGCCTATTTGCAGCTTGCTTCTGAAGTGATCCAGAGAGAACGGCAGAGAAAAGCCGCTTAAACTGTTGATATTGTGGAGTAAACAATGAACGACGATCTGTCTAAGCGCAGGCTGGGGCGTGGTCTGGCGGCCCTGATCGGGGAGATGGACCAGCCTATTCAGGCGGAGACCCCGCAAAGCGGGATCAATCCTGATCGTCTCGTTCCTATCGAATATATTGCGCGTAACCCGCGCAATCCTCGCCGGTATTTTGATGAGGCCGAACTGCAGGATCTGGCCTCATCGGTTCGCCAACACGGCATCGTTCAACCCGTCGTCGTTCGCACCCTATCGGCGAACCAGTATGAAATCATCGCCGGCGAACGGCGCTGGCGCGCTGCCCAGCTCGCAGGCTTCACCGAGGTACCCGTCATTGTGCGGGACGTTGACGACCGCACGGCGCTCGAAATCGCCATTGTGGAGAACGTTCAGCGAGCTGATCTGAATCCGCTTGAAGAAGCTCTGGGCTACGAGCAGCTTATCTCGGATCATGGTTATACCCAGAACGATTTGGGTGAGATTATTGGCAAGAGCAGAAGCCATGTGGCGAACAGCCTGCGGCTCCTCAAGCTGCCGGATCCCGTGAAAGACATGCTGGCTGATGGTTCGCTCTCCGCCGGGCACGCGCGTGCCTTGGTGTCGACTTCGGATCCTGCAGGCCTGGCCCGGACCATCGTCACGAAGGGACTTTCTGTCCGAGACGCGGAAAAGCTAGCGCAGAATGATATCAAGGGCTTGACCTCCGCGTCCGCCAAGGCGGGGCGAACCGAAAAGGACTCAGACACGCTGGCTCTTGAGCGAAGCCTGAGCGATGCTTTGGGTTTGGAGGTCACCATTGTGCATAAAGGGCAGGCTGGCAGCATCAAGATCGGGTATCGTACGCTTGAGCAGCTTGAAGATATCTGCCGGTTGCTGGAGCGTCGCTGAACGATTCGGTGGCGTTATGATCGCACTGCGGTGCGGGCCGATTGCAATGTGATCGATAGAAGCAGCTGCAAGGCAATGCTCTCTTCCAAAGCCTGTCGCTGGCGCGTTTGCAAAACCGCCATCTGCAACCTGTTCATCTCTCTTTGCAGGGCCTGAGCGGTCCAGTTTCGAAGCGCTCTCTCCAGAATCGGCTTTCGTTTGAAGTGGATGGAGCGGCCGAGCGTCTGCATGACTTGTGCGGGCTGAAGCTTCTTTTCTTCCATCTCTGCCCGCATCTGGTCCAAAAGCTGAAATTGCCTCAAGCATCCCTGAAGCACCAGAAAAATGGGGGTTTTCGACTGAGAGATTTTTTCCGCCGCATGGAGAAACTGATCCCGGTCGCCGCTGAGAACCGCATCTATGGCTTCATCGGCAGATATGGCGCTGGCATCGCCGATGATATCGCGGACATGCTGTTCCTCGATAACCTGCATTCCCCTGCAATAGAGGGAGAGTTTGCGGATTTCATTGCGCGACGCTATTCGATCGCCGCCGAGGCTGGACACGAGCAGTTCACGCGCGTCGGGTGTCAGGCGCAGGCCGCTCTCCGCCAGTTCGCTATCGACCAGACCATTCAGGGCGCGCAGATCGTCGGCGTAACAAGCGATACTCGCGATGCGCGGGCTGGCATCGGCAATCTTGCGCGTGCCTGTCCCTTTCTTCAGGTCGCCTGCTTCTACAAGGAGCATGCTATCCCCGGGCGGGTCATTCGACAGGATCTGCAACGCCTCTACGAGCGGTTTTTCGTTCATCGCCCCTTTAATCCAGACGAGGCGACTTCCACCAAACAGTCCAAGCGACTGCATTTCCTCAACGATTCGGCCGGGTTGGGTGGATAGGTCTGCCGCATCGAGCTTGATAAGGGAGAAGGGATCGCTCAAATCCACCCCGGACAAGGCGGCTAGTTCAGCCGCTCTTTCCGATACAAGGCCGCGGTCTGGGCCAAATATAACGAAGATACGACAGCCAAGGGGCTTCTTTCGAAGAAGCCCCTCAAACTCATGATTCTTGACTTCGACCATGGCTCAACGGGACAGCGCAGTGGCGACATCAGCCCTTATCAGTTCTGCCAGTTCGCGGCTTGCGCGGTCCTCGGCGTCGCGGACAGCCCTCTTGTTGGCAAATTCCTGTATGGAGTAGTCCACCAGAGCGACGGCAGAACGGCGCCCGGACTTCAGGACCTGACGGTCGCTTTCGCGGATGACGCTGTAGGTTGCAGATACAGTGACCTTCGCTGCCCGCGCTGTATCTGAAGAGTTGATCAGCAACAGTTTGGCCACGCTGCTGGTCACGGCCAAGTCGACGCTATAATCGGCTTTTTCCGGCTCCCCTGCCCCGCCCGACGTCAGGAATATCAAGCGGTTGCGAACTTCCTGTTCGACACGGGACGTGGCTTCGGAAAAGGAAATCGACGCAAGTTTCGCGGCAGTCTGGCCCTCGCTGTCGTATAGAGGGCGCACCTGGCACGCAGAAAGAAAGCCTGCGCCCAACAGAGCGAAGGCCACGAGCGCATAGCGCCGCACGGTCTTGTTTTCATTAAACGACAATGTTTACGATCCTCTGAGGAACGACGATGACTTTCTTCGGGGCCTTCCCGTCCAGTGCCTGCTGGACCGGTGCAAGAGCCAGAACGGCGGCTGTCACCGCATTCTGATCCGCATCACGCGCGATTGTCAATTCAGCCCTTTTCTTGCCATTGATCTGTACGGGAAGAACAATTTCGTTCTCGGCCACGAGCTTCTCATCGAAGGACGGCCATCCAGCCGTGGCTACCATCCCCGATTTCCCCAGAACTCGCCAGCACTCTTCGGCCAGATGGGGCGTCATCGGCGCGATCAACTGAACCAGGATCATGGCTGCGTCCCGAAGGGCGCTCGACAAGGCGGCACTTGCCTGGCCGCCGGCGGCTGTCGTCAGCGGAGCTGCCAAGGCATTGACCAATTCGTAGATCCGCGCGACGGCCTTGTTGAAGGCCAGCTTGTCATAGTCACCCTGAACGGCCTTCAGGGTCCTGTGAGCGGCCTGGGAGACGGCCAGCGCCTCGCCTTCGGTTCCCGCAGCGGCCGGTACCGCCGTCAGGGCAGGGGCTGCTTCCGAGATCAGACGCCACACGCGCTGGACGAAGCGGTGGGCGCCTTCAACGCCTGCTTCCGACCAGATGACATCGCGATCCGGAGGGCTGTCCGAAAGCACGAAGAAGCGGGCCGTATCAGCACCGTAGGAGGCGATGATATCATCGGGATCGACCACGTTCTTTTTCGACTTCGACATCTTCTCGATCGAGCCGATCTTTACTTCTTCGCCGGATTCCAGATGGAAGGCGCGACGCTTTCCGTCGGTTTCCTCGATGCGGAGTTCCGCCGGGGAAACCCATTCGCGCGTGAGGCCCTCGCCGCGGCTGTAAGTTTCATGCACCACCATGCCCTGGGTGAACAGGCCCTTGAAGGGCTCCTTCAGGTCCAGATGGCCGGTTGCCTGCATGGCGCGGGTGAAGAAGCGGGAATAGAGTAGGTGCAGGATCGCATGCTCGATGCCGCCGATATACTGGTCGACCGGCAGCCAGCTGTTTGCCGCATCCGGATCGGTCGGGTTCTTTTCCCAGGGTGCGGTGAAGCGCGCAAAATACCAGCTGGAATCGACGAAGGTGTCCATGGTGTCGGTTTCGCGCCGGGCATCCTTGCCGCAGCAGGGGCAGGCCACATGCCGCCACGTGGCGTGACGATCAAGCGGATTGCCGGGCTTGTCAAAATCGATGTCATCGGGAAGCTTCACCGGCAGGTCCTTCTTCGGAACCGGCACCACGCCGCAGACCTCGCAATGAATGACCGGGATCGGGCAGCCCCAGTAACGCTGGCGGGAAATCCCCCAGTCGCGCAGCCGGAAATTCACCTTCCGCTCGCCCTGCGGAGCGCCGCGCAGAATCTGCCCGGAAATGCGGCTGGCGACAACCTCAAAGGCTTCTTCGGTCGATAGCCCGTTGAGCTCGCGCGAATTGATCATCACCCCGTCGCCGTCATAGGCGACGTCACCAACCGCGAAGGTCGACGCATCGCCATCGCGCGGCATGACGACCGGGACGACCGGCAGGTCGTATTTGCGGGCGAAATCGAGGTCTCGCTGGTCTCCGGAAGGGCAGCCGAAGATGGCGCCGGTGCCGTAATCCATCAGCACGAAATTGGCGACATAGACCGGCAGCTCCCAAGCGGGATCGAGCGGATGGCGCACCTTCACGCCGGTGTCGATGCCCTTCTTCTCGGCAGTTTCGAGCGCGGCGAGAGAGGTGCCGGCGCGACGGCACTCGTCGCAGAACTGGCGAACGGCCTCGTTTGCCTCGGAAACCGTCTTGGCGAGCGGATGATCTGCGGCAATCGCCAGGAAGGAGGCGCCGTAAAGCGTATCCGGGCGGGTCGTATAGACCGTCACCTCGTCATGGTCTTTGGCGGCATCGCCTGCCACCACGTCCCAGCGGATGGTCATGCCTTCGGAGCGACCGATCCAGTTCTTCTGCATCAGCCGGACCTTTTCGGGCCACTGGTCAAGCGTTTCCAGTGAATCAAGCAGATCCTGGCTGAAATCGGTGATCTTGAAGAACCACTGGGTCAGCTCGCGCTGTTCCACCAGCGCCCCGGAGCGCCAGCCGCGGCCGTCGATCACCTGCTCATTGGCCAGAACCGTCATGTCCTCCGGGTCCCAGTTGACCTTGGAGTTCTTCCGGTAGACCAGACCCTTCTCGAGAAAGTCGAGGAAGAGATGCTGCTGGCGATGGTAGTAATCGACATCGCAAGTGGCGAATTCGCGCGACCAGTCGAGCGACAGGCCCATGCTTTTCAGCTGGCCGCGCATGGTGGCAATGTTCTCATAGGTCCAGGCCTTGGGATGAACCTTGTTCTTCATGGCCGCGTTTTCGGCGGGCATGCCGAACGCGTCCCAGCCCATCGGGTGCAGCACGTTATAGCCGCGGGCGCGCTTGTAGCGGGCTACCACGTCCCCCATCGCATAGTTGCGCACATGGCCCATATGGATGCGGCCAGATGGGTAGGGGAACATCTCGAGGACGTAATATTTCTCGCGCGGATCGTCGTTGCGGGTTTCGAAAACCTTGTCTTCGTTCCATTTCGCCTGCCAGCGGGGCTCGGCGTCGCGCGGATTGTAACGTTCGTTGGCCATGTCGAGAAAATTCCAGAAAATCAGGGATGAATTGGGGCTGACCTTCACCACGAAACCGCCCGAGCGTCAAGTTTTCCAGCCCTGCTGCGGCAAAGTTTGCCGCCTCGCCGGGCATAGCGAGGCTTGGCATCTGCACCGCTCAGGTTTACTCAAGCCCATAGAGATGATGCAAAGCATTCACCAGCGAGGCATGGCATGACGATCGAGGCGCGGCTCAGCGAAGTCAGGGCGAAAATTGCGGCAGCAGAAAAGGCTGCCGGCAGGGCAAGCGGATCGGCAAGGCTTGTGGCCGTGTCGAAGACCTTCGGTGCGGAAGAAATCCGCCCGGTGATTGCTGCAGGCCAGCGTGTTTTCGGGGAAAATCGGGTGCAGGAAAGCCAGGGCAAATGGCCCGAGCTCAAGGCCGAGCAGGCCGATATCGAACTTCATCTGATCGGGCCGCTGCAGTCCAACAAGGCGGCCGATGCGGTCGCCCTCTTCGATGTCATCGAAACCGTCGATCGCGAAAAGATTGCCCGGGCGCTGGCAGCGGAAATGAAGGCGCAAGCGCGCCCTCTGCCCGTCTATGTGCAGGTGAATACCGGTCTTGAGCCGCAGAAAGCCGGCATCCCACCGGAAGAGGCGGTTTCCTTTGCCGGATTCTGCAAGAACGAACTTGGCCTCAACGTCATCGGCTTCATGTGCATCCCCCCGGCGGAGGAAAACCCAGGGCCGCATTTCGCCCTGCTTGCCAGACTCGCAAAGGAAGCGGGTCTCGACAAGCTCTCGATGGGCATGTCTGGCGATTATGAAACGGCCATTGCCTTCGGTGCAACCAGCGTTCGGGTGGGATCTGCAATCTTCGGCGCCCGCTGAAAAGAGGGGAACGAGCCCTCCAATTGCGGCCAAAAAGGCTGAAAGGTAGGAGCTTTCCCCCGGTCCTGGCCTCCTCCCCTGCTTTAGTATGGCTTTCCCTTGCCTCCGTTTCGCCCCTAAATTCGCGCCGATTTCGCGGGGGGCAGCCCCTGCCTGAGCATTCGGGTCGAGGAACCGGGAGGAACATATGGACAGCCTTTACAACCAGACCTACAGCGCATGGAGTGCCGATCCCGAGGCCTACTGGAAGGCACAGGCGCAGGCGATTCACTGGACCCGCCCGCCGGAGGTGGTCTTCGATGCGGCCTCCGGCGTCTATGGACGCTGGTTCCCCGATGGCGAAACCAATACCTGCTACAACTGTCTGGATCGCCATGTGGAAGCCGGACGCGGCGATCAGAAGGCCGTTATCTACGACAGCCCCATGACCGGCGCCAAACAGTCCTTTACTTATGCGGAGGTTCTGCGCGAGGTAGAGGCGGTTGCCGCTGCGATTGCCGCGCTCGGCATCGGCAAGGGTGACCGCGTCATCATCTACATGCCGATGATCCCGCAGGCGGTGTTTTCGATGCTCGCCTGCGCCCGCCTTGGCGCGATCCATTCCGTCGTGTTCGGCGGCTTTGCCGCACATGAACTGGCAACCCGCATCGATGATTGCGCGGCAAAGCTCGTCATTTCCGCAAGCTGCGGCCTGGAGCCCGGCCGCACCGTTGCCTACAAGCCGCTGCTCGACCATGCAGTCGACATGGCGGTACACAAGCCGGAGCATTGTCTGATCTACCAGCGCGACCAGCTGCATGCGCCCCTCCACGCCGGCCGCGACGTGGATTTCGAAACGGCCGTCGAGGCCGAGCGCCAGAAGGGCATGCGCGTGCCTTGCGTGCCGGTCAAGGCCACCGATCCCCTCTATGTGCTCTATACCTCGGGCACGACGGGCCAGCCGAAGGGCGTCGTGCGAGACAATGGCGGCCACATGGTCGCACTCGCCTGGTCGATGAAGAACCTCTATGGCGTCAATCCCGGCGAGGTCTTCTGGGCTGCTTCCGACATCGGCTGGGTGGTCGGCCATTCCTACATCGTGTATGGCCCGCTTTTGACCGGCAATACGACGATCATCTTCGAAGGCAAGCCGGTCGGCACGCCTGATGCCGGTACCTTCTGGCGGGTGGTCTCCGAACACGACGTCAAGGCGCTTTTCACCGCACCGACTGCCTTCCGAGCCATTCGCCGGGACGATCCAGATGGCGAGTACGTGGCCAAATACGATCTCTCGCGTTTCCGCACGCTCTTTCTCGCCGGTGAACGGGCCGATCCGGAAACGATCAAATGGGCCGAGAAGATGCTCAATGTCCCGGTTATCGATCACTGGTGGCAGACGGAAACCGGCTGGCCCATGGCCTGCAATCCCGTCGGTCTCGGCCAGCTCCCGGTGAAATATGGCTCCCCATCGGTCACCGTTCCCGGCTACAAGATCGAGGTACTGGATGACGAGGGCCATCCGGTCGGTCCCGATACGCTCGGCAATGTCGTGGTAAAGCTGCCGCTGCCGCCCGGTTGCCTCGTCTCCTTCTGGAATGCGGACGAGCGCTTCCGCTCCTCCTGCCTCGAGGAGTTTCCCGGCTACTACAAGACCGCCGATGCCGGCTACATGGACAAGGACGGCTATCTCTTCATCATGGCGCGCACAGATGACATTATCAACTGCGCCGGCCATCGCCTGTCGACAGGTGCCATGGAAGAAGTCTGCGCCATGCATCCCGATGTGGCGGAATGCGCTGTCATCGGCATCGCCGACGAGCTGAAGGGCCAGATCCCCTGCGGCTTCCTGGTGCTGAAGAACAAGGTGACGCGCGATGCGGCGCTGATCAAGAAGGAGATCGTCAATCTGGTGCGCGACGAGATCGGCCCGGTGGCCGCCTTCAAGACGGTCATGATCGTCGATCGCCTGCCGAAGACCCGTTCCGGCAAGATCCTTCGCGGCACCATGCAGAAGATCGCCGATGGCCTGCCGTGGAAAATGCCCGCCACCATCGACGATCCCGCGATCCTCGACGAGATCACCGGCCATCTGAAGGCCCACGGGCACGGCTGATCGCCGATACCCTGCCCGTACTCGCTAGCCAAAGAAAAACCCCGCCGAAGCGGGGTTTTTTGATGTCTTCCCGTCAGGCGATCTCAGTAGAGATCGTCTTCTTCGTCTTCCACGGGACGGTCCGACTTCAGCGACTTCAGCTTGGCGAAAACCGCATCGGCGTCGATTTCCTTTTCCTCGTCCTGGCTGTAGTCGAAGCCGCCCTTCTCGGTCTCGTAGGCCGGCTGCAGGGTCGCGCCGAGCTCGGCAGCGGTCGGCAGCGGACGGCTCTTGGCGGCCTTTTCCACTTCCATGTCCAGATCGATCTGGCTGCAGAGGCCGAGCGTCACCGGGTCCATGGCGGTCAGATTGGCCGAGTTCCAGTGGCTGCGGTCACGGATCTGCTCGATCGTCGACTTGGTGGTGCCGACGAGACGGGAAATCTGGGCATCCTTCAGTTCGGGATGGTTGCGCACCAGCCAGAGAATGGCATTCGGACGATCCTGACGCTTGGATACGGGCGTGTAGCGGGGGCCCTTGCGCTTGGATTCCGGTACGCGGACCTTCGGCTCGGAGAGTTTCAGCTTGTGGTCCGGATTGGCTTCGCCGCGGGCGATTTCATCGCGCGAAAGCTGACCGGTGGAAATGGGGTCCAGGCCCTTGATGCCCTGCGCGGCTTCGCCATCGGCGATGGCCTTTACTTCCAGCGGGTGAAGCCTGCAGAACTGCGCGATCTGGTCAAACGACAGCGCCGTGTTGTCGACCAGCCAGATGGCGGTCGCCTTCGGCATGAGCAACTGTTGAGCCATGGATATAGTCCTTCTGTCCGTCCGCGCCGGGGCCGCGGGCCGTGGTGTCACCACACTGATTTCCGGGAAATGCGGAGGCTTATAAACGCAAACGGGTCAAATTGCAATTGTTTGAGCAATGCAATGCATGCATAACGTCGGCGGGTTTTCGGCCATTCGTTATTCCCCAGCCGGTGACCTTTGTCTAATTGCGAGGGCGGTGCATCGTGATATGGTCCGCTCGACAAATGCGAACCGGGGGGTGAGCCCATCAGGAATGGAGCCCGGTCGCCTGCTGTGCCAAGAGGAGGAGTTCATGGCGTCGAAGACGTATCCGGTCCTGAAGTCGGCCAAAGCCCAAGCCCTGATTGATAATGAAAAGTACCTCAAGTGGTACGAGGAAAGCATCGACGACCCGGAAAAATTCTGGGGCAAGCATGGCAAGCGCATCGACTGGTTCAAGCCCTATACGAAGGTGAAGAACACTTCTTTCAAGGGCAAGGCCCAGATCAAGTGGTTCGAGGATGGGCTGACCAACGTCTCCTACAACTGCATCGACCGTCACCTGAAGACCCACGGCAACCAGACCGCCATCATCTGGGAGGGGGACAACCCCTATATCGACAAGAAGATCACCTATAACGAGCTCTACGAGCATGTCTGCCGGCTGGCCAACGTGCTGAAAAAGATGGGCGTGAAGAAGGGTGACCGCGTCACCATCTACATGCCGATGATCCCGGAAGCCGCCTATGCCATGCTCGCCTGCGCCCGCATCGGCGCGATCCATTCCATCGTCTTCGGCGGCTTCTCGCCGGAAGCGCTGGCCGGACGCATCGTTGACTGCGAGTCGACCTTTGTCATCACCTGCGACGAAGGCGTGCGCGGCGGCAAGCCTGTGCCGCTCAAGGAAAACACCGATATCGCGATCGATCTCGCCGCCAAGCAATATGTGATCGTACATAATGTTCTGGTCGTGCGCCGCACGGGCGGCAAGATCGGCTGGGCACCGGGCCGCGACCATTGGTACCACCAGGAAATGGCGACCGTGAAGCCGCATTGCGAGCCGGTGAAGATGAAGGCCGAGGATCCGCTGTTCATCCTCTACACGTCCGGTTCGACCGGCAAGCCCAAGGGCGTGATGCATACGACCGGCGGCTATCTCGTCTATGCCTCGATGACCCATGAATATGTCTTCGACTATCATCAGGGCGATGTCTACTGGTGCACGGCGGATGTCGGCTGGGTTACCGGCCACTCCTACATCGTCTATGGGCCGCTGGCGAACTGCGCGACCACGGTCATGTTCGAAGGCATACCGACCTTCCCGGATCAGGGTCGCTTCTGGGAAGTGATCGACAAGCACAAGGTCAATATCTTCTACACCGCTCCCACCGCCATCCGGTCGCTGATGGGTGCCGGCGACGAATTCGTCAAGCGCTCCTCGCGTTCCACGCTTCGCCTACTGGGTTCGGTCGGCGAGCCGATCAATCCCGAAGCCTGGGAGTGGTACTATAACGTGGTCGGCGAGCAGAAGTGCCCCGTGGTCGATACCTGGTGGCAGACGGAAACGGGCGGTATCATGATCACGCCGCTGCCCGGCGCGACCGACCTCAAGCCCGGCTCGGCCACCCGTCCCTTCTTCGGCATCAAGCCGGAGCTGGTGGACAATGAAGGCAATGTGCTCGAAGGTGCGACCGACGGTAATCTCTGCATCACCGACAGCTGGCCGGGTCAGGCCCGCTCGGTCTATGGCGATCACGATCGTTTCGTGCAGACCTATTTCTCCACCTACAAGGGCAAGTACTTCACCGGTGACGGCTGCCGCCGGGATGAGGACGGCTATTACTGGATCACCGGCCGCGTGGATGACGTTCTGAACGTCTCCGGCCACCGCCTCGGCACGGCCGAAGTGGAATCGGCGCTCGTCTCCCACCATCTCGTCTCGGAAGCCGCCGTTGTCGGCTATCCGCATGCGATCAAGGGTCAGGGGATCTATTGTTACGTCACCCTGATGGAGGGTCACGAGCCGACCGATGCGCTCCGTCAGGAACTGGTAAAGCATGTTCGCACCGAAATCGGACCGATTGCCTCGCCGGACAAGATCCAGTTCGCGCCCGGCCTGCCGAAGACCCGCTCCGGCAAGATCATGCGCCGCATCCTGCGCAAGATCGCCGAAGACGATTTCGGCTCGCTCGGTGATACTTCGACCCTTGCCGATCCGGCCGTGGTCGATGACCTGATCGCCAACCGGCAGAACAAGGGTTAAAAAGCAGAACGGGCGCTTCGGCGCCCGTTCTTTTCTTCGAGGGAAGTGCCCCCGGAACTTTGCCTGGGCCCACTGCTCTTGCCGATTACAGATCGCAACCAATCTCGGCCTCTATTGCCTGAACTTCCGCGCGGCTGGAGCAGACCGTTTCACAGGGAATGCCGTCCTGATCGCGATCGGCGCCGTAATAGCCACCGCACCAAAGAACCACTGCGTCATAGCAAGTGCTGGCCGATTTGCAGGTCAGCCGCACCGGGAGAACCGCAGGGCTTTTTTCCGTCCATGGCGTTCCACGTGGAACATCACCAGCGAGTGCTCCATTACCGGATACAAGTAAAGCTAGCAGAAGTTTTGCGATGCGGTTCATGGCGCCCTCCGAGGTTCCCGGGAGCAAGCATAGAAAACTCGGATCGCGTGTCTACATACTAAATAACCGGTATGGTTGTGGTTGCCTGCTCAAAAATCGATGGCGCGGCCATTGATCTCCCAGTCGCCGAAACGGGACGGATCCGCACCGCCGCGCCCGCCATATTCGGTAGGAGGAGCAGCGGCCAATTCTGCAGCCCTGCGGGCAGCTGCCTCCTCAAGTGCCCGATGGGCGGCCGCGGGCAGCTCCTTCGGCGTTTCCGGGGCCGGATGGGGAATGGCGGTCGGGTTGTTGTCATTTCCTGCGGAAGACATGGACCTGCTCTTTGTTGAAATCTGCGTTACCGTCCCCCAGTTTATAGGGTAAAGCATGGCCAGGAAAGAGATGGTCTGGGCAAAAGGAGCTTCGTTCGATGAACCTCGTGCGTACCGCGATGCTGTTGGCCTTCATGACGGCGCTGTTCATGGGGGTAGGCTATCTGATCGGCGGCCAGAGCGGCATGATGATTGCGCTTCTCTTTGCCGCCGGCATGAATTTCTTTTCGTGGTGGAATTCCGACCGTATGGTTTTGTCGACCTATGGCGCCCGGGAAATCAATGAGGAAAATGCGCCGGAATTTTTCCAGATGATCCGGGATCTCTCGCAGAATGCCGGCCTTCCGATGCCCAAGGTCTTTCTCTATGACAGTCCGCAGCCGAATGCCTTCGCAACCGGGCGAAACCCGCAAAACGCGGCTGTTGCCGCATCAACCGGATTGCTTCAAATGCTGAAACCGGAAGAAGTCGCTGGCGTGATGGCCCATGAGCTGGCCCATATCCAGAACCGCGATACGCTGACGATGACCATCACTGCCACGCTGGCAGGGGCGATTTCCATGCTGGGCAATTTCGCGTTCCTGTTCGGCGGCAGCCGCGATGGCGAGAACCGCAGTCCGCTTGGCGGGCTTGGAGTGCTGGTGGCCGTCATCGTGGCCCCGCTTGCTGCCATGGTGGTGCAGATGGCGATCAGCCGCACGCGGGAATATTCTGCCGACCGTCGGGGCGCGGAAATCTGCGGCAATCCGCTGTGGCTGGCTTCTGCGCTGGGCAAAATCGCGCGGGGGAAGGAGCATTATCCCAATGCCGATGCGGAGCGGAACCCCGCCACCGCGCATATGTTCATCATCAATCCGCTCTCCGGTGAACGGATGGACAATCTCTTCTCCACGCATCCGGATACGGAAAACCGCATAGCTGCGCTGGAGCGCCTGGCTTCGGAGATGGGAAGCGCCTCGACGCCGCGGCCCCAGACTGCTAATCCCACCCGAAAAGCCCGCTCCGTGCCCGATACCGCATGGGGGCGCGGTGATCCTCAGCAGCCCAAAGGACCCTGGTCTTGACCACAGATAAGCATCGCTCCTCCCGTCGACCTGCCAGCTCCAAAGGGGAAAAGGCGAAGGGAGAGCGGGTTGCACCCCGTGCCTCCGCCAAACCAGGACTGGAAGCCCGGGCAGCGGCAGCAAAAATCCTTGCTGCAGTGGTCGATCGGAAAGTGTCTCTTGACGGTATGCTGGATGCCCAAAACGGCAATCCCGCCTATCGAGCCCTCTCCGAACAGGACAGGGCGCTGGTCCGCGCGATGCTCAACGCGACGTTGCGACACCTGCCGCGGATCGACGACGCCCTCTCGGCGATGCTGGAAAATCCGCTGCCCGAAGGCGCAAGGGCATTGCACCATGTCCTTGCAATCGGCGCTGCCCAGATCCTTTATCTGGATATTCCGGATCACTCTGCCGTCGATCTTGCGGTCGAACAGGCCAATGCCGACCCCAGAAACCGGCGGTTTGCCGGGCTGGTCAATGCGATCCTGCGTCGTTTCGGCCGTCAGAAGCAACAGATCCTCGATCGTATGGCGGCTGTCCCGTCCATACCCGCCTGGTTCTTCGACAGATTGTCAGAGGTGTATGGTTCCACCGAGGCCCAGCGGATTGCCGAGGCCCAGCTCACGCCCGCTTCAATTGACATTACCGTCAAATCCGACCCGGAGCAGTGGGCCAGCACACTGGGTGGCGTCGTGCTTCCGACCGGTAGCATACGCCTGAAACCCTTCGATCATCCCGTCCCGCTCCTGCCGGGTTTCGAGCAGGGCGAATGGTGGGTTCAAGATGCTGCCGCCACCCTGCCAGCTGCCATATTCGGCGATCTGAAAGGGCGTCGCGTCGCCGATCTCTGCGCAGCGCCTGGCGGAAAGACCGCGCAGCTTGTCCAGGCCGGGGCCATCGTGACGGCGCTCGACCAATCGGCAAGCCGCCTCAAACGACTGCGGACCAATCTCGACCGATTGAAGCTCGACGCTACGCTGGTCGAAGCGAACATGCTGGACTTCCAGCCTGATGAACCCTTCGACGCAGTCTTGCTGGATGCGCCTTGCTCTTCCACCGGCACCACCCGCCGCCATCCGGATGTGCTTTGGACCAAGGGTCCCGCAGACATAGAAAAGCTGGCACAACTTCAAGCAAGAATGCTCCGCCACGCCTGCGATCTCGTTCGCCCGGGAGGTACCATCGTATTCTCCAACTGTTCGCTCGATCCCTTGGAAGGGGAGGATATGGTGTCGAACCTGCTGGCGGAGAGGGCTGATCTGGAGCGCATACCGGTAGATCCTGCGGCATGGCCGGGACTTGAGGACGCAATCTCGCCCGATGGAGCATTCCGTACAACGCCGGCGATGCTCGCCGACCTCGAGGGTGTCGCCGGTGGCCTGGATGGCTTCTATGCCGTCGCTTTGCGGCGCCGATAAGGGAGCCAAATACGGCGGCGCAATTGATAAATTCAAATCATGCCTTGAAATGGTGGGTGCCCCCGCGCATTGTCCCGGGGCGGGAATCAACTGTGACGGCATGCGGATCTTATCAGGCGGACAACTTTATCGGGCATATCTAACGGAGGCAGCTCGTCGGTTCCGTCGACGCATGGCATTGTTTCAATTGCGTTATTTCCGCGGTGCCGGGCGAACGCCGGACCGTCTCATCGTGGCGCCGACGGATCTCCGTCCGATCGATGCTTATGTGGCAGAAGAAATTCTGGAGGGCCGGTATCCTCTTGCGGGCCGGCTTCTGGAAACGAATGGTACCTCCCCTTTCTTCCTGGAGCTGCCGACCCGTGCCTTTGCGCTTCGGTTGCACGCCTTCAGCTGGATACGCCATCTCCGTGCCATCAAGACCCCGCAGGCTTCGACCACGGCACGCTCTATTGTCAATCAATGGCTGTCGACCCATGGGCGGGTGATTGATGGGCTGGCTTGGGAACCCGAAATCGTCGCCTCGAGGGTGATTGCCTGGCTCAGCCATTCCCCGGTCTTGCTGAGCGGAGCGGACACCGTTTTCTATCGCCGCTTCTGCAGAAGCCTGGCCTATCAGGGCCGCTATCTGGAGCATATGTGCGCCAGCTGCGTGGACCCGGAAACCCGGTTTCGAATTCGCATTGCCCTTGCGATGCTGGTGCTTGCGGTTCCCTCCAGAGCGGCCCAGATCCGACGGGCTTCCGCGCGGCTCGATGACGAAATCGAGCGCCAGATTCTGCCCGATGGCGGACATGTCTCGCGCAATCCCCGCACGACGCTCGATCTGTTGCTGGATCTGCTGCCGCTGAGACAAACCTATATGAATCTCGGTCACGATATGCCGGCACGGCTGATATCGGGCATAGACCGGATGTATCCTGCCTTGCGGTTTTTCCGTCATCAAAGTGGGGACCTGGCGCTCTTCAACGGTGCGACGGCAACACTCGCCAATGAGATGATGGCGGTCCTCCGGTATGACGAAACAGCCGGGCAACCGTTCAAAGCCCTCCCTCATATGCATTATCAGCGAATGACGGCCGGTCAAACGGTCGTCATCGTCGATTCCGGGATGGCGTCCGATCTGGAAACGTCGCGCACGGCCCATGCGGGCTTTTTGTCCTTCGAAATGTCGGCCGGGAAGAACCGATTTATCATCAATGCCGGATCGCCGCGCTTTGCCAGCAACCATTATCGACAGCTGGCGCGGACGAGCGCTGCACATTCCACCGTCATTCTCAACGAAACGTCCTCGGGACGTCTTTCGCCTTCGCCCTATCTCGGGCCGGTGATGGCGGAGCACCCCGATCATATTCGGGTCCAGCGGGAGGAAAACGAAAGCGGCGACGATTGCCTGGGTCTCAGCCATGATGGATATGCCGGCCTGTTCGGGCTGGTTCACCATCGGCATTTGCGGCTGTCGAAAAGCGGGACCAGGCTGGGTGGGCGCGACTTTTTCCGAAGGCCCGACGGCGCAGTGCCTGGGCCGGAGGAGACAGCCATGGCTGTGGCCCGCTTTCACGTGCATCCCGCTATCGACCTCATTCAGGCCAGCCGGGATTCCGTCTTGCTGAAAGCTCCCGATGGGGAGGCCTGGCTTTTCTCTGTCGAAGGACAGGAAGTGTTGATTTCCGAAGATATCTTTTTTGCCGACGCCTCCGGCATTCGTGCGTCCGAGCAGCTCGAAGTCCATTTTCCGCTGAATGCGGGTGCCGAAATCGACTGGCAACTCCTTCGGCAGCGATAGGCCGGTTTCCTCTTTCCGCCCGGTGTGCTAGGCGACGCCAGACCAGCGTTGAAAGCGGCTAGCGGCAGGAGAGACCCATGGCCATTGCATCGAAAAAGATCCCCGCCCCGGATAAGGTGAAGATCCGCACAGCCCTTCTCTCGGTGTCGGACAAGACCGGCATCGTCGAGCTTGCCCGATCGCTTCATGAAATGGGCATCCGGCTTCTTTCCACCGGCGGCACCCATAAGGCGATAGCGGCCGAGGGCATTCCAGTCACCGATGTGTCGGAGATCACCGACTTCCCGGAAATCATGGACGGACGTGTGAAGACCCTGCATCCAAAGGTGCATGGCGGGCTCCTGGCCATCCGGGACGACGAGGAGCATCAGGCTGCCCTGAGGGAACATGGCATCGGGACGATCGATCTCCTTGCGATCAATCTCTATCCTTTCGAAGAGGTTCGCGCCAAAGGAGAGGACTATCCGACAACGGTCGAGAACATCGATATCGGCGGCCCAGCAATGTTGCGTGCGGCCGCCAAGAACCATGCCTATGTCACCGTTCTGACCGACCCCTCCGATTATCCGGCGCTGCTGCAGAGCCTCCGCTTCGACGATGGCTGCACCTCGTACGACTACCGCAAAAGCCAGGCTGCAAAAGCCTTCGCTCGTACCGCAGCTTATGATGCAGCCATCTCGAACTGGTTCGCTGACGCGCTCGATATCGAGACTCCGCGCTATCGCACCATCGGCGGCGTCCTGAAGGAAAAGATGCGCTATGGAGAAAACCCGCATCAAAGCGCCGGCTTCTATGTTACCGGGGAAAACCGGAAAGGCGTGGCGACCGCTACCCTGCTGCAAGGCAAGCAGCTCTCCTACAATAACATCAACGATACCGATGCCGCCTTCGAGCTGGTGTCCAGCTTCCTGCCGGAAAACGGTCCCGCCTGCGCCATCATCAAACACGCCAATCCTTGCGGTGTCGCGGTCGGCTCCACATTGGCCGATGCCTATCGCCGGGCACTTGCCTGCGACCCGACCTCCGCTTTCGGCGGGATCATCGCGCTGAACCAGATCCTCGACGCGGACGCTGCGGAGGAAATCATCAAGCTGTTTACAGAGGTCATCATCGCGCCGGAAGCGAGTGCGGAAGCGGCAGCCATCGTTGCACGCAAGCCGAATTTGCGGCTGCTTGTCACAGGCGGATTGCCCGACCCCCGCGAGCGCGGGCTTTCGGCAAAGACCGTGGCCGGTGGGCTTTTGGTCCAGACACGGGACAATGGCATTGTGGAGGATCTCGATTTGCGCGTCGTTACCAAGCGCCCGCCGAGCGAAGCCGAGATCGTCGACATGAAGTTCGCTTTCAAGGTGGCCAAGCACGTGAAGTCGAACGCGGTCGTCTATGCCAAAGACGGAACCACCGTCGGTATCGGCGCCGGGCAGATGAGCCGCGTTGATTCTGCACGGATTGCCGGCATCAAGGCGGAGGAAGCCGCCCGGCTCATGGGACTGGAAAAGCCCCTGACCATTGGTTCTGCCGTCGCGTCGGAAGCGTTCCTTCCCTTTCCGGATAGCCTCCTTTCCATGGTGGAAGCGGGCGCAACGGCCGTCATCCAGCCTGGCGGTTCCATGCGGGACGATGAGGTCATCCGGACCGCCGACGAGCATGGCATCGCCATGGTCTTCACCGGCATGCGTCATTTCCTGCATTGAGCAGAAGAGACTGTTTCAATCGGGAAAAGGCCGCGGTAGCGGCCTTTTTCACGTGTCGTCCGAAGCGGTCGCCGGATAGGGCGTCGTCATGAGGACCAGAAGGCCGGCGACGAGGAAGAAAAGCAACGTGGCCATGCCCATGCGGGCCGAAGCCGCTGCATAGGTGACGAGCGAAAAGGCGAGCGTGGCCATGAAGCTGGTTGCTCTACCCGAGAGCGCATATATGCCGAAATAACGCCCTGCCTCATTCAATGTCACGCTGCGCGCGAGGTAGGAGCGGGACGAGGCCTGCACGGGTCCGAAGGAAATTCCGATCAGTAGCCCATACAGAATATAGGCCTTTTCTGCTGCCGTGCCGAACACGCCGCCGTTATCCTCCATCGAGAGGGGAAGGAACCCAAAGAGCGTATAGCCTGGCCCGGTCGAAATCACGCCCAGTGTTGCGGCGATCAGCAGGAGAAGGCACACCATCACCACCCGTTTCGATCCTACACGGGCATCCAGCCAGCCGGCTATCATGTTGCCGAAGATTGCCACGACGTTCAACATGATGCCATAGAGCCCGATTTCCATCGTCGCCCAACCGAACATTCCGGCAGCGAACGTGCCGCCAAGGATCAACAGGCCATTGACGCCGTCCTGGTAAAGCATTCGCGCGATCAAGAAGCGTAAAATTCCCTTTCGGTGCTTTAGCTCGCCGAGCGTTTTCTTCAGCTCCAGGACGCCACGGGAAATGGCGGCCCGCATCGGAAGACCCTTTTGCGCGTCGGGGGTAAAGAAAAACATCGGCAGAATGAAAAGAAGATACCATCCGGCCGAGATCGGTCCGGTTATGCGCGCATCCTCTCCCGTCTTGGGGTCCAGCCCGAACAGCGGATCGCCGCCAAGCAGGGTTTTTCCTGTTTCGAGGCTCCCGGCCAGGAAGGCAACGACGAAAATCAGGACGATCATACCGCCCAGATAACCGAGACCCCAGGCAATGTTGGACAGTCGGCCGACTTCCTCCTTCGGAACCAGGCGCGGCATCATCGAGTCGTTGAAAACGATCGAGAATTCGGCAGCGATCGACGCCAGGATCATGGCGATTACCGGGACCACCAGCGGTGAACCCGGCGCTGCCTGCCAAAGGGCGCAGAGGCTCAGGATCTTGATCAGCGCAAATCCGGCAATCCACGGCTTCCTCGCCCCTGACTGATCGGCAATCGAGCCCAGAACGGGAGAAAAGATCGCGATGATTACCGAGGAAATCGTTGCCATGTTGCTCCACATGGCCTGCGCCCCGATCGGATCACTGGTCAATCGAGCGACAAAATAGGGTCCGAAGATGAAGGTGGTTACGACGGTAAAAAAGGGCTGGGCTGCCCAGTCGAACAGCATCCAGCCCCATATGCCCCGTCGAGGCACTTTGCTTACCGCCCCTGCCCCGTATGTAGCATCCGTCACGTCATGCCCCCGCATCGCTTAACCGGTGCGGGGACTGTGTCATTTCGCTCAGGTCAAAGCAAGGTCGGCGAGCAAGCCGGCCGCTACGGTCAATTTGGCGACGGACGGTTCGCCGCTGTCACTCACGGCCTTGAGTTCGGCGGACAACCGGGCTGTCCGGCCTATGTCGGCCTGCAGCCATGCATCCAGAGGTGCCTTGTCCTTGCGATGACCTGCCAGCGCACCGATCACGATCCGCTGCCGGGCGGCAGCAATCTGGTCACGGGCTCTGGTCAGCGCCATCGCTTCATAGGCGTCATTGGCAGTGACATGCGTTGCGGCAGACAGGAGGCGCCCGATATGGAACCGCTGTGAAGCCGACATGTAAATCTCGGAGGCTCGAGCCAGACTGTCGCCGGTCCGTTCGCAAATCTGCATGATCTCCGGAATGATGAGGAGCGCCCGCAATTCTGCCACTTCCGCGGCCAGTTGGGGTGGAATGCCCGCTGACACAAAGCCGGATTCCGTTTCGGCAATTTCTACCGAGAGATCTGCCGGCATGATGCCGCGCAAACTGGGCTTCAGGGCCTTCACCGCCTGAGCAAGTTTCAAACTCGCCTCCTGCATGGTCAAGCCAGCGGTGCCGTTCTTCAGAAGCAGTCGTGTCAGATCGGCGAAAACGGCGCCGATTTCGGCATAGAAGCGGTTCTGTGCCTCACCCGAAACCTGACCATCCAGCTTGTCCGCCTCATTCCAGAGCCGGGCAAAATCGAACCCTTCACGGGCAAGCATGGCAGCACGGACCACGTCGGGCGGCGAAGCACCGGCATTTTCGGCAAGATTGACGACAAAACCCGGCCCGCCACGGTTTATCACTTCATTGGCCAGCAAGGTGGCGATGATCTCCCGGCGCAGCCTGTGTCCGGCAATGTCCCGGGCATAGGTCTTTTGCATTTTGGCGGGGAAATACCGGGTCAGAACCGGATTGAAGATGGGATCATCCGGCAGTTCGCTTGCGATCAGCTGATCGAAAAGCACCAGCTTGGCATAGGAAAGCAAGACGCCGATCTCGGGTCGGGTCAGAGGCTTGCGGACGGCATAGCGTTCGGCGAATGTTGCGTCGTCCGGCAGCATTTCCACCTTGCGATTCAGCTGGCCCGCAGCTTCGAGCACATCCATCAGCCGCCCCAGTTCAGGACCGTTGGCCACTCCTTTTCGAGAGATCAGGGAAATTGCCAGCGATTGAAGGTAATTGTTCCTCAGAACGAGGGTCGCAACCTCATCGGTCATGGAGGCGAGAAGCTGGTTGCGCTTTTGCCGCGTCAGGCGTTCATCGCGCATCGCCGAAGCCAGCGCGATTTTGATGTTCACCTCGACGTCAGAGGAATTGACGCCGGCGGAATTGTCGATCGCATCGGAGTTGCACCGCCCGCCTGACAGGCAGTAGGCAATACGCCCCTTCTGCGTGACGCCCAGATTGGCACCCTCGCCGATCACTTTTGCCCGGACTTCGGTGCCGAGCACGCGGATGGGATCATTGGCTCGGTCGCCCACTTCCGCATCGGTTTCACCGGGGCCCTTTATGTAGGTTCCGATACCGCCAAACCAAAGCAGATCGACCTGGCTCTTCAAGATTGCGGTCATGATCTCGAATGGTGTCGCGATGGTCTTGTCGAGGCCAATGGCCGCGGCTGCCTCATTGGTCAGCTTGACCGATTTTTCCGAACGGGAGACGATCATGGCCCCCTTGGACAGAACGGCGCGATTGAAATCCTGCCAGCTCGAGCGCGGCAAGTTGAACATCCGCTGCCGTTCCGCAAAAGTGCGGGCCATATCCGGGTCGGGATCGATAAAGATGTCGCGATGGTCGAAGGCTGCGACCAGCCGGATCTTCGGCGAGAGCAGCATGCCATTGCCAAAGACGTCGCCAGACATGTCACCCACGCCGGCCACGGTGAACGGCGTGGTCTGGATATCGATATCCATCTCGCGGAAATGTCGCTTCACCGCCTCCCAGGCGCCGCGGGCGGTAATGCCCATCTTCTTGTGGTCATAGCCGGCAGAGCCGCCCGAAGCAAAGGCATCGTCAAGCCAGAAGCCGGCTTCCTGCGCCAGCGCATTCGCCGTATCGGAGAAGGTCGCGGTCCCCTTGTCGGCGGCAACGACGAAATAGGGGTCGTCACCGTCCAGCCGCACCGTATCCTTTGGCGGCACAACGTCCTGACCATCGATATTGTCGGTGATCGACAAGAGCGTACGAATGTAGGTCTTGTAGGCATTGGTGCCCGCGGCGAAGATTTCGTCGCGGCTGCCGCCCGCCGGCAACTGTTTCGGGAAAAAACCGCCCTTCGCACCCACCGGGACGATGACCGAGTTCTTTACCTGCTGCGCCTTGACCAGGCCAAGCACTTCGGTCCTGTAGTCCTGGGCGCGGTCCGACCAGCGCAAGCCGCCGCGAGCAACCTTGCCGAAGCGAAGATGCACCCCTTCGACCTCGACGCCATAGACGAAGATTTCGCGGAAGGGCCGTGGTTCCGGAAGGCCCTCGAGGAGATGGGGGTCGAGCTTGAACGCCAGCATCGGGTTCGGAGTGCCATCGGCGCGGCGTTGGAAATAGTTGGTTCGCAAGGTCGCCTGGATCAGGTTGACGTATCGGCGCAGAATACGGTCCTCGTCGAGGCTCGGTACGGCGGCCAGCGCCGCTTCGATCTCTTCCAGATGGTCCGCAGTGCGTTTGACGCGGCTCTTTTCCGACAGCTTCGGGTCCAGACGATCGTGAAACAGACGGAAGGTTGCATCAGCAATCGCCGGGTATTTAGCCAGAGTCTCAGCGATGTAATCCTGCGAATAAGGAATCCCGGCCTGCCGGAGATAGCGGGCCAGCGCCCGAAGAACCATTGTCTGTCGGGCGGTCAGACCTGCCAGGAGCACCAGCCGATTGAAGGTGTCATTGTCGATCCTACCATGGAAGGCATCCAGAAAGGCTTCCGTCAGTGCCCCGCCGTGGCGCTCCAGGTCGACCGGTTCGCCTGTTTTTGGCTCAAGCTCCATCACGTGGAGCACCACGCGCCCTTCCTTGCCATCCAAGCCCTTGCAATCGATATCGAATGTTCGTTCGCTGATGACGTTGAATCCCAGATGTTCCAGCAGCGGAACACGCCTGGACAGAGCCAGGTCGGTCTTGGCATGAAACAGCCTCAACGTCAGAAGCTTCGGGCTGTCCGGCCGAGGCTTGAAGGCGATGCTGACCGGAGAACCGGTGAAGCAAGCCACAATATGCTCGAGATCGGCGACGGTTTCCTCCGGCGTAAACGCCTCTTCGAAGGCCTGGCTGACGGAAATGCGGGGTGCATCCTCTCCGGCCAGAGACTCGAAACGCTCCGCCCATCGGGCCGTAATCTCCCGAATGGCCTGTTCCAGTTTGCCCTGCGGAATACGCGGTGTCTTTCCCCCGCTGCGGCCGATGATGAAGTGCACGCGCGCGACGCCCCCTTCCGGGAAAGCCGGATAGTAGGCAGAAACACGGCCGTCATAGATGGTCTTCAAATAGTGTCCGATGCGCTCGCGGACGGCGGAATTATATTCCTCGCGCGGGACGTAAACGAGCACGGAGACGAAGCGATCAAAATGGTCGATTCGGGGCAGAACCCGAACCCGCGGTCGATCCGACAGATCGTTGATCTGTTCGCAGAAGCCGGCCAGCTGGCCCGGTTCGATCTGGAAGAGGTCATCGCGGGGATAGGATTCCAGCGTGTTGGCCAGCAATCGGCCAGAATGGCTGGCAGGATCGAAGCCGAAATGGTCGATAACCTTCTCGACCTTGCGGCGCAGCAGGGGAATCTGGGCTGCCGATCCGGTATAGGCCGTGGATGTGAACAGGCCCACCACCCGCAATTCGCCGATCACGTTGCCCGCCTCATCGAAGCGCTTGATGCCGACATAATCCATGTACGCCCTGCGGTGGACGACCGACTTTACATTGGCTTTCGTGACGATGATGAATTCCGGTCCCTGCAAGAACTCCAGGATTTCCGGCGTGGTGGTCACCGCATCCTTGCCCTGACGGAGCACGAGTACATCCGGATCGGCGAGGATGCCGAGCCCGCGGCCCTTGCCGCGCTCGACCTTCGCCTTGGGACCCTTGCCCGAATAGATGTATTCGCGCATGCCGAGAAAGGTGAAGTTGTCGCGACGCAGCCATTCAAGGAAGGCAAGGGTCTCATCCCGCTCAGCCTTCCGGCGGCCCGCCTGATGGGCGCGGAGCTCATCCACTGCGGTTTCGAGCAGCGACAGCATGGGTTTCCAGTCGGCAATGGCGCTATGGACCTGTTGCAGAACATGTTCCACCCGCTTTACCAGCTCTGCCGCCTGCGCAGGCGTGACGGGGGCCAGATGCAGCTGGATGTGGCTGATGGCGCGGGATTTGTCGCCGTCCTTTTCGGGATCGAAGGCAGAAAGCGTTCCATCCTCCGCCTTCACGACAATCGGATGGACCGCCAGGAAAATATCACGATGGGTGGAGGTCACTTCACCCATGACCGAGTCATACAGAAACGGCATGTTGCGATCCGTGACGCTGAGAACCGAAACCGGAATACCCCCGGGTTCCACGCCCTCGACCGGTCCCATCACCACCCGTGCCTGGTTGCCGTCCCACTGGTCGACCTCGCGGGCCGCATGCCGGGCCGCTTCAGCCAGCATCTCCGGACCGAAGGCTTCCAGATCGTCATTGCTCGCATGGCCGAAGAGAATGCCGGGATCCAGGTGACGGCTTTCCGAAGCCGTAGAGAGCTTTCGGGCGTTTTCAACGAGCTTGTCACGTTTCGGATGATTGCGGGCTCCCATGGGGTCTCCTCCTAACCGGGAATCTGTCTGGGCATGGTTTCGCAGAATCACGCCTATGCACTAGACATAGCGGGCAGTTCGCGCATTTTTTGACCAAAATTTCGATTTTTTACCTTCTAAACTCCATTTTTCCGCGAATTTCTTAAAAAATAGCGCCTGGTTTTGAGATTTTGTTTAAATTGGCTCAGAATCGAGGGCGTCTTTGAGCGTTGACTTCGCCAAATGAATCGACGCATGTCACGGTCGGCATATCTCACCGGGAGAAGGACATGAGGGCGACGGACAAGGGTGCGGTCATCGCGATTTCCAGCCATGTCGTCCGCGGTTCCGTGGGCAACCGAGCCAGCGCCTTCGCGCTGGAGACCCTGGGTCATCCGGTCTGGTCCTTGCCGACCGTGGTTCTGCCCTGGCATCCCGGACATGGACCTTCGACCCGAATGGTTTTCGGGGCGGAAGAATTCGACCGCACCATCGATGATCTGCTGCGTGCGCCTTGGCGCGGGGAAGTTCGGGCGATCCTCTCCGGCTATCTTGCCAATGCCGATCAGGCGCGCTCGATAGCGCGACTGGTGGAGGGTCTGCGCAGCCAGAACCCCGATCTGTTCTATGCTTGCGATCCTGTAATGGGGGATCTTGGGGGGCTTTACATCGCGGAGGAAACCGCCCTGGCGATCCGGGACCTGCTTGTGCCGCTTGCCTCGCTTGCCACGCCCAACCGTTACGAGCTCGCCTGGATGTGCGGGAGCGCCCTGGAGACCAATGCCGCCATCATGGAGGCTGCCCTGTCGCTCGGGCCACCCCGTATGCTGGTCACATCCGCTGTACCGATGATGGCGGGCGGTACGGGCAATCTCTATCTCTCGGGCAAGACGGCCCTTCTCGCTGAAAACCGACTGGTCGAAAATGCGCCGAACGGACTTGGTGACCTGATCGCCGCGCTTTTTCTTTCCCGCCTTCTCGATGGCATGGAGGAAGAACGGGCACTGCAGCTGGCAACCGCATCTGTGTTCGAAATTCTGGCACGGACCGCAAAAACCGGTGGCGACGAACTGGCGCTCGAAACCCACGCCTCCAGTCTTTCCACGCCCATGGCGATGGTGCAGATGCGCAAGCTCTTTCATCCCGCGCAGAGGCGCAGGACCTGATCCCTCGATATTCCCGGTCTGTCCATGTCGCGTAAAGGCATGTGAATGAGGCGGTCCCGGAGTTGATCTTGCAGCCCCCTGAGGATAGGGTCCGGCCTATGCACACGTTCCCAGAATATCTCATCGATGGCTACCGGAACTTCATGACCGGTCGCTACAGCAGCGAACAGGAACGCTATCGGGTTCTCGCCGATAACGGACAGCAGCCCAAAACGCTGATGATTGCCTGCTGCGACTCACGGGCCGCGCCGGAAATGATTTTCGATGCAGGCCCCGGGGAGCTGTTTGTCGTCCGTAACGTCGCGAATATGGTTCCGCCCTATGAGCCGGACGGCACCTATCACTCCACGTCGGCTGCGTTGGAATTTGCTGTCCAATCCCTCCGGGTGAAGGATATCGTCGTCATGGGCCACGGGCGTTGCGGGGGTATCCGGGCCGCGCTCGATCCGAATGCGGAACCGCTGTCACCTGGCGATTTCATCGGCAAATGGATGGGTCTTGTCAGCGCTGCTGCGGAACAGATCCAGATGAATGACGTCATGACCGCTGCGGAGCGACAAACCGCACTGGAGCGGGTGTCCATCCGCAATTCCATCCGCAACCTGCGGACTTTTCCCTGCGTCAAGATCCTGGAGGAAAAGGGCAAGATCGGGCTGCATGGCGCCTGGTTTGATATTTCGACCGGTGAGCTCTGGGTCATGGATGGCAAGACCGGCGATTTTATCCGCCCAGCCATCTGACACTGCTGAAATGGAGCCGGCAGAGCCGGCGCCATTGTCAGATGCATCGGCCTTTACGGCTTATTCGCCGTCGATCTGCTGCCCGATATAGGCAATCGCCTGCTGGTAGACGCTCGCCGCATTCCACCCTTGCAACGCGCCGAAATTCGGCTCGCCCGGCTGATAGCCGGCTCCAGCTCGCCAGCCGTGGCCACGCAAGAAATTCGCGGTGGATGCGAGTGCATCTGCGCGCGATCCGGCAAGGTTGATGCGGCCATCACCATCGCCATCGACGCCATATTTAACCACGTTGAGCGGAAGGAACTGGGTCTGGCCGATTTCGCCATGTGCGGCGCCACGGGCATCGGGGCTGAGATTGCCCTGGGCGACGAGCTTAAGCGCCGCATAAAGCTGATCGGTGAAATAGGCGGAGCGGCGGCAATCATAGGCCAGCGTTGCCACGGCAGAAAGCGTGTGCTCCTTGCCCATATAGCTGCCGAACCCGGTTTCCATGCCCCAGATGGCGATCAGCGGTCCAGCAGGAACCCCATAAGCCCGTTCGATGGAGGCAAACAGCCCGGCATTCGCCCGCTTCACACCCTTGCCACGCGAAATGATCGTCTGGCCGCCGCGCTTCTTCATGAACTGGTCGAAAGAGAGCTTGAAACTCTTTTGTCCACGGTCTGCGCGAATTGTGCCCTTGTTATAGGTCACGTTCGCAAATGCCCGATCCAGGACCTTGGCGCTCACGCCATTGGCTGCGGCTTCCTGCTTGAACTCCTCCACCCATGCCGGAAAAGCCCCACCCGTACTGCTGCAGGCGGCTGCCATCGCCATGCCGGGAAGCAATCCGGACAAACCGGACGCGATCAATACTGCCTTCAAAATGCCCCTGTTCATCCTCGACCCCGTCTCAAGATATCCGTCGGTTGGAACATCCACTTCCTCGGCCAACCCCTCGTCAGCCACTCCGTCCGGAAACAAAAAGCTCCGCAATACCATGCTGGAATTGCGAAGCTTTTAACCAAAACTCTTTACCAAATGGTAATCATGCCGCCTGCTTGCGCGATTTGATCAATCCACGATTGATGAGAAGTTCGGCAATCTGCACGGCATTGAGTGCGGCCCCCTTGCGGAGGTTGTCCGAAACCACCCACATGTTCAGCCCGTTTTCCACCGTGGCGTCTTCACGGATACGGGAGATGTAGGTTGCATCCTCACCGGCACTCTCGTAGGGCGTGATGTAGCCGCCGTTCTCGCGCTTGTCGATGACCTGGCACCCGGGCGCCTCGCGCAGAATGTCCCGGGCCTGCTCGGCCGTGATCTCGTTTTCAAACTCGATGTTCACCGACTCGGAATGGCCGATGAAGACCGGAACGCGTACGGCGGTGCAGGTTACCTTGATCTTGGGATCGAGCATCTTCTTGGTTTCGGCAAGAACCTTCCACTCTTCCTTCGTATAGCCGTCTTCCATGAAGACATCGATATGGGGAATGACATTGAAGGCGATGCGCTTGGTAAACTTCTTGTTTTCGATCGGATCCGCAACGAACACCGCGCGGGTCTGGTTGAACAGTTCGTCCATGCCCTCCTTGCCGGCACCGGAGACCGACTGGTAGGTCGAGACGACAACCCGCTTTATCTTGGCAAAGTCATGAAGAGGCTTCAGCGCGACCACGAGCTGCGCGGTGGAGCAGTTGGGGTTTGCAATAATGTTCTTCTTGGTGAAGCCTTCAATCGCATCCGGATTCACTTCCGGAACAATGAGCGGCACCTCGGCGTCGTAACGCCAGGCGGAGGAGTTGTCGATCACGACGCACCCCTGTTGGCCGATCTTCGGAGACCACTTCTTGGAAACATCGCCGCCAGCGGACATCAAGCAGATGTCCGTATCGGAAAAATCGTAGTTTTCGAGGTTCTTTACCTTCAGCACCTTGTCGCCGAAGGAGACTTCCGTGCCCAGGGAGCGGGCAGACGCGAGCGCGACAACCTCATCGGCCGGGAACCCACGCTCGGAAAGGATATTGAGCATTTCGCGCCCGACATTGCCGGTGGCGCCTGCGATTGCGACTTTGAAACCCATGATACTCGCTCTCTTTCTGTCTCTCCTCTTCGGTTGGGAGGGGAAAGCGACAAGACAGAGTCTTACCGTTTTCCTTGTCCCCAGCCTTGCCGGGGAGAGAGCGGCGGGCCAGAGACGTCAGACGGTTTTCGTCGTCGTTTTGGCCGTTGTTTTGGAAGAAAAGGAAAAAACTAGCCCCATGCCGGCAGCGGCTGCCGGGCAATGTCCCTCTGCAAGGATCAGCATAGAGCGAGGCATGTCAGGAAATTTCCTTGTTCTGGACGAGGTGTTTAAGAATTTTTGTGTCCGAGTCAAGCGTCTTTCGGACGCTCCGGTTCAAGCAGGCGGCTGCCGCAGGCGAAGAATGCCTGTTTGGCTTCATCACGACGCTTGTTGCCGGGGTCGGCTTCGGCGGGGTCCTTTGCAGGCAGAATGAATCCGAAGGGCCTGCCTGCCTCCCCGCCGCGCTCCAGCCAGTAATCGTCATAATCGGTCAGCATCCGCGACCGACGCCGCTTGGCCCGGTAATTGATGGGATGGTTCTCGTTGCTGATGGCCAGCATGTGGTTGGCGCCAAGAGAGCGGGCGACACCGGCGGCTGTCAGAAGCATCGCGTCCTTGGGCCTCAATCCCCCTATGTCACGCGTGGCGCTGACAACGGCCGTTTTCGGGACTTCCTTGCCGGGGCCCTGCAGGCCGCCAATCGCCACGGTCGGCTGTCCGGAGGCATCTCGAGCGAGCAGAAAGGTGATCCGGCACAGGATGATGCCACTGGACGCGCTTTCAAAGCCGCACGTCCACTCCCCCTCATGTCGGGTGCCGCACTGGTCGGCACGCCGCATCCAGACACAATATTCGTCTTTCTTGCCTTTTACCCGGCCCAGTTCCTGGCTTTCGCCGGCCCAAAGCGCTTGCCAGACGCAGTGATCCAGCCGGGATGCGGCAAGCCGGTAGTGCTCTTCCAGCAACGCTTCCCTTTCGGGCAGACTTCTATCCAGGGCGAAATAGGCGCCAAAAGCCTTGCGAACCAGTTCCAGTGGCGGTTCGCCCAAACCCTGTCGTGCAGAAAACTCCTCGATGAAGCCGATCCAGCGTGTGGAAAGCCCATACTGCCAAAGCGACCTGAAGAAGAAAACGACGGTGTGCTTCCAGGTATTCCGGCGTGCGAGCCGTCCCGTGTAGTCCACTATTTTCAGAAAGCCCGCGCGGCTTGGATGGATTTCTGTTGACTGCGGCATGGCTGCTTCTGAAAGGGGGCCTCGGGAATGTATCCCGGATCAAGGCTCTTCGCTAAGGCAAAGGCCTCTTCCGGTCAAGGGAGCCAATCCCCGCAACCGCTTCGCGCGCGCGGCTCTTTTTGCATCTGCAAAATAGTCTTATCTCCCTGTTTGCACTGCAAAATATACGACTAAAGTCATAAGTCGAAAGCATCTCTGACTCTCATACCTCTTTTCTGTCAGTCTTTCGTTAAGCGTGCCACATCCTGAGGGACAGCTTTCTGGAGGAGCTGAGCGGGCCGCTCTTTCGCCCTGTCAAGGGCATCTGCGGAGGACAATTTAATGGCTTATACAGCTGCTGCGGGGTCACCGACCCGCCCTATGACTGCCGAGGAAAGGAAGGTCATTTTCGCTTCCTCGCTCGGTACCGTATTCGAATGGTATGACTTCTATCTCTATGGCTCACTGGCCACGTTCATCGGCGCTGCCTTCTTCGCCGAATTCCCTGAAGCAACGCGCAATATCTTTACGCTGCTTGCCTTTGCTGCGGGCTTCCTGGTGCGACCGTTCGGTGCGCTGGTCTTCGGTCGACTGGGCGACCTGGTCGGCCGCAAATACACGTTCCTCGTCACCATTTTGATCATGGGTCTGTCGACCTTCCTGGTCGGTCTGTTGCCCGGCTCGGCAACGATTGGCATCTGGGCTCCGGTCCTGCTGATCGGCCTGCGTCTTCTGCAGGGTCTGGCGCTGGGCGGGGAGTATGGCGGTGCCGCCACCTATGTGGCTGAACACGCACCCGATGGCCGTCGCGGCTTCTACACCTCCTGGATCCAGACGACTGCGACGCTCGGGCTCTTCCTGTCGCTCCTGATCATTCTGGGCATTCAGGTCGCCCTCGGCAAGACCGCCTTCGCGGACTGGGGCTGGCGCATTCCTTTCCTCGTTTCCTCCCTGCTTCTGGGCATCTCCGTCTGGATCCGCATGAAGATGAACGAGTCCCCCGCCTTCAAGAAGATGAAGGAAGAGGGCAAGCAGTCCAAAGCACCGATCTCGGAAGCCTTCGGTCAGTGGAAGAATGCCAAGATTGCCATTCTCGCCCTCTTCGGTGCTGTCGCCGGTCAGGCCGTCGTCTGGTATTCCGGTCAGTTCTACGCCCTGTTCTTCCTGACCAACGTGCTGAAGGTCGATGCGCAGGCCGCCAACATCATGGTTGCTATCGCCTTGGCCATCGGGACCATGTTCTTCGTGGTTTTCGGCTGGCTGTCCGACAAGATTGGCCGCAAGCCGATCATCCTGGCCGGCATGATCCTGGCCGCCGCCACCTACTTCCCCATCTTCCATGCCATGACACAGGCCGGTAACCCTGCGCTCTACAAGGCCCAGCAGACGCCCGCCACCGTGACTGCCGATCCGGCTGACTGCCACTTCCAGTTCAACCCAACCGGCACGGCCAAGTTCACCTCGTCCTGCGATATCGCAACGGACTTCCTGACGAAGAACTCGGTTCCCTACACCATCGTGCCCGCAGCAGCCGGTACGCCGGCCGTCGTGAAGATTGGCGAAACCTCGATCGACAGCTTCGACAGCGTCAAGGCTTCAGAGGAAGTCAAGGCACAGAACCCGGACTTCGATGCGGCCAAGATTGCCGACGCCGTCAAGGCCAAGACCGGCGGCTTCCAGAAGAAGATCAACATGGCCCTTCAGGCTGCCGGCTACCCGCTGGTGCGTGATCCTGCCAAGGTTGCCGAAGCCAAGCTGGCCGGCTTCATCGAAAAGAACCCGGAACTCGCCCTCGACATCGCTGCTATCCAGGCGACCGAGAAGACGATGGTTCCGACCGCCGCCGCGATCAAGGACAAGATCGTGACTGCTGAAGAAGCGGGTGCTGCCACCGAAATTCCGGTCTATACCATCCCCGGCGCCGGCGCCTTCAAGATGGTCTCCGATCCGGCCCAGGTGAACTCGACCATGATCGTGGCCCTCCTGACCATTCTGATGATCTATGTCACGATGGTTTACGGTCCGATTGCCGCCATGCTGGTGGAAATGTTCCCAACCCGCATTCGCTACACCGGCATGTCGCTGCCCTATCACATCGGCAACGGCTGGTTCGGCGGCCTGCTCCCGGCAACAGCCTTCGCGATGAGCGCTGCAAAGGGCGACATCTACTATGGCCTCTGGTATCCGGTCATCATTGCCGCTGTCTGCGCCGTGATCGGCCTGATCTTCCTCAAGGAAACGAAGAACAACGATATCAACGCCTGATCGCGGAACATCCGAACAGGCCGGGCAGCCCCAAGCTCCCGGCCTTGCCCGGCGCCAGAAGCGCCGGGTTTTTTGTTTCTGGAGCCCGGGTGATGGCGACGAGTCAAAGCCTGCTACCGGGAAGGCCGGTTCGAAACAGCAGACCGTAGCGGGCAAAAACAATGGCCGTCATCAGCGAGAACCAGACGCCGAAAGAATATCCGCTGATGACATCGCTGGGATAATGCGCCCCAACCAGAGTGCGGGTGGCTGCCAGGAAAAACCCGAGGAGAAGGAAAGGCACGCGAAAGGCCGGGAAGAGAATGGCCAGCGCCATCGCGAGCGCTCCGTCGGTGGTGGAATGACCGGACGGAAAGCTCTCGAAATCATAGTCATGGGCAAAAGGATGGAAGCTCATCGTGCCCAGATCGTCCATATGCATGGGCCGGGCGCGCCCAATTGCGCGCTTGGCAAGATTGGACAGCAGTCCGGATGCCGCGACGGAAATGAAGACGAAGAGCGACGCATGAACGATACGGATGGCCCGAAAGCGCGACACGCGAGCGGTCAGGCGAGGGCCGGCCAGATGCGATCCCACCCCGATAATCGCTGCCGAGACCAGAATCCAGCCGGATTTACCGGCATCCGTGATATCTGCGGCGAAGTCCCGGAGCCAGGCCGGCTCTGTCTTCACCCATTCCATGGCGCTGCGATCCACGAAGAACGCAGCGACCGTGATCAAGACCAAGGTGATGACCGTCCAGCGCTTCCAGGAGATTCTGGGATGATGCGGGGAGAAGCGTTTGTAACGGCGATCGAGCTTCTGTCTGAAGCCCGGAGCTATGCGCGACTGATGGCGATCGTTGGACATGGTGGCCTCCGGCAGAAGCCACCCATTGTTTCAGCAAAAATGGCGGCCTGATGGTAAGCGCGGCCCGCAGGACCGAAATCTTATCCTCAAGCCGCGCTGCTTCGTTCCTTAATTGGAAATTTTGGCGAATTCCGCAAGGATGGCATCGCCCATTTCCGTCGTACCGACCTTCCGGCAACCGTCGGCCATAATATCGCCGGTCCGGATGCCCTGGTCGAGCACGTTGGCAATCGCCTTTTCCAGGTTGTCGGCTTCCTTGACGAGGTTGAACGAATACCGAAGGCACATGGCGAAGGACGCGATCATCGCGATCGGGTTGGCAATGCCTTTGCCGGCAATATCCGGTGCAGAACCATGGACGGGTTCGTACAGCGCCTTGCGCTTTCCGGTTTTTGCATCCGGTGCGCCGAGCGATGCGGAAGGCAGCATGCCGAGCGAGCCGGTCAGCATGGCGGCTACGTCGGACAGCATGTCTCCGAACAGGTTGTCGGTAACAATTACGTCGAATTGCTTCGGCTGACGGACAAGCTGCATGCCCCCTGCATCGGCCAGCATATGTTCAAGCTGCACGTCCTGATATTTCGCCTTGTGCGTCTCTGTGACCACCTGGTTCCAGAGAACGCCCGACTTCATGACATTCCGCTTTTCCATCGAACAAACGCGGTTGCCGCGGGTACGGGCAAGTTCAAATGCTACCGAAGCGATACGTTCGATTTCATAGGTGTCGTAAACCTGGGTATCGATCCCGCGTTTCTGGCCGTTACCGAGATCGATGATCTCCTTGGGCTCTCCGAAATAGACGCCGCCCGTGAGCTCGCGAACGATAAGGATGTCGAGCCCTTCCACCAATTCTGGTTTCAGCGAGGAGGCGTTGGCGAGCGCCGGATAGCAAATGGCGGGACGCAGATTGGCAAACAGCTTGAGGTCCTTGCGCAGGCGCAGCAGGCCGGCTTCCGGGCGAACTTCATATGGCACCGCGTCCCACTTCGGGCCGCCGACAGCACCGAACAGAACCGCGTCCGCATTCATCGCCTTGTCCATGTCCGCTTCCGAGATCGCCGAACCATGGGCGTCATAGGCCGAACCGCCGACGAGACCTTCATCGGTGACGAAGCCTGCGGACATGGTCTCGTTCATGAAAGCGATGATCTTGCGGACTTCCGCCATGGCCTCGGGGCCGATGCCATCACCGGGAAGCAGAAAAAGCGAACGCGTCGTCATGGAAAACCCTCGTGCAGTGTGTTCAAGTATTGCCGGTTTCATAAACCCGCTACCCCGACTGTCAAGCGCGGAAAAGGGCGTAAAAGCCCAGAAAACCCCGGATTTCATCGCTGAAAGCCGAGGAGTGCCAAACAAAGGCCGGGACCGCGATTGGCGGTCCCGGCCTTTTGTCGGTTGTCATCTGGCGCCGATCTTGTTCCCTAAAGTTCGAAGCCGGCGGTGGGCTCCGCAAGCAATTCGCCGTTCACACGTATCTCGAGCGCATTCCCGCTTTGCACCATGGTGACGTGACAAGTCTTGCCTTCCAGGGAAAGCATGACGTCTACCTTGTCCCAACCCGACGGAAGAGCCGGCGTCAGCAGAACGCGGTTGCCCTTCAGGGAGATGCCGAGGATCCCTTCAACGCCTGCCCGGTAGAGCCATCCTGCGGATCCCGTATACCAGGTCCAGCCGCCCCGCCCCGTGAGGTCCCCGGCGCCATAGACATCGGCAGCAACCACATAAGGCTCTACCCTGTAGGCTTCGGCGGCTTCCCGCGTGAGCGCATGATTGATCGGATTGAGCATCGAAAAGCAGCGATACGCCTCATCGCCACGCCCCAACCGCGCGAGCGCCAGAACGGTCCATGTGGCGGCATGCGTGTACTGCCCGCCATTTTCGCGCACGCCCGGCGGATAGGCCTTGATATATCCGGGGTCGTGATCGGTGTTTTCAAAGGGCGGAGTGAAAAGGCGGATCAGGCCTGCTTCCGGATCGACCAACTGATCCAGAACCGCATCCATTGCCATCGCCTGCCGCTCAGGTTCGCCTATACCGGACAACACACTCCAGGACTGTGCAATAGAATCGATGCGGCATTCCTCGGATCGGGCGGACCCGAGGGGCGTTCCATCGTCAAACGTACCGCGCTGATAGTGTTCTCCGTCCCAGCCCGCAGTTTCAAGGGCTGTTTTCAAACGCGGCAGATGGCTGTTCCACCGCTCGGCGCGATCCCTGTCACCTCTCGCCTCTGCTTGCGAAACGAAACGTTGCAGGGTGCCCGCCAGAATCCAGCCGAGCCACGTGCTCGTGCCCTTCCCCTCGATTCCGACGCGGTTCATGCCATCATTCCAGTCGCCGCCCAGAATCAGCGGCAAACCATTCTCTCCGGTTCGCAGGACGGCAAGATCGAGGCCCCGGGCAGCATGTTCGTAGATCGATGCGCTTTCGCCGCTGATATCGGGCTTGTAGAAAGCGTCGTGCTGCCCCTCTTCAAGACGCGGCCCTGACAGGAACGGTACGGTTTCATCCAGCAGGCTCATATCCCCCGTAGCGGTGATATAATGGTCGACCGCGTAAGCCAGCCAGACAACATCGTCGGAGATCAGCGTTCGCACGCCCGCCCCCGTCTCCGGCAACCACCAGTGTTGAACGTCGCCTTCCGGAAATTGCCGAGCCGCCGCATTGAGGATCTGGGCCCGCGCAAGGGATGGCTTTTGCAGGATGAAAGCCAGCGTATCCTGCAACTGGTCCCGGAACCCGAAAGCACCGCTCGCCTGATAGAAAGCGGCACGGGCGCGAATGCGGCAAGCCAGGGCCTGATAGGGCAGCCATCCGTTGATCATCAGATCGAAGGCACGATCCGGCGTCTTTACGTTCAGCGTTCCGGTAAAGGTCTTCCAGTCCGCGTGAATCTCCTTCAGCGACTGTTCGAAATCCTTATGCCTTACCCGGTCCAGCACCGCTTTGGCTTCCTCTGCCGATCCGGCATCGCCGAGATAGATATAGAGGTCGCTGGTTTCGCCGGGCCGCAGGGTGACATCAAAGCAGAGAGCTGCCGCCGGATCGCCGTCGAAATCGGCATTGTTCGAGAGGGTATGGCCCTTCCGGACGGCATCCGGAGAATGAATGGCGCCCTTGCCGATGAATTCCCGTCGGCTTCCGGAGAAACCGGCTGCGCCGAGGCTGCCGGCGAGGAAGGCCGATCGCCCCGAATAGTCGATGCTGTAGGGGTTCGTTGCAAAAAGTGCGTCTGCCTGCCCGTCATGAGAGGTCATGACATAGGGTGCCGTCTTCTGGCCATTGTTGCCCAAAACCCATTCTGCATAGGCAAAAACCCGGAGCTGTCGCGGTGCAGAGGTCGGGTTGCTCATGCGAATCCGGGAAATCTTGACGGGCTCCGCCGGATCCACCACCTGCAGGACCTCAAGGCTCAATCCGCCCTTTTCCGTGAGGAAAACGCTGTATCCATGGCCGTGGCGCGCCTCGAAGACCTGGTCTTCATCGCGGGAGAGGGCGGCAAACGGCACCATCACGTCGCCGCTGTCCTGATCAAGCACGTAGAAGGCTTCCCCGGGGCGATTGACAACAGGATCGTTCGTCCAGGGTGTCAGCTGATAGTCCCGTGAGTTGGCGCTCCAGGTAAAGCCGCCGCCTTCAGCGGGAACATGGAAACCGAAGGTCCTGTTGGCGATCACATTGATCCACGGATGAGGGGTCGCCTGGCCTCCCTTCAGCCGGGTCACATATTCGGAACCATCCCGGTTGAAACCACCGAAGCCGTTCCAGAAATCGAGATCGCCGCGGTCTGGGACGGGAGTCACGGTGCTCGCAACGACGGGCGACAAGGTGAGCTCGGGCTTCCGGTCGGCGTCCGCTGCGGGCAGTGCCTTGACGGGCGGCGGTGCAAAGAGCGCCACGCTGCGGTTGATCTGGTCGGTGATCGTACCATTCGCCGCGTGGAAGACGGCGCGGGAGGCTGCAATCAGGGCCTGCCAGGTCGCATTGTCCATCAGGTCGCGTCGGACGGCAAAGATGTGCTGGCGCAGGCCATCTGCCTGACCGAGGCGGCGGAAATTCTCGCAGGCTGCATCAAGGGCATGCTGCATGTCCTGGGCATAGGAGGCGGCGCGCTCGTTGATGATGACGAGATCGACGGTGAGGCCTCTCGACCGCAGATACTCCTGCGCCATCAGTGCCTCGCGAGCGATGCCCAGATCCATCTCGTCGTTGATGCGCAGCGCAATGATCGGAAAATCTCCGGAAATCGCCAGCGGCCAGAGCGCCGACTGGGACGCCAGACCCGCCGCAACGGTGGCCGGATCGGCCCTCAGATGCATGTCGGGATAGACCACATAACGACCGAGCAGCTGGAATGCCGCCGCCTGCCGGGAATCCACGCCGATATGGCGCATCTGCACCTGGGCTCGTGTCCAGGCATGAATCATCTCATGGCTGAACGCGTCAGGATGCCGGTAGCGGTCGATGGCCATGTCGATTTCCGCGCGGCTGGGTGCGGCAATCGTCCAATAGATGAGGCTCACCTTCTTGCCCGCCGGTACGCGGATCACGCGGCGAATGGAGAGAATCGGATCCAGCGTAAACCCGTCCTTTCCGGACAGGCTGGCGCCCGGATCGAAGGCGGCGGCTTCGGCAAGACTGCGCCCGCGGCCGATAAAGCGGCGACGATCCGTCTCGAACTCCGTCGGTCGGGGCGAACCGGAATTGTCCACCACCAGATGGGCCACCCACATGTCGGGTTCGCTTGGATTGCGCTTGTTGCGTACGGCCCGAATCACATCGCCACGCTTGCCGATTTCCGTCTTGACGAACATGCGCGAGAACAGGGGGTGGGCGTTGTCGGCTTCATCCGTGGAAAGCACGGGCTCCATGTAGGACGTGACTTCGATGAACCGGTCTTCGGCACTCATGTTGATGAGTGTCAGGCGACGGCCCTCGGCATCATGCTCTGTCGCGACGATGCATTCGAGTTCGCTGGTCAGCCTGCCGACGGTTTTGGAGAATTCCGCCTTGTCGTCGCCGAAAATGACGCTCGCCTTCTCCCCGTCCATGGATTTGGGCGCCACGGTCGACGACCACCACTGGTTCGACGCGAGATCGCGCAGGAAGACGAAGTTGCCCCAGTTGTCTTCGGTGGGATCGGCCTTCCACCGGCTGACGGTTTGGCCGTTCCAGCGGGAATAGCCGGAACCCGTGGCCGTCAGCATAACCGAGTAGTGACCGTTTGACAGGAATACCAGTTCTCTTTCGCGGTTGGCGGGATCATCGACCGTGCGAATCTGCGGTCGTGCCAGGTCCGCCTGGCTCGACCCGGGCTTGGACGGCTCCTGTTTGGCGCTCATGACCTTGACTTCGCGCGGCGCTTTTTCCTCGATCAGCAGTTCCGCAGCCTCGATGACCGGATCCGAGTGGAAAAGTTCGCGCAGCATGCCATTGAAAACCACATTGGCAACCGCAGCAACGGACATGCCGTGGTGATGGGCCATGTAATTTCGGACTACCGCACACCGGCTTCCTTCCGGCACGCGGGTCGGGGTGAAATCCACCGCATCATGGAAGCCATAGGGACCCAGGGCGCCGAGCTTCCTCAGTTCGCGAAGGTTCGCGAGGGCGGCCTCCGGTGCATATTGGGAGGCGAGCAGGGAGGCATAGGGAGCGATCACGGCATTCTCGCCCAGTCCCCGCTTCAGTCCGAGGGTCGGAACCCCGAAATTCGTATACTGATAGGTGAGTTCATGGTCGCGCGCGTTGAACGCCGCTTCCGATATGCCCCAAGGCGTTCCCAGTCGTTTGCCGTGATTGATCTGTTCCTGCACCACCAGATTGTTCGTCTGGTTGAGGATGCCCCCCTGTCGTTCCTGCATGACGAGCGGCGGCATCAGATATTCGAACATGGAGCCCGACCAGGAAACCAGGGCACCGCGAGAACCGACCGGAACGACCTGACGGCCAAGTTTATACCAGTGCTCCGTCGGCAGGTCGCCTTTCGCAATGGCAAACAGGCTTGTCAGTCTGGCTTCGGAGGCGAGTAGGTCATAGCAGGCTTCGTCCAGTTCTCCGGTCTCGACCCGATATCCAATGGACAGCAGGCGCCGCTCTTTGCGGAAAAGGAAACTGAAATCCATTCCGAAAGCGATGCCGCGCGTCTTGTCGCGCAGGAAAGCCAGCCTTTGGCGCAGTGTCTCGATATGGGCAATATCGAAGGCGGAATCCTTTTCATGGGCTTCGCAGGTGGTGACCAGCGAGCGGGCCCATGCGGTGACCTCGCGGCTTTGGGCAGACCCGATCTCGTGATCGAGATTGGTGGTGAGCTTCTCGATATCCCGGGCGAGACCCAGCAAGGTTTGGATCTGGGTGGAGGCCGAAACCTTTTCTCGCCGGACCGCAGACAGAGCCGACTGGAAACTGTCGATACATTCGTCGAGGCGGCGCCTCAGGGGGCGAACCGTCTTGCGGTCGTCAGGCAGGTCCTTGAGCACTTCCTTCAGAACGCCCAGCACATCTGCCACGCCATCAATCTGCGCCTGCATATGGGCGGAGGGTGCCTCTTCCCACTCGCGCAGGGCGGATGAGATGGCCACCAGATGGCCAGCCAGGTTGCCGCTGTCCACGGCGGATACATAGCGGGGACCCAGCGTATTCAATGTGTCGGTCAGATACCAGTTCAGCAGATGGCCGCGAAACTTCTCCATCCGGTCGATGGTGGATACGGTCTGTTCGATCCGTTCGATCGTTTCGGCAAAAGAAATCCAGCCGAACTGGCGGGCGGAAAGGATCGAGAGAAGATATACGCCAATATTGGTGGGCGAGGTTCGCTCCGCGAGGACGGGATGGGGGATCTCCTGGAAATTGTCCGGAGGCAGAAAATTCTGCCGGGCATCCACGAAGGTTTCGAAATAGCGCCAGGTCCGCCGAGCGATCTTTCGCAGTTCTGCAGATACCTCTTCGGAGACGACGAGACGGTCTTCCGTCTCTGCGGTCTGGCTTACATACCAGGCCACCGCAGGCGAAACGATCCAAAGGAAGACGAAGGGCAAGGCAACCAGAAAGCTCTGGTGGCCAGGCATGGCTGCCAGCGCCAAGCCGAGAATGGCCATTGCCGGCGCCTGCCACATGCTTTTGTAATAGTCCAGGATGGAGCCCTGGGCGGCCGATTGAACGCTGGCTGCCGTCTTCCATTCCAGAAGATATTTCCGGCTGATGAAGAGCCGGTAGAGGGACCGCACGATGGCGTCCAGCATCTTCCAGGCCGAATCGGCAATGAAGACCACCCGTAGAGCGACCTGCGCATTCGCTGCCCGGATGTCCGACCAAACGGTATAGAGATGGGCGCGCGCGACAATGTCGCTCGACCGCGGAATCAGACCCGAGATCAGCGACAATGTGGGCGCGACGAAGAGGCAGAATATCAGCAGGGCCTGCCACACCAGGGCATGGAAAGGCTCAAGCAGGTACCATCCGCAAATCGACGCGATGAACCAGGCGATGGGGATCAGCGACCGCCGAAGATTGTCGATCATCTTCCAGCGACCAAGGGCGCTGACACCGCGCCCCAGTTCCAGGATGAAGGGCAGAAGCTGCCAGTCTCCACGCACCCAGCGGTGTTGGCGCGAGACCTCCACCTCGTAGCGCACGGGGAAATCCTCGACCAGCTCGACGTCTGTCACCAGCGCGCAACGGGCCATGGACCCTTCGAGAAGGTCATGGCTGAGGATGGTGTTTTCCTCGATGCGCCCTTTCAGGGCAGCCTCGAAGGCATCGACGTGATAAAGACCCTTCCCGGTAAAGGTGCCCTCACCGGTCAAGTCCTGATAGACGTCCGAGACGGTGAAGACATAGGGGTCCAGTCCCCGATTGATCGAGTAGATGCGTTGGAAAACGGAGGCATCCACACCCGTCGTCAGCGAGGCGGTGACCCGCGGCTGCAACAGGCCGTAGCCTTCGACCACGCGCTTGCTGACGGGGTCGATTTCCGGGCGGTTGATCGGATGATGCAATTTGCCAACGAGCTTTGTCACCGCATCGCGCATCAGGCGCGTATCGGAGTCCAGCGTCATGACATACTGGATGCCTTCCGGAATTTCGTTAGCTCCTGGAAGGAACGTCGTATCCCGGTCGCCTCGCAGCAGCAGGTTCAGCTCGTGCAGCTTGCCACGCTTGCGCTCCCACCCCATCCAGCAGCCTTCCTGCGGATTATAGAGGCGGCGGCGGTGCAGGAGGAAGAAGCGCTGCATGGGATCGCCGGCATAGCGTTGCCGCAGGATGTCGATCTGCTGGCGCGCATAGGCAAAGACCGCGAGATCGGCTTCCGTTTCTTCCTTCTGGCTATCCGGCCAGTCGCTGACCAGGGCGAAATGGATGGCGCCATGCGGATTGGAAAGATAGTGAACTTCCAGATTGCGAACGAGCTCATCGACGCTGTCGCGACTGGAGATCAGGCAGGGAACCACCAGCAGCGTGCGCGCATCCTCCGGAACGCCGTCCTTGAATTCGTAACCGATCAGGCGGACCGGGGGCACCAGAAAAGTCACCAGCGTATTGAACAGGCCGGTGGCTCCTTCCGAGGCGGGGAGGGCCAGGAGGGCGAGCAGAAGGATCATCGCTGCAAGAGAAAGGCCGGTCGTCGACAGGAACAGCCAGGCGCACAGGAGAGCGATAAGCGTGAATGCGATGACAGGGCCGCCGATCGCGAACCAGTCGAACTTGCGGAAATTGCGGATGGATCTCTGAAGAAGCGGCGTGCTGTAGCCGATTGCCTTCTCCAGCTTCTTGCGTTGCGTTCCGACCAGGAAATCACCGAGGTTGGACGGCCGGCTGTTCATGCCGATCGGACCCGCTTCGGCGGTCATCTCGCAGGCTTTTTCAGCAATGGCCAGCTCTGTCAGTCCGGAGCGTTTGGCCAAGCGTTCGATGGTCCGGCGGTATTTGTTGCGGGATCCGGAGTCGAGATCACCATAATCGGTGCGGGCAAAGAGCAGCCTGTCAACAGCGCTCACCTCCTCCACCCAGACAGCCCATTCCGTATCGTTGATGTGGCGAAGGCCCTTGATGATGTTGCCCATCGTCACATTGCCGGAAGAGAGGCGGTTATGCTCCGCCATCAGAACCTCTTCCGCATCCGTGCCAGCCCGTTCCAGCCGGTTCTCAAGCCATGCAATGGCAAGGCTCGACGTTTGCGATCCATCCCGGAGCCGGTAGAGGAACTGTGTGGCAAAGGTGTTATCCTCCGCCAGCTGCTCCAGACTGTTCAGGTAGGATTTGCAACGTTCGGCATCGGAAAGGCGGATCAGCTCGTCGGCCGCCTCGTTTGCTCGCCGGCGCATCTGGCGAGAGCGCTCGACCCGGATCGAAATTCGCCGCAGGTTTTCGATCAGCACGTAACGGACCATGGACGGGATGGCCCAAAGCTCGCCAATCTTCAATGTTTCGACGGACTGGTAGCCTTCGACAATCGCCGACAGTCCGTCGCGAGACACGGCACTGTGCGTGTGAGCCACATAGAGCCAGGCAATTGCCAGAGTCCTCGGAATGTCCTGACCCGCCACCCGGATGACCGGCAGTTCCCGATAGAAACGGCGGGGGAAATCGCGGCGTACCTCCTGAAGGGCCTCTTCCACGATATAGTGGTTGTCGAGCAGCCATTCCGCCGCGGGGGTGATCACTGCCCCCGCCGCGACATCCGACGCGGTGGAGCGATAGACGCGCAGGATTTCCCGGTCGTTTTCCTTGTGTCGCCGGAAGAAGTCGAAGGGCGTGTAGGCCGGAAGGTGCATTTCGCCCGTCCGCGCCATATCAGCTCCCAGTGCGTGCAATTCTTCCAGGGAAAGATATGTCGCCCTGATCGAACCGTTGTGATCGATCTGCTTTGCTTCGGACTCGCGATTGGAGGCGGCGTGCGGATTTTGAAGGGACATGAGTTCCGATTCTGACTGCAAAGAGAGTGATCAAACGGCCACGCCATAGCCCGACACCTGCATCAGCACAACATGCCAGGCCGCTCTGCCGCAGGCCTATGTGCATGTTCCGGCGATCGGGCCGGAAGGAAGCGCAAGCAAGCCGGGAAATGGCGTTCGTCTCATGCCATGTGCAGGGAACATGGCAATTTTGCGCCAGCCGGCCGGTCAAGGCGCGCTGAGGGAGATTGAAGCAGTTTGATGCGAAGTCAAGGGCGGAGGTAGGGGCTTCTCTACGCCAAAAACGGACCAATCGAACCGGCGGGGACATGGATCGCGGTGTCCGATCGATCGCCATAAGCAGTGGTGTCCAGGCAATCCGGAACCAGTTGGCTCCAGATTGTCTGCGTTCTGGCCCGGTGCGCGAGGGGCGGTCGCTTACTGGCCGTAAAGGACGGTCATCTTTGCCGTTTCCAGCGTATTTGCCCCCAGGTTGAAGCCTAGCATCGCGGCGGAAGCCTGGTTATCGATCGCCAGCCGATCCACCTTGAGGGCATGGAGCGTGAAGATGTAGTGATGAGGTTTACCCGGAGGGGGGCAGGCTCCGCCGTAGCCCGGCTGGCCGAAATCCGTTCGTCCTTCCACTGCCCCTTTCGGCAGTTTGTCGGTGCCGCTGGCGCCTTTCTCAAGATCCGTCACCTCTTCGGGTATATTGAACACGGTCCAGTGCCACCATCCGGAGCCGGTTGGAGCATCGGGATCATACACGGTCAAGGCAAAGCTTTTCGTGCCTTCCGGTGCCCCGCTCCAGGAAAGCGAGGGCGAAACATTGCCCCCCTTGCAGCCGAAGCCGTTCAAAACCTGCTCGGCAGACAACCTGCCACCTTCCTGCATGTCGCCCGAGGTCAGCTTCATTTCCGCATGGGCGTGACCCGCGCCAAGAACGGCAACCGTAAGTGCGGCGAGAATTGATTTTTGCATGGTCGTACTCCTTGTCTGTAGACAAGGAGATTTTTACGACGGGATCTCCGGCCTCGCGCGCCCAGACCGATCGATGTCGGCGCTGATTCGATCAAAATGCTTGTCCTTCATCCGAATCTCATGCGGCTGGAGACCGAAACGGTCTCGAAAACGGCTGGCAAAGCGAGACGGAGATTCGTAGCCGACGGACAGTGCGACAGCGGCGACAGACCATTCGGTGGACTGAAGCAGCGAAAGCGCCTGGGTCATTCTGACATCGATCAGGATATCCAGAAATGTCAGTCCTTCAGCGCGTAACCGGCGCCGCATGGTCGGTTCGCTGATTGCGAGTTGTGACGCGAGGTGGTCTGCCTTCCAATCCTGATCCGGCGAGGCTTCCAGGACGCGGCGCACCTGCTCGCCGAAGCTTGGCGCCGGCAAGACGCAAAGCCGCAATCCCTCTTCTGCCAACCAGGTGATCAGCTCCGCGACCATCAGGTCCAGAACGGTTGAGGGTATTTTCTGTGAACCCTGCAATGACCGTGTCAACCGCTCGAAGCTCTCTCTCAGTCCTTCCGACGGGGTATCCAGCCCGATCCGGGGCGGCATCGCCGGCGGGGACAGGCCAGCCGTTGCTTCGGCCCGGGCAAAACGGGTGCGATCAATACCGATCATGCGAGCCTGGTAAACGCCGTCCTCCGGCGGCCGGTTTTCGACATGCAGAGGCAAGCGATCCGGGAGGAGACCGATTCCGCCCGCGGGGATCGTCACACGAAAGCCCTCTCCCGATACGGTTTTCGCGCCTGACTCCACCAGCACGACAGCGGGGACAGGGCCAACAAGAGCGTGAAAATGAGCCCTTCGATGTTGGCGCACCGTGAGAAGCGGAAGGGGCGCAGGCGGGCTCGTCATCGTAGCGAGCCGATGATGTGTTCTTCACAAACCTCGATCAGGCTTGGACCAACCTGCGCTGCGGCATGCTGCAGGGCCGTCTTGAGATCTTCCATGCGATCCACTCGAACGGAAGGCAGACCATAGGCTTCGCCGATCTTGACGAAATCCGGTGCAGACGGTCTGACCCCTTCGGGCGTAATCCCGTTATCGATCATATAGGTTTCGATTTCCCGGTAGCCGTCATTGTTCCAGACAAGGAAAATGACCTGCGCTCCGGCATCGCGCGCCGACCCGATCTCGGCGAGGGTGAATTGCAGGCCTCCGTCGCCCGTCAGGCAGACGACGGGTGTGCCTGGCTCGGCAAGGGCTGCTCCGATCGCCGCGGGCGGGCCATACCCCAAGGCCCCGAAGCCCGTGGCAGCATTAAACCAGCCGCGCGGCCTGTCGGCGTCATAAAATAGATTGCCCGCATAGATGGCCTGGGTGGAATCCCCCACCAGAATCAGGCCGGGAAGCGCGGATCGGATGGCCTCGAGAAAGGCGACTTCCCGCTGCATCTTCGGACTTAATTCTGCGCGTGCCGCTGAGCGAAGCGCCTGGGCGATTGCAGAGCCTTCGCCGGCGTTTCGGGACGTCTCGAGCTTCGGCAGCAGGTCCTCTATCGCATTTTCGACCGTGGAGAGGATCGGGAGCCGGCTGTGACAATTGCGGGCCAGTTGAGCCGCGTCCACATCCACATGGATCAGGTTCGAGAGCGTCGGAAATCCGCCATCGACATAGACGTCGTAGTCCGTAGGGCCCAGCTGGGTTCCGAGAGCCAGCACCAGATCCGAAGCAGCAATCTGACGCCGGACAGAATGCAGGCTTGCACTTGCGGGCACCGCAAGGGGATGACCGGGCATGATGCCGCGGGCGTTGGCGGTCGTTATCACAGGCGCGTCCAGCCTTTCGGCGAGGAGGCGGATCTCCGATGCGGCAGAGGAAGCACCCCCGCCGACGAGGAGGACCGGTGCGCGTGACGCGTTGCAGAGCTGGGCGGCTTCATCGATGGCCTTCCTGTCCCCCCGGGGCTGCAGGGCGGGTGCCGGCTTCAAGGCCGGAACGGCAATGGATGCCGACATGACGTCGGTCGGCACTTCGATATGTACCGGTCCCGGTCGGCCAGAGCGAAGCAGCGTGAACGCGCGCGCCATGACATCGGGAAGGTCGGAGGGTTCGAGAAGCGTATGGGTCATCTGGCAGAAACTTGCCATCATGGCCCGCTGGTCCGGCAATTCGTGCAGCTTGCCCCGGCCATGCCCGAGGGACGCACGAGCATTCACACCCGAGATCACCAGCATCGGAACAGAATCCTGCTGGGCTTGCGCCATCGCTGTAATGGCGTTCGTCAGCCCCGGTCCGGTGATCAGCAGACAGACGCCGGGTTTCCCGCTGACGCGGGCATAGCCGTCTGCCATGAAGGCGGCTCCCTGCTCATGTCTGGGCGTGATATGCCGAATGGAGGAGGCTGCCAATCCACGGTAAAGCTCCACCGTGTGTACACCGGGTATGCCGAAAACCGTATCGACATCATTGGCTTCCAGAATATCGACCAGCACTTCACCGACGGTTTTCATGGCGGCGCTCATGCTCTTCTTGCCTCTCCTGCACACAATTGACGGGCCAGCTCCGCCATGCGGCGGGTTGCCTCCTGCAATCGTTCATCCGGAACGGTCAGAGAAATCCGGATGAAATCCGTAGCCTGGTTTCCAAAGGACGAACCCGGCATCACCGCCACATGCTGCTTTTCGAGAAGCTCCCAGGCGAAGGCTTCACCTGATAGACCGGTTGCCCCAACGTCCACGAGAATGAACATACCACCCTCGGGCATCATCGTTTTCAGCAGGGGCTCGCCGGACAAGGCCTGCTCGACGATTTTTGCGCGGCGATGATAGTTTTCACGCATGATCGCTGCCGTCTCGAAGCGCTGCGAGACCGCCATCGCCGTCATGTCGGAAATGAAGGGTTGAACGCCAAACAGCATCGTTTCGGATACGGGGAGGACCCGCTGGCAGAATTCTTCGGGACCGGCAGCCCAGCCGCTTCTGAAACCCGGAGCCGCGTGGGATTTCGAAATTGACGAGACGACAATTGTCCTCTCCGCCAGGTCCGGCTCATCGAAGGGCGAGGCAAAGGTTTGCCCGAAAATCAGTTCTTCATAGACTTCGTCGCAGACAATCCAGAGATTGTGGCGGCGACAGACTGCTCCGATGGCGCGGATCTCCTCCGCGCTGAGCACGGCGCCGGTCGGATTGTGGGGTGTGTTCAGAAGAAGTACCCGGCTGGCCGGTGTGATGGCCCGCTCCAGGTCGTCAGCCTGAAGATGAAAGCGGCGGGATGCGGAAAGCGGAACGGGGACAAGTCGGGCGCCCGTCGAGGCGACCACACCCTCGTAAGTGGCGTAGAGCGGATCGCCCACCAGCACATCATCGCCTGCCTCCACCAGGCCCAGCATCACCGCAAAAAGCGCAGTCTGGGTTCCGGGGAAGCAAAGAATGTTTTTCTCCGTCACATCGGGGCGGCGCTTGCGGTATTTTTCCGTCAGCGCTTTGAGGACAGCCGGCTCCCCTCGCCCGTTGGAATAGCGGGTGCGGCCCGCATGCATGGCGCGGGCGCATTCTTCGAGCAATGCCTGATCCGGCGGCAGGTCCGGCTCGCCGATCGTCAGTTCGATGATCTCCGCACCTGAGGCCGCTTTTGCCCGCGCTGCGGCGTGAACGGCCCACTTGCCGGAACCGAGATTGGAAAGGCGATCCGTGATCGAGGCGTAGCGCATGGCGTCAGTCCTTTTAATGAAGAGGATAAACCTGTTGTTACCCGCGAAAGGCGGTTTATCCCGAGAGGCTGCCTTCCGGCACGCCGAGAATGGTCTCCGCCGAACGGAGGACGATTTGGGCTGCTTCCCCTTCCGCGAAGAGGCCGCGCGCCACGGAGTGCTCGAGCCAGAGGCCATCGATCAAGCCATTGATGGCAATAGCCTTTGTCCGCCTGACAGGCGCGGGATCCATCCGGCCCTCCTCTTCCTGGAAGGCGGCAAGCATGCTTTCGAGCTTTTCCAGAAAAGCCAGATAATGTTCCTGGTGGATGGCACCGAAAGCGGGGTCCAGATTCACGTGGCCGATAAATGCGGCCCAGACGGCGAATGTCCGCGCATTGGTCACGCTGTCGTTGAGGTTGGCGGCGATGAAATTTCGCAACCGATCTCGGGCCGAGAGACCGCCTGCTTCTGCCGCGGCCTCCACGCTCTGCTGCATCTCGCGCATGAGTTCGCGATAGGCTTCCTGGACCATCTGGTCCTTGCTTTCGAAGTAATGCCGTATCAGTCCACCCGTGACCCCTGCCCTGGCCGCGATCTGGCGAACTGTTGCCGCCCGCAGGCCCTGTTCAGCGATCACGTCAAGCGTCGCATTGACCAAGTCGCGCCGGCGCTCGACTTCACCTGCCCGATGGAACGTCCGTCGGTTCATGCGGCCCGCCACACCGGACGAGTAAGGCAGGTGGGGCCACCCTCACAGGCAATGCAAAGCGCATCGGCGTCGAAGGTTTCGACCGCACAACCGGCAGCTTCCATGACCGCGCGCGTGCCGGGGAAGCCGGATACGGCAATGACCTGCCGCGGCTTGACGGGAAGCACATTCAGGTTGAGACCGGAACTTGCGGCGAACTCGTCTTCCGGTGCATGCAGCAGCGTGATGCCGAGGTCGCGCAGCATGAGGTAGAAGGCGGCCGGCATGAGCGGTGCGTGAACAAGCGCCAGATCGTCGGCCAGCGGGCTCATGACCGACATCAGGTGAAGACAGGCCGCCTCGCCGGCCCAGAGCGGCAGGTCGAACGTCAGAACGGTGACACCCAGCGGCTTCAGGATGTCCTGCACCTGATCGATGCCGTGCTGGTTCGAGCGGACGCCGCGACCGATGGCGAGAAGGTGCTCATTGACCCAGATGCAATCGCCGCCTTCGACGGTGCCCGGCTCTTCCAGCCTGCCAAGGATGGGGATGCCAGCCGCCCGATAGGCCGCTTCGTGCAGGGCAGGTTCACCCTTGCGCAGCGGCTTGCCCATGTTGAGAATAATGGCGCCCTTGTCTGTCATCAGCGAGGGATCATGGGTGAACATCGCATCGGCCATGCCATCACCCTGGTCCTCCAGCCACAGGATCTCCGCACCGGACTTTTCAACAAGCCGGGAAAATTCCTTATATTGTTCAATAGCTTTTGGACCATTGAAGGTTGGGCCATAGTGCCAGGTCTTTGGATCGGCAGACTGTAGGCTCGGCCCGGGCCGGCGCATGAGGACCCGCCTCAGGGTGGTTGCCATGGCTTGCGAACCGAACTTCGACATTCTGGACTGTTCCCTCTTTTGTGGATCATCAGCAGCACTTTGTGGCGGCCTGGTGCTATTATACGCTTGAATAATTTTCGGACAAGTGCAAAACTCCCCATCAACAGCTCTCCGGACCAGCGACGGAAGGGCCGAAACAAAAGCTGGGGAACAGAAAACGGGCGCTGGTGCCCGGCAAGGGATGGGAAACATGAACGGACCTGAACAGGCCATTCAGGTAACGGATCTCCATAAGCGTTTTGGTTCGCTTGAAGTGCTGAAGGGTATCTCCCTTAAGGCGGCTCAGGGGGATGTCATCGCCATAATTGGCGGTTCCGGATCGGGAAAGTCCACCTTTCTGCGGTGCATCAACCTTCTCGAGCTTCCGACTGCGGGCCAGGTCCGGGTGCATGGCGAAACCATCGAGATGAAGCCCGACGGGCAGGGCGGACTCGTTCCGGCAAACCGCAAGCAGGTTCAGCGCATCCGGTCCCGTCTCGCAATGGTGTTTCAGAGTTTCAATCTCTGGCAACACATGACCGTTCTTCAGAACGTCATCGAAGCGCCCGTCCATGTCCTCGGCGTAAGCAAGGACGAAGCCGTTGCAACGGCTGAAGCGCTTCTCAAAAGGGTAGGACTCTTCGAAAAGCGGGATGCCTATCCCGCTTTTCTGTCTGGCGGACAGCAGCAGCGCGCGGCGATCGCCCGGGCGCTGGCGGTGCAACCACTCGCCATGCTGTTTGACGAGCCTACATCAGCCCTCGACCCCGAACTGGTGGGCGAAGTGCTCACCGTTATCGGCGATCTCGCGCGTGAAAAACGCACCATGCTGCTTGTAACCCACGAGATGAAATTCGCCCGCGAGGTGTCCAATCATGTGGTCTTTCTGCACAATGGTCTCATCGAAGAACAGGGTCCGCCGGAGCAAATCTTCGGCGCACCCAAATCGGAACGACTGAAGAAATTCATCAGCTCCATTCATTGAAAAGCGAAAAAAGCAAAGGGGAAACACCATGAAAAAGACGCTTTCGATTCTCGCTGCTGCTCTGGCGTTCGGGCTTGCGGCTGGCGCCGCCCAAGCCGAGCAGGTCAAGGTTGGCTTTGCCGCGGAACCTTACCCGCCCTTCACCTCGCCGGATGCAAACGGCAACTGGGTAGGCTGGGAAGTGGATTTCCAGAAGGCAATCTGCGCGGAAGCCAAGCTTGACTGCGTCATCACGCCGGTCGCGTGGGACGGCATCATCCCGGCCCTGACATCCAAGAAAATCGACATGATCATCGGTTCCATGTCGATAACCGAGGAGCGCCTGAAGACGATCGACTTCTCGGACAAGTACTACAACACGCCTACCGTGGTCATCGGACCGAAGGACCAGAAGTTCGATGCGACGCCGGAAGGCCTCAAGGGCAAGATCATCGGCGTCCAGGTTTCCACGATTCACCAGGCCTATGCTCAGGCGCATTTCGGCTCCACGGCGGCCGAGATCAAGGAATATCAGACCCAGGACGAAGCAGACCAGGATCTTGCTGCAGGCCGGGTCGATGCGGTCCAGGCGGATTCCATCGCGCTCGATGCTTTCCTGAAGTCGGAAGCCGGTGGCTGCTGCGAAGTGAAGGGTGTCGTGGAGGATGATCCGTCCATCCTCGGTCTGGGCGTTGGCGTCGGCCTGCGCAAGGGCGAAACCGAGCTGAAGGACAAGATCAACGCCGCCATCAAGACCATTCGTGCCAACGGCACCTATGATAAGTTCTCGAAGGCCTATTTCGACTTCGACATTTACGGCAAGTAAGCCGCAGTCGGCGGGTGCGCGGCCTTTCGGGTCGCGCACCGTTTCACTCGATCAGGGATCTCCGTACTCGTGGCTGCCGCGACACAATCCTATCTCGATCTTCTCGCGCTCGACGCACCCGGTTGGGGCGGCGTCATGCTTGTCGGGTTCCTCCAGTCTCTGAAGCTCGCCTTCGGCGGCTATGGCCTCGGTTTGCTGATCGGCATAGGCGGTGCCTGCGGCAAGCTTTACGGTGGCCCCATTCTCCGAGATCTCATGGAGATCTACACGACACTGATCCGGGCAATCCCGGAACTCGTGCTGATGCTCCTGCTGTACTACGCGGGCACGGACGCGCTCAGCCAGCTGCTGGCTTTGGCGGGATATGGTTCCGTCGACATCAATGCGCTCACGGCCGGTATTTTCGTCATCGGCGTCGTTCAAGGTGCCTATGCGACCGAGGTATTCCGCGGCGCGATCAAAGCCGTCCCGATCGGCCAGATCGAGGCCGCCCGGGCATATGGCATGTCGCCGCTTCAGGTGCTTACCCGCATAACGCTGCCGGCAATGCTGCCGCACGCTCTTCCGGGCCTGGCCAATCTCTGGATGGTCGCCACCAAGGATACGGCGCTGCTTGCCGTCATCGGCTTCAGCGAATTGACCCTTGTCACCCGTCAGGCGGCCGGGTCGACCAAGGCCTATATGCTGTTCTTTCTGGCTGCGGGGGCCATCTACCTCGCCTGGACGCTGGTTTCCAGCGTGGTCATCCGCCTTATCGAGAAGCGGGCCATGCGTGGCCTGGTGAGGACGGCCTGACATGACGCAACCCGCTTCTTCTGCTCAAGACACGTCCGCCAAACGTAGCCTGTTCGAGCCGCACCGGCTTGTCCTTGCGGCGATTTTCGCTCTTCTGATCCTATGCATCGTGTGGTGCATGCGCTGGGACTGGTTGCCCCAATATGCGGGCAAGCTGGCCTATGGCGTCCTGCAGACCCTGATCATGCTGTTTGCCACGGCGATCGTCGGCTTCCTCTTCGCGGTACCCATCGGATTGGTGCAGGTGACCGGGCCACGGCCGCTTTCCTGGCTTGCCCTGACCTTTTGCACCATCATTCGAGGAACGCCCCTGCTTCTCCAGCTGTGGATGCTTTACTACGGCCTGGGATCCCTTTTCGCGCAGTATCCGGAAATCCGCCAATCCATATTCTGGCCCTATCTTCGTCAGGCATGGCCTTACGGCTTTACAGCCTTGATGATTTCCTTCGCTGCCTATGAGGGCGAGGTGATGCGCGGTGCTTTCAAGGGAGTTCCACGCGGTGAGCTGGAGGCTGCCGCCGCCTTCGGCATGAGTCCCTTCAAGCTCTTCTGGAGGATCTGGCTGCCGCGGGCCGTGCATCGCGCCCTTCCCACGCTTAACGGCGAGACAGTCCTTCAGCTCAAGGCAACTCCCCTGATCGCCACGATCACCGTGGTCGATGTCTATGGTGTCATTTCCAGGGTCCGGCAGGATACCTATCTGACCTACGAGCCCTTGCTTCTGCTGGCCCTGATCTATCTATGCCTGACGGGATTGCTGATTTATGGCTTCCGTCTGCTCGAAAACCGGATCCCCACACGTGGTGCCTGAATGAAAATGAACGCTACCAACAGCATGCCCGACCTCGTCGAGATCCGGCATCATCTGCATCAATATCCAGAAATCGGGTTGTCCGAGTTCAATACGTCGGATTTCATCGCCGAGCGTCTGGTCGAAATGGGTTACGAGGTCACGCGGGGCCTGGCGAAGACCGGTCTCGTGGCGACGCTGCGCAACGGTTCGTCCGGCCGATCAATCGGAATCCGCGCCGACATCGATGCCTTACCCATTCACGAGGAGACCGGGGCCGCCCATGCGTCGAAGATTCCCGGCATGATGCATGCCTGTGGGCACGACGGCCATACGACCATGCTTCTCGGGGCCGCTCGAATGCTTGCCGAACGCCGCAGGTTCGAGGGGACCATTCATCTGATTTTCCAGCCGGCGGAGGAAAATTTCGGAGGCGCGCGGATCATGGTGGAAGAAGGTCTTTTTGACCGCTTCCCCTGTGATGCCGTCTTTGCGCTCCACAATGATCCCTCGCTTCCCTTTGGCCATTTTGCCTTTCGGGAAGGACCGATCATGGCGGCGGTGGACGAGTGCAGGATCACCGTGAACGGCAAGGGTGGACATGGTGCCGAACCGCAGGATACGGCCGATCCGATCGTGGCAGGGGCTGCCATCGTGATGGCACTGCAAACGATCGTCTCACGAAATATCCATCCGATGGATCCGAGTGTCGTGACCATCGGCGCATTTCACGCCGGGTCCGCAAGCAATGTCATTCCGGAAAGAGCGGATCTTGTGGTCGGTATCCGGTCGTTCGATCCCAAGGTGCGCGATGAGCTGGAGCGGCGCATCACGCAAATTGCCAAGGCGCAGGCGGAAAGTTTCGGCCTGACGGCCACCGTCAGCTACGAGCGCAGCTATGATGCCACCATCAATCACAAGGCGGAGACGGATTTTGCCCGGTCCGTGGCGCAGGATTTCGCCGGTGCGGAAAAGGTGGGTGACATGGCGCGTCCTTCCATGGGGAGCGAGGATTTTGCCTATATGCTCAAGGAGCGGCCAGGGAGCTATTTCTTCCTCGGTGCCCAGAAGAGCCCCGACGATCCGCAATTGCATCATCCAAAATTCGACTTCAATGACGATCTGCTGCCAATCGGCGCGGCCTTCTGGGTGGAACTGGCCGAACGCTATCTCGCCGCCCGCTAAGAGATGAGCAAGAAAAAGGGCGCGGCCTGAAAAAGACCGCGCCCTTCTTACCAATCGCGAAGCAGGATGGGATCAGGGGAAGATACCGGCCACGGCTGCTGCAACAAACAGGAAAGCCGCAGCGATCAGGGCGACGTTGAGCGCAAACTGGATTTTCTGTCGGCCAGTCCGTACCGGTGTGTAAACGTGCTTATCGGAAAAATCGATGTTCGACATGTCGTCTCCTTCGAAGAGCGTGGTTCCGGAGATGCGTGCGGCTTTTCCGGATCAAGCCCTGTTTGATTTTCCGGCCGTGCGCCTTGACGCCAAGCCCTTCCAATTCACCAGTAAAGATTGAACCAACGGGCGCGTGCAATCATCTCGCGCAAGGTCGGTGCCCTCTCCCCAGGTTCCGATGGCTCGGCAGGCTTGCCGGACGTCGCCTCAATTCCGTCATCTTGGGAGCGGGCGCGCGTTTGCGGGCTTTCGAGATAACCCAATGTCATTCCACCGAAATAGAACATTGTGAAGTCCCCCTGACCGAGCGGCCGAAACCACTCAATGACACAATCATGACACAATTGGGCAGGGAGTCAACTATCTCTACCAATCAGATAGGGATTTAACAAAAGATTTACAGGATGTGTCTGGAAGCTAAGGGAAATTTTTATTTGCTGGAGGGGGCCGGCTTTCGAACAGAGCCGGCCTGGCTGTCCCTCAATTGCCGCTCCCGAAGCACGATATAGACGCCTGCGCCCACGATGAGGACGGCCCCTGCATAGACCGGCATATTCGGGACGTCGCCAAAGAAAATGTAGCCGAAGAGGATAGCCCAGAGCAGCAATGAATACTGCAGAGGCGCCAGCGTCGATGCATCCGCCAGCTTGAGCGACCGGTTCACGAGAACATGCGCGCCCATGGCCACAACCCCGAGCAGGCAGAGGAGGGCCGTATCGTTGACATCAGGCATTACCCAGAACGTGGGAGCAATGGCCAGCCCCGCGAGGAGGGCCGCGATAATCTGCCAGAAAACCAGCGTGGTATCTGCCGTGGCCCGCAAGCTTCGGCCGAGAACGATAAAGGCGGCAAATGTAAGAGGACCTATAATCGACACGAGGGTCGCCAAACCCAGTTCACGGCTTGAGGGTTGAAGGGCGATGACAACCCCGATGAAGCCGACAATGATGGCACTCCACCGTCTCCAGCCGACATGCTCTCCCAACAGGAGGGGAGCAATGGCCGCCACATAGATAGGGCAGGCGAGCCAGAAGGTCATGACGTCTGCCAGAGGAAACTGGGACACGGCATAGTAGAAGCAGAAGATCTCGAAGGTCGAGAAACAGACCCGCAGAGCCTGCAGCGCCGGCCTTTCCACTTGAACCAGCGTCCTCACACCCTGTTTGGCGATAAAGGGAAGCAACAAAGCAAGCGCGGCAACACTGCGGATCAGCAGAACCTCGCCGATTGAGTAGGTCGAAACGAGCATCTTGCCCATCGCATCATTGAGGGCAAAGAGGAACATGCCGAGAAGCATCAGAAAGATGCCGCTTCCTGCCCAAGCGGGGAGAAAACGTGACGAGGGAAGAGGGGGCGGGGCCATGACGGAAATCCAGATGCTTTTCGCCTGGCATGTTGCAGATTCCCGGCATTCCTGCCAGACCCGTTTCCGCAAGGCCTGCGGTTTTGCGCGCCCTGCGGCCAACGACCAGCGCAGGGCCGGCCCTGGCTCAAGATAAAGGAGACGTGATCCATGCGTGAAGAGAGGGGTGCCTCGACCAGTGAAGAGCGAATCCTGAAACTGGAAGAAACAGTGGCGCATCAGTCACGGATGATCGACGATTTGTCCGGTGAAATCGCCACCCAGTGGAAGCAGATCGAACAGTTGCGAACCAAGCTGGACCGATTGACCGAGCGCTTCCTCAGCCTGGAAGAACAGGCGCTGGAGGCGCCCGCCATCACCCGGCCGCCTCATTATTGAGGCAGTCAAGCCTTACGCCACAGGCCTTTTCCTCTCAGTGCAGCGAGGCTGGGACGTCGTCCTGCGAGAACAAAGCCTCTTCCAAAGCAGCAAGCACAACGCCGCTGAGATACTGGAACAGGCCGTCATCCTCTGCTTTGGGGGCGCTTTTGGGGGTGCGTTCGACCAAGCCGGTCAATTCGATCATGGAAAAACATTCTTCAAACATTTATTTTCTCCTAATTTAGAAACTTTTATCCAACCTGAAGCTTGTGCGTGGCTTGCGTTCAAGCACGGGCTCAAGCTTTTGCTTGTCAGTCCCCCAGGCCCGATGATTGCCATTGCCTCTGTAGCGTTACCCCCCTGAAGGCTTTCCATCGGCCGCCCATTTGACAGCGCAGCGGAAACTTGGCAGCACTGACACACCAAGAAAAAGACATCGAGGGTCAGTGGCATGGCAAGACGATCGGAGAGTTTGGGACGGCTGGACGATGCGGCCCGTGCCGGATGGCTCTACTATGTCGCCGGTCGCACCCAGGATGAGATTGCGGCAGCCATGGGGATCTCGCGTCAGTCTGCCCAAAGGCTGGTTTCGCTGGCGGTCGCCGAGAAGCTCATCAAGGTCAGGCTCGATCATCCTATTGCGGCCTGTCTGGAACTCGCCCGTCGGGTCAAGGAAAAATATGGCCTTCTGCAAGTCGAGGTCGTGCCCAGCGATCCGCAGTCCACATCGACAACGGTCGGCATATCGGAAGCCTGCGCGGCGGATATCGAACGCTGGCTCCGCAAGACCGAGCCCGTCATTCTTGCCATCGGTACGGGACGGACGCTGAAGGCTGCGGTGGACCAGCTGCCATCCATAGAATGTCCGCAGCACCGGATCGTGTCCCTCACAGGAAATATCGGGCCGGATGGCTCGGCCGCCTATTACAACGTGATCTTCAGCATGGCCGATGCCATCAAGGCCCGGCACTATCCCATGCCCCTGCCCGTCTTGGTTTCCTCGGCACAGGAACGTGAACTTCTGCATCAGCAGGCGCTCATGCGGTCGGCCCTCGAGCTGGCTTCCCAGGCGGACGTGACGTTCGTCGGGATCGGTGAACTGGGGACGGATGCTCCCCTCTGCGTGGATGGATTTCTGGACCCGGAAGAAATGCTCGCCCTGGTCAAGCAAGGGGCCAGCGGCGAGATCTGCGGCTGGATTTTTGATGGCGAAGGCCAACTTTTGCGCGATCCTGTCAACCAGCGCGTTGCATCGGTGCCGCTTCCCTCAAGCGATCAGGCCTCGGTGGTCGGGGTGGCCAAGGGACACCGCAAGCACGCCGCCATCAGGGGGGCACTTCTGGGGCGCCTGGTGAACAGTCTGATTACGGATGAGGCAACTGCCGAGTTTTTGCTCAATTCGTGAGCAAAAATTTTATTCCTGATATCAATGGTTTAGCTCTGTATTTCGGCAGTGCAGCATAAGACATGCGTTGACTTTGGCTGATGATTGATGAGTATTTGCTCTCGAGCGAAGCGAATGCTCAGTTACTCTTCTGGGAGGAAGACCATGAAATTGAAGACCATGCTGCTTGGCGCTGTCGCGGCGCTGGCCGTTTCCGCCGTTGCGCAGGCCGAAACCCTGACGATTGCAACCGTCAACAACGGCGACATGATCCGCATGCAGAAGCTGACCGACGACTTCACAAAGAAGAACCCGGATATTCAGCTGGAATGGGTAACGCTTGAAGAGAACGTTCTGCGCCAGAAGGTGACGACGGACATCGCCACCAAAGGCGGTCAGTTCGACATCATGACCATCGGCACCTATGAAGTTCCGATCTGGGCGAAGCAGGGATGGCTGCTGCCGCTCGAGAACCTCGGCGCCGATTATGACGTCGATGATCTGCTGCCGGCGATCCGTTCTGGCATTTCCATGGATGGCAAGCTCTATGCAGCGCCGTTCTATGGCGAAAGCTCAATGATCATGTACCGGAAGGACCTGTTCGAGAAGGCTGGCATCACCATGCCGGATGCTCCGACCTGGGACTTTGTCGCCGATGCGGCAAAGAAAATTACCGACAAGGACAACGAAGTCTACGGCATCTGCTTGCGTGGCAAAGCAGGCTGGGGCGAAAACATGGCGTTCCTGACGGCCACCGCCAATGCCTTCGGCGCGCGCTGGTTCGATGAGAAATGGGCCCCGCAGTTCGATCAGCCCGAATGGAAGAACACGCTGGACTTCTACGTCAAGCTGATGAACGAAGCTGGCCCTCCTGGCGCCTCGTCCAACGGCTTCAACGAGAACCTCGCCCTGTTCCAGTCCGGCAAGTGCGGCATGTGGATCGATGCGACGGTTGCGGCTTCTTTCGTGACCAATCCCAAGGACTCGAAGGTTGCGGACAAGGTGGGCTTCGCGCTCGCTCCGGATACCGGCCTCGGCAAGCGTGGCAACTGGCTGTGGGCATGGAACCTGGCAATCCCGGCAGGCACCCAGAAGGCTGAGGCTGCCGAAAAATTCGTCGCCTGGGCAACCAGCAAGGCTTACACCGAGCTCGTTGCTTCGAAGGAAGGCTGGGCAAACGTTCCTCCGGGCACGCGCACCTCGCTCTATAACAACCCGGAATACCAGAAGGCTGCTCCTTTCGCGAAGATGACGATCGACTCGATCAACTCTGCGGATCCGACCAAGCCGACCGTGAAGCCGGTTCCCTATGTGGGTGTTCAGTTCGTGGCGATCCCCGAGTTCCAGGGTATCGGTACCGCTGTCGGACAGCAGTTCTCCGCGGCTCTTGCCGGGCAGGTCACCGTCGATCAGGCACTTGCGAATGCCCAGCAGCTGACCGTTCGCGAAATGACCAAGGCCGGTTACATCAAGTAATTGCTCTGCAGCTCCCAAGTCCGGACAGGAAGCCCTACAAGCCTGTCCGGAAGGGCCGCCGGTCTACCACCCCCGGCGGCCCGGATTTCCGGCAACCGCAGGCCCCTCTCCGGTCCCTGTCGCTCGCGGTCCTTGTTTCCGGGATCGTGGAATGGAAGTCGGGCCAGCCCGATGGCGGGCGGAATATTCACCCAGGGAAAACACTCCGATGGCGACGCTCCATACACGCTCTCATGCCCGTCTCATGATCGCGCCTTCTGTCCTGCTGCTTTTCGGCTGGATGATCGTGCCGCTGGTCATGACGATCTACTTCTCCTTCCTCCGCTATAACCTGCTGATGCCGGGTATGGAGGAATTTGCCGGCATCATGAACTATCAGTTCTTCCTGACGGATCCGGCCTTCTTCACGGCGCTTGCCAATACGCTGATCCTTACGGGCGGTGTGCTTCTCATCACCGTCATCGGCGGTATCCTGCTCGCGCTCCTGCTCGATCAGCCCATGTTCGGCCAAGGCCTGGTACGCATTCTGGTGATCGCGCCCTTTTTTGTCATGCCGACCGTTTCCGCCCTGGTTTGGAAGAACATGTTCATGAATCCGGTCAACGGCCTCTTGGCTTCCGTCTGGAAGTTCTTCGGCCTCGTGCCGGTGGACTGGCTGGCTGAAGTTCCGCTCCTTTCCATCATCATCATTGTCGCCTGGCAATGGTTGCCCTTCTCGACGCTGATCCTGCTCACGGCGCTCCAGTCTCTCGACGAGGAACAGAAAGAGGCGGCGGAGATGGACGGCGCCGGATTCCTCTCTCGCTTCATCTATATCGTGCTGCCCCATATGGCGCGGGCGATCACGGTTGTAATCCTCATTCAGACCATCTTCCTGCTTTCGGTCTTTGCGGAAATACTCGTGACCACCAATGGCGGTCCCGGAATCCAGACCACCAACATCACCTATCTCGTCTATGCGCAGGCGCTCCTGCAGTTCGATATCGGCGGCGCGTCCGCCGGGGGTATCGTCGCCGTCGTGCTCGCCAACATCGTTGCCTTCTTCCTGATGCGGATGATCGGCAAGAATCTGGAGGCTTGAAGCATGGCTAGAAAAGTCTCTCCCCAGCGAAAGCTGATATTTACCGTCCTGGCCTGGACGGTCGCCTTCCTGCTCTTCTTTCCGATCCTTTGGACGGTACTGACCAGTTTCAAGTCCGAAGCGGAAGCCGTGGCCTCCCCGCCGTCCTTCCTCTTCTTCGACTGGACCACGGAAAACTATGCCGAGGTGCAGAGCCGGTCGGATTACTTCAAGCACTTCTTCAACTCGGTGGTGATTTCGCTCGGTTCGACGCTGCTGGGGCTGCTGATCGCGATTCCGGCGGCCTGGGCGATGGCCTTTTCCCCGACCAGACGCACAAAAGATGTGCTCATGTGGATGCTGTCTACCAAGATGATGCCGCCCGTCGGCGCGCTGATCCCTGTCTACCTGATCTTCCGCGATACGGGCTTCCTGGACAGTCGGGCCGGGCTGGTGATCGTGCTGATGCTGATCAACCTGCCGATCATCGTCTGGATGCTCTACACCTATTTCCGCGAAATACCGGGTGAAATCCTGGAGGCGGCCCGTATGGACGGTGCCTCCCTCGCCAAGGAAATTGTCTATGTCCTCGCACCCATGGCGGTACCGGGCATAGCGTCAACCGTGTTGCTCAACATCATCCTGTCGTGGAACGAAGCCTTCTGGACACTGAATCTGACCGCGTCCAAGGCCGCGCCGCTGACCACCTTCATCGCCTCCTATTCAAGCCCTGAAGGCCTCTTCTACGCCAAACTCTCCGCCGCCTCGACCATGGCGATCGCGCCGGTGCTCATCCTCGGCTGGTTCAGCCAGAAGCAACTGGTACGCGGACTTACCTTCGGCGCCGTCAAATAAGGAACAAGAACATGGGCAGCATTTCCCTCAAGAGCGTTTCCAAGGTCTTCGGAGAAGCCGCGGTCATTCCCTCGCTCGATCTCGAGATCAACCAGGGCGAATTTGTCGTCTTTGTAGGCCCCTCCGGCTGCGGCAAGTCCACGCTTCTTCGCCTGATTGCCGGGCTGGAAGATGTGAGCGGCGGACGGATCGACATCGACGGGGTCGATGCGACCAGCCTGCCGCCGGCGAAGCGTGGCCTGGCCATGGTCTTCCAATCCTACGCGCTCTATCCTCACATGAGCGTACGCTCCAACATCGCCTTTCCCCTCAAGATGGCCGGGATCGACAAGGCAGAAATCGACCGCAAGGTGGCGGATGCCGCCCGGGTTCTCAATCTCACGGACTATCTCGACCGCAAGCCCCGCCAGCTTTCGGGAGGCCAACGCCAGCGCGTGGCGATCGGGCGGGCCATCGTCCGCCAACCCTCTGCCTTTCTCTTCGACGAACCGCTGTCGAACCTCGACGCTGCTCTGCGCGTCAACATGCGGCTCGAAATTTCCGAACTGCATCAGCAGCTGAAGACAACAATGATTTATGTCACGCACGACCAGGTTGAAGCCATGACCATGGCCGACAAGATCGTGGTGCTGAACAAGGGGAGGGTGGAACAGGTCGGTTCGCCGCTGGATCTCTACCGCAATCCCGCCAATCTCTTCGTCGCCGGCTTCATCGGCTCGCCCCGCATGAACCTGATCAGCGGTGAGACAGCCCGCCAACGGGGCGCAGCGACCATCGGCATACGGCCTGAACACCTCGATCTCTCCACCACGGAAGGGGAGTGGAAGGGAACGGTTACGGTCTCGGAGCATCTCGGCTCCGATACGTTCCTGCATGTGGATGTGCCGGGCGTCGGACATGTCAATGTGCGAACCGGCGGCGAGATGCCGCTGAAGCATGGCGATACGCTCTATCTCACGCCCCAGGCCTCCAGACTTCACCGCTTCAACGAACAGGGGCTTGCCCAATGACCGGTCGCCTCCAGGGAAAATCCGCACTCATCACCGGCTCGGCCCGTGGCATCGGCCGAGCCTTTGCGGAGGCCTATGCCCGCGAGGGCGCCACGGTCGCGATTGCGGACATCAACCGCGACCGGGCCGAAGAAACGGCCGCCGCCATCGGTGTTGCCGCTTACGCGATAGAACTGGACGTGACCGACCAGGCCTCCATCGACCGGGCTATTGCCTCGGTGGAAGAGCGGACCGGCGGGCTCGATATCCTGATCAACAATGCCGCCCTTTTCGATCTCGCACCGATTGTCGAGATTTCCCGGGATAGTTTCGCAAAGCTCTATGCGATCAATGTTGCCGGCACGCTCTTCATGATGCAGGCAGCCGCAAAATCCATGATCGCCCGGGGCCAGGGTGGCAAGATCATCAATATGGCCAGCCAGGCGGGACGCCGCGGGGAGGCGCTGGTGGCTGTCTACTGCTCCACCAAGGCCGCTGTCATCAGCCTGACCCAATCTGCCGGGCTGGACCTGATCAAGCATCGCATCAACGTCAATGCCATTGCCCCTGGCGTGGTTGATGGAGAGCATTGGGATGGAGTGGATGCCCACTTCGCCAAATATGAAAACCGTCCGCTTGGGGAGAAAAAGCGCCTCGTTGGCGAGGCTGTCCCCTTCGGACGCATGGGCCGAGCCGAAGATCTGACCGGCATGGCAATTTTCCTTGCAACGCCCGAAGCCGATTACATCGTCGCCCAGACATATAATGTCGATGGCGGCAACTGGATGAGCTGAAGCGTAAAGTAGCCGGAGACCCTCGGATGACCGACACACTCTCACTCGCCAACCTCGACAAGATTGCTTCTCGTGCAGCCGTGCCCGCCTATCGGCGGGAGCAGCTGAAGGCCGGGATCCTGCATTTCGGCGTTGGCAATTTTCACCGGGCGCACCAGGCAGTCTATCTGGACAGCCTGTTCAACGCCGGCGATGATCTGGACTGGGCCATTCTCGGGGCGGGCACCATGCCTTCCGATGCTGCCATGCGCGAAAAGCTGGCTGCACAGGATTATCTGACAACGGTGGTCGAACAGGACGTGAATGTCATGGCGGCACGGGTCACCGGCGTCATGACGGATATGCTGCCTGTGGGCGATGCCGATGCCATCATCGCGGCTCTTGCCGATCCAGGTATCCGGATCGTGTCCCTGACGATCACCGAAGGCGGATATTTCATCGACGCTTCGGGCGCGTTCAACCCGTCTCATCCGGCGATTGCTGCCGACGCGGCAGCCCCGGACGAACCGAAAACCGTATTCGGCCTTATTCTGGCGGGCCTCCGCGCGCGTCGGCAGAAGGGCCTTGCCCCCTTCACCGTCATGAGTTGCGACAACATTCCCCATAATGGAAAGGTGACCCAGAATGCGGTTGCCGGTCTTGCGGCGCTGGTCGATCCCGCCCTTGCCGAATGGGTGCGGACCAGCGTTTCTTTTCCGAACTCCATGGTGGACCGTATCACCCCTGCTACGGGGACCCGCGAAATTGATGCCTTACGCGACCAGTTCGGCATTGCCGATCAATGGCCCGTCTTCTGCGAGGAGTTCAAGCAGTGGGTGATGGAAGACCGTTTTCCCTCGGGCAGGCCAGCGCTTGAAAAAGCAGGCGTCACCTTCGTACCGGATGTCTCCCCCTACGAGTTGATGAAGATCCGGATCCTCAATGGCGGCCATGCGGCAATCGCCTATCCGGCTGCGCTTCTCGATATCCATTTCGTGCATGAGGCCATGGACAATCCCCTGATCCGCTCGTTCCTGGCCAAGCTGGAACGGGAGGAAATCATCCCCGTCGTTCCGCCGGTCCCCGATACGGATCTCAACGACTATTATGCGCTGATCGAACGTCGTTTCTCCAATCCGAAGATCGGCGACACCATTCCTCGCCTTGCCCAGGACGGATCGAATCGGCAGCCCAAATTCATCCTTCCATCCACGGCAGACCGCCTGGCGCGTAACCAGCCGGTCACCGGGCTTTCCCTGGTGTCTGCGCTCTGGTGCCGTTATTTCGAGGGGCATTCCGACAGCGGCAAACCGATTGCGTTCAATGATGTGCATGCGGAGCGACTGCAGAAGGCGGCGCTCGCTTCGCGAAGCGATCCCAATCATTTCCTTGCGGAGGATGATATTTTTGGCGCGGTCGGCAGAGACGAACGTTTCCGTGCCGCCTTTGCCAGGAACCTGGCCACGCTGCGCAGTCACGGCACGGCGGAAACCCTCCAGCGATATCTTGACAACCGCCTTGCGGCTGCGGAGTGATGGCGAACCGAGCTTGAGCACCCCATGATCATGAGCCCCGCCATCGCCCCATCGAGACCCGAGAAACTGGTTATCTTCGATTGCGATGGCGTGCTGGTCGACAGCGAGCCCATTGCCATCTCGGTGCTCGTCGATTCCATGAACCGGCTGGGGGCCGATATCACCCAGACCGAAGCGTATCGGCAGTTTTTGGGGCGCAGCCTCGCGACCGTAACCGAATGCTTGCGGGACAAATACGGTCTGCATGCCGATCATCGGTTTCTCGAAGACATGCGCCAGGCGCTCTACAGCCGGTTTGTCGCGGAGCTCAAACCCATCGAGCACATGGCGGAAACGCTCGACGAGCTGAAGATGGCCCGCTGCGTCGCCTCTTCCAGCCAACCGGAACGGATCCGGCTGGCGCTCCAAACCACCGGCCTTTACGACCGGCTGGCCCCGCATCTCTTTTCGGCCAGCATGGTAACGCACGGCAAGCCTGCGCCGGACCTCTTTCTCTACGCAGCCCGCGAAATGGGATACGAGCCGAAGGATTGCCTTGTGGTTGAGGATAGTCCCGCAGGGGTTCAGGCCGCTCAGGCCGCCGGAATGAAAGTTCTCCTTTTCACGGGCGGCACCCATGCGCTTCAGGAAACCTATCGTCAGGAAATATCGCGCATTTCCCCCAATGCTTCGTTTGACGCGATGAGGGATTTACTCCACCTTATCGACGAGATTTGAGCGAGGGGCAGGATATTCATCAATGCGTGATCACCTCGTCGCGGTGGACATTGGCACGGCAAGCGCCCGTGCTGGGATCTTCGATCGATCGGGCCGGCTGATCGCGAAGGAGGCACACCCCATCCTCCTCTACAGACCTGACGCTCTCATTGCCGAACAGGACAGCGACGATATCTGGAACGCGGTTTGCCGGAGCGTGCGTTCGGCTCTTGCCGCAAGCGGCATCGGGTCGGAGCGGATCGCCGCGATCGGATTTGACGCCACCTGTTCTCTCGTTATCCGCAACCCCGCTGTTCCCTCTTCTCCTGGACAGTCTGGCCTGGATATCATCTGCTGGATGGATCATCGAGCCCGGGAGGAAGCGCAGGATCTTTCCAGGAATGGAGGCCCCGTCGTCGCCCTTTCGAGCGGCCTGCTTTGCCCGGAAATGGCGTTGCCCAAACTCCTCTGGTTAAAACGCCATCGACCCGATCTCTGGTCTTCAACCGAGGGGATATTCGATCTCGCCGACTATATGACCTTTCGGGCTACGGGTTCACGGGCCAGATCCCTCTCGACGCTCGTTTCCAAATGGGGATATGGGGCCACGGATGGCTGGCCTTTTGAATTCCTCGACCGTGCCGGTCTTGGAGATTTGCCGGAAAGAGCTGGGATCGACGGAACGGTGCTTCCGGTTGGAGCGTCCCCTGGAGTTCTCTCTCCGGAGGCAGCGGCGGCCCTAGGCCTTGATACCGGATGCCAGGGGTCCGCCGGAATGGTGGATGCCTATGCCGGAGCGCTGGGTTTGCTGGGCGCCATGGCAGAAAAGGAGCGGGACAGCAGTGTGGCGCTTGTCGCGGGAACGTCGTCCTGCCTGATTACCTTGCATCGCAGCGAGCCCGCCCCCCATCCAAGCCTCTGGGGTCCGTTCGCCGATGTGAGCCTGCCGGGGTCTTATCTCCGTGAGGGCGGTCAATCGGCGGCTGGCAGCCTGCTCGATCATATGGTCCAGATGCACCCGGCGGGAGGCGAACCTCGCAAGGACCTGCATGAGCGGATCATGACCCGGATCGGGGCAGCGCTTGCGGAGCACGGACCCGGCTACGGGCTGCCTCTCTGTGTCTTGCCTGATTTTCATGGAAACCGCGCGCCGGAAGCAGATCCCTTCGCTACCGGAACCATATCCGGTCTGACGCTCGATACGTCTTTCGAGTCCCTCTGCCGTCTTTACTGGCGGACGGTCATCTCGCTTGCTTGCGGGCTGCGGCATATTCTGGACGCCTTTGCTGCCACAGGCAGCATACCGGACCGGGTGATGATGGCGGGAGGGCATGTGCAGAATCCGCTTGTCGTGCAAGCCTATGCGGACATGATCGGTCTTCCTGTCCATGTGCCGCGGATGAAGGAGGCAATTCTTCTCGGCACCGCCATCAATTCGGCTGCGGCTGCTGGAATTTACCCCACGGTGGCGGCTGCGGCCAAGGCGATGACGGGGCCGAGCGACATCACCATGCCCCGTCCGGCAACCCGCCTGCATTATGACGCCGATTACAGCCGCTATCTGCTTCAGCTGCGCCACAGGACCGAATTGACGTCCCTGTTGCCCGACCCGGTCGGGTAACCGTGCATGCGGCCTTTATCGGTCCTGAACAAATCGCCGAAAAGGTGTGTTGACGATCGTGTTTCCCTGATGACCTAGCGTGTCAGGATTCTCCGTTTCCGTCTGGGCGGGATGTTCTCGTTGCAATTCCCTCCTTTTCGTCTCTCCGGAACCCTTGCGGCTGCGATTCTCTTCTGGAACGGGGGGTAGGTGGGCACTCATGATGGTCGTCCTTTCCTAAAACGTGGATTCAAAGATCGGTTCGGCGATTGGCGATGTGATCATGGTACTGTTCGCTCTGGATATGGCGATTATCGGCACCGCGATCTCCGGGATGACGCGCCTTATCCCGGTTGGACAGCACGCGGTTTTCCGGCAGAACGCCCTCTTTCAGGGTCGTCATCGCGCCGCTGCTATCGCCCTTGCCTTGCGAGCCGGGGCCTATGTGTTTTTTGTCTGCGTGCGCCATGAAAATCTCCTTTTCGATTGAAGCCGCACCATACTCGCGAAGCGAGCTATGGAATTGAAATCATGGATAAATATCTCCTCGAAAGAGAAAACCGGGAAAGGTCCGCATTGGTTCCGGCAGGAGAGGCAATCCATTTGCGGGAACCTAAAGGCGCTTTTGTTGTTTCCCGTTGCCCGCTTCGGCCTGCTGCAGGAGCACGCATTGACTTCGATCAGGACGCCATCCATGCAAAAACCGCTTTCCACCTATCGGCTGCAGTTCCGCAACGGCATGACGTTCCACAAGGCTGAGGGGTTGATCCCCTATTTCGAGGATCTCGGGATCACCCATCTTTACGCATCGCCGATCTTTCGCGCGATGGAGGGGTCAACGCACGGTTATGACGTGACAGATCCGAACGAGATCGATCCCGCTCTCGGGGGCAAGTCTGCTTTCCTCTCTCTGGTATCGGCCCTCAAGCGGCGCGGCATCGGACTGTTGCTGGATATTGTGCCGAACCATATGGCCGCGTCGTTGCAGAATCAGTGGTGGCGGGACGTTATCGAATGGGGGCACGCCAGCCGCCACGCAAAGATTTTCGATATAGACTGGGAGCAACCTCTCACCCTTCCCTTTCTCGGCAGCAGCTTTCCGGCCAGTGTGGAAGAAGGTCACGTGCGTATCGCCGCCGACCGGGAAAACGGCTGTATCGCTCTTGCCTATTTCGACGATCTCTATCCGCTCAATCCCGGAACCTATGGCGCCCTGTTCAAGGATTTGCCGGGAGACCCATCCGAGACCATCACCCTTCTTTCGCAGCAGGCCTCCGCAGAGGCGGAGGAAATTTTCCATGCCGCGATCAGGGCGCTGTTGACCGGTCCGGGCGGGGAGGGGCTGGAGGCCCACATCGCTCGCTTGTCGGAGGACAAAGCCTTCGTGAAACGCCTTCACGACTTGCAGAACTATCGTCTGATGGACTGGCGGGAAGCGGCCAAAGGCTTGAGCTACCGTCGATTTTTTGAAATCGCGGGTCTGGTCGGGGTTCGCGTGGAGGATCCTGCTATTTTCGAGCGCATCCATGCGACCGTCTTCGATCTTATGAGTCATGGCCTTGTCGACGGTCTGCGGATCGATCATGTGGATGGTCTGGCCGATCCGCTTTCCTATCTGCAGCAACTGCGGGATCGTATCGGTCCAGAGCCCTATCTGGTGGTGGAAAAAATTCTTGGTGCCGGCGAAACCGTTCCGACATCGTGGCCCGTGGATGGGACGACGGGCTACGAGTTCATCAGTGCCGTCGGCAGCCTGCTGGCAGATCGACCGGGTATCGAGACATTGGAGGCGGCCTATCGGCGTCTTTCGCCGAATGCACCCTCCGCCGAAGCCGGCATCCGTGAAGCAAAGCAATTGATGATGAATGTGAATTTCGCCGGGGAAATTCATAATCTGGCTCGCCGAGCCCAATATCTGCTTGCGCGTCACGGGGAGCAGGAACCTGCGATCGCCGATATTCTTTCGGCGTTGAAGGCGCTTCTCGAAGCCTTCTCCGTTTATCGGACCTACGGGACCAAAAGTCAGATGCCACCGGAAAGCATCGAACACCTGGAACGGGCGGCGACCCAATGCCGTCCGGCGCTTCAAGGCGCGGTGCGTGACTGTTTCGACCGCATGCTTGCCCTTCTCCTTACACCGTCCCCCGGCGAATTGGCCGGTGAGTTCCGTCTGCGCTTCCAGCAGCTCAGTGGGCCGCTGATGGCAAAATCGATGGAGGATACGTTCTTCTATCGTCACAACGCCTTCATCGCATTCAATGAAGTGGGGGGTGAAGTCTGGTCGGAAGGCCGGACCTGGCCCGATTTTCATGAGAAGATGCTCTATCGGTATCGCTGCGAGCCTTTCACGCTGAACGCGACATCGACCCATGATACCAAACGTGGTGAAGATGCCCGGGCGCGACTGCTCAGTCTTTCGGAAGATCCCGAATCCTGGCTGAAGGGTTTGGACAGGTGGAGCCGAACGCTCCGGAAACACGTGGCGGAATACGGGAAGATTGCGCCTGAGATGGATTGGCTTCTCTTCCAGGCCCTCGCCGGCTCCTGGCCCGCATCGCCGAGCCCGCGGGAGGACTTCGCCTTTGAAGACCTGCGTGTACGCATGCAGAACTTTCTGGAAAAGGCTGCCCGAGAGGCCAAGCAATTTTCAAATTGGGATCACGTCAATTCAGACTATGAGAATGGCCTGAAGATGGCCGTGGAATGGCTTCTCGGGCCGCAAGCGCTTGCCTTCCGGAATGATTTCAGCGAGACGCTCGCCCCGTTCATCCGCGCGGGTTGCCGCAATGCCCTGTCCCAGACGATCCTCAAGCTGACGGTTCCCGGCGTGCCGGATATTTATCAGGGAAGCGAGCAGGTGGATTTCAGCCTGGTGGATCCCGATAACCGCAGGACGCAGGATTTCACCCGTCTGCATGACGATCTCCGGCAAGGCCTTCAGGCTCGGGGGCCGGAGTGGACAGAGGAGGGATTGCGGAGCGGCGTGCTCAAGCAAGATGTGATCCGTCGTCTTCTCCATCTGCGGCGCCGCTTCAGCCAGCTTTTCATGCATGGCGACTATCAGCCGCTCTCCATCGAGGGGCAGAATCGCCATCATCTCCTTGCGTTCCTGCGCCGTCATGAGGAGAGAAGCCTGATCGTCGCCGTTCCCGTAAAGACCCTGCGCCTGGAGCAATCGGGAGCTCTCGATCCCGGTGAAGGGCGGACCCGTATCGTCTTGCCGGACGACCTTCTGGGACAATCTTTCAGCGACCTGTTGACGGGCCAGTCTGTTTCGCTTGCTCAAGCCGGCGATCATGTTTCGGGCTTCGCAGCGGCGGGTTATTCCGTCCTGGTCAGCCCGCCCGTCTGATCCGATCCGTGGCCACTGGTCTTCCGCCGCAACCCGCCTATATCCGAGTCCTGTCATGAAGGAACAAGGAGGGGACAGTGGGGGCAAAAACTCTGATTCTGGGTGCAACCGGTGGAATAGGCAGCGAGACGGCTCGTCGGTTGAAGCGAGCTGGCCACAATCTGCATCTGGTGGGCCGCTCGACGGAAAAGCTCGCCGCACTGGGTCAGGAGCTCGATGCGACGACGAGTGTGGCGGATATCGAGGATGCGGATGCTCTGGGCAGGGCGATTGCCGATGCGGGGAACACCCTGGCGGGTCTTGTCTACGCGATCGGCACCATCAATCTGAAGCCCCTCGGTCGTCTTTCAGCAGGAGACTTCGAGCGGGATTTCCGGGTGAATGCTCTGGGTGCTGCCTCGGCGGTTCAGGCGGCGCTGCGCGCTCTCAAGGCCTGCGAGGGCACCGGCTCGATCCTGTTTTTCTCCTCCGTGGCCGTGGGACAGGGCTTTGCCTCCCATGCATCCATTTCCATGGCCAAAGGGGCCGTGGAAGGTCTGACCCGTGCTCTTGCGGCCGAACTTGCTCCGAAGATCCGGGTGAATGCCATCGCGCCTTCGCTGACCAGGACGCCCCTTTCCGCGGGCCTTACGGCGCAGCCTGCCATGGCGCAGGCTTTGGGCCAGATGCATCCGTTGGGCCGTCTCGGCGAGGCGGACGATATTGCAGCGCTCGCGGCTTTTCTTCTCTCCCCCGACGCGGGCTGGATTACCGGACAGATCGTCGGCGTCGATGGCGGTCGCGCCACCTTGCGTACCAAAGGCTGATCGCATGCCGCCCATGAGGAAAAAATCCGATCTGCCCGAAAAGACCTGTGCCCTGTGCCGCAGACCCTTCCAGTGGCGGAAGAAATGGGCCCGTGTCTGGGAGGACGTCCGCTACTGCTCCGACGCCTGCCGCCGCGCATCGAAACAAACGCACAAGGGGCAGACGGCATGACCGGCACGCTCCGACTCGTACTGGGCGATCAGCTGACGCGCAGCCTCGCCTCGCTCGAAGATCTTGATCGCAAGACCGATGTCGTTCTGCTCGCCGAGGTGATGCAGGAAGCCACCTATGTTCCTCATCACAAGCAGAAAATCGCGTTTCTCTTCAGTGCCATGCGACATTTCGCGGCCGAATTGGCGGACGAAGGCATAAAGGTTCGCTACGTCCGCCTGGACGACGCGGCCAATACCCAATCGCTCGGTTGCGAGGTTCGCCGCGCACTCTCGGAACACGGACTTTCCGCCCTTGCCCTCACCGAGCCGGGCGAATGGCGCGTGCGAAACATGATGCTGCAATGGCGTCAGGATCTGGGTGTCCCGGTGACACTTCACGACGACGATCGGTTCTTCTGCTCGCGGGCGGAATTTTCTGCCTGGGCACGCGGCCGCAGACAGTATCGCATGGAGTATTTTTATCGCGAGATGCGCCGGAAAACCGGTCTGTTGATGGAGGGCGACACACCCGCCGATGGGCTGTGGAACTACGACAAGGAAAATCGCCATCCCCTTCCGGACCGGCTGTTCCTGCCCAAGCGGAAGCGCTTTGCGCCGGATGCGATCACGCGCGACGTGCTTGATCTCGTGGCGCAGCGGTTTCCTGATAATTTCGGCGAACTGGAACCCTTCGGCTGGGCCGTCACCCGTGCGGACGCCCTCGCGGCACTGGATCATTTCGTCAAGGATTGCCTGCGCGACTTCGGCACGTTCCAGGATGCACTGCAAAGCGGGGAAGATTTTCTGTATCACGGGCTGATCTCGCCCTATCTCAATGCCGGCCTGCTGACCGCCCATGAAGTCTGTCGGGTGGCAGAAGAGGCCTGGGCGACCGGCCAAGCCCCGATCAATGCGGTCGAGGGCTTTATCCGGCAGATCCTCGGATGGCGGGAATTCGTTCGCGGTCTATACTGGGAAAGAATGCCCGACTATGCGAAAACCAACTGGTTGGAAGCAGAACGTCCGCTGCCGGCCCTCTATTGGACCGGCAAAACCGATATGCACTGTCTGGCGGACTGTGTGCGGACGACGCGCGAACATGCTTATGCGCATCATATCCAACGACTGATGGTGCTCGGGAATTTTGCGCTTCTCGCAGGGATTTCCCCCCAGCAGGTCGAAGAATGGTATCTGCTTGTCTATGCGGATGCCTATGAATGGGTCGAACTGCCCAATGTGCATGGCATGGTGCTGTTTGCCGATGGCGGGGTCATGGCCTCCAAACCCTATGCGGCCTCCGGAGCCTATATCGACCGCATGTCGGATTATTGTGCTTCTTGCCGCTTTGATCCGAAACGGCGCACGGGGGAAGGATGCTGCCCGTTCACCCTGCTCTACTGGAACTTCCTGCTCAAGCATCGCGAACGCCTCGCTTCGAATCCGCGTATGGCGCTCACGCTCAAAAATCTCGATCGGCTGTCCTTTCGGGAGATCGCCGCTATCCGGGAGGAGGCGGAGCGCTTTCTCGTTGCCCTCGCCTGACGGCCGTGTCGCAGATCTGCGACAGTTTCGTGGAAGAAAATATTCGCGCCGCGCCGCGCAGCGGTTTAATTCGATTGCGCATGGGCGCGGCTTCGGTCAAGCTTTTCGCCAGTCTTGAACAACCGCGTTCTCGGGAGGAGCCGGTGCAGGATATGATTCAGCATGCGGAGCAGGTCTATTCTGCCGCTCATCAAAAATCGGCAGCTGCCAGCTCGCCGGTCGTCGCCTCCTGGCGGAGGTGCATGACCATGCACCGTCTGCAACCGGAAGAGCGGCGTGCGCCCCTGAGGCTGACCGACGCGGAGTTCCGTTTCGCCTGCGAGGCGTCGAGCCGATTGGTGGCTGAGGCGCGGGAGGAGCTCGACCGCCTGTTCTTGACCGTCGGAAAAGCGGGGTGCTGTCTCTTGCTGACAGACCGGCACGGGATCGCGCTCGAAAGGCGTGGTGCAAGGGCGGATGACGGTGAATTTCACGACCTCGGTCTCTGGACCGGTGCCGTCTGGACTGAAGCCAGCATGGGCACAAATGGCATCGGTACCGCGCTCGCCGACGAACGCGCCGTGACCATCAGCAGGGATCAGCATTTCTTTTCGGCCAATATCACCCTGAGCTGCACCACCGCCCCCATCCGGGATCATCGTGGTCAGCTTGCGGCCGCCCTGGATATCTCGACGTGCCGAGACGATGTGAACGATATGACGCTGGCGATCCTGTCCCAGGCGGTCCGTGATTCCGCAATGCGCATCGAAACCAGCCTCTTCCGCAGCGCCTTTCCCGGGGCACGCTTCCTCATGGTGCCCGAGGCGACCGGACCTGCGCCCGCCCTGCTTGCTGTCGATCGGGACGATGTGGTCATCGGCGCGACGCGGGCCGCGCGGCTTGCCTTGAAGCTGGACGATCAAAGGATCGCCCAAGGTCTTGCCGCCGCCGATGCCTTGCGCGAGGAGCGCTCTCCTTCGACCGCCGACCTCATCGAAGCGGAAAGGGCCGCTCTGCGCAGGGCCCTGACCCGCAGCAAGGGTAATGTATCGCAGGCGGCGCTGGCACTTGGCATGAGCAGAGCCACGCTGCACCGCAAGATGAAAAGGCTCAACCTGCACTAAGCCCCCCGGCTCGGATAAACGCACTGTACGGCACCGAATGCGGTGCCGTTTTTCGTTTCTGGCGACCGTTTTCTCCTTCCGAGATCCTGTTCGGCATGTGGTGGCGGGCGAAAACTGTCGCAACGCTGCAACAGGGTGCGTTGCGATATCGGCACCCCTCCCTATCGATCCGCAGCAACTCCGGTCACATTTTCCCCACCGGTTCATCCGAGCCAGTTTCCACGGGAGGAAAAACCATGCTGCATCAGAAAATCATCGAATCCCCTTTCAAGACCCGCTACGGCAATTTCATCGGTGGTGAATGGAAGGAGCCGGTTTCCGGCCGCTACTTCGACAATATTACGCCGGTCACCGGTGGCAAACTCTGCGAGATCCCGCGCTCTGACGAGCATGATATCAATGCGGCGCTCGATGCCGCCCATGCGGCGAAAGACAAATGGGGTCGTACCTCCACCACCGAGCGCTCCAACATCCTTCTCAAGATCGCGGACCGTATGGAAGCCAATCTGGAGCTCCTGGCCCGTGCGGAAACCTTCGACAACGGCAAGCCTATCCGCGAAACCATGGCTGCCGACATTCCCCTCGCAATCGATCATTTCCGCTATTTCGGGGCTTGCATTCGCGCCCAGGAAGGCACGATCGGCGAAGTGGACCATGAGACGATCGCCTATCATTTCCACGAACCGCTCGGGGTCGTCGGCCAGATCATTCCGTGGAATTTCCCGATCCTGATGGCCGCCTGGAAGGTTGCGCCCGCCCTTGCCGCCGGCAATTGCGTTGTGCTGAAGCCAGCCGAACAGACACCGGCTTCCATCCTCGTGCTGGCCGAACTGATTGCCGATCTCCTGCCTCCTGGTGTTCTCAACATCGTCAATGGCTTTGGCCTGGAAGCCGGCAAGCCGCTCGCGACCAGTCCGCGCATCGCCAAGATTGCCTTTACCGGTGAAACCTCCACGGGCCGGTTGATCATGCAGTATGCCAGCCAGAACCTCATTCCGGTCACGCTCGAGCTTGGCGGCAAAAGCCCGAATATCTTCTTCGCAGATGTCATGAACGAAGATGATGCCTTCTTCGACAAGGCGTTGGAAGGTTTTGCCATGTTTGCGCTCAACCAGGGCGAGGTCTGCACCTGCCCGAGCCGTGCCCTCATCCAGGAATCGATCTATGACCGTTTCATGGAGCGCGCAATCAAGCGCGTCGAGGCGATCCGTCAGGGCAATCCTTTGGACAGCGCGACCATGATCGGTGCGCAGGCCTCTTCCGAACAGCTCGAAAAAATTCTGGCCTATCTCGATATCGGTCGTCAGGAAGGCGCCGAAGTGCTGACCGGCGGTGCCCGCAACGATCTCGGGGGCGAACTCGCGGGCGGCTACTACGTCAAGCCGACCGTTTTCCGCGGCCATAACAAGATGCGGATCTTCCAGGAAGAAATCTTCGGGCCGGTCGTGTCCGTCACGACCTTCAAGACGGAAGCCGAAGCCCTCGAAATCGCCAATGATACGCTCTATGGGCTGGGCGCGGGCGTGTGGAGCCGCGATGCAAACCGCTGCTATAATTTCGGCCGCAATATCCAGGCCGGCCGCGTGTGGACGAACTGCTACCATGCTTATCCGGCTCACGCGGCTTTTGGCGGTTACAAGCAGTCCGGCATCGGCCGTGAAACTCACAAGATGATGCTCGATCACTATCAGCAGACCAAGAACATGCTGGTGAGCTACAGCCCCAATGCGCTGGGCTTCTTCTGATCGTCAACCTTGGCGGAGGCCGGTTTGGGCCGGCTTCCGCCTTGTCAAAGGGGGTATCATGCGGATCGAGGATACGGTCAACGGCGAGCCCCGCGTGCGGGCAACCGAAGCGGCGCTTGAATTCCTGCGCGACATACAGGCAGACCACCCTGATATTGTCTTCCATCAGTCGGGCGGTTGCTGCGACGGTTCCTCTCCGATGTGCTATCCGGCTTCGGAATACCGGATCGGGGAAACCGACGTGAAGCTCGGAGAGGTGGGGGGTGTACCCGTCTATATCAGTGCCAGTCAGTTCGCCGTCTGGCAGCATACCCAGTTGATTATCGATGTGGTACCCGGCCGGGGCGGCATGTTCTCCCTGGACAATGGCCGGGAGCGGCGTTTCCTGACCCGCTCTCGCCTGTTTGGCGGGAACGCCGCATGTGCGATCCCTGCAAATCGCCGCGCCGATCCCGATTGAACCGCAATCGCTGCGCGGAACTGGACCTAAGATCCTCCAAATCTGGCTGTAAGCGAAGCCGGATCGCGCTTCTAGTGTGTCGATACCCTTGACCGATCGCGAGCGTGACCATGGAACCGGCTCTGGACGACCGACCAGCAAAGCCCGCCGCCTCCAGGCTGGCCATGGCCATCGAACGCCACGGCCCCGGGCTTGCCGTGACCGGTGCTGTTGCCATGGCCGCCCAGTTCTTGGCGGAACATTATGGCGCGCCGGCCATGCTGATGGCGCTGCTCCTCGGTATTGCCTTTCACTTCCTGTCAGAGGAAGGACGCTGCGTCGCCGGTATCGAGCTTTCGGCGAAGAAGGTCCTGCGTATCGGAGTGGCGCTGCTTGGCATGCGTATCAGCATCGATCTCCTGATCCAGCTTGGTGCGGAGACCATCCTGCTTCTGGTGGCGGGGCTGGTGGCGACCATTCTGTTCGGTCTTCTGCTTTCGCGGCTGTTTCGTCTGGATTGGCGGCTCTCCCTGCTAACGGCCGGGGCCGTCGCCATTTGCGGTGCATCGGCTGCAATGGCCATTGCCGCGGTTCTGCCGCGCGGTCGGCATTCCGAGCGCAATCTGCTGGTCACGGTCCTCGGGGTGACGGTGATGAGCACGATAGCCATGATTGCCTATCCTATTCTGGCGCATCGCATCGGACTTTCAGACAGGGCCACGGGTATTTTTTTCGGCGGCACGATCCATGACGTGGCCCAGGTGGTCGGGGCCGGATTTTCCGTGTCCCAAACGGCTGGCGAGACGGCAACGCTGGTGAAACTCATTCGCGTGACCATGCTGGCTCCCGTCGTTTTATGCTTTTCGCTGGTGCTCCGGAACATGCCGGCAGATGATCCGGAGATTGCTGCGAAGCGTCCGCCGCTTCTGCCGGGTTTCGTTCTCGCCTTTCTGATTCTGGCGGCGATCAATTCTGCGGGCTGGATTCCGGGCGCGGTAAGCGCTGCCGGACTTGAGGTTTCCCGGTGGGCGCTGCTGGCCGGAATTGTGGCCGTCGGTATGAAAACGTCGCTGAAAAGTCTTTTTGAAGCCGGTCGCACCGCTATCGCTCTTATCGTTGCAGAGACCGTTTTTATTGCAATTTTCATCCTCGCGGGCCTTTTCTGGCTCGATCTCGGATAAAGGTGAAGCGAAACTCCCCCTAACTTTCGCTCGGTCTACCCGTTCGACGGTCTTTTTGCCTGTTTTGCCCTCTCGATGGCGGTCACTTTTCGAACCCAGCTGCGTCTTGCAATGATCGCTGAAATACGCTCACTTGTGCGCTGCAATAGTTTTTGGCGAGGGCAAGTCGGTGCAGGCAGGGCTGCAGAAAAGCGGGAAGGATGCGGCGGCTCAGTCCGTGCTCAATGCCCGGCTTCACGCGGAGCGAGCCCGCGGCGCGGTCCGCCTTTCCGTCGCTGAAACCGGTCTCAAACATCACCGGGAAGAGGGATCTCTGAAGATCCGGCTTCCATCCGGCACCAGCCAGGCCATTCTGATCAATACCGCAGGCGGGATTGCAGGGGGTGATCGCTATCTGGTGCAGACAGAGGCTGGCGATGGCGGCCGACTTACTGTTGCATCGCAAGCCGCCGAACGGGTTTATCGCTCGCTCGGTCCTCCGGCGCAGCTCTCTGTTTCGCACCGGGTGGGCAGCGGTGCGCGGCTTAGCTGGCTGCCGCAGGAAACCATCCTTTACGATGGAAGCGGCCTTTTCCGTCGCCTTGACGTGGATCTTGAGCGGAATTCCTTCTTCCTGGGGCTCGAAAGCACGGTGCTGGGGCGCCGGGAAAGCGGAGAGAAGATCCGCCATATCGATTTTCGTGAAGAGTGGACGGTGCGGCGCGAAGGCCGCCTGCTGCATAGCGAGCGTATGAAGATTGACGGTCTCCCACCCCGGGGCAGCGCCGAACTTCGGGATGCGGGCGCCTTTGCGACCCTCCTGCTTGTCGCTCCCGATGCCGAAATCTATCCGGAGCGGTGCCGGTCTCTTCTGGGCTCCGCTGGCGGAGTCTCTGCCTGGGACGGGCGTCTCGTTATCCGGATTCTGGAGGAGGACGGCTTTCGCCTGCGGAAGCGTCTGCTTGCGCTGCTGGCCGTGCTTCTCCCGCTTGCCGAAATTCCCCGTGTCTGGCTTCTCTGAGGATCTTTCATGCAATTGACGCCCCGTGAAAAAGACAAGCTTCTGGTCGCCATGGCGGCCATCGTGGCACGCCGTCGGCTGGAGCGCGGCGTGAAGCTCAACTTCCCCGAAGCCGTCGCGCTGATTACCGATTTCGTGGTGGAAGGCGCGCGCGACGGGTCCAGCGTCGCGGATCTCATGGAGCAGGCCGCCCATGTGATCAGCCGAGACCAGGTCATGCCGGGAATTGCCGAGATGATTCCAGAGGTTCAGGTTGAAGCCACCTTTCCTGACGGCACCAAGCTCGTCACCGTCCACAATCCGATCCGCTGAAGGAGCCCAACCATGATTCCCGGTGAAATCCTTACGCCCGAGGGCGAGATCGAACTGAATGTCGGAGCCGAGCGGACGGTGGTCGAGGTCGCCAATACCGGCGATCGCCCGATCCAGGTTGGCTCCCATTACCATTTCTTCGAGGTGAACGACGCTCTTGCTTTCGATCGCGCGGCGGCGCGCGGCAAGCGTCTGGACATTGCAGCGGGTACCGCGGTGCGATTCGAACCGGGGCAGCGCCGCGAGGTGACGCTCGTGCCGCTGGGCGGCAGGCGCGCCGTTTATGGTTTCCAGCAGAAGATTATGGGAGCGCTCTGAGATGGCGAGAATTTCCCGTGCCACCTATGCCCAGATGTATGGACCGACCGTCGGCGACAGGGTGCGCCTTGCCGATACGGCCCTGCTGATCGGTATCGAGAAGGATTATACGATCCCTGGCGAAGAAGTGAAGTTTGGCGGTGGCAAGGTGATCCGTGACGGCATGGGCCAGTCTCAGGCCACGCGCGCCGAAGGGGCGATGGATACGGTCATTACCAACGCCGTCATTCTCGATCATACCGGCATCGTCAAGGCGGATGTCGGGCTGAAGGATGGTCGCATCGCTGCCATCGGAAAGGCCGGAAATCCCGATACACAGGATGGCGTTACCATCGTCATCGGCCCTTCGACGGAAATCATTGCCGGCGAAGGCCGCATCCTGACCGCTGGCGGTATCGACAGCCATATTCACTTTATCGCGCCGCAACAGATCGAAGAGGCGCTCTATTCCGGGATCACCACCATGCTGGGTGGCGGAACGGGCCCTGCCCACGGGACCCTCGCCACCACCTGCACCGGCGCCTGGCATACCGAGCGCATGATCGAGGCGGCGGATGCGTTTCCCATGAATATCGGCTTTCTCGGCAAGGGCAATGCATCGCTGCCGGCCGCACTGGAGGAAATCATTCTTTCCGGGGCCTGCGGCCTGAAGCTCCACGAGGATTGGGGGACGACACCGGCAGCCATCGATTGCTGCCTGTCCGTTGCAGACGAGTATGACGTGCAGGTCGCGATCCATACCGACACCTTGAACGAATCCGGATTCGTGGAGGCTTCGATCGCGGCTTTCAAAGGCAGAACCATCCATACGTTTCATACGGAAGGGGCGGGGGGCGGTCATGCACCGGATATCATCCGCGTCGCCAGCCTGCCGAACGTGCTGCCCTCGTCCACCAATCCGACCCGACCCTACACGATCAACACGGTTGCGGAACATCTGGACATGCTGATGGTGTGCCATCACCTGTCGCCGCGCATAGCCGAAGATGTGGCCTTTGCCGAAAGCCGTATCCGCAAGGAAACGATCGCGGCAGAGGACATTCTTCACGATATCGGCGCGTTTTCCATGATCTCCTCCGACAGCCAGGCCATGGGCCGCGTGGGCGAAGTGATCATCCGATGCTGGCAGACGGCACACAAGATGAAAGTCCAGCGCGGGAGCCTGCCCGGCGACGGGGAGACGGACAATGCGCGCGCCAAGCGCTATGTGGCAAAATATACCATCAATCCCGCAATCGCCCATGGTATTTCCCATGAAGTCGGCTCGGTGGAAGTGGGAAAGCGCGCCGATCTGGTTCTCTGGAGTCCGGCCTTTTTCGGCATCAAGCCGGATTTCGTCCTCTTGGGGGGATCGATCGCCGCGGCGCCCATGGGCGATCCGAATGCGTCGATCCCGACGCCGCAGCCGGTCCATTACCGGCCCATGTTCGCTTCCTATGGCAAGCTGCGCACCAATTCCTCGGTAACCTTCGTTTCGGAAGCATCGATGGTGGCGGGCTTGCGCGACCGGCTGGGTACGGCAAAGGCCATGGTGGCTGTCAAGAACACGCGGAGCGGCATTTCCAAATCCTCGATGGCCTTGAACGGGGCGACGCCCTATATCGAAGTGAACCCGGAGACATACGAGGTGCGCGCCGATGGCGAGCTTCTCGTTTGCGAGCCGGCGGAAACGCTCCCCATGACCCAACGCTATTTCCTGTTCTGATCCGATGACCCTGACCGCAAGCAAGATTTTGAAAGCCGGCGAAACGCAGCAGCAGCCTGCCTATCGCGTGACCCTCGATTCTCAGGACCGGCATTTGCGCAGAAAGCGCCTTCAGCTCAATGACGGGACATCCGTTCTCGTTTCGCTGGAGAAGGCCGTGCAGCTCGCAGACGGAGATTGTCTGGTTCTGGACAATGGCCAGCTGATCGAGGTGAAAGCCGCTCATGAAGATCTTCTCGAGATTACCGCGGCCAATCCGCGGGCGCTTCTGGCTCTCGCCTGGCATATCGGCAACCGCCATCTGGAAGCGCAAATCGAGGAACGCCGAATCCTCATTCGCCCCGACCATGTGATCGCTCACATGCTCGAACATCAAGGTGCCCATGTTCACGAGGTGCGGGAAAGCTTTGCCCCGGAAAATGGTGCCTATCATCATGACATTGGTTTCGAGCATGATTTCTCCCTGACCGGCACAGCCGATCACCGGGGTCATTCGCACAGCCATTCGCCTGCTCATCACCTGCAAGACGACGATGACGGCGATGAGCATTGAGGACAAGGCTCCCCTTCTGCAACTCCTGACCTTTCTTTCCCCTTCCTTTCCGACGGGCGCTTTTGCCTATTCGCATGGGCTGGAACACGCTATCCTCTCGGGTGTGGTGAGCGACGAAGAAAGCCTTGGAGAGTGGATTGAAAGTCTGCTCGAACGCGGTTCGGCCTTCAATGACGCAGTTCTCATCGCCCTTGCGACGCCGGACAATCTCGATGACCTCAATCAGCTTGCGCTTTCGCTCTGCGCAAGCCGGGAACGCTATCTGGAGACGGCGGCCCTCGGAGCGAATTTTGCGGCTTCTGCCGCGATCTTGCTTCCTCTGTCCATGCCCGTGGAAGAGATCGCCTATCCCATGGCTGTGGCGTCCGCCGGAATGGCGGCCGGGATCGGCAAGGACATTCTGATCGCAGCCTATCTCCATGCATTCAGTGCCAATCTGGTATCGGTCGCCGTCCGGCTGGTGCCGGTCGGTCAGCGCGCCGGCCTGGCGGTGCTGGCGCGTCTGCTCCCCGTCATCTCCGCCGTCGCGGAGCGCGCCCTCGACGCCGATCTCGAGGATCTGGGCAGTGCCTGCTTCTTTGCCGACATGGCCTCTCTCCAGCATGAATTCCAGGAACCGAGGATTTTCCGCACATGACGAATGGACCACTTCGCGTCGGTATCGGCGGCCCGGTGGGCTCCGGCAAGACGACGCTCACGGAAAAGCTGTGCAAGGCACTGCGGGACCGGTACTCCGTCGCCGTCATCACCAATGATATCTACACGAAAGAAGATGCGTTGATCCTGAGCCGGCTTCAAGCCTTGCCGGAAGAACGGATCATGGGTGTTGAAACCGGTGGCTGTCCGCATACCGCGATCCGTGAGGATGCCTCCATCAACATCGCCGCGATCCAGGAGATGACGAAACGTTTCCCGGATCTGGATGTCATCTTCATCGAATCCGGCGGCGATAATCTGGCAGCCACCTTCTCGCCCGATCTCGTCGATCTCTCGCTCTACGTGATTTCTGTTTGTCAGGGGGAGAAGATCCCACGCAAGGGTGGACCGGCCATCACACGGTCGGACTTGCTTCTGATCAACAAGGCCGATCTTGCGCCCCATGTCATGGCCGACCTCTCGATAATGGAGGCGGACACGAAGCGGGTGCGCGGTTCCCGGCCCTATGTCTTTACGGATCTTCTGCGCCAGAAGGGTTTGGATGATGTGATTGCCTTCCTGGAACGGGAAGGCGGTCTTCAGGCGTAAGGGAAGCCTTGCAAATCCGTCATGAAGCCGATGTCGGGCTTTGCCTCTGGGCAGGGCGAACGGTCCGTGGTTTTCCGGGGTATCTCGCGTCCCGGTTTCGTTTGGGCTTGCCGCTTTAAGCCGGTGAGCCACCGTTGCCGGCGAGAGCGGCGAAATGTCGATCTTGACCGTCTCCTTGATATCTCCCGCGACCCGTAAACGGTTTTTGGCTTGAATGCCGGCGATCTCACGGGGTCCAAACGTCTCTGGATCAATGCCGGCCTCACACTGCGGCAGGCACTCCATCCCGATCCGTCATCGGCATCGGGCGGAACATCATGGCTATGGCGAATGCGCCGAGCCCGACCGCCCATGAACCGACATAAAGCCAGGTGTAGGTGGCAAAATTATCGTAAATCAGTCCGCCGGCGATCGGGCCCAGAGCCATGCCGAGACTGCCGGCCATCGACATGCCGCCAATGACGGAACCCATATGCCGAAGAGGGAAGTTTTCCCGCGCCAGAACCGCATAAAGAGGCATGACGCCCGCATAGATGAAACCGAAAATTGCCGCCGCGGCATAGAAGCCGGTCAGCCCGCCGGCGAGCACATAGCCGAGCGCACCGAAGGATTGGGCAAGCAATCCGAGCACCAAAATGTTCCGCGCGCCGAAGCGATCCCCCAGCAAGCCGAAGGCTATCCGTCCTCCCATGCCGGCAAGGCCCTCGATACTGTAGATCGTCACCGCTGCCATCATCGGAATGCCGCAGGTGACCGCATAGCTCACCGTATGGAAGATCGGGCCGGAATGGGTGGCGCAGCAGAAGAAATTCGTCAGGAGCAGGATGATGAATTGCGGCGTGCGAACGATCTCTGCCAAAGTCATGCCGGGAGCGGTAGACGGAAGGGCAGGGGTGTCGGCCTGCGGTTGCGAAACAGCCTCAAGCTGCGGTGGCCTGCGGACCAGAAAGGACAGAGGAATCATCACGCCGCCGGCGATGAGGGCAATGATCTGCATCGCGGTGCGCCAGTCGTGGAAGGATACCAGCCAGGCGGCAAAAGGCGATACGATCATCGGAGCCATGCCCAGGCCAGCGGATACCAGCGAAACCGCCAGGCTGCGGTGCGTGTCGAACCACCCCGTGACGCTGGCCATCATGGGGGTGATGATCGCCGCAGCGGCCAATCCCATGCACAAGCCGAAGAAAAACTGGAAGACGACAAGGGATGGCGACAGGCTGGCCAGGGCCATGCTCCCCGCCAGCAGCAGCGAGCCTGCGAGAACCACAGGCCGGGGGCCTATTCGATCTGACAGGAGACCGCTGGCAATGTTCCCGAATGCCATGGCAAGGAAGCCCACCGTCATGGCGGCGGATATCCCCGTCACCGACCATCCCGTCTCCCTGGAAATCGGCATCAGGAATACAGGCAGCGAAAAGAGCGAACCGATGACCATGCAGCCGAGCAAACCGCCCGCCGCCACCATGATCCAGCGATAGGAAATGAAGGGCATCGGTGCCTCCGCAGAGTTGTACGATTGAGGAACCGATCCTGCGCGCCTTTCGGGGGAAGGAAAAGCGATTAAAATTGATGATTGGTAAAAACAAATGGAAACGGCAGGTCGCGCGGCGCCGAGGGCCAGCGTGACTCGCCCTCGGGCTTCCGGGAAAAGCAGCCATTTCCGCAAAATGGCTTATTAAATTTCAAATTGTATGTCCGCTTCTGTGGCTCCACGCAATTACTTTCCCGTGCATTTTCAGAATGACGGGCAAGTATGAAATAAGTCAAATAAATCAGAAATATCCAGGCTCTTTGGGGCGCTCCGCGCTTGGCGGATGATCGTTTTCTGCGATGCGGACCGTCGTGCAAAGACCATGTATACGAAAAGCTCGTGACCGAAAATCAACCCAAGGTAATTTTCATCTGCCGATGTTGACAAGAGGCGAGGGGTGAATAATGCTAAGATGTCAGACCAATTTAAGAGGTTGACGTCAGCGGGGGGAGCAGAAGCGATGACGCTCGAAACAAGCGCCAGGCCTTACATCGAGCCTTTGCCGCCCATCGACAGGGCGCGGCAGGTCACCGAGGCTCTGGCGTCCTATATCGATCGGGCAAATCTGAAAGCGGGCGATCGCCTGCCTGCGGAACGGGAGCTGATGGCCGCCCTTGCCGTCGGCCGTTCCACGATCCGGGAAGCCATTCGTCATTTTCAGGCGTTGGGGGTGATAGAGAGCCGGAAAGGAAGCGGCACCTATCTGCTGAAGCCAATCACGACGGCGACGGTCCATATGCCTCTCTCCTTTGATGCCGCGCATCTGCGGGACGTCCTCCTCCAGACGCTGGAGGTGCGTCGGGGAATCGAGTGCGAGGCCGGGATGCGCGCCGCGCTTCGCCGCACGCCCGAGGATCTCACGATCATCGAGGAAAAACTGATCGAGATGGAAAGGGTTCATCTCCTGAAGGGAACAGCCGGGGAAGAGGACCTCGCTTTTCACCTGTCGATCTATGATGCGACGCATAATCCTCTCTTCCGGCAAATTCTCGAGCAGATGCGGGAAGCCTTCGAGCGATTCTGGGAAAAGCCCTTCAATCGGCCGGATTTTGCGAAGCGTTCGTTTCCTTTCCACCGGACGCTCTTCAACGCCATCGTGGCTCGCGACCCGGAAGCGGCGCGGGCGGAAACTCTCAAGATTCTCGACGTTGTCGAAGAAGACATCAAGGAAATGTCCCGATGAGCGATGGAGTTGATCCATTCGATTTCGCCTCCCTCACGGTGGCGCATGACGAAGCGAACGCCTTCGACGCGGTGGTTCCGCCGATCGTCCAGACGTCTCTCTTCACCTTCAAATCCTATGACGAAATGGTTTCCACCTATCGCGGGGAAATTCATCGGCCGGTCTACACCAGAGGGCTCAATCCAACCGTTCGTGCCTTCGAAGAGATGCTGGCAAAACTTGAGGGAGGAGAGGATGCGCTGGGTTTTGCCAGCGGCATGGCGGCCATTTCGTCGACCGTCCTGTCTTTCGTCGAGCCAGGCGACCGCATCGTTGCCGTCCGGCACTGCTATCCGGATGCCTTCCGGCTGTTTGGAACGCATCTGAAGCGCATGCGGATCGAGGTCACCTATGTGGATGGCCGTGACGAGGAAGCCGTGGACCGGGCTATGGCCGGAGCCAAGCTTCTGTATCTCGAAAGTCCGACGAGCTGGGTAATGGAGGCCCATGACGTGGGGGCGCTGGCCGCGATTGCCCGCCGCCACGGCGCTGTCAGCGTGATCGATAACAGCTGGGCGAGCCCCGTCTTTCAGCGGCCGCTCACCCTCGGCGTCGATCTGGTGCTTCATTCCGCGTCGAAATATCTCGGCGGTCACAGCGATGTGGTGGCGGGAGTCGTCGCGGGATCCAGGGAACTCGTGGGCCGCATCCGTTCCGAAGCCTATCCCTATCTGGGCGGCAAGCTCTCGCCCTTCGATGCCTGGTTGCTGATCCGCGGATTGCGCACTCTGCCGATCCGCATGAAGGCACACGAGGCGTCGGCGCTGGAGATTGCCAAACGGCTTCAGTCTCTGGATCTGGTCGATACGGTCTTTCATCCGGCGCTGGCAAACCGGCTGCCACCGGGGCTGACCGGCACATCCGGCCTCTTCTCCTTCACCTTCCGGGAGGGTGTGGATATCCGGACCTTTGCCGACAGGTTGCGCCTATTCCGCCTCGGCGTGAGCTGGGGCGGCCATGAGAGCCTGATCGTTCCGGGCGAGGTCGTGCTGCAGCAGAAAGCCCAACCGAATTCCGCCCATGCCTTTGGCATCAGCTCCCGATCCGTGCGGCTGCATGTCGGGCTCGAAGGGACGGAAGCCCTGTGGCGGGACATCGAGGAGGCGATGGCCGCGGCCACTTCAGCAGAAAAATAAAGTCAGAACCCAGAGGAGGAACTAAGCATGAAAAGATTTGTGACTGCCGCCCTGTTGACTGCCCTTATGGGGGGAACAGCCTTTGCCGACACGACGCTGAAGCTCGTCGAGGTGATCACCAGCCCCGAACGCACCGAAACCCTGAAGTCCATCGTCGCCAAGTTCGAAGCGGCCAATCCCGGAACGAAGGTGGAGATCATCTCCCTTCCCTGGGGCGAGGCCTTCCAGAAGTTTGCCACCATGGTTTCCGCAGGCGATGTTCCCGACGTCATGGAAATGCCGGACACATGGCTTTCGCTCTACGCCAATAATGGAATGCTGGAAAATCTAGAGCCTTATCTCGCCAAGTGGGACAAGACCTCCGATCTCAGCGATCGTGCGCTTGAGCTCGGCCGCGACGTCGACGACAAAGCCTATATGTTGCCCTACGGCTTCTACCTGCGTGCGATGTTCTACAACAAGAAGCTGCTCGAACAGGCCGGTGTGACAGAACCTCCCAAGACCCTCGATGGCTTCATGGAAGCGTCGAAAAAGGTGTCGGCCATTTCGGGCAAGTATGGCTATTGCCTTCGCGGCGGTCCTGGAGGTCTGAACGGCTGGGTCATGTTCGGCGCCAGCATGGCCGGCTCCAACCAGTTCTTCAAGGAAGACGGTACGTCGACTATGAACAGCGAAGGATGGGTCAAGGGCATTACCTATCTCATCGATCTCTACAAGAACGGCTATGCGCCCAAAGACAGCGTCAACTGGGGCTTCAACGAGATCGTAGCCGGATTCTATAGCGGCACCTGCGCTTTCCTGGATCAGGACCCGGATGCCTTGATTGCGATTGCCGAGCACATGAAACCGGAAGACTACGGCGTGATGACCATGCCGAAGGGCCCAGACGGAAAAACCTTCCCGACCATCGGCTATGCCGGGTGGTCGATGATGGCGAGCAGCCAGAACAAGGAGCTTTCCTGGAAGCTTCTGGCCACGCTGGAAGGGCCGGAGGGCAACATCGAGTGGAACAAGCGCACAGGTGCCTTGCCGGCTCTGAAATCCGCCGAGAAGGACCCCTTCTATGACAGCCCGCAGTTCAAGGGCTGGTTCGAGGAATTGTCCGACAAGGATGCGGTTCCCACCGTCATGCCCACCTATCTCGAGGAGTTCGCCTTCTTCAAGGATTCGCTGGTGATCAAGACATCGCAACAGGCGCTTCTGGGCGATATCACCCCCGAGGAACTGGCGAACCAGTGGGCGGACTACCTGACCAAGGCGCAACAGAAGCATCTTGCCAAGACCAAGTGATGCTTTCTCCCGGACAGGAGCAGAGCGCGCGTGAAGACGCGCGTTCTGCCCATCCGCGAGTGCCCTGATGCCACCGACGGAAACCAGGCCATGATTTCAGCACACGCCGACGACAGACGGCCGCTCCTGGAGCGGTTCGCCCAGTCCATGGAACCCTATCTCTACAGTGCTCCGGCGCTGATACTCATCGTCACCATCATGCTGGTGCCGCTTGCGCTGGGGATGTCCTATGCGTTTCGCGATATCCAGCTCCTCAATCCCTTCTCTGGCGGCTTTATCGGCCTCGACCATTTTCGGGCACTGGGCCAGGATCAGGATTTTTACCGCGCGCTTCGCAACACATTATGGTGGACGGGTGCATCGGTTTTCCTGCAGTTCGTTTTCGGGCTCATCCTCGCCCTGCTTCTGGACAAGCCCTTTGCCGGGCGGGGCCTCGCGCAGGCCCTGGTCTTCCTGCCCTGGGCGGTACCGAGTTTCCTCGCCGGTCTGAATTGGGCCTGGCTCTTCAATCCGGTGATCGGGCCGCTGCCGCACTGGCTTTATGCGCTCGGGCTTCTTTCGGAGCCGAACAATATTCTGTCCGATCCGGATCTTGCCATGTGGGGACCCATTGCAGCGAATGTCTGGTGGGGAATTCCATTCTTCGCGATCACGCTTCTGGCTGCCCTGCAGGCCATTCCCCGCGATCTCTATGAAGCAGCCTCGATCGATGGAGCAGGCCCGATGCAGCGGTTCCTTTCGATCACGCTTCCCTTCCTGGCCCCGACCATTGCCATAACCGTTCTTCTCCGCACCGTCTGGATCTCGAATTTTGCCGATCTCATCGTCGTGATGACCAATGGAGGCCCGGCAGACCGTACCCAGATCGTGGCGAGCTACATTTTCACGCAAGCCTTCAAGCGGCTGGACTTCGGTTATGCCTCCGCCATTGCTCTCGTGCTCCTGGCGCTGTTGCTGGCCTATTCGCTCCTGATCGTGCTGCTGCGGCAGACCTTGCTGAACAAGGGGTAAGCCGATGCGACCCTCCCGAATCCTCGCTGTCGTCGCCCACCGCCTGGCCATCCTGGCTTATGCCGCCTTTTCGCTTTTCCCGCTGTTCTGGTTGCTCAAGGTCTCGGTCACGCCGAACGAGCTTCTCTACAGCGAAGGCGTGAGGCTCTGGCCATCCCATGCGACGCTTGAACATTATACGTTCGTGCTGACCCACAGCGCGTTTCCCACCTTCTTCAAGAACAGCCTGACGGTGGCGGGAGCGACCGCCCTGATTGTCACCGTTCTGGCCGCCTTGGCGGGATACGCGCTTTCACGGTTTCACTTCCGGGGGAAGTTCTGGATCGTCGGCCTGATGCTCGTCACGCAGATGTTTCCGCTGGTCATGCTGGTTGCGCCGATCTTCAAGATGCTCTCTCCGCTCGGGCTGACCAATAGCCTGACCGGATTGGTGATCGTCTATTCGGCCTTTAACGTGCCATTCGCCACCTTTCTCATGCAGTCCTTCTTCGATGGTATTCCGAAAGACCTGGAAGAGGCGGCCATGATCGATGGCGCAACCCGCTTCGTTGCCTTTCGGGAGATCATCCTGCCCCTCACCCTGCCCGGCGTGGCTGCCACGCTCGGTTTTGTCTTCACCGCCGCCTGGAGCGAACTGCTGTTTGCGTTGATGCTTGTTTCAGGCAACGACGCGGCCACGTTCCCGGTCGGATTGCTTTCCTTCGTATCCAAATTCTCGGTGGATTTCGGACAGATGATGGCTGCGGGCGTCCTGGCGCTTATTCCAGCCTGCCTCTTCTTCCTGCTGATCCAGCGTTATCTCGTCCAGGGCCTCACCGCCGGCGCGGTCAAGGGCTAAGGAGTTTGTCCATGGCATCCATCGAAATTTCCGACATCCGCAAGACTTTCGGCGCCGTCGCAGTGCTGCACGGTGTCGATCTTACCATCAGGGATGGCGAATTCATTGTCCTCATCGGCCCTTCCGGCTGCGGCAAGTCCACGCTTCTGCGGATGATTGCCGGGCTGGAGGACGTGTCTTCGGGGGATCTGTTGATCGATGGCCGCAAGGTCAATCATCTGGCCCCCAAGGATCGTGACATCGCGATGGTCTTTCAATCCTATGCGCTCTATCCCCACATGAGTGTGAAGGATAACATGAGTTACAGTCTCCGCCTGCGCAAAACGCCCCGTGACCGGATCGCGGATGTCGTGGGCAAGGCGGCGACCAAACTTGGCCTCGATCCCCTGCTGGAGCGGCGGCCCAAGGCTCTTTCCGGCGGCCAGCGTCAACGCGTCGCGATGGGCCGGGCGATCGTTCGCCAACCAAAGGCCTTTCTCTTCGACGAGCCGCTTTCGAACCTGGATGCCCGATTGCGGGAACAGATGCGAGCAGAGATCAAGAAGCTTCATTCCGAACTCGGTGCAACATCGATCTATGTCACGCATGACCAAATCGAGGCGATGACCCTGGCCGACCGAATTGTCGCCATGCATGGTGGGGTCGTGCAGCAGGTTGGTTCGCCGCTTGAGCTTTATGATCGCCCCGCCAATCTTTTCGTGGCGGGGTTCATCGGTTCGCCTGGCATGAACTTTCTGGCAGGACGGTATGAAGCCGACGGTGTGAGTGCCCGGGTGGTCCTCCAGGACGGCCTGTCCATTCCGGTGAAACCGGGCGTTCTTTCTCCTGGAAGCGCGGTCACGCTCGGCATCCGGCCCGAGCACGTGACGCTGGGCGATAAGGACGGCATGAAGGCTCGGGTCGAGCTGGTGGAGCCCACCGGCTTCGGGATCATACTGCATGTCTCCCTCAATGGAGAACCGCTCAAGGTCTTCACCCTGGAGCGCACGGCGCTGGCCTATGCGGATGAGGTTTCGATCCGCTTTCCGGTCGCCCATGTCCACCTGTTCGGAGCGGACGAGCGGCGCATCGACAGTTGAAGCGAGGGAAAAAATCGTGCCTTACGCTGCAGCCGCGAGAAGGGCGCCACTGCTCTTCCACAAAACATAGGCGGCAACGATGAAGATGAGAGCGGCCAGAATGGAACTCAGGGCTTGCTTGTAGCGGGCCAGGCGGGTTGCCAGGGCAAGTCCCACCATGCCTCCCAGGGTGCCGCCTGCGATGAATTCTCCGGCAACCGGCCAATCCACCAGGCCGGAAAAGGCATAGTTCAAGGCCGTCGCCAACCCGAAGGTACCGACGGACAGAAGCGACGTGCCCACCGCATTGATCATGGGCATTCCCGTCGCCGCGATGAGAGCCGGGACAATCAGGAAGCCGCCGCCGATGCCAAAGAAGCCGGAGGCGCCTCCCGTGCCGAGCGCCAGAACGGCAGTGCGCAGGCAGGTGCGGCGGTCAGGGGGTATGTCTCTGCCTGCCGTCTTTCTCGGGCGCAGCATCAGCAGCCCGACGGCCACCATGACCAGGCCGAAAAGAAAGAGCAAAGCCTGGCCATCCATCATCTTGCCGAGGGTCGAGCCGGCCAGCGTGCCGGCGACACCCACGACCGCGAATGTGGCGCCGCATTTCCAGCGGACATGTCCCTTTGCCGCATGGGCAGCGAGATTGATATAGGCATTGACCGACACCGCCAGGGCGCTGGTGCCGATGGCGGTGTGCGGATCTCGAACGCCGACCGCATAGAGGAGAAGCGGCGTGGCGAGAATCGATCCGCCACCGCCGACAAGGCCGAGCGTGAATCCCACCAATCCTCCGGATGCGATCGCTTCAAGCATCAAACGCGCTTTGCGAAATCGTAAGCGGCGGCGCAGCGGTTGCCTGAGGCGCAATAGGCGAGAACAGGTCCTGACTGCGCTGCGAGGATCGTTTTCAGCTTACGGGCCTGATCCGGTGTCATCGAGCCCGGTACGACCGGAAAATAGACGGCTTCCATCCCGGCCCCTTCGGCTGCCGACTTGACGTCAGCGAAGGCCGGCTGATTGAATCCCTCATTGTCAGGACGCATGCAGATCAGCATCTTGTAGCCGCGTGTCGCAATATCGGCGGCCTGATCGGGCGTGATCTGACCGGTGACGTCGAAGGTGGAGTCGATCTTTCGAGTTGCTACCATTTTGGTTCTGTTCTCCGTGAGAAAGGCGATCAATCGCTTGAGCATCGGTTTATCCTAGAAGGCATTGAGCGGGACTTTGAGGTAGCGGGTGCCGTTGGCCTCCTCCTCGGGTAAGGCGCCCGCTTTCATGTTGACCTGTATCGAAGGAATGATGAGCTTCGGCATGGATAGGGTTCGGTCGCGCGCTGTGCGCATGGCGACGAAGTCATCCTCCGATATTCCGTTATGGACATGAATGTTTTCGGCACGCTCGGCCTCTACCGTCGTTTCCCAACGGATTTCCCGACCGCCCGGCGCATAATCGTGACACATGAAAAGGCGCGTTGTGGGCGGAAGCGCCAGTATGCGCTGGATCGAGCGGTAAAGGGCTCGCGCGTCGCCGCCTGGAAAATCGGCACGGGCGGTTCCTCCATCCGGCATGAAGAGCGTGTCGCCCACGAAGGCTGCATCGCCGATGAGATGGGTAACGCAGGCGGGTGTGTGCCCGGGCGTGTGCATCGCCAGACCGGTCAGCCCGCCAATCTGGTATGTGTCACCGTCACGAAACAGATGATCGAACTGGCTGCCATCGCGCTGGAATTCGGTGCCTTCATTGAAAATCTTGCCGAACGTTTCCTGAACCGTGCGAATTTGCTCCCCGATACCGATGCGGCCGCCAAGCTGCTGCTGGATGTAGGGTGCCGCCGACAGATGATCCGCATGGACATGGGTTTCGATCAGCCACTCCACGGCCAGCCCTTCGGTCTTGATGTAATTGATGATCCTGTCGGCAGAATGATAGCTGATCCTGCCTGAGGCATAATCGAAATCCAGGACCGAATCGATGACCGCAGCCGACCGGGAGTCGGGATCGCGGACCACATAGGAGACGCTGTTCGTCGCATCGTCGAAAAATGCCTCGACCAAAGGTTTGCGGGCGCTTTCATTAGCGAAGGGCATCGTCTTCTCCTTAATATACGATACTTCGTAGATACATATATGTTTCGATTTTCGGTTGTCAACTCCTTCCCTTTGCATAAGGCTTTGCGGTGACTTGCCTCCCACGAAGAAATAATATATATACGTATATATGAAGATAAATCCTGAACAAATGATCTCGGGTGCGGATATGGCCAGCGATCTGTTGAAGTCGCTGTCCAATCGCCATCGCCTGCTGATCCTGTGCCGCCTCACGGATGGAGAGCATTCGGTGGGCGAGCTCGCGGACTTTCTGGGCATCCGGGATTCCACGGTCTCGCAACATCTGGCGCTGCTTCGCCGCGACAAGATCATCACCGGACGTCGGGACGGCCAGACGATTTGGTACAAGATCGCCAGCGAACCGGCACGAGCGGTGGTGGCCACGCTTTACGAGGCATTCTGCGGCGGGGCCGATTGCCGTGCTGGCGCTTAGGACCGGCACAAGCGGGGGCCTGTCTCTTTCTCGTCGCAGGACCGCTTGACAAGAGCCTGCGCAAAACCTACGTATCTTCGTAAGTATGAAATTTAAGGAGCTACTCCCATGAACATCGATCGCGCCGTCATGATCTTTGCAGGCCTGATGATATTCGTTTCCCTGTTTCTCACGCACTTCGTGCATCCTGGCTTTGTGTGGTTTACGGGCTTTATCGGACTGAATCTCATCCAGTCTGCCTTTACCGGCTTCTGTCCCGCCGCCATCCTGTTCCGCAAACTCGGTCTTGCGCGCGCCTCTGCTTTTTAAGGATAAGACAAATGAAAAGCGCCCTTGTGTCCGGCCTGTTCTTCCTGGCCTTTTCCCTCCAGGCCACGAACGCTGCTGAAATCAATGTCCGTTCGGAAAAGATACCGGAAATGAAAGCCGTGTACGGGCAGGTCGAGGCGCGGGATGCGGTTCTTGCGCGTGCGCGCATTCCCGGCACATTGGTCGAGCTGGCCGTGACGGAAGGAGATGTGGTGGCCGCGGGCGATGTGATTGCCCGGATTCAGGACGATCGCAACGAGTTTCAGATCAAGGCTGTGGATGCTCAGCTTCTGGGCCTGAAGGCCTCTCTGGGCAATGCCCGTGCCGACCTGGAGAGGGCGCGGCAGTTGCTGAAAACCGGGACGACCACCGCTCAGCGCGTGGACCAGCTTCAAACGCAGGTTGACGTCACCGAAAACCAGATCCGGTCCGCGGAAGCCAGTCGCTCGGTGCTGGTAGAGCAGTCGGCTCAAGGCGCTGTCCTTGCGCCGGCCTCCGGAAAAGTTCTCAAGGTGCCCGTCACACGATCCGCGGTGGTCATGGCCGGAGAAACCGTCGCCACCATCGGTGGTGGCGGCTATTTCCTGCGGCTTGCTATTCCGGAGCGCCATGCGGCTTCGCTCAAGCAAGGCGCAGACATTTCCATTGATGCGGCGGGCAAGCCGCTCTCGGGCAAGCTTGCCAAGATCTATCCCGAAATCCTGTCCGGAAGGGTAACGGCGGATGTCGAAGTGCCAGACCTCTCGTCCGATTTTGTCGGCGCCCGTATTCTTGTGGAATTGCCTGTCGGAGAAAGGGAGGCCATCCTCCTCCCCAAGCCGGCTATTGTAACCCGCTCCGGTCTCGATTTCGTCACCGTGCTCGAAAACGGCAAACCTGTCGAACGCGCGGTTATCACCGGCCAGCATGAAGACCCGGATGGCGCAGAACGCATCGAAATCCTGACCGGCCTTTCCGACGGCGAAACGGTGATCCTGCCATGACCCAAGATTTGCGTCCCGACACCCCCCCGTCCACCGATACGGCGGACGAGGCCTTTGGCAATCTCGGCATTGCCGGAAATCTGACGCGGCTCTTCATCAAGTCGCCCCTGACGCCCCTTTTTCTCATTGCCGCCTTCGCCTTCGGACTGGTCGCCTTGCTCACGCTTCCCCGTGAGGAAGAGCCGCAGATTTCCGTACCGATGGTGGATATCATCGTCCCGGCCCCTGGCCTTAAGGCCACCGATGCCGAGAAGCTTATAACCGAACCGCTGGAAACCATCGTCAAGAGCATCAATGGCGTGGAGCACATCTACTCCCAGTCGATGGACAATCAGGTGATGGTCACGGCCCGGTTTCTGGTCGGTACGTCTGCCGATGCCGCGGTCCTGCGTGTTCATGACAGGGTAAGGGCCAATATGGATCGCATCCCGGTCGGCATTCCGGAACCTTGGATTGTCGGCCGCGGGATCGATGATGTTGCGATCGTCACGCTGACGCTTTCTCCGAAGTCGGGTGCCTCCGGGAAAGTAACGGCCAATGATCTGACGCGGGTGATCCGGGAAGTCCGCAACGAAGTTGCCAAGGTCGAGGATGTGGGCCTCACCTATGTGGTCGGCGAGACCGGCGAGGAGATCCGCATCTCGCCGCAACCGGAGAAGCTCGCTCTCTATGGCGTGACATTGCAGCAACTGGCGGGGAAGGTTGCCGGTGCGAATGCTGCTCTCCCCGCAGGCAAGGTTCGCGACAAGGGCCAGGAAATCGATCTGATGGCAGGGGAAACGCTTGTTTCGCCGCAGGAGATCGGCAATCTCCTGCTCACAGCACGCGATGGCCGCCCGGTCTATGTCCGCGACGTCGCCTCCATTTCGCTGATCACCGACAACAGCAATGCGCTGGTCTCCACCCTGCGCAAGAGCGGCGGCAATGGGGCTGAACGGGTTCCCTCCGTCACTCTGGCGATCGCAAAGCGCGCCGGGTCGAATGCCGTGGTTGTCGCGGAAGCTGTCCTGGAGCGGGTCGAGGCCATCGAAGGACGCCTTATTCCGGAGGATATGGCTGTCGAGGTAACCCGCAATTATGGCGAGACGGCAAATGAGAAGGCCAACGAGCTTCTCTATCATCTCGGCCTGGCGACGATTTCCATCATTGCGCTGGTCTGGCTTTCCATCGGTCGCCGGGAAGCCTTTGTCGTGGCGATCGTCATTCCTGTCACGATCCTCCTCACACTCTTTGCCTCGCGCCTCATGGGCTACACGCTCAACCGGGTTTCGCTGTTCGCCCTGATCTTTTCGATCGGCATTCTCGTCGATGATGCGATCGTGGTGATTGAGAATATTGCCCGGCATTGGGGGATGGCCGATGGGCGGACGCGCCGGCGCAGCGCGATCGAGGCGGTCGCCGAGGTCGGAAACCCAACCATCGTCGCCACGCTCACCGTGGTCGCGGCGCTGCTGCCCATGCTCTTCGTTTCCGGCATGATGGGCCCCTATATGAGCCCGATTCCTGCCAATGCGTCGGCTGCGATGATCTTTTCCTTTTTCGTGGCTGTCATCGTCACGCCCTGGCTGATGCTGAAAGTGGCCGGTCATGCACCGGTCCAGCATGGCCATGACGGGGAAGCAGGCGGTCGCCTCGGTGCCCTGTACAGTGCGGTTGCCCGTCCCATTCTCGCGTCCAAAGCAAGAAGCTGGGCCTTCCTGCTGGGGGTCGGTCTTCTCACCCTCGGCTCCCTGTCGCTGTTCTATACGAAGAGCGTGACCGTCAAATTGCTGCCTTTCGACAACAAGTCCGAGCTTTCCGTCACCGTCGATCTGCCCGAGGGGGCTTCTACGGAGGCTACGGATGCGGTCGCGCAGGCAATCGGCCGCATTGTGCTTGGCATGCCGGAAGTGGTGTCGGTGCAGACTCATGCCGGAACCGCCGCTCCCTTCAATTTCAACGGACTGGTGCGCCATGCCTATATGCGCGCTGCACCCAATCAGGGAGATGTTGCCATCAATCTCACTCCCAAAGGCGATCGGGAGCGTTCCAGCCATGAGATTGCCCTGGATATTCGCCAGAAAATCGCGAGCCTGAGCGTGCCGGCCGGCACCAGCCTCAAGGTGGTCGAACCGCCGCCCGGTCCACCGGTCATGGCGACTCTGCTCGCTGAAATCTACGGGCCGGATGCCGACACGCGCCGCAAAGTCGCGGCAAAGGTCGAACATGCTTTCCGGTCTGTTCCGTTTATCGTCGATGTGGACAATTCCTACGGTCAGCAAGCCCGCCGCAAACGTCTGACCATTTCCACGGACAATGCGGAATTCTATCATGTCGAGGAGGGAGACGTCTTCGATACGATCGCCATCCTCGCCAATGGCAAAACGATCGGCTATTCGCACCGGGGGGGAGGACGCCCGCCCATTCCGATCCGGCTGGAACGGAGCAAGAGCGAAACGGTACTGGACGAAGCCTTTCTCACGACGCCGATGCCCGCCAATGTCCTTCCGGGAGACAAGGGCGTGGTCGAGCTCGGCGATGTCGTGAAGCTTTCCGATGAAACCACATCGCTCCCCATCTTCCGCCACAATGGCGTCAGCGCGGAAATGGTCACGGCTGAACTCGCCGGTGCTTACGAGGCTCCCCTCTACGGCATGTTGGCGGTGCAGGACGCCATCGACAGCGAAGACTGGGCCGGCCTGCCTAAGCCGATCCTGTCGCTGCATGGCCAGCCCAAGGATGAAACCGTATCAACCCTTCTCTGGGATGGGGAATGGGAAGTGACCTGGGTGACCTTCCGGGACATGGGCGCAGCCTTCATGATCGCACTGCTGGGCATCTACATTCTTGTTGTCGGACAGTTCGGATCCTTCAAGCTTCCGCTTGTCATCCTCACTCCGGTTCCGTTGACCTTCATCGGTATATTGGGTGGGCACTGGCTGTTTGGAGCGCCCTTCTCTGCAACCTCGATGATCGGCTTCATTGCCCTCGCAGGCATTATCGTGCGGAATTCGATCCTGCTTGTCGATTTCGTCCGGCACGCAGACCGGTCGGAGAAGAGCTTCACGGACATTCTGATCGAAGCGGGGGCCATTCGCTTCAAGCCAATCCTTCTGACCGCGCTTGCGGCGATCATTGGCGCGGCGGTTATCCTGACCGATCCGATTTTCCAGGGATTGGCGATTTCGCTTCTGTTCGGCCTTGCATCCTCCACCTTGCTGACGGTCCTGGTCATACCGGCGATTTACCGTGTCATGCGCACCTGAGGCCGATTTGCCTGCCACCGAGCCGCCGCTTGGCGGCTCGATATTTTTCAACCGGTCGTCTGGCTTTTGCCAGCAAATCGGTTGACCGAAAGCTGGTCGCAAGGCTGTCGATTGAATATAATTCCGAATTTAAACGATTAACCGGACCTTGTTTGTCATATTTTTGATAATCGATCCTGTTCTTTAAATGGTCTATATTGATCTTCATCAATTAACTCTTCTATGCATGAATATATCTCAGATTGAAAACTGATTTTTCATTCGTCTTCCCTACCCGCGCGTGCGAGATATTGCCCCTATCTGTTTGATCCCGGATGAAACGCATGGTCATGCGGGACGGGCAGTTCCGCGGCTTCCTGCATCATTCCAGGCAGGCCGGAGACAGAATCCGGGATCGGCGAGGAATAAGCGATGAACGTCTGGCTCAAACAGGTCTTCGCATTGGCCGCGATATCCTGGGCAACAACGGTGCAGGCAGGGGACGGAGACATTCCGACCATCGGTCCGGACCAGCTTTCCTTTTCCGTCGACAATATGGACCTGTCCGCAGAACCGAGAACCAGCTTCTATCGCTATGCTTCTGGAAAGTGGCAGGACAGGGCGGTCCGGCCGACCGAAAGAGCGTCGATCGGAGCCTTCGATTTCATGTCGAAGCGTTTGGTGGCCCAGCTGAAAAACGTGATCGAGGATGCGGCCACGCGGTCGTCGACAGCACCCAAGGGAAGCCCCGTTCAGCAGGTTGGTGATTTCTATCGTTCCTACATGGATGTCGCCGCCGTCGATACAGGCGGCCTCGCGCCGCTCAAGGCGGAATTCGACAGGATCGATGCCATCTCCGATCTGCCTGGTCTGTCTGCCTATCTCGGGCACTTCGTCACCGTTACGGGCGAAGTGGCGCTGGCTGGCATGGTGCCATCTCAGGACCAGCTCGATTCGAAGAAGATTTCCCTCTACGTGGTCAGCGGGAGTCTTTTGCTGCCCTATGAAGAGCTTTATGCCAAGCCTCCCGGTTCGCCCCTCGACAAAGCCCTTCGGGCCAATCTCACGGACGTGCTGGTCGCTGCCGGCTATACGGCCGAGGAAGGGGCCCGACTGACCAACATGGCTGCCGACCTGGAGAGGGAGTTGCATGCCGGGCAATTGTCTCCCGTTCAGGCGATGGATCCCCGCATCAGCTACAATCCCACGACCGTGAAGAGTCTTCAGAAGGAGGCGCCGGAAGTGGATCTGGCCCGGATGGCCGAGGGCCTCGGGATCGTCCTTCCGGATGGTCTCATCAAGCAGGAACCGCACTATCTCGAGCATCTTTCCGGACTACTCCAGGACCGGCCGCTGCAGGACTTCAAAGACTACCTGAAGCTCAAGCTCATCGCGAAATTCAAGCCATTCCTGGGCAGCCGTTTCGAGGCCTCAACCGCCGGCCTGATGAAGATCATCTACGGAATCGACAAGATGCCTCCGCGGGAGGAGCAGGCTCAGGGCGCCCTTCAGCTGTTCATCGGCCAGCCTTTGTCCCAGCTCTATGTCAAAGCCTATTTTACGGAAGAAACACGGTCAAAAGCCGCAGATATGGTCGCGCGGATCCGCAAGGCCTTTTTGCAACGGTTGCAGACACGCAGCTGGCTTACCCAGGAAACCCGGGACGCCGCATTGGAAAAGCTCAATCTGTTGAGTTTCAAGATCGGATATCCGGAGACGTGGATCGATTTCAGTCATGTCGATATTCGGCCGGACGACCTTGTCGGGAATGTCATGCGGCTGACCGCATTCGATGTCGGTCGGTCGCTGGATATGATCGGCAAACCCTATGTACACGACGATTTCGGTAACAGCCGGCACACGCTGCCCATCATCATCAATGCGGCTTACGATAGCCAGATCAACGGTTTTGAGGTTCCGGCAGCCATTCTACAGCCCGCGGCTTTCGAAGCGGACAAGGATGCCGCAACCTATTTCTGCCGCTTGGGCGCGGTGCTGGGCCATGAAATGACCCACGGCTTCGATAGTCGGGGCCGCCACTTCGATGCGATCGGCAACATGCGCGACTGGTGGACGAAGGAAGATGCTGCGGCTTTCGATCGAGAGGCACACAAGCTCGTCGACCAGGCCGATCAGTTCGAGGTGTTGCCAGGCTTGAAGGCGAACGGTGCCTTGAATGTCACGGAAAACATGGCGGATGTCGGCGGCATCAACTTTGCGTATGCGGCACTCATGGATTACCTCAAGGAGAATCCTTCCGAGAACGTGAAGATCGACGGCCTTACGCCTGCCCAGCGCTGCTTCATCTCCTGGGCGCAGTTGTGGTCCACAAAGCAGACCGAACAATCCCTGGTGAGCCAGGTCATGGGTGACAGTCACGCGCCCAATCTCTATCGGGCGACGGCGCCGCTGAAACACGTGGATGCGTTTTATGATGCCTTTGGCATCAAGGCTGGAGATCCCGAATGGTTGCCACCGGAAAAGAGGGTGAACGCCTGGTGAGGCGTTTCCGGCGAGATGTCCGGCCCGCGATGCTGATCCCGCTTGTGCGGGACCGGGGCAGGTCAGGGTCAATCCGACGTTTGTCAGGCAAAGGAGTATAAGTCATGATCCGTGTCGATTGGGGAAAGAAGCTGGCGCTTGCGATCGTGCTGCTGGCGGCAGGCGCGGCCATGCCCGCCCATGCCCGTGTGGTGGGCGATGGCGAACTGCAAAACTACTGCGCGGAAGAGGCAATGGTCCGGATGAATATCGGTCGTGAACGGATCAACATGCTGCCGGCGGAAGTGATCAAGGGCAAGTACCATGTTTATGGCGAAGCAATGACGGATTCCCAGGGGCTGGTGGGATTTGAGTGCCGCTTTGGCAAGGACCGGGTTCTGCAGAGCTTCAAGAGCAATGCCAGTGCCAGCAAGCCAGCGGCACAATCGGCAGCTCCGGCAGGCGTGCCCAAGGCTGCGCTGGACAAGTGCATGTACACGTTCGGTGTCCCGGCAAAGGTGAAAATGGTAAGCCCTCTGAAACCCGGCTATTTTGAAATCATCATTCGGGCGAAGGATGGCAGCCGGCAGGTGGCCTGCACCGTGTACCAGGATGGACAGCAGATAGAAGACTGGGTTGAAATGAAACCCTGAACCCGAGGCAAAGATCCGCTCGCCTCATCTGGCGGGCGGACGGCTCCAGTGCCGGGAGCGTGAATGACGCCACCCCAAGCCCGTTCCTGCAGCAGACGGGGAGAAGGCGGCGTCACCCAAGGCATCCTTTCCCATTCCATTTCAGTCGGGTGAAGATCCGGGGCCAGCCTTGGATTGCGAGAAAGAGCCGTCGATCAGGGCGACAGCGACGGGGTTCGGAAAGCGGCGGGCCGTGGTGACGGCGTAGAAACGCTCCCGAACATGGGGCAGGCGTTCAAGCTCGACCAGGGAACCGAGCTCCAGCTCGCCCTTGACCACAATGGGTGGCAGGACCGCAAGGCCGAGGCCTTCCCGGGTCAGCAGACGCATCATCGCCATGTCTTCGACTTCCGCGACGATCTGCGGCTTGACCGCAAGACGGGCCGCAAGGGCATCGAATTGCTGACGCACACCGCTGTCCGCCGTCGGGAGAATCAGCGGATAGCCGGACAGCAGGCCGGCGAGTGTTTCATTCGGATCGACACGGTCTGGCTGACCGACCAGGCTGACCTCCTGTGTATCGATGAGGTGCGCGACAAAGGGCGTGGACGCATCGGCGGCGGGTGTCTGGTTGAGCAGGATAATATCCAGGTTCAGGCTTTCCAGTCCGGCAAGCAGGTCGGCGGTTCGGCCGGAACGCAAGACAATCTCCACATCCTCCCTTCCGATGACGGGCCGAAGAAACTCCAGCTGGAAGTTTCTCGACAGGGTGGAAAGCGCTCCGATCCGCAACGGCCTTCGAATTGTGCCGGTTCGCTTCAGGGTCTCCATAAGCTCGTCCCCGGCGGAGAAAATCCGGTCCGCATGATCCAGCGCGATTCGGCCTGCCTCCGTCAGGATCAGCTGTCGTCCTCGGCGCTCGAAGAGTGCATGGCCAAGCCGGTCCTCCAACTGCCTGATCTGAATCGACAGCGCCGATTGGGACAGGTTGAGCCGTTCGGCGGTGCGCGTGAGATTTCCATCATGCGCGACAGCCCGGAAATAGCGCAGGTGATGATAGTTCAGTTCGCTCATTCCATCTATTTTATAGAACGAAAACTGAATAACAATGAATTTTTTTTACAGAAACTGCGCTGCTAGAGGAAGGCTTCTCCTATCCACGAGGGCTTTCTCATGCTTCATACCATTCCGTTGCTGGCGCCGCTTCTTTACCTGATGACGGCACTCCTTGCCGCGGCCGGACCCTGGAAACGACCGCGTCGCATTCTGTCGATCGGCAATGGTCTGGCGGGGGCCGCCTTTCTGGTTGCGCTGGCCAGCCTGCTCGTTCTGGTATCGGAAGGGCCGGGAACAAGCCTGGCGCTCGGAAGCGGTGCATTCGCCCTTAGCCTCCGCCATGACCTGCTGAGCCAGGTGATGCTTCTTCTCGTGACCTTCATTGGCTGGATCGTGTTGCGTTACAGCGCGACCTATGTCGACGGCGAGGCAAGACAGGGCCCCTTCACAGCCTGGATGAACCTGACGCTGATGGCTGTCTCGCTGCTGATGCTGTCGGGGACGCTTCTGCTTTTTGTCGGAAGTTTCGTGGCAACCAGCCTCTGCCTGCATCAGCTGCTTGTTTTCTATGCCGATCGTCCCGCCGCGCGGAATGCCGCCCGCAAGAAGTTTCTTCTTTCGCGCGTGGCCGATGTGGCTTTGATTGCCTCAGCGCTGGTGATGGGTGTCGGCTACGGCACCAGCGACATTGCCAGCATAGCGGAGGCCGCAAAATCTGGCATCGAGCCCCCCGGCACGGATCTTGCGGTTGCCCTGCTCGGTCTCGCCGCCCTGCTGAAATCTGCCCAATTCCCCACGCATGGATGGTTGACGGAGGTTATGGAGACGCCAACGCCCGTATCGGCGCTCCTTCATGCCGGACTGGTGAATGCCGGCGGCTTTCTCCTGATCCGTTTTGCCGATGTGGTGCTGCTTTCTCCCGTCACGCTTGCGGCTCTCGTCATGATCGGGGCCTTCACGGCGGTGTTCGGCGGGCTCGTGATGCTCACCCAGAGCGCCGTCAAGACCTCGCTTGCCTGGTCCACCGTGGCGCAAATGGGCTTCATGATCCTGCAATGCGGCCTTGCCCTTTTTCCCATTGCACTGCTCCATATCGTTGCTCACTCCCTATACAAGGCCCATGCCTTCCTCTCCTCCGGAGCGGCCGTGGAAGCCGTGCATGCGGCACGTCGCCCGGGTCCCGTTGCGGTGCCCAACGCGCGCGCCGTCGCCCGGGCCTTCCTTCTGGCGCTCGTGATCTATGGTTTGGCAGGCCTGGCTTTCGGGTTCTGGCACAAGCCTCCGCAGGCCCTGGCGCTCGGCGCGATTCTCATATTCGGGGTTGCTTACCTCCTGGCGCAAGGCCTGGCCGACACAGCTCCCCGCGCGCTTGCCTGGCGAACCTCGCTCTATGGTCTTGCCGCTTCTATCGGCTATTTCGGGTTACAATGGCTCACCTACCGCATAACCGCAGGCACCGTTCCCCTGCCGCCCCAGCCGGGACCACTTGAATGGGCGCTGATTGCGCTTGCCGTTACCACATTCGGATTTGTAGCGGTCGCCCAATCCCTGTTTCCATTATGGGCCTATCACCCGGCCGCGGCAGGCCTGCGGGTGCATCTTCAGAACGGCCTTTACATCAATGCGCTCGTCGACCGGCTTCTCGGTCACTTCAACCTGATGCCTGTACCCGCCCAGAAGGACTGATGCCATGAACCAGATTCCTCAATTCGAGCTCACCACAGCACAGAAACTGTCTCAGGCTGCAGAAAATTCAGGTCGGGCCATTCCACCGGCCTGGCCCCTGCAGGCGACAGTGGCGGTCAATCCGTTCCTCGGTCAGTCGACCCTCACTCTTGCCGAAACCTCGGAACTGATCGGCCGTTTGAGCGGCACCGATCTTGCGCCGCCGCGCGCCTGGTTTGCTTCGCGGATCAAACGGGGTTTTATTGCCCGGCGGGACCTTGCGGCCGCTCTGGAGAGGAGGCCCGTTTCGGGTATCCGTTCGCCCGAGGATCTCGCATCGGCGGCGGAACAGGAGAAAGCGCTCCCCGGCCGGATACCCGATGTGGCCATGCTTGCCGCCCGGGTCAGCGGAATCGATTGGCCGCGGATTGTGGTGGAGCGGATCGGCGCCTTTGCTGCAGGGTTCTTCGATGAAGGGCAGGCGCTTTGGGCAGCCCCCCGCGCAAAGGGTGCCTATGCCGCCTGGCGGCTGTTCGCGATGCATGACCTGACGCCCGAAATCGCAGGTCTGAAAGGCTTTGCCGCTGAGGTAGCCGAGCTGCCGCTCGCCGCGGAAGACGCCCTGACGGAAGCGAGCCAGCGTCTGAGTCTCGGAGACTTGCCCGGAAGCTATTTTCATCAGCTTCTCCTGGATCTCGGCGGTTACGCCCAATATGCGAGGCAACTGCAATTCAGCGCGGAACGCGACGGCATCCGTGATCGGACGATCATCGAGCTTCTGGCAATCCGCCTTGCTTTCGAGGCGGCGCTATTCAGACTTTACGGGACCGCTATAGGGGAGGACTGGAAGGAGGCCGTCTTTGCGCATCGGGCGCCCTTGAGGCCCGGCCGCGATCGGCTCATCGACGCGGCCCTTCTCGAGGCCGCGGAAATTGCCGAAAGCAGGCAGCGGATCACCGCTCTCGAATGGGCCGGAATGTCGTCCAGGCTGACGAAAAACGCCGTGCAACAGCGGCCATTGGTCCAGGCGGCCTTCTGCATCGATGTCCGCTCGGAAGTATTCCGCAGGGCACTGGAAACCGTCGATACCGGTATCGAAACGAAGGGCTTTGCCGGTTTCTTCGGCATGGGCATCTCCCATCGCCCGGCAGGATCCGATATAGCCGAACACCGCCTGCCTGTCCTGCTGCCTGCCGCTCGATACACCTGCGAGGCCGTGCCGGAAAACCGGGAGAAGTCGGAGAGGTATCGGGCGAGAGCGGTGAGGGCTTTCGGCCGTTTTCGCCAGGCGGCAGTTTCGTCCTTTGCCTTCATCGAAGCGATGGGGCCGGTCTATGCAGCGAAGCTTATCGGTGAAACCTTCCCCTGGTCACGGCGACCGAAGCAGAGTGGACGGCCGATCCCGGCCGCGCAGACGATCCTCGCCGATCAGGTCGACATGGCGTTCGGCGTGTTGAAAGCCATGATGCTCACCCAGAATTTCGCGCGGATCGTGCTTCTGGCCGGGCATGGGGCAACGAGCGCCAACAACCCCTTTCTGAGCGCCTTGCAGTGCGGGGCCTGCGGCGGGCATGCCGGAGACGTGAATGCCCGTCTGCTGGCAAATCTTCTCAATGATCGGGCAGTGCGAGAGGGCCTGGCTGATCGCAGTATCCGGATTCCTGAGGATACCCTGTTCGTTGCCGCAGTGCATGACACCACGACGGACGAGGTCACGATGTTCGAGAATGGCGGCGATCTTGTCGCTCATGCGGAGGATTTGCAGCGCCTCAAGGACTGGCTGCATATTGCCGGGAGGCTGGCGCGCGCCGAACGCGCCAAGCGATTGCCGCGGGGTGCCGAAGCGCCTCCCCGCAACCGGAGCCGCGACTGGGCGGAAACGCGACCGGAATGGGGTCTTGCCGGTTGTACGGCCTTTATTGCGGGTCCTCGTGCTCTGACGCTGGGGCATTCGCTGGAGGGCAAGGCCTTCCTGCACGACTATGTCTGGCAACGGGACGAAGGTTTTCAGGTTCTCGAATTGATCCTCACCGCCCCGGTGATCGTGGCAAGCTGGATCAACCTGCAATATTTCGGATCGTCCGTTGCGCCGGGAATATTCGGGTCCGGCAACAAGCTTCTGCATAATGTCGTGGGTGGAATCGGCGTGCTGGAAGGCAATGGCGGACCGATGCGCACGGGCCTTCCGTGGCAGTCCGTCCATGACGGCGACCAGCTCGTTCATGAGCCGCTGCGCCTGGCGGTCTATGTCAATGCGCCCGCCTCAGCCATTCTGGACATTCTGGCACGCCATGCCAGTCTGCGCCAGCTGGCGGATAATGGATGGATCAGGCTGTACTGCATAAACGAGGAGGGAGGACCGACGCTGCGCTATGCCGGCCATCTCGCCTTCGAGGAGCAGCCCGCCGATCTCTCCGGCTCACCAGCCAGCCGATAGGCCGGGACGCAGGGCTCGCCCTGACGACATAGGATCTTGCCCGGAGCGGTTTCGCTGCCTTGGAGGCGGCCAGGGGTTCCGGGCAGCGTGATCGAAGAAAAGGGGGGTGGCCGCAGGAGGCTGCCCTCATGGGACCCCTTCTTCGAAAGGTCCCAAGAGGGAGCCGCGCGAGCGCGCGATCAGGGCTTATTCCAGGAGCCAGCCGGGGAGATCGTGCCCAGCAAATCCGGACAGGGCCGTTCGGGCGCAATCCGCAAGGCCCGCAAAGCGGACAGCGCGGCCCGAAAGGCCTGGACCATAATGGGCGTATTTGCCTGAATTGGTCATGACTGTCCGGGCGTGAATGGGGAATACGGGTTCCGATATGGAGCACCAGCAAATGTCGGAGACGACCTGAACGCCTGCATTGGTCAGTATTTGAAGCGTACCTTCGGCGCGCGCTTTCGCCACCACATCGCGGCCCGCGGTCACGATCGTGGCAATTTTCACCGGTTCGCCGCCCAGCGCATCGGCAAGGGCGCGGCATTCCTGCAGCGATGCATGCGGGCTGCCGATAGCAACGAGATCGACATTTTCAGGACCTGCATTCAGTTGCGACCAAGCGGCGATCATGTCCGCTCGACGCAGTGTGACATGATCCGCCTCCGTTGCGATCCTGTGCGCTTCGGGCGTCACGCCCTCAATGTGCAGCATGGGCGCGGCCGATGTTGTCCCGAAGGCGGCGCACAAGGCCTTCAGGTTCTCCGGACTAGGCTCAAGGGGGGCGAGTCCCCGCAGCAGCGGAAGCCGATCCGGCGACAACCTACCGGCCAGATAGCCGATCAAAGGCCAGAAGGAATCGTCGATCCGGGCAGGGGCCTCAATGTCGATGATCCGCTGCGCCTGCCTGTTCCGGTCCAGATAGACGCCGGAGCAAGGCGCCCGACCGGTCATGGCAATACAAAGATCGAGAAAATCCGGATGCTTCGCCGTCCGCGCGCCCAACACCGTGTTTGCATAAATCACGGCGTTGCTTTCCGCCCAGGCAATCATCTCTCCCGTTGAGGGCGCACTATCGAGCAGATAGGGGGCACAGGTGAAGGTGTTCCGGCACCCCATGCGCACATAGGCGTCCGCCAATCCTTGCGCCGGTCCGCCGAAAGCGTCCGGAACGCCCTGGTCGCGCCAGTTCGCATGGTCCACCGAAATCGCATTCATCGTCGTCGGTATCCGCACTTCAGCCCCCATATCCGCCATCTTTTCCGCAAAGATGAGATTGGCAGGGCTGGCATAGATGCATCCGTCAATATGGGCCTGAGAGACATCCACGAGGCTTTCCGCGCCCTGATTTTCTGCCATCGTGCAAATGATTTCCATGGCCAGTTGGGCTGCCTTGCCATCGCGGCCGTTCAGAATGGCCCGGTCTTCGTCGGAAAGGGACAGTGTCGATCCGCCGGGGCGGGACAGGGAAATCTCCAGATCGGCCGCTACCACCGATGTCGGGCGGATGCTGGCCGTCCCGGCTTTGGCCAAGCTTTGCCAATCCTCCTGCGATAAACGCAAGACCGGCATCGGCTTGCCGAACATGCGCCCCGCAATGAGCGCTCCCAGCGTAACGACATCCTCAGGCTGCGCAAAAACGACCGCAGCGGGTGCCAGTCCGTTGAGCGCCAGATCCAGCAGCACCCCGGAACCGGTGCACGAGCCCCGGCTGGAAGGCATCAGCAGCACGCATCCCGCAATGGATTGGCCGTTCAAGGGGTGGTGGACGTCGATGATCCTGCCTGTTGCCGGGTCGACGCCACCCCAGAAGCTCAGCGGTTCCTCTGTGGCCAGAATGGGTCCGGTGGCTTCACCGGCCAGGATTGCCAGGGATTGCGTTTTCATGATCGGGCACTTTCGGCATTGTTTGCTTGGCAAGGGATGGCCAAAGGGAGGTCCCGTCGGCTGCCATGACCATCCGTGCTGAGCGCGAGAATTTCAAGACCTGAAGCGGCCCGCCGCAACGACCGCAACGATCGGCGAACCGCCATCGTGCCGACAGAAGCGAGCAACGCGCTCTTGCGGGAACGGGAATGAGGGCAGGTTTCGTTCGCGGTGTCGTGGACAGGACCGGGTAAAACGCACGGCCGAGAGATTTCAGAGATTTGCCTGCCGGCGAAGTGTGGCCGTCACCTCCAGCCCGCCCGCTGTCGAGCGCCCGAATTCGAGCTTTCCGTTATAGGCGTCGACAAGGTCTTTGACGATGGCAAGACCGAAGCCGGAGCCGGCGACCGCTTCATCCAGCCGGCGACCGCGGGTTACGTGCTCGACACCCGTATCATCAGGCAAGCCCGGCCCGTCATCACGGATGACAAGGAGGATGTCCTGATCGGTGGCGATCAAGCGCACAAAGACCTCGCTTCTCGCCCATTTGCGTGCATTGTCGAGAATATTGCCGCAAATTTCCATATAGTCCGCTTCGTCCATCGGGAGGAGGAGGCTTTCGGGCGCCTCCAGGGAAAAGCTGAGCCCCGAATGCATTGCGATCCTCTGCATCGTCGCAACCAGTTGCCGTGTCGGGCCGACAATATCGATACTGTTCGAGGAGCGCGCAGCCGCAAGCCCGGCGCGGGCCTGCGCGATTGTCCGGCGCACATGTGCATCCATACGCATCACCTCGGCTCTCAGGGCATCCCCGATCGTCCCGTCGCCTTTCCGATCCAGTTCGCGCGCGATCGTATCGAGCACGGCGAGCGGTGTCTTCAGACCATGGGCGAGGTCGCCTGCGCGAGCGCGGGCCGACGTCAACTGCGTGTCGCGACGCACGATCAGAGCGTTGAGGTCATCGACAAGGGGCTGGATCTCGGATGGATAGTCGCCTTCTATGACCTGCGCCCGCCGGTCATGGACGGCTCCGAGCGCTGCGCGAAGCCGGTCGAGCGGCGCCAGGCCAAACCGCAGAAACATCCAGACCGCGCCCATCAGAGACAGGGCGAGCACAGCCAGCGACGGCGCCATCGCATACAGGAATTCCCGGCGAGCTTCTGCGATCTGTGTGTCTTCCAGGGCCACGAGGACGGTCACGGCCTGCTCGCCCGAAGCAGTGGCGAGAATGACCGTTTCCTGTTCGCCGATGAGGGTTCTGCCGTTGGGGCCTGAAAACGTGGCTTTCTCCCCTTTTGTCAGGGCAGCATTCCAGGCCAGCTGCTGATCCCAGAGCGACTGGGAACGGAGCTCGACCTGACCCTTTCTACCCATCTGCCAGTAGAAACCACCATAGGGCTGGGTGAAGCGCGGATCTTTCGGCTCTTCCGAAAGGGTGAGCTGATCATCGGGGCCGATATCCAGATTGCCGACCAGGATGCGCATCTGATCTTCGACGTCGAAAAGGGCCACCCGCTCCACCGTTCGGCCGACGATGAATTCCATGCCGATCGCTGCCAGCGCAAATGCCACCAGAAGGGCGGCAAGTGCCCAGTAGGTCAACCGCAGGCGCAGGGAGCGCGCGGTCACCGGCGTCCCTCGGCCGGCACAAAATAACCCTGGCCCCGTCTGTTTTCGATCGAAGGTCCATCGAGCTTTCGCCGTAGCCGCGCGATGACAACCTCCACCGCGTTGGAGTCCCGGTCGATGTCCTCTTCGTATATATGCGCGGAGATTTCCGCAGGCGAGAAGACCTTGCCGGGATGGTGCATGAGATAGGTCAACAGCCGGTATTCCAGCGGGGTGAGCGATATCGGCATTCCCTTATGGGTAACGGTGCGTAGCCGCGTATCGATTTCGATGTCTCCATTGGAAAGAACCGGCGACGACTGCCCGCCGGAGCGGCGCAGCAATGCGCGCACACGGGCGATCAGTTCCTCCATCCGAAATGGTTTGGTGAGGTAATCATCCGCGCCCGAATCGATGCCGTCCACCTTGTCCCGCCAGCTGTCGCGAGCCGTCAGGATCAGAACGGGCATGCCCCGGCCGTTTGCACGCCAGCGCTTCAAGACAGAAAAACCATCCATACGGGGCAGGCCCAGATCGAGTATGACGAGATCGAAATCCTCGGTATCGCCACGAAACCACGCATCCTCTCCATCCCTGGAATGGGTGACCGCATAATTCTGCGCGGTGAGGGTCCGGCGAAGATCATCGGCCAGCCGCTGTTCGTCTTCCACGATCAGAACCCGCACGTCACTTCCTCTCCATGATTTTCAGGCTTTTGCCATCTATCTCCAGCTCGGCGCGCCGGCCATCCGCTTTCAGCAGTCGGACATGATAGATCCATCGTCCCTTCTGACGCCTCAACTTGATCGAGACGACCTCGCCTGCGGACGCCCTGCGGGCAGCGTCAAGCACCGATTTCAGCGGTTGCACCTCATGGGCTGCAACGAGATTGCGCACCAGGTCGTGAAAAGACAATTTTTGTTGATGCGGCCGTCGGGGAAGGGACTTTCCGGGACCTGGCGTTTCCGTGGTTGAACCGCTGGTCGTTACGGCTGACGGTTGACGCGGCGCTATGACCCCGTTGGCGGCCTGGGTTCCGGAGCCAGCCGACAAGATCGCAATCGCGACGATGACACGGATAAACGGCATGCGACCCCTGCGCTGACGGACTGGCCTGTAGTCCTTGAACAGACCCTATCCTAGTTCCCGGAAACTTACAAAACGTCGTCACGGCGTGTCAGGCGAAGGTAATGGCGACTTCGGTATGACGCTATCCAGACGGGGAGCAGGTGGGTTGTCCACCCTGGCGCCCTCCTTTGGGACATGCGGCCATGAATCTCATCAACAGCAGCCATCGCTTTACCTCAGCCCTTTCACCCGCAGCCTCCTTACTGCTCGGCGATAGCAGGCCGGAACTGCTTCAGGACCTTGTTCTGGCAGACCTGTTCCGCGAAGGATTGGAAGCCGGACCGGACCGCCCCGTCTATGTGACGACGTCTCGGCGCTATACCTATCGCGAGATTGACGAGCAGGCTTCGGCGCTTGCCGCCGGCCTGCAGCAGAAGGGTGTGGGGCCTCGGGATGTCGTCGGGCTATGGTTCGGCCGCGGGGTTTCCCTTCTCATTGCGCAACTTGCCATCACGCGTGCAGGGGCAGCCTGGCTACCCTTTGACGCGGATACGCCGGTGGAACGGATCCGCGCCTGCCTGCTCGATGCCGATGCGAAGGGTATTGTCACCGATGCGCAGAAGGGATCGGATCTTGCCGTCACCGGACTTACCGTCTTCGTCGATCGTGATACGGCCTTGAAGGGCGCCGTACCGGCGGATCCGCGGCGTCTTGGGCTTACGCCCGATTGTCCGGCTTATTACATCTACACGTCCGGCTCGACCGGTGCCCCCAAAGGCATCGAAATCACGCACCGAAACATCTGCCACTTCCTGCTCGCGGCCCGTGCGACCTATGGCGTGAAAAGTTCGGACGTGATGTTCCAGGGCGCCTCCGTGGCATTCGATTTGTCCATGGAGGAGATCTGGTTGCCTTACGTCGTCGGAGCCGCACTTTTCGTGGCGGATCCTTCCCTGATGTCGGATATTCCTGCTTTGCCTGCGGTCTTGAAGGCCCATGGGGTGACCGTCATGGACACGGTGCCGACGCTTTTGTCGCTGTTCCCCGAGGATATTCCCTCACTTCGCATCATCATCCTCGGGGGCGAGGCTTGCCCGCCCTCCGTCGCCGCACGCTGGTGCCGACCGGGTCGCCGGATTTTCAACAGCTATGGCCCGACGGAAGCAACCGTCGTGGCAACCGTGTCCGAGATCAGGCCCGGGCAGGATGTGACCATCGGTCGCCCTATCCCGAACTACAGTTGCTATGTCGTCAACGAGGCGCTCGAACTCGTGGCTGAGGGAGAGGAAGGCGAGCTGCTGATCGGCGGCCCCGGCGTGGCGCGAGGTTATCTCAACCGGCCGGAGCTTACGGCCGACAAATTCGTCGCCAATCCCTTTCCGCTTTCCAGCCTCGATCCGGTCCTCTATCGGACCGGGGATGCGGTTTCTGTCGATGCCGACGGCAACCTGCGCTTCCATGGCCGTCTTGACGATCAGGTGAAAATCCGCGGCTTCCGCGTCGAACTCGGCGAAATCGAAAGCAGACTGGCGCTCATGCCCGGGGTGCAATCCGCGGCCGTTATCCTGAGAAAGGATGATGACATCGAAAGGCTTGTCGCCTTCATTGTCTCGCAGGAAAAGGGCGCCCTGGATATCAAGCTCCTTCGCGCCAATCTTGCGCGGGTTCTGCCCTCCTACATGGTGCCTGCCCGTATCGTCGAAATCGACCGGCTGCCCATGCTGATTTCCGGCAAGACGGACCGTCGAGCCCTGGCGGCTGTTCCATTGGCGCAAGACACCCCTGCAAACGAGGCGGAAGCCGAGCCGAGAACGCCCACGGAGAATGCCCTTCTGGCGGCTGCGATGACCGTCTTTCCGGGAACCGCAATTTCGATGGATGCGGATTTCTTTACGGATCTCGGCGGCCATTCGCTTCTTGCCGCCCGCTTCCTGTCTGCCGTTCGCCAGACGCCGGCATTTGCTGCCCTCGGCCTGCAGGATGTTTATCGGGATCGAACCATCCGCGCGATGGCAGCACGGCTGGATAGGGACGCCAGTGCCGCCTTTGCTCCGACGGATCTTTCCTTCGAACCGCCCCCGCTTCTGCGGCGTTTTCTTTGTGGTGCGGCCCAGGCTGCGGCGATGCCGTTGATCATCGGTCTGATGACCGCACAATTCCTCGGCACTTTTATCGCCTTTATCCTGCTCAATGACACATCGATTGGCTTCTTTGCCGAAATGGCCCTCGTTTCAGGGATCTATCTCGCCATCAATATTGTCACGGCCGCTCTCGCCATCGGTCTGAAATGGCTGATCATCGGGCGAACGAAACCGGGCCGCTACCCGCTGTGGGGCACCTATTATTACCGTTGGTGGCTGACCCAGCGGCTGACGTCGCTCATCCATATGAAATGGGTACAGGGAACCCCCCTTCTCAACCTGGTCCTCCGCCTTCTCGGTGCCCGGATCGGAAAGGACACGCTGCTTTACGAGGTCGAGGCGGGCGCGATTGACCTGCTGACCATCGGCAGGGGGGTGTCGATTGGTGGCCATTGCGGATTTGCCAATGCTCAGGTCATTGGAAACGAACTGATCATCGACAGGATCGATATCGGTGACGATGCCTATATCGGCTCGTCCTGCGTGATCGGAGGCGGCTCCCGCATCGGTGACAGTGCCGAATTGGGCGACTTGACGGCCATCGGCATGAATGCGGTCATCGGTGCCCGGGAGAAGTGGGATGGCTCACCGGCAAAACGTACCGGTATGGTCGATGTGGAAGCCCTCGACAGTCCGGCCGAAGCCACTGTTCTCCGTCGCATCTTCAATATCGCCCTCTACGCGCTGTCCATCCTGTCCATTCCGGCAATCGGCATCATTCCGCTGGTTCCTGCCTTCCTTTTCATCGATCATGCCGGCACCGTCGTCGAAACCGCAACAGGGATGGACTATCGCTGGTTTCTTCCCATCATCGCCATTCCTGCGGCCTTGACCCTCACCGTGGTGACCGTGGCGTTGATCGTGGCCATCCGCTGGGTCGTTCTTCCCCGCCTCGATGAGGGAACATACTCGGTTCACAGCGGCATGTATGTGCGCAAATGGATCGTTTCGCTCTGCTCCGAAGTCGCCCTGGAAACGCTGGGCTCCCTTTATGCCACGGTCTATATGCGCGCCTGGTACCGACTCATGGGGGCGAAGATCGGCAAGGGATCGGAAATTTCGACGAGCCTTTCCGGCCGTTACGATCTCGTGGAAATCGGTGCCAATTGCTTCATTGCCGATGAGGTTCTGCTCGGCGAGGAGGACATGCGCCGGGGTTGGATGTCGGTCAAGCGCGTCAAGACCGGCGACCATGTCTTCGTTGGCAACAGCGCCGTCGTGCCTGTTGGTACGGACATCCCCGAGCGCACTCTCATCGGCATCAAGTCCAAGCCGCCGGCAAACAGCGCCATGTCCTGCGGCGACACCTGGTTCGGAAGCCCCTCCATCAAGCTTCCGGTTCGGCAGACCTTCGATGGGGGCGCGGCGCGCACCTTTTCGCCCTCCCGCTGGCGCCAGCTCGGCCGCGGTCTTTTCGAAGCGTTCTTCAATCTCTCGGTTCCGACTGTGTCCATGATCACTCTCGGCACCCTGTCCATCGACGCCCTGTCCGGTCCGCTGGAGCGCGGCAGCTATGGGGAGGCGCTGGCGCTGCTGCCCCTGCTTGGCCTCGGCATGTCGCTGGCCATGACCTTGATCGTCCTTGTCTTGAAGTGGACGATGATGGGGACCTATCGCCCCCAGGCCAATCCGATGTGGTCATGGTTCTCGCTTCGCACCGAAGCAATCGCGGTCATGTATTCCGGCATGGCGGCCCGCATGCTGCTCGATTTTCTGCGCGGAACTCCCTTCTTGCCCTGGGTGCTTCGTCTTTTCGGTGCCCGCTTTGGTCGCGGCGTCTATCTGGATATGACGGACATTACAGAATTCGATTGTGTTTCCGTGGGCGATTTCGCGTCGGTGAACGGCTTCGCTGCCCTGCAAACCCATCTCTATGAAGATCGCGTGATGAAAATCGGGCGTGTATCGGTGGAGCAGGGCGCTACGGTCGGTCCGGGTTCCACGGTTCTTTACGATAGCCACGTCGGTGCCTTCGCAAGGTTGGGGCCCCTCACGATCGTGATGAAGGGCGAGCAGGTCCCATCCCATACCGAATGGCATGGCGCACCGGCCGTGCGTCAGGCGACGCTGTCCGGCCGGGAGATGCAGATTGCCAATGTCAGCCGGATGTGATGTCCGGAACAAGCGGATGCGAATAGAATTGCCGGAGACGACCGTGGAGGTGGCTCTGGAGCACGGGGAAGGGCGGCCGGCGCGAAGCCGCTCGCTCGGCTTGATGCGCGACCTGGTCGAACAGGCTAGTGAGCGTGGCTCCAGCCAATGGTCGATTGAGCATGACCGTCATGGAGCCCCCTATGCGGCAAGGGCAGGGGTCCGGCAACGGCCCTATATCAGCATCAGCCGGACGGATGGTCTGACTGCTGTTTGTGCCTCAAGCCGGCCGGTCGGACTGGATGTCGAGCGAATTTCCGATCACGCACTCGACCCTGCACTGGCCCGACATTTCTTCTCTCCAGCCGAGCAGGACTACCTGAATTCCTGCCCACCGAAAGAGCGGGTGGTTGCATTTTTCCGGATCTGGACGCTGAAGGAGGCCTTCGTCAAAGTCAGCGGCTTGGGTTTCCGGATCGAACCAGTCTCCTTCTCGGTTGCAAGCGCAGGCCGGTTGTCTCTCTCTATCCCGTCCCTTGAGCACGGCCGTTTCTCAAGGCTGCACAGCCTTATCCTGGAAACCGGTCATGCCCTCGCTCTTGCCGTCGTCTGACGCACCAGTGCGTAAGGGAGGAAACCCACGCGGAGACATCCGGGCGATCCGTCGCCGTAAAAAAGGCGCCGCAGATCGTGTGGTCGAGCGGAGGTCGAAAGGGTTTTGACGCGTCGGGGTATACCGGTCCGCTTCCTTCCGAGACGCTATTTTCGGACCAGACTGAAGGTGAAATGGCTGCCGCGATGGTAATCAATCGCATAGACGACCGGTTTGCCATCGGCGTTGAAACAGGTTTCCGTGATCAGCAGGGCCGGACCGAAATCTCTCAGATCATTCCGCTCGATCACATCTGCGGGAAGCATGACCGCAGTCACGGAGGCGGCCGACATCCGGGGGCGTTGGCGATAAACGTCGAGGATGCCGAGCAGCGAGCCGCTCCAGTCAATGTCGTAAAGGCGCGCGGGAACCAGGCTGCGCGGCACATAGTCGATGCAATACATGATGGGGGTATCGCCTTCGAGCCTGAGACGCTCGATGCGGATGACCCGGTCTCCGTCCTTGAGGCGCAGATGTCGACCGATCTCCGGTTCCGGCGTTTCCTCGGAAATGGACAGGACCTTGTTATGCGGGGTGTAGCCATATTGGCGCGCCATATCGGTGACGCTTTCGAAGACCGTAATCGGTCGGTCCACATGAACAGCAGACATGGCAGAGACAAAGCGGCCCTTGCCGTGTTCGACATAAATGATGCCGTCCTGCTCGAGAAGCTTCAGAGCCTCGCGCAACGCCGGTCGGGAGATCTTGAAACGGGTGGTGAGTTGGGCTTCGGTCGGCAGTTTGGCCCCTGGCTGCAGATCCTCTTCCCGAATGAGTTCGGCAATGCGGTCGCGAAGCTGGACCACCAGGGTTCGTGTATCGCGAAGGGGTTCCTCCAAGATGGCCTCTTTTCTCGTGTCCTCTCCTTCTTCTTGTCTGACGATTCCGCAAAGGTCAAGCAAGGATGGGCGCCACACGACCCCGTGAAACCGGGACTGAGGATTGCTCCGCCGCCATAATGGAGAAGGTACCCTTGACAAGAAAAGGTCTAGATGTCAGTTGTCTTACAACATAGGTTCGAATATGGCGGGCGGGGTTGGTTCCTCTTCGCGTCAACCTTGATCATGGAGACTGACGGTAATGCTGAATTTCGATGAAGAACGGTTTCTGCGCATCCAGAACGGCGCGGCAAATCTGGCGGAGCGCTTCGATCAGGTCGTTTCTGGGTGTCTGGAAAAGGGCGCAGAGAATGTATTCTTTCTGGGCACTGGCGGTGCCGCCATCCTGATGCAGCCGGCCTTCCAGCTCCTGCAGGGCCATTCCCGTTTCCCGGCCTATATGCATTCCACGGCGGAGCTGGAGATTGGAGGTTCCATCAATCTCACAGCACGTTCTCTTGTCGTCATTCCGTCGCTGTCGGGCACCACCAAGGAAAGCGTGGCCTTGCTGGAAAAGCTGAAGCAGACGGGCGCGACGGTACTGACCCTGGTCGGCCACGAGGAAACACCGTTGGGCAAGGGCGGAGACCATGTCTTCGTCAACTTCGCTGAAGACGATACGTCGTGCGAATCCTTTTATCTCCAGTCCCTGTTTGTCGCGCTCTCCATCATGAAACACCGCGGCGAGATTGCAGATCATGCGCGGATCGTTGCGGAGCTGCGGATGCTGCCGGCTCTGCTGCTGGAGGCCAAACGGGCCTTCGAGCCGAAAGCCGATGCCTTCGCCCGCATTCTGGCGGCCTCTGATTATCACATCATCACGGCGGCCGGGAATGTTTGGCCCGAAGCCCATTATTACGGAATGTGTATCCTGGAAGAAATGCAATGGATTCGGACCCGTCCGGTTCATGCATCCGACTTCTTCCACGGCACGCTGGAATTGCTGGAAAAGGATGTCAGCGTCGTTCTTTTCAAGGGCGAAGACGCCTATCGCCCGCTCGCAGACCGGGTTGAGCGTTTCGCCGCCCAATATACGGATCGGCTGACCGTGCTGGATACCGCAGACTGTGCCTTGCCCGGCCTTTCGCAGGATGTCCGGGCGCTTGCCTCACCCATCCTGCTTGCCACGCTGCTGGAACGGATCAGCGCTCATCTCGAGGTGATGCGCAACCATCCGCTCACAACCCGTCGCTATTACAAGCGCGTTGCCTATTGATCGCCCGGCCGACTTGCGCGAAGCGATAGACCCCCAACTTGGCCGCAACCATCTTCAAGGATGGTTGCGGCCCTCTCGTTCAACAAAGACAGAGGCACTATGTCCCGCTTTCGTTTTGCCACGGTGGGCGATAATTGCGTGGATCGATTCCAGCCACCCATTGCCCGAGCCCTGATTGGGGGAAATGCCCTGAACGTGGCCGTGCAGCTCGCGCTCATGGGGCATGACGTCAGCTATTTCGGGGCCGTGGGTCCCGACAAGGATGGCGTTCGCACCCGGGACGCGCTGCTGAGCAATGGGGTGGGTGTGGAGCGTTTGCGCCTCACCGACATCCACACCGCCTTTACCGATGTGATCGTGACCGAGACCGGAGACCGGATTTTCGCTCATGAAGACTTCGGCGCCTGCCGCGATTACGTGCCCGACGAATCCGACATGGCTCTGCTGCTGGGCATGGATCACGTGCATATCGGCTGGCTACGGGATGGCGGAGAAACCCGCAGGCGGCTTGCGGCGGCAGGGGTCAGTGTCTCCCAGGACGTTACCGTACAGAATGACGCCGTTCATCGTGGCGTGGCGGGCCTATCGATTGCCTTCGGCTCAGCGGGTGACAACGTGTCCAGCGCGGATGACATGCTGGAGGCGTTGCATGCCAACGGTGCGCGCATTGCCGTCGTTACGCGGGGCGCGCTGGGCTCCGTGGCCTTCGACGGGTCGAGCCGGGCCGAAACCGGGATAAAGGCCGTGGATGTGGTGGATACGACGGGTGCCGGAGACAGTTTCATTGCCGGCTTCCTGAGTGCTTACCGGGCCGGCTTTCCCTTACAACGGGCGCTTGAAGCGGGCCGCGACCGGGCGGCCCTGACCTGCTGCCATCTGGGCGGTTTCCCTCAGGACCTGCAACCGCTCTGAGCCTTTCGCGCAATCTGGTGCCGACGGGTGCCTCAGTGCAGGATCTGGCTGAGAAAGAGCCGGCTGCGGTCGCTCCTGGGATTTCCGAAAAACTCTTCCGGCGGCGCTTCTTCGACGATACATCCGCGATCCATGAAGATGACGCGGTCGGCAACCTGCCGCGCAAAGCCCATCTCATGGGTGACACAGATCATGGTCATGCCTTCTTCTGCCAGCGCCACCATGGTGTCCAGCACTTCCTTGACCATTTCAGGATCGAGCGCCGAGGTCGGTTCATCGAAGAGCATGACCTTCGGCGCCATGCAGAGTGCCCGTGCGATAGCCACACGCTGTTGCTGCCCGCCGGACAACTGACCGGGATATTTGTGTGCCTGATCGCCGATGCGCACCCGTTCCAGGAAATGCATGGCGATTTCGGTTGCCTGCCTTTTCGGCATGCGCCGGACCCAGACGGGCGCCAGAATGCAGTTCTCCAGGATTGTCAGGTGCGGGAAGACGTTGAAGTGCTGGAAGACCATACCGACTTCGCGCCGGATCGCGTCGACGTTCTTCTCGTTGTCGGTCAGCTCGACGCCGCCGACAAGGATCCGTCCCTCCTGATGGGTTTCCAGCCGATTGATGCAGCGGATCAGCGTGGATTTGCCGGAGCCGGACGGCCCGCAAATGACGATGCGTTCCTTGCGGGCGACATCCAGCCTGATGTCGTCGAGGGCATGAAACTGGCCGTACCATTTGTGCACGCCCGTCAGCTGGATTTCCCAATCGTCGGCTTTATTCATGATGTCTTGTCCTTGAAGCAGGGTCGGGCTCAGCGCGCGTTGAAGCGGCCGAAGCGCTCTTCGATGCGCGACTGTATGAATTCCAGCGCGATCGAGAGGATCCAGTAGATCATCGATGCGGTGATCAACATTTCGATATGGCGAAACTCGGTCTGGCCCTGAGTGCGGGCGAGGTACATGATTTCCCAGACCCCGACCACCGATACCAGGGAGGAATCCTTCAGCATCGCAATGAACTGGTTGCCCGTCGGCGGGATGATGACGCGCATGGCCTGCGGCAGGATGACGAGAAACATGGTCTGGTTGGGGCTCAGGCCCAGCGCGGTTGCCCCTTCCGTCTGGCCGCGAGGAATACTTTCGATTCCAGCGCGAAAAATCTCCGTCATATAGGCACCGTAACAAAGCGACAGCGCCAGAATGCCGGCCGGAACCGCACTGATCACATAGCCGATCTGGGGCAGGCCCAAATATATGATGTAGATCTGCATGAGCAGCGGCAGCCCCCGGAACAGCGAGGTGTAGAAGGTGGCCAGCCCATAGATCACACCGTTCTTCGACAATTTCGCCATGGCGCCGGCGAGGGCTATGCCCGTGGCGAGGATAATCGAAATTGCCGAAATATAGAGCGTGGTGACGACGCCTTGGGAGATCAGAAAGCCAATCTTCTTCGCAATGAATGCGAAGGAGAGGTTGAAGGAGTAAAAGAAGAGCATCAGCAAGACGAAGAGCTCGATCCATACGGCCACCACCTGCTGACGCCGGGGCAGAAGCCGGAACGCCCGCCAGTTTGCGAGCAGGAGCAGCGTGATGGCTACCGCGGAAAGCGCCGTAGCTGTCCGCGGGTGATCTGCAAGCCAGATCGTTGCGCCAGGAAACAGATAGCCGAGCCAGGCCGCGCTGATGCCGATGGAATAGAACAGGCCGGCGAGAAAGCCCAGCAGAAGGCAAGCACCGACACGCTGGCTGGCCTTGGGGTAGGTGAGGATCAGTCGTCCGAGCATGTATGGGGTCCCCCGGTCAGGATCAGGCGGCGCGTTCGCGCCACCAGTCCTGCACCTGTAATGTCCAGTAGGTGAGTTGCGCCGTGGCAAGCCCGGCCACGCCGCCAGCCCAGACCAGTCCGAAAGGCTTGAACAGGCGGTAGCGGTCAGATTGACCGAGAATGGCTTCCGCGACGAGCTTGCCGCCGATCGCCGTGGTGTTCAGTCCATGTCCGCCGAAAGCGGTACAATGCCACACGCCCGGCTGCTGCTCGCCGATCTGGGGCATGAGGTGACGGGCGTAAGCCATCAGGCCGGACCAGGCGAGCTCCGTCCTGAGGGCTGCGAGTTCGGGATAGGTACCGACCATTTCGCGCCGCAGCTCCGCGGCGAGCGCCTCCGGTGATGCGGCTCTGGTTGTGATGCGTCCGCCCCACAGGATGCGTTTCCCATCCTCGACGAGACGGTAGTAATCCCCAGCGCGGCGATTGTCGCCGACGGCATCGCCCGTTGCGATCACCTTGGAAATGAGATCCGGCGCTTCTTCTGTCAGCATGACATAGGTCGCGATCGGCAACATGGAGCGCCTTAGCCGGCTATTCAGATGACCCGTATAGCCTCCCGTGGTGAAGACGACGTGGCGGGCCCGGACCGAGCCCGCGGCGGTGCTGACGATCTTTTCCGGCGCGTCGAGCTGGCAAGCCGTTGCGGGCGACCCTTCGAAGATCCGGCCGCCGAGCCGCTCCATCTCCGCCGCGATGCCGCGGAGATAATTGAGGGGATGCATGTGGAAGGCATGCCCGTCGCGTAGCGCCTGAAAATAGCGGCGAGAGCGCAAGCGGGCGCGCACATCGTCCGTCTCCAGATAGTCCAGCGGATAGTCATAATCGCGGGCCATCTTATCGGCATAGGCCTTCAGCCCGTCACCGTCGTCATAGCGCAGAACACTCATGATCCCGAGACGCGGTCGCGCGCCGGCGATGTTCAGGCGGTCGATGGTGCTGCGCACATAGTCCATACCTTCGATCGAGAGACGATGAAGGGCCGCGGCGGCCTCGGGGCCTGCCCTTGCCGCAATTTCCTCGTTGCCTGTGGAGTAGCCGGGGCTGACGAATCCACCGTTACGGCCCGAAGCGCCGAAGCCCAAGCTTTCCTGTTCGAGCAGGATCACGGATTGCCCGCCTCTCGCGAGTTCGAGCGCGGTCGTCAGGCCGGCGAGCCCGCCGCCGATCACGACCGTGTCGCAATCATGACGTCCGGACAGGGCGGGGCGCCCGGTCGTTTCAGCCCGCGTGCGGGAATAATAGGTGTCTGGATAGCGCATGGAGGCTCCCTATGCTTTGAAGGCGGGCGGCGCGACCCTTTGAAGATCCCGCCGCCCGGGAGCTTCAGTCGGCACTATAATCCTTGCCGTACCATTTGGTGGTCAGGCTTGCGAGCGTGCCGTCCTTCTTCATGTCGGCAATGATGGCTCCGACTTTTGCCGTCCATTCCGCATCGCCCTTTTCCGCAATGACGACCAGCGGTTCGCGGAAGGCATATCCACCTTCCAGAATGCGAAGCGGGTATCCGTTCTTGATCGCGTTTTGAGCGGTCTGCTCCGGTGCGATGACGGCATCGACACGCACGCCGTCACCGAGGCGCAGATCGTCGAAAGGCAGCATCGAATCGGCAAATGTCCGGATTTCCCCGGGTTCGAGCTTGTACTCGACCGGCGGAAGACCGGGCGCATCGATCTGCAACTGGCGGCGAACGAAATCTTCTGACGTGGTCGCGGTCTCCACACCGATGACTTTCCCCTTCAGGTCTTCGACCCCCTTCGCCTTGCTGTCCTTGTGCACGACGTAGACGTAGGGGCTGTAATAGTAGATGCCAGCAAAATCGATGACCTGGGCACGCGCCTTGGTTGGCGTTACGGAGCCGACTCCAAGATCGTAGCGCCCCTGCCAGTGGCCGCCGGTCAACGTGGCCCAGTCGGGAGTCTCGAAACTGACGTCCACGCCGAGCCTCTTGCCGATCTCACGCGAGACATCAATGTCGAAACCCACCATTTCGTTATTGTCGTCGAGATAACTCTGGGGCGGCCAGCCGCTGTTGGTTGCGACAACCAGAGCCTTCTTTTCCATCACGCGGTCGAGCGTCTCTCCGGCTGAAGCCGTGGTGGCAATAGCGGTCACGGCCACTGCCGCCAGGAAACTGACTAAAGTCCTCATCCTTCCCTCCCAAGAATACTTGTTAGTCGTCTGACATCTATAGTTTGCAGTTTCATACAATCTTGTCAACACCGCTTCTCCGTTTCCGCCGCATGTGGGGCATCCCATCAAAGCGCGGCAGGCCACGCTGTCTGACGACGGCGTCCGCCGATCCGTGCAAACACGAAGGGCGGACCTGAGGCCCGCCCTTCGCAAAAGCTTGGTTTCCGCTAATCTTACTGCTTGATTGCTTCCACATCGATATCGAGGTTGACGTCCGGTCCAAGGCCGAACTCCGTCATTTTCGCCAGTCCGAAATCCGGGCCGCTGAATTTTCCGGTCGCGGAAAAGCCGGTTTTCACCACAGAAGCATCCCAGGGAAGCGGAGCTTCGGCATTGAACGTCACGTCGAGGGTCACCGGCTTGGTGGTCCCGACTATGGTGAGATCGCCGGTCACCTTTGCGGTCTTGTCGCCGGTCTTTTCGATGGCGGTGCTCTTGAAGGTAATCTGGGGGAATTCAGCCGCATTGAAGAAGTCAGGGCTCTTCAGGTGCTCGTCACGCTTGGCGTCGTTGGTGTCGATGCTGCCCGCATCCAGGGTAATCTCGACGCTGCTTTTGGTGACGTCGTCCTTGTCGAAGGAAATCGAACCGGACACCGTCTTGAAAATCCCGTGGGCGTTGGACCAGCCCGCATGGTTGGTCTTGAAGCCTACCCAGGCATGGGTGGGGTCGATGGCATAGGAATCGGCGGCAAGAACCGGCGTGGCGAGAAGAAGGGCCGACACGGCGCCGGTGAGGAGGGCAAATTTCATCCGTTTTTCTCCATGAGTGAGGATGGTGGGAAAGAGCAAAAGGTCAGACAAGCGGAGCGACCAGAATGGCGGCGAGGGCTGGCAGCGCTGCCAGAAGGCCGCCGATCACCGGTTTGAGCGCACGCGGCAGCCCGCCAAACCTTTCGCCATCGGTCGAGATCCATGCCGATACGGCGAGGGGAAGCGCGGCAAGTCCGAGGGCCATCAGATTGACGGAAGGTGCAAAAAGCATCGTGACGATCAGGGCCAGGGCGGACAGCACCAGCCAGGCGAGAAGCAAAGGCGCATCGGGCGTCAATGCGCTGTCTTCTCCCCGGAGATAGGCCGCGTAGGCGACCAGCAGCCAGCCGCCGGTCAGGGCGGCAAGCGAACCGGAAATCTGTGCCATTCCAATATATCCGCCCGTGACCGAAACCACCGCATTGGCGCTCATGACGAAAAGCAGGGCAATGACAGGCGAACCCGCGCCGGTCCGTGGCGAGCCCTCTGTTGTCCGCCATGCCGAACCGATGAAGGCAAAGAAAATGAGGATAGCCAGCACGACGAGAGCCTTTGCCGGCGCGGCCGCCAGGATGCGATATCCGATCCAGAAAGCGGGGAGCCCTGCAAGGGCCAGGACCCGCCCTGCGAAACCGAGACGGCTTGCGGGGGACCGCCTGAAGCCTAGCAGCAGAAACACAACCGAAAGGGCTGCCAAGGCAAAAGGCAGCTTCTGTTTGCCGGCAACCGGCGGGAAGACAGGGCTTCCCTCGACGAAGATCACAACAACCAGGGCCGCGGCGAGAAGCAGCGCACCGGCGACCATGCGACCCGCTCCTGAATGGCGGCTCGCCAGGCCCAGACAAACGCCCAAAATGAGGGGGACAAGGGCGGTCCAGAGGATCATGTTCTGGATCAAGCGGCGTTACTCCTTCGCATTTCGAATGGAGCGGACGGTACATATGGTAATATTTTACAACAAGATGACGACCCGGCCGTTCCGTTCACGAGCCTGTGAGAGCGCCCTGAATCGGCGAAGACATACTGTTCACATTTTGTGAACGTTTCAGTATTTAATCCGACTAATCACTTTACAGTGATCGTTGTCCTTCCTGGCTCTTCCACGCTCCGCGAAATCCGCAGCGATTAATTCGGCGTTTACGCCCGTGCCATCCGCGCTTCTCTGCGATCTTCGACAATCATGTCGGCAGCCTTCTCCGCGATCATGACGACGGGAGACGCCGTGTTTCCGGAAACGATTTTCGGCATGATCGACGCGTCAACGATCCTTAAGCCCCGCAGACCGCGGAAGCGAAGGCGCGGGTCGACCACGGCAATGTTGTCGGTGCCCATCCTGCATGTGCCGACGGGGTGGAAGATGGTTGTCGCGATGTCGCCGGCCTTGCGGATCAAATCGGTGTCGCTTTGAAATTCCGATCCCGGCAGGATCTCTTCCGGACGATGCGGCGCCAGGCGCCGGCTTTGCATCACGGCTCGCGCCTGACGGATCGCTGCAACGGCAACGGCGCGGTCATGGTCGGTCGACAGGTAATTCGGCCTGATCGCCGGCTGCAGAAGGGCGTCTTTCTCCGTGATGTGACAGGTGCCCACGCTGGTTGGGCGCAATTGGCAGACAGAAACGGTTATGGCCGGGAACGGATGCAGCGGATCCCCCAGACGATCCGTTGAAAGCGGTTGCACATGATATTCGATATCGGGCGTTTCCACCTCGGGGCTTGACCGGGTGAACATGCCGAACTGGCTGGGGGCCATGGACATCGGGCCGCTTCGGGAAAAGGCATATTGAGCGGCAATGCGCATCTTGCCGACAAGACTGTTTGCAAGCTGGTTCAGGGTTACGGCATTTCCCACACGGAAAACCGTGCGGATCTGCAAATGGTCCTGCAGGTTCTCGCCGACTGCCGGTTTGTCATGGTGTACGCCAATACCGAGAGAAGACAAAAGCGCCCCGTTGCCGATGCCCGAGAGCTCCAGGATCTTCGGGGAATTGATCGCGCCTGCCGCCAGAAGAACCTCTCCGGCTGCCATGGCAGACAGGGTTTCCGCACCCTGCCTGAAGGCCACGCCGGAAATGCGGTCCGCATCCAGGATCAGATGCTCCACGAGCGCATTCTTGATCAGCCGGAGGTTGGGTCTCTTCAATGCCGGGCGAAGAAAGCCACGGGCCGTGTTCCAGCGAATACCCTTGTGCTGGTTCACTTCGAAGAAGCCCGAGCCTTCATTGTTGCCATCGTTGAAATCTGCCCGGGGCTCTATTCCCAGTTCCCGCGCGCCTTCCTGCACCGCTTCGAGGATCGGCCAGCGCAGCCTCTGTCGGGAGACTTTCCAGGCGCCGCCGACACCGTGAAGTCCGCTGGCGCCCCCATGATGATCTTCGGACTTCATGAAATAGGGAAGCACATCGGACCAGCCCCACCCCGCATTGCCCAGGTCTCGCCAGCCATCATAATCCGCTGCCTGGCCGCGCATATAGATCATTCCATTCACGGAAGTGCACCCACCCAGCACTTTTCCGCGCGGATAGGCGAGGCTCCGACCGTTGAGGCCGGGCTCCTCGGCGGTGCGCATCATCCAGTCGGTGCGTGGATTGCCGATGCAGTACAGATAACCGACAGGGATCTGGACCCAGTGGTAGAGATCGGAGCCGCCCGCCTCAAGCAGTAGCACTTTGACGGAAGGATCCTCCGTCAACCGGGCTGCGAGAACGCAACCGGCCGTGCCTGCACCGATGATGATATAGTCGTAATGGCCGTCGAGCTTTTTCCGGTCGGGCATCGGAGAGTCCTTGGTTTGGCAGGCGCGGATGCGCCGGAGAGAAAGAGGGGAGGTTGGGGGAGCCCTCAGGGCCGCTGAAGCTCCTCCCAGAAACCTTTCATGCGGTCGGCAAGATCCAGGAAAAGCCGGTAACGCCGCTCGAAATGGGCGCTCATGGCGGGATCCGGCCGGTATTCCCTGACAACCCGGGTCATGCGGTCGACACCCTCCTCCAGCCCGGGGAAAAGGCCAGCCGCCACACCCGCGCCGATTGCCGCGCCAAGCGCCCCGGTTTCCCGCGCCTCGGCAACCCGGATGGGCATGGAGAGCACATCCGCCATGATCTGCGGCCAGACGGGACTGCGCGAGCCGCCGCCCGACATGACGGCGCTGTCGACCGCGAGCCCTGCATTCTTCAGGACCTCCACATGCCGGCGATGCTCGAAGGCCACGCCTTCGAAGATCGCGCGCAGCAGATGTCCCTCCCCGTGCCAGCCCGCGAGCCCGTAGTAGCCGCCCCGGAATTCCGCACCCAGCCGTGAACCGAAGAGGTAGGGATGAAACAGCGGATCGTCGCTCCGCGGCTCCACCGCTTCGACCGCCCGGTTGCAGCGCTCGAAGGCCTGCGGATCGTGGCTGCCGATCACCCGGTGCACATACCATTCGAGATTGGCGGCGGAGGTGGCGCTGGACTCGATGTTGATGTGGCGGCCCGGCCCGAAGGTGGAGGCCATGAAGATGGCCGGATCGCCCGCGGGCCTGTCGGCGAAGACCTGATTGATGCTCCAGGTACCGACGATGATCGACGCCTCACCCGGACGGCACACGCCCGAGCCCATGGCGCTCGACACCACATCGAAGAAACCGCCGATCACGGGCGTTCCCTCGTGCAGGCCCGTCAGGGAAGCCGCCTCGCGCGTCACCCGACCGACGATATCGCAGGGATCGACGGCAGGCTGGAACAGCGGCAGGGCCTCGCCGAGGCCGTAGAGTTCGAGGAGAGCCCTGTCCGGCCCCTCCTGATCGAAGGCGTAGAGGCCTGCACCGCTCAGGTCGGAAATATCGCTGGCGAGCCGTCCCGTCAGGCGGAAGTTCACATAATCCTTGCAGAACAGCACCGCGCCGGTCTGCCGGTAGATGTCCGGTCTGTGGCGCTTGATCCAGGCGAGCAGGGTCGGTGTCTGGGACGGCCAGGGCCGCTGGTGGCAGCGCGCCTGCAGGGCCTCGCCGTTTTCCCGGTCGATCTCCGCCGCAAGCCCCGCCGCCCGGCTGTCGAGGGACTGGATGCCGAGAAGTGGCTTGCGATCGTGATCGAGCAGGTAGAGCCCGTTTCCGTGGCCGGCGCAGCCGATGCCCAGAATGGCGGAGGGAGAAACGCCCGAACGGTGCAGCAGCACGCGGATCGCCTCGCATCCGTTCTCCCAGAGCTCGCCGAGGTTCCGCTCCACCTGTCCGGGCTCCGGATAGGCGGAGTGGCCGTCAATGGCATGGGATGCGATCTGCCGGCCCTCGCGGTCGAACAGCACCGCCTTGATGACGGTGTTTCCCGCATCGAGGCCGAGGAGATATCTGTCTTCACTGGCCACGATTGTAGATCTCCCACGCTTCTTCACCGGTTGCCCCGTCATGAATGATCGCCATCAGCGCCGCGACGACCGCCTTCGGATTGTCGTGCTGATAGATGTTGCGGCCATAGACCATGCCGTGAGCGCCCTGCTGCATCAAGGCCGCGGATTTGGAAAGCACGGTACGGAGATCTTCCTTGCCGCCGCCGCGCACCAGAACCGGGCAGCGGGCCGCCTCGACGACCCGGTGAAAATCGTCCGGATTGCTCGTCGGATCGGCCTTGATGATGTCCGCGCCCATTTCGGAGGCGAGACGCACCAGCGTCACGATCTTTTCGGCATCGCCATCCACCTGATAACCGCCGCGCACGTCGTTGGGCAGCATCACCAGGGGCTCGATCATCAGCGGCATGCCGAACCGGTGGCAATCGGCGCGCACGCGGCTGATGTTTTCCACGCATTGACGGAACAGCTCCGGCTCGTCGGGCACCATGAAGAGGTTGACCACCACGCAGGCCGCGTCCATTTCCAGCGCACCGATGATCGGGGCTTCGTCATTCTGCAGCTGCGACCACATCACGCGGTGGCGGCGGTCATTGTATGGGTTGCCCATGTCGATGCGCATCACCAGAGCCGGCTTGTCGCGCTCGGGGCGGGACTGGAGCAGGTCGGCCTGGCCATAGGCCATCTGGATCGCATCGGGACGGGCTTCGGCAAGGCGGCCGACGACACCGGCCATGTCTTCCAGACCGATCAGGAAGCTCGGTTCATTGCAGACACCGTGATCGATGGCGACATCGAGGCAGCGTCCGTTCCGGAACAGACGGTTCATGCGGGCTTTGGGTGACAGACGGATCATGGGCATAATTCCTTGCTGCGTGTTTGAAGACGGGCGGGGCTGACCCCGTGGAAATGTTCGAGTTCATCAAGAAGGGCCGCCTTCTCGGTGGCGGCCCGGCTTCCCGACCAGCCGAGTTCGCGGGCGGCGACATCCCTGATGGCATCGATGAGATCGAGATCGATGCGGCCGGAGATGGCGAGCGTGGTGCGCCTCAGCACGATGTCGGCAAGCGCGATCACCCGCTCCCGGCGGATGATCCAGGCGATTTCGGCGGCTGTGATGTCGAGGCCGGGATGAAGCGGCCGGTCGTCGGACCGGGTCGCCGCGAAGGCGAGAAGATCGAAGCCGAGCGTGCCATAGGCCTCCGCCACATGCCGAGCCCTGGCATCGCTGATGCCGTGTTCACGGCCGAGAAGGCGGGCGAGCGTCTCCACGTCGCCGGGGAAGTTGCGCCCCCCGCCGATCGCCCGGCTGTCCGTCGCGCCGACGCGGCTTCGACCGAGCAGTTGCAGGGCCTCGTCGGTCGCCTGCTCGGCAAAGGCGCGAAAGGTCGTCCATTTGCCGCCCACCATGCAGAGCTGGGGAATGTCCCCCTCCATGCGGTGCACGAAATGGCTCCGCGAGATGCGACCGGTAAAGGCGGCATCGCTGACCGGCAGCGGGCGAATGCCGCTGAAGGAGAAGACGATATCCTCGGTCTTCAGCGGAATGCCGGGAAAGACCGACTGGACGGCTTCCAGAATGTAATCCCGCTCTTCCGGTTCGCAGCGCACCCGGCGCGGCTGGTCGATCTTGATATCGGTGGAGCCGGCAAGAACCCGGCCGAGATAGGGGAAGAGGATGCAGACGCGGTTATCCGCATTCTCGAAGAAAATCATGTGACCCTTCAGCGCATCATGCAGGCGGGCGTTGTCGATGATGAGATGCGAGCCCTTGGTGCCGGAAACGAGGCGTGTCTGTGCACCCGTCCGTCCCGAGAGCGATGCGGCCGTAGTATCGATCCAGGCGCCGGTTGCGTTGACGATCACGCGGGGCCGCACGCAAAGCGGTGCGTCGATGCCCTCGCCGGTCAGTTCGAGGGCGCCGTCCTGGCGGCGGATCTCCGCATAATTGAGCGCAATCGCCTGCGGCGCATCCTTTTCCGTATCGAGGATCAGTTCGAGCGCCAGCCGCTCCGGATGGCTGATCCAGGCATCGTGATAGGTGGCCGAGCAGGTGATCGCACCCGTCAGGTCGGGCCACACGGCGAGCGTCTCCTGCCTGCCGCGAAAGACATGGCGGGGCATGAGCCGGCTGCGGCGGGTGACGAAATCATAGAGCGACAGACCAACCTTGATGGCAACCGCCCCTCTCCGGGTCGGCTGCCCCCCGGAACCGGCAAAGGATGCCGCGGCATTGAAGAGACCGCTGAAGGTGGAGAGGATCGGGATGGTCGTGGGCAGGGGGTGCACCATGTGCGGTGCGAGCTTCAGAAGCGCATCCCGCTCCTTGAGCGATTCCGCCACCAGCGAGAATTCGCCATTTTCCAGGTATCGCAATCCACCGTGGATCATCCGCGACGGGGCGGCGCTGCAGCCGGAGGCGAAATCCTGCCGCTCCACGAGCAGCACCCGCAGGCCCTGCAGGGCCAGGTCGCGATAGGTGGCGATGCCATTGATGCCGCCGCCGACGACCAGCACGTCGAAATCCCCGTCCTGACGGATGCGACCTATGGCATTTTCCCGGTAAGAGGGCATGGCAATCCCCATCGCCGGCTCGGCACCGGCGTTCACGTAGGTTTCTGGCTATGGTTTGAAGCGGTCCGGCGGGTACTAGCCGTCGAGATCGACGAGATGGCGCCCGACTGCGGCGGTGATCGCCGCATTATCCTCTTCGGAAAGCCTCAGGCGGGCGGAGGCGGCGTTTTCCCGGGCCTGCGCGGGATCGCGCGCACCGCAGAGGGAGAAGGTGATGCCGGGTCGCGAGACAGTCCAGGCGATGACGAGCTGCGGCACGGTGGCGCCGCAGCGGGCCGCGAGGGGGCGGATCTCGTCCATCAGCCGCGCCACCTTTTCCCGGTTGGCAAGGCTGAAGCGGGGATTGTCCCGGCGCTGGTCGTCGCCGGAGAACTTCCGCTCCGGACCCATCCGGCCGGACAGGAGGCCAAGCGCCAGCGAGGAATAGCTGAGCACCGATATGCCCTGCTCCATGCTGGGTCCGAGAAGACTGTCCTCGATGCGGCGCTGCACCATGGAATATTCCTCCTGGATGGCGTCCAGGCCACCGCAGACGATATAGGCGTCGAGATCCTCGGGCGAGACATTGCTGGCCCCGATGGAGCGGATCTTGCCCTGTGCCTTCAACCGCTCCAGTGCCGCCATGGTTTCGGAAACCGGGGTTGTCGGATCCTGCCAATGGGTCACGTAGTGATCGATATAATCGGTGCCGAGCCGCCGCAGGCTTTCCTCGACCTCATGGATGATCGAGGCCGCACCGAGATGGCGATGGACCGGTTTGCCATCCTGGTGAAAGAAGTAGTTGCCCCGGTCCGTATGCCAGACCAGCCCGCATTTGGTGACAAGGACCGCCTTGTCGCGCCGGCCACGAAGGGCCTTGCCGACAATGGTTTCCGCAAGGCCCATCCCATAGGCGGGTGCGGTGTCGATCAGGGAAATGCCCTCATCCATGGAGGCCTGGATTGCGGCGATGGATTGCGCCTCGTCGGTTCCGCCCCACATCCAGCCGCCGATGGCCCAGGTACCGAGCCCCACGACGGAAGCCTCGATGCCGCTGTTACCGATCGGGCGGGTGATCACGTCCTTGCCGTTCATTCCTGTCGTCCTCCGAATTCGTCCATGACCGCCCGGGCGACCGCCTCATCCACCACAAGCGAGGTGAGATAGGAGCCCCTGAGGGTCGCCGCCACGGGACGCGCCTTGAGCACGCCGGCCGCGACACCGATGATGGTCTTGCAATGGGAAAGCTCTCCCGGCTCTAGCGCCACGACGCGGGAGTTCAGATCGATATCCGCCACACGCCCTTCGGCGCTCAGCAGATGGGCCAGAAATTCGCCCGCCAGCCCCTTGCCGGTGCTCGAAAGACCGCCTCTGGCCTGGTCGGGCAACAGGTCGAAGTAACCGGATCCCGGCGCCTCGATGGATCCGACGCCGACCAGTGCCACGGTCGCAGACCGCGCGAGATCGAACACGTCCCGGATGGAGGCAACATTCATCAGCAGGTCGCGCTGGTCGCGATCTTCTGCAAAGAGCGGTGCGTGCACCAGCGAGGCGGTGCCGCCGAGCTTTTCGGCGAGCTGGGTGGCGAGGTGGTTCACGTCCGTATAGTGCTTGCCCTGGACCCCGCCGGTCAGCGGCACGATGCGCACGTCGAAGCGGCGATCGGCTTCCAGATTGTCCACCACGGCGCTGACGGCCTTGCCGCCGGTGATGGCGATGACATCGCCATCGCGGATCGTTTCGAGAAGATGCACCGCCGCCATGCGGCCCACCATCTGCAGCGTGGTTTCCGGATTGTCGGATACCGTCGGCGTGACGATTGACTGGGCAAGCCCGAACTGGCGGGAAAGATCGCCTTCCATATCCACCAGCCGCTGATAGGGGCTGGAAATGGCGATCTTCACCATGCCGGCCTTTCGCCCGGTGGCGATCAGGCGGTTCACCTTCGAATGGGAGAGGTTCAGCCGCTCGGCGATTTCGGACTGCTTCATCCCTTCGATGAAATGCAGCACGAGCACCGAATACATCTGCCTCTGCTGATCGAAATCGTCCCTGATGTCCAACATCTTCCCTGACACCTTCGTTCTGGTTGGCCTGATCACCGGCGGCGCCTGACGAGGTAGTGGTCGAAAAGGACCGCCCCGAGCAGGATGCTGCCGCGAATAATGTCCTGCCAGTAAACCGATACGTTGAGCAAGGCGAGAGAACTGGAAACCACCGAGAGAAGCACAGCCCCGAGGATGGCGCCGAAGATCGTTCCCGATCCGCCGGAGAGGCTGGCGCCGCCGATCACCGCTGCGGCGATCACGTTGAGCTCCATGCCGATCCCGAAGCTTGGCTGCGCAGAACCGAAGCGGGCCATGTAGATGATGCCTGCGAAGCCGCAGAGCGTGGAGCAGAGTGTCGTGGTGGCAAAGACCACCCGGCCGACGCGGATTCCCGAATAGGCTGCCGCCTTGGGATTGGAGCCGGTATAGAAGACCTTCCGGAAAGCGGTGGTGCGGCGCAGCAGAAGATCGAACACGAAAACCACGACGGCGAAGATGACCAGCACCAGCGGAATATTGAACAGCGTGCCCTGGCCGATGAACTTGAATTCCGGCGGCAGCGAGAAGAGCCCCAGCGGACGGCCACCCGTCGCCAGCAGGCAGACCCCGCGGGCAATCACCATCACGCCCAGCGAGACGATGAAGTGGTGCAGGCCGACCACGGTGACCAGAAAGCCCATGGCCATGCCGACCGCTGTGGTCAGCCCGATGGCAAGCGCCGCCGCCATCCAGGGGTCGACGCCCTGGAGAAACAGCCATCCCGCCACCACCATCGCCAGCGCCGTGACCGAGCCGACCGAAAGATCGATGCCGCCCGAGATCAGCAGGATGGTCATGCCGACCACCACGATGCTTTCCACCGCAAAGGCCATGGCCATGGCGCGGATGTTCTCGACCGTCAGGAAGTAGGGCGAGATCACCGACATCACGCAGAAAAGCGCAAGAATGATCAGAAGAAGTCCGGTTTCGCGGGCCTTCAGCGCCGATTCAAGCCAGGCGGGCATGCGGCCCCTGCCCTGGTCCGGTGCGGTTTGCGTCTCTGTCGCCAGCATGTCCTCTCCTCCTCAGGAATTTGCCGCCAAAAGGCCCGGATCGATCGATGCGAGATGCATGATCTTCTCCTCTGTCATGTCTTCACCCGTCACCTCGCCGGCGATCTGCCCCTCCCGGACGACGAGAATGCGATCGCTGACCCCGATCAGCTCGGGCAGCTCGGACGAGATCACCAGGATGCCCACGCCTTCGCGGGCGAGGTCGCGCAGCTGGCGATGGATTTCCGCCTTGGCGCCCACATCGACGCCGCGGGTCGGCTCGTCGAGAAAGATCACCCGTGGATCGACCGAGAGCATCTTGGCGAGCGCCACCTTCTGCTGGTTGCCGCCGGACAGGGTCGAGACCGGATCCTCGACGCTGTTGGCGCGAAGCTTCAGGCGGGCGCCCAGCCCCCGGGCGCGCTCCCGCTCCTGCCGCCGGCGGATGAAGCCGAACCGGTTGGCGATGAGCCCCGTATCGAGGGCAGAAATGTTTGCGGCGATCGGCAGCGTCAGGAACAGGCCATCGCCCTTGCGGTCTTCCGAAAGATAGACGATGCCTTCGCGAATGCTGTCGCGATAGTCGGAGAGCCGAAGGGTCCGGCCATTGAGGGCAATGTCGCCGCTTGCCCGGCCTTCCAGCCGGCAGATGGCCCGGACGATCTCGCTGCGGCCCGCGCCAATCAGCCCGGCAAGCCCGAGGATTTCTCCCTTGCGGAGATCGAAGCTGACATCCCGGACGCGTTTGCCGGCATTGAGGCGGCGGACCGTCAGCAGCGTCTCGCCGGTCCTTTCCGCTTCGGCCTGCTTCGCCGGATAGAGCGTGCTCAGGACCCGCCCGACCATGGCATTGACCACCTCTTCGCCGGAAATGTCGGCAATGGCCGCGGTCCGGATATGGCAGCCGTCCCGCATGATGGTGATGCGGTCGCAATGGGCGAAGATTTCTGCCATGCGGTGCGAGATATAGATGATGGCGATTCCCCGTTCCGCCAGGCGATGCATGATGCGGAACAAGATTTCCGCCTCGGCTTCGGTGAGCGCCGCCGTCGGCTCGTCGAGAATGAGAATGCGGCAGTCGAGCGTCAGCGCCTTGGCGATCTCGACGATCTGCTGCTGGGAAATGGAGAGGTCGCCCGCCCGGGCTGTCGGATCGATATCACCGAGTTCGCGCAGGATCTCGCGCGCCCGCCGGTTGAGATCCGCATAATTCATCATCAGGGCGGCGCTGGAATTGGTTTCGCTCATGAACATGTTTTCGGCGACCGAAATATCCGCGCAGAGCGCGATTTCCTGGTGCACGAAGCCGATGCCAAGGCGATGCGCGGCATTGGGAGAGGCAATCCGAACCGGCTTTCCATCGATCCGGATCTCGCCCGCATCCGGCTGGATGATGCCGTCGATGGCGTGCATCAGCGTGGATTTGCCGGCGCCGTTTTCCCCGGCAAGGGCGTGGATCTCGCCGCGGCGAAGTTCGAGTTCGGCGCCTCTGAGCGCCTGGACCGGACCGAAGGATTTGTGAAGGCCCGTGATTTTCAGGATGGGATCGCTCATCGGGGTTCCTCCCTCGGGTCGATGGGTGCGGTGCCGGTTTTCCCGGCGGCCAGAGCCGCCGGGATCATGAAAGGACGCAGGGGGGTCAGCGGCCCTTCATGTAGGCGTTCAGATCGAAGGCATCCGCATTGGCCTTGGTGATGACAGCAAAGCCATTGTCCATCGACGGGATCTGCATCGGGTTGAAGCCCGAAAGCTTGTAGTCGTTGAACGGATCGATCAGGTCGGGATGGGCGCCGAGGAAGGTGTTCATGAAGCCCATGAAGCCCTGCACACCCTGGTTCGGGTTGATGGCCATATGGATATTGCCGGCCTTGATGTGCTCGAGCGTGGTGGGGGTGATATCCGCATGGATGATCAGCACCTTCTTCTTGGCTTCCAGTACGGCGGACACGGCCCCTTCGGCCGAACCCGCTTCCGGAATCCACAGCGCGCCGAGATTGGGATTGGCCTGCAGCATCGCCAGCGTCGCCTGATAGGCGGCGTTGGAATCCTGGTTCGTCGCCTGACGGCCGACCAGCTTCATGCCCGGATGGGCCTTGCCCATATAGTCGACGAGGGCGGTGACGCGCAGGTCGTGATTGCTCTGGCCGGGATTTTCAAGCACGGCATATTCGCCGGTCTCGCCGAGCTGCTTGACGATTTCTTCCGCCGCGAATTTCGCCTCGGCCACGTTGTCCGAGGTGATATAGGCGGTGCGCTTGGACTTCGGGGAGTCCGCCGCGAAGGTCGTGACAGAAATGCCGCCGTCGATCGCCTTGTTGATCGGCTCGATGAAGGGATCGGCCTGCATGGGATGGAGAAGGATGCCCTTCGGCTTTTTCACCATGTCCTGCTCGAAGGATGCGATCTGCTTGGTGATGTCGTAGTCGGGCGTTCCGGAAAACACGGCTTCGCAGCCGAGCGCCTTGGCGGCCTGCTTGAAGCCTTCGAAGACCGGCACCCAATAGGGATGTGCCGAGACCATCACATTCATCACATAGGTTTCACCCGGTTCGCAGGCGAATTTTCCTGCTGCCTTGGCCGGCACGGCCAAGGTTGTTGCGGCAACGGCGATCGACAGGCCGGCAGCTTTCAAAAGCTTAATCAACATCATCCCCTCCCAGGAGCGCGAGTCATCTGAAATGCAATAAATTTCGTTATAGGATATTTATTGCATGACGGCGTTATAGCGGCGCCGGGAGGTATCCGTCAAGACGGATTGAAATATTTATTGGAACACGAATTTTATTTCAGATCGAGAACGCGAGCGGAGGGCAGGGTCGTTCTGCACCGACCCTTCTCACCCAGTGCGCCTCAAGGGCCGGTGGGTGATCTCGGCTTCCGACGTCACGGCGCGAAACTGCGAGACAAGAGAGGACAGAGCCTCGGCTTCCCCGGCCAACTGCCCGGCGGAGGCGGTGGATTGTTCGACCATGGCCGCGTTTTGCTGGGTGGACTGGTCGAGGTGGTTGACGGCCTGGCTGACTGCCAGAAGCCCCTCTGACTGTTCGCGTGCGGAGATGGTGATGGCATCCAGGTGGCGATGAATGTCGGCCACGAAGGTTTCGATGACTCCGAGGGATTTTCCTGTTTCCGAGACGAGGCGAACACCGCTATCCACCTCGGCCGTCGAGCCTCGGATCAAGGTCTTGATCTCCTTCGCAGCGCCGGCAGCCCGTTGAGCGAGTTCCCGCACCTCCTGCGCGACAACGGCAAAGCCTTTGCCCGCATCCCCTGCACGGGCCGCTTCGACACCGGCATTCAAAGCGAGGAGATTTGTCTGAAAGGCGATTTCGTCGATCACCGCGATGATGTTGGTGATCTGCGCCGACGAGCGTTCAATTCGATGCATGGCATCCACGGCCTGTGTGACCACGTTTGCCGACGACCGTGCCGCCCCATTGGCGTCGCTTGCGAGCTGGCGTGCCTGTTCGGTTCGCTGGGACGCGGACACGACATTTGCCGTAATCTGATCGAGAGCCGCGGCGGCCTCTTCAATCGAAGCCGCCTGTTTTTCCGTACGCCGGGACAGGTCAAGTGCGGCATCCGACATTTCCCGGGAGCCTGCATCGATGGAGCCTACGCTGCGCGAAACGGCAATCATCGTTTCTCCCAGCTGCCGCACGGAACTGTTGAAGTCCAGACGCAGGCGTTCGAACTCCTCGGCGAAAGGTTCATCCAGCTGAAAAGCGAGATCGCCGGTCGCCAGACGGGCGAGGCCATCGGCCAATCCCCGGGTCGCTTCCTGCAATCGGTCTCTTGCTTCTTCCTCCGCCCGTAGCGCGACCGCCTTCCGGTCGGCCTCAGCCCTTTCGCGCTGGATGGCCGCTTCCGCTTCCAGATGCCCGTTCCGGATGGCAGCGTTGCGGAACACCTCCACGGCTGCAGCCATATGGCCGATCTCGTCTCCGCGGGTGGCATAGCCAACCTGAACGGCCGTATTGCCCCCGGCAAGCTCATCCATGCTCCTGGTGATGGCAACGATCGGATTGGCGATTCCGCGCACGGAGAAAAGGGCGGCGGCTATCACGATGGAGAGAACCACGCCACCGAGCGCCATCGCAATCGTCTGGACGAGCGCGTAGACCCTTTCGGCCTCGATACCTGCCTCGGCCGTTCCGGCCATATTGGTATCAACCAATTGCTGAAGCAGTTCCATGAGTTGAGCGCCCTGTGGGGTCAGGACCCGATTGAACGTTTCCGTCGCCTGGTCCTTCTGTCCCCGCTTGACCTGTTCCATCACCGTCGTGGCGGACGCGGCATAGGCACCGAACTGGTTTTCTATCTTCTCCAGGATCTCGGTCTGCTGGGCGGCCCCCGGCAAGGCTCGGATTGCCTCGATGCCCGTCTTCACATTCGATACGGCGTTTTTCAGGATGTTGTCCTGCCCCAGAAGCCCGGCCGCTTTCGAGGCCAGGATGGCTCTGGAAAGCGCGAGCCGCAGCATCAGAAAATCCGTTTGCAGGCGAGAGGCGGTTCTGACGCCGGGAACCCAATGGCTCGTTAGATCCCGCGTCGCTCCATAGAGATCCCGGGTTCCCTTCAATGTCAGGAGGCTCGACCCCGCCACCGAACAGCCGATGAGGAGAAGGATGGAGATCAGGGTCATTTTTATGGACGGTCTGCGCATGGCATTTCCTCATACCTGTGCCGCGATGAAGGACTGTGCGGAAAAGGTGGGTTACAAGTGTTAAGAAATATATAAATTGAATAAAATAATCAAATTTATAGACGGAATCTATAAGTATTGCTCGAACTCCCCGTCACCTGTTCAGGCGGGACGATTTCACGGAGGGAGGGCTTGTCAGGGGAATGCCTATAGAGTTGAGGGTGCGGGTCGCTATAATGCGTGAAAGTCGCGGGGTAACGGATCGATGCTGACAAAGAAGGGGAAGTACGGCTTGAAGGCGCTGGTGCATCTGGCGCAACTCAAGCCGGGGGAAAGCAGCGTGGTCGCCGATATTGCTCTCCGAAACAACATTCCGAAAAAATTTCTGGATGCGATCCTGCTGGAACTCCGCAACAACGGCATCCTGAGATCGAAGAAGGGGGCGGGCGGCGGTTACAGCCTCGCCAAGGCGGCGTCAGACATTCGCATCGGCGAAGCCATTCGCGCACTGGATGGACCGCTCGCGCCCATCCTTTGCGCCAGCCGAACCGCCTATCAACCCTGTGATGATTGCTCTGACCCGGAGAGCTGTCAGGTGCGCTTGTCGATGACCATCGTTCGAGACGCCGTTTCCGAAATACTGGATAACATGTCCCTTGAGCAATTCACCCGCGCAGAAACCAGCCACACTTTCCCGTCCCTCACGTAAGGATGAGGATCCACGCGCGACAGGATCGATCGGAGGTGGTTTCGCCGAGGATGGACAGCCCGCCCGGACTTCCTGCGTCGCGCGGGACCATGGAAGTCCATGGACCTTCAAACGGCCCGCACCCGAATTCAAAACAGGAAAAGAATGGCGGAGAAGGAGGGATTTGAACCCCCGATACCCTTGCAGGTATGCCGCATTTCGAGTGCGGTGCATTCAACCACTCTGCCACTTCTCCGCAACACTGGTTGGCGCCGTATCGACGCGGGGTGCTACATAGCGGCGAAATTCTTCCCTTGCAAGGGCTTATCTTCACGCCACTGTCGCTTTTGCCTTGACAGGATAGACGCCTCCACGTAATTGGGCACGCGATGCAAAAGCCCCCTGGTGGGTTCCGCATTGCCCCTGCTCGTTTGCGGGGTTTCACCGGCGGCGCAGCCCAGATAGACGCACCGCCTCCAAACCGACTGGCAAAAAGACGGCCGCGGCGTATGCCGAAGAGCCGGAACGGACATGAAAGGATAAAAAATGTTCGCAGTCATCAAAACCGGCGGCAAGCAGTACCGCGTGGCAGCCAACGACGTGCTGACCATCGAAAAGCTGGAAGCCGATGCCGGTGCATCTGTAGAATTCACCGAAGTTCTGGTTGTTGGCGAAGGCGCCGATGCAGCCATTGGTGCGCCCTTCGTGGCTGGCGCCAAGGTTGTTGCCGAAGTGGTCGAGCAGACCCGCGGCAAGAAGGTCATCGCCTTCAAGAAGCGCCGCCGCCAGAATTCCAAGCGCTCGCGCGGCCATCGCCAGCATCACACGGTCGTCCGTATCACGGACATCGTGGCTGGCAAGTAATCCATCGCACCTGAGCACACAGAAGGAGATATCCCATGGCACACAAAAAAGCTGGCGGTTCTTCGCGCAACGGTCGCGATTCTGAATCCAAGCGCCTTGGCGTAAAGAAGTTCGGCGGCGAAGCCGTCGTTGCTGGCAACATCATCGTTCGCCAGCGTGGCACCCAGTGGCATCCGGGCCAGAACGTTGGCCTCGGCAAGGACTACACGATTTTTGCCCTTACGGCCGGTAACGTGAACTACCGTACGAAGGCCAATGGCCGCGTGTACGTGTCTGTAATGCCGAAAGCGGAAGCTGCGGAATAAAGCCGGAAGCAACAAGCAGCCGGCGTCTCATCGACCCGGCTGAACTTGGAACCAAGGTTCAGTCCTCCGAAAAGGGAGATGAGGCGCCAGCCCCATCTCCCTTTTTTCTTGCCCCAAGGAGGACATGACCATGCAAGACCTGATGTTGAGGGAGGGACCATCCCGGTCCCCCGAAGAGCGGTTGCGGCCAGACAGGCCAAGGACCGATTGCCCCGTCCTGCTTTCGGAGCGGCTCGTTCTGCGCGCGCCCCACACGGACGACATCGACGCCCTTGCCCATCTCGCCAATAATGCCAACGTCGCCACCATGGTCTCCCGTATGCCGCATCCCTACACGGCAAACGACGCCGCCGATTTCGTGCGACGCGCGAAAGCGGGCGTGATCGGCAAATGCGTCTATGCCATTACGCTCGGCGAGAACGGTCATTTTGTCGGTTGTTGCGGGATCGAACCCGTCGACGATTCCACGGTGGAAATCGGCTACTGGTTGGGCGAGCCGCACTGGAATCGCGGTTATATGACGGAAGCGGCCCAGGTGCTGATCGACATGGTGTTCCGCACCCGGATGGACATACAGTTCATCGACGCCCGCTGCCGGGTGACAAATGTCGGCTCGCGTCGGGTGATCCAGAAGTGCGGTTTCCAGTTCCAGGGCACGGGAATGGTTCCTTGCCAGGCGCTGGGCGCCATGGTTCCTGTGGAATGGTTCCGGCTGGATCGCAAGACCTGGATATCGTTGCGGACGTGGGGAGGAGCACGATGATCGCCCCCCGTACCTTCCAGGAATGCCCGGGTGGCTTTTCGCTGCCCTGGCTGGATCCGCTCGAGACGCCCCGGTTGAGGCTGAGGCCGCCTTTGCTGGAAGATGCAGAGGCGATTGCCGACAGTCTGAACCGCTTCTCGGTTGCGCGAATGCTGCCTTCGCTGCCCTTTCCCTATGACAGGCAGGATGCGTTGGAATGGCTGTTGCCCCGCGCATGCGGTGTCCAGCCCGGCTGGACGCTGGCCATTACCCAGACCGACCTGCTGGCCGGCATGGTGACCGTGGAGAAGATGGGCGGTCACTGGACGCTCGGCTACTGGCTCGCCCCGCAGTTCTGGGGGCGCCGCTACGCCAGCGAAGCCGTGCGGACCGTGGTGGAGGCCTTCTTTGCTCAGCAAAGCGGGGAGCCTTTGCTTGCCTCGGTGCTGACCGACAACCCAGCCTCCTTCGCGCTTCTTTCGCGCCTGGGTTTCAAGGTTACCGGCTGCCGCGAGGTATTTTGCCAAGCGCGCGTGGCGATGAAGACACTGATCGAGTTGCGGCTCGATCCGGCTGATCTTTCACCCCTCCCGTGAGGAAACGGGAGCTGGCCTGTCAGGCCAGCTCCATGAACAGCGGAAAATGATCGGAGCCGCGAACGCTATTGTCAACGAACGCGGTTTTCAGCCGGCCGGCGAGGCTTGCACTGACAAGGGCGTAGTCGAGCCAAAGCCGCTCTGTCTCGCCTGCCGGGCCTTCCCAACTGTAGCTGCCGGATGGCCTTTGCCCGAGAAATGCATGGGCATCGACGGGCAAGGTCCGGCGGGGGACGCGGCCGTAGAAGGGGTCTTTTGCGCCGAACAGGCTTTCATATTCCGGCGTTTCGGGCTGGAGGTTGAAATCTCCGAGGACGACATAGTCTTCCGGTGCGGGCGTGTCGGCCATCCCCATTTCTGCGGCCCCCGTGACGGCCACACCCTCGCCCGGTACGTCAGTCAACCAGCGTTTCAGGCATGCAATCTGCAGCAGGCGCTCTTCTGGAGAAACATGGTCAAGATGGACGGAGTAGACGCGGATCGGACCGGAGGGAGCGAGAATGATTGCTTCGAGTGCGGAGCGTTGAAGGTTCAGCCGCTCGTAGGTCCGGCTGCGCGGCAACATCAATCCACGAACGGACAGGATCGGATGGCGGGAAAAGATCATGTTGCCGAACTGCAGCCGGTGCTGAATCAGCCGCCCATCGCGTTCCTCCATGTTCAGAAGGATGTCCACGGGCGCATGAAAGGCGCTGAAATGGCGCGGAAGGCGCGCTTCGAGTCCCGCCACCATGTCGTCATATCCATTGCGGGCGAAGTTGCGCGTGACTTCCTGGAGAGCGATTATATCTGCGTCCCTGACGGCATCGGCAATGCGCTCGAGATCGTAGCGACCGTCGAGACCCACGCCGTACTGGACATTGTAGCCTGCAAATTTCACGATAATCTTTGACCTCCGCGGGGACGGGCTATATCGAGTAGCCTTCCTTAGCATGACACATCAAACCGAGCGAACGGCAAACCCATGAAATTTCTTGACGAAGCCAAGGTCTATATCCGCTCCGGCGATGGCGGGGCCGGCGCGGTTTCGTTCCGCCGCGAAAAATTCATCGAATTCGGCGGTCCGGATGGCGGCGATGGCGGCCGTGGCGGCGATGTCTGGGTGGAGGCGGTGAACGGCCTCAACACCCTTATCGATTTCCGCTTCCAGCAGCATTTCAAGGGCAAGACCGGCGTGCACGGCATGGGCCGCAACCGCACCGGCGCCAATGGCGAGGATGTGACGCTGAAGGTGCCGGTCGGCACCCAGATCTTCGAGGAAGATGCGGAAACGCTGATCTGCGACATGACGAAAGAAGGCCAGCGCTTCCGCCTTGCCAAGGGTGGCAATGGCGGCTTCGGCAATGCCCATTTCAAGACCTCGACCAACCAGGCGCCGAACTGGGCCAATCCGGGCCTTGAGGGCGAGGAAAAAACCATCTGGCTCAGGCTCAAGCTTATCGCCGATGCGGGCCTCGTCGGCCTGCCCAATGCGGGCAAGTCCACCTTTCTGGCCTCGGTCACGCGGGCCCGGCCGAAGATTGCCAATTATCCCTTCACCACGCTGCATCCGAATCTCGGCGTTGCGACCATCGATGGCCGCGAATTCGTGCTCGCCGATATTCCGGGCCTGATCGAGGGCGCGCATGAGGGTGTCGGCATCGGTGATCGCTTCCTCGGCCATGTGGAGCGCACCCGTGTGCTTCTGCACCTCGTTTCGGCGCAGGAAGAAAAGGTCGGCAAGGCCTACAAGACCGTCAAGAACGAACTCGAGGCCTATGGCGGTAACCTGATCGGCAAGTCTGAGATTGTCGCCCTGTCGCAAATCGACGTGCTTGACGAGAAGGAATTGAAGAAGAAGGCGAAGGAGCTGGAAAAAGCCTGCGGCCAGAAAGTCTTCGTGCTTTCCGCCATCACCGGCTCCGGCATGACCGAGACGCTGCGCGCCCTGAGGGACGTCATCGTCGAGGCCGGCCGTGACGAGGACCTCGCCCTTCCGACCAGACAGGCGCCTGCGCCGACGGACATGGAAGACGACGGCGAACAGGAGGACTGAGGGGCATGACGGCAAAGCGGAAGGCGCTCGCCAGCCACCGGCGCATCGTGATCAAGATCGGCTCGGCCTTGCTGGTCGATCGGCAGACGGGCCTGAAGACGGCCTGGCTTGAGGCCATGTGCAGCGATATTGCCCGGCTGAAGGCTGATGGCATCGATGTGCTGGTCGTCTCCTCGGGCGCAATCGCGCTTGGGCGCTCGGTGCTGAAGCTGCCCTCCGGACCGCTGAAGCTCGAGGAAAGCCAGGCGGCTGCCGCCGTCGGCCAGATCGCGCTGGCCCGCGCCTGGTCGGAAAGCCTCTCTCGCCATGACATCGTCGCCGGTCAGATCCTGCTGACGCTCGGCGACACGGAAGAGCGCCGCCGTTACCTCAATGCCCGCGAAACGCTGAACCAGCTCATGAAGATGGGCTCCGTGCCGATCATCAACGAGAATGATACGGTCGCTACCACCGAGATCCGCTATGGCGACAACGACCGGCTGGCTGCCCGCGTGGCGACCATGGCGGGCGCCGATCTCCTGGTGCTGCTGTCTGACATTGACGGCCTCTATACGGCTCCGCCTCATCTCGATCCTGAAGCCAAATTTCTGGAGATCATTCCGGCAATCACGCCTGAGATTGAGGCCATGGCCGGCGGTGCGGCCTCGGAACTGTCACGCGGCGGTATGCGCACCAAGATCGATGCGGGCAAGATCGCGACCAGCGCCGGCTGTGCTATGATCATCGCCTCGGGCAAGCCGGATCATCCGATCCGCGCCATAGAGGAAGGGGCCCGCTCCTCCTGGTTCGCACCCTCGGGAACGCCGGTTACGGCGCGCAAGACCTGGATTGCCGGCCAGCTGGCGCCTGCCGGCGAACTTCATGTGGATGCCGGGGCTGAACAGGCGCTGACGGCGGGCAAGAGCCTGCTTCCGGCGGGCATCCGCATCGTGCGCGGTGCCTTCGAGCGCGGCGACACGGTTTCGGTAATCGGCACGACGGGCATCGAAATTGCCCGCGGCCTTGCGGGCTATGACGCGGACGAGGCACGGTTGATTGCCGGCCGCAAGACAGGGGAAATCGAGGCGCTGCTCGGCTATTCCGGGCGGGCCGCGATGATCCATCGCGACGATCTGGTGATGACGGGTGTAAAGACCAAGGATGTGAAGGAGGCCCTCCGTGCTTGACAGAACCCAGCAGGAAGAGGGCATCGAGGCGGTCATGAAGCGCATGGGCGCGGCCGCAAGGGCGGCCAGCCATGCGCTTTCCATCGCCTCCACCGAGGCCAAGAATGCCGCGCTCTCCGCCATGGCCGACGCCATGGAGGCGAAGGCGGGCGATATTCTATCCGCCAACCGGCAGGATCTCGACCGGGCGGCAGGCTCCGGCCTATCCGCCTCCTTCATCGACCGCCTGACCCTTTCGGAGAAGAGCGTGAAGGCGATTGCCGATGGCATCCGGGCGATTGCCGGCCTTAAGGACCCGGTCGGCGAGGTGATCGCCGCCTGGGACCGGCCGAACGGCCTCCATATCGAGCGCGTGCGCACGCCGCTGGGCGTCATCGGCGTGATCTATGAAAGCCGGCCGAATGTCACGGCGGATGCGGGCGCGCTCTGCCTCAAGGCGGGCAATGCGGTGATCCTGCGCGGCGGCTCTGATTCGCTCCTTTCATCGCAGGCGATCCATGCCTGCCTGGTGGATGGCTTGAAGGCAGCCGGACTGCCGGAAGCGGCGATCCAGCTCGTGCCGGTCGCCGACCGCGCAGCGGTCGGCTTCATGCTCGGCGGTCTCGACAATTCGATCGACGTCATCGTGCCGCGTGGGGGAAAGAGCCTCGTTGCCCGCGTGCAGGCGGAAGCCCGCGTGCCGGTTTTTGCCCATCTCGAAGGCCTCTGCCACATCTATGTGGATGGCACTGCCGATCTCGACATGGCGAAACCGGTAGTGGTCAATGCCAAGATGCGTCGCACGGGCATCTGCGGTGCGGCCGAAACCCTGCTGGTCGACAGCGCGGTGATCGGCACGCATCTTACACCCCTGGTCGAGGCGCTTCTTGCCGCCGGTTGCGAGGTGCGTGCCTCCGCTGCCGTGCTGAAGGTCATTCCGGGGTTGAAACCCGCGACGGAGGAAGACTGGCGCACCGAATATCTCGACGCCATCATTTCCGTTGCGATCGTCGACGGGATTGGCGGGGCGATCCACCATATCAACACCTATTCCTCGCATCATACGGAAGCGGTGATTGCGGAAGATCCGGCCGTGGTGGAGCGCTTCTTCAACGAGATCGACAGCGCCATCCTCTTGCATAATGCCTCGACCCAGTTCGCCGATGGCGGCGAGTTCGGCATGGGGGCGGAAATCGGCATCGCGACCGGCAAGATGCATGCGCGCGGGCCTGTCGGCGTGGAACAGCTCACCTCCTTCAAGTACCGGGTGCGCGGCTCCGGGCAGATCCGTCCCTGATGGAGCCCGGCGACGGGCGCCTGGAGCGGCGCCACCTCCGCCTTCCCCATACGGAGCCCGGCATGGTCATCGGGCTCTTCGGCGGGTCCTTCAACCCGCCCCATGCGGGCCATCTGCTGGTTTCGGAAATCGCGTTGCGCAGCCTCAGGCTCGACCGTCTCTGGTGGATGGTGACGCCCGGCAATCCCTTGAAAAGCCGCCGCGAACTGAAGCCGCTTGCCGAGCGCATTGCCGCAAGCGAGGCGCTCGCCCGGGACCCGAAGATCGTCGTGACCGCCTTCGAGCACGGCTTTGGCGAAGCCTATACCGCCCGCGTGCTGGCCCGGCTGAAGGCGCTTCGCCCCGGCGTGCGCTTTGTCTGGATCATGGGCGCCGACAATCTGAAGACCTTCCACCACTGGCAGGACTGGGAGAAGATCGCCGCTACCTTCCCGATCGCCGTTATCGACCGTCCGGGCTCGACGCTCGCCTATCTCTCCTCGAAAATGGCCCAGCGCTTTCATCGCGCCCGTGTGGAAGAGAGCGATGCCGGTCTGCTGGGGCTGATGAAACCGCCGGCCTGGACGTTTCTGCACGGTCCTCGTTCTTCGCTGAGTTCAACCGCGATTCGACAGGGAAAGGATCGCGATTGACCGTTGCAAGCTTCGGTCCTGCTTGGCGGCGTAGGGTAAGTCTGGTCCGTTTGTTACCGCTGATTTACCCACCGGACCGGAGAAATGGTCCATAGCCTTGAAAAGGCAAAGGGTTAATGCCATTTTTACAGCTACGCCTCCGTGCGTCTGTCTGCGCACGAGACGTGATCTTGAGAGAAGAATGGCTCCGCTATGAGCCGACCCTCGTGCCTGTTCGGTCATCAAGGAAAGGAAAGACACTGACAACGGTACACACCAAGGGGAAAGCCGCTGGCACCTCCCCGAAGAGCAAGGAACGTGGCGCTGATGCTGCCGCCCATGCTCTGGAGCTGGTCCTCACAAGCCTCGAGGACTCCAAGGCTGAAGACATCGTCACCATCGACATTGCCGGAAAATCCGCGCTCGGAGACTACATGGTCGTTGCCTCCGGACGGTCGAGCCGACACGTGTCCGCAATCTGCGATCACCTGATCTCCGACATGAAGGAAGAAGGGTATGGCAACGCCCGCGTCGAAGGCCTCGAGGCCGGCGACTGGGTGCTGATTGACACGGGTGACATCATCATCCATGTGTTTCGCCCGGAAATCCGGGAGTTCTACAATCTGGAAAAGATGTGGGGCGCCCCTGATCTGGACGACGAAACACGGCATTGATCCGGCCCTGACCGCAGGCGGGCCTGGAAGGGGCCGCCTGAAGACGGGGTGGAGATGCGCATCACGCTGTTTGCCGTCGGGCGGCTGAAGGCCGGTCCCGAGAAGGATCTCGCGGGCCGCTATATCGAACGGTTCTCGAAAGCCGGTCCCGCCTGCGGTCTCGAACTCAAACGCGTGGTGGAAGTCAACGAAAGTCGTGCTTCCAGTGCCGAGACCCGCAAGCGCGAGGAAGCGGCCGAACTGGAAAAAGCGCTGCCCGAGGGCGCGCTTCTCGTGCTCCTCGACGAACGCGGCAAGGCGCTTGGCAGCGAGGATTTGGCCGAACGGCTGGGCCAGTGGCGCGATGGCGGCAAGCGCGATCTGATGATCGCGATCGGCGGGGCCGACGGCCTCGATCCGGCGCTTTACGACCGCGCCGATCTGGTTCTCAATCTCGGCAAGCTCACTTGGCCGCACCAGATCGTGCGCATCCTGATTGCCGAGCAGCTCTATCGGGCCGTGACCATCCTGACCGGCCATCCCTATCACCGCGTATGATGGGAGCGTCATCCTCCTGCAAGGCTCGTGGCTTTGAATGGCTTTTTGCCGCAAATCAGCTTAACCCAGCATGATGATGTCCAACCTGCGATCTTCCGCTGTTCCGATATGCCATAGCCATCCGCGCGTCGGAGGGCTTGCGGCCGGATTTGGGGCTGTAGCATGATCCCGGTTGGCACGCGCAACGGGGCAGGGCGAGGCCGCCTCGTCAGCTTGTGGCTCTGTGTCGGGATGATTCTGGCGGCAGCGCCTGCCGCGCTCAGCCAATCGGCGTCAGAGCCTTCGTCTTCCGCCGCTCAACCGGCCGCTGCCGCCGACGAAGCGAAGCTTCGCGAACAGCAGGCGAAGACCCGTAGCGAACTGGAAGCCATAGCCCGATCCCTCAAACTCTCGGACGAGAAGGTCAAGGGTCTCAAAGACAATATCAATGCCTTGCAGCAGACGAGTGCTGCCCTGCGGTCGAAGGTCATCGAATCTGCGGCGAGACGGCGTGAACTTGAAAGAACCATCGCCAAGGGGGAGAAACGACTGGCGGATCTGGAGGTCCGGCAGGACGGCATCCGGAATTCGCTGCGGGAGCGTCGGTCGGTGCTCGCCGAGGTCCTGGCGGCCCTGCAGCGCATGGGCCGAAATCCTCCGCCGGCCCTCCTGGTGACGCCGGAGGACGCTTTGGCGTCTGTCAGAAGCGCCATTCTTCTCGGTGCTGTCGTACCCGGCATGCGCAAGCAGACGGATGCCCTGCTGGCGGATCTCGATGCCCTCGCGAATATCCGTGCAGACATCCAGACGGAGAAGACCGCTCTTACGGCCGATATGCAGAACCGGCTTGAGGAAGAGCGCCGCATGGATCTGCTCATCGGCCGCAATGACGCGGTTTCTCAGAAGGACAGCGCCACAATCGAGGAAGAACGGAAGAAATCCGAAGAGCTTGCTGCGAAAGCAAAGAGCATGGACGACCTGATCTCTTCGCTGGAGCGCGACATAAGCTCGGCGCGCGAAGCCGCCGACGCTGCGCGAGAGGCTGCAGAACGGCAAAGCCGCATGAGCGAAGCCGAACGGCAGCAGGCCCGCGAGGCGGCCCTTGCCAATCCCGATCAAAACCGGATTGCGCCCGCCATTCCTTTCGGCTCGCTGAAAGGCAAGCTTGTCTTGCCGGTGAATGGCGAGACTGTGCGACATTATGGCGATGATGACGGAACGGGCCATCCGGCGCGCGGTATTGCGGTCGCTGCCTCCCCGGGCGCCCTGGTAACGGCGCCTGCCGACGGACATGTGGTGTTCGCCGGCCAGTTCCGAAGCTACGGGCAAATGATCATTATCAATGCCGGGGACGGCTATCATCTTGTCCTGACCGGCATGGATGCCATAAAAACGGCACAAGGAAAGTTCGTATTCGCAGGCGAACCACTCGCAGTCATGGGTGAAAAAAGAGTGGCCAGCGCAGCGGCATTGGCGCTGGAAACAGATCGCCCAACCCTTTACATTGAATTTCGGAAAGACGGAAAACCGGTTGATTCTCAATCGTGGTGGTCCGGCAAGCTGAGCGGAAAGGCAAACAATGATACGTAGGGCTTCCCTGGTAGTCGTCGGCGCATTGCTGGGCGCGACAGCCATGAGCGTGATTTACTCGGCCGGCGTTCCGGCGGAAGCGGCAGGCGCATCCACCTACAAGGAACTGTCGATCTTCGGCGACGTTTTCGAACGGGTTCGTGCGCAATATGTCACCCCGCCTCAGGAGGACAAGCTGATTGAGAACGCCATCAATGGCATGCTCTCGTCCCTTGACCCGCATTCGAGCTACATGAATGCGAAGGATGCGGAGGACATGCGCGCCCAGACCAAGGGCGAGTTTGGCGGTCTCGGCATCGAAGTGACGATGGACAACGATCTGGTCAAGGTCATTACCCCCATCGATGATACGCCTGCCGCACGCGCGGGCGTCCGTTCCGGCGACTACATTTCCGAGATCGACGGCAAGTCTGTTCGGGGTATGAAGCTCGAAGACGCCGTCGACAAGATGCGTGGTGCGGTCAATACGCCCATCAAGCTCTCCCTGATCCGCAAGGGTGAAGCAAAACCGATCGTGCTTACGATCGTCCGTGACATCATTCCTGTCCGGGCCGTCAAATTCCGCGTCGAAGGCGACGTAGGATATCTGCGCATCATCTCCTTCTCGGAGAAGACCTATGACGATCTGGAAAAGGCAATTCAGACCATCAAGAAGCAGGTTCCGGCCGACAAGCTGAAGGGCTATGTGCTCGACCTGCGCCTGAACCCGGGTGGTTTGCTCGATCAGGCCATCAATGTCAGCGATGCCTTCATGGAACAGGGCGAAGTGGTTTCCACGCGAGGCCGCAATCCGGAAGAAACCCGCCGGTTCAGCGCCGGACCCGGGGATCTGGGGGATGGAAAGCCGGTCATCGTACTGATCAACGGCGGTTCCGCCTCTGCTTCGGAAATCGTGGCCGGCGCCCTGCAGGATCAGCACCGGGCAACAATCCTCGGGACCCGATCCTTCGGCAAGGGCTCCGTGCAGACGATCATTCCGCTCGGCGACAATGGTCTTCTTCGTCTCACGACGGCGCTCTATTACACGCCGTCCGGCAAGTCGATACAGGGTACGGGGATCAGCCCCGACATCAAGGTGGAGCAGCCTCTTCCCGAAGACCTGAAGGACAAGCTTACCACTGCTGGCGAGTCGAGCCTTCCGGGGCACATCAAGGGTCAGAACGAAACGGACGAAGGCTCCGGTTCCTCCGCCTATGTTCCGCCGGAGCCCAAGGACGATGTGCAGCTCAATTATGCGCTTGACCTTTTGCGGGGCAAGAAGAGCGATCCGCACTTCCCGGCGGAAACCAGCAAGGCGGAAGTCGCTCAATAAGGACGAGAATGCAATGGCGCCGCGCTGCGGCGTCATTAGCCAAGCGCAGCGTTCGAACCGGATTTTCCGTCACCTCCGGGAGCGGAGTTCGGATTTTTCGGTGCGCCGGGATGGGGACTGGAATTGGGAAGCGATCTGAACACACCGCTGGGACAGAACAGGCGACCGCCGGAAGGCGGACGCGGGTTTGGCGGGCTGATGCGGGCGATCGGGCTGGTCGCCGTGCTGGGCGTGATCGGATTGTCGGCCTATGGATTGCGACCTCGCGAGCCCGCCCTCAAGACCGCTGCATCGCCCGAAATTACCGGGACGACACCGGAAAAGAAGACGGGCACCGCGCCAGATCCTGTGGCGGTCGTGGTGCCGGACGCCGACAAAGCTGCCCTGAACGGCATGCCGAAAAGCGGACCCCGGTCGGGCGCAAACGTCGTGCGCACCCTCACCGATGACGGGGTGCTGGTGACGAAATACACGCCCGGTCAGCGGACGCAGAACGGTGCCGTGTTGCTGGATGCGACCAGCGTGGGGCAGGACCCGCGGATGGCGACCATTCCCGCGGATGATCTGCTCGAAAAAACGGCTTTTGGGCCGCTTCCGATCATCAGCACCGACGGTTTGAGGCCAGTGGACCGTTATGCCCGGCCGTGGTCGGGTGCGCACGGTGTGCGAATTGCCATCGTGGTGGGCGGTCTGGGGCTCAGCCAGACGGGAACGCAAAATGCCATTCGCCAATTGCCTGACGAGGTGACGCTGGCCTTTGCCTCGAGCGGCAACAGCCTGACCCGATGGATGCAGGAGGCGCGCCGTTCGGGTCATGAAATTCTTCTTCAGGTGCCCTTCGAGCCCTTCGATTACCCGGACAATGATCCGGGTGCCGACACGCTGCTGACGTCGCTTTCTGCCGAGAAAAATCTCGCAAATCTGCATAAGGCCATGGGCAAGATCACCAATTATACCGGTGTGATGAACTATCTCGGTGGTCGCTTCCTCTCCGACCAGAAGGCAATGGATCCCGTGATGAAGGATATAGCGGCGCGTGGCTTGCTGTTCCTGGACGACGGAACGGCTGCCCGCTCTCTCAGCGGCCATTATGCGAAGGCGCTGAACATGCCCTTCGGTTTTGCCGATGTCTTGCTGGATCAGGATGTGGATGAGCAGTCGATCCTGACCAAGCTGGACGAACTTGAGCGTATCGCCCGGCGAAATGGGCAGGCGATTGGCGTTGCTTCGGCCTTCGACGAGAGCGTCGCTGCCATAGCGCAATGGAGCGAACAGGCCACCATGCGCGGCATCGAGATCGTGGGCGTATCGGCGATTGCCACCGAGAATACCGTGACGACGGCCGGAAACTGATCTTTGCCGGGGGATGAGATGACAAGGACAATCAGGGCAGAAGACCTGCCCTACCGCCCCTGCGTGGGCATCATGGTTCTCAATCGTGAGGGTTTGGTCTGGGCCGGCCGCCGCATTCCGGAAGGGAATTCGGAATATGACGGCTCGGCGGCTCTTTGGCAGATGCCCCAGGGCGGCATCGATGCGGAGGAGGACGCTCTGGAAGCGGCCTATCGCGAACTCTATGAAGAGACGGGTATCCGCACGGTCTCCCTGCTTGCCAGCGCACGCGACTGGATCCATTACGATCTGCCGCCGCATCTGATCGGTATCGGTCTCAAGGGAAAGTATCGCGGACAGACCCAACGCTGGTTTGCCTTTCGCTTCGAAGGGGATGAGACCGAGATTGCCATCAATCCACCGCCCGGCGGGCATATGGCGGAATTCGATGCCTGGGGTTGGAAGCCCATGCATGACCTTCCTGAGCTGATCGTGCCCTTCAAACGGGATGTCTATCGGAAAGTGGTTGCCGAGTTCGAGCATTTGCTGTCGCTTCCTGCCTCTTCGGAGGCTTGAGCGAGCCGGCGCGTCAGTGAAAATTCCTTCCCTTGGGCATGACCTGCCGGATATCGTTCACCAGTTCCGGCATTTCCTTCAACAATGTCCGAGCCTGGCTGGCCGGATTTTTCCGGAAGCGTTGCTCTTCCACAGGGCGCTTCACTTCATCGGCTCTTGCCAGTGTATCGATGGCGACCCTGTCCCGCGCAAGATCACTTAACTGTGCGGTCCGGTCGGTGATCGATGCGGCCACCACATGGATAACCCCATCCGCCTTCTGCACGCGGCCGCGTATTTCCACCAGCCGCGACCCCAGCACGACCGGACGATAGACAGCGAATACCTTCGGCCAAACAATCACATTGGCACTGGCGGTTTCGTCCTCCAGCGTCATGAAAATCACGCCCTTGGCCGAGCCCGGTCGCTGGCGCACGAGGACCAGCCCGGCAATGGATACCATGCGTCCGTGGGTGATGCGTTCCAGTGCATGGCAGGGCAGGACCCCATCCCTTTCCAGCGAAGGCCGAAGAAACTGTACGGGATGGGCTTCCAGCGACAGGGACAGGCTGCGGTAATCCTGGACCACCGCTTCTCCCGGCGACAGGGCCGGTATGATGACAGACGGTTCCGGCTGCAATTCCGTTGTTTCTCCGTTCTGAAGGGCGTGCTCGAAAAGCGGCAAATGCTCTGCCGCACTCTTTTCTTCAAGAGCCCGTACGGCCCAGAGGGCTTCGCGTCTTTCAAGACCCAGGGAACGGAAGGCATCCGCATCGGCCAGCTTTTCGATGGCCCCCCGGGACAGTCCGGATCGTAGCCACAGGTCCCGGACCGAACGATATCCCCCTTCCCGCGCGGCCACGAGCTGATCCATCTCCGGAGAGCTGAGACCCTTCACCTGCCGAAAGCCGAGGCGCACGGCTTTTGTCGTTTTTATCGCCCCGGCCATTTCCCGGTGTCGCCAGGCAAGGCGGCGGGGATCGAAGCGGGATTCTTCCAGCGTGCAGTCCCAGAAGGATTGGTTGATGTCGACGGGACGAATTTCCACACCATGATCCCGGGCATCGCGCACGATCTGGGCGGGCGCATAAAAGCCCATGGGCTGAGAATTGAGCAAAGCGGCGCAGAAAACATCGGGATACCAGGCCTTCATCCAGCAGGATGCATAGACAAGCAGCGCAAAAGAGGCGGCATGGCTCTCCGGAAAGCCATATTCGCCAAACCCTTCGATCTGCCGGAAGCAGCGTTCGGCGAACTCTGCTTCATAGCCTCTCGCCACCATGCCTTCGATCATCTTGATGCGGAAGGAGTGAATCGTGCCAACCCGGCGGAATGTCGCCATGGCGCGCCGGAGCTTGTCTGCTTCCGCAGGCTTGAAGCCTGCCGCCACGATGGCGATCTTCATCGCCTGTTCCTGGAAGAGGGGGACGCCAAGTGTCCGGTGCAACACGCTTTTCAGCTCATCCTTGGGATAGGTTACCTCCTCTTTTTTCTGCCGGCGCCGGAGATAGGGGTGGACCATGTCGCCCTGTATCGGTCCGGGGCGCACGATCGCCACTTCGATGACCAGGTCGTAAAAGCAGCGGGGTTTCAGCCGGGGCAGCATGCTCATCTGTGCGCGACTTTCGATCTGAAACACCCCGATCGTGTCGGCGCGGACGATCATGTCGTAGACATTTTCCTGTTCCTTCGGAATTTCCGCCAGCGAATAGCGCCTGCCATAGTGCAGCGCCAGCAGGTCCAGCCCACGTCGAAGGCAGGAGAGCATCCCGAGCGCCAGAACATCGATCTTGAGAAGGCCGAGCTGATCCAGATCATCCTTGTCCCATTCCACCATGGTGCGCCCCGGCATGGCCGTATTCATGATGGGAACGACCTCGTCCAGACGGGATCTTGTGATCAGGAAGCCGCCGACATGCTGGCCGAGATGACGGGGAAATCCCATCAGCATGGAAGCATAGCCCAGCACGCGCTGGGTGAGGGGGTCGGAGACATCGAGCCCTGCGGCCTTCGCTTCGCGGTCTGAAAGGTCATTGTTGGACCAGCCCCAGATGGAGCCGGCGAGAGCCGATTGGACATCTTCAGAAAGGCCGAAGGCCTTGGCGACTTCACGGCCCGCCATGCGGGCCCGATAGGTCGTGACCGTGGCCGCAAGGCCCGCATGCTCGCGACCATACTTGCGGTAAATATACTGGATCACATCTTCGCGCCGATCATGCTCGAAGTCCACGTCGATATCCGGCGGCTCCCGTCTCTCGGGGGAGATGAAACGCTCGAACAGAAGATCGGTCATTGCCGGGTCCACTTCCGTGATACCCAGACAGAAGCAGACGGTGGAATTGGCCGCCGAACCCCGCCCCTGGCAAAGAATGCTCTGCGAGCGCGCATAGCGGACGATATCGTGGACGGTCAGGAAGTAGGGTTCGTATTCCAGCTCCCGGATCATGGCGAGTTCATAGGCAATCTGTTCGTGAATCTTTTGTGGAATCCCTTCGGGATAGCGCCTTCGCGCTCCTTCATAGGTCAGCCGATAAAGGGTTTCGGGAAGAGTTTCTCCCGGAACGCTTTCATCGGGATATTCATGCTTCAGCTCGTCCAGATTGAAGTGGAGCTTTTGGGAAAGGGTCCAGCTCTGTGCCACGGCTTCAGGGCACAGACGGAAAAGCCGGGCCATTTCCCGGGCATCCTTCATATGGCGCTCGCCATTTGGCCGAAGCAGAAAGCCTGCCTCCGAAACAGGTACGTGATGGCGAATGGCCACGAGCACATCCGCAAGCGGGCGTCGTTCGGCCACATGACAGAGCGGTTGATTGGTGGCTATGAGGGGAATGTCGGCACTTCTGGCCGCCGTCATCGACACCTGCAGAATGCGCCGGTCGCATCCATCGTAGCGGGGCGTGAGCCCGAGATGGAGCCAGGAGCCGAAGATCCCGCGCAAGCGAGAGAGAAGCGAGAAAAAGCCTTCCGCTTCCACCTCCTCCGGCTTTGGAAGGAGAATGAGCGCCATATGCCGCCCAAAAGTCAGAAGGTCCTCTTCGAAAAGCGTGCAATCGCCCTTCTCGGAGCGCAGGTTGCCCTGGCTCAGCAACCGGCAGAGAGCCCCCCATCCTTCCCGGTTGGCGGGGTAGGCGAGCATGTCGGGTGTCTCGTCGGCAAAGACAAGCCGCGCTCCCGGGTGATAGCGCAAGCCCTCCTCCTTGGCGAGCGCATGGGCACGCACCACCCCTGCCACAGTATTGCGGTCTGCCAGCCCCAGTCCCGAAAGCCGGAGCGCCAGGGCCTGACGGGCCATCTCTTCCGGATGGGAAGCGCCCTCCAGAAAGGAGAAATTGCTTGAAGCCCCGAATTCGACGAAGGGCAGGGTGTCCACGACATGTCTCCTCAGGCAAAAAGGCCATGCATGAACCAGCGCGGGGAGACGGGCTCCTGTCCGTACAGGCCTTGCCGGTACAGCCAGTAACGGCGACCGCTTTCATCCTCGATCCGGTAATAGTCGCGGGTGAGCACGTCCTCACCCTCTATCCACCATTCTCCGCCGATCCGTTCCGGCCCTTCGGATTTCACAACGCGATGCATGGCTCGTCGCCAACGGAATTGAACCGGCGGTCCATCCGGTACTTCCGCCACCGCTTCCACGGGTTCCGGATACCGAAAAAGCCGGATGGGGCGGACAGGCCGGAAAGGTGCCGGGGCGGGCATTTCCTTCGGGCTTTCAAGCCCTTCCCGGGCGGATACGAGAAAGGATGATCTTTCCGGAAGGTGACTTTCCCGAAAGACCGGAATCATCAGACATTCCGGCCCGAAGCGAGCACTGGCCTGATCGATGAAATCGGCAAGGTTCTCGGCCATTTCGGGCGAACGCCCCAGATCCATCTGCCGGCTTTCCAGCGGTTCTGCATGGGAGACGGCCAGCCGGATGATTTCAAATCCATAGCCGGCATCGATATCCTCCTGAAGCGCCGTAAGGCGTCCGGCAAAAAGCGCTTCCATGCGTCGGGCGTCTCTCAACGGGCGCGAAGACCCGGCATGAACCCGGAAAACCGCGCCATCCACCCGGAAAAGGGAAAGTTCGAACAAACGCCCGCCCAGCCCGCGGCGTTCCAGAAGCGGCACGAGCGTCTTTGAAAGCTCTCCTGCCAGGAACAGCAAGTCTTCTTCGCGCGTCACGGGCTCGGAGAGACGGCGTTCCGCCGAGAGGCCGGCAACCGGAAGGCGGGGTGAAATGGGTTCATCCTCGCGCCCGAGCGCCTGATCGAGACGCAGGAGAGGCGTAGGCCCGAACCGACGGCAGAGAGGCGCTCGCGGCAGGGCCATCAGGCTGCCAACATCACGAAGCCCTGCTTTCAGCAAGCCCTCCACGACGGCAGGATTCAGGCGGAGGGCTTGGACAGGGAGTTTGGCAAGGCGATCCGCTCCGTTCTGGCGGGAAACGATGCGGGAGCCCGCGCTCTGACCTTGTTCGAAATGCGCGATGGCCCAGGAAAGCCCGGGGGTATCGGCAATGGCTGCCTTGACGTCCAGGCCCATTCCCGAAAGCCGCAGGGCCAGATCGTCGAGAAGCCCTTCCTCTCCCCCGAAGAGATGACTGCAGCCGGTAATGTCGAGAAAAAGCCCGTCATCGCCATCCCTGGCAACAAGGGGCGTGTATCGGCTGCACCAATCGGCCAGGGCGTGCAGGAATTGACGGTCTGCCTGCGGGTCCGATGCAACCGTATCGAGACCGGGGCACATGGCACGGGCTTCCGCAAGGCCCTGTCCTCTTTTGAGGCCTAAAGCGGAGGCCTTTTCATCCAGGGCCACAAGCCGCATGGTGTTGCGTTCACGCCCCGCGGCTACAAGGGGGGGACGGTCAGGAGGCGTGGCTGAACGCCACGACGGACCCCATCGCTTGCGCGCGATCCGGTCTGTCGACAGCCGGGGGAAGGCGAGCGCCAGGATTCGCTGGTCCGGCCGGGTTGCGGACAGGAGGGATGCTGGCATCGGGGAGGGCGAAAAGGCGTTCATGGGCGTTCCATTCGATGGCTGTGGCCGTGGAGAGGGGAGGCAAGGCCGGATCCGGACTTTTTTCCACCCGAAGTGCAAATCCCGGTGCGCCGATGGTGCCCTCCAAGGGGCGTCCATCCGGCAACCGGTAATATCCGGAGGCGGAAGGCGCCGCCTCCAGACGAAACAGCGTGCTGCCCGCCTCTTCCGCGCCGCCCTGACGCAACAGAAGAAGCAGGCTTCCCGCATGGCGGGCCCTAAGGCTGAGACGACGGCTTTCTCCCAGCCCGAAGCGCGGGGAATTGCCCATCATTTCAAGGATCACTGCCCGAAAAGCACGGCTGGCAAGGGCCGCTTCTGCAAGCCAGAGCGCGTCCTCCAGACGCTTTGGAAAAGCCTGAAGAAAGCGGACTGAAAAGAGCCCATGATCGGCCAGACCGGCCGCAAAGGGCTCGCCTGCTTCTCGGGCAACGCTCCGCTCTCCGATGAAGAGAAAGGCAGGCTCTGTGCCCCGCGCCTCCTCTTCCCGGGCCATGAAGGCACAGAAAGACAAAGCAAGCCCTGTAGACGCGCCGGCATTGCGCAGTTCGGTACTGCGGATTTCGGCCATGCCCGCTCTGGGCAAGCCGCCCGGAAGCGCTCCAGCCAGGGGAGGAATGGCAAAATTTGCGCGCTCCTTTCCGGTGTCTTCCCCGGAGCGGCGGGAAGCTTTGGTCGCGGACGCTTCCATACCCTCCGGATCGAGGGAAGCGACCGGCTTTCCTTCCATTCGGGCGATGGTTTCGCGCAAGGCGCAAAGTCTCTCCCGCGCCAGGGCCTCCTTCGCCATGACGTGCTCCTGTTTTCGATGACTGTTGACGGGGAACGTGGGCTATCTGCCGTTTGTTCCCTTTATGTTCTAATAGATTCCAGAAGCGGGCCGAAGAGTCAACGGTGCTTGGCGGCCTGGGCGGGAAGGGAAGCCGGGAAGAGAAATCTCCTCTCCGCCATTAACGCTACGGAAATATTGCCTTCCCGCCGCCTTATGCCGTGATCGCTTATACTCGAAAATTTTTCCGGATGGGCCTATATGGAAATTCCAAGGAGGCAGAATGGCCCGCATAGACCAGACCGAAGACTGGCGCGAAAAACATGCGCCGACACTCAGTACCTTCGAATCGCTTGCGATCGAGGCCTTTGGCCAGTTGCCGGAGGAATTCCGCCTGCTGACCGGCAATCTGGTCATCGAGGTGGAGGACTTTCCTTCAGATGACGTTTTCGAGGACATGGCGCTCGAAACACCCTTTGATCTGCTCGGACTCTTCGAGGGGCGGGGATTGACGGAGCGCTTCTCCATGGAAACCGGCGACATGCCCAACCGGGTCTTTCTCTACCGTCGACCGATCCTGGATTACTGGGCGGAAAATGACGAGACGCTGGGCGATATCATCACCCATGTGCTGATCCACGAGATCGGCCATCATTTCGGCCTGTCGGACGAGGACATAGAGCGGATCGAGGCGAGCGTGCCCTAGGCGCGCTCGCCATCGCCCCATTCCTAATAGTCGGACAGCTTGATGTCGGGCGTATAATCCTTGCCCGGTACATCCTTGACGACAGCCTGGCCGGCATAGGTCTTGCCGGCTTCCTGGTTGAAGGTCAGGCTGGGGGCGCCATGCAGTTCCCATCCGGCATTGAGCGCAGCGGTCACACGGTGACAGAAGGCGGAATCGTCGGGCCCCGTCAGAAAACGGTAGAGTTTCATGGGCTGTCCTTTCGTGAAGCGATGCGATCGGCAAGGGCGATGAGCTGCCCGGCCTGCTCAAGATGCAGGCGTTCGACCATGTGTCCGTCCATATTGATGACGCCGAGACCGGCTGCTGCCGGATCTGCAAAGGCCGAGACGATACGGCGAGCCTCTTCAAGTGCCTGCTCCGACGGACCAAAGCAGCGGTTTGCCGCTTCGATCTGGGCAGGATGAATGAGCATCTTTCCGTCGAAACCCATAGCCCGGCCCTGCTGACATTCCGCCTCGAAAGCGGGGAGGTCGCGGAAGTCGTTGGAGACGCTGTCCAGCGCGTCGAGGCCGTAGGCGCGGGCTGCCAGAAGAATCTGCATCATCCATGGGACGAGGTATTGCCGGCCCTTTTCCGGCAAGACGCCGGTATCCTTGCGCAAATCGTTGAGGCCGATGACGAAGGCTTCCAGTCGTGCATCCGGCGTATGGGCCGCCTCGGCAATCAGCGCGGCATTCAGAACCGCCCGGGGGGTCTCGATCATGGCCCAGATGCGCATGGCGTCCGCACCGTCGGCTTCGGAAAGCCTGTCTGCCACGTCGAGAATGACGCGGGGCGTTTCCACCTTCGGCAACAACACTGCATCCGGTCCGCAGGCCAGAACCGTTTCCAGATCCGCGCCCAGATGGATACTGTCGGCCGAATTGATCCGGATGACAAATTCCGCCTGCCTGTCTGACGGAAGGGCCCCGAAGAAGCGTTTCAGATTGTCCCGGGCCTCGTTCTTTTTCTCCTCTGCCACAGAATCCTCCAGATCGAGGATGAAAACATCGGCAGAAAGGGTCGCGGCCTTTTCCAGCGCCCGCAGATTGACGGCTGGAATGCTGAGCGCCGAGCGGCGGGGAACAAGCGGACGGGACGAACGGGTGATGCGCATGGCCCGTTTTGCCAAGCTTTCGAAGTCCGCGCAAGCCGCGCGATCAGGAAAGGCCTCCCCCTTGCGGACAGGCCATGCCGGGACCATATGGAACTTAACGAAAGGATTTTGTCATGCACGGTCTCCTCTCCCTTCTCTTTGCGGCCGGCAGTGTTGTGGTTCTCGGCTTTCTCGGTTTCGTAACGCTGTCTTTCGGGCTGGTTCTTGCGGCGATCCTGTCGCTGACCATGGCCGCGCGGGCGATGATGCCGCAGCCGAAGCCGGTCCATGTCCGTACCGAAGCCAAGCGTCCCGGTGAACGCGTCACCCGTATCTGGAACGACGGACGCGGGACCATCATCGACATGTGATCGTCGAGGCTTTTGCCGACCCGGCCTTTCCGGCCGGGAGACAAAAGATTCCCCTTCAAATTTCCGCGGAATTCCTCTATGGCCCAAGAGAATTCCTGAAACGCGTGAAGGCCCAGATCCATGGACAAGTTCGTCAAGCTCACCGGCGTTGCCGCGCCCCTTCCGGTCGTCAACATCGACACCGACATGATCATCCCCAAGGATTACCTGAAGACGATCAAGCGCACCGGTCTCGGCAAAGGTCTCTTCGCCGAAGCCCGTTACAAGGAAGACGGTTCGGAAAACCCGGATTTCGTGCTGAACAAGCCGGCCTATCGCAATGCGCAGATCCTGGTCGCCGGCGACAATTTCGGCTGCGGTTCCTCGCGCGAACACGCGCCGTGGGCGCTGCTCGACTTCGGCATCCGTTGCGTGATCTCCACGTCCTTCGCCGACATCTTCTACAACAACTGCTTCAAGAACGGCATCCTGCCGATCGTGGTCAGCCCGGAAAACCTGTCCAAGCTGATGGATGACGCCGAGCGCGGCTCGAATGCCGTGCTGACGGTTGACCTGGAAAGCCAGGAAATCACCGGTCCGGATGGCGGTCGTGTCTCCTTCGAGATCGACGCCTTCAAGCGTCACTGCCTGCTGAACGGCCTCGACGATATCGGCCTGACCCTTGAAAAGGGCGCTGCCATCGACCGCTTCGAAACGGCGAATGCCTCGTCCCATCCCTGGGCCTGATCCTTATCGTTCATAGCTGACAACAGTTCGCCCGCGATGGTTTCCATCGCGGGTTTTTCTGTCTCAAGACTGCTGCATTTCCTGCCAGGACCGGATCTTGTCGAGCGAGACCGCAATGCCTCCGCAGATAACGACCAGCGGGTTCTGGTAGCGAGAGAGCAGCTCCGCATGGACATCTGCGACGGCAAGGGCCGCTCCGCAGGCAGGTTCGACCAGTAGCCTGAACGCGTCGGCAAATTTCAGCAGGGCTGCCACCGCATCCGCATCCGTAACGGTAAGGCTGATGGTGGGATGGCTGCGGGCATCGTCAAAGGTTCGCTCGGCCACCCGTCTTGCGCCGAGCGAGGTGGCGATGGAGGTAATGGCCGGCAAGCTCACCCGTTCGCCTGCCTTCAGGCTTTCCGCCAGAGATGCGGCCCCTTCCGTTTCTACGGCCAGGAGAGGCACATGGCTCAGCCCATTGCGGCGCAGGCCTTCAATCATCCCGCTCATCAGTCCACCGCCGCCGACGCTTACCACCACGCAGTCGAAGGGCTTTCTTGACGCGACCACTTCATCGATCAGGCTGGCATGACCCTCCCAGAGCAAAGGATGATCGAAGGGATGCACATAGGCTGCTTCTTCCGCCTTTGCCGCTTCCCGAGCAAACTGGTCCGCCTCATCGAAGGCTGCGCCATGCACCGCCACCCGAGCGCCCACCCCCTCGATGCGGGCGCGTACATCCGCCCCCGTGGTTTCGGGGACGACAATCGTGACGGGAACGCCGAGCGCCCGGCCTGCATGGGCTGCGGCAATGCCGGCATTGCCTCCCGACGCGCAATAGATGGCGCGAGCGCCCGCCGCCACTTCCGCTTCACACAGCTTGCCGATGCCTCGGAGCTTGAAACTGCCCGAAGGCTGCAGAGCATCCATCTTCAGCAACAGAGGCCGGCCGGTTGCCGAATAGGTGGTTGAGGTTTCCAGAAGCGGGGTTTCGATGTGAAGGGGCATGCGCTTTGATCCTGTTGTGGCCGGACTGCTCAGCCCTTGTTGCCTGCCTGTCCTGCGTCGTCAACGGGTCTGCGCCTCATGCCGCCTGACCGTTTCCCCTTTCTGGCTGCCAAAAGCAGACCGCCCGCGCTTTGGGCGCGAGCGGCGAAGGAAAGGGAATAAGGATGGCTCAGGCCGCTTCGTGCGCCTTGCGCACTTCGTCATCGGTCAGGATGCCGCTTGCACGAAGCAGGGCCGCGAAGCGCCCATTGCTGTGGCTGAGTTCGTCGAAACCACCCATTTCGATAATTTTGCCATGATCCAGAAAGATCACCAGATCGGCCTCGCGCACGGTGGAAAGACGGTGGGCGATAATGAAGGTCGTGCGATCCTTGCGCAGATTGTCGATAGCCGATTTGACCCGGGCTTCGGTTTCCACGTCGAGGGCACTGGTCGCTTCGTCCAGAACGAGGATCGGGGCGTTCTTGAGGATGGCGCGGGCAATGGCAATGCGTTGCCGTTCGCCGCCCGAAAGCCGGTTGCCGCGCTCGCCCGCTTCCGTATCGAAGCCATTCAGGCGGCTTTCGATGAATTCGGCCGCGGCAGCCGCATCGGCTGCTGCCCTTACGGCCTCGTCATCCGCCTCTTCCTTGCCGAGCCGGATATTGTCGCGGATCGATCGGTTGAGCAGGCCCGCATCCTGGAACACGGTTGCGATGGATGCGCGAAGCGACTTGCGCGTGACGGTCGAAATATCCGTTCCATCGATCAGGATGGATCCGCTCTGCGGATCATAGACGCGCTGCAGCAGGTTGATGAGGGTGGTTTTGCCGGCACCGGTCGGTCCGACGATGGCAACCGTCTGGCCGGCCTTTACCTTGAAGGAAATATCGCGCACGCCCTGGGTCGCATTGGCGAAGTCGAAGCAGATATTGCGGAATTCCACATCGCCCCGCACCTTGTCGAGCGTGCTGGAATTGGCTGGTTCTTCCCGATCCTTCACGGCATCTTCCAGCTTGAAGAAGTCTTCGAGCTTCGAGCGGGCCTCGAAAATCTGGGTGGCGAAAGCCCGCATCTGGTCGAGACGGCCAACGAGAAGGCCTGCGAAGCCGATAAAGGCAATCACGTCACCCACCTTGATCTCCCCGTTCTGCACGAGGACCGTGCCGATGACGAGGATGATCATCATGGAAATGGTCGATGCCATGCGGTTCAGCGCGCTGGCCAGCGCCCACCAGTCCAGCACCGGAAGCTGGGCCGAAATGAGCTGGCTTGCGAAGGATTTCAGGGCCCGGGTTTCCGACTCTATGCGGTTGTAGCTGTGAATGACCGATACATTGGAGATCACGTCGCTCACATGAGAAAAGACCGTATGGTAATGCGCCTCGACGGAGGCCTGCCCTTCCTTGGTGCGGCTCATGACGACGCGGCCGATGATCCAGTAGAGAATGCCGAGCACGACCAGAACGATCGACAGACGGTAATCCATGCTGAAAGCAGTCGGGATCAGAAGGGCGAGCGCCACGGCCGTTGCCAGATGGGTGCGCATGAATTCCAGCCAGAGGCTGAACAGCGTTTCACAGGCCCGCAACAATGTGTGCAGTGCGTTCGAGGTGCCGCGCTGGTTATGCCAGGCAAGCGGCATGGAGATGATGCGGCCAAAAGCTTCGGTCAAAAGCGATGCGCGCCGCTCATGAGCGAGGCGGTCCGCTTCACGGGCCACGAGCACAAAGGCAATGGTATTGAAAACACCGAAGCCAGCCCAGGCCAGAAGCATGGGCGTCACCGTTTCGCGGGAGGAAATCGCATCGATGATGCGCCCGAACAAGATGGGTTCCGCAATGGTGATCACCGCCAGCACGATGTTGGCCGCAACGACAAGCGAAACCCTCATCCGGAAGGCGGAAAGGTAGCTCAAGGCGCGGGCATAGACCTGGAATAGCGACACAACGGATCCTTTCGCGTCTTTCTCCATTTGGGCGGCAGGGTACAGAAGCCTAGCTGAACTCAGGATTAACGGAGCACGGGCTCTGCTGCGCTGCGACATCGCGGCTGAACTACAGCGGAACGAGGCGTGCCTTGGCCGCGTCGAACCGGGAATAACAAGGCAAAAATTACCAGTGCCGATAAAAAATGTGTAAAAATGTCGTATCGCCGGATTTTGTTCTGTTTTTTGCAGTGCGGCGGCAGATTCCACCTTATTTTTGCATCCGCGAAGGCTGGAGCGCGGGTTTTTTCGAGTTCGAGCCGGTTTTTTCATCGAAATCCAGGAAGTGATCTTCCACCAAAGTCGTAATTGGACCCTTTGCGGTCGACAGGGGAAATTGACTTGGGGACGTGAGCCGCTAAGGAAGTGACGCTTGGGCTTCGCCCGGCGCCCTGAGGCTGACGTCGTGAGGAGATCGTCTTGTCCATATCGAAGATCCTGGTTGCCAACCGCTCCGAAATTGCCATCCGCGTTTTCCGCGCCGCCAACGAGCTCGGTATCAAGACCGTTGCGATCTGGGCGGAGGAAGACAAGCTGGCGCTTCACCGGTTCAAGGCCGATGAAAGCTATCAGGTGGGCCGCGGCCCGCATTTGTCCCGCGATCTCGGACCGATCGAAAGCTATCTTTCGATCGATGAGGTCATCCGGGTTGCCAAGCTGTCCGGCGCGGATGCGATCCACCCGGGTTACGGTCTTCTGTCCGAGAGCCCTGAATTCGTCGATGCCTGCAACGCCGCGGGCATTATTTTTATCGGCCCCAAGGGTGACACGATGCGCCGCCTCGGCAACAAGGTGGCTGCCCGCAACCTGGCCATCGAGGTGGGCGTGCCGGTCGTTCCTGCCACCGAGCCGCTTCCCGACGATATGGAAAAGGTTCGCCAGATGGCGGCGGATGTCGGCTATCCCGTGATGCTCAAGGCATCCTGGGGTGGGGGTGGCCGCGGCATGCGCGTCATCCGCTCCGAAGCCGATCTTGCCCGAGAGGTAACGGAAGCCAAGCGCGAGGCCATGGCTGCCTTCGGCAAGGATGAAGTCTATCTCGAGAAGCTCGTCGAAAATGCCCGCCATGTCGAAAGCCAGATCCTCGGCGATACCCATGGGAATGTCGTCCATCTTTTCGAACGCGATTGCTCGATCCAGCGCCGCAACCAGAAGGTCGTCGAGCGTGCGCCGGCGCCCTATCTGACCGAAGCGCAGCGGCAGGAGCTTGCCTCCTATTCGCTCAAGATCGCCAGGGCGACCAATTATATCGGTGCGGGCACCGTCGAATATCTGATGGATGCGGATACGGGCAAATTCTACTTCATCGAAGTCAACCCGCGCATTCAGGTCGAGCATACCGTGACCGAACAGGTGACCGGCATCGACATCGTCAAGGCCCAGATCCATATTCTGGATGGTTTTGCCATCGGCACGCCGGAATCCGGCGTGCCGGCGCAGGAGAACATCCGTCTCAACGGCCATGCCCTCCAGTGCCGCATTACGACCGAAGATCCCGAACAGAACTTCATTCCCGATTACGGCCGCATCACCGCTTATCGCGGCGCCACCGGTTTCGGTATCCGTCTCGATGGCGGTACGGCTTACTCGGGTGCCGTGATTACCCGCTACTATGATCCGCTGCTGGAGAAGGTCACCGCCTGGGCGCCGTCTCCCGAGGAAGCCATCCGCCGTATGGATCGCGCATTGCGCGAGTTCCGTATCCGCGGCGTTGCCACCAACCTCACCTTCCTCGAGGCGATCATCGGCCACCCGAAGTTCCGCGACAATTCCTACACGACGCGGTTCATCGACACGACGCCGGAACTCTTCGCCCAGGTGAAGCGTCAGGACCGCGCAACGAAACTTCTCACCTACATCGCCGATGTAACCGTCAACGGCCATCCGGAGGCCAAGGGCCGGCCGAAGCCGTCGGCGGATGCTGCCGCGCCCATCGTACCCTTCATCGAGGCGCCTGTCGTCGATGGTACCAAGCAGAAGCTCGATCGGCTGGGGCCGAAGGGCTTCGCGGATTGGATGCGCGCCCAGACCCAGGTGCTGATGACCGACACGACCATGCGCGACGGTCACCAGTCACTGCTGGCCACCCGCATGCGCACCTATGATATCGCGGCAATTGCCGGCACCTATGCCCGCGCGCTGCCGAACCTCCTCTCGCTCGAGTGCTGGGGCGGGGCCACCTTCGACGTGTCCATGCGCTTCCTGACCGAAGATCCGTGGGAGCGTCTGGCGCTGGTCCGCGAGGCGGCGCCGAACCTGCTGCTGCAGATGCTGCTGCGCGGGGCAAACGGTGTGGGCTACAAGAACTACCCGGACAATGTGGTGAAGTACTTCGTTCGCGAGGCAGCCAAGGGCGGGATCGATCTGTTCCGCGTCTTCGACTGCCTGAACTGGGTCGAGAACATGCGGGTCTCGATGGATGCGGTGGCGGAAGAGGGCAAGCTCTGCGAGGCCGCCATCTGCTATACGGGCGACATCCTCAATTCGGCCCGCCCGAAATATGACCTGAAATACTATACGAGCCTTGCTGCCGAACTGGAAAAGGCCGGTGCTCATATCATCGCCGTGAAGGACATGGCGGGTCTGCTGAAGCCGGCTGCCGCCAAGGTTCTCTTCAAGGCGTTGCGTGAGGCGACAAGTCTGCCGATCCATTTCCACACCCATGACACATCGGGCATCTCGGCGGCAACCGTGCTTGCGGCTGTCGAAGCGGGTGTGGATGCGGTCGATGCGGCCATGGACGCTTTCTCCGGCAACACCTCGCAGCCCTGCCTCGGATCCATCGTCGAGGCGCTTGCCGGTTCGGAGCGCGATCCTGGGCTGGATACGGAATGGATCCGCCGCATTTCCTTCTATTGGGAAGCTGTGCGCAATCAGTATGCGGCCTTCGAGAGCGATCTCAAGGGGCCGGCCTCGGAAGTCTACCTGCACGAAATGCCGGGCGGGCAGTTTACCAACCTCAAGGAACAGGCTCGTTCCCTCGGTCTCGAAACCCGCTGGCACGAGGTGGCGCAGGCCTATGCGGATGCCAACCAGATGTTCGGCGACATCGTGAAGGTGACGCCGTCTTCCAAGGTGGTCGGCGACATGGCGCTGATGATGGTCAGTCAGGACCTGACGGTCGGCGACGTGCTGAACCCGGCCAAGGATGTATCCTTCCCGGAATCGGTCGTCTCCATGCTCAAGGGCGACCTCGGCCAGCCACCGGCCGGATGGCCCGAAGACCTGCAGAAAAAGGCCCTTAAGGGTGAAAAAGCCTATACGGACCGCCCTGGCTCTCTGCTTGCCGATGCGGACCTCGATGCGGAGCGCAAGGCCATCGAGGAAAAGCTTGCCCGGGATGTGACGGATCAGGAGTTCGCCTCCTATCTGATGTATCCCAAGGTCTTCACCGACTTCGCCATGGCCGCCGAAACCTATGGGCCGGTCTCCGTGCTGCCGACGCCTTCCTACTTCTACGGTCTGCAGCCCGGCGACGAGCTCTTTGCGGATATCGAGAAGGGCAAGACCCTGGTCATCCTCAACCAGGCCATCACGCCGGTCGACGAAAAGGGCATGGTCACCGTCTTCTTCGAGCTGAACGGCCAGCCGCGTCGCATCAAGGTGCCGGACCGGACGCATGGCGCCGGTGGAAACGGGGTAAGGCGCAAGGCCGAACTCGGCAATGCCGCCCATCTCGGCGCGCCCATGCCGGGCGTCATTTCCACGGTTGCCGTGGCCGCCGGCCAGGCGGTCAAGGCGGGGGACGTTCTGCTCTCCATCGAAGCGATGAAGATGGAAACGGCCCTGCATGCGGAAAAGGACGGCACCATCGCAGAAGTCCTCGTCCGGGCCGGCGACCAGATCGACGCCAAGGATCTCCTGATCGTCTTCGGTTAAGAGGCGAGGCCGGCGGGAGACCGGCCTCGGACCTGCCTTGTAAGGTGCCGTTACAAATCGTGGTTGCTTACCCCTATAATTCGGGTTGAGAACTGAAACGTTTTAAATATGCTCCCGCGCACATTGCCCGGGAGCATTTCGTGTCCGATTCTACCTTGTCTTCTTCCACGCAAGCCCGTTCGTCCTTTTTTCCGCCGATCCGTCTTGCCGTTTCGCTGCTGTTCCTGATGAACGGTTTCATGGTGGGTGCCTGGGCGCCCAAAATTCCCGATTTTGCCGAGCGACTGCTCCTGAGCAAAAGCGAACTCGGGCTCATGATCCTTTTGCTGGGTGGTGGATCGCTTACGCTGATGCCCGTTTCCGGTGCGCTGATGGCGCGGTTCGGATCGGCGCGCGTGGCCAAGATCATGGCTGTTTTCCTGCTGCCGTCGCTCCTGCTGCTCACCTATGCGGGCAAGGTCTGGTTTGCGGCGGTCGCCATCTTCTGGTTCGGCGGCTTCATGGGTGCCATGGACGTCGCCATGAATACCAATGCCGTGGCGGTGGAAAAGGCCATGGGGCGGGCGATCATGTCTTCCTGCCATGCCTTCTGGAGCCTGGGCGGATTGATCGGTGCTTCGACAGGCGGTCTTCTGATCAGCTGGTTTGGCATTACCGCCCATGCCACCATTGCCACCGCCGCGTCCCTCCTGATGCTGGCGGTTGCCTGGCCGCTTGTTCTGAAGGATGCACCGACCCCGGCCGAGCATGCGGAGCGCAAGCGGGGCTTGCCACTTCAGCCGCTGCCCTGGATTTTCGGGTGCATGGCCTTGTTTTCCATGGTTCCCGAAGGCGCGGTTCTGGATTGGGGCGCCTTTTACGTGCGGCAGGAACTGGGAGCCGATCTGATCGTCTCGGGTTTCGCCTTCGCGGCCTTTTCAGGCACGATGGCCCTGATGCGCTTTCTCGGAGACCTCGTGCGCGACCGTTTCGGTGCGGTGACGACCCTCCGTGCCTCTGCGTTGCTGGCCTTGATCGGCATGCTGGCTGCGGGGCTCGCGACCAGTCCCTCTGTGGCGATCGCCGGCTTTGCACTGTGTGGCCTCGGCATTGCCAATATGGTGCCGATTGCCTTCTCGGCAGCCGGCAATATTCCGGGCATGGCGCCCGGTGTGGGCCTTTCCGTTGCGACCTTCATGGGCTATTCCGGCTTGCTGGCCGCCCCCTCCATCATCGGGTTTGCGGCCGAGCATTTCGGTTTTTCCCCGGTCTTCCTGTTTCTGCCGCTCCTCCTGATGATCGTGTTCCTGCTGGCGGGACTTGCCCGCCACGCCGATCGCATCCGGCAATAGACCGTCACACGAAGGCGACGGATTTGGAAAGCGGAAGCGTCCGGATACGATTTCCGGACAGACGAGCGACCGCATTTGCAAGAGCCGGCATCGAGGGCGGCGTACCGGGTTCCCCGGCGCCTCCCATGAAGCTGGAATCTTGCAGGAAGGCGATTTCGATCATCGGAGCCTGTTCGATGCGCAGGGCCGGATAGTCGGCAAAATTCAGTTGCTCGACCCCATCGGACCCGAATGATATTTCCTGGAACATGGCTGCGGAAAGCCCGAACAGGATACCCGACATCAATTGCGCCTCGAAAATCTTCGGGTCGAGGACCAGGCCTGGATCGGCTGCACACCAAACCTTCTCGACCCTTATTCCTGAGGCAGGATCACCGGAAATCTCCACGATTTCAGCCACATGAGTTCCGAAAGAGAGATTATAGGCAAGGCCTCGAGCCCTGCCGGCTGCGGGCGGGGTTTTCCAATCGGCCATTTCGGCAACCCGGTTCAACACGCCCAAGGCAGCTGGACTATCCTTGAGCAGACGGCGTCGCAGTTCGAGTGGATCGATTTTGCCAGCCAGGGCGATTTCATCGAGGAAACATTCCTGCATGAAGGCATTGAAGGAATAGCCGACCGATCGCCAGGAACCGACGGGAACGGGCAGATTCACTTTTCGTGCATCGATACGGTGGTTGTCGAAGGCATAGGGTTGGTTATAGGCGCCGTCCAGCATGGTATTGTCCGGGCCGGCAACCGGAACGGAAGGTGCGATACGCCCGATCATGCCGGCGACAACGGATTGGCTGGCGATGGAACCGGTCAGCGCGGAGGGCATGCCGTCCGGCCCCAGCGAGGCCCGGTAACGACCTATCGCCGCGGGCCGAAAAACGCCGTGTCCCATATCCTCTTCCCGCGTCCAGATTACCTTCACCGGCTTGCCCTCGGCCGCCATGGCGAGGCGGATCGCATAGTCTGAGAAATCCGGTTCGAGACGCCGTCCAAAGCCGCCGCCGAGAAGGGTCGTGTGCACTTCGACTTCGGCAGCCGGTTTGCCCGTGATGCGGCTGCCCACCATCTGGATGACGCTGGGGGACTGGTTGGGAGCCCAGACTGTCAGCTTGCCGTCCTTGAAAAGGGCGGTTGCATTCATGGGCTCCATGGGTGCATGGGCGAGATAGGGAACGCCATATTCTGCTTCGACAATCCTGTCCGCCGCTGCGGCGGCAAGCACTGCATCCGGATCGCCGAGGGTTCGAAGACTGAACGCGTCCTGCGTCTTGAACGCTTCCGAAAGGCTGGACACCACGGTGTTGGCATCAGGAATCGCGGTTGGCTTTTCCCACTCCACCTCGACGGCATCGGCGGCCTGGAAGGCGCGCCATGTGTTGTCTGCCAGAACCCCGAAACCGTGGCCATAGGGGCTCTCGATCTCCACGATCTGTACGACGCCCCGCATGGATCTGGCGGCGGTAGCATCCATCTTGACCATACGCTGACCGGGGAGGGGGGCCATGCGGATCGTGGCGTGCAGCATCTCGGGCAAGGAAACGTCGACACCATAAAGCGGGGCGCCCGTGACCTTGGCGCGCATGTCTTTCCGGGGCTGTGGTTTTCCAAGAAGAGACCAGGTCTCCCTGGGCTTGAGCGTCACATCCGATGGCGGCTTCAAACGTGCCGCGGCGCCAGCCAATTCGCCATAGGAAAGGCTGCGCCCGCTTGCCGGATGGCTGACACGTCCCTCAGCCGTCTTGAGATCCGCGCTGGAAACGCCAAACTTCTCCGCCGCCGCTGCCTTCAGCATTTCACGCGCCATGGCCCCCGCCCGCCGCATCGGTTCGAAGGCATCGATGGTGGATGACGAGCCCCCGGTGAACTGAAGGGCAAAGAGCTTTGAAAGAACGCCCATGGTCCCGCGCAGGGTTTCGGCAACAAAGCCTTCGTCGAAGCGGGGAACGGGGGCGCCTTCCGCCAGCGCCGCCTTGTTGTAATAAGCGGGCGCCGCCGGACCATGCTCCACCGTCAGCTGGTCGAGATTTACATCCAGCTCCTCCGCCACCAGCGCAGCCAGGGTGGTTGTCACGCCCTGGCCCATTTCGGCGCGGGGTACGATCACCGTAATGCGATTGTCGTGCGTGATCTTCAGATAGGCATTCAGGGTCGCCTCGTCCGGAAGAAGCTGTTTTTCCAGGGGATTGTCGAAGGGCTGGCTATATTTGTAATAGCCGAAGGCAACACCCCCCGCGACAGCAGCAGCACCGAACAGGAACGTGCGACGGGCAATTTTTCCAAAGCTTGCCATGATTATGCTCCTTCAACCTGGCCGGCAGCGCGATGAATGGCCGCGCGAATGCGCGGATAGGTGCCGCAACGGCAAAGATTGCCGGACATGGCTTCGTCTATGTCGGCATCGCTGGGTTTCGGGTTCTTCTCCAGAAGCGCGACCGCATTCATGATCTGGCCTGCCTGGCAATAGCCGCATTGAGCGACCTGTTCGTCGATCCAGGCCTGCTGAACGGGGTGCAGGTTTTCCCCTTTCGCCAGCCCGTCAATGGTCCGAATCTCGCCCGTCGCATCCTGAAGCGCGGTTTGGCAGGAACGTACCGCCTCTCCATCGAGAATCACCGTACAGGCACCGCACAATCCGGCGCCGCACCCGAATTTCGGCCCCTTGATATCCAGCACATCCCGTAGCGCCCACAGAAGCGGCATTTCGGGTTCGGCGTCGATCTCGACAGTTTTTCCGTTCACAGAGAGGCGCATGGGGGTATAAGCTCCTTCAGAAGATATATTTACATAATGACAAAAAATGTAAAAGTGTCAAACCATGAACATATCATCTGAAAACAATAGCGCCCGGCGTGAAGCGATTCTCGAAGCGGCCTTCCACTGCTTTGCGAATTATGGCTTCAAGCGAGTGTCGATGGATGACATCGCGGTGGCGGCGGGGCTGTCGAGGCCGGCCCTCTACAATCATTTCCGCAACAAGACGGAAATATTCCGGGCCTGCTTTTCTACCCTGGCCGGGCAAGTGGCGGATGACGCCGGGGTGGCCGCCCAAAAGGCTGTCGATCTCGCCGATGGCCTTCAAAAGCTTGTCGATATCGCTTTCATCGCGCCCCATAGAAATATTGGCCAGATGCCTCATGGGGAGGAGCTGCTGGGCATGAAGACGGATTTTGCCGCCGACCTGATGGATGACTGGTATCGCGCCGTGGAACGACATGCAGGGGCCGTGATCGATCGGTGGGCAGCGGGCGGCAAAGAGGGACTGGACGCGGAAACGGCTGCCCGGCTTTTCGTGCATGCTGTCGAGGGTATCAAGGCACGGTTCACATCCATCGATGCGGCGGAAGCGGACATGAAAGCCATGGTGAGGCTCTTCGCCGCTGCCTTCGATGCCGAAAAGCAAAGCCTCCAAACTTGACAATGGCCCAGCCATCCGCCACCTGAAAGGGCGTTTTGCTAGCTGCCGGGAGACCTCGCATGACCCCGAACAATTCACATGATCCGAAGCCGCGCCGTGCCACGGTCGCCGTGGATATCGGCGGGGTGATTGTCGGGGGCGGTGCGCCCGTCGTTGTGCAGTCGATGACCAACACGGATACGGCGGATGTGGACGCCACGGTCGCCCAGGTGGCTGCGCTGCACCGCGCCGGTTCTGAAATCGTGCGGATTACCGTCGACCGGGATGAGAGCGCCGCCGCTGTTCCGAGGATTCGCGACCGTCTTCTTCGCCTCGGCATGGATGTCCCTCTCGTCGGCGATTTTCATTACATCGGCCACAAGCTTCTGGCGGATCATCCCGCCTGTGCGGAGGCGCTGGCGAAATATCGCATCAATCCCGGCAATGTTGGCTTCAAGGAAAAGAAGGACAAGCAGTTCGGCGATATCATCGAAATGGCGATCCGGTACGACAAGCCGGTGCGCATCGGCGTCAACTGGGGCTCGCTCGACCAGGATCTGCTCACGCACCTGATGGACAGAAATGCGGCAGAAGGCTCGCCGCTCTCGGCACGCCAGGTCATGCATGAGGCCATCGTCCAGTCCGCCTTGATCTCGGCGCAGCTGGCCGAGGATATCGGACTTGCCCGCAACCGCATTATCCTGTCGGCCAAGGTCAGTCAGGTTCAGGATCTCATTGCGGTCTATTCGATGCTCGCCGAGCGGTCGAACCATGCCCTGCATCTGGGTCTTACCGAGGCCGGCATGGGATCCAAGGGGATCGTCGCGTCGTCCGCCGCCATGGGCTACGTGCTGCAGCAGGGCATTGGCGATACGATCCGGGTTTCGTTGACGCCTGAGCCCAATGGAGACCGCACCCGCGAGGTGCAGGTGGCGCAGGAACTGCTCCAGGTAATGGGCTTCCGCCAGTTCGTTCCGGTCGTGGCTGCCTGCCCCGGCTGCGGACGCACCACCTCAACCGTGTTCCAGGAGCTCGCGCAGCGCATTCAGGAGGATCTCCGGAAGAACATGCCCCTCTGGCGGGAGAAATATCCGGGTGTGGAAGCTTTGAACGTTGCCGTCATGGGCTGCATCGTGAACGGTCCGGGTGAAAGCAAGCATGCGGATATCGGCATTTCACTCCCCGGGACGGGCGAGAGCCCGGCCGCACCGGTGTTCATCGACGGCAAAAAGGCGCTGACGCTTCGCGGGCCGAATATCGCCAGCGAATTCGAAGCCCTCGTCATCGACTATATTGAAAAGCGCTTCGGTCAGCGAAGTGCGGCGGAATAAATCATGAGCAAATACTGGTCCCCGATCGTCAGCCAGCTCAAGCCCTATGTGGCCGGTGAGCAGCCCAAGATCGCCAACCTGATCAAGCTGAATACGAATGAAAATCCGTATGGCCCTTCCCCCAAAGCCCTTGCGGCGATCAGGGAAGCGGCCGACGACCGACTGAAGCTTTACCCCGACCCGGCATCCGTGGCGCTGCGGGAAAGCATTGCCCGATTGCATGAGGTGCCGATCGAGGATGTCTTCGTCGGGAACGGCTCCGACGAGGTGCTCGCGCATGTCTTCAACGCCTTGCTGAAGCATGACAAACCCTTGCTCTATCCTGATATTTCCTACAGCTTCTATCCCACATACAGTCTGCTGTACGGGATCGAGGCGGTCGAAATTCCCCTGACCGAAGACTTCCGGATCCGCTTTTCCGATTATGACCGGGATTGCGGCGCGATCATCTTTCCGAATCCGAATGCGCCGACTGGTATTGCCGTTGCCGCTGCGGAAATCGAGCGTCTCGCCCGCGCCAAGCCGGACACGGTCATCGTCGTCGATGAAGCTTATGTGGACTTCGGGGCCGAGACGGCAATTCCGTTAACCCGGCGCTATCCCAATATTCTGGTGGTACACACGCTTTCCAAGTCGCGCTCTCTGGCGGGATTGCGCGTGGGTTTCGCGATTGGCCAGCGGCCGCTGATCGATGCGCTGGAGCGGGTCAAGGACAGCTTCAACTCCTATCCGATCGACCGTCTCGCCCAGGCCGGTGCCGCTGCGGCGATCGATGACCTGGAATGGTTTGAACTTTGTCGTCGGAAAGTGATGGACAGCCGGGATCGGCTCGTTGCCGCGCTTCAGACGCTTGGTTTCGACGTCCTGCCTTCGAGCGCCAACTTCATTTTTGCGCGCCACCCGGACCGCGAGGGGGCAGAGCTGCAGGCGGAGCTTCGTGCGCGATCCGTGATCGTGCGGCATTTTGCCAAGCCCCGAATCGGCCCTTATCTGCGCATTTCCATCGGGACCGATGCGGAATGCGAGGCGTTGCTCTCTGCCCTTCGGGACATTCTCACCCGCAACAGCGCGTTGCAAGAGCGGTTGTAAGCATCGTCATTCCTGCATAGGTGAAGAACAGGGCCGCTGCCGCCTCGAAGAGCCGGCGGATCTGCAGATAGGCCCGATGAACCGCCGGGACCGAGAACAGCAGTGCGAAGCCCGAAAAAATCATCAGGCCAAGCAGCATGCAGCCACCGACGAAAAGGATGGTCCGGCTCGCGCTTTCTCCGGCCGGAATGGCAAGCGATGTCAGCATGATCCAGACCATGATCGCCTTGGGATTGGTCAGGTGCAGGCCATATCCCTTGGCATAGTGTCGGGGCAGGCTCCGCGCCGTCCGGCCTATTGCTCCGGGCAGGGCTCTTTGCCTCAGCGCCTTTTTCATAAGGCCGAAGGCGAGCCAGAAAAGATAACCGCTGCCAATGAGCTCCACCAGAAACAGGGCTTTTGGCTCCGCGCGGATCAGGGCGGAAATACCCAGCGTGGTCAGGCAGGCCCAGGTCATGGAGCCGGTCAATACGCCCAGGGCCAAGGCCAGACCGGCCTTTCGGCCTTCCCCTACAACCGTTTCGATGATGGTCACGATTGCAGGTCCGGGGGAGGCGGTCGCGGCCACATAGACGCCCCAGCCGGTGAGCAGGGAAGTAAGTTCTGGAGATAACGTCATCGGGTCACCCGATTGCAAGGATCGGGTCACTTTAGCGATGGAAAGACGCTGCTGTGCAGAGGCGAACTTGTCCTCCCGACAAGATCGGAAATCCATTCTGGGCTATAGATCGCCAGCTATGAATTTTCTGATCCGGCTTCGCCACGCCAAGCGGATAGGGGGCAGGCAGGCTAATTCTTTCGCTCGGCAACGAAGCGCGCCGCCTGAAGCAGGGTTCGGGCTTTCTCGCCATAGGGAGACAGAAGGGTTTCGGATTCTGCGATCAGCCTTTTCAGTGCCTGTCTCGCCCAGCTCTCCCCATGGAGGGAAACCAAGGTTCCCTTGCCGCGCGCGGCATCCTTACCCGTTGCCTTGCCCATGGTCGCGCTGTCCGCGGTGAGATCGAGCAAATCATCTGCAAGTTGAAAGGCCAGACCGATCTGTTCGCCAAACTGGCGCAGTCTGGTTCGGTCCTCCGCCGGCGCATTGGCCAGGATAGCCCCTGCTTCCGTCGCAAAACGGATGAGCGCCCCCGTCTTCATGGCTTGCAACATCCGAATGCCATCCTCATCGGGAGGGGTTCGTTCGGCCTCAAGGTCGAGCATCTGCCCGCCCGCCATACCGCCAATTCCAGACGCCCGGGAGAGGGCGAGCACGAGTTTGACCGCCGTTTCGGGCAGAAGTCCGGTCTCCGGGGCGCAGAGAATATCGAAGGCATAGGTCAAGAGGCTGTCGCCTGCCAGGATTGCCGTCGCCTCGTCATAGGCCTTGTGAACGGTTGGCTGCCCGCGGCGGAGATCGTCGTCGTCCATGGCCGGCAGGTCGTCATGAACCAGGGAGTAGCAATGCACGCATTCCAATGCAGCCGCGACCCGCAATGCGGCGGGACCTGGCGCGGAAAAGAGGGCTGCGCTTTCGATCACAAGGAAGGGCCGAAGACGCTTTCCTCCATTGAGAACGCCATGACGCATGGCGGCGCGCAAACGGTCAGGGCGGGCGATCTCATCCACACGGCAGTCCGAGGACAGCAGCTGATCAAGAAGCTGCTCGACCGCGCGCGCATGAACCTGCAGTTTCTGCTCAATGCCATTGGTGCTCATGGGCGCTGTTTGCCATGCAAGGCCCTGTGGATGCAATCGCTTCCTTAAACACATTTTGGCCTTTCCGGCCGGAAGGCTGGAATTGCGGAAACCTTGACGGTATGACTAGGGCCGGCGTGGGTGAGCGAGAGCATTTTGGGGATCATGGTGGACACCGTTCCGGATTTGGAGGCGGAATTGCCGGTTGTCGAGCGAAAGGCTCCGGCCGCAACGACCGTGCGCAGCCGTTTGCGGCTGGTCGCGAAGCTGGTGCTTGCCATCCTGATCCTACCCTATGCGCTCATCCTTCTCTATCTCGTGCCCTTCCTCCATCCTGTCTCTACCCTCATGATCGGCGATCTTGCGCTCTTCAAGGGCTATGACCGGCGGTGGGTCGCCTTCGACGATATTTCTCCGGTTCTGGTGCAGTCCGTGATGATGTCGGAAGATGGCCAGTTCTGCGCCCATAGCGGTGTCGACTGGACCCAGATGCGCGGCGTGGTCGATGATGCGCTGAAGGGTGTGCCGACCCGCGGTGCCAGCACCATCTCCATGCAGACATCCAAGAATCTTTTTCTCTGGAACGGCCGCTCCTTCCTGCGCAAGGGCATGGAAATCCCGTTGGCCATCGTTTCGGACTTTGTCTGGTCCAAACGCCGGATGATGGAGATCTATCTGAATATTGCGGAATGGGGCCCCGGGATTTATGGCATCGAGGCTGCGGCGCGCCATCATTTCAAAGTGCCGGCCGCCAAACTCAGTCGCCGTCAGGCCGCGCTCCTGGCCGTTTCCCTCCCCAATCCCTATACGAGGATTGCCAGCAAGCCAGGCCGAGGCCTGAAACGTCTCGCGGCGGTCATCGAACGCCGCGCGGCGGGCTCCGGCGATTACATCAAATGCCTTTATGACTGACTTCAATCCATTTCGTTGGTCTCGATATCGCAAGATGGTCTAGAACACCTGTCTGAAACCGGGAGATCATCATGCAGGACCTCGTTCTTTATATCGGCAACAAGAATTATTCTTCCTGGTCCATGCGGCCCTGGCTGGCCCTGACCGGATGCAATGTTCCCTTCTCCGAAGTTCTTGTTCCTTTCGACATGAAAGCCGGAAATCCCAAATTCAAGACGCTCTCTCCCGTCGGACGGGTTCCCGTTCTCCATCACGGACCTATTCGTGTCTGGGAATCGCTGGCCATCATCGAATATGTGGCCGAACTTTTTCCGGAAGCGGGGCTGTGGCCGAAGAATGTTGCCGAGCGGGCCGAAGCACGGTCGATTTCGATGGAAATGCTCAGCGGCTTCCATGCCCTGCGCGGTGCCTGCCCGATGAATATCCGGCGCAAGCCGGGCAAGATCGCCCTGCCAGAAGGCACACACGCGAATATAGAGCGCATCGAGACGATCTGGCGCGATTGTCGGGCGCGTTCAGGCGGACCCTTCCTGTTCGGCTCCTTTACCGCCGCAGACGCGATGTTCGCGCCTGTCGTCAACCGCTTCGAGGCTTATGAGCTTGTAACCGCGGCCGATACGCTGGAATACATGGCGGCCATGAAGGCCCATCCCGCCTGGCGCAAGTGGCAGGAGGCCGCCCTTCAGGAGACATGGTATGTCGAGGAAGACGAAGCCTGAGCGATAGAGCTTCGCGAAGATTCGGCAATTTGTGCTAAAAGGGCTGGCCAAACGGCGAACGAGCATGTATAAGCCGCGCAAATTTCCGAGATTGAACCGTGATCACGGCAGCCTCAACGGGCTGAGTAAAGCGGTTTTGCCCCGTCAAGTGGAGTACTCAAATGGCTGTACCGAAAAGAAAAACAAGCCCGTCGAAGCGCGGTATGCGCCGTTCTGCTGACGGTCTGAAGAACCCGACCTACGTCGAAGACAAGAACTCCGGCGAACTGCGCCGTCCGCACCATATCGATCTGAAGACCGGTATGTATCGCGGTCGCCAGGTTCTGACGCCGAAGGAAAACGCCTGATATCGGGCAATTGGCTTCACGCCGATGAAATTTGAAAAAGGCCGGTTTTTACCGGCCTTTTTCATTTGCTGCCTTTTCTTTTGCAAAGGGGAGTGGTTGTCTCTGCCGGCTGCGTCGCGCGGCGCCTAATCCTTGAGAAGACATGAGGTTTCTCGATGCTTGTTGCCATTCCGCTGATGATCGTGCCGTTCGCGCTCTACAACCTCGCCATGATCGGTCTCTTCGGCGGTGGCGGCATAGGCGGCCTGCAGGCCGCTCTGCTGCAGGTGGACATGCTCTCCGGTGCCGTCTGGACGCTAACCCTTGGAGATCTCTTTATCCTGATCGGCCTTGTCTTCTTTTTCCTGGAACTGATCAAATCCACCCGTAACTCTTCCGGATCGCTGATCAACCACATGCTGTCGCTGCTGGTTTTCGTCGCGTTCCTGGTGGAATTCCTGGCGGTGAGAGATGCTGCCACCCAGGTCTTTTTCATCCTGATGGTCATAGCCTTCATCGATGTCATCGGTGGCTTTGCGGTTTCGGTCCGCAGCGCAAGCCGGGATGTGTCCATCGGGCTTTAAGCGCTGCAGCGGCCGTCGAGGCGCGGATCAGAGATTATCCAGTTTGGTCTGAAGCGCGCGCAGCTGTTCCTTCAGCTCGTCAATATCCTTGGGGTCCGCCTTCTTGGTTTCCTTGGGCTGGGGCGGGGTCATGAAAGGGGAGAACATCTGCATGGCCTGATGGAACATTTCCGTGTTCCGCTTTACCTGCTCTTCCATCAACTGCATGGGTGCCTGAAGGTTCTTGGCAATCGGGCTGTCGCCAAAGGCGCGCGTCATCTGCTCTCTGATCTGAACCTGCTGCTCGTTGAAGGCCTTCATCGAGTGCTCAAGAAAGCTCGGGACGACCATCTGCATCTGGTCGCCATAATAGGAAATCAGCTGGCGCAGGAAGGAAATGGGCAGAAGCGTGTTTCCGGTCTTGGATTCCTGCTCGAAGATGATCTGGGTGAGCACCGAATGGGTGATGTCCTCTCCCGTCTTGGCATCCTGAACGATGAAATCTTCCCCCTTCTTTACCATCACGGCCAGATCGTCGAGGGTGACGTAAGTGCTTGTGCCAGTATTGTAGAGACGGCGGTTCGCATATTTCTTGATCGTGATCTGGCCTGTGTTTTTCGCCATTCCTGTCTCCCTGCCCCCTTACGCCGGACCTGTCCAGACGGGTTTCCTTTAAGACTTTATGCTCAAGAAATGGGCATGACAATAACTTTGTGCGATGCGGGAAATGCTTTTAAAAAATAGCAAAACCGCGACCAAAGCCTCGTATGCAAGTGGCCTCTCCCTTGCCGAAGACGTTTGACTCGCACCCCAAGCTTTGTCAGTTTCCTGTTAACGATGCATCATAAGCGAGGAGATCCCATGAGCAATCCATCCATCGTCATCGCCAGTGCCGCTCGCACGGCGGTCGGCTCGTTCAACGGCGCGCTCGGTTCGGTGCCGGCGCATGAGCTGGGCGCAGCCGTGGTCAAGGCCGTGCTCGAGCGTGCGGGCGTCGATGCAAAGGACGTCAACGAAGTCATTCTCGGGCAGGTCCTGCCGGCCGGTGAAGGACAGAACCCGGCCCGTCAAGCAGCGATGAAAGCCGGCGTGCCGCAGGAAGCCACAGCCTGGGGTGTCAACCAGCTTTGCGGTTCCGGTCTCCGGGCCGTGGCGCTGGGCATGCAGCAGATCGCTTCCGGAGACGCCTCGATCATCGTCGCAGGCGGACAGGAATCCATGTCCATGGCTCCGCATTGCGCGCATCTGCGCAATGGCACGAAAATGGGCGACATGAAGATGATCGATACGATGATCAAGGATGGCCTGACCGATGCCTTCCATGGCTATCACATGGGTATCACCGCGGAGAACGTCGCCCGTCAGTTCCAGCTGACCCGCGACGAGCAGGATCAATTTGCCCTGGCTTCCCAGAACAAGGCGGAGGCTGCCCAGAAGGCTGGCCGTTTCGCCGATGAAATCGTGCCCTTCGCCGTCAAGGGCCGCAAGGGCGACGTCATCGTCGATCAGGACGAATATATCCGCCACGGTGCCACACTGGAGAGCATGGCAAAGTTGCGCCCGGCCTTCGACAAGGAAGGCACCGTTACGGCTGGTAACGCCTCGGGCCTGAATGATGGGGCAGCGGCTGCGCTTCTGATGACCGAAGCAGAGGCTGCCCGTCGAGGAATCCAGCCGCTGGCCCGCATCGTTTCCTGGGCGACCGCTGGTGTCGACCCCAGCGTCATGGGAACGGGCCCCATCCCGGCCTCGCGCAAGGCGCTGGAAAGGGCTGGCTGGTCCATCAACGACCTCGATCTGGTCGAAGCCAACGAAGCCTTTGCGGCGCAGGCTTGTGCCGTCAACAAGGGCCTTGGCTGGAACCCCGATATCGTCAACGTGAACGGCGGTGCAATCGCCATTGGCCATCCGATCGGTGCGTCCGGTGCGCGCGTGATGAACACGCTGCTGTTCGAAATGAAGCGCCGCGGTGCGCGCAAAGGCCTTGCCACGCTCTGCATCGGCGGCGGCATGGGCGTTGCCATGTGCTTCGAAGCGCTCTGAGGCGCATTCGTTGTTTCATGGCGGACCGGGTTCCTGGGAGTGCCCGGTCCGCCTCACGATCCATAAACAATCAAGAAGTGGGGGAGTGGCATGACAAGAGTGGCATTGGTAACGGGGGGAACCCGAGGAATTGGAGCTGCCATTTCCGTGGCCCTGAAGAATGCGGGATACCGCGTCGCCGCGAATTACGCCGGCAATGACGAAAAGGCCAAGGCTTTCGAGACAGAGACCGGTATCAAGGTCTTCAAGTGGGACGTGTCCCAGTATCAGGCCTGCGCCGAGGGAATTGCCCGGGTGGAGGCCGAGCTGGGCCCGATCGATATTCTCGTCAACAATGCGGGCATAACCCGCGATGCCATGTTCCATAAAATGACGCCGGAACAGTGGGGTGAGGTAATTGGTACCAATCTCACCGGCCTCTTCAACATGACTCATCCGATCTGGAACGGCATGCGGGAGCGCAGTTTCGGACGGGTGATCAATATTTCGTCCATCAACGGTCAGAAGGGCCAGATGGGCCAGGCCAACTATTCTGCGGCCAAGGCGGGCGATCTCGGTTTCACCAAGGCGCTAGCCCAGGAAGGAGCGGCCAAGGGCATTACGGTGAATGCCATCTGCCCCGGATATATCGGAACGGAGATGGTTCGCGCCATTCCGGAAAAAGTCCTCAACGAGCGTATCATTCCGCAGATACCCGTTGGCCGGCTGGGGGAGCCCGAGGAAATCGCCCGTTGCGTGGTGTTTCTGGCTTCCGACGATGCGGGCTTTATCACCGGCTCCACGATTTCGGCGAATGGCGGTCAGTTCTTCGTCTGAACACCAGAACCTGGATGCGATTGGAAGGCGGCCTTCGGGCCGCCTTTTGTCTGTCCAAAAAGGTTAATTTCACCTCCGGAGAGGCCCCGAGACGAGGCGTTATCCACCGTTTCATATGGTTAACAAATTGTTTTTACACAACATATTGCGGTGAACAAATCGGGAAACCGGCGGTGTCGTTGATTCGTCAGCGATTCGTTCCAGCGCTGTTCCAAAGGTTAATCCCGGTTTGGAACAGGCCTTCTCCGCAGTTGCCTTTTCTCCCCAAATCCGCGCGCCAAAATCTTCTGATGGTTCTCGTTTCGGCACTCTCCCCGTCCGTTAACCCTTTTGGCGCCGGAAAGGCGAATGCCATGCGACGCCGAGCGCCGAAATGGTTAGCAATAACCCGTTGCTATACTACATATTGTGGAGAACAAATAGGGAAATGAGCGAGGTAAGCGATTCGTCTGTGATTCGTTCCGTTTTTGGACAATGTGTTAACGATGCTGGCGCGAACTCCGGTTTGCACCTGAAGTCTCATAGTTAACAGTATGTTAATCATCCGTTCCCGCTCCTGCGGAAAAGGTTAACGCTCGCAGAGCCAGAACGGACCTCGACCTGGGCGTTCGAAGCCCCGTTTTGTTCGTATCGCTTCGGTCAACACAACATGTAGTAGGGAACAAACAGAGAAAGCGAAGCGGTCAGCGATTCGTCGGCGATTCGTTCAGGGGCTGTTCCATTGGTTAATCGCGGGTCGCAAACGGGCATTTGCGACGAAGCTGAGCGGTTATCGGAACTTCTTTACCCGTAACCGGCCATAAGCCCTTGTGTTTGCGTCCCGAGAGCGCCATGTGTGCTTCACCCACGCCGGTCATGCCGGCTTTCGCCTGCCTGATGGAATGACATTTTGATCAAGCAACCGATGATCCTGAGCGGTCGCGGCGTTACCGCGGTCCTCGGCCCCACCAATACGGGCAAGACCCATTATGCCATCGAGCGCATGGTTGCGCACGGCACCGGCGTAATCGGTTTGCCTCTGCGCCTGTTGGCTCGCGAGGTCTACACGCGTGTGGTGGAGCGTGTGGGTGCCCAGAATGTGGCGCTGGTTACCGGGGAAGAGAAGATCGTTCCGCCGCAGGCCCGGTTTCAGGTCTGCACAGTCGAGGCCATGCCGCGGGAAACCCGCGCTGCCTTCGTCGCGATCGACGAGGTGCAGTTGGCCGGCGATCTGGAGCGGGGGCATATTTTCACCGATCGCATCCTGCATCTGCGAGGCCGGGATGAAACCCTGCTTCTGGGTGCGGGCACCATGCGGGGCATTCTCGAGCAATTGCTTCCGGGAATCACCGTGGTGGAGCGTCCGCGCCTCTCCCAGCTTGCCTATGCGGGCTCCAAGAAGATTACCCGGCTGCCCAAGCGCAGCGCCATCGTGGCTTTCTCCGCGGAGGAAGTCTATGCCATCGCAGAGTTGATCCGTCGTCAGCGCGGCGGGGCAGCGGTCGTACTGGGGGCGCTCAGCCCCCGAACCCGCAACGCTCAGGTCGGCCTCTACCAGGATGGCGATGTCGAGTATCTGGTCGCCACCGATGCAATCGGCATGGGCCTCAATCTCGATGTGGACCACGTTGCTTTTGCGCAGGACAGAAAGTTCGACGGATACCAGTTCCGCGACCTCAATCCGGGCGAGATCGGACAGATTGCGGGCCGTGCCGGCCGGCATGTGCGCGACGGCACTTTCGGAGTGACGGGCCGAGTCGATCCCTTCGACCCGGAACTGGTCGAGCGAATCGAAACCCACCATTTCGATCCCGTTCGCGTTCTGCAATGGCGCAGCAAGGAACTGGACTTCGCATCGATAAAGGCCCTGCGGGCCAGTCTGGAAGTGGCGCCGCCGGTCCAGGGTCTGACCCGTGCTTTGCCTGCGGTGGACCAGCAGGCGCTGGAACTGCTTGCGCGATACCCGGAGATTCAGGATATTGCGACCACTCCCGAAAGGGTAGAAAAACTGTGGGAAGCATGCGCGCTGCCCGATTATCGGCGCATTACTCCTGCCCAGCATGCGGAACTCATTGCCACTCTTTATTCGGATCTTGTCCGACATGGTGCGGTCAATGAAGATTACATGGCCGAGCAGGTGCTCCGCGCCGACAGGACGGAAGGCGAGATCGACACCTTGTCGGCCCGCATTGCGCAGATACGGACTTGGACCTATGTGTCCAATCGTCCTGGATGGCTTGCCGATCCGACACACTGGCAAGAAAAGACGCGGGAAATCGAAGATCGGTTGTCCGACGCGTTACATGAGAGGTTGACGAAACGCTTTGTTGATCGCAGGACATCTGTGCTCATGAAGCGCCTGAGAGAGAATGCGATGCTGGAAGCTGAAATCAGTGTGAATGGGGATGTCTTCGTGGAAGGACATCATGTCGGACAGTTGGCCGGGTTCCGGTTTTCTCCGGTCACGGCGTCCGATGGACCCGAAGCGAAAGCCGTCCAGGCGGCCGCCCAAAGGGCGCTTGCGCTCGAATTCGAAGCGCGGGCCGCACGGCTGCACGCCTCGGGCAATGGCGACCTGGCGCTGGGTGCCGATGGCTATGTTCGTTGGCTCGGCGAGCCGGTGGCCCGTCTTTCGGCCAGCGACCATGCGATGCGCCCCCGCGTGATCGTGCTGGCGGACGAACAGCTGACCGGCCCTGCCCGCGAACATGTGGCGGCCCGAATCGAGCGCTTCGTGAATCATCACATTTCCACGGTGCTGAAGCCGCTGGACGATATTTCCCGTGCAGAAGACCTGCAGGGGCTGGCAAAGGGGCTTGCCTTCCAGCTCGTGGAAAATCTCGGTGTTCTGTTCCGTCGCGACGTGACCGAAGATGTGAAATCGCTCGATCAGGATGCCCGTGCGTCCATGCGTCGTTACGGCGTCCGCTTCGGCGCCTATCACATCTTCATGCCGGCTCTTTTGAAGCCTGCCCCGGCGGAGCTGATCACGCTTCTGTGGGCACTGGCCAATGATGGCCTGGACAAGCCCGGCTATGGCGAGCTTATCCCGGCGCTCGCGGCCGGCCGCACTTCGGTTGTCACCGACCCGGGATTCGAACGGACGTTCTACAAGCTTGCCGGCTTCCGCTTCCTCGGAAAGCGGGCCGTCCGGATCGATATTCTGGAAAGACTGGCCGATATCATCCGTCCGCTTCTGCAGTGGAAGCCCGGCACCACGCCGCGTCCCGATGGCGCCTATGACGGCCGTCGGTTTACCAGCACGCCTGCCATGCTTTCCATTCTTGGCGCCACCCCGGATGACATGGAAGAAATCCTGAAGGGCCTCGGCTATCGTGCCGATTCCGTCAGTGCCGAAGAGGCTCATGCCCACCTCGCGACTCTGGCGCCTGCCGATACAGGCGCCGGCGCTGCTGCCGAGGAGGCTGCCAGTGCGGATCTGTCTTCGGAAGAGGCGCCTGCTGCCTCCGAATCCGAAGGGGAAGCCGCCGTTGCTTCCGAACAGCCGGCGGCAGCTGCCGAAAGCGAAGCCGTGGCTGGCGAACCCGACGTTGCTACCGCGGAGGCGGCACCGGCGGAGGTAAAGCCGGTGCTGTTGTGGCGTCCGGCCGGTCGTCAGGACAATCAGCGCGCGCCCAATACCGGCAACCGTCGTCCTCAGGGGCAGGGCCGCCGCTCGGGCGAAGGTGAGGCGCGGGCCGAACGCGGTCCCCGCCGCGACGAGAATCGTCGGAGCGGTGAAGGCAATCGCCAGGGCCGGGATCGGCCGCAAGGTCGCGACGAGCGGCCGCGCAACGAGCAGGGCCAGCATCAGGGCAAGCGCCCGGATGGGGATCGCAAGCCGCGTCCGGACCGGAATGATCGTGGCGCCCAGCCGCAGCGTTTCGAAGCCAGACCGCAGCGGAAGGAAAAGCCTGTCGATCCGGATTCACCCTTCGCCAAGCTCGCAGCGCTGAAGGAACAGATGAAGAAATAAGCTATGGACAAGGGCCGGGAACAGCCAGAGTCACCGGGGCGCCAGCGCCTTGACAAATGGCTGTTCTTTGCCCGCCTGGCAAAATCCCGCGCCATCGCGCAGAAATGGATCGTCGAGGAGATGGTCCTGGTGAATGGCGCTGTGGCGACACAGCCCAGCCTTCTCGTGAAAGCGGGTGATCGGATCGATCTCCTCAGCTGGAAAGGGATGACACGGCGGGAGCATGGAGTTTTCATGCGCCTGCCGGGCGATCGTCGCGGGCCTTACGAGGAAGCGCGGCTTCTTTATGAAGACCTCGGCTGGCGGGATGTCGAGGACATCTAGCTTTTCCTATCTTTAAGATTCCGGTCGAAAGCTGACGATGACCGCCGGATCGGTGTCGATCCGACCCGCTCCGATCAGGTCCAGGCAATAGGGAACTGCCGGGAAAACTGCATCGAGGCTCATGGCAATGGATCGAGGGCGCCCGGGCAGGTTGATGATCAGCGAACAGCCCCGCGTCCCAGCCGTTTGTCGGGAGAGAATGGCCGTGGGCACCTGTTCAAGGCTCTTGCGCCGGAGAAGTTCCCCGAAGCCCGGCAATTCTTTCTCCATCACCCGCTGCATGGCCTCGGGTGTCTGGTCGCGGGGCGAAGGACCCGTTCCGCCCGTCGTCAGCACCAGATCGGCTCTCTCCTCGTCACAGAGTTGAATGAGCGCCGCTGACACGGAATCGATGCCGTCCGGAACGATCCTGCGGATGATGTCGTAAGGAGAAACCACGGCGGCAGAAAGCCAGCCTTCAATTGCCGGGCCACTGATATCTTCGTAAAGCCCTTCGCTGGCGCGATCGGATACGGTGAGAATGGCTATTTTCATCTGCGGCTCCCTCCTTGAATCTGCTTTCTGGCTTTACCGCCAGCGGGGCTTTCCACGCAAGCACCGGGAGGGCGGCGACACGCTCCGGAACATGCGGGACAAAATGCCTCAGGCGACCCAAATCGCGGCTGTGATGGAATTTCATACTTGCTCTGTCTCAAATTTCGGAACGGAAAACCTTGCCACATCGGAGCAAAGCCGATACCTCACGCTACCGAACATGCCGTGTGGCCTTTCTCGGCCCGGCACCCTTGCATCGCCTGACCTGCCTGCCGGTTCTGCCTTCTCCCGCCGCCGGCCGGCGCTTTCTGGAGTTCAACATGACTTATGTCGTGACCGACAACTGCATTCGTTGCAAATATACGGACTGCGTCGAAGTATGCCCGGTTGACTGCTTCTATGAAGGCGAGAATTTCCTGGTCATCCACCCGGATGAATGCATCGATTGCGGTGTTTGCGAGCCCGAATGCCCCGCGGAAGCGATCAAGCCGGATACGGAATCGGGCCTCGACAAATGGCTCAAGATCAATGCGGACTATGCCCTTGTCTGGCCGAACATCACGCGCAAGCGCGATGCATTGCCTGAAGCAAAGGAAATGGATGGCGTTGAAGGCAAGTTCGAGAAATTCTTCTCGCCGAACCCGGGAACGGGTGATTCCTGATAATTTTGAAAGCCCAGATTGTGGGCTTTCGCCATATGGCTGCAGGTTGGTGTTCGAATCGCCGCGCCCTGTTCGTTTTTGATTTGCCTCGTGTCTGGCAAGGCACAGGCAAACCAAATTATTGATTTCCGCATATTTTTGTGTTAGGGTCCGGATACTGATCCACTTCGGGGCATTTGCTGCCCGCAACCATCACGAAAGTAAACGAAAGAAACCGAAATACGGGACCCAAGGCATGCCTGCGCTTGCCTGTACGGTTTTTTGTTTCGGTGCTGCCTTTTGTGCGGTTGCTGGAGCAGGAACTGGAGTCACCCGGCGGAAAGCCGCCTAATCCGGGCCTGACTGACCCGGCCCCGGCCATCCGGGAGCGTAACAGGGAGTTTTTGAATCGAATGACGACCCAGCAGAAAAAATCTTCGACGCGCCAGGGCTTCAAGACCGGTGAATCGATCGTCTATCCGGCCCATGGTGTCGGCACGATCACCGCTATCGAAGAGCAGGAAGTGGCGGGTATGAAGCTCGAGCTTTTTGTTATCGATTTTGAAAAGGACAAGATGCGGCTGAAGGTGCCAGTTGCCAAAGCCGTGAGCATTGGCATGCGCAAGCTTTCGGAAACCGATTTCGTGGAGCGCGCCCTGAAGGTCGTTCAAGGCAAGGCCCGCGTAAAGCGCACCATGTGGTCGCGCCGTGCGCAGGAATATGATGCCAAGATCAACTCCGGCGACCTGATTTCCATTGCTGAAGTGGTGCGCGATCTCTACCGCGCCGAGAACCAGCCGGAGCAGTCCTATTCGGAACGGCAGCTCTATGAGGCGGCCCTGGACCGCATGGCCCGCGAGATTGCCGCTGTGAACAAGATGTCCGAGACGGAAGCTGTTCGCCTCGTTGAAACTCACCTTGCCAAGGGTCCCAAGCGCGGCAAGGCAGTCGAAGAAGACGAAAGCCAGGAAGAGGCGGCCTAAGGCGCGTTTTCCTTCCCTCAAAAAACCCGGCCTCGGCCGGGTTTTTTTGTGAAACTTTTTATCACGCCGTTCGTTACAGCCCTGACCGATTGGAATTGTCCGGCGGCAAGCCCATCTGCCGGAACTCTCAGAGACGCCAGGAGACGGATGATGACCACGAATGCGGCAGATCGGACCATGATCAGGCATGCCATGGCAGCGCCCTACCTCAGCCGTGAGGAGGAAGCGCGTCTGGGAAGCCGCTGGCGCGGGTCGGACGACCAGAATGCGCTGAACCAGATTGTCGTGGCCCATATGCGTCTGGTTATCTCCATGGCCGGCAAGTTCCGTAATTTCGGATTGCCCGCAGCGGACCTCACGCAGGAAGGTTATGCAGGCCTGCTGGAGGCTGCGGCGCGGTTCGATCCGGAACGCGGGTTTCGCTTTTCCACCTATGCGTCCTGGTGGATCAAAGCCTCGATGCAGGACTATATCCTGCGCAACTGGTCTATTGTCCGGGGCGGTACAAGTTCCGGCCAGAAAGCGCTGTTCTTCAATCTGCGCCGGCTTCGAGCCAAGCTTGCTCGCGGCGACATTCAGCTCACCGCAGAAGCGGCGCATCAGGAAATTGCCCATGCCCTCGGCGTCGGTATAGCCGATGTGCAGCGAATGGACGCCCGTCTTTCGGGCGGGGACGTTCCTTTCGAGACCCCTTTGGGCTCCGGAGACGGTCAAAGTCTCTCCGATGTGCTTACAAGCGAGGAGCCGCTTCCGGACGAGCAGGCGGAAGCGCTGATCGACGGCGAGCGTCGTGTCGCCTGGCTGCGGTCTGCGCTGAAGCATCTCAACCGGCGTGAACTGGAGATCATACAGGCAAGACGTCTCAGCGACGACAGCGAGACGCTTGAGGCCCTGGGAGCGAAGCTCGGCATCTCGAAGGAACGGGTTCGCCAGATCGAGAGCCGTGCGCTTGAAAAGCTTCGCCTTGTCCTGACCCAGACCCAAGGCGGCAAGGAGAGGCGCGCTTATCTCTAGGCGTTTCGCCTCACTCGGTAATCAGCTTGACTTTCGAACCCGGCATCACAACCGATGTCGGGTTCAACGCATTGATCAGCTGGAAAAGTTCCAGCTTTCGATTTGTGCCCATCATCCGGTTTGCGAGTACGCCGATGGTTTCTCCGGGCTGAACAGTCACAACCCGTATCCGCAGCGGTTTCAACCCGGCCGATTCCTGGGGTGACATCTTCCTGAAGCTGTTGCGAAGCACGTTGGCGATGGAATCGAGCGAGGGGCTTCCCTTGGGAACGGCCGTCAGGAAGCGGAAGATCTGCGATCCGGTCCGGATGACGGTTACATCGAAATCCCACCGATCCGCGGCGGCGCGCGCCGTGGCAGCGGCCAGACCATTCAGGTTCAGCGGGCGGATGGTTTCCGGCTTCAATCCGGTTACCCAGCCACTGGCGATGTAATTCGTCAGGCTGCCATTGCTTGTGTCCGAGACACCGTCGAAACGGATCGCCGCCTCGCCGGGGCCGGTGGCAAGAACGGCTTCCACCTTGTTGTCGATCTGAAAGCCGTCCGGCACTTCGAAGCGAATGCCCAAGCCACCGTGCAGGAAGGTCTGGCCGCGGACATAGCCTTCCTGTGGACTGTCGCCGTAAAGAAGGCCTTCGATGCCGCTCAGATAATAATCCCGGCCCTTGTCGCCGACGGAGCCTTCCATCCCGAAGTTGCGGGCATGCGAGCGCGCAAGGTCAATCCGCTGCGGGGTGTTCGGATGGCTCGAGAGGAAGTCCAGGCTTTGGTCGTTTTCCGCGGTGGTCGACATGAAGCGCGCATAACGCGCCATGGAATCCAGGAACCGTGCCGCTGCGTAGGGATCGTAACCCGCCTCCCCAAGCATCCTGACACCGATGACGTCGGCTTGAAGCTCCTGATTGCGGGAGAAGGCCGCGAGCCGCATCTTGCCCCTTGCCAAAGCCTGCTTGCCGGCGATGTCGCTGGACAGAACTTCCGCGACGACCTGGCTCGCAATGACTTCCGCTTCCTCGCGTTTTTGCCGCTCTACGCCATGATTGGCGGTCACATGGGCCATTTCGTGCGACAGAACTGCGGCTACTTCCGAGGCGTCATTCGCCAGCGCGAGCAGGCCCCGTGTGACGTACAGATACCCGCCCGGCAGCGCAAAGGCATTGATGGCCGGAGAATCCAGAATGGTAATCTTGTAGGACTGGGTCGGATTTTCAGAGACCGCCGTCAAGGCGCCGACAATGCGAGCGACCAGTCGCTCCGTCTTGGCATCCCTGTATTCGCCCCCATAACTGGCCACGATCCGGGGGTGCTCCTTGGCGCCGACCTGGGCGTTGGGATCGTTCTTCTGCACCTCGTCCACGATTTGCGGGGTCGAGGAGGGGGAAACGGTGGGCTCGTAGGTCTGGCTGAGAATGGATTGGCAGCCTGTCAGCCAGGTCGTTGCCACCAGGATGGCCGCCGCAGAGGCCAGCCGACTCCGCCGCACGCCGGGGCGGCGTTCGCGTGCGGGTCCTGGGGCCATGCCGGCTAGCATCATCATCATCAGCTTCAATATGATCCTCGCGGGCGACGCCATCGCACTGGTGTCTGCAGCCTGCAAGACGTGAAATTCTGCTCTAACCGATTTTCGCCCTGTTTGCCTAGCTCTACCGAGCGTATTCCTGTTATGCAGCGTCGCCATAGTCGACCGGCTCTTCGTTCGAAATATGGCTGACTATGCGGGCTGCGCTCGATTTCCCAAAAAGGCCCGAAGCGGCTCCGGCGCCTGCGGTCCTCGAATGTCTGACCGGGGACCTGCAAAAATCACCTCTCCCTTTTCGATGAACACGACATCGTCCGACAGCCTTTCCACTTCATCCGGCAGATGGGTCACCAGCAGAACCATAATACCTGTCTCCCATTGCAGTTCCTTCAGCAACTCGCCCATCGAACGGCGCAGTTCCGGATCGAGGGCAGCGAAAGGCTCGTCCAGCAGAAGAAAAGGGCGCTTTCTCACCAGCGCGCGGGCAAAGGCCGCCCTTTGCCGCTCGCCCCCGGACAGGCTCTCCGGAAGACGCTTTTCATAGCCTGCGAGGCCGGTCCGGCTAAGCGCTTCGGAAATTGCGTCTCTGTCCTGATCCGTCAGGGACAGAGAGGGGCTGATGCCGAGCCCGATATTGGTCGCGATATCCAGATGCGCGAACAGATTATTGTCCTGAAAAACGAGAGAGACAGGCCGCTCGGACGGATGGAGCGACGTCACATCGGCACCATCCAGCAGAATATGCCCAGCGGCCGGAGTTTCGAAGCCGGCAATCAGGTGCAGCAGGGTCGTCTTGCCCGAACCCGATGCACCGGCAATGGTCGTGATCGCCCCATTGAGGGTCAATTCGAAGGAGAGGCGCTGGGTTCCCCGATAAAATGCGACCTCTGCGAGACGGAGACTGTGCGCGCTAACGGCCATGGGATTGGTTCCGGTCTTCTGCGGGGGTACCGCCGAGGGTGAGGAGGAGGCAGAGAAGGGCGAGCAGGAGGGCAATACCTGCCGCGTCGGCCGTGCGATAACTGCCCATACGGCTGTAAACCAACCAGGGCAGGGTGATCAGACGATCCGAACTGAACAGGGCAACGGCTCCGAGATCGCCGATGGAGAGGGCGGTGCCAAAGGAGAGCGCCATCGCCAATGGCTTGCGCAGAGCCGGCCAGTCGATCAACCGAAGGCGGGAAAAACCCGTTATGCCGAGGCTGGCTGAAAGCCGTCCTGTTCGCTGGCGGTGGGAAGACAGCGCAGGGTCGACAATCCGCAGCACGAAAGGAAAGGCCATCAGACCGTTGATCATCACGATCAACAGCGGCGCCACCGTTTCAACGGAAGCGGCACCAAAGATAAGAAACCATCCGGTCCCGAGGACCGTTGGCGGGAAAAGCAAGATAAGCGATGCAGTGGCGGGTCCCAGCCGGGCTATGCTTCGGACAAGGGGCGGATCGTTTCCCCTTTCCCATGCGGCAAGCCGGGCCAGGCTTATGGCACAAGCGAGAACAACCGCCAGCATTCCGGCCGGGATCGCTATGGCGAGGCTGGTGCCGAGTGCGCGGATAAATACCGGCTCCGTGATCAGCCGGATAAGATCGGCCTTCAGGCCTGCCATGGTCATGGCAACGAGCGGTAGAAGCAGAAACAGGGATCCAAGCAGCAGCACAATGCCGTCACCCAGGCGTTTCGAAAGGGGCTTGCCATCCGGTCGGCCCGCATGGATGGTCAGCGTCTGGCCCTCCGGGGAGGCCTTGTGGACAAAAGACAAGAGCGCCAGAAGCGCAGCAGTCAGGACAATCTGGATGAGCGCCAGCGTTACGGCACGGGGCGGATCGAAATCGAATCGCAATGCCTGGTAGATCGCCACTTCCAGCGTCGTGGCTGCCGGCCCCCCACCCAGCAGCAGAACGAGGGTGAAACTCGTCGCGGCCAGCATCAGCACCAGACCTGCCACACCCGGAATCTGCCGGCGTATCTCAGGCCACTCGATCAAGCGGAACACGTCGCGTGAGCCCAGACCGAGATTGCTCGCCAACAGCCAGTATTCGCCCGGGAGTCGTTCCAGTCCCGCCAGGATCAAACGGGCGCACAGGGGAAAATTGAAGAATACATGGGCCAGCAGAATGCCTGAAAGCCCGTATATGCTGATTGGCTCTGACAGGCCGAGGACCTTCAGGGCACTGTTGGCCCAGCCGTTTCGCCCCCACACCTCCAGCAAGCCCAAGGCGCCCGTGATGACGGGAAGCCCAAGCGGCAAGGCCAGCAGGCGCACCAGCCAAAGGCGGCCTGGAAATCGGGGCTGGCGCGCAAGGGCGCGAGCAAAGGGAATGGCGAGGGCGACCGACAAAACGGCCGAAAGCACGGCCTGAAGCAGCGTGAAGCGCAGTACGCCCCAGAGATAGGGATCGAACAAGGGCCGGTCCGCCGTCTTCAGCCCGGATTGCAGCAGGGAAAGCGTGGCAAGGCCCGCAAACACTGCCATACCGGCGAGAGCGAAGCCCCCGCCGGCATAGGCCCGAATCCTTTCACGGGCCGTCAGCATTTATTTCATGCTCATCGCGGCGAGCCATTCCTCGACCCAGGCCTTCCGGTTTCTGGCTACCTCTTCCGAAGACATCAGGAAGGTTTTCGACGGTTTTACCAGTTTCCCGAAAGCATCGGGCAGGGGCGTCGCGGTGGCTGAAACGGGCATCATCCAGTTTGTGGTGGGGATGATATCCTGGAAGGCCGGGGAAATCATGAAAGAGAGAAACGAGCGGGCCAAATCCTTGTCATGGGCGTTGCTCGTCATGCCTGCAACCTCGATCTGGATGTAATGCCCTTCTGCAAATTCAGCCGCCTGATAGCGTTCGGTCTTTTCTTCCACCATATGGTAGGCCGGCGAGGTCACGTAGGAGAAAACCATTGGCGCTTCGCCCTTGGTGAAAAGCCCATACGCTTCCGACCAGCCCGGCGTCACGGTCAATACGCGGCCCTTCAATTTGGCCCAGGCGTCCGGTGCCTTGTCGCCGTAGACGGACTTGACCCACAAAAGCAGGCCCAACCCAGGCGTGGACGTGCGGGGATCCTCGATGGCAATTTTCTGCGAGGGATCGCCTTCCACCAGGTCTTTCAAGCTTTTCGGCGGGTTCTTGACGGCATCGGTGTCGTAGATCACGGCGAAATGGCCGTAGTCATAGGGAACGAAAACATCGTCCTTGAAATCGCCCGGTACACTCGCCGCAGACGTATCGACTCCGCTTGCTTCGAAAAGGCCGGTTTCCTTCGCTTCGGCAACCAGATTTGTGTCCAGCCCCAGCACGATATCGGCCTTGCTGGCAGCGCCCTCGAGCTTGAGACGGGACAAAAGCGCCACCCCGTCGGCAACCGAGACGTAATTGACCGTGCAGTTGCAGGTCTTTTCGAAAGCTTCCTTGACCTTGGGACCGGGACCCCATTCGGAGGTAAAGCTCTCATAGGTATAGATGGTCAATTCCTTGTCCGCAGCCTTAGCCGGGGCTGAGGTCAGCGCTACCGCCAAGCTTGCGGTCAAAAGGCTGGTCATAAAACCGTTCATGTATGCCGTCATCGGCCTCTCCTCTCATCACATGTCGTCGTGGGGGAATGAAGGTGCCGATGCATGGCAACGTCTAATCCCTCCGCCGGTGCTAGCCGGATCAGGTTCCGCGGGTTGGCCAAAGCCTCTCAGCCTTCCGATCCCTTGGATAGGAAGGCACCCCGTTAGAGCGTCATGAGATCTATTCCGCCGCAGCCACCATGGCAAGAGGGTCCGTGCAGTCCTGCTGATACCGTCTCTGCTTCGATCCGCCCGTCTTCCGCCGGCATGGGGCCTTTTCCTCGACCGTAAACTTGTCTATCTGCTAGCGCCATGAACGAAACGTCTTTTGCCGTGTTGCTTGGTGGAACGCTGTCGCTCACCGACCGCGTGCGGGCGGCGGTGGCGGGATGCCGCGTGATTGCCGCCGATAGCGGGATTCGTCATGCCCGGGATCTCGGTCTTGTTCCCGAATTGTGGGTCGGCGACTTCGATTCCGCTCCCCCAGAAATGCTGGACCTGTGGCCCCATGTGGAGCGGCAGCCCTATCCCGCTGAAAAAGCCGTCACCGATGGCGAAATCGCGATCTCGGAAGCATTGGCGCGGGGAGCGACCCGCCTCGTCCTGGTCGGTGCGCTTCGCGGTGAACGTTCGGATCATGCGCTTCAGCATTACGTGCAGGCCACGGCCCTTGCCTCCGAAGGACGGTCCGTCTTCCTGACCTCCGGCGAGGAAGAGGCCTGGCCTCTGGTGCCCGGTACATTCTCCCTCGACCTGCCGGCAGGCAGTCTGTTTTCCGTCATCGGGTTCTGTGCGCTTCATGGTCTTTCGATCGCTGGAGCCCGTTATCCGCTCGATCAGTTCGACCTTTCCTTCGGGTCTTCCCGAACCGTTTCCAATGTGGCTGAAGGCCCGATCCATCTTTCGCTTCGCGGCGGATATGGATTGGTGCTTGCCCGACCCCAAGATTTCACGGGAGCCTGACCGATGGCGCCGCCAATCATCAAACTCGATAACATCTTCCTGAGCTTCGGGGGTGCGCCCCTGCTGAACGGAGCCGGTTTCCAACTGGAGCCGGGGGAGAGATTGTGCCTTGTGGGGCGAAACGGGTCGGGAAAATCGACGCTGATGAAAATCGCGGCGGGGCTGGTGGAGGCGCAGGCCGGCGAGGTTTTTCGACATCCTTCCGCCACCATCCGCTATCTCCATCAGGCACCCGATTTCGATGGCTTCGAAACCGTACAAGCCTATGCCGAAGCGGGTCTTGGCCCGGGGGACGATCCCTATCGCGTCACCTATCTGCTGGACCATCTCGGGCTGACCGGAGAGGAAAATCCCCATAACCTGTCGGGTGGCGAGGCGAGGCGGGCAGCTCTTGCACGCGTGCTCGCTCCCGAACCGGATGTACTTCTTCTCGATGAGCCCACCAACCATCTGGACCTTCCGACCATAGAATGGCTTGAAGGAGAACTGCAGAAAACCCGAAGCGCTCTCGTCCTCATTTCGCATGACCGCCGGTTCCTGGAGAAAGTATCGACAGCCACACTCTGGCTCGATCGGGGACAGTCAAGACGCCTGGACCGCGGGTTTGGCCATTTCGAAGCCTGGCGGGACCAGGTCCTCGAAGAGGAGGAACTGGAACAACACAAGCTCGGAAAGGCAATCGAACGGGAAGAACACTGGTTGCGCTACGGCGTGACGGCGCGCCGGAAGCGGAACATGCGCCGCCTGGGGGAGCTGCAGGACATGCGCGCCCGGCATCGCGGCCACAAGGGGCCGCAGGGCACCGTGCAGGCCAGCGTGGGAGAAGCCCGGGAATCCGGCAAGCTCGTGATCGAAGCGGAGCGCATCACGAAGTCCTATAGCGAAAGGGCCATCGTCCTGCCCTTTTCGATCCGTGTGCATCGCGGAGACCGCATTGGTCTCGTCGGTCCGAACGGCGCCGGAAAAACCACCCTGCTGAAGATGCTGACCGGACAACTGGAGCCCGATAGCGGCAGTCTGAAACTGGGTACGAATCTGGAAATTGCCACCCTGGATCAGCGACGGGAGGATCTCGATCTCAACGACACGCTGGCCCATTATCTCACGGACGGCCGCGGGGAAAACCTGCTGGTCAACGGTGAACAGCGGCATGTAACGGGGTATATGAAGGATTTCCTTTTCCAGCCCGAACAGGCCCGGACTCCGATCCGGGACCTGTCGGGCGGGGAACGGGCTCGCCTGATGCTGGCCCGTATTCTGGCGCGCCCGGCCAATCTTCTGATCCTCGACGAACCGACCAACGATCTCGATATCGAGACGCTCGATCTCTTGCAGGAAATCGTTGCCGGTTTTCCGGGAACGGTCATTCTGGTCAGTCACGATCGCGATTTTCTCGACCGGACGGTTACCTCCACGCTTGCGCCCGCCAATCCGGAAGCCCCCGACGGCCGCTGGATCGAGTATGCCGGTGGCTATACGGACATGCTTGCCCAGCGGAAGGTCGCGCAAGACGAGCGACGCAAGCAGGAGAAGGTCGAAAAAGACAAGGGTCCAGTCGCGCCAGCCTCGGGTTCCGAACCGGCCAAAGGCAAGGGTAAGCTTTCCTACAAGCAGAAATTCGCCCTCGAGAACCTGCCGAAGGATATGGAGCGCAATCAGGCCGCGATCTCGGCTTGCGAGGCCAAAATGGCGGATCCCGCACTCTTCAGCAAGAACCCGACCCTGTTCCATTCGCTGGCAGCCGAGCTGGAGGCGCTCCAGAAAAAACAATCTAGCATGGAAAATGAATGGCTAGAGCTTGAACTTCTGCGCGAAGAGCTTGAGGGATAATCGACGAAATACCCCATTTTTGCGGTATTTCTGCGGGTGTAATTGGTTTTATGACTAAACTTCATTTTTTATAAACATTGATGCAAATAATATTACTTTGATCGCATGAAGGCGATTGGCGACCGCCGTTGCCCTGTCCGTGCCAAAGGACTTCTTTCAGGACAAATCGATTTACCAGGTTCGACCGCGTATCGTCGCGGCGACCGCCGGAGGTATTCATGATCCTCAAGTCTGCTACTGCGAGGAATATGTTTGCGATCATAGCCACGGGTGTGGCTATTTCGATCGCGACTGCAGCGACCCTTTTCTGGCTCTCTTACACCGAGATCCGAAACCGCAGCGTATCCGAAATGGAGCATGTCGCCCGCGCAAGCGCTGCGAAGATCGAGACACGCTTCACCCAAGCGAAAATGCTTGCTTACAACCTTCGATCCGTTCTCTACGCGATGCGTGCGGCCGGCAATGCCTCTCGGGCCGACGCCGACACGATGCTGAAGACGCTGCTCGAGAATAACGAGCTGGCGGTCGGGGTCAGCACCGGCTGGGAACCCAATGCCTTTGATGGCAAGGACGCAGAGTTTGTCGGCAAGGAGGCGCATGACGCCACCGGCCGTTACATTCCCTATTTCGCCCGCTCCGGGGACAAGATCGTTCACGAGGCGCTGGTCGATTATGACAAGCCCGGACCCGGGGACTATTACCAGGTGCCAAAGGCAACCGGCAAAGACATGCTGACGGAGCCTTACATCTACCCGATCAACGGTCAGGACGTGCTGATGACTTCGGTCATGGTTCCCTTGGCGATCGACAGCAAGTTCGTGGGCGTGGTGGGTGTAGATACCAATCTGCAGACGCTGGCGGCCGATCTGGGCAAGATCAGGCCTTTCGAAGCCGGTTACGTCTCGTTGATCAGCGAAAAAGGTGCCGTGGTCAGCAATCCCGACAAGAATAGTCTGGGTAAGCCGCTGAAGGACTCGGGCCTCGATGCGGCCGGCCTGCAGCAGGTCATAGACAATCCCGGAGAGACTTTCGAAACACACCAGGCCGACGGGACCGTGGAACTCAGCGTGGCCATGCCCGTGCAGGTCATCGAAGGGTCGCAGTGGTATACGGTCGTGTCCGTACCGAAGAGTGCCCTTTTTGCCAAGTTGACCCGTCTGGCGTGGCTTTGCGGGCTTCTCATCATCGCCGGCGCCGTGGTGATGGTGCTCGTGGGGACGTTGCTGGCTGCTCGCTTCCGCAATCGGCTCACCAAGGTCATTTCCGCCACGACCCACATCGCGGGGGGCCAGACGGATGTCGAATTGAGTGAAATCGCCGTGGCGGACGAGATCGGAGAGCTGAACCGTTCTCTGGCTGTCCTGCGTGACGCAACGCTTGCGAAAATGCGGCTCGAGAGCGAGGCCGAAGAAACCCGGGCACAGACGGACGAAGAGCGCCGTCAACGTCAGGCCGAGTCCGCCGAACGGGATCGTCAGGTGCAGTTCGCCATGTCCGAGCTGGCCCGCGGTCTGGAGAAGCTTGCCGAAGGTGACATGACGTGGAGGCTGAACACCGCGTTTCACTCTTCGCTTGAGGCTATCCGGCAAGATTTCAACGCTTCGATGACCAAACTGGAAGCCGCGCTTCAGACCGTCCAGGTCAATGCGGCCGCCATACAGTCGGGATCTGCCGAAATCCGGTCCTCCTCCGACGAGCTTGCAAAACGCACCGAGCAGCAGGCTGCTTCGGTCGAAGAAACCGCTGCGGCACTGGAGGAAATCACCTCCTCCATCCGGGATGCCAGCCGCCGGGCGGAAGATGCCGGTCAGCTGGTTGACCGGACACGCGTGGGAGCCGAACGCTCGGGCGAGGTGGTGAAGAAAGCGGTCGTCGCCATGAGCGGGATCGAGAATTCCTCTCGCGAAATCTCGAACATCATCGGCGTGATCGATGAAATCGCTTTCCAGACCAACCTTCTGGCGCTCAATGCCGGCGTGGAAGCAGCCCGTGCGGGCGAAGCCGGCAAGGGTTTTGCGGTTGTTGCTCAGGAGGTGCGCGAACTTGCTCAACGCTCCGCCAATGCAGCGAAGGAAATCAAGGCGTTGATCACCAATTCCGGGCAGCAGGTGCAAACCGGGGTGGCTCTCGTCGGCGAAACGGGCGAGGCTCTGAACGAGATCGTCGCCCAGGTTCAGGACATCAACAAGCATGTGGCGTCCATCGTTCAGTCCACGCGTGAACAGTCGACGGCGCTGAACGAGATCAGTTCGGCGGTCAATACCATCGACCAGGGAACCCAGAAAAATGCCGCCATGGTGGAGGAGGCGACAGCTGCAAGCCATGCCTTGGCCTCGGAAGCGGCAGAATTGAACCACCTTCTCTCGCAGTTCCGGTTCGGAGAAAAGCGGACGGGCGGAGCCTCCAGCGAAGGCACCCACCGCCCGGCGGCGCCACGCGCGCAGGCTTCGTCTCCACCCCGGACAACGCTGTCCGCCAAACCGGCGCCGGCCGCTCCGGCCAGCCCGCCCGTGGCTTCACCCGCCAGGGCCCTTGGAAGCCGCCTCGCTTCGGCATTCGGCTCCAAGATCGGCGCCGCACCGGCTGCGGCTGCCCAGCAACAGCAGGACTGGGAAGAGTTCTGATCCGATCCTGAAGCGCATCTGCACAGGATGCCCGGCAGCTTGCTGCCGGGCATTTGCTGTTCTTGTCGCGAGACGGTCCCGGTTAAATGGGTGTTCCCGTTTCCTCCGCTTTGGAGTATGCGGAAACGCACTCAGGACAGCCACTGCGTCCGCGCCAAAGCCTCTTGCAAACAGGACCGCCCATGCAGTTTCACGGAACCGACGACTACATTGCCGACAAGGATCTCATGGTTGCCGTCAACGCCGCCATCCGCCTGGAGCGGCCCTTGCTGGTCAAGGGGGAGCCCGGGACCGGAAAGACCGAGCTCGCTCGTCAGATCGCGGCCGCGCTCGGTCTGGAACTTCTCGAATGGAACGTGAAGTCCACGACCAAGGCCCAGCAGGGCCTTTACGAATATGATGCGGTGTCAAGATTGCGGGACAGCCAGCTCGGAGACGAGCGCGTGCATGATGTGAGGAATTATCTCCGCAAAGGCAAATTGTGGCAGGCCTTCGAGGCGGAGCGGAGAGTCGTTCTCCTGATCGACGAGATCGACAAGGCCGATATCGAATTTCCGAACGATCTGCTGCAGGAACTGGATCGCATGGAATTCCACGTCTACGAAACGGGAGAAACCATCCGCACCCGGGAACGCCCGATCGTGATCATCACCTCGAACAACGAGAAGGAACTGCCGGACGCCTTTCTACGGCGTTGCTTCTTCCACTATATCCGGTTTCCGGACCCCGACACCCTCCGCCGCATCGTCGAGGTGCACTATCCGGGCATCAAGCAGGCGCTCGTTGCCGCTGCCTTGAAACGGTTCTATGAAATCCGCGAGGTTCCCGGTCTCAAGAAGAAACCGTCGACCTCCGAGGCGCTGGACTGGATCCGGCTTCTGGTCGCAGACGATCTGGACCCCGCAGATCTGTCTGCTGACAAAAAAACTGTCTTGCCAAAACTGCACGGCGCGCTTCTAAAAAACGAGCAGGATGTCCATCTGTTCGAGCGGCTTGCTTTCATGGCGCGCCGAGACTCCTGAAATCCGGCCGGATACGGCCGGGCGAACCCAACCTTTTTTCTTTACGGAAAGCCGAAGAAACCATGCCCATCAAGATTCCCGATACATTGCCCGCCTTCGACACCCTCGTTTCCGAGGGGGTGCGCGTAATGACCGAAACCGTTGCTATCCGCCAGGATATCCGGCCTTTGCAGATCGGGCTCTTGAACCTCATGCCGAACAAGATCCGCACCGAAGTGCAGATGGCCCGCCTTGTGGGGGCAACGCCCCTGCAGGTGGAGTTCTCGCTCGTTCGGGTGGGTGGCCACCGGGCAAAGAACACGTCCGAAGACCATCTTCTTTCCTTCTACCAGACGTGGGAAGAGGTGCGGGATCGGAAATTCGACGGCTTCATCATCACGGGCGCGCCGGTGGAAACGCTGCCCTATGAGGATGTCACCTACTGGGACGAAATGAAGGCCATCCTCGACTGGACGGAACGCAACGTGCATTCCACCCTGAATGTCTGCTGGGGTGCCATGGCGGCCATCTATCATTTCCATGGCGTGCCCAAGCACGCTCTGTCGCAGAAGGCCTTCGGAGTTTACCGTCACCGTATCCTCAATCCGGCCTCGGTCTATCTCACCGGTTTTTCGGATGATTTCCAGATTCCCGTGTCGCGCTGGACGGAAGTGCGGCGTGCGGACATCGAGAAAGCCGCTGGCCTGGAAATCTTGATGGAGTCCGATGAAATGGGGGTCTGCCTCGTGCAGGAAACCCGTGGAAAGCGCCTCTACATGTTCAACCATGTCGAGTATGATTCCACCTCGCTGGGCGAGGAATATTTCCGCGATATTTCCAATGGTACGCCCATCAAGGTTCCCCATAACTATTTCCCGGACGACAATCCCGAGCGGGCGCCGCTCAACCGCTGGCGCAGCCATGCGCATCTGTTGTTCGGGAACTGGATCAACGAAATCTACCAGACGACACCATACGATCCGGCGAAAATTGGGATGGACGGATGAGCATGACCCTTCTCGTGAGGCCCTTGGAAGCCGGAGACGAGGCCGCCTGGCGTCGGCTCTGGAAGGATTATCTCGCCTTCTATGAGACCGAATTGCCGGAGGCCCTATACGAACTCACCTGGAAGCGCCTGCTTTCGGGGTTGCCCAACGAGTATGCGGGCTTTCTCGCCCTGAGGGAGGGCAAGCCCGTCGGGCTTGCCCACTACCTCTTCCATCGCTCCTGCTGGCTGGAAAACAATGCCTGCTATCTTCAGGATCTGTATGCCGATCCGGAGGTTCGGGGCGCGGGCGTCGGAAGAAGCCTCATCGAAGCGGTTTACAAGAGGGCTGCCGAGGAGGGATCGAAGGAGGTCTACTGGATGACCCAGGAGTTTAACGCCACGGCCCGCACGCTCTATGATCGGCTGGCGGCGAAGACACCCTTCATCATCTACCAGAAAAACCTCTGAGCCGGGCGATGTATATTCCCTTCTTCCTGGAATTGAAGGCCAACCGGATTCCCGTCACGTTGCGGGAATATCTGGACCTTCTTTCCGGGCTGAAGGCGGGGCTTGTCGATGACGACATCGAGGCCTTCTATTATCTGGCCCGTACCGCCATGGTGAAGGACGAAAGCCATATCGACCGGTTCGACCGGGTTTTCTCCCATTACTTCAGGGGTGTGGAGGCAGTTTCCGGACAGGAGGGCGCAGAGGCACGTCCGCTGCCTGCCGACTGGTTGCGCAAGCTCGCCGAAAAGCATCTGTCGGAAGACGACAAGAAACTGGTCGAAGCGCTGGGTGGCTTCGATGCCCTGATGGAGACGCTCAGGCAGCGGCTCGAAGAGCAGAAGGGTCGCCATCAGGGTGGCTCGAAATGGATCGGCACGGCCGGCACATCGCCGTTCGGCGCCTATGGCTACAATCCGGAAGGGATCAGGATCGGGCAGGACGCCTCGCGCCATCGCCGGGCAGTCAAGGTTTGGGATCGGCGAGAGTTCCGGAACCTCGACGATTCGGTCGAACTGGGAACCCGCAATATCAAGGTTGCCCTGAAGCGCCTGCGCCGCTGGGTGCGAGAGGGAGCCGACGACGAACTGGATCTGGGGGGAACAATTCGCGCCACGGCGGAAAAGGGCTATTTGGACGTAAAAACTCGGCCCGAAAGGCGCAATGCCGTCAAGCTGCTGATGTTCTTCGATGTCGGCGGTTCGATGGATGATCACATCCGGACGGTGGAGGAACTGTTTTCCGCAGCGCGATCCGAATTCAAGCGCATGGATTACTTCTACTTCCACAATTGCCTCTATGAGGGCGTGTGGAAGGACAACCACCGCCGCCGCTCCGAGATGTTGCCGACGCTCGATCTGTTGCGAACCTATGGACCGGACTACCGGGTGATCCTCGTCGGAGACGCCTCGATGAGCCCCTATGAGATCACCCATGCGGGCGGTTCCGTCGAGCACTGGAACCGGGAGCCGGGAGCCCTCTGGGTCGAGAGACTGACGGACCACTTCCGCAGGGTTGCCTGGCTCAATCCGGTACCGGAGGCCCACTGGGGAACGACCCATTCCATCGGCTTGATCCACCGGCTGGTCGGCGGGCGGATGTTTCCCTTGACTTTGGGTGGCCTGGACAGGGCAGCCCGAGAATTATCACGCTAAGGAGTTTTCATGGTCGAGCGCCGCGTTTTCGGAACATTGCCATCCGGTGAAACGGTGGAGGAGGTGGTCATAAGCGGGGGAGGGCTGACGGCCTCGATCTTGACCTACGGCGCCCTGATCCGGGATTTGCGGCTGCAGGGCCATGCGCCATCGCTCGTTCTCGGCTTTGACAATTTTCCCGATTATCTCGCTCACTCCCCTTATTTTGGAGTGACACCCGGGCGCTGCGCCAATCGGGTTGCCCGTGGCACATGCGTGATCGACGGGACAAGGGTTCAGCTGGAGCGCAACGAAAAGGGGATCGGGCACCTCCACGGCGGCAGCGACGGGGTCGCCGTGCGCAACTGGACGATCGACAGCCTTTCAGCGGATAAGGTCACGCTCGCCATTCTCGATCCGGAAGGGCGGGCTGGATATCCGGGCAATTGCCGCATCCGGGCGACCTACCGGCTGATGGACGGAGGGGTTCTAGCCGTTCGTTACGAGGCGGAGACCGACAAGCCGACGCTCGCAAACCTTTGCCAGCACTCCTATTTCAATCTTGATGGATCTCGGGATGTGCTCGACCACGAGCTGATGATCGCGGCAGACCATTATTTGCCAGTCAATGACGAAACGATTCCCACGGGAGAGCGACGGGCCGTCGCTCAGACACCCTTCGATTTTCGGACGCCAAAGCCGGTCGGTCAGGAGAAAATCGATGGCAAACCGGTCGGTTACGACCACAATTTCTGTCTGAGCGCTGAAAGAACGGAGAAACGTCCCGTCGCGCAGCTTCGCAGCCCCTCATCGGGGGTGTCGATGCAAGTGGATACGACCGAACCGGGCGTCCAGTTCTACGCCGGCTGGAAAATGGAGGTTGCTGTCCCCGGTCTCGATGGTCGCCGTTACGGTCCCTATGCCGGGCTCTGCCTGGAAACCCAGATCTGGCCCGATGCCATCAATCATCCGGATTTTCCCAATGTCGTGCTTCGGCCTGGGGAACGGCTGGTGCAGGAAACGGACTATATTTTCCGAAAAGATTGAGAGAAGACAGAACCCGTTGCGGCAGGCGATTGCTGTCCGCAACGGCAGGGCTCACGGAGCTGCTTCGCGCTTCCTGCCACATGTACATGGATTTTCCTGGAGAATTTGGAGCGGGTGAGGCGATTCGAACGCCCGACCCCAACCTTGGCAAGGTTGTGCTCTACCCCTGAGCTACACCCGCTCAACAAAACGATCCCGGGGTAATCAGCGGACCGTTGCGGCGCCGTTTGTTGCGGCGACGGGGGCTATATGACCCAATCGTTTTTCATTTGCAACAGGGGAATCGGAATTTTTTCGAACTTTTTTTATCGGCTTTGTTCGCTTGTCGCGGAAGAGCCCGGCAATGCGGGCTTTTGGCCTTCATCGGTGCCATTGAAAAAATAGTGTGGCGCCGGTATCTCCCTTACAAAGCCTGCGGCAATGCCCTCCGCCTTGCCTTCAAAACCGATTTCGAGAGCGACATGAACGAAACGAAACCCAAGACCCGAGACGAACTTCTTCAATTTCTTCATGGCCTTGGCATCGAGGTGACGACTCGCGACCATGCCCCGGTCTTTACGGTTGCGGAAGCCGCCGCGCTGGCCCACGACATCCCGGGCGGTCATACGAAAAACCTCTTCGTCAAGGACAAGAAGGACCAGTTCTTCCTGCTGACCGTTGAGGAGAATGCGGTTGTGGATCTGAAGACGGTTCACACGGTCATTGGCGCGGCGAGCAAGGTTTCTTTCGGAAAGCCCGAGAAGCTGATGGAATTTCTGGGTGTCATCCCCGGGTCGGTCACGGTCCTCGGCGCCATCAACGATACGGCGCAGAACGTGACATTTATCCTCGATGAGGATCTGATGGCGTTCGACGTGATCAACTGCCATCCACTGTCCAACGATGCAACCACCTCGATTCGTCGGGACGATCTCCTTCGCTTCCTGGAGGCGACGGGCCACAAGCCGCTTGTCTTGAAAGTCACAGCCTGACATACGATCTTTCTCAGGCAGAAAGACCGCTAAAACCGGTCCTTACGGGAGAATGAGATGAACGGTTCGGATAATCCCTACAGCGCTTCCTTCGGCAACCAGATGACGGCTTCGGTCAATAGCGCGTCCTCGTCCGGCGGCGGCCATGTCAAGGATACGACGACCGCTGCGTTCAGCCGTGACGTGCTGGAAGAATCCCGCAAGCAGCCGGTTCTGGTGGATTTTTGGGCGCCCTGGTGCGGCCCTTGCAAGCAGCTGACCCCCGTGATCGAGCGCGTCGTCAACGACGCTGCCGGCCGGGTCAAGCTTGTCAAGCTGAACATCGACGATCATCCTGCCATTCCCGGCCAACTGGGTATCCAGTCCATTCCGGCCGTCATCGCCTTTGTGAATGGTCGCCCGGTCGACGGGTTCATGGGCGCCATTCCCGAAGGCCAGATCCGGCAGTTCATCGACAAGGTTGCAGGCCCCGCGGGAGCGGATGAAGCGGCAGAGATCGCAGCCCTTCTGGAGCAGGCCGAAACTCTCCTGGCCGCCGGGAATGTGGATGATGCCGGACAATTCTTCGGTGCCATCCTTCAAGCCGATCCTGAAAATGCGGGGGCGCTGGCCGGTATAGCGCAGTGCATGATTTCGGTCGGCGAACTGTCCCGCGCCCGCGAGCTGCTGGCGGGTGTTTCCGAAGAGATCGCAAAGGACGCCAAGATACAGGCAGCACAGAAGAAGCTCGACCAGATCGAGGAGGCGCGGAAATTCGGGGATCCTGCTGCCCTTGAGCATGAACTTGCGCTCAACCCGGATCACCATGAAGCCCGCATGAAGCTTGCCAAGGTAAGGAATGCCGAAGGGGCTCGCGACGAAGCCGCAGATCATCTGCTTTACATCATGAGAAAAGATCGCGCCTTCGATGATGACGGTGCGCGGCGCCAGCTCTTGTCTTTCTTCGATGTCTGGGGCCCCAAGGATCCCGCGACCCTTGCAGCGCGCCGCAAGCTTTCCTCCCTGCTGTTTGCGTAGCACTCGATCCGTTTTCCTGTCTTTTCGAAGAAGAATAGGCACGCAGGACGCTTGAGTTTCCCGGTCCCGGCACCAAATATTGCTTGGATGAAGCGGTGAAGTCTCTTGGCTTCCCGCGGATCGGCAGTGGATCGATCCGCAGACGAACGGGGTGAGGATTAAGATGCAAGTCGGCAATGCGCGCTATCTCAAACAGGAGGACATTCCGACGGTCATACCGGTCTTCCCTTTGACCGGCGCCCTGCTTTTGCCGGGCGGGCAGTTGCCGTTGAATATTTTCGAGCCGCGCTATCTGATGATGTTCGACGAGGCGATGGCCAGCCATCGGATCATTGGCATGGTTCAGCCTGCCTTCGGCGACAAGGGGATCGGCGGCGGCCTTTGCGAGGTCGGGTGCGCGGGTCGCATCACCTCCATCGCCGAGACGGGCGACGGGCGCTATATCGTGACATTGAGTGGAATCTGCCGCTTCCGTGTCATTCGGGAGGTAGAGCAGGGCAAACCCTATCGCAGTTTTGAAATTGCCCCCTTCTTGCGGGACCTTCAAACGGCCGCAGAAGAAGAAACGATCGATCGCAATGGTCTGCTGGCAGCGTTCCGGGCTTATCTGGAATCGAACAAGCTCGAGGCTGACTGGGAAAGCGTCGAACGGGCCAGCAATGTGACGCTGGTCACTTCGTTGTCCATGATGTCGCCTTTCGGCCCTGCCGAGAAGCAGGCGCTGCTGGAGGCTCCCGACATGAAGACACGCGCGGAAACCCTGATTGCGATTACGGAAATCGTGCTGGCACGGGGCTTTGGCGACAGCGATTCTGTTTTGCAGTGAGCGGTTCCGATGGATGACAAGGTTTCCCGCGTCGATCCCAAGCTACTCGAGTTGCTTGTGTGCCCATTGACGAAAGGCCGTCTCAGCTATGATCGGGATCGCAACGAGCTGGTTTCAAAGCTGGCACGCCTCGCCTATCCCATCCGCGACGGGGTACCGATCATGCTGATTTCCGAAGCGAGAAGCATCGAGGATTGATCCTCGATGCCGCGGCCTCAAAGAGGCTGGCCGTTCAGCAGGCGGGGGCTGGATGCGGAGGAGATGCCCGCCGCCTCACCGATGAAATAGGATTTCAGCTTGGGCAGCCGCTCTACCAGGCCGAGCCCGAAATCCCGGGCCATGCGAATAGGGGCGACATCGTTGGAAAACAGGCGATTCAGGACGTCGGTGGTTACGCCCATGCGGAAGGTATCGAAGCGCCTCCAGGCCTGATAGCGCTCGAGAACATTCATCGCCCCGATATCCAGGCCAAGCCGATCGGCCTCCACGATGGTTTCCGCCAGCGCAGCAACGTCCTTGAAGCCCAGATTGAGCCCCTGGCCCGATATGGGGTGAATGCCATGCGCGGCGTCGCCCGCAAGCGCAAAGCGCGGCTTGACAAAGTCCCGTGCCAAGGTCAGGCCGAGCGGGAAGGCCCGCTTGTCCCCCACGACCTTCAGATGTCCAAGCTTGTGTCCGAAACGGCGCTCCAGTTCGTCCTCGAAAATGAGGTCGTCGCTTGCGACCAAACGGTTGGCGTCTTCCGTCCGCTCCGTCCAGACGAGAGAGGAGCGATTGCCTCGCAGCGGCAGCGTGGCGAAGGGGCCGGCCGGTAGGAAATGCTCTTCCGCGGTTCCCTCGTGCGGGCGCTCATGTTCCACCGTCGTGACGATGCCGGACTGGCCGTAATCCCAGCGCACGGTCTTGATGCCTGCAAGGTCCCGCAGACGCGAGCGTACGCCGTCGCACGCCACGAGCAGGCGTGTTCTCACCTCCTCGCCATCCGAACGGATCACGCGCATGGCGGCTCCCTCGTTTGTAAAGGCGGTGGCGGTCGTCTCGTGCCTGATGGTAACGCCCAGGCGGTCGCAGACCTTTCTCAACGCGCCCACCATGGCGACATTCGGAACCATATGGGCGAAGGGCTGGCCGTCTTCCACCTCTCCGTCGAAGGTCAGGAAGACGGGTCTGACAGGATCGCCCACGCGGGAGTCGGTCACCACCATGCGGCGAATGGGCTCAGCCTCGGCTTCTATGTCCCCCCAGGCACCGAGCACTGCAAGCAAATGGGAGGCGGCTGCGATGATGGCCGAAGCCCGGTTATCCCGCTTCCATACCTCCGCTCCGGCGGCCTCATAAACCTCCACCTCCAGATGCGGCGCCGCCTGCTTGACCGCAGCGGCGACGGAAAGGCCTACATATCCACCGCCGACCACCAGCATATCGATCATGATGCCTCTCCTTTGTTCTTTCAGTCGCTTGCTTCTTCACTATAGAACAAGCCAATCCGTCTTCCTATCGCAGGAGCCAGTCCAAAATGTCGCGTGAACCGACCGCCATGCAAAATCTGCTCGACATCCTCGATCTCGAACTGATCGAGGAAAATCTCTATCGTGGCCGCAGTCCCGATGCCGGATGGCAACGGGTCTTCGGCGGGCAGGTGATCGCCCAGGCGCTCATGGCTGCGCATCGCTCGGTCGACCCGGACCGTTTCGTTCATTCGCTCCATGCCTATTTCCTGAGGCCGGGCGATCCGTCAATCCCGATCCTGTACCAAGTGGAACGTCTCAGAGACGGGACCAGTTTCACCACAAGGAGAGTGGTGGCCGTGCAGCATGGCAAGGCCATCTTTGCCATGTCCGCCTCGTTTCAGATCGACGAGCCCGGCTTCGACCACCAGCTTGCCATGCCGGACGTGACACCGCCGGAAAAGCTGATGGGCGAAACGGAAATGAAGACGATGTTTCTGAGCAATGCGCCGGAATCGGTGCGTCGCTACTGGACGCGCGAGCGCCCCGTGGAAATTCGGCCGACCTCACTGGTGCACTACGTATCGAAGGAAAAGCTCGAGCCATTTCAGGATGTCTGGGTCAGGACAACCGGCCCTGTTCCGGAAGACCGTGCCCTTCAGGCTGCCGTTCTGGCCTATCTTTCCGACATGACCCTCCTCGATACCTCCCTTTATGCGCATGGAACGTCGATCTTCGATCAGGATCTCCAGGTCGCCAGCATCGATCACGCGATGTGGTTTCACCGGCCGGCCACCTTCGACGACTGGCTGCTCTATACGCAGGATAGTCCCAGCGCTTCCGGTGCCCGCGGCATGACGCGCGGAAAGCTGTTCACCCGCTCCGGTCGCCTGATTGCCTCGATGGCGCAGGAGGGGCTGATACGGAAAAAGGCATCTGCTTAAAAAGGCATCAGATTTTCAAGACTGCACAAATAATGCGCAAAACTTGGGCGGGGCAGTGATCGAAAGATGGGCTGCCCCGTCGGTTTTTAGAGAATTTTCACCACCATGGTGCGCCGCAGCGAATCTGGCACGGGACTTGAATGTGTAGGGGCGGTGGGGCTGTCGCCGCTTGCGTAGCGCGGTCCCTGTCCGCTCCCGATGATCCGGGAATGGATGTTTGTGTGTAACGGCATCCCGCTCCGCCACTCCTTGCCGGCGGAGGGATGGTTCAGCGGCAGGGCCGCAGATGAGCTTGGAGGCGTCCAGTGAGGAGAATTTCAATGCCAGGTCTTCGTTTATCCCCGACCGTTGCCCGTCTTTCGGCGGCAGCTGCTGGGCTCGTACTTCCGGCAGTCGCATGGGCGCAGGACGCGGCAGCCACCGCTGCACCGGCTGCACCGGTGCCCGACAAGGGTGATACCACCTGGATGCTGATCTCGAGCATTCTCGTGCTGATGATGATCGTGCCGGGGCTGGGGCTGTTCTATGGCGGTCTTGTTCGTGCCAAGAACATGTTGTCCGTGCTGATGCAGGTGACGATGATCGGCGCCATTGCCATGATCGTCTGGGTCGCCTTCGGCTATTCGCTGGCCTTTACCGCCGGCGGCAGCCTCAACAGTTTCGTTGGCGGCTTCAGCAAGGCATTCCTCGCGGGCGTCGATCCCTCCAGCACCGTGGAAACCTTCAGCAAGGGCGTCGTCATTCCGGAGCTGACATTCATCGTCTTCCAGATGACCTTTGCGGCCATCACGCCGGCGCTGATCATCGGCGCCTTTGCGGAGCGCATCAAGTTTTCTGCTGCTCTTCTCTTCTCCACCCTCTGGCTGATCCTCGTCTATCTGCCCGTGGCCCATATGGTCTGGTTCTGGGGCGGCCCCAGCGCCTATGCGGATCCGGCCGGTCTGATCTATTCCTTCGGTGCGATCGATTTCGCTGGCGGCACGGTGGTGCACATCAATGCGGGTGTTGCCGGTCTCGTCGGTGCTTTCATGGTGGGCAAGCGAGTGGGCTACGGACGGGACATGATGGCACCCCATTCCCTCACCCTGACCCTCGTTGGCGCGGGACTTTTGTGGGTGGGCTGGTTCGGTTTCAATGCCGGTTCCAACCTCGAATCGAACGGCTATGCCGCGCTTGCGATGATCAACACCTTCGTGGCCACCGCTGCAGCGATGATTTCCTGGTCTGTCGTCGAGGCGGTCGCTCGTGGCAAGGCCTCGCTGCTCGGCGCGGTCTCGGGTGCGGTTGCCGGCCTGGTCGTCATCACGCCCGCAGCCGGTTTTGCCGGCCCGATGGGCGCGATCGTGATGGGCCTGATCGTTTCGCCCGTCTGCTACTTCTTCGTTTCGACCGTCAAGAACAAGTTCGGCTACGACGATACGGCTGACGTGTTCGGCGTTCACGGCGTAGGGGGCATTCTCGGTGCTCTCCTGACCGGTGTCTTCGTCAATCCTGCGCTCGGCGGTGCCGGTATCGTGGACTATTCCACCGCCGATTTCGCAGCGGGCTATCTCGGCACGGGTGCCCAGGTCCTCGCTCAGGCCAAGGGCGTGCTGGTCACCATTCTGTGGTCCGGCATCGGATCGGCCATACTCTATAAAATCGTGGACCTGGTGGTTGGTCTGCGCGTCAGCACCGAGTCGGAACGGGAAGGTCTCGACCTGTCCTCGCACGGCGAAGCTGCTTACCATTCCTGAAGTCGGCATCCTTGAGACCGATCTTCGGACCCCGGGTCGAAAGACCCGGGTTTTTTTATTTTCTGTTACCGGGAACGGGTTTCGGCCGCGCTTGCATGATGCATGGTTAATAGGGCTTTAACTCTCCCGGGTTTAGGTTGCGCTTTCATCGGCGACTCCCGCCTGCAGCAGGATTCGCCCGCACCGGACAGGGACAGTTCAAGGATCGGGAAGACAAGAATGAGCAGAAGCTATTCTGGAGCATCGGATGCGCGTGTCAGCCGCTTCTCGCTCTCCGCCTTTCTCTGGCGACAGACCCAGGTGCTGGGAGGATTGGCGCTTTTCTGCCTGCTGGCCCTTGGTGTGGCGGCTCTTGCCACCTGGAATGTCTCGGATCCCAGCCCGTCCTATGCAACCAGCAACCTGCCCACCAATATCATGGGATATACGGGCGCGGCCTTTGCTGACGTGGTCATGCAATTCCTCGGCCTCTCGGGAGTGACGGCGTTCTTGCCGGTTCTGTCCTGGTCCCTTGCCCTGGTCACGGGCCGACGGATTCACCGCATTCCCGCTCGCTTGGCCGCATGGCCCATTGCTGCCATCATCGGCGCTGCAGCGACCGGGTGCCTGCCGGCTCCCAAGACCTGGCCCATTCCCAATGGTATCGGCGGGGTGATGGGCGACATGATCCTGCGTTTCCCCGCTCTGTTCATCGGTTCTTATCCCACCGGCGTCTATGCGATTGTCCTCGGCATCATCCTGGGCGTTCCCGCCGTCGCGCTGATGCTGTTTGCCAGCGGCCTGATCGGCAATGGCGCGCCTTTCGATGAGGATGAGCCGGTGGTGCCCGTTCATGGCAAAGCCAAGACGGTCGGCGATGAAATGGATGACGACGAAAGGGAAGGCTTCGCCACCTTCGTCTTCGGTTGGGCAACCCACGCCTGGTATACATCACAGGCCCGAATCCGCCGGATGTTCGGGCTGTCTGCGCGGCGTCCGAAAGCCCAGCGCGGGATCGAGGAGCCCTATGATTTCAATGAAGATGAATTCACCTCGCTGAACGGCCCACGTGCTGTGCCGCGCAACGGCCCGGTGGGTGCCCGTGGACGTCTGGAGCCGACTCTCGAGCCGACGATGGACAGCGCTTCCCAGGCGTCGTCCCGTCGAATCATGACGGCGCCGCCGATCGCTGCAGAGGACGAGGACGATGACCTGCCCTTCGATGTCGATCTTCCCCGTCCGGCCGGCATCTTGCCCGATGACGACTTTGTCGCAGACGGGTCTTCGCGTGGTTCAGGCCGCGAGCGGCCGATTGCGGTTTCGCCCCAGGCCCGCAGGGCACCCCAGGCGCGGCCAGCGTCGGCCTCCGGCGGTTTCCGTCCGGGACCTGGCCGACCCGGCGTCTTCGAATTGCCGGATATCCGCCTGCTGGCGGAACCGCGCGCATCCGTGCGGGATCATTCCTTGAGCGAGGACGCGCTTGAACAGAATGCCCGTATGCTCGAAGGCGTGCTCGAAGATTTTGGTGTGAAGGGCGAAATTATCCATGTGCGCCCGGGACCGGTCGTGACACTTTACGAGCTGGAGCCAGCACCGGGGATCAAATCCTCGCGCGTCATCGGCCTTGCCGACGATATAGCCCGCTCGATGAGCGCCATTGCAGCGCGCGTTGCGGTTGTTCCGGGTCGCAATGCAATCGGCATCGAATTGCCGAACCAGACGCGCGAAACCGTATTCCTGCGCGAGCTCGTCGGTTCGAAGGATTTCGACGGCTCCAAGGCGAAACTCGCCATGGCATTGGGGAAGACGATCGGTGGGGAGCCGGTCATCGCCGATCTCGCCAAGATGCCGCATTTGCTGGTCGCGGGCACCACCGGCTCGGGCAAATCGGTTGCGATCAACACCATGATTCTGTCTCTCGTTTACCGGATGACCCCGGAGCAGTGCCGTCTCATCATGATCGATCCGAAAATGCTGGAGCTCTCCGTCTATGACGGCATTCCGCATCTTCTTTCTCCTGTCGTGACCGATCCGAAGAAGGCCGTTGTCGCGCTCAAGTGGACCGTCCGGGAGATGGAAGAGCGCTACAAGAAAATGTCGAAGATCGGCGTGCGCAATATTGATGGGTTCAATTCGCGTGTCGAGCAGGCGATTGCGCGGGGCGAAACCATTACCCGTACCGTTCAGACGGGCTTCGACCGGGAAACCGGGGAGGCCATGTACGAGACCGAGGAGTTCGATCTCCAGCCGATCCCCTATATCGTCGTCATCATCGATGAAATGGCCGATCTCATGATGGTGGCGGGCAAGGATATCGAAGGCGCCGTGCAGCGCCTGGCCCAGATGGCGCGCGCGGCGGGCATCCATGTCATCATGGCAACGCAGCGCCCCTCGGTGGATGTGATTACCGGCACGATCAAGGCGAATTTCCCGACCCGCATTTCCTTCCAGGTGACCTCCAAGATCGACAGCCGAACGATTCTCGGCGAACAGGGGGCGGAGCAACTGCTCGGCATGGGCGACATGCTCTACATGGCGGGTGGCGGGCGCATCCAGCGCGTGCACGGGCCCTTTGTCTCCGACCAGGAAGTCGAAGAAATCGTCTCCTACCTCAAGACGCAGGGCGCTCCGCAATATCTCGACGCCATCACGGCCGATGATGACGAGGACGGCGGCGGCTCGTCCGCCGGTGGAGCGAGCGGGGATAGCTTCGGCGATTCCGACGACCCCTATGACCAGGCGGTTGCCATCGTTCTCAGAGATGGAAAGGCGTCCACGTCCTACATCCAGCGCCGCCTCGGGATCGGTTACAACCGAGCCGCCTCCCTCATTGAACGAATGGAGCAGGAAGGTCTGATCGGCCCGGCCAACCATGCCGGCAAGCGGGAAATCCTCGTGCCCACCGAAGCGGATATCATCGAACGCTAGGCCCGCGCCTGTGGCCAGAGGCAACCGCCTTGAAGCCGCCGCGTTTTTCCGGCACTGAGCGTTTGATACAAGGAGAATTTCATGATCGACAACGGCAAGATGCCCGTACAGGGCACGGGTTCCGCAAGGGCTGGAACGGCCCTGACGCGCCGCACCTTCACAGGTCTGATGCTGACTGCGGCAGCCAGCCTTGTGCTTCCCCTGTCCTTTCCCTTGACCGCCGAGGCACAGCAGCTCTCCGCCTCAACCGCGCAGAAGATTGCCGATCATTTTTCTTCGGTGAAAACCATGCAGGGCGAATTCGTGCAGTTCGGTCCGCGGGGAGAGCAGACCGGCGGCAAGTTCTTCATCGAACGGCCGGGCAAGCTTCGCTTCAACTATGACGAACCCTCTCCCATGCGCGTCATCGCCGACGGTCGCAATGTGGTCATCGGCAACCAGAAGCTCAAGACGTGGGACATTTATCCGCTGTCCAAGACGCCGCTTACGCTGTTGCTTGCCGAAAAGATCGATCTTTCCAATGACATGGTGCGCAAGGTGAAGGAAGATCCCGACCTGACGACCATCGTGCTCGGCAACAAGACCATCTTTGGCGACTCATTGATCACCATGATGTTCGACACCAAGACCTATGACCTTCGCCAGTGGACGATTACCGATGCGCAGGCCAAGGAAACGTCCGTCATCATCATGAATGTCCAGACCGGGGTGCAGTTCGACGAGCGCGTCTTCCGGCTGCCGGAGGGTGCGGGCGTCCGCAACTGATCACGCATGACCTTCTCGCTGACCACCTGGAATATCAATTCCGTTCGTCTCCGGCTGCCCATCGTCGAGCAGTTTCTCGTCACCCGTCAGCCCGATGTGCTGTGCCTCCAGGAAACCAAGTGCCCTAACGAGCTGTTTCCCTTCGACGCCTTTCGTGCCCTGGGTTACGAGCATATCGAAGTGCATGGCCAAAAAGGCTATCACGGCGTTGCGGTGATTTCGAAATTCCCGCTATCGCAGGGCCATCGGCAAGACTATTGCGCGGTCGGCGATGCCCGCCATATTTCCGTATTCCTCGCCCCGCATGGCCGCTCCATCCGCCTGCACAACTTCTATGTGCCGGCAGGCGGCGACGAGCCGGATCGCACAATCAATGCCAAGTTCGGACACAAGCTTGATTTCGTCGAGGAGATGCGGGCACTGCGTGCCGATGCAGAGGCGGGCATTTCCTCGATCCTCGTGGGGGATCTCAACATCGCTCCTTTCGAGCATGACGTGTGGTCACATAAACAGATGCTGAAGATCATCAGCCATACGCCGGTGGAAACCGAAGGTCTGCTGACCGTGATGCGGGAAGGGAACTGGCTGGATCTGATGCGCCAGCATGTGCCGCATCATGAAAAGCTCTATACCTGGTGGAGCTACCGCGCGAAGGATTGGGCGGCTGCCGATCGCGGGCGCCGTCTCGATCATATCTGGTCGTCACCGGATCTGGGGCCGAGCCTGAAAGGCATCGAAGTCCTGAAGGAAGCCCGCGGTTGGGATCGGCCCTCCGACCATGTTCCGGTAACCGCCGTGTTCGATTTTGCCGTCTAGCTTTCCTAGCCGAAAACGGAGCGCAGCTTGGTCAGTTCGCTGACCAGCCCCTGGATATTCTCGCGGATGCGATCTTCGACCACCGCTGCAACTGCGGGATATTCCTCCATGAGGCGTTGGAAGAGCGGCCGCGGAATCCGGATTACTTCGCTGTCCTCCAGCGCCTGCGCCGTATATTTGCGCTCCACCAGGGTCACGAGTGCTAGCTCGGAGAGCAGCGTTCCCGGCCCGACTATCCCTTCGCTGCGGGGTTTTCCATTCTTCGCATGGGTCATCAGTTCGATCTTGCCCGAGGCGATCACATAGGCGCATTCCGCGGGCGATTTCTCGCGAAACAGGGTCATGCCGGCCAGCAGGGCCCGGCGCTCCGCACCGAAGCTTAACAGCCGTAGCTGATCCTCGTTCAGTCCCTTGAAGAGCGGCACGGATGAGAGCAGCCGGATGTCGTCATGGAGTGCCATGGTCTTGCCTCAGGGAATGATCTTGTAACCGCCGTTTTCCGTCACCAGAATCTCGGCATTCGATGGGTCCCGCTCGATTTTCTGCCGCAGCCGATAGACATGCGTTTCCAGCGTATGGGTTGTCACGCCTGAATTGTAGCCCCAGACTTCTTCCAGAAGAACGTCCCGCGTGACCACTTTCTGGCCTGCTCGATAAAGATAGCGAATGATCGCGGCTTCCTTTTCGGTAAGGCGGATTTTCTGGCCGCTCTCCGTCGTCAGAAGTTTCTGGCTGGGCTTGAAAACATAGGGCCCGATGTTGAAGGTCGCGTCCTCGCTCTGCTCATGTTGTCTGAGCTGCGTGCGGATTCTGGCCAGCAGGACCGCGAACCGGAATGGCTTGGCAATATAATCGTTTGCGCCCGCTTCAAGTCCGAGAATGGTATCCGCATCCGTATCGTGACCCGTCAGCATGATGATCGGTGCGCGGAAGCCGTTGCGGCGCAAGTCCTTGACGGCCTCGCGCCCATCCATATCCGGCAGTCCCACATCCATGATGACGAGATCGACACTCTGGCTGGCCGCCGTTTCCATCCCGGCTACGGCTGTTGCCTGCTGCAACACATTGAATTCTTCCTGAAGTGCGAGCTGGTCTACCAGCGTCTCCCGCAGATCGTTGTCGTCATCCACCAGCAGGATCGTGCGAGGGGCCATTACCGTCGTCTCCGTCATTCCACATGAAAGTCCTACGCCAAAATGCCCTTTTGGCAAGACTGGGGCCGATATAGGTGCCTGGTTGTCCTCTTTTAAGTCATGCGCGATAAGGATTTTCGAAGCTGTTCCTGCCGGGAGTCAACATGGCCTGCCGTCACACAAACAAGATATCCGTGATCGCGCTCAGACGAGCGCCGCGGACGAAAAGCCGTGCTATTCTGCAGTTCGGGTCGCTCACCATTCCCGCTGCCATCGGTCGATCGGGCCTGACGGGGCGAAAGCGGGAGGGCGATGGGGCGACGCCAATTGCCAGCATGCCCCTGATCAACGGATATGTCCGGCGAGACCGGGGACCGTTGCCGTCCACGCGGCTATCCCTTCACACGACCGGAAAGAACGATCTGTGGTGCGACCAGTCCTTCCACCCTTCCTATAATCGGCCGGTGAAGAGACCCTTTGCCGCTCGTCACGAAGACATGATGCGCGAGGACGAATTATACGACATTTGCCTTGTGCTCGACTGGAACATCCGGATGCGGCGGCAAGGGGCTGGATCGGCCATTTTCTTTCACCTGATCCGCCCCGGCTACGAGCCGACGGCAGGCTGTGTGGCAATCGCCCGGCGCGATATGCTGCGGCTCTTGCCGCATCTCAAAAGAGGAATCCGACTGCGCGTCCTTCCATGAAAAAAGCAACGGTATTATCCGTCAACCTGAGTTTTGCAGAAGTCTCGCATTCTTGCGTTGAGGATGATGAGGATTTTGCGGATGACGGCGACGATTGCGACCTTACCCGGCTTTCCTGCCTGGGTCAGTTTCTGAAAGAAGGCCCTGATTGCGGGATCGAACCGGATGGCCGGCAGGGCCGCCATGTAGAGGGCGTTGCGCACCGGCTTTCGACCTCCTGCGATCATGCGCTGCCCGCGCATCTGGCCGCTGTCGCGATTGAGCGGTGCTACGCCGACGAGCTTGGCGATCTCTCCCTTGCCGAGATGTCCAAGTTCCGGCAGTCCTGAAAGCAGGAAGCAGGCGGTCCGCATGCCGATCCCCTTCAGTGACATCAGGACCTCTGCCTTGGCGGCGAGATCGATATCGGCCTTCAGGCAGAGCTCCATCTCGCTGATCACCTCGTTGCGCTGGGCCGTCAGGAAAGCGAGGCTCTCCTCGATCCATCCTTGCAGCTTCTCGCAATCCTTCTCCCTGCGGTTCTTTCCCTGGACGATCATGTGGGAGAGCTGCCGGTAGCGCTGGACGAGCTCTTGCAGCAGGCTGTGATGAGACGAAGGCTTTGCAAGGAGCCTTGTTTCCATGCGCCGTGCATAGTCGGCAAGGATGAAGGCATCAATGTTATCGGTCTTGGAAAGCTGGCCGCATGCCCTGGCAAACTGCCGGACCTGTCCGGCATTGACCCTGGAGACCGGCAGTCCGGCTGCGAGAAGGGCTGCGACGAGCCGGCGCTCATAGCCGCCGGTCGGTTCAAGCACCAGCCTCCCAAGGTCTCCCAAAGGCGCAAGCAGTGCAAGAAACGCGGCAATGCCATCCGGGGTGTTCCCAAACGACGCCGTCTTCTTCTCCGGCAAAATGCAGATGTCGAATGACGATTTCGATATGTCTATGCCGACAAAATGGCTAGTATAGGACATGAGGCGCTAGTCTCCCTTATACGCGAGCGCGAAGCTCTCTCAACGGTTCGACGAAGCCTCGAAATGCGGGAAGGGTTCTGCTTTTTTACGAACGAAAAGTTCAGGGCCGGAAAGCCCAACCGCCTCCCGCATCGTCTCGACGGTGTTGCAACCACCTTCAAGACAAACAAGGCCGGAACATCATATCCGATGTTCCGGCCTTCAATGTATAAGGCCGGGGTTCCCCGGCCTTTTTCACCATCGTATGGCGCTGGATCATTTCCAGTCGCGGATATCAACGAAATGACCGGCGATCGCTGCGGCGGCGGCCATGGCAGGCGAGACGAGGTGGGTCCGGCCCTTGTAGCCCTGACGTCCTTCGAAGTTGCGGTTCGAGGTGGACGCGCAACGCTCGCCCGGCTTCAGGCGATCGTCGTTCATGGCCAGGCACATGGAGCAACCCGGCTCACGCCAGTCGAAGCCGGCTTCCTTGAAGATCTTGTCGAGCCCTTCAGCTTCCGCCTGCTCCTTGACAAGCCCGGAGCCCGGAACGACCATTGCCGATACGGTTGCCGCGACCTTCTTGCCTTCGATGACCTTCGCTGCAGCGCGCAGGTCTTCGATGCGGCCGTTGGTGCAGGAGCCGATAAAGACGCGGTCGATGGCGATATCGGTGATCTTGGTGCCCGGCTTCAGGCCCATATAGTCCAGCGCACGCCACTTGGAGGTACGCTTGTTCTCGTCCTGGATCTCGTCCGGGTTCGGAACCACGCCCTGAACCGACACCACGTCTTCCGGCGAGGAACCCCAGGATACGATCGGCGGCAGGTTGGCGGCATCGAGCACGACGACGCGGTCGAAATGGGCGCCTTCGTCGCTCTTCAGCGTCTTCCAGTAGGCGACCGCCTGATCCCAGGCTTCGCCCTTCGGCGCGCGGGGCTTGTCCTTGATATATTCGAAGGTCTTTTCGTCGGGCGCGATCAGACCGGCGCGGGCGCCGCCTTCGATCGTCATGTTGCAGACGGTCATGCGGCCTTCCATCGACAGCGAGCGGATGGCCTCACCGGCGAATTCGATCACGTGACCTGTGCCGCCGGCAGTGCCGATCTCGCCGATGATCGCAAGGATGATATCCTTGGCGGTCACGCCTTCCGGCAGCTGGCCATCGACACGCACCAGCATGTTCTTGGCCTTCTTCTGGATGAGCGTCTGGGTCGCGAGCACATGTTCCACCTCGGAGGTGCCGATGCCGTGTGCCAGCGCGCCAAATGCACCATGGGTGGAGGTGTGGCTGTCACCGCAAACGATCGTCATGCCGGGCAGTGTAAAGCCCTGTTCCGGACCCACGATATGGACGATGCCCTGACGCTTGTCCTTCTCCGAGTAATATTCGACGCCGAATTCGGCTGCGTTATTGGCCAGCGCCTCGACCTGAATGCGGCTTTCCTCGTTCTTGATGCCAATATGGCGATCCGGCGAGGTCGGTACATTGTGGTCGACCACGGCCAGGGTCTTCTGAGGCGCGCGAACCTTGCGGCCAGCCATGCGCAGGCCTTCGAAGGCCTGGGGGCTTGTCACTTCATGCACGAGGTGACGGTCGATATAGAGCAGACAGGTTCCGTCTTCCTGCTGATCGACCACGTGGTCAGCCCAGATCTTGTCATAGAGAGTGCTCGGTGCGCTCATGAGTTTTATCCATCTCTGTGAGAATAGGGGTATGCGAAAGCGCGGCAGGCATCCGCCGCCGGAACGGAATCAGCGCGCGTAGCCGTTGACCGCGCCCGCGCAGAACGCGAAAAACCGGGCCGGCAGGCGCTTGTGGTCCTGCAGGATGATGGTGGCAAACCGGTTGCGGGTCGCGAAAGGCGTCGTTTCCATGGACAGGCCTCATAGCAAGAAAAGCCCTCTCCAGCAATGAAAATCCGGGTCTCAGCGCGTCTTGCGTTTCAGCACATGGGCTTGCACGAGGACGTCCGGCTCGGCAATCGCAAAGGCGCGAAACAGGGGGCTTTGCTCCTGCACCGTCCAGTCCCGGGTGGCGCAGAGCGCCTCGATTTCGGCGCGGAACCCCTTGCTCTCGAACACGCTGTCCCTGACCGTGAAGATCAGGGTGCCGCCGGGCCTGGTGATGCGTGCCAATTCGCGCAGGGCGGCGGCGGGGGCATGACCTTCGGTAAACACCCCGGTCGAAAAGACCGCGCCATAGGCATGATCCTCGAAAGGCAGCGCGTCTCCCAGCGTGCCTTGCCGGAGATCGCGATAGGTTCCCCGTGCGCCTGCAAGGGAAAGCATCTCCGGCGCCATGTCCAGTCCATCGACATGGCGGTAGCCAAGCGCGGCGAGATAGGGCCCCGTCAGTCCCGTGCCGCATCCGGCGTCGAGAAGCGGCGCCTGCGGATCGGGCACATGACGGGCGATGAAGCCCGTGATGACGAAGGGCAGGCAATAACCGAGCGCCAGTGTTTCCCGGTCGTAGTCGGCGGCCCAGAGCGCGTAGGCTTTGGCCAGGTCTTCAGGGCCCGCGGCCGCGTAGACCTTTTCCAAACCCTCGCTCATCCGTTCCGTCATGCTGCATGCCTCCGCCGCATCCGTTTTTCGAATCCCCGCAGCATCAGGGAGAGGCCAATCGTAAGCGCCAGATAGACGCAGGCAATGATGGAATAGGTTTCGAAGAAACGGAAGGAGCCAGACGCATAGACCTTGCCCATCTGGGTAATGTCGGCAACACCGAGTACCGAGACCAGCGAACTGTCCTTCGTCATGGCAACGAAGTCATTGGAAAGCGGGGGAAAGATCACCCGGATCGCCTGCGGAAAGACGACCAGGCGGAAGCGCTGGCTGCCATTCAGTCCGAGCGCCTTGGCCGCTTCGATCTGTCCCTTGTCCACCGACTGGATTCCGGCGCGGAAGATCTCCGCGATAAAGGGCGAGTAACCGATGCCCAGAGCGATGATGGCTCTCCACATCAGCGAGACTTCCCGCACCATGAGCGGCTTCATGATGCCGTTTTCGATCAGGGGCGAGAGAACGAAATTATAACCCGCAACGAAAGCGGGCGCGCCGACGAAGGCAATGTAGAAAAGCAGTACCAGAACGGGAATGCCGCGGATCACTTCCACATAGAAGCGCGAGGCCTGCCTCAAGGCCGCATGCCGGGACAGGCCGAGGAGCGCAATCCCCAGGCCAAGGCCAAGCGCGATGACATAGCCGGCGATGGTCACGAAGATCGTGACGCCGACGCCGGTGATGACGGTCGTGAAAACCTGCGCATAGATGTCATTGATGGCGATAACCGTGGCAAGCACGATGCCGATCAGAATAAGGGCGAAAAGCCACCATGGCTTCTCGCCCTGTTCGGAGCTTCCGGGCAGAGTCTGGAAGCTCATGAGAGGGATCTTGAGGTGATCGGGTGCATGATGTCGATCACTGGCCCATCTTGTAATCGAGGAACCATTTCTTGTTCAGGGCGTCCATGGTGCCATCGGCCTTCATGGCTGCAATGGCCGCATTGACAGGGGCAACGAGATCCGATCCCTTCGGGAAGATGAACCCGAAGTCCTCGGTACCGAGCGGGCCGCCGATCAGCTTCAGTCCACCATTCGAGGCGTCCACATAGCCCTTGCCGGCCGTGCCGTCGGTCAACACCGTGTCCACGTCGCCGGCCTTGAGGGCCTGCACCGTGGCACCGAAGGTTTCGAACAGCTTGATGCGCGGGTTCTGCTCGTTGCCGTCGAGAATTTCATAGACAGCGGTATAGAAGGGGGTTGTGCCCGGCTGTGCCCCGACCAGGCCATCCTTGAACGCGGCAAAACTCTTGCCATCCGTAAAGCGGGTTTCGTCACCCCGAACGAGCATGAACTGCTCGGAGCGCATGTAGGGATCGGAGAAATCGACCTTCTCCTTGCGCTCTTCCTTGATGGTGATGCCGGTCATGCCGATGTTGTACTGGTTGTCCGAAACCGCCTGGATCATCGCATCCCAGCTGGTGTTCTGGTATTCAACCTTGAAATTCAGGCGTTTGGCGATCTCGTCCATGGCGTCGTATTCCCAGCCGATCTGCTTGCCCGACTTGGGGTCGATGAATTGCAGGGGCGGATAGGCATTTTCCGTGACGACGGTCACGGTCTTGCCCTTGAGGTCGGGAAGGTCTGCGGCGAGGGTTGCGAGCGGCGCGAGGGTGGCGAAGGCGAGGCCCGCCAGAACGGCGCGTCTGGAAAACATCTTTCTGATCTCCCGTTTTTTGTCTGGTTGGTCAGAAATTGTCACAGTTCACGGGAAACTGGCAAGAGCGCCATGGCTCGTTTCGTGCCAAAAACAAAAAAGGCGACCCTGAGGCCGCCTTCTTCGAGGAATAGCATTCCTGATCTTATTCGCCAGCAGCCTCGGCAGCGGCCTTCTCGGCGGCGAGCGCCTGGGCGGCTGCCACCTTTTCGGCTTCGATGCGTGCCTTTTCCTCGGCAACAGCGGCGCGCTCGGCGTCGTTGAGCTTGCGGGCGCGGGTACCGGTGTTTTCGGAGATGCGGGCTGCCTTGCCGCGCAGATCGCGCAGGTAGTAGAGCTTGGCGCGACGGACCTTACCGCGGCGAACGACTTCAACCCCTTCGACCAGCGGCGAGTAAACCGGGAATACGCGCTCGACGCCTTCGCCGTAGGAGATCTTGCGAACGGTGAAGCTTTCGTTGAGGCCGCCGCCGGAACGGGCGATGCAGACGCCTTCATAGGCCTGTACGCGGGTACGGTTGCCTTCCGTCACGCGGACGTTGACGCGGACGGTGTCGCCCGGAGAAAATTCGGGAAGGGTGCGCTTCTCGGCGATCTTGGCGGCCTGTTCGGCTTCCAGCTGCTGGATGATGTTCATCGGTCTAACCTTTCGATTTCTTCTGAAACAGCCAGAGCGCTCACGGTGGTCTTCGGCAACAGGGCCTCTTGACCATGCCCTTGAAGGACAGGAGCGGATACGCCATTCTTTGTTTGCTGGCAGACGGGGATTACCCCATTTCCGCGGGTGCCTTTACACCAAAAGAAGCGGCTTGTCACCCCGTTGTCAGGGCTTTTTGGCGTTTGCGTCGATCTGGCTGGCGGCAAGCAGGTCGGGGCGACGGGCGCGTGTGAGTTTCACCGCCTCCTCATGCCGCCAGCGGGCGATGGCGGCATGATTGCCCGATGTCAGGACGGCCGGGATGTCGCGACCCTCGAAAAGCTGCGGGCGCGTATAGTGGGGATGTTCCAGCAGATTGCCCTCGAAGCTTTCGTGCTCACCCGAAAGGGCATTGCCCATCACCCCCGGCAAGATCCGGACGACAGCATCGAGAAGCGTCAGGGCTGCGGGCTCCCCCCCGGAGAGGATATAGTCGCCGATGGAGATTTCCTCGAGGTTTCGGGCTTCGATCACCCGCTGGTCTATGCCTTCGAAACGGCCGCAAACGATGACGACACCCTGACCTGCGGCCAGCTCCCGGACGCGCTTCTGGGTGAGGGGACGCCCCCGGGGGCTCATCAGCAGGCGCGGGCGCGCGTCGTCGAGGCCGAGGCTGTCGATGGCCTTGGCAAGAATGTCCGGCTTCAGCACCATGCCGGCACCCCCGCCCGCGGGCGTGTCATCCACGGTGCGGTGTCTGTCGGTGGCAAAATCGCGGATCTGGACTGGATCCACGCTCCAGTCACCCCGCTCCAGCGCCTTGCCCGCAAGGGAGTGGCCGAGATGACCGGGAAACATTTCCGGATAGAGGGTGAGCACCGTTGCCCGGAACGGGACCGTGCCGGTCACTTGCGTGGATCCCCACCGGAAAGGGAGGGCGGAAGCCCGTCGGACGGACCTTCGACCAGACCGGCGGCAACCGGATCCACCAGCATCTTGCCGGCGTCGAGATCGATTTCCAGAACGGCCGCTTCGGAAAAGGGAATGAGTGCGGGCCGGCGGCCCTGCCCTTTCAGTTCGAGCAGGTCACCGGCGCCGAAATCATAGATGCCGCTGACATGTCCCCAGGAACGCCCTTCCGCATCCACGGCTTCCAACCCTTCGAGGTCGGCGAAATAGAATTCGTCTTCCTCAAGCTCCTCGTCCGGCAGGTTGGAGCGGTCGATGTAGAGATCCAGCCCGTTCAAGGCTTCGGCAGCATTGCGGTCATTGATGCCGCGGAAACGGACGACGACCACATTCTTGGCTTCCCGCATGTCGAGAATTTCGAAAACGCGGCCATCCATGGCGTGAAGATTGCCGTAATCACCCAGCGCCAGCGGATCATCGGTATAGGACTTCACCCTGACTTCGCCGCGCAGACCCTGGGCTGCACCCACGGTGGCAATCAGAACGGGATTCTCAAGTTTCGTCATGGGACGCATCCATCCGGCAGATCCATAGAAAACGGGCGGCATGATAGCATGCCGCCCGCAAATCAGACCGTCGAGGTCGATTATTCAGCAGCGGCTGCAGCGGCTTCTTCAGCCTTCTGTGCCTTTTCGGCAGCGCGTTCCAAGGCCTTCTTGCCCGGCTTGCCCTTGTCCGGGTTGGAGCGGGCAGCGCGCTTGGCAAGGCCAGCCTGGTCGAGGAAGCGCAGGACGCGGTCGGTCGGCTGGGCGCCGTTGTCGAGCCAATGCTTGACGCGGTCGGCGTCCAGCTCAACGCGCTTGTCGTCTTCCTTGCCGAGCATCGGGTTCCAGGAGCCGAGCTTCTCGATGAAGCGGCCGTCGCGGGGCGAACGGGCATCGGCAACGACGATGTGGTAGTAGGGGCGCTTCTTCGAACCACCACGGGCGAGACGGATTTTCAGGGACATGGCATTACTCCTTCAAGTGCTTTCCTGACCGCTTGGGCTTCAAGCGGGTTGTTGGGTCTGGCTGCTGTAATTGGCAGCAATGGCTTCATGGTGCCGGATGACTTCCTTGATAATGAAGTTCAGGAATTTCTCGGCAAAGTCCGGATCGAGATTCGCCTCGTTGGCAAGGCGTCGGAGCCGGGCAATCTGGTATTCCTCACGGGCGGGATCGGCCGGGGGGAGTTCGTGGGTGGCCTTCAGTACGCCGACGGCCTGGGTACAGCGGAAGCGTTCGGCAAGCATGTGCACAAGGGCCGCATCGATATTGTCGATGGACTGGCGGTAGCCCGCGAGCTGCTTCTTGACGTCTTCTGTCGGCATTGTTCTCCCCCTCACTTCTTCTTCGGCAGGCCCGGCAGGCCCGGCAATCCACCGCCGAGGCCCGGCAGTTTCGCGCCGCCGAGGCCGGGAAGGCCGCCCGGCAGACCCGGCATGGCACCCGGCTTCATCAGCCCGGAGGCTTCCGCCTGCTTGGCGAGCGCTTCGAGCTGCTTCGGATCCATGTTGGCGAGGTCGGGCATGCCGCCGCCCATCAGGCCCCCGAGGCCCATCTTGTTGGCAAGGCCGCCCATCATCTGCTTCATCATGCCGCCCTTGTTCTTGCCCATGAGCTTCATCATGTCGGCCATCTGGCGGTGCATTTTCAGCAGCTTGTTGATGTCGGCCGCATCGGTGCCGGAACCGGCGGCGATGCGCTTCTTGCGCGAATGCTTGAGAATGTCGGGATTGGCGCGCTCCGCCTTGGTCATCGAGGAGATGATGGCGAGCTGGCGCTTGAACAGGCTGTCGTCGAGGCCCGCGGCCGACATCTTGTCCTTCATGCCGGACATGCCCGGCATCAGGCCCATGATGCCACCCATGCCGCCCATCTTCTGCATCTGCTTCAACTGGTCGGCGAGGTCGTTCAGGTCGAACTTGCCCTTGGCCATCTTGGCAGCCATGGCGGCTGCCTTTTCGGCGTCGATGTTCTCGGCGGCCTTCTCGACCAGCGAGACGATGTCGCCCATGCCGAGAATGCGGTCGGCGATGCGGCGGGGATGAAACTCGTCGAGTTCGCCCATGCGCTCGCCGATACCGATGAGCTTGACCGGCTTGCCCGTCACGGCGCGCATGGAAAGCGCAGCACCGCCGCGGCCGTCGCCGTCCATGCGGGTGAGCACCAGACCGGTAATCCCGACGCGCTCGTCGAAGGAACGGGCGAGGTTTACGGCGTCCTGGCCGGTGAGGCTGTCCGCCACGAGCAGGATCTCATGCGGCTTGGCGCGCCGCTTGATCTCCGCCATTTCCTGCATCAGCGGCTCGTCGATATGGGTACGGCCGGCGGTGTCGAGGATGACCACGTCGTGGCCGCCGAGCTTCGCGGCCTGAACGGCGCGGCTGGCAATATCCTCCGGCGATTGCCCGGCAATGACCGGCAGCGTGTCGATGCTGGCCTGCACGCCGAGCTGGCGCAACTGTTCCTGGGCTGCCGGACGACGGGTGTCGAGCGAGGCCATCAGGACCTTCTTGCGCTCGCGGTTGACCAGCCGGTTGGCGATCTTGGCCGTCGTGGTCGTCTTGCCCGAGCCCTGGAGACCGACCATCATGATGACGACGGGGGCAGGGGCGTTGAGATCGATGCCGACGCCTTCGGAGCCCAGCATCTCGATCAGCTCGTCGTGAACGATCTTCACGACCATCTGGCCGGGCTTGATGCTCTTCAGGATTTCGGCGCCAACGGCCTTTTCCCGCACGCGATCGGTGAAGGAGCGCACCACTTCCAGCGCAACGTCGGCTTCCAGAAGAGCACGGCGAACCTCCCGCAGCGCGGCGGAAACATCGGCTTCCGAAAGGGCGCCACGGCCTGTCAGTCCATTCAGGATGGAACCAAGACGGTCCTGGAGGTTCTCAAACATCACTTCTTCCTTTGCCGTTTCTGGATGACCGGAAACGTTGGCATTCCGCCAGCGAAAAACAAGACGCAAAGCCGAATGACACCCGAGGGCGCATCGCGCTGTCGGATGTTGACCTCCGGGATCTGTTTATACCTTGAAGGGTCCCGGTCGGCGGCTTGGAGGCTTATGCTCTTCGCTGAATGGGGGCTTAAGACACGAAGAGCCGCGAAAAGTCAAGCGTTGGCGGCTGAAAAGGCGGATTTTCAGCGCTTTCCAAGCACTCGCCCCGGCGCGTGCTCCTTGAAATGCCGGCGGTTCTGCCTCACTTCAGCGGAAATGACCGCAGGAGAAGGACACTTCATGGCGAAACGCATCACGGCGCGCAACCCCTACTATACGGGTCCTGTGACCGATCACTTCGATGGCTTGCGCTTCTTCAATCCGGATGGTGTCGATCCCGGCACCTTCCGCGATCTCATGCGGTGGCAATTCGGCAGTGACAAGCGGTCTCGATGGCCAAAATGGCGGGAGAGCCCTTTCCGGAACATCAAGCCGCTGGAGCGTGTCGATGGGGACGGGCTGCGCGTGACGATGATCGGTCATGCCAGCCTCATGATCCAGGTGGCCGGTCTCAACATCCTCACCGATCCCGTCTGGTCGGAGCGGATGAGCCCGGTATCCTTCGCCGGTCCGAAGCGGGTCATGGCCCCCGGCCTTCCTTTCGAGGCGCTGCCGCCGATCCATCTGGTTATCGTCACGCACAACCATTACGATCATCTGGACATTCAAACGCTGAAACGCCTGCAGCGCCGCCACAAACCCCGTTTCGTCACGCCGCTCGGCAATGACCGGATCATTCGCAAGGCCATTCCGGATGCGGATATCGATGTGATGGACTGGGGCGACCGGCTGACCTTCAGCGATGGCCTGACGCTGCATGCCGAGCCCTGTCATCACTGGTCGGCGCGGGGTACATCGGACCGGCGGATGGCGCTTTGGGCAGCCTTCGTGCTGGAAACGCCGGCTGGCCGCATCTACCACATCGGCGATACGGGCTTTCACCAGGGCATCAACTACCGCGAGGCGCAGCGAAAATTCGGGGATTTCCGTCTGGCGATCCTGCCGATCGGCGCCTACGAGCCGCGCTGGTTCATGCGGGGACAGCACCAGAACCCGGAAGAGGCGGTGGAGGGCATGAAGCTCTGTCATGCCGCCTACGCGGTGGGACATCATTTCGGCACGGTGCAACTGACCAATGAACCCATCGACCAGCCGGTTGAGGACCTGATGAGGGCCCTGGACCAGGCAGGGGTGGACCGTCAGCGGTTTCGCGCCCTGTTTCCCGGCGAGTCTTTCGATGTGCCGTCTACCGCCTGAGGCGCAAGACTGGTAATCTCGGGCAAAGTCCGCCATAGAGGCGGCCTGACAGGGCAATCGGATTTCGTGGATTAAAGCATGGCAGACATGGTCCCCTTCGCGCGCATGAACGGACTTGGCAACAAGATCCTGGTTGTCGACATGCGCGGCCGTGCCGATCGGGTCACGCCGGAGGCGGCGATTGCCCTTGCCGGCGATCCCGCGACCAGTTTCGACCAGATCATGGCAATCCATGATCCTGTTTCCGAAGGAACCGATGCCTGGATCGATATCATCAATTGTGATGGCACCATGGCGCAGGCCTGCGGCAACGGCACCCGCTGCGTCGTGCAGGCGCTGGCCGCCGAAACGGGCCGCAAGAGCTTTACCTTCCATACCCGCGGCGGCATCCTGTTTGCCCGGGAGCATGAGGACGGGATGATTTCCGTCGATATGGGAAAGCCGGTCTTTGCGTGGGACAAGATTCCGCTTGCGGAAGAGTTTCACGATACGAGCCGCATCGAGCTTCAGATCGGCCCGATCGACGATCCGGTTCTGCATTCGCCGGCCGTAGCGTCCATGGGCAATCCGCACGCCACGTTTTGGGTTAAGGAGGACCCGATGTCCTTCGACCTGCCGCGGTTCGGGCCATTGCTCGAAAATCATCCCATTTTCCCCGAAAAGGCCAACATCACCCTGGCTCGGATCGATTCCGACCAGGAGATAACAACCCGCACCTGGGAAAGGGGCGCCGGGGAAACACTGGCCTGCGGCTCGGCCGCCTGTGCTGCTGCCGTCAATGCGGCGCGACTCGGCAAGACGGGTCGCAAGGTCACGGTCCATGTGGCAACCAGCCCCGTGACGATTCCGCTCGTCATCGAATGGCGGGAAAGCGATGGTCACGTGATCATGACCGGTCCAGCCGAATGGGAATGGTCCGGCATGCTCGATCCATCGACCGGCACATTCGCCCGCGATCCCGAGACCCTCGCCTCGTGAGCGGCATCGAGGTCATAACTTTCGGCTGCCGCCTGAATACCTATGAATCGGAAGTCATGCGGCGGGAGGCCGAAAAGGCAGGGCTGGGCGAAGCCATTCTCGTCAATACCTGTGCCGTGACCGGCGAGGCCGTCCGCCAGGCGCGGCAGGCGATCCGCCGGGCCCGTCGCGACAATCCCGGTACCCGCATCATCGTCACCGGGTGCGCCGCCCAGACCGAGGCGCATGGCTTTGCCGCGATGCCGGAAGTGGATCTCGTGCTCGGCAACGAGGAAAAGCTGCGGGCGGAAAGCTATGGACGGCTGCCCGATTTCGGTGTCTCTGCCGAGGAGAAGCTGCGCGTCAACGATATCATGAGCGTGACCGAAACGGCCCCCCAGCTGGTCGACCATATCGATGGCCATGTGCGGGCCTTCCTGCAGGTTCAGAACGGCTGCGATCATCGGTGCACATTCTGCATCATACCCTTCGGCCGGGGCAATTCCCGCTCGGTGCCCATGGGGGCGGTCGTGGATCAGGCGCGCCGCCTTGTGGAGGCAGGCTATCGGGAAGTGGTTCTCACGGGCGTCGATGCGACCAGCTATGGCGCCGATCTCCCGGGAAGACCCTCGCTGGGGCAGCTCGCCAAGGCTCTGCTGCGGCAGGTGCCCGATATCGAGCGTCTCCGGCTTTCCTCCATCGATAGCATCGAAGTGGACCGGGACCTTTTCGACCTTATTGCCGACGAGCCCCGGTTCATGCCGCATCTGCACCTCTCGCTGCAGCATGGAGACGACCTGATCCTGAAACGGATGAAGCGGCGGCACTCTTCAGCCGAGGCTCGGGCCTTCTGCGAACAGGCGCGCCGTCTGCGGCCCGGTATCGCCTTCGGCGCGGACATGATCGCGGGCTTTCCCACAGAAACGGAAGACATGTTCGCCAATGCCGTTCGCCATGCCGAAGAGTGCGGCATCGCCCAACTGCACGTGTTTCCCTATAGCCCTCGTCCGGGAACACCCGCGGCCCGAATGCCGCAGCTCGACCGGGCTCTGATCAAGGAGCGTGCTGCCCGGCTTCGTGCCGCAGGCGAGACCCTCGCCATGCATCATCTGGAGGGCATGGTAGGGTCCGTTCAGCGCATCCTGGTCGAGCGGAACGGCATGGCTCATACGGAAAACTTCACGCTTGCCGCTGCACCTGGGCTTGAGCCCCGGCGCTTGCTTGACGTGCGCGTTACCGGCCATAATGGCCGGCATCTCATCATCGATCCCATTGCCGCCTGAGGCGGCTGACAGGCAATTTCCATGGCGCTTGGTTTCATCAAGAAGATTTTCACCTTCGGCAAGGACGAGCCGGCAGTCACGCCGGGCGAAACTCTGCCACCGGTTACGCCGGAAACCGTCAATATCGAAGCTCTTGCCGAGGAGGCGGAAGCCGCACAACCGCCAGCGGACGCAGAAGACTCCAGCCCCGCCATTCCCGACGAGCCTCCACAGGAGTGGAGGGAGGTGGAGCTGCGCACCGAAGCCCAGCAGGACCGCGATCCCCAGGAAAGCCATGAGGATCATCCGCACGAGATCGCAGAAGAAAATTCCCCCTCCAACGACGCGCCACCGCAATTACCCAGGGGCTTCGCCCTCCACGAGGAGGAACAGGCGGCGGCAGCGCCGGCAGCCCCCGTGCCGAAGCTTTCCTGGTTCCAGCGGCTCAGGGAGGGTCTTTCCAGAACCTCCCAGCAACTGACCGGCCAGATTGCGGCGCTCTTTACCAAGCGCAAGCTCGATGAAGAGACGCTTGAAGAGCTGGAGGAACTGCTGATCCAGTCCGATCTGGGCGTGGAAACCGCCATGCGCATCACCGGCGCGCTGTCTTCCGAGCGCTACGGCAAGGATGTGACCGGCGAGGATGTGACCCGCATCATGGCTGCGGAGATTGGCAAGGTTCTGGCCCCGGTTGCCAGGCCGCTGAAGCTCGATCTCTCGCACAAGCCCCATGTCATCCTCGTGGTCGGCGTCAACGGTACGGGCAAGACGACGACAATCGGCAAGCTTGCCGCAAAGCTGGCGGGCGCGGGACTGAAGGTCACTCTCGCCGCAGGCGATACGTTCCGTGCAGCGGCGATCGAGCAGTTGAAGATCTGGGCGGAGCGAACGGGGTCCGATTTCATCGGCACCAAGCTCGGGGCCGATGCAGCAGGCCTCGCCTTCGATGCCTTCCAGCAGGCCAAGGCAAAGAAGAGCGACGTGCTGATCATCGATACGGCCGGTCGTTTGCAGAACAAGACCGAGCTGATGGCAGAACTGGAGAAGATCGTCCGCGTGCTGGGCAAGCTCGACCCCGATGCGCCCCATACCGTTCTCCAGACTCTCGATGCCACCACCGGCCAGAATGCCATGAACCAGGTGGAAATCTTCCGCAATGTGGCCGGCGTCAGCGGACTCATCATGACCAAGCTCGATGGCACGGCGCGAGGCGGGATCCTCGTTTCCATCGCAGCCAAGCACAAGTTGCCCGTCTACTTCATCGGGGTGGGGGAGGGCATCGACGACCTCGAGCCTTTCGAGGCCGAAGATTTTGCCAAGGCCATTGCCGGTATCGCGCATTCGTGATGCGGGGTGGACGTCCGCTTATGGACAAGCGGGTTCGGCTCGTCCATTTTTGGTTTGGTTCGACAGGGAATTGAACGTGTTCCGAAGGGTTTTGACCGGTCTGGCATTTCTGATCTTCGTCCTCTGGGGCGCGGCAGGGCATGCCATGGACTTGCACGCCGCTTCACCCTGTCCCTCCCACCTCTCCATGTCCGGGGGGATCGACGCAAAAGCGCCCGCGCACGCCTCCATGGACAGAACATTGGCCTTGCCCGAAGCTTCGCACCCATCCCCGCCTGACTGTTGTTCCGGCGCCGGTGCCTGCCGTATGGTGAATTGTGCCCCGGCTTTGGCGGTTCTTCCCGTGTCGGCGATGCGTTTCGTCTCGGACAATCATGTCTTTCGTCCTCTGGAAGGCCATCCGCTCGTGGGACGCAACGAGCCGCCCGCGCTTGGTCCTCCCCGACGCTCCTCTTTCGTGATCTGAAACCCCGCTCTCCGCGGCATTATTTCTATCCGAAGGACAATTTTCATGAAACGCAGGACCCTGCTCAAGGCCGGCCTTGCCGGCACGCTGCTATCTGCCATTCCTCTTCGTCCCAGCCTTGCAGCCAATTCACCTCCTCTCGAGCTGATCACCACGAAACGAACGCTTGACGTCAACGGCAAGGCAGCGACCGTTTTCGGCCTCGTCGGGCCTGATGGCCGACCGGGCCTTGTCCTCGATCAGGACGCGGGTTTCCGCGTTTCGTTGCGGAACGATCTCAAGGAGGAAACGCTTCTGCATTGGCACGGGCTCACACCGCCCTGGGAACAGGATGGTGTTCCGGACATGCCCGCACCCATGCTTCAGCCCGGAGAAACCCGTTCTTACGGGTTTCCGCTCGTATCGGCCGGCACGAACTGGATGCATGCCCATACGCTTCAGGAGCAGGCTCTGCTGGCCGCGCCCCTCATCGTTCGCTCGGCAGAGGATCGCGGAGCCGATGAACAGGATGTGGTGCTTTTCCTTCACGACTTCAGCTTCACCGCGCCGGAGGAATTGCTGGCCAATCTTTCCGGCGGCATGGGACATGGAAAGATGGGACATGGCGGGATGGATCCCGGAGCCATGGACCACTCGCACATGAATCACGACTCCATGTCCGGCGGAATGCAGTCGATGGAAGAGCAGATGGCCATGCCGATGGATCTGAACGACATCGAGTATGATGCCTATCTGGCCAATGATCGCACGCTTGACGATCCCGAGGTGATTGCGGTCGAAAAGGGCGGTCGGGTTCGCTTGCGGATCGTGAATGCAGCCACGTCCACGGCCTTCACGGTCGATCTCGGTGCCCTCGAAGGTGAATTGATCGCCGTCGACGGCCAACCGGTGCGGCCTCTCAAGGTTCGGCAGGTGCCTTTGACCATGGCGCAGCGTGCCGATATTCGGCTTACTCTGCCTGCTGAAGGGGAAAGTTTCCCCATTCTCGCCCTTCGCGAAGGAAGCGGCCACCGAACCGGTCTTGTGCTCGCCACGCCGGGCGCCGAAGTGCGTCGTCTTTCGCCGGTTCACGAGACGGTAAAGGGACCCGTCCTGACACTGGCCTTTGAAGAGACCCTGTCGTTCCAGGAGGGTCCGGGCTCTGCCGCGCCGCTTGCCGAAACGGAAGCCGCGCGACGCTTCGATGTGGGCCTGGTGGGCAATATGATGACCTATCGCTGGGGATTGGAGGGTGCCGACACTCTCGCGGCGGCGAAAGGGGAACGGATCGAGATCACCCTGACGAACCGGTCCATGATGGCTCATCCCATGCACCTGCACGGACATCATTTCCAGGTCGTCGCCCTCAACGGGCGCCGCCTGAAGGGGGCGCTTCGCGATACCTTGCTGCTGCCTCCGATGCAAAGTGCGACCATCGCCTTCGATGCTCTCAATCCGGGCAAATGGGCCTTCCACTGCCATCATCTCTATCACATGGTCTCCGGCATGATGGCTTTCGTCACCTATGAAGGCTTTTGAGGAGCCCAACCCGGCCTTGTGAGCGAGCATCATTCCATGCCATCTAGGCGTCGCGCCGTTCAGGCGCGGCGCGTACAGGATCAGAGATGAAACAGGACAATTCCCATACGAGCTCCGAGGCGACTTCGGCTCTATCCACGCCGAAAGAGGCTGCCGGCATGAAATTCCTCCTGGAACTCGGGCCGCTCCTCGTCTTCTTTTTCACAAATCTGAAGGGTGCCTGGCTGATTGAACGATTGCCCGCTCTCGCGGCCCTCGGCGGCCCTCTGTTCGTCGCCTCGGCTGCGTTCATGGTGGCGACGATCATCTCCCTCACCGTCTCCAAACTCGTCTACCGGCATCTGCCCCTGATGCCCCTCGTTTCCGGCGCCATCGTTTTGGTGTTCGGCGCTCTCGGCCTCTATCTTCAGAACGAAGTGTTCTTCAAGATGAAGGGCACGATCATCAATACGCTGTTTGGCGTGGCCCTTCTCGGCGGCCTGCTGTTCGGAAAATCCCTGCTCGGCCATGTTTTCAACTCCGCCTTCCAGCTGGATGACGAAGGATGGAAGAAGCTTACCTTGCGCTGGGGCGTGTTTTTCCTGTTCCTGGCGGTGCTGAACGAGGTGGTCTGGCGGAATTTCAGCGATGACACCTGGGTGGCCTTCAAGGTGTGGGGCACGATGCCGATCACCATCCTGTTTACCCTGTCTCAGATGCCGCTCATTCTCAAGCACAGCCTGGACGACAAGGACGCCGCATGAGTGAGACGGCCGTTTCCCGGGGGCAGCATGGTTTCACTCTCATGGCGGCCCTGGTCGCTCTCGCGCTGGCGATACAGATCGCGGCAGAGCGTTGGTTCGGCCGGCTGTGGATCTGCGCCTGTGGCGAGGTCAAGCTTTTCGAAGCATCGGTACATTCGGAAGGCAACTCGCAGCATATTGCCGACTGGTACAGTCCGAGCCATGTGGAGCACGGTTTTATCTTCTATGGGCTCGGATATCTGGTCCTGCGCCGGTTTCCCGCCTGGACATGGCTGGCTCTGGCGCTGACGCTGGAAAGCGCCTGGGAGATCCTGGAAAACACGCCCCTTATCATCGACCGCTACAGGGCAGCGACGATTTCCTACCATTATTACGGGGACAGTATCCTGAATTCGGCGATGGATACGCTGATGATGACGACCGGATTCTGGCTGGCTTCGCGTATGCCCGTGCGATGGACCGTCGGGCTCGCCCTTTTTGCCGAGCTTCTCACCCTGTTTCTTATCCGGGATAATCTGACACTGAATGTCCTGATGCTCATCCACCCGATCGAGGCGATCAAGAACTGGCAGGGCGGGCTCTGAAGCTCAGGAGCCGTATTTCTTCAGTGCCGCTTCCACGGCAGGATAGAAACCTTCCGCGAGACTTTTCTGGTCGAAGGGGCCGACACGCTTGTACAGGATGGTTCCGTCCGGGCCGACCAGATAGGTTTCCGGAATTCCATAGACACCCCAGTCGATCGCCGCTGCTCCCTTGGGGTCGATGCCAATGGCCGCATAAGGCGTGCCCAACTCCTTCAGGAAGAGAAGCGCTGCCTCCGTCTTGTCCTTGTAATTGATGCCGACCAGGTTCAGCCGCTTGTCTCGGGAAAGCTCGAGCAGGATCGGGTGTTCCTCACGGCATGGAATGCACCAGGAGGCGAAGACATTGACGACGGTCAGCTTGCCAGCGATGGCTGCGTCGGTCAGCGCCGGCAGTCCCGAGCCGTCCAGCGGCTGGAGAGCGAGGCTCGGGGCTTTGGTCCCGATCAGCGCCGACGGAATTTCGGAAATATCCTTGCCGTTGACATCCTGCTCATAGAGGATCTTTGCCGCTCCGGCCGCGATGATCCCGAAGACGATCAGGGGAATGAGCGCCAGCAACAGGCGGCCCTTTCCGGACCCCGTCTTCGGGTCCGCATCCATGTCGTTCTGCCTCATGACTTTGCCTCGCCTTCGGATCTCGCGGCCGAACGGCGGCGAATGCCTGCGGCTTCCAGTTCCTTCAGGGCTTTCTGTTGCGCCTTGCCGTCCAGGTAAGTCCAGACGGTCAGGATCAGCACCATCAGAGCCCCCGCCACGTAGGAGAGGTTCACATAAAAGGCGTGCGACATGGTCATGCCTCCCGGTTCGCCATGCGGGCGGCAAGCCGGCGTTGCGCCGACACGCGCCGGCGCCAGATCTCGTTGCGGATTGCCAGGAAGTGAAGCGTGAAGAAAAGCAGCGTGAAGGCAGCCGCCATGACGAGCAGCGGCCGCAGGAATTCCGGGTCGATGGCAGAGCCGCCCATGCGCATCACGCTGGCAGGCTGGTGCAGCGTGTTCCACCACTCGACCGAGAACTTGATGATCGGAATGTTCACGAAGCCGATCAGGATCAGCACGGCGGAGACCCGCGCCGCCCGGGCCGGGTCGTCGAAGGCCCGCATCAGCGCAATCAATCCCAGATACATCAGGAACAGCACGAAAACCGAGGTGAGCCGTGCATCCCACTCCCACCAGGTGCCCCACATGGGTTTGCCCCAGAGCGATCCGGTAACAAGGGCAAGCAGGGTGAAACCCGCACCGAGCGGCGCGGCGGCCTTGGCCGAAACATCGGCGAGCGGATGGCGCCAGACCAGCGTGCCGAGCGCCGAGGCCGCCATGATCGAATAGCACATCATCGACAGCCAGGCGGCCGGGACATGAACATACATGATCCGCACCGTTTCGCCCTGCTGATAATCGCCTTCGGTCGTGAAGGCGAGATAGAGCCCTACGGCAAACAGCAGCACGGTCGCTATGGCGAGGAAGGGCACGATCCGTGCGGTCAATCCGAGGAAGACCGTCGGATTGGCGAGATCGCTGAACTTCTTGATGGCAGGAATGGGTTCGCTCATGGGCCTTTCCTTATCGCGAACGCGGGGGCGCTGCAATTGATCAAGATCAATCTGAATTGCCGCGCAGCGCCAAGGCCGCTCCAAGCGGCCCGATAACCGCAAAGAAGAGCGTAATTGCGGCGAGGAAGGCAAAGGGCGGCAGGAATGGCGCCGGGTCTTCCACCGCCGCATAGGAGGCGCTGACACCGAAGATCAGCACGGGCACCGTCAGTGGCAGGATGAGGATCGAGACCAGGAGCCCACCCCGGGGCAGGGTGACGGCAACCGCCGCTCCGGCCGCGCCGATGAAGGTTATGGCGGGAGAGCCGACCAGAAGGGTTAGCATGACCGCCCCGATGGCCACTTCGTTCATGTTCATGAACAGGCCCAGCAAGGGCGAGGCAAGCACGAGCGGCAGTCCGGTCGCGGTCCAGTGGGCAAGGCACTTGATCAGGACCGTCAGCACCAGCGGCGTTTCCTGCATCAGCATCAGGTCCAGCGAGCCGTCATCGCGTTCCGCCTGGAAAAGGCGGTCAAGACCCAGTAGCGAAGCGAGCAGGGCGCCGATCCAGACGATGGCAGGGCCGATGCGGGAGAGGAGATTGAGATCGGGGCCGACGCCGAAAGGCACCACTGCCACCACGGTCGTGAAGAAGAGCACGCCGATGAGTGCGCCGCCGCCGGCCCGTATGGCAAGCTTCATGTCCCGGACGAAGAGCGACATCATGCGGCATGCTCCTCGGCATAGGTGAAACCCTTCATCTCGAGCCGCCGTGTATCGGCAAGGCCGAGCGGCTGGTGGGTGGCGGCCAGCACGAGACCTCCCTTTTCCAGATGCTTCGTCACGAGGCCGGCAAAGAGCTGGTCCGCCGCGACGTCGAGGGCAGCAGTCGGCTCGTCCAGAATCCAGACAGGACGATGGGCGATGAGGAGCTTGGCCATGGCAAAGCGCCGCTGCTGGCCGGCCGAGAGATAGCCGAAGGGCAGATGGGTGATGCCCGGAAGCCCGATGGCATCAGCCGCTTCCTCTATCTCCATTCCTCTTCCGCCGGGGAAATCCCCGAGCCAGTCTTTCCAGAAGGCGAGATTCTCCCGAACGGTCAGTTCCTGCTTCATTGCATTGCGGTGGCCGAGATAGTGGCTGGCCTCGCTTGCCCGACGGCCTGATTCGAGGTTTTCGCCCGATATCGTCACGCGCCCGGTCTCGGGCGTGATCAGGCCGGCCACCGTGCGCAACAGGGTGGACTTGCCGGAGCCGTTGCGGCCGGTCACCACCAGCGCCTCGCCGCTTCCCAAGGCAAAGGAAAGATTGGAGAAAAGCAGGTCGTCACCACGTCGGACGGAGAGGGTATCGGCGATCAGCCGCATGGGGCACGTCTACCTTTCGGAAACTGCGATTCTTTAAAAATGTCCGGATTGGACCTTCGTTCATCTGGCACCTATGTACGAAATTATTTATAAGGCACGCAACCACGCCAGCGGCCGGCGTGATTCTCATCCTTCCGCCGAACTTGGGGTCCTCCCTCACGTGCGGACAGCGGAAATGGTCGCACCCGCATCCTGATGTGCATCAAGTGCATGGGCGTTCGCACGACTGTGTTGGCTATCAGACGAAACGGGGTCACTCGTGTCCAAATCACTCGACAGCTTCAATTGCCGTTCGACGCTTACTGTGGATGGCAAGGAATACGTCTATTACAGCCTGCCCAAGGCTGAGGCGAACGGTCTTGCCGGCGTATCCAAGCTTCCCTACTCGATGAAGGTTCTTCTGGAGAACCTGCTGCGCAACGAAGACGGCCGGTCCGTGACCAAGGCCGACATCGAGAGCATTGCCGCCTGGCTGAACGACAAGGGCAAGGCCGAAGCGGAAATCGCCTATCGCCCGGCCCGCGTGCTGATGCAGGATTTCACCGGCGTGCCCGCCGTCGTCGATCTCGCCGCCATGCGCGATGCCATGGTGTCGCTCGGTGGCGATCCGGAGAAGATCAACCCGCTCGTTCCCGTTGACCTCGTCATCGACCATTCGGTCATTGTCGACGAATTCGGCACGCCGCAGGCCTTCGCCCGCAACGTCGAACTCGAATATCAGCGCAACGGCGAGCGTTATCGCTTCCTGAAGTGGGGCCAGCAGGCGTTCAAGAACTTCCGTGTGGTTCCCCCGGGCACGGGCATCTGTCACCAGGTCAACCTCGAATATCTCGGCCAGACGGTCTGGACCAAGGACGAGGATGGCGAGACCATCGCCTATCCCGATACCTGCGTCGGCACCGACAGCCACACGACCATGATCAACGGTCTTGGCGTTCTGGGCTGGGGCGTGGGCGGCATCGAGGCGGAAGCTGCCATGCTCGGCCAGCCGGTTTCCATGTTGCTGCCCGAAGTCATCGGCTTCCGCCTGACCGGCAAGCTCAAGGAAGGCGTGACCGCAACCGACCTCGTGCTGATGGTCGTGCAGATGCTGCGCAAGAAGGGCGTGGTCTCCAAGTTCGTCGAATTCTTCGGCCCCGGCCTCGACCACATGTCGCTCGCCGACCGTGCGACGATCGGCAACATGGGTCCGGAATATGGCGCGACCTGCGGCTTCTTCCCAGTCGATGGCGAAACCATCAACTACCTCACCATGTCGGGCCGCAAGAAGGACCGCATCGCGCTTGTCGAAGCCTATTCCAAGGCGCAGGGCATGTGGCGCGATAGCGATGGCTCGGACCTCGTCTTCACCGACACGCTCGAACTCGACCTGGGCGACGTGGTTCCGGCCATGGCCGGCCCGAAGCGCCCGGAAGGCCGCGTCGCGCTGGAGAATATCGCAGCCGGTTTCGCGACTGCGCTTGAAAACGACTACAAGAAGCCCGGCCAGCTTTCGAACCGCTATCCGGTCGAAGGCACGGATTTCGATCTCGGCCATGGCGACGTCACCATTGCCGCCATCACCTCCTGCACCAACACGTCCAACCCCTCGGTTCTGATCGCTGCCGGCCTGCTCGCCCGCAATGCGGTGGCCAAGGGCCTGAAGTCCAAGCCCTGGGTGAAGACCTCGCTGGCACCGGGATCGCAGGTCGTTGGCGAATATCTGGAAAAGTCTGGCCTGCAGAAGGATCTCGACGCCCTCGGCTTCAACCTGGTCGGCTTCGGCTGCACCACCTGCATCGGTAACTCCGGTCCGCTGCCGGCACCGGTCTCCAAGACCATCAACGACAAGGGCCTGATTGCTGCCGGCGTACTCTCCGGCAACCGCAACTTCGAAGGCCGCGTCTCGCCGGATGTGCAGGCGAACTATCTCGCCTCCCCTCCGCTCGTCGTCGCCTATGCCCTGGCGGGTACCGTCCAGAAGGACCTGACCCGCGAGCCGATCGGTGAAGACCAGAACGGCAACCCTGTCTATCTGAAGGACATCTGGCCGACCTCGCACGAGATCCAGGACTTCATCATGAAGTATGTGACCCGTGAGCTTTACGAAACGAAGTATGCCGACGTCTTCAAGGGCGATGCCAACTGGCAGGCGGTGAACGTGCCTGCTGGCCAGACCTATGCCTGGGAAGACAGCTCGACCTATGTGCAGAACCCGCCTTACTTCGTGGGCATGGGCAAGACCGGCGCCGGTGTCACCGATATCAAGGGTGCCCGCGTTCTTGGCCTCTTCGGGGACAAGATCACCACCGACCATATTTCCCCGGCCGGCTCGATCAAGGCTCAGTCTCCAGCTGGCGCCTACCTGATGGGCAATGGCGTCGGTGTCGCCGACTTCAACCAGTACGGCACGCGTCGTGGCAACCATGAGGTCATGATGCGCGGTACCTTTGCCAATATCCGCATCCGCAACCACATGCTCGGCCCGAACGGCAAGGAAGGTGGCTACACCATCCACTATCCGTCCAAGGAAGAGATGTCGATCTACGATGCGGCCATGCAGTACAAGGCCGAGGGCGTTCCGCTCGTCATCTTCGCCGGTGTCGAATATGGCAACGGTTCCTCGCGCGACTGGGCGGCCAAGGGCACCAACCTACTCGGCGTCCGCGCCGTGATCTCGCAGTCCTTCGAGCGCATCCATCGCTCCAACCTCGTCGGCATGGGCGTCATCCCGTTCTGTTTCGAGGAAGGCACGAACTGGCAGAGCCTCAACCTGAAGGGCGATGAACTCGTGACCATCGAAGGCCTCGAGAACATCAAGCCGCGCGAGAAGAAGATCGCCAAGATCACCTATGGTGACGGCACGGTGAAGGAGGTTCCGATCCTCTGCCGCATCGATACGCTCGATGAGGTCACCTATGTGAACAATGGCGGCATTCTGCAGACCGTTCTGCGCGATCTCGCAGCCTGAGCCCAGGTTTTGCAGTGAGCTGAAAAGGGGCTGGATCGGAAAGATCCGGCCCCTTTTTCCATCTCACCCGAACGTGACTTTTCGCAAGGCGTGGAAAGCTGTATGAGGCATGAAGGCTGGCAGGGATCGTCCCTTCTGGGTGCCCATGCCGACAGAAAGCCTATCGCCGTGCTTTCCTGCCTTCCGGAAAGGGACCATGAAAAGAACAGTCATGATGACATTGCTGATGGCAGTCCTGCCGTTCGCCTCGATGGCGAGCGCTGCGGACGCCGTGACGCCCAAGGGTGTTGTCGAGCTGTTTACTTCGCAGGGCTGTTCATCGTGCCCGAAGGCCGATGCCGCTTTCGAGAAGCTGGCGCATGACACCTCCGTCATCGCCCTTTCCTATCATGTTGATTACTGGAACTATCTCGGTTGGAAAGACACGTTGAGTACGCCGGAAAATACCCGTCGTCAGTATGACTATGCGGCGGGCCTGAAGCGATCGAACGTCTACACCCCCCAGGCCGTCGTCAATGGGCGCATGCATTTGAACGGGGGCGATCTACGCGGCATCGAGCAGCAGATCGGTGCATTGGCCAGCGACAGGCAGGCGCCCGATGTGCCGATTACCGTGACCCTCGACGATGATTGCATCCGCATCGGCATCGCGCCGGGTCGCGGAGACGCCCATGTGGTGATTGCCTATTTTACCCCGCGTCTCGATGTGCGCATCGAAAAGGGCGAAAACGCCGGCAAGACGATCTCCTACCATAATGTCGTTTCTTCCCTTGAAACGATCGGCATGTGGGAAGGGGATGAGCTGAAGATCCAGTTGCCGGTGGATATGCTGGGCAAGCCGGGCAAGGAGCGGGCTGCCATCCTGCTGCAGACGGAAGGCAGTGACGGTGCGCTCGGGCCGATCCGCGGTGGCGCCCTTGTGCCCATCCCCGCGAGCTGAAGGGCCGGTCCGGCCACGACTGGGCTGGGAAGGGTGAGGCCGGACCGGAACCGGTTCTGATACGCCAAACCGGCTTCTGATCCAATGACAGAGCATTGCGGCAGCCATTCGGCATGAATGGGGCATTTCCGAAAATGGGTGCCCGTTCGATGGCGACTTGCTTTTTGTCGTGTCTGAGGCAAACTGTCATACAGATGTCGTGAGACTTGGCGGACCAAGAGCGGCTATGGCTGATGATCTGAATTTCGAAGGGCGCGGCGCGGGCGGAGATGATTCCGCGCCCGTGGTCGTTGACCTCAGGGAGTACCGTCAGAGCCGGGATCCGATGCCGGTGACCTTTCACCGGCGCGAACTCGACATGATTCTCTGGATTTACGGTCGCATGGTAGGTGAAGGGGAGTGGAAGGACTATGCGATCGACCACTTGAAGGATCGGGCGGTTTTTTCCGTATTCAAGCGGTCGGGGGAAATGCCTCTGTACCGGATCGAAAAGAATCCGAAGCTTGCGGCAAAGCAGGGCGCCTATTCGGTCACCAATACCCATGGCCTCATCTTGAAGAGGGGGCATGACCTGAAGCAGGTGCTGAAGGTTTTCGACAAGGTCCTGAAGCTGGTCGATCCGTGAACCCCGGACCGGGACAGGCAATCTTCCCATGGAAAAGGCGGCCAAAGGCCGCCTTTTGTATTCGGTGCTGTCGCTCGCGGCTCAGTTACGGCTATTGCCGAGGAAGCGAAGCAGGAACAGGAAGAGGTTGACGAAGTCGAGGTAAAGCTGCAGGGCGCCCATGATCGCCTTGCGACCGGCCATGTCGGCACTGTCAGCCTCATAATAGGCTTCCTTGATCTTCTGGGTGTCCCAGGCAGTCAGGCCCGCGAAGACGAGCACGCCCACGACCGAGATGGCGAAGTTCAGCGCCGAGGATGCCAGGAAAATATTGACGACCGTGGCGATCAGCAGGCCGAACAGGCCCATGATCAGGAAGGAACCCATCGCCGAAAGGTTACGCTTCGTGGTATAACCGTAAAGAGAAAGCGCGCCGAAGGAGGCCGCTGTCACGAAGAAGGTCTGCACGATGCTCTGGCCGGTATAGACCACGAATATGGACGACAGGGACAGGCCCATAAGCGCTGCATAGATCCAGAAGGTGGTCTGGGCTGCCGAGACGCTCATGGAATGAATCCGGAAGCTCAGGAAGAACACCATGGCGAGCGGCGCGAGCATGACGACCCAGCGCAGCGGGCTTGCATAAATCGCCATGCCGAAGGCCGTCGGACCGTCAGGCCCGAAGGCCGCCGCAAAGGTGCCATAGGCCGCAATGCCAGTGATCGCCAGGCCAAGCGCCATCAGGTTGTAGACCTTCAGCATATAGCTGCGCAGGCCCTCATCGATTACCGCCCCCGTCTGGGCACCAGCCGTGCGGTTAGGGAAGTCGCGAAGATCAGCCATTTTATCCTCTTTGAAAGCTCCGGCGCGGTTTCATGATCGAAACGGCTTCTGGCGGAGCCACAGCATGTCTGATGGCAATATGAGGTGGTGTCGAAACACTTACAAGTGGTTTCGTTCCGATTCTCATGCGATGGGCAAAGACTACAGTTCTCGCAGATGCGGCGCGGCCCTCTGCCCCAGAATACGCCAGGTGCCGGCCAGGCCGATGCCCACGGTGATGCAGAGGCCGATGGCCAATGTCGCCGCCAGCGTGATGCCATCGATGGCAAAGGGCAGCTTCATGATGCGGCTGACCACATACCAGGCCGAAAATCCTCCGGACATGGCGGCGAACAGAGCCGTGGAAGCTCCGAGCAGTCCATATTCCAGGACATAGGTCCTGATCAGCATTCCGCGTGTGGCACCGAGCGTCTTCAGCACCACCGCATCATGCAACCGGGCCCGGTTGCCCGCGGCAAGGGCGCCTGACAGCACGAGAATGGAGGTGACGAGCGCAATGGCCGCCGCTGCCCGAATGGCATTGGCCAGACGGCCCGTAAGCTCAGCGACGGTGTCGAGTGCATCCTTGACCCTGATGGAAGTGACAGCGGGATAGCGAGCGGCGGCCTCCCGCATCAATTCACGCTCTTCGACAGCCGTCATGTTGGGTTTGGTAATCGTCGCAAGCCAGGCATGGGGGGCACCCTTGAGGGTGTTGGGCGAGAAGACCATGACGAAATTGATCGACATCCGGTCCCATTCCACCGTTCGCAGATTGGCGATGCGGGCGGTGACCGGGCGCCCGAGCACGTTGACCGTCACGGTATCGCCGCGCTTCAGCCCAAGCTGCCCTGCCTCTTCGGCGGAAAAGGAAACCAGCGGCTCACCGCTGTAGTCCCGGGGCCACCAGCTGCCTTCCCGTAAACGGGCATTGTTCGGGATGGCGTCCGCGTAGGTCACGCCGCGATCTCCGTTCAGAACCCATTTGCCCTCAGGCGCCACTGCAACCTTGGCGACGTCGGTTCCGTTGAGCGCAACGATACGACCGCGAAGCATCGGAACGGCGTTGATTTCGCCACCCGGCGCTTTTTCGGCGAGAAGCGATGCAAAGGCATCCTTCTCCCGGGATTGAATATCCAGAAAGAAAAAGTTCGGCGCCTTCTGGGCAAGCGCGCCTGTCAGCTGCGAGCGCAAATTGACATCGATCAGCGAAAGCCCCACCAGCAGCGCCAGACCGAGACCCAGAGAGAGGACGACCGGCCCGGTCAGAGCCCCCGGCCGATGAATATTGGCGATTGCCATGCGCAGAGAGGTGGAGCGAACCCGCGGAAACCGCCGCGCCAGGGTCTGCACCCCGCGCCCGACAAGGCGCAGGGCCGCAAATCCGATGGCTATGGCGACAAGGGCATTGAGGGCGATACGACGGTCTGCGGCCGTATAAATCGCCAAAGCAGCCAGGATCGCGAGGGCCGCTGCCAGCGAGAGCAGGTCACGCCATGCGGGCCAGCCTGCCGGTGCCGCATCGCCATCCCGAAACAGGGTAACGGCGGAGATGCGCCGTGCCGCGCCGAGGGGCAGGATGGAGAAAGCAACAGTGGTGATCAGTCCAAAGCCGGTTGCCAGGGCCAGAGCGGAGGGGAAGATGCGGAAACTGCTGTCTACCGGGAGGATGGTTTCCAGATAGGGCATGGCGAGGACGGGCGCGGCAATCCCGATCGCCAGTCCAATCCCGATCCCGATCAGGGAAACAAGCATGACCTGCAAGAAGTAGATCGAGGATATGAGACCCGCAGGTGCGCCAAGGCATTTGAAGGTGGCAATGGTGGAGTGGCGCGACTCCAGATAGGCGCGGACGGCATTGCCTATCCCGACCCCGCCGACAATCAGCGCGGTCAATCCCACGAGCGTGAGAAACTGGGTGAAGCGGTCGATGTTCTCTGCCAGCGATGGGGCCGCATTGCGACTGTTGCGAACCGACCAGCCAGCGTCGGGGAAGGCCCGGTCCGCTGCTTTTGCAAGGGCAACGGGATCGGTGCCCGCAGGAAGACGAAGACGATAAGCCTCCTTGGTCAAGCTTCCGACCTGTACAAGGCCTGTTTCCTTCAGAGCTTCGTCCGAGAGAAGCAGGCGAGGGGCAAAGCCGAAACCTTCAGAAACCGCATCCGGCTCATTATCGAGCAGGGCGGATATTCGCACCGGAATGTTCCCGAGCAGGACTTGATCGCCGACCCTGATGGCAAGCCTGTCGAGCAGGCCCTGTTGCGCCAGTGCACCGAACGTCCCTTTGGTATCCTTGGCCAGAAGGGTCCCCAGCTCGCCCGAGGGTTCCGTCTTCACGGTGCCATAAAGGGGATAGGCGTCATCGACGGCCTTGAGCTCGGCCAAGGCTTGATCGCTGCCATCCGCCTTGCGCACCATCGAGCGAAGCGTGGTGCTGTGGGACAGGGTCCCGTTCTTCACCAGCCAGTCCTGTTCGTCCGGCTTTGTCTGGCGGTTGGTCAATTCGAAGCGAATGTCGCCTGCCAACAGCTGCCTGCCTTCGGTTTCCATCGTTCGGCTGACCGTGGCCGAAATGGAGTTGATCGCGGCAATGGCTCCGGTTCCAAGGGCTATGCAGGCGATGAAGACGAGGAAGCCCCGAAGTCCGCCGCGCATTTCCCTGAGGGCGAAACGGAGCGCAAGTCCCATAGACCAGGCCGATGATCTCATGCCGGTTCCCTCTCGAGAACCGATTCTGCTGCAAGAATCTTGCCGGAGAGCATATGCACCTGGCGTTGACAGCGCGCGGCGAGGGCCGGGTCGTGGGTGACCAGAAGCATGGTCATGCCCCGTTCCTTCTGTTTGGAAAACAGCAGATCGGCAATCCTGCTACCCGTTTCGCCATCGAGATTGCCCGTGGGCTCGTCCGCGATGAGAAGCGTCGGTTCCGGCGCCAGTGCCCGTGCAATGGCCACCCTTTGCTGTTCCCCGCCGGATAGCTGGCCGGGATAATGGTGGAGGCGTTCGCCAAGGCCGACGGCAGCCAGTTCCTCCGCAGCCCGCGCGAAGGCATCGGGGGCTCCCGCCAGTTCCAGCGGCACTGCCACATTCTCCAGGGCCGTCATGTTGGGGATCAGATGAAAGGACTGGAAGACAATGCCGATTTTCCGCCCGCGAAACGCCGCCAGCGCATCTTCCGTCATGGCATGCAGGGCGGCACCGTCCACGTGGAGGGTTCCGCTGTCCAGGCGCTCCAGGCCCGCAAGGACCATCAGCAGGGTGGACTTACCCGACCCTGACGGTCCGACGATGCCCACCGCACTGCCTTTTTCCAGGGACAGATTGACCGATTTCAGGACATGAACCCGTGCGGCATCCCTTCCCAGAGTCAAATCCGCGTTTTTGAGTTCGATGATCGTTTCACTCATCCGGCAGCGGTCCTATATGTGTCTGAAGGCGGGCCCTGTTGGCACCTTCGCCTAGGTAAGGTGGTCTTCATGCAGTTTAAAGCGGTGATCCGAATTTGTTTGATGACGTTGTTGTTATGCGCCGGGTTTCAGCCGAGTGCGGCAAAAACGCTAAAAATAGTGGCCTTCGGGGACAGTCTTATGGCTGGCTATGAATTGCCGGCCGATCATGCCTATCCCGCCAAGCTGGAAGCGGCGCTGAAGGCTGAAGGCATTGACCTGCAGATCGAAAACGGAGCTGTTTCCGGCGACACAAGCGCCGATGGACTGGCTCGGCTGGAATGGACCGTCCCTGATGATACGGACGCCGTCTTGCTGGAACTCGGCGCCAACGATGCCTTGCGGGGTCTTTCTCCAGCCGAAACCCGCAGCAATCTCAAGGCCATGATCGGCCAACTCAAAAAACGCGGCATTGCGGTGATCCTGTTCGGCATGCTCGCACCGCCCAACATGGGCCAGGATTATGCAGCCGCCTTCAACCCGATCTATCCGGAACTTGCGAGGGATGAGGGGGTTTCCCTGTATCCCTTTTTTCTGGATGCGATCGTGATGGATGCGACGCTCAAGCTTTCCGACGGCATGCATCCCAACGAGAAGGGCGTGGAGCGGATGGTGGAAAAAACTCTGCCGGCGGTCAAATCCTTTGTGCAATCCCTAAAGCCACGCGCAAAGTAGGGATTGCACACTCTCACCATGCATGATTCGCTGCATGCGTACTGTATAGATTCGGGGAGGCCTCGATATGCCGAGACTGTTCACTGCCCTCGAAATCCCGCGCCAGGCGGCGCTCAGCCTCTCCCTTTTGCGCGGTGGTCTTCCCGGTGCCCGTTGGATCGATGTGGAAAATTACCATATCACGCTGCGGTTTTTCGGTGATGTGGATGGCCGCACCGCTGACGAGATCGTGGACCGGCTCGACCGCATCGACAGGCCCGAATTTCAGCTGAACCTGATGGGAACCGGATCGTTCGGCTCCAAGAAACCCCATTCGGTCTGGGCCGGTGTGACGCATAATCCGGAAATGTACGCGCTGCAGGCGGAAATCGAGCGCATCGGCCAGCGCATCGGCTTGCCGCCTGATCCTCGAAAGTTTTCTCCGCATGTGACGCTCGCCCGGTTGAAATCTTCCCGCGTCGACGATGTCGTGCACTACCTTCAGGAGCGCAGCAATTTTCTGACGGCGGCCTTTACCGTTTCCCGTTTCGTGCTTCTCTCATCACGCGAGTCGGTGGGCGGGGGACCCTACATCACCGAAGAAGTCTTCTCGTTGCGGGAGGTCTCTCACACGCCGACACCGGAGGCGACCCTGCATCCATGACCGTTCCCCGTTCCCGCACGCCTGAATATGCCATGCTCGATCTTCCGGCCATTCAGGCGGCGCTGGAGAGCCTGCCCGGCTGGTCGCTGACCGAGAATGGCCGCGCCCTGAAGCGGGCCTACCAGTTCAAGAATTTTGCCGATGCCTTCAGCTTCATGACGGAAGCGGCTCTTCTCGCGGAGAAGATCAACCATCATCCCGAATGGTCGAATGTCTATGGGAAAGTGGATGTGCTGCTGACGACCCATGCGACGGGCAGCATTACCGATTTCGATGTGCATATGGCGGTGATGATGAACCGCGCCGCAGCCAAGCGCGGGATCTGATCTGGCTCCCCCGCCCGCGGAATCATCTTTCCGGATTTGCAAAAACCACCCTGAAGCACCATATCTGCCTGCGGATAGTCACAGAAGGTGCCCAGTCCCATGGACGACATCAAATATGGCGAAATTCTTCTTCCGGGCGATGACGAGACGATCGGCCGCCGGGAAAAGACGGTGCGGCGGAAATTCTGGACGGTTCTGAAGAAGTCCGCCCGGCATATTCCCTTCGCGCGCGATGCCGTCGCGGCCTATTACTGCGCGACGGATCCGGCAACGCCGCGCCGGGTTAAGGGAATCCTTCTTGCGGCGCTTGCCTATTTCATCCTCCCGTTCGATGCCATTCCCGATATTTTCACGGTGATCGGATTTAGCGATGACCTGGCCGTGCTGACCACGGCGATCGCCATGGTCCGTGGCCATATGCGTGAGGATCACTACGCCTCGGCCGACCGGGCGCTCGCCGATCAGACCGAACCTTCCGGGCTGTGAGCCCAACTCTTGCCCCATTCATTGGCTTGAGAATGTCGACGTATGTTCCAGCCCTATCCGGACGTGGCGACAGGACAGGCTTTCTGGCTTCTTTCGAGACGCTTTAACGGAAAGTCGCGTGCGGGTTCACGTTTTGTTAAGGTGAATTAAGTCTAATTAAATGGAATCGGCTCATAGTTTCGGCTCCCCGTGCGGCTTTGCGCGAGGGTGGCCCCGTAACCGGCAGGAAATCATGTCTGTAAAACGTCTCGCAACTGCTCTCACCCTCGTCCTGGCCAGCGCAGGCGTAGCCTTTGCACAGGCGCCGACCCGCATCCAGCAGTTCAAGGCGTGGGGTGCCTATTCCTACAAGTCGAACGGTGGAACGGTGTGCTACGTGCTTTCGGTGCCGACCGCGAAGGAGCCCGCCAATGTGGACCATGGGGAAGTTTTCTTCATCGTTTCCCAGCGCCCCGGCCAGAACATCTCCTACGAGCCGCAGGCAATGATGGGCTATACGCTGAAGGAAGGATCCAAGGTGAATGTCCAGATCGACAACAAGACCTTCGTGATGTTTACCAAGGACAAGGCTGCCTGGGTGGAAAATGCGGCAGAAGAGCCGGCTCTGGTCATGGCGATGAAGACGGGCAAGGCCATGACGGTCAGCGCCCAGTCCCGAAAGGGCACGCCGACCAGCTACGCCTATTCCCTGCAGGGTATTTCCGCAGCGCTGAAGCAGATCGAAAGCTGCAAGTAAGCCGTCAAGGCATTCCCTCCTGAAAGGCCGGGCAACCGGCCTTTTTTCATGCCTGTGAGCCAGCGGGGATGACGCAGGCCAATTTTGATGCTAAAGCCCCTCGAAATCAGGGCAAAGCCCTTGTCCTCGAGCGGATGACGCCCCCGAGGATACACGTTGGTCCCCCTGGCGGACCGCAGTTTCTTGGAAAAAGCAGATGACCGTGACCGATATCCAGACCGGGACGTTTTCGCCCGCAACCCTCTCCGGACGGGCGGCCTACAGCCCCTTGCCGACGTTGATCGGCATGACTCGCGAAGACATGGCCGAGGCCCTGAGGGAGCGCGGTATTCCGGAGCGGCAGATCAAGATGCGCGTCAGCCAGATCTGGCACTGGCTCTATGTTCGCGGCATTTCGGACTTCGACCAGATGACGAATGTGGCGAAGGACATGCGCAGCATGTTGCGGGAGAATTTTTCCATCGGCCGCCCGGAGATCGTCGAGGAACAGATTTCCAATGACGGCACCCGGAAATGGCTGTTGCGCTATCCGCCTCGCGGCGCAGGACGGCCCGTCGAGGTGGAGACGGTCTACATTCCCGAAGAGGGTCGCGGGACGCTGTGCATCTCAAGCCAGGTCGGGTGCACGCTTACCTGTTCCTTCTGCCATACGGGGACGCAGAAACTGGTCCGCAATCTGACGGCGGAGGAAATTCTTTCCCAGCTTCTGCTGGCCAGGGACCGGCTCGGCGATTTCCCGGATCGGGATACGCCGGTGGGGGCGATGGTGCCGGCCGAAGGGCGCAAGATCACCAATATCGTCATGATGGGGATGGGCGAGCCGCTTTATAATTTCGAGGCGGTCAAAAAGGCGCTCCTGATTGCCTCCGACGGAGACGGGCTTTCCCTGTCCAAGCGTCGTATCACGCTTTCTACCTCCGGCGTGGTGCCGGAAATCTATCGCACCGGTGAGGAAATCGGTGTGATGCTGGCGATTTCGCTCCATGCGGTGCGCGATGACCTGCGCGACATCCTCGTGCCGATCAACAAGAAGTACCCCCTCAAGGAACTGATCGAGGCCTGCCGGGCCTATCCCGGTCTTTCTAATGCCCGTCGGATCACGTTCGAATATGTCATGCTGAAGGACATCAACGACAGTCTGGAAGACGCCAAGGGGCTGGTTCAGTTGCTCAAGGGCGTACCCGCGAAAATCAATCTCATTCCTTTCAATCCGTGGCCGGGCACGAACTATCAGTGCTCCGACTGGGAGCAGATCGAAAAGTTTGCCGATTTCATCAATAATGCCGGCTATGCCTCGCCGATCCGCACACCGCGGGGGCGGGATATCCTGGCGGCTTGCGGCCAGCTGAAATCCGAATCCGAGCGGATGAAGAAGACCGAGCGCATGGCCTTCGAAGCCATGATGATTGCCGGCCACGGCGAGGACGACGAGTAAATCCCGCGCCGACAGGCCGTCTTAACGGCTGTGGGTCATCAGGATCTTGACGGCGAAAAGGGAGAAGACACCGGCGAACGTATAGTCGATGGCGCGCAGGACCTTGCGGTTTCCCGTCAGCCAGGCGGAGAGCCTGTCTGCCGCCAGAACGATGCCGATGACGATCGGCAGGGATACGACGATGAACCAGAGGCCCAGGAAGAGCAGCTTTCCGGTCACGTGGGGATCATCGGCGCTGATGAACTGCGGCAGGAAGGTCATGAAGAAAATGATGATCTTCGGGTTCAGCAAATTGACCCAGAAACCGTTCAGTGCTGCCGAGGTGAGGGTCTCCTTCGGCCGGCTCATATCGGCGATGACGAAGTTGGATCCCTTGCGAACGGCCTGGATGGCCAGCCAGGCGAGATAGCCCGCTCCCCCCGTCTTCAGGATGGTAAAAGCCAGCGGTGACGCGACGATCAGCGCCGAAAGACCGAAAGCCACCAGGCAGGTATGAACGATGAGCCCCACATTGGTGCCTGCGATGACGGCAAGTCCGGCGCCGCGCCCATCCTTCAGGGCCCGGCCGATGGAGAGCGTCATGTCCGGCCCCGGCGTTGCGGCGAGAAGCGCGGAGGCTGCGGAGAAGGTCAGAAGCGTTGCAAGGGACGGGATGAATTCCATGGCACACCTGAAGGGAGATTTCCGCGACTGGTCCCACATTCCCGCCGGTCTGTAAAGCGCTTCTATTGTCCCTTCATCTCTTCAGAAAGGCCGTGAAACTGTCGGCATGATCCTTATGCCAGCGAGAAAGGGGTGGCCGGTTCTCGATGATATCATGCGCGGCCCAGTATATACGCTTCTCATCCAGCGGGCGGCTGACCTCGTTGTCCGGACAAAGTATGTAAAAATCACCCCGTGCCAGGCTTTCCAGCATGAAATCCACGGTTTGTTCGGGTGTCCACGCGCCCGCCGGCTTTTCCGTGCGCCCATTGGCGGTGAGCGGCGTGTAGACAAAGCCCGGAATCAGCAGGTGCGCCGACAGGGTCGCGCCCTCGCGATTGCGCAAGTCGTGTTCCAGGGCTTCGGTAAAAGCCTTTACGCCTGCCTTTGACACATTATAGGCCGGGTCGCCCGGGGGCGTGGTGATGCCCTGTTTCGACCCCGTGTTGATGATCATTCCGGGCTCACCATGCGCAAGCATCGACGGGCCGAAGGCGCGGCTTCCGTTGATCACGCCCATGAGATTGACGCCGAGAACCCGATCCCACCCATCCTGCGGCCCGAAAAGGCTGCTGCCGGGTTGGATGCCTGCATTGTTCATCAGCACGTGAACCTTGCCGAAACGGGCATGAACCGTGTCGCGGAGACCCTCCACGGAGGCCAGGCTGGCGACGTCGGTCTTTACGGCCAGGACGTCGTCATCCGTTCCGGCGTCCGCAGCGACGAGCATGCGGGCCTGCTCCAGCTGTGCCTCGGAAATATCGGCCAGGACCACTTTCATGCCGGACCGGGCGAAGGATCGGGCTGCAGCCAGGCCAATGCCGGACGCGGCGCCGGTGACGACAGCGGTATGGCCGGGACGGATTGCGGAATAGGGCATGGAACTCCTCCTGAGGGACATCAGGGGAATTATGGGGTCCGATGCCGACCTGTCAAACGTCAGGCGTGACCATTCCGCACTTGCGCCTTCCCGCAATCTCGCTAAAAGTGCCGCCGAAATTTGGCAACGGGCGGTCCATCCGTCCCCCTGTATACGGATCCTCACCATGGCATCGCACAAGCAAGTCAAGAAGGTCGTTCTGGCCTATTCCGGCGGTCTCGACACCTCGATCATCCTGAAGTGGCTCCAGACGGAGCTGGGCGCCGAGGTCGTGACCTTTACCGCCGATCTGGGGCAGGGCGAAGAGCTCGAGCCCGCACGCAAGAAGGCCGAGATGCTTGGCATCAAGGAAATCTACATCGAGGACGTTCGCGAGGAGTTCGTGCGGGATTTCGTCTTCCCGATGTTCCGCGCCAATGCCGTTTATGAAGGCGTTTATCTGCTGGGCACCTCCATTGCCCGTCCGCTGATCTCCAAGCATCTGATCGACATCGCTGCAAAGACCGGCGCCGACGCCATCGCGCATGGAGCTACCGGCAAGGGGAACGACCAGGTTCGCTTCGAGCTTTCCGCCTATGCGCTGAACCCCGATATCAAGATCATCGCACCCTGGCGGGACTGGTCGTTCAAGAGCCGCACCGACCTGCTCGATTTCGCCGAGAAGCACCAGATTCCCGTAGCCAAGGACAAAAAGGGCGAAGCGCCCTTCTCGGTCGATGCAAACTTGCTGCACTCGTCCTCCGAAGGCAAGGTTCTGGAAAACCCTGCCGTCGAAGCTCCGGAATATGTGCATATGCGCACCATCTCTCCGGAAGCCGCTCCCGACCAGGCAACCGTCATCAAGATCGGCTTCGAGCGGGGCGATGCGGTTTCGATCAATGGCGTGCGGATGAGCCCGGCAACCCTTCTCGCAAAGCTCAATGATTACGGTCGCGATAACGGCATCGGCCGCATCGATCTCGTCGAAAACCGCTTTGTGGGCATGAAGTCGCGCGGCGTCTATGAAACGCCCGGCGGCACCATCCTGCTTGCCGCCCATCGGGCGATCGAGTCGATCACCCTGGACCGGGGCGCCGCTCACCTGAAGGATGAGCTGATGCCGAAATATGCCGAACTGATTTATTACGGCTTCTGGTACTCGCCCGAGCGTGAAATGCTGCAGGCCCTCATCGACAAGAGCCAGGAACATGTGGAAGGTGAAGTGACGCTCAAGCTCTACAAGGGCAATGTCATGGTGGTTGGCCGCGAAAGCGAAAAGTCGCTCTATTCGGATGCGCTCGTGACCTTCGAAGACGACCAGGGTGCCTATGACCAGAAGGATGCGGCCGGCTTCATCAAGCTGAATGCCCTGCGTCTTCGCACGCTGGGCAAGCGCAACCGCAAGGGCTGATAACCTTCACCCGGTTTTTGTAAGCCACCCGTCCCCCGGACGGGTGGCTTTTTCATGGGTGGCCGATGGTCAACCAAAGCTCTTCGAACCCCGGCTGCGGCTGACGAGGACAAGGAGCGCATAATTGGCGACCGCCAGCAGCTCCATGGCGGGAATGATGAGACCAAAGGCTTGCAGCGGGGTGCCGATCCAGGCTGCGAGCGAGCCTGCGACAAAACCTCCGCCCATCTGGATGAAGCCCATCAGCGCAGATGCGGAGCCTGCTACTTCCGGGAAGGGAGCCAGGGTTGCCGTCACCACATGGGGGCTGATCATGGCGAGGCCGAAGGTGCAGAGCGCAACCGGAACCATGATGGTCAGATAATCCGGTGTCATGAAATGGGTGGATACCAGCATGGCGCAGGCCCCTGCCAGCGTGAAGCAGAGCCCTAGCAGGGCCGAACCATGGCCGCCGAGACGCGGCGCGGCGAACCGCAAGGCGACCGATCCAAGGAAATAGGATCCCGTTTGTGCGAGCATTCCAATGCCGAACTGGGTCGGGCTAAGCCCCACCATCCGGATCAGGATAAAGGGTAGCATGGTCGATTGGGCGTAAAGCGCCCCGATCGTTCCCATCAGGACAAGCGATCCGGAGGCGAAGCGGATATCGAGAAGCAGCCGCCCATAGGCGCGGGCAAGCCGGTCCGGCCGGGCGAGCGTGGGATCGGGTCTGGCGGTCTCCTTCAGGAGAAAGAAGACCGTCAGGGCTGCGATCACGCCGAAGGCCAACAGTGCCAGAAAGACCGACTGCCAGCCGAAGCTTGCCAGCAGCAAACCGCCCAGCGTCGGGGCAAGCGCGGGGCCGATGGCCAGCATGATCCCGATCGTGTTCATGATCCGGGCAGCCTCCTGGCCGGTAAACTGATCCCGCACGATGGCGCGCGCGACCGCTGCCCCGATAGAGGCCCCGATGCCTTGCACCAGACGGCCCGCCAGCAGCAGGCCGATACTGCCGGCGAAAGCGGCGATGATGCTGCCGGAGATGAAGATTGCCAGAAAAAGCAGCGTGGCCTTGCGTCGGCCGATGGCATCGGAGAGAGGCCCTCCGACCAGCTGGGCGATCGCGAAACCGGCGAAATAGAGGGACAGGCTCATCTTGATGGCGGATTCGGTCGTGGAGAAGACCTCCACCAGCCGGGGCATGGTGGGTGTATACATCGCCATTGCGATTGGGCCGAGCGCCGTCAGCAGCGCACCGATCAGACTCGTGCGCTTTTCGGTCATGGAGGATTGAGGCATGGTCTGTCTTGCGTGTTGCGGGGTCACGAGGCCAATCTGGGTCGGAAAGACTTTTGGTCAACCACCCTGCACGCCGCAGATCGGCTGGCAAGGTCCCTTCCAGCCAATTCAGGTTCGGCTGGCCCGAAAGACCGACGCTGAACGGTCCCGGCATCCCAAGTCCGGGCATAGGAAAGCGCGGTCTTGACCCTTATAAAGGGACAGGAATCACAGGCAGGAAGGATGATCGGCGTGTCCGAAAGCGTGAACAGGGAAATTTTCGTTTGGTCCGGCCTTCACGGACTTCCGCGTTTTGACAAGATCGCGATTGCTGACTTCAAGCCGGCCTTCGACGCAGCCTTCTCAGCGCATGATACCGAAATCGAAGCGATTGCCAGCCAGGCGGATGCCCCGACTTTCGGCAACACGATTGAGGCGCTCGAAGTGGCTGGCGACAGTCTGTCCCGGGTGTCTTCACTTTTCTGGAATCGGGCTGGCGCTCATACCAATAGCGATATCCAGGCACATGAGCGGGAGATTGCGCCGCTGATGTCCCGCCATTATTCGCGGATCGGCATGAATGCGGCGCTTTTTGCCCGGATTGATGCCCTCTGGGAACAGCGGGACAGCCTCGGGCTGGATAAAGAGCAGCGCCGCGTGCTGGAACGACACTGGAAGGGATTTGTGAAATCCGGCGCCAAACTCCCCGGCCCCCAGCAGGAGCGCCTTGCCGACATCAACGAAAAGCTTGCCGGGCTCGGTGCACGGTTCGGGCAGAATGTGCTTTCGGATGAGAAGAGCTGGTGCCTTTTTCTCGACAAGAGCGATGATCTGAGGGGCCTGCCTGATTTCCTTCTGGGAGCGATGCAGGGAGCGGCAACCGAAAGGGGAGAAGAGGGCAAACATGCGGTGACCCTTTCGCGGTCCATCATCGAACCCTTCCTGACATTTTGCCCCCATCGTGCCCTGCGCGAGCAGGCCTTCAAGGCCTGGGTGGCGCGCGGCGAACAATCCGGCGAAACGGACAATCGGCCTTTGATGACCGAAATGCTGGCATTGCGCGCGGAGAAGGCCCGCCTTCTGGGCTACGAAAACTATGCCGCGCTGAAGCTCGACGATACGATGGCGAAGACACCCGGTGCGGTAAACGGGCTGCTGAGGCAGGTTTGGGAAAAGGCTGTCGCCCGGGCGAAAGAGGAAGAGGCCGACCTTGAGGCGCTTTCCCGACGGGAGGGCCAAAACCATCCGATCATGCCGTGGGACTGGCGTTACTATGCGGAGAAACTGCGAGCCGAGCGCTTCAATTTTTCCGAGGCGGAGCTGAAGCCCTATCTTCAGCTGGAGCGGATCATCGAAGCCTGCTTCGATGTCGCCCACCGGCTGTTCGGCATTTCTGCACGCGAAGTGAAGGGGATAGAAGCCTATCACCCCGATGTCCGGACCTTCGAGATCCACGACGCATCCGGCAAACTGAAGGCCCTTTTCCTCGGGGATTACTTTGCGCGCGCCTCGAAACGCTCCGGCGCGTGGATGAGCGCTTTCCAGTCTCAGCACCGGATGCGCCTTGCCAGCGGTGCCGATGGCGAGATCCCGATCATCTACAATGTCTGCAATTTCGCCAAGCCTGCGGAAGGCCAGCCGGCCCTTCTTTCGCTCGACGACGCCCGCACCCTGTTCCATGAGTTCGGTCATGCCTTGCATGGCATGCTGTCCAACGTGCGCTATCCTTCCGTTTCTGGAACGTCCGTGTCGCGGGATTTCGTGGAGCTCCCCTCGCAGCTCTATGAACACTGGCTGACGGTTCCCGAAATCCTGTCGCGCTATGCGTTGCATGAAAAAACCGGCGAACCCATGCCCCAGGCGCTGCTGGACAAGGTGCTCTCTGCCCGGACGTTCAATTCCGGCTTTGCCACGGTCGAGTTCACGGCCTCTGCTTTGGTCGACATGGCCTTTCATACGATGGAACCGCCCAAAGACCCGATGGCCGTACAGGCAGCCGTTCTGAGCCAGATCGGTCTGCCGCATTCCATCACCATGCGTCACGCATCGCCCCACTTCCAGCATGTCTTTGCCGGGGATGGCTATTCCGCCGGTTACTATTCCTACATGTGGTCGGAAGTGCTGGACGCGGATGCCTTCTCCGCGTTTCAGGAAACCGGAGACGTCTTCAATCCCGACATGGCCAAGCGGCTTGCGGATCATGTCTATTCCGTCGGCGGTTCCATCGATCCGGAGGAAACCTACCGGGCTTTCCGCGGCAAGATGCCGAGCGCGGAAGCCATGCTGGTCAAGAAGGGGCTTGCGGCCTGAAACGCCAGGTTTCCCGTCGACGGTGTCACCGGGTCTTGGTCAAATTGTAGCCGTCGCGTCACACGCGCGGCATGCGGGTGTCACGCCCGTCTGCGACTCTCGGTTCGGGTTGGCTCTTCAGCCCGAACCGAGCGGATCGCGCAATGCTGACACGTCGAAACTTTCTTTTTGGAACCGGCGCCTTCGGGCTCTCCTCGGGGGCCGGGCTGGGCATGCCCTACTATGCCCGTCACCGCAGCGCGCCTGTCTTCAGCCACGGCGTGCAGTCAGGCGATGTCGATTTCCGGTCCGGGATGGTCTGGACACGGCTCGACCGGCCGGCACGGGTCGATATCGCGCTTTCCACGACCGAGAGCTTTTCCGATCCCTTGCATCTCCCGACTTTAACCGCCCATCCCGATCGCGACTTCACGATCAAGGCGCTGGCTGACGGCCTGCTGCCCGATCAGGATTATTTTTACCGGTTCCAGGCAAGCGACCTGCAATCCGGCTTCATTCAATCGGAGCCCGTCGTCGGGCGTTTCCGGACCGCACCGCTTCGCCGCCGGTCGGTGCGCTTCCTGTGGTCGGGCGATACGGCCGGCCAAGGTTACGGGATCGAAGAGACAGGCATGGCGACCTACCGGACCATGGCCCGGCACGAAGCCGACTTTTTCATCCATTCGGGCGACACGGTTTACGCGGACAATCCCATTCCCGACGAGATCGCCCTGAGAGACGGTACCGTCTGGAAGAACAGGATCGTGACAGACGAGAAGCGGGATGTTGCCCGCAGTCTCGACGAGTATCGCGGGCAGTGGAAATACAATCTGCTCGACCGCCATGTCAGACAGTTCAGCGCCGGTTGCGCCAGCTTCTACCAATGGGACGATCATGAGGTTTTGAACAACTGGTCTCCCTCTACCGATCTTTCCGGCGATGCCCGCTACCCGGAAAAGGACATTTCCGTCTATTCGCGCCGCGCTCGGCGTGCCTTCGAGGAGATGACTCCGATCCGATATGCGGTGCGCGAACCCGGCCGGATCTACGGGAAGATTTCGTATGGGCCGCTTCTCGATGTCTTTTTTCTCGATTTACGCTCGTATCGCGGGGCGAACAAGGATCCCCGTTCTTCCCAACTGCTTGGCAAGCAGCAGATCGACTGGCTCACGGCTTCGCTCGACGGGTCTCGCGCGCTATGGAAGGTCATGGCCTGCGACATGCCGATCGGGCTCGTCAACTGGGACGATTATGGCCGGCAGAAAGGCGCTGAAGCGGTTTCGGACGGGTATAATGGCGTCCCTGACGGGCGTGAACGGGAATTTGCCCGGCTGTTGCGCTTTCTGAAGGATCGGGACATTCGCAATACCGTCTGGTTGACGGCCGATGTCCATTACACCGCCGCCCACCACTACAGTCCCGAGCGGGCGAAGTTCCTTGATTTCCTGTCTTTCTGGGAATTTGTATCCGGACCGCTGCATGCCGGTACCTACGGACCGAAACCGCTCGACAAGACCTTCGGGCCGGAGGTTCGCTTTCTCAAGGCGGCCCCGGGTGGTGCGGAGAGCAACTTGCCGCCGTCGGCCGGCCTGCAATTCTTTGGCCGCGTGGACATCCACGGCCGAAGCGGCGAGATGACCGTCCGCCTCATGGATCGGGACGACCGGGAGCTCTGGTCCGCCACTCTGCCGCCCGACGACCGCCGCCCGACGATGCCGGTTTCCTGACCGCGCATGGACAGGACCGAATGGCCCGAAAGGCCGGTATTCAAGCATGATCCGCCCGCCCCCCTTTCGCATTTGCAAAAAACAGGCTATGAGCGCGCCAACTGAAATTGGCGCTTGCTCCCGATGATGCGCCCCAGCTCCAGAGAAGAATTCATTATGGCCATTCGCAACATCGCGATCATCGCGCACGTTGACCATGGGAAAACCACCCTTGTTGACGAACTTCTGAAACAGTCCGGTTCCTTCCGTGAAAACCAGCGCGTCGCCGAGCGCGTGATGGATTCCAACGACCTGGAAAAGGAACGCGGCATCACCATTCTCGCCAAGGCGACCTCGGTCGAATGGAAGGGAACCCGCATCAACATCGTCGACACGCCCGGACACGCCGATTTCGGTGGTGAGGTCGAGCGTATCCTCTCGATGGTGGACGGCGCCATCGTTCTCGTCGATGCGGCCGAAGGGCCGATGCCGCAGACCAAGTTCGTGGTCGGCAAGGCGCTGAAGGTCGGCCTCCGCCCCATCGTCGCGATCAACAAGATCGACCGCCCGGATGCGCGCGCCGATGAGGTCATCAATGAAGTCTTCGATCTCTTCGCAGCCCTCGACGCCACCGACGAACAGCTCGACTTCCCGATCCTCTACGGTTCGGGCCGCAACGGCTGGATGAACTACGAGCCGGAAGGTCCGCAGGATGAAGGCCTGGCGCCGCTGCTGGATCTCGTGCTGAAGCATGTGCCTGAGCCGAAGGTCGAAGAAGGTCCTTTCCGCATGATCGGCACGATCCTGGAAGCCAACAACTTCCTCGGTCGCATCATCACCGGCCGTATTGCCTCCGGGTCCATCAAGCCGAACCAGGCCGTCAAGGTGCTGGGGGCCGATGGCAAGCTGATCGAAAATGGCCGCATTTCCAAGATCCTGGCATTCCGCGGCATTGAGCGGACCGCGATCGAAGAAGCCCATGCAGGCGATATCGTGGCGATTGCCGGTCTCTCCAAGGGCACGGTTGCCGATACGTTCTGCGATCCCTCGGTGACCCAGCCGATGAAGGCCCAGCCGATCGATCCGCCGACGGTCACCATGTCCTTCATCGTCAACGATAGCCCGCTGGCGGGCACCGAAGGCGACAAGGTGACATCGCGTGTCATTCGCGACCGTCTGCTCAAGGAAGCGGAAGGCAATGTGGCCCTCAAGATCGAGGAAGCCGAGGACAAGGACAGCTTCTATGTGTCCGGTCGCGGCGAATTGCAGCTTGCCGTTCTGATCGAAACCATGCGTCGCGAGGGCTTTGAACTTGCCGTCTCCCGTCCGCGCGTCGTCATGCACAAGGATGAGGACGGCAACCTTCTCGAGCCGATCGAAGAAGTGCTGATTGACGTGGACGAGGAACATTCCGGCGTCGTCGTGCAGAAGATGTCCGAGCGCAAGGCCGAGATGGTCGAGCTGCGTCCGTCGGGCGGCAATCGCGTGCGTCTGGTCTTCTACGCGCCGACCCGTGGCCTGATCGGTTACCAGTCGGAGCTTCTGACCGATACCCGCGGCACGGCGATCATGAACCGCCTGTTCCACAGCTACCAGCCCTACAAGGGCGAGATCGGTGGCCGCGTGAACGGCGTTCTGCTTGCCAACGAAGCCGGTGAAGCCGTCGCCTATGCCCTCTTCAACCTCGAAGATCGCGGTCCGATGATCATCGATCCGGGCGAGAAGGTCTATATGGGCATGATCATCGGCATTCACTCCCGTGACAACGATCTGGAAGTGAACGTGCTGAAGGGCAAGAAGCTCACCAACATCCGCGCTGCCGGCAAGGACGAAGCCGTAAAACTGACTCCGCCGATCCGCATGACGCTGGAACGGGCGCTCTCCTGGATTCAGGACGACGAACTTGTGGAAGTCACGCCCAAGTCCATCCGCCTCCGGAAGATTTATCTGGACGCAAACGATCGCAAGCGCTTCGAAAAGCAGCGCGCAGCCATCTGATCGCTGTTTCTGCAGGACCCTCTCGAAAACCCCGGCCTTGCGGCCGGGGTTTTTGCTTGTGTGCGGGGGTTTTTACGCCTTGCCCTGCCTCTTAAAAAACCGTTAACTTCAGCGAGTGCTTCGAATATTCGAGATGGTTCGCAATGATTGCGGATCCGTCTGTCCAAGGGTCAGAGTTGCGTCATGAAGACCGTATCGATCGATGTCCGCCGTGCCGAGCCGCATGATGCGCGTGCCATTTCCGAGGCGCACCGGGCTTCCTGGCAGCATGCCTATGAAGGTCTCATCCCCCACAAGCCTTTGCGTGACATGATCGAGCGTCGGGGCGAGAGCTGGTGGCGCAAGGCAACCCAGGGACCGGCCACCCTTCTGGTCGCTGAAGTCGAGGGTGTGGTGGCAGGTTACGCGACACTCGGCCTCAACCGCGCCCGTGCACTGCCGCAGGAGGGCGAAGTCTATGAACTCTACCTTCGTCCGGAATATCAGGGCATCGGCCTCGGTCGGCTGCTCTTCGGGGAATGCCGGCGGCTGCTGAAATCGCTCGGCTGCAGTGGTCTCGTTGTCTGGTGCCTGGAAGACAGCGAACATGCGGATCGCTTTTTTCGCAATCAGGGCGGCCTCGACATTGCCGAGGGAATGGAGAATTTCGGCACCAGTGCGCTCAAGAAGATTGGGTATGTCTGGAGCTGACCGCTACTGCGCCGGCTGAGAGCCTGGAAGCGTGCTGCTGAATGTGGAGGAAAGCGGACCCTTATCCCCCTCGAAGACCGCCGTATCCACGCCGCAGGCGAAGCGGGAGGCCTTTTCATCCGCCACTTTTCGAGCAAGCTCGTTTGCATTCCGGTTCGCTAATGCGTCGACCATGCCAATCACGCAGCTGCGGTCGTCTGCGCGTGAAGCCACCCGGGCAATCACCAGAACCTGTCCCTTCAGGGCGTCAGAAGTCGCGCCCGTCTGCGGATCCGAATTCGCGATGAAAAAGCGGAGAACTGCCGCATACGGTTTCTTGTCCGCGATTCGCCATTCGATCGTATCGTTGACGCTGGCAAAAGCCGAAAAGGTCTCGAAGCCCTCGTCGGCATAAGCCTTGTTGACCGGGCCGTAGAAAAGGCTCGGCCGCAGGTCTCCTTCCTTGTAGAGGACGGGATAGCCCTTGAGACCGGGACAGCGGAGGATCACCCCGCCCTGATCTTCTTGCATGGTCTTGCACCGGTCGAGCGTCAGCTTGGTAAAAAGGCTGTCTGCCCCCTGGGCGACGGACGCGCACAGGAGGATGGTCATGGCCGGGATCACTCTTTTGAAGGTCATTTCACATCCCCGCAGTCTTTCCTCATCTTCCGCCAAAAGAGGAATGAGGCAAGGGGAAATGCCGGCTTTGCCAGCAAAACGGCCCGGTTCGGTGGTCACGATAGGTCTAAAGCCGTGTTGCGTTGCGGAATGAAATTGGATATTGCCGGCCATCCGAACCATCACACGGGGATCTACATGCGCATCGACGCCATTTCCATCGGCAAGAACCCGCCTCACGACGTCAACGTGATCGTTGAAGTCCCGGTCGGCGGTCATCCTATCAAGTATGAAATGGACAAGGACGCCGGTACGCTGGTGGTCGACCGTTTCCTGTATACGCCGATGACCTATCCGGGCAATTACGGCTTCGTTCCGCACACCTTGTCGGATGACGGCGACCCGATCGACGTTCTCATCTGCAATACCCGTCCGCTTATTCCCGGTTGCGTCATCAATGTTCGTCCCATCGGCGTCATGATGATGGAAGACAATTCCGGCAAGGACGAGAAGATCATTGCCGTGCCGTCCGACCACCTGACCAAGCGTTATGAAAAGGTGCGCAACTTCACCGATCTCCCCGAGATCACCCTGAAGCAGATCGAGCATTTCTTTGAGCACTACAAGGATCTGGAGCCCGGCAAGTGGGTCAAGATCTTCGGCTGGCATGGAGTTGACGAGGCGCAACGCCTGATCGCCGAGGCCGTCGAGCGCTGCAAGGCAAAGTCTGGAAAGTAAGCTAGAAAAACGCGCTTATCCTGCGCTTGAAATCCTCCGGATCGGTCTCGATGCGGAGGATTTTTTTGCGTGATGTTTCGCCGGAAACGAAGCTCAGCGCCGACTTCGGTATCCTGAAGGTCTTGGCGAGGAGTGCGACAAGCGCCTTGTTCGCCTTGCCATCTTCGGGGGGCACCGACACCCTGACTTTGAGCCAGAGGCTGCCATCGGCCGCTTTCTCCAGCCCTTCGACCAGATCGCGCCCGCCGGCGGGCGTCAGCCGAACCGAAAGGCGCACATGATCTGCCAGAACGGTGAAGGGTTGATCCATCAGCCCAGCGCGCTGAAGACGGCCGGCTGAACGCTCGTTCTCAGGAAGATCTGCAAGAACTGGATGAGGACGATCACCACAATCGGCGAGATATCGATGCCGTTCAGATTGGGCAGCCGGCGACGGATGGGAGCGAGAACCGGCTCTGTGACGGCGTAGAGAAACTGACCGATCGAAGCAATCGCCTGATTGCGGGGATTGATGACGTTGAATGCATAGAGCCAAGAGTAGACGGCGCTGGCGATCAATATCCAGAAGTAAATATCCAAAACCGTATAAATCAGCCAAAAAAGCGCGACCATGTGCGTCTCCGAATTTCCGTTTCTAGACATGTAGTCATTGCCGCCAAAGGGAGCAAGTGGGGCTCCCGTTCGATTGAAGAATCATGTTTAACAGGCAAAATTTCAAGAAAGGCACGAGAACCATGAGGGCAACAATGCAGACCCAGGATCGCTTTGCCGCCTTTCGTCATTCGGCCTATGCACGATTCTTCGTTGCCCGCTTTCTGGCGACTTTTGCCATCCAGATCATCAGCGTTTCCGTCGGATGGCAGATGTATGACGAAACGCGCAATACGCTGCTGCTCGGCATGATCGGATTGGTCCAGTTTCTGCCCTCGCTGCTTCTCCTGCTGATTACCGGTTCGGTGGTTGACCGCTACAATCGCCGCATGATCGTGGCTCTCTGTATGCTGCTCAGCGTGGCCTGCTGCGCCGCCCTGCTCGGCATTACGCTGGCTAAAGCCTTCTCTCCGCTGCCCGTATTCGCCGTTTTGATCGTTTTCGGGATCGAGCGGGCTTTCATGGCCCCTGCCGTTCAATCGCTCGCGCCAAACCTGATACCGGAAAAAGACCTCGCCAATGCCATTGCCTGGAACTCCTCTTCCTGGCAGGCGGCCTCCATTGTCGGGCCCGTCGCCGGGGGGCTTCTCTATGGGCTCAGCGCAGCCATAGCCTATAGCGTCGCGCTCCTGTTCCTTCTGGCGGCCTCAGCGCTGGTCTTTTCGATCCCCAAGCCTCCGCAACGGCGCTCGGCGGAGGCGGGCAGCTGGAGCACGGTTCTGGCCGGCTTCCGGTTCATTTCCTCCGAAAAAATCGTGCTGGGAGCCGTAACGCTGGATCTTTTTGCGGTCCTGCTCGGTGGAGCAGTGGCGCTGATGCCGGTTTTCGCGAGGGACATTCTTGTTCTCGGGCCCTGGGGGCTCGGTCTTCTGCGATCTGCGCCGGGAGCAGGCGCCATTGTGGTCGCTGCCCTGCTTGCGGCCTATCCCATCCGCCACCATGCCGGACGGCTCATGTTCGCTGGTGTGGCCTTGTTCGGCTTGGCGACCGTCCTCTTCGGCCTGTCTACCCATGTCTGGGTATCGATCGCGGCCCTGTTTGTCATGGGTGGGGCGGACATGGTTTCCGTTTATGTGCGGGAAACCCTGATCACGCTCTGGACGCCGGACGAAGTGCGCGGGCGGGTCAATGCCGTCAACATGGTTTTTGTCGGCGCTTCCAACGAGCTCGGCGAATTTCGCGCCGGCACGATGGCGCATCTCGTCGGCGCCGTGCCGGCCGTGGTGATTGGCGGTATCGGCACGCTGGCCGTGTCGTTCCTCTGGGCGGCCGGCTTTCCGAAGCTCCGTCGCATCGACAGCCTCGATGCACCCGATCACCTGGGTCGGGCCTGAGCGGACGCGAAGATCAGATCGAGGAAGGACGAGATCCACGTCCGGAGCGGTGCATCGTGCAGGAGACGGCCTTCCAGATGCTGTCGCCCCGACTGGGCGTTTGGCAAGACAAATCTGTGAGCACCATGAACCACCCAGCGCTGCATCATGGCGCGGGTCAGTTCGGCATGGAACTGAATTCCCCAGGCATTACGCCCGTATCGAAATGCCTGGTGGGGATAATGGGCGCCCGATGCCAGCAATTCAGCCCCGCGGGGCAGGTCGAAACCTTCCATGTGAAAGTGATAAACCTGCTCCGGCCAAGGCAGCAGCGCCCGTCCGGTCTCGGTAGGCGTGATGGGATACCAGCCAATTTCCGTAACCCCCTCGCTATGGGGCCGGACTTCTCCACCGAGATTGCGCACCAGCATCTGGGCGCCGAGGCAAATACCCAGGAAGGGCTTGTTCTCCCGGAGGGGAAGGGAAATCCAGTCGATCTCCCGTTTGACGTAATCGTGCGGATCGTTGGCGCTCATGGGGCCGCCGAAGACGATGGCGCCAGAATGGAAGGCGAGCGTTTCCGGAAGCGGGTCGCCCAATGCAGGCCGCCGGATGTCGAGCGGGAAACCCTTCTCTAGAAGCAACTGCCCGATGCGACCCGGGCTGCTGCGTTCCTGATGGAGCACGATCAAAACGGGCAGATTCTGCTGCAGGTGGGCTTGTTCAGACAGGCTTGATCTCATCGGGGCTGACATGTTCGGCGCGCAAAGCGGCTTTTTGCCGTTCCTCTATCCGGTCGCGGCCAGAGACGCCCAGCAAATCGGCAATACGCCACAGCGCGTGATCTTCCATTTCGCTGCGTTCGCCGTCAGCATAGACCATATCCCAAAGCAGGCCAATGAGGTGGCGGCGCTGCTCTTCGTCGAGATGCCGCTTCAATTCGGAGGTGAAGCGGTAATAGTCGACGGCCTCGCTGCCCGCCTCCCGGCCTGCTGCAATCAATGCATCGAGCTCCGATCCTTCAAGATCATACTGGTCGGCGAGGATCTGCTTCAGCTGATCCTGCTCGCTGTCGCGCACGATGCCATCCGCCTCCATGACCTGAATGCAAAGGGCCGCAACGGCAAGACGCGGGTCACCCGGTTCGAAGCTCGGCCGGTCGCCCGGCATGGCAAGCGTTTTCAAGAATTCCTGCAGTCTTTCGAACATGCCTGCGGTCCCCTTCACCGATCCTTAGAATAGCGGTTTGCGTTTTTTCGTGTCCAGGGGCCGCACGGCTCCGGCCCTTACGCCCGGATCGTCGGGCGCATGACCAAAGAACGGCACAACGGTCGGGTCCGTTCCCGGCGCAGACTTGTCGGCTCGGGGAGCCTGTGTTTCCTGCGTCGGCAAGCTTTGGGGCGGCTCTTCCCTGATCGTCGCGGAAACGTCGATTGCCGGTGTCTCCGGCTCCACAATCCGGGGTGCCGGCGGCGGGAGGTCGTCGAGCAGCAGCTGTGCCGCATCATCCTCGTTCTCGTAAGGAGGCTTCCAGACGAAGCCGCCCAATTCCCCCGCAGGAGACAGTGGGTGCCAGGTGTCGGAGACAACCCCATCCGCCACCCATGCGGGGTCGCGGGGAGCCCGCAAAGCCGCCGCAAGATAGTGGCGCATGCGCGCCTGGTCGCCGGTCTCCGCTTCTTCGATTTCCGCCAGAAGCATCAGGATGCCCTCGCGCGGATCGCGCTTCAGCGCTGCTTCCGCTTTCTCGCGCGCCTTGTCGAACTGGCGGGCCTCAAGAGCCGCTCGGGCCGTAGCGGCCAGCCCCACCGGATTGTCCGGCTTCAGGCTTTCCAGCTTTTCGGCGCGCTTGAGCCGGTCCAGGGCCGTATCGCCGCTCCGGGCGCGCAGATAGGTCTCTGCGATGTCCGGATGAGGCTCGATTTTCCAGACCTGCTCCAGAACGGCCGTGCCGCGCCGGAAATTGTCTTCCCGGAACCAGGCTTTGGCAGCAATGACCGCCGCCGGTACGAGCGCCGGTGCATATTTCAGGGCCTGCAACGCATCTTCCCGGGCAAGCTTGGGGTCCGAGGTCAGTCTCGACCCGGCACGCGCCGTCAGGAGGACAGCGCGCTCGCGCGTGGTGTCGCGTCCGCCGGCGCTGTGGGAGACTTTCTGTTTCTCCAGAATGTCGAGCGCCCGATCATAATCGCCCGCACGGGTCCGATATTCCAGGACAGCCTGGGACGCCCAGGGCAGATAGGGCGCACGCTCGACAGCCTGGGTGGCAAAATGCTCCGCTGCCTCACCCGCCCCTGCGCGCTTCGCCTCGATGAAAAGTCCCCGAAGACCCAGTTCCCGGGTTTCCGGATCCTCGGCCATGGCTTCGAACTTCCGTCGAGCGGCATCGTGGTCGCCCTTGATAAGGGCGGCCTGTGCTTCCAGCAAATGGATCAGCGGCTCCTGATCGGCACTCAGGAGGCCGCGCGTGCGCTCGGCCATCTTGCTGGCAAGGAGAGCATTGCCGGCCCCGGCAGCGATCAGCCCCGTGGAGAGCGCCTGATAGCCGCGATCCCGTTTGCGGGCCCGGAAATAGCGGGATGCCGCCTGCGGAGACGTCCAGACCAGCCGGACCAGCCACCAGATCATGAGAAAAAGGGCCATGACGGCAACGATCATCGCCGCGGCCACCATGAGGCTCATCTCGACCCGCTGGCCTTGCCACAGGATCATCATCTGGCCAGGGCGGTCTGCAAGCCAGGAAAAGCCCCAGGCAAGAGCAAGAACCAGGACAGCATAGGATATAAGTCTGATCATTCTTGGTCCCTCAGCCGGCCTGCAATGCGGATGTCTTGGTGCGCTCGACAAGAGCGCCGGTCAGTTCGTCGGACTTGATGCGATTGTCGAGCGATTGCTTGAAGGCAGCGGAGACGGCACGGCCCGCCTCCGGCAGGGCCTCCCACTCCAGTGCAGCTCCCTTGAAATCGCCATTCTTCAACTTGTCCTCCAGGCGGGCGAGGACAGCCCCTCCGTCGGTCCCTTCGACGTTTCCAACCGGGCGAATGCTGACAAGCGATCGGGCACTGTGAAGCAGGCGGTCGGTCCAGCCTTCGCCCGCCGCGGGCTGATTGATCGCCTCGACAATGGATGTTGCGACGGCATCGAAGCTCCGCACCAGCTCTGCCCTCGACGTTACACCAGCCGCGGCGAAGGGCTTCAGGCCCGAAACAGCCGGTTCGTCCGGCGCAAGGGCGGCAAAAGTTTCCAGTTCTGTGAGGAAGGGATCTCCCCGGTCGACGGCCGCTTTCAGATAGGTTGCAGCAATGGTGCGGGAAACCGCGGTCTCGCCGGGTCTCTGTGCCAGGGTCTTTTCGGCCTCCTTGAGGCGCGCCGAAAGATCAGACATCTTGCGGGTGGCTTCGGCCTCGCTCTGACCGGCCGCTTCCTCGAATTTTTTCAGCCGGCCTTCAAGCGCCTCCATTTTCGCCGAGACTTGCGGATCGGCGTTTCCGGATGCGACGGGTCGGTTTTCCAACGCGGCAATACGCTTTTCGAGGTCTCCGGTGGGCTGGACATCGGCTGGAATGGTGGCGAGTTGCTGTTTCAGCCCATCCACTTCGGCGCGCAGGGTCGCGATTTCTTCCCCCGTTCCGGACCCGCCCTTCTCTGCGCTGGCGGCCGGCAGGTAGCCGGCATATTGCATGCTGCCCGCTGCAGCGAGCGCGATGAGCCCGCCGAGAATTCCCGCGCCGATCATGGCCGGCATGGAGGGGGAGGGGTTGCGGACCGTTGCCTTTCCGGCTGGGGCGGACGTTTCGGGATCGGGACCCGGCGCAGCCGATGAGGGGCTTGTGCTGGTGGCCCTATCGGCCGTGGTCCGGTCCGCATCGTCTGGTGCGGAGCGTCCGGCCTCCGGTTCACTCGGTTCAGCCTTCAGATCCAGGATGTCTGCTTCATCGCCCTGTTGATCGCCGGTAGACCTGTCCTGAACCATGGCATTCCTCATGTCTTGAACTCTCCATGGGAAAGTAGAGGGTCAAGAGGGGGAAGAAAAGGCCCGTCAACGAAATAGCCCGGTTTCGGACCGCCAATTCAGACGCTTCCGAGCAGGGACAGCAAGGCGTCCTCGCTCGTCTCGGGAGCAATATGGATGCGGGAAGCCCATGGGCCGGGCAAGGCGGCGGCAATGGCCGGGCTTAGGCAATAGAAGGTCAATCCCCGCACATCCTCCTGCCGCTGCAAAAGCTGCACCATTCGCAAGGCGGCTTCCTTCGAGTAGAGCAGAACCGCGGTCTCCTCCGCCATCGCTGCGCTCACGCGCGGCGGATCATAGGCGATGGGTTCCATCCGGTAGGCGACCCACACACGCACCGGAATGTGTGCCGCATCCAGCCCCTGTTCGAGGGTCGGGCTGCGGGGCGTGCCGGCAACGTACAGGAGCGGGGACATACGCTGCTTGACGTGGGTGCGGATCAGCTCCGCCAGATCCGCACCATAGCCGGAGCCAACTTTTATCCGGGTGAAACCGGCGCCGCATGCGGCGCGCGCCGTAGCCTTGCCCACCGCAAAGACCGGTATGTCAGAAAAGCTGGAGATCATCGAAGGGTAGCGCGCGAAGGCGCGTATCCCTTCGGCGCTCGTCAATATGATTCCGCTGGGCGCCGGCATGGCACGCAACTCATCGGTGAGATCGAGGTGCTGCGCTGCAAAAAGAGGCAGGAGATGAGGTTCGTGTCCCTGTCTCTGCAGTTTTTCGGCGGTGCGCTGTCCCGCCGCCGCCGGGCGCGTCACCAGCACCCGCATGGCCTTCAGCTCCAGCTCGAAAAAAAGTCCGGTCCCGCCTTCTGGCGTATCTCTTCGCCGGCGCGAATGCCAATCAACTCTGCCTCGCCGCGCTTGCCTTCCGCTTCGATACGATGGGACTGCGATCCATCCGGGGTCAAAATCATGCCGGAGAAGCGAATATGGTCGTTACGGACGATTGCGTAGCCGGCTATCGGCGTCCTGCAGGAGCCGTCGAGTGCGGACAGAAAGGCGCGCTCGCAGGAGACCGCGTCAAAGGTCGCACGGTCGTTGATGGCGGAAAGCAGTGCATCGACCCGGCCATCGCCGATGCGGCTCTCGATGCAGATCGCTCCTTGCGCGGGCGCGGGCGGAAATTCTGCGGTGTCGAGAATCTCGGTCGGCACATCCTGCTTTCCGAGCCGCCGCAGGCCGGCGAGGGCAAGAAGGGTCGCGTCCACCTGGCCTTCGGCGAGCTTGCGCAGGCGCGTATCCACGAGGCCACGGAAAGTGATGACGTTGATATCCGGCCGCAGGCGGCGAATAAGCGCCTGACGCCGCAGGGACGAAGAGCCGATCGTGGCGCCCCGGGGAAGGTCCAGCAGTTTGGCGGCCGTCCGCCCGACAAAAGCGTCCCGTGCGTCCTCCCGGGGCAAATAGGCCGAGATATGCAGACCTTCGGGAAGTTTCGTCGGCATGTCCTTGGAGGAATGAACCGCAAAATCCAGGTCGCCAGCCAGCAGTTGCTCTTCCAGTTCCTCGGTAAAGAGCCCTTTTCCGCCGATTTCCGAGAGTGAGCGATCGGTAATCCTGTCTCCTTTTGTGGACAGGACAACGATTTCAAACCGGTCGGCAGGCAAACCATGGGCCGCGATCAGACGGTCACGGGTTTCATAGGCCTGAGCCAGCGCCAGGGGGCTGCCACGGGTTCCGATCCGGAAAGGTTTTGTTTGCATCCGCCTCGATCCATTGTTACCGGAGTTTCCACTAAACTCCTTTTCCGTTTACCGCAATCAATGAACGGGTTCATGCCGACCAAACTTGCCATATTGGGGATTGAAACGAGCTGCGACGAGACGGCGGCTTCCGTCGTGGTGCGCCATGAGAATGGCCGTGGGGAAATTCTCTCCAACGTGGTGCTGAGCCAGCTTGAGGAGCACAGCGTTTACGGAGGCGTCGTTCCGGAGATTGCAGCGCGTGCCCATGTGGAGGCACTCGACGCGCTGGTGGAAGAGGCTCTCCTGCAATCGGGGATGCCGCTTGCACAGATGGACGCGATCGCGTCGACATCCGGTCCGGGCCTGATCGGTGGACTGATCGTCGGATTGATGACGGGCAAGGCGATCGCCATGGCGACCGGCAAGCCGCTCTATGCCGTCAATCATCTGGAAGGGCATGCGCTGACCGCGCGCCTGACGGACAACATCGATTTTCCCTATCTGATGCTGCTGGTATCCGGCGGGCATACCCAGCTCATCCTGGTCAAGGGCGTCGGCGATTATGAGCGTTGGGGAACCACCATCGACGATGCGCTCGGCGAAGCCTTTGACAAGACCGCCAAACTGCTCGGGCTTCCCTATCCGGGAGGCCCCGCCGTCGAGCGCGCCGCAGCTACCGGCGACGAGCGGCGATTTGTCTTGCCGCGGCCTCTGGTCGGGGAGGCGCGACTGGATTTTTCCTTTTCCGGTCTCAAGACCGCCGTGCGCCAGGCGGCCACCGCCATCGAACCGCTCGGTGAACAAGACGTCGCCGATATCTGTGCGTCCTTCCAACATGCGGTTTCCCGGACCTTGAATGATCGTATCGGCCGAGGATTGGAGCGCTTTCGGGCGGTATTCGGCGACCACGCGAAGCCGGCCCTTGTTGTCGCCGGTGGCGTTGCGGCGAACCGGACCTTGCGGGCAACGCTCGACGGGCTCTGCCGGCAGCACGGGTTCCTCTTCCTCGCACCGCCGCATGTTCTTTGCACGGACAATGCAGCCATGATTGCCTGGGCTGGGCTGGAGCGGATGGCGGCAGGGCTTCCGGCCGATGCACTTGACGTGCAGCCGCGATCCCGTTGGCCGCTCGATACAAGTGCCGAGACACGGATCGGGCATGGGAAGAGGGGAGCAAAAGCATGACCCGCGAACGCTGCGTTGTGATCGGCGCCGGCGCCTTCGGTACGGCCCTTGCCAATATGATCGCCGGAAACGCGGTTATGGAAACCATCCTTCTGGGTCGCGATGCCAGCAAGATGTCCGATCTGGCGCGGCTGCTCCACCATGAAGAGGCTTTGCCCGGCGTTGCGCTCCATGGGGATCTGCAGTTCAGCGCCGATCCCAAGGTGCTGGCCACCGCGGCCCTCGTCCTGTTCGCCATGCCCTCCCAGGCACAGGCGTCCGCGAGCGTCGCCTACGGGCCTTTCCTGAAAGGCGAGGCGAGCATTGTTACCTGTGCCAAGGGTATCGACCGGAAGACGACACGTCTGTTGAGCCATGTGCTCGAGGAGCGTTTGCCCGGGCATCCGATTGCCGTGCTGTCCGGTCCGGGTTTTGCGGCCGACATCGCAAAAGGTCTGCCCACCGCCATGTCGCTTGCCGCCCGACGGCTCGAGCATGCGGAAGATCTTGCGCGCCTGATTTCCGGACCGACATTTCGTCTTTATGCGTCGGACGATCCGGTCGGCGTGCAACTGGGAGGCGCGCTCAAGAATGTTCTGGCGATTGCCTGCGGCATGGTCGAGGGCGCGGGACTTGGCGATTCGGCACGCGCTGCGCTGATATCGCGCGGTTTGGCCGAGATGTCCCGCCTTGCGGTCGCCATGGGTGGGCAGGCGGAGACCATGCGGGGCTTATCCGGATTGGGCGATCTTGTGCTGACGGCAACCAGCCATCAATCTCGAAACTTGCGTTTTGGGATCGCGCTTGGACAGGGCATCGGGGCAGACGCGCAAGGGGGGCGACTGGTCGAAGGCGCTTTTGCAGCGGCTGTCGCGTCCCGGCTCGCCGAGGGCTTCAAAATCGACATGCCGATAACCCAGGCCGTCGCCGCCATCATCGATGGACTTCTCGATATACCAACCGCGCTCGAACAATTGATGAGCCGGCCGATCACCACTGAATGAAGGATTGGATTCCATGCTCTTTGCTCTCCTTTGCACCGACAAGCCAGCGCATCTTTCCTTGCGCATGGAAACGAGGCCGGCTCATGTGGAATGGCTGAACGGTCTGAACGCCGCCGGGACTTTGAAGATGGCTGGCCCGTTCCTGGATGGCGATGGCAAGCCCTGTGGCAGCCTTGTTGTCGTTCAGGCGGAGACAATCGATGCAGCACAGGCGCTCGCCGCTGCAGATCCCTATGCCAAAGCGGGTCTCTTCCAATCCGTCGACATCAAGCCGTTCAACTGGGTCTTCAACAATCCTGAGGCATGACATGGCCTACTGGCTCTATAAATCCGAACCCTTCAAGTGGTCCTGGGATATGCAGAAGGCTGCCGGCGAGACGGGCACGGAATGGACCGGCGTTCGAAATTATCTCGCCCGGAACAACATGCGAGCCATGCGTATCGGTGACAAGGGGTTCTTCTACCATTCCAACGAGGGGCTGGAGATTGTCGGGATTACCGAGGTTTGCGCGCTTTCCCATCCGGATTCGACCGCTGAGGGCGATCTCCGGTGGGATTGTGTCGATATCCGGTCCGTCTGCGATATGCCCCGACCGGTTTCCCTGAAGGAAATCAAGGCCAATCCCCGGCTTTCGCAAATGTCGCTGGTGACCTCCATGCGGCTCTCGGTCCAGCCGGTGACGGAGGACGAATATGCCGAGGTCTGCCGCATGGGCGGACTGGACAATCCTCCGCGCTCCCCCGAATGAAAACCGATCCCCGGCAGTTTATCCTGCAGAATACCGATTTGCTGGCGCCACCGCATGTGCCGGAAATCCGCCTTCATCTGGCTACCGAAGTACACGAACTCTGGCACAAGACCGAAAGCGAACTTGAGGAGATCGGTCTGCCGCCTCCCTTCTGGGCTTTTGCCTGGGCGGGCGGGCAGGGCCTTGCCCGTTATGTGCTGGACCATCCGGAGCTGGTGAGAGGAAAAAGGGTCATCGATTTTGCAAGCGGTTCCGGCCTGGTCGGAATTGCTGCGGCCAAGGCCGGGGCTGCGCATGTCATGGCCGTGGATATCGATCCGTGGTCCGGCGACGCGGTGCGCCTCAATGCGACCGCCAATGCCGTGGACCTGGAATTCGACGGTGCTGATATCGTGGGTGACGATCTTCAGGCGGACATACTGCTTGCCGGCGACGTGTTTTATGATCGTGCCTTTGCCGCAGCGCTGGTGCCCTGGTTTATCAGCCTTCGCAAGAGCGGCATCACCGTCCTTGCCGGAGATCCGGGCCGCTCCTACCTGCCGCGAGCCCATCTGGAAGCGCTCGCGACATACGAAGTGCCCGTAACCCGCATTCTTGAAGACAGCGAAGTGAAACGAACGACCGTATGGTCTTTCGCGCCACAGGTGCCGTCCAAAGCGGCTTAGGGCCGTATGACGCACACGCCGTTTTCATAAGAACATGGATCTTTCGCGGCCTGCACGGAGATGATCTTGGCCTTGGGCGCGGGAAGCATGCGCTCCTTCTTGGCGCCCATGCCTTCGATATAGAAATAGGTGCCGACGCCCCGCACGCGAAGGGCCGATATGGAACCGGCAAAGGTACCCAGTCCAGGAACGATGGTTGGCAGCCCGTACCCTCCGCCATAGCTTGGCGGCAGATGATGGTGGTGATGGCGGTTCCAGCCATCGTGCCCCCCCTGATATCCCCAATCGCCTGCAGAGGCGCTGGAGGCGGAAAGCACTGTGGCCGTCATGGCCATGAGGAACCCCAAGCGACGCGAAACCATGCGCTTGTCCTTTCAGTTGGTTAACAAAAAGTTAACGGACATTACGCCGATCCTGTTCCGGATTCCATCGCAGAAACGATTATTTCACCGAACGTGGTTAAACAGAGGGCAGGCGGCTTTCAGGAGCCCGCAGGCCGCGATGCAGGCGGTCAGGATGTGCGGCATAATGTGCCGGAACGTCCGCTCGCAGCCCTTCGAATCTTGACCGGATCGCGAAGGGTATTAGTTCCAAAGTTTGATGGGTTGCGGCATTCCGTTCATGCGCGAATCGATTAAATTGAAAACACTCGGCAATTCCGCTTGCTGCACTGCAATGGCGTCGTTATGTGTCCTTGATGACGCACTGCACGCAAGATTGTTGCGCCCAGTTGAATCTTCCGGAATGCCGTTCCGATCACTGCGCCCGATCGGTGCGCTTTGAAAACGCCCTAGAGGTATCTGATGGCGAATGTCACGAATAACCGGCCCCTGTCGCCGCATCTGCAGATTTACCGGCTCATCCCAACCATGGCCATGTCCATATTGCACCGCATTACCGGCGGCGCGCTCTATGTCGGCACCCTCCTGGTGGTCTGGTGGCTGATCGCTGCCGCCTCGGGGGAGCAATACTATAGCTGGGTTATGTGGTTCATGGGCACCTGGTTCGGCCGGCTCGTGCTGTTCGGTTACACCTGGGCCCTGTTGCACCACCTGCTCGGCGGCCTGCGCCATCTGCTGTGGGATGCCGGTTACGGTTTCGAGAAAGAATTCTCCACGAAACTTGCCCGGGCCAACCTGATCGGCTCCATCGTCCTGACCCTGGCGGTCTGGATAATCGGTTACTCCATTCGCTGAGGACGAAGACCATGGATATGCGCACTCCCCTCGGCAAGGTACGTGGCCTCGGCTCCGCCAAGGACGGAACCGAACATTTCTGGCGCCAGCGCCTGACGGCGGTTTCAAACCTGTTCCTGATCGGCTTCTTCGTCGTTTTCATGGTGCTCTATGCCGGAGCGCCCTATCAGGAAATGGTGGCTGTTCTTCATAACCCCCTCGTTTCCATCGTCTGCGCTCTGGTCATCGTTTCGGTCACCGTGCACATGCGGCTCGGCATGCAGGTGATCATCGAGGATTACATTCACGTCGAACTGACCAAGATCGTACTTCTGATCCTCAACACATTCTTTGCGGTTCTCGTTGCCGGCGCTTCCCTGTTCGCCCTTCTGAAAATCGCTTTTGCAGGATAATCCCCATGGCATCGATCACTTCACCCGCCCAGAATGGCAAGGCTTACACTTATGTCGATCACGCCTATGACGTGATCGTCGTCGGCGCCGGGGGCGCGGGTTTGCGCGCAACGCTCGGCATGGCGGAGCAGGGCTTTCGCACCGCCTGCATTACCAAGGTTTTCCCGACCCGCTCGCACACGGTCGCGGCGCAGGGCGGGATTGCCGCTTCCCTGCAGAACATGACGCCCGACTGCTGGCAGTGGCATCTCTATGACACCGTCAAGGGCTCGGACTGGCTCGGTGACGTGGACGCCATGCAGTACCTCGCCATGGAGGCTCCAAAGGCTGTCTACGAACTCGAGCATTATGGCGTGCCCTTCTCGCGCAACGAAGAGGGAAAGATCTATCAGCGCCCGTTCGGCGGCCACATGCAGAATTACGGCGAAGGCCCGCCCGTGCAGCGCACCTGCGCCGCGGCCGACCGGACCGGCCATGCCATCCTGCACACCCTCTACGGACAGTCGCTGCGCAACAATGCGGAATTCTTCATCGAGTATTTCGCGCTCGACCTCATCATGTCGGACGACGGCCAGTGCACCGGCGTGGTGGCCTGGAACCTCGATGACGGCACGATCCACCGTTTCGCTGCCAAGATGGTGGTCCTGGCGACCGGCGGTTATGGTCGCGCCTATTTCTCGGCGACGTCCGCCCATACCTGCACCGGCGACGGCGGCGGCATGATCGCACGCGCCGGCCTGCCGTTGCAGGACATGGAGTTCGTGCAGTTCCATCCGACCGGCATTTACGGTGCGGGCTGTCTCATCACCGAGGGCGCCCGAGGCGAGGGCGGCTATCTCGTCAATTCCGAGGGCGAGCGCTTCATGGAGCGTTATGCCCCGTCGGCCAAGGACCTGGCGTCGCGCGATGTCGTGTCTCGCTGCATGACGATGGAAATCCGGGAAGGCCGTGGCGTCGGCAAGAACAAGGACCATATCTTCCTGCATCTCGACCATCTCGATCCGGCCGTTCTGCATGAACGCCTCCCGGGCATCTCGGAATCGGCCAAAATCTTCGCCGGCGTCGACGTGACCCGTGAGCCGATCCCGGTTCTGCCGACGGTTCACTACAATATGGGCGGCGTGCCGACCAATTACTGGGGCGAGGTGTTGAATGCCGACAGCCAGAATCCGGAGCGTATTGCGCCCGGCCTGATGGCCGTCGGGGAAGCGGGCTGTGCGTCGGTGCACGGGGCAAACCGCCTCGGCTCCAACTCGCTGATCGACCTGGTGGTCTTCGGGCGGGCTGCCGCAATCCGTGCCGGTCAGGTGATCGATCGCGCCGCTCCGGTTCCATCGCTGAACACTGCGTCCTGTGACAAGATCATGAGCCGCTTCGACAGGCTTCGTCATGCGTCCGGCTCCACGCCGACTGCGCTGCTGCGGGACAAGATGCAGCGGGCTATGCAGGAAGATGCGGCGGTGTTCCGCACCCAGGAATCGCTCGAAAGCGGCTGCCGCCGTCTCTCCGCGATCTGGAAGGAACTGCCGGACATCAAGGTGACCGACCGCTCGATGATCTGGAATTCCGATCTGGTGGAAACACTGGAACTGGAAAACCTGATGGCCAACGCCATCACCACGGTTTATGGCGCGGAAGCCCGCAAGGAAAGCCGTGGCGCCCATGCCCGTGAGGACTACAAGGATGGCCCGATGGGTGGACGCGACGACGAGAACTGGCGCAAGCATACGCTTGCCTGGGTCAGCGAGGCGGGTGACGTGAAGCTCGACTATCGCCCTGTTCACACCGACCTCATCGCTGACGGCATCGATCCCAAGAAGATCGCGCCGAAGGCCCGCGTTTACTGATCGGAGAAAGTCACGATGGTTGAACTCGCTCTCCCCAAGAATTCCCAGATCACCGAAGGCAAGGTATGGCCGAAGCCCGAGGGTGCAAAGAACGTGCGCGAATATCGCGTCTATCGCTGGAGCCCTGACGATGGTCAGAATCCGCGTATGGACACGTTCTATGTCGATATCGACGATTGCGGCCCGATGGTTCTCGATGGTCTCCTCTACATCAAGAACAATATCGACCCGACGCTGACGCTTCGCCGGTCCTGTCGCGAGGGCATTTGCGGCTCCTGCGCCATGAATATCGACGGCACCAATACCCTGGCCTGCACCAAGGGGATGGATGACATCACCGGAGCGGTGAAGATCTATCCCCTCCCGCACATGCCTGTGGTGAAGGATCTGGTTCCCGATCTGACCCATTTCTATGCACAGCACCGCTCCATCGAGCCTTGGCTGAAAACGGTTTCGCCGCCGCCTGCAAAGGAGTGGAAGCAGAGCCACGAGGACCGGCAGAAACTCGACGGTCTTTACGAGTGCATCCTGTGCGCCTGCTGCTCGACCTCGTGCCCGAGCTACTGGTGGAACGGTGACCGCTATCTCGGTCCGGCGGTGCTGCTGCAGGCCTATCGCTGGCTGATCGACAGCCGCGACGAAGCCAAGGGCGAGCGTCTCGACAACCTCGAAGATCCGTTCCGGCTCTATCGCTGCCATACCATCATGAACTGCGCACAGACCTGTCCCAAGGGGCTCAACCCGGCGAAGGCGATTGCGGAGATCAAGAAGATGATGGTGGAGCGCCGCGTCTGACTTCTCCAAGATCGGGGGAGCAAGCTCGGAGGTGCTCTTATGGCGTGTATCGCCCCTCCGTCGGGCTGCCAGTGTGGCGGACTGGCACAAGCGCATCGAGAAACACGCAAATCCTCTCTATGAAGGGTTAGCGGGTCCTTGATTATTATGGCGGACTTACGATATTCCGCCATGATTGCGTGCAAGGCTTGAAACAGTGGCGAACTGAGGAGCGGGATAAATGCGGTTTGGCAAGGCGACGGCAGGTTTGGTTGTGGTTCTCGCGCTGGCGGGTTGCCAGCGGACGGCAGACAGCGGCTTTGGTACGCAGGCCTCCCTTTCACCCGCTCCGCTGGCTGCGCAGCCTGTGACAGGCGTGCAGGCCACCCAGCTTCCCGCGCCGGGTTCTGCCGCAGCTCCGAACGGTCAGTTCCCGACTGCCCCCACCCAGCAGGCGTCTCTTCCCGGTGGTGCAACGGATGCAATGGCCGCCAGCGGACTCGACGTCAAAAAGGAAGCGATGGTGGGCAGCTGGCGCGTCGGGGGCGCCACGAGCTGCGACATGTTCCTCACGCTCACCAACCTTGGCAGCGGTTCCCGCGGGGGAACGCGCGGTTGTGCGGGCGAGCTGACCCAGATCCGCTCCTGGGAAGTGTCCGGCAAGCAGGTCCAGTTCAAGGACAGCAATGGCAACGTGATCGGAAGCGTCTACAAAACCGCGGAAAACCAGTTCAGCGGTTCCACCGCCTCGGGCCAGCCGCTGCAACTGAGCCGCTGATCTTGCAAAAGGCCCTTCGGGGCCTTTTCCTTTGATGGACCTCTCGTAACAGCCTGTTAAGGCACCCTGTGGTCCCATGCGACACAAGGGCCATGAGGTCCCGTTTCCCTGCCGCAACCTGCTCTGCTGACATCAAACTTCGGAACACAAACCCATGCAGCCCATGCCCGACTATGCCATCAGCGTCAGCGAAAAGCTGAAGGCGTTGACGGAGACAGGGGAACTGCGGGTCGATCCGGTGCAGCTGGGTATCGCGCTGAAGCTCGATGGCATTCTGCTGGAGCTTCGCGAGAAACGGGCGGCGGCCAAGACGAGCGCTCTGGGCTGGCTGTTTGCGGCCAAGCGAAAGAGGGGCGCTTCCGTGCGCGGTCTCTATGTTTACGGCTCGGTCGGCCGCGGCAAGACGATGCTCATGGATATGTTCTTTGCCATGGCGCCGGTCGAAAGGAAGAGGCGGGCGCATTTTCACGAGTTCATGGCCGATGTGCACGGGCGCATTCATGCGCACCGCCAAAAGTTGAAGAATGGCGAAACGAAGGAAACCGACCCGGTGCCTCCCGTGGCCGAGGAGCTTTATCGGGAAGCTCAGCTCCTTTGTTTCGACGAATTTACGGTGACCGACATTGCCGATGCGATGATCCTGTCCCGCCTGTTCTCTGCCCTTTTTGAGCGTGGCTGCGTGCTGGTTGCGACCTCCAATGTGGCGCCCGACGATCTCTATCGCGATGGTTTGAACCGGTCACTTTTCCTGCCCTTCGTGGATATTCTCAAGACTCATGTCGACGTCGCCACCCTCGACAGTCCGACGGATTACCGCATGGAAAAGCTCGAAAGCCTTCCCGTTTATCACGCTCCTCTTTCGCCGGAGGCAGACCGTCTGATGGATGAGGCCTGGAAGACGATGACAAGCGGCCATGCCGTCACCTCGCGCGATATTCCCATGAAGGGGCGCAACCTTCATGTTGCCCAGGCCTGCGGCCGGGTGGCTCGATTTTCCTTTGCAGATCTCTGCGAAGCGCCCCTTGGTGCCTCCGATTATCTGGCGCTGGCCGAGCATTTCGATGCGATCCTCATCGACCACGTGCCGCGGCTTGGGCCGGAAAAACGCAATGCAACCAAGCGCTTCATTATCATGGTCGACGCGTTCTACGATCACTCCGTGCGTCTGTTCCTTTCTGCCGCTGCGTGGCCGGAGCATCTTCTGACCGAGAAAAAGGGTGTGGAAGGCTTCGAATTCGACCGGACGATATCCCGACTTTTCGAAATGCGAAGCGCCGACTATCTGGCGCTCCACCGCTCCGATCGTGACAGAAATGCGTCGGCCGGGCATTGAATATCTTACGTGAACGTAAGATATTTATCTTCTAACCGATTGAAACTGCTTATGCCTAAAGAATCGATTGCCATTTTGATCGGGTAGGACTATGCCTTTTGCCCGAGGTGGCTTTCCCGTTCGCTCCGGAGGCCACAGTTTTGGCTCGCAAAGGAAGCACATCTATGGCGCGGAAAAAGATCGCATTGATTGGTTCGGGCATGATCGGCGGCACGCTGGCGCATCTCGCCAGCCTCAAGGAACTCGGGGACGTCGTTCTGTTCGATATCGCCGATGGCGTTCCCCAGGGCAAAGGCCTCGATATCGCCCAGTCGGGCCCGGTCGAGGGTTTCGACGTCAATCTCTCCGGTGCCAGTGACTATTCCGCCATCGAAGGCGCCGATGTCTGCATCGTCACCGCCGGTGTACCGCGCAAGCCCGGCATGAGCCGCGACGACCTGCTCGGCATCAACCTCAAGGTCATGGAACAGGTGGGTGCCGGCATCAAGAAATATGCCCCCAACGCCTTCGTGATCTGCATCACCAACCCGCTCGACGCCATGGTCTGGGCGCTGCAGAAGTTCTCCGGCCTGCCGAAGAACATGGTGGTCGGCATGGCTGGCGTGCTGGACAGCGGTCGCTTCCGCCATTTCCTCGCCTCCGAATTCAATGTCTCGGTTCAGGACGTCACCGCCTTCGTTCTCGGCGGTCATGGCGACACGATGGTGCCGCTCGCCCGTTACTCCACGGTTGCCGGCATTCCGCTGACCGATCTCGTGAAGATGGGCTGGTGCACCAAGGAGCGCCTGGAAGAAATCATCCAGCGTACCCGTGACGGCGGCGCCGAGATCGTCGGCCTGCTCAAGACCGGCTCTGCCTATTATGCGCCTGCCGCATCGGCGATCGAAATGGCCGAGGCCTTCCTCAAGGACAAGAAGCGCGTCCTGCCCTGCGCGGCCCATCTGTCCGGCCAGTATGGCGTGAAGGACATGTATGTCGGCGTGCCGACCGTCATCGGCGCGGGCGGCATCGAGCGCGTGATCGAAATCGATCTGAACAAGCAGGAGCAGGAAGCCTTCGACAAGTCGGTCGGAGCCGTGGCTGGCCTCTGCGAAGCCTGCATCAACATCCAGCCCTCGCTGAAGTAAGCCGGCTATCCGAAGAACAGATCGAAGGATTTCCCATGAATATTCATGAATATCAGGCCAAGGCTCTGCTGAAGAGCTGTGGTGCGCCGGTCGCCGATGGCGTGGCGATCTTCAAGGTGGAAGAAGCGGAGGCGGCTGCCAAGTCGCTTCCCGGTCCTCTCTATGTGGTCAAGAGCCAGATCCATGCCGGCGGTCGCGGCAAGGGCAAGTTCAAGGAGCTCGGTCCGGATGCGAAGGGCGGCGTTCGTCTTTCCAAGTCGATCGATGAAGTTGTCGCCAATGCCAAGGACATGCTCGGCAACACGCTCGTGACCGCCCAGACGGGCGAAGCCGGCAAGCAGGTCAACCGCCTCTACATCGAAGATGGCGCGGACATTGCGCGCGAGCTTTACTGCTCGCTGCTGGTCGACCGCTCGGTTGGTCGCGTTGCGTTCGTCGTCTCGACCGAAGGCGGCATGGATATCGAGGCGGTTGCCCATGATACGCCTGAGAAGATCCATACGATCGCGATCGATCCGGAAACCGGCGTGACCGCAGCGGATGTGGCGAAGATCTCCCAGGCGCTTGCGCTTCAGGGTGCCGCTGCAGAAGATGCGAAATCCCTCTTCCCGATCCTCTACAAGGCCTTCAACGAGAAGGACATGTCGCTCCTGGAAATCAACCCGCTGATCGTCATGAAGAATGATCGTCTGCGCGTTCTCGATGCCAAGGTATCTTTCGACGGCAATGCCCTCTTCCGCCACGACGACGTACGGGCGCTGCGCGACGAGACCGAGGAAGACAGCAAGGAAATCGAAGCCTCCAAGTGGGACCTCGCCTATGTCGCTCTCGACGGCAATATCGGCTGCATGGTGAACGGCGCCGGCCTGGCCATGGCGACCATGGACATCATCAAGCTGTATGGCAAGGAACCTGCGAACTTCTGTGACGTGGGTGGCGGCGCCGGCAAGGACAAGGTTGCTGCGGCCTTCAAGATCATCACGGCCGATCCCAAGGTCGAGGGCATCCTCGTCAACATCTTCGGCGGCATCATGAAGTGCGACGTCATCGCAGAGGGCGTGGTGGCAGCGGTTCAGGAAGTGGGGCTGAAGGTTCCGCTGGTGGTTCGTCTCGAAGGCACCAATGTCGAGCTTGGCAAGAAGATCCTCAACGAGTCCGGCCTTGCAATCACGGCGGCCGACGATCTCGACGATGCCGCCAAGAAGATCGTCGCGGCGATCAACGGCTAACGGAAGGACCGGAACGAAATGTCGATTCTTGTAAATAAGAACACCAAGGTTCTCGTTCAGGGCCTGACCGGCAAGACCGGGACTTTCCACACCGAACAGGCGCTTGCCTATTACGGCACGCAGATGGTCGGCGGTATCCATCCGAAGAAGGGTGGGGAAACCTGGACCGGCTCGAAGGGCGAAAGCCTGCCGATCTTTGCATCCGTCGCAGAGGGCAAGGAAAAGACGGGCGCAGACGCAACCGTCATCTACGTACCGCCGGCCGGTGCTGCCGATGCCATCATCGAGGCGATCGAAGCGGAAATTCCCTTCATCACCTGCATCACCGAAGGCATCCCGGTCATGGACATGGTCCGGGTCAAGGCCAAGCTCGACAAGTCGAAGTCGCGTCTGCTCGGCCCCAACTGCCCGGGTATCCTGACTCCTGAAGAATGCAAGATCGGCATCATGCCGGGCTCGATCTTCCGCAAGGGTTCGGTGGGTATCGTCTCGCGTTCGGGAACGCTGACCTATGAAGCCGTGTTCCAGACCACGAATGAGGGCCTCGGCCAGACGACCGCTGTCGGTATCGGCGGCGATCCGGTGAAGGGCACCGAATTCATCGACGTTCTGGAGCTTTTCCTCGCCGATGAAGCCACGAAGTCGATCATCATGATCGGCGAAATCGGCGGCTCGGCTGAAGAAGATGCGGCGCAGTTCCTCATCGATGAAGCCAAGAAGGGCCGCAAGAAGCCGATGGCCGGCTTCATCGCCGGTCGCACCGCGCCGAAGGGCCGCACCATGGGCCATGCGGGTGCCGTGGTTTCCGGCGGCAAGGGCGATGCGGAATCGAAGATTGCCGCGATGGAAGCAGCGGGCATCCGCGTGTCTCCTTCGCCGGCCCGTCTCGGCAAGACGCTGGTGGAAGTCCTCAAGGGCTGATCCCGCGACATGAACAATACCGGGCATGGGCGTCCAGAGCGGGCTCCCCTGTCCGGTATCGGCATTTTCGGATGGTGTGCTGCGCTGCAACAAGGCGGGACGATCATGCGAACAAAAGCCGGTTTTCGGTGGTGCGACGGGCGATGTCAGTCCGGCGCATGGGCAGGCCCGACGATGGACAGGACAGGGCCATCCGGGGGCGACCTCAACCAACCAAGGAGGCGGGCATTCCCCGCGAAACACCATGGCAAGGCAAGAAGCCAACGAGCAGTTTCAGATCACCTCGTTCCTCGACGGTGCGAATGCTGCCTATATTGACCAGCTCTATGCGCGCTATCAGGACAACCCCGCCTCGGTAGGCGAGGAATGGCAGGCGTTCTTCAAGGCGCTCGATGATAATCCGGCGGATGTGAAGAAGGCGGCCGAGGGTGCCTCCTGGCGTCGATCCAACTGGCCGCTGCCGCCGAAGAACGATCTGGTCTCCGCGCTGGATGGCGACTGGGGTACGGTCGAAAAGGAAATCGGCAAGAAGGTTCAGGCCAAGGCCGAAAACAAAGCTGCCGAAACCGGCGCTCCCGTGAACCCCGCCGACGTGCTGCAGGCAACGCGCGATTCCGTACGCGCCATCATGATGATCCGGGCGTTCCGCATGCGCGGTCACCTGCACGCCAATCTCGATCCGCTGGGCCTTGCCGCTCGCATCGAGGATTACAACGAGCTTTCTCCCTCGTCCTACGGGTTCGAAGAGAAGGATCTGGACCGCAAGATCTTTATCGACAACGTGCTGGGCCTCGAATATGCGACGGTCCGGGAGATGCTGGCGATCCTCGAGCGTACCTATTGCTCGACGCTCGGCGTGGAGTTCATGCATATCTCCAATCCGGAGGAAAAGGCCTGGATTCAGGAGCGTATCGAAGGCGCCGACAAGGGTGTCTTCTTTACGCCGCAGGGCAAGAAGGCCATTCTGCAGAAGCTGATTGAAGCCGAGGGCTTCGAGCAGTTCATCGACGTCAAATACAAGGGGACCAAGCGCTTCGGTCTCGACGGCGGCGAAAGCCTCATTCCGGCACTCGAGCAGATCATCAAGCGCGGTGGTTCCGAGGGCCTGATGGAAATCGTGTTCGGCATGGCGCATCGTGGCCGTCTCAACGTGCTGTCCCAGGTGATGAACAAGCCGCACCGGGCGATCTTCCACGAGTTCAAGGGCGGATCCTTCAAACCCGATGAGGTTGAGGGTTCCGGCGACGTGAAGTACCACCTCGGTGCTTCCTCCGATCGCGAATTCGATGGCAACAAGGTGCATCTGTCGCTGACGGCAAACCCGTCGCATCTGGAAATCGTCAATCCTGTTGTCATGGGCAAGGCGCGCGCCAAGCAGGACATGCTGGCCAAGGTTTTCGAAGGCGATATCATTCCGCTTCGCGAACGGGCCAAGGTCCTGCCGCTGCTGATTCATGGCGATGCCGCTTTTGCCGGCCAGGGCGTGGTGGCGGAAATCCTCGGTCTCTCGGGCCTTCGGGGTCACCGGGTTGCCGGAACCATGCATTTCATCATCAACAACCAGATCGGCTTCACGACGAATCCGGGCTTCTCCCGGTCTTCGCCCTATCCGTCCGATGTGGCCAAGATGATCGAAGCGCCGATCTTCCACGTCAATGGCGACGATCCGGAAGCGGTGGTCTATGCGGCCAAGGTCGCGACCGAATTCCGCATGAAGTTCCACAAGCCGGTCGTCGTGGACATGTTCTGCTACCGCCGCTTCGGCCATAATGAAGGCGACGAGCCTGCATTCACCCAGCCGAAGATGTACAAGGTCATCCGTGGCCACAAGCCGGTATCGCAGCTTTATGCGGACCGTCTGATTGCCGAAGGCCTGATCTCCGACGGCGAATATGAAAAGATGAAGGCCGACTGGCGTGCCCATCTCGAGCAGGAGTTCGAGGCCGGCCAGTCCTACAAGCCGAACAAGGCCGACTGGCTCGATGGCCAGTGGGCAGGTCTGCGCGTGGCCGACAATGCCGACGAACAGCGTCGCGGCAAGACAGCCGTTCCGATGAAGTCGTTGAAGGAAATCGGGCGTAAGATCTCCGAAGTGCCTGCCGGCTTCAACATTCACAAGACGCTGCAGCGCTTCATGGACAACCGCGCCCAGATGATCGCGACCGGAGAGGGAATCGACTGGGCCATGGCCGAGGCACTGGCCTTCGGCTCGCTCTGCCTCGACGGGGTCAAGATCCGCCTGTCGGGTCAGGATTGCGAACGCGGCACCTTCTCGCAGCGCCATTCCGTGCTTTACGATCAGGAGACCGAGGCCCGCTATATTCCGCTGGCCAATCTCTCGCCCACCCAGGCCCGCTACGAAGTCATCAACTCGATGCTCTCGGAAGAGGCCGTGCTGGGCTTCGAGTATGGTTACTCGCTGGCCCGTCCGAACGCGCTCACCCTATGGGAAGCCCAGTTCGGCGATTTCGCCAACGGCGCGCAGGTGGTGTTCGACCAGTTCGTCTCCTCGGGCGAACGTAAGTGGCTGCGCATGTCCGGTCTCGTCTGCCTGCTGCCGCATGGCTATGAAGGCCAGGGCCCGGAACATTCCTCCGCCCGCCTCGAGCGCTTCCTGCAGCTTTGCGCGGAAGACAACATGCAGGTCGCGAACTGCACGACGCCGGCCAACTACTTCCACATCCTGCGCCGCCAGATGAAGCGCGACTTCCGCAAGCCGCTGATCCTGATGACGCCGAAGTCGCTGTTGCGCCACAAGCGTGCGGTGTCGAGCCTTGCCGAGCTCGCTGGCGAAAGCTCGTTCCATCGCCTGCTCTGGGACGATGCGGAGGTGCTGAAGGACAGCCCGATCAAGCTCCAAAAAGACAACAAGATCCGCCGCGTGGTCATGTGCACCGGCAAGGTCTATTTCGATCTCTTTGAAGAGCGCGAGAAGCGGGGGATCGACGATGTCTATCTGCTGCGCATCGAGCAGCTTTATCCGTTCCCGGCCAAGGCGCTGATCAACGAACTCTCGCGGTTCCGTCATGCGGAAATGGTCTGGTGCCAGGAAGAGCCGAAGAACATGGGCGCCTGGTCGTTCATCGATCCTTATCTGGAATGGGTGCTGGCGCATATCGATGCCAAGTATCAGCGCGTGCGCTATACGGGCCGTCCTGCGGCTGCCTCTCCGGCAACGGGCCTGATGTCGAAGCATCTGGCGCAGCTCGCGGCCTTCCTCGAAGACGCGCTCGGGGGCTGATCCATGGCTTTCTTCATGCTGAAGCTCATTGGCCCGCGGCCCTCCTTTCCCGGTGATGCATCGGGCGAGGAGCTGGCCGCCATGGCGGAGCATTCGGTCTATTGGAAAGACAAGACGGAAGACCGGACAGCCATTGCTGTCGGTCCTGTCTTCGATCCGGCAGGCCCTTTCGGCATGGCGATCGTAGATTGTGCAGACGAGATGGCAGCGAAGGGGCTGGCGCAGGATGATCCCGTCATCCGGGCCGGCCTTGGCTTCCGTTACGACCTGTTCCCCATTCCATCCCTTATCCTCAGGCAGGCGTGAGGACGTCCGCCGCAACACGCTTTAACCCACTCAGGAACCTAAACCATGGCGACAGAAATCCGCGTTCCCACCCTTGGCGAGTCCGTCAGCGAAGCCACCGTCGGCAAGTGGTTCAAGAAGGTGGGCGATACGGTGAAAGCCGATGAGCCCCTGCTTGAGCTCGAAACCGACAAGGTTTCCATCGAAGTCCCCGCACCGGCAGCCGGAACGCTGGCGGAAATCACGGCCCAGGCCGGCGAGACCGTCGGTCTTGGCGCGCTTCTTGGCCAGATCGCCGCCGGTGCTGCCGCTGCCGCAGCCGCTCCGGCCGCCGCGCCCGCTCCTGCCGCCCAGCCTGCGGCTGCAACAGCCCCTGCACCGGCTGTATCCGCCATGCCGGCTGCTCCGGCAGCCGCCAAACTCATGGCGGACAACAATGTCTCTGCGGCCGATGTCGAAGGATCCGGCAAGAGAGGCCAGGTACTGAAGGGCGACGTGATCGCCGCTATCGCCAAGGGTCCGTCTGCGGCTGCACCTGCTCCCGTACCCGCCGCACCGCGCGCGCCTTCCGCCGTGGAAGATGCCGGTCGTGAAGAGCGCGTCAAGATGACCCGCCTGCGCCAGACCATTGCCAAGCGCCTCAAGGATGCACAGAACACGGCGGCCATGCTGACCACCTATAACGAGGTGGACATGAGCGCGGTCATGGACCTGCGCAACCGCTACAAGGATATCTTCGAAAAGAAGCATGGCGTGAAGCTGGGCTTCATGGGCTTTTTCACCAAGGCCGTCACCCATGCGCTGAAAGAAATTCCGGCGGTCAATGCCGAGATCGACGGCACCGACATCATCTACAAGAACTACTGCCATATTGGCGTTGCTGTGGGCACCGACAAGGGCCTCGTCGTTCCCATCGTTCGCGATGCGGACCAGATGTCGATCGCCGGCATCGAGAAGGATATCGGCCGTCTCGGCAAGCTTGCCCGTGACGGCGCGCTTTCCATGGCCGACATGCAGGGGGGAACCTTCACCATCTCGAACGGTGGTGTCTATGGCTCGTTGATGTCCTCTCCGATCCTGAACGCACCGCAGTCGGGGATTCTCGGCATGCACAAGATCCAGGATCGCCCGGTCGCCGTCGGCGGACAGGTTGTCATTCGTCCCATGATGTATCTGGCGCTCTCCTATGACCATCGTATCGTGGACGGCAAGGAAGCCGTTACCTTCCTGGTCCGGGTCAAGGAAAGCCTCGAGGATCCGGAACGTCTGGTTCTCGATCTCTGATTGATGGCTGGGGCGGCCGCTTCGCGTCCGCCCTAAGGCCTTTTCTCAAGCTTGGATGGAATGAGACGGAATGACCCCGGAACTGAATGTTCTCCTGCTCAGTGTTGCCCTCGCCTTCGTCTACCTCATCGTGCATGCCATGCTGTTGCGCGGGCAGATCGGCTATGACGACGTCAACCGGGATCATGACCCGGAACCCAACCTGCTGGCCGGGCGGGGCATTCGGGCCCTGCGCAATTTCCTTGAAACCTATCCGTTCTTTCTGGCGCTCATGCTGGCAACCTGGATGACGGGTCATTTCACTGCTCTGGGTCATGCCGGCGCGTGGCTATGGCTGGTTGCCCGCGCCTGCTATCTGCCCGCCTATATTTTCGGCCTGGGCCGGGTGCGTTCTGCCATCTGGATGGCTTCGCTGATCGGCCTTGCCCTGATGATGGCCGGCGCCTACGGATATTGATGGATGCGGCGCGCAGTCTCCATAGCCGGGCTGCTTCCGGCCATCGTTCTCAGCGGCGGTCCTGCAAGGGCTCTGGACTGTGTCCAGTCAGAGGCTGTCTACAAGGCTGACAAAGGCTCCTATACGCTTTCTTTCCGTCCCTTGACAGACAAGGCGGCAGCCGTGACCCATCGATTTGCCCTTTCTGACGGCAAGGTGACCCTCGATGGACTGGTGATGGATACGGAAGAGCCGGTCCGTACGGCGGCGCATATCGAAAAGGATTGTCCCGAAGGCGATGTGACCGGTGACGATATCCGCGCCTGCACGGGTTACGAGGGCTATGTCTATGCGATTAGCGAGACCGGCGGGATTGGCAATTTGCCTTCCGGAAACGAAAAGGCGGGCTCCCGTCTGCTGTTTGCGGGTCTCGGGCCGGTTCTTGCCGCATCGGCCCTTGCCGAGAAATGGAAACTTGCCAGCATTTCCGATTCCTTCCAGCTGACGGAGTGCAAACCATGAATCGACAGGTGTTGCTGATAACGGGCGGAAGTCGCGGCATCGGACGTGCCGTTGCAATCAAGGCGGCGCAACAGGGTTGGCAGGTGGCGGTCAATTACGCCGGCAACCGGAGTGCTGCCGAAAGTGTGGTGACGCAGATCCGCGAAGCGGGTGGGCAGGCTGAAGCCTTTCAGGCCGATGTCGGAGAACCCGCGGAAATCATGCATCTTTTTCATTCTGTGATCGAACGCTTCGGTCGCCTGGACGCTTTCGTGAACAATGCCGGTATTGTCGACCAGACCGCCCGGCTGGACGAGATGTCCGATGAAAGGCTGGAGCGTATGTTCCGGGTCAATACGCTGGGCGCGGTCGTCGCTGCCCGCGAAGCCGTTCGCCGGCTCTCCACCCGCCATGGCGGTGAGGGCGGCGCCATCGTCAACATTTCGTCGATGGCAGCCGTTATCGGCTCTCCTGCCCAGTATGTGGACTATGCCGCATCGAAGGGCGCAGTCGACACGCTGACCATAGGACTTGCCCGCGAGGTGGCTGCCGAGGGCGTGCGGGTCAATGCCATTCGACCCGGCATCATCGATACGGAAATTCATGCATCCGGCGGGCTGCCGAACCGGGCCCGGGACCTTGCCCCCGCCATTCCCATGCAAAGGGCGGGTACTGCGGACGAGGTCGCCGAGACCGTGCTCTTTCTACTTTCACCCCAGGCATCCTACATCACGGGTGCCATTCTCAATGTAAGCGGCGGCCGTTGACCGTCGAGGAGGCAAAATCCATGGCATATGATGTGGTTGTCATCGGCACCGGACCTGGAGGCTATGTCTGTGCGATCAAGGCAGCGCAGCTCGGCCTGAAAACCGCAGTCATCGAAAAACGTGCGACCCACGGCGGCACCTGCCTGAATGTGGGCTGCATTCCTTCAAAGGCGCTGCTGCATGCCTCCGAAATGTTTTCCCATGTCAATCACGGCATGGACAGTCTCGGCATCGAAGTATCCAAGCCCGGTCTCAACCTGGAAAAGATGATGGGCCACAAGGATTCCGTGGTGAAGGCCAACGTGGATGGCGTGTCTTTCCTGTTCAAGAAGAACAAGATCGAGACCTTCCATGGAACCGGCAAGATCGTGGCCCCCGGCAAAGTCTCCGTCACGAATGACAAGGGCGACGTTCAGGAAATCGAGGCAAAGAATATCGTGATTGCCACGGGCTCCGATGTGGCCGGTATTCCGGGCGTTCCGGTCGAAATCGACGAGAAGGTCATCGTTTCCTCCACGGGTGCAATCGCGCTGGACAAGGTGCCCGCATCGCTCGTCGTGGTCGGCGGCGGCGTTATCGGCCTCGAACTGGGTTCCGTCTGGTCCCGGCTTGGCGCAAAGGTCACCGTGGTCGAATATCTCGACACCATTCTCGGCGGCATGGATGCGGAGATTTCGAAGCAGTTCCAGCGGATCATGGGCAAGCAGGGCATCGAATTCAAGGTGGGCGCCAAGGTCACTGCGGTGGAAAAGGGTGCAAGCGGCGCCAAGGTTACCTTCGAACCCGTCAAGGGCGGCGAAGCGCAAACCATCGAGTCCGACGTGGTGCTGGTCGCGACCGGCCGCAAGCCTTACACCGCCGGTCTGGGCCTGGAAGAGGCCGGTGTGAAGCTCGACAATCGCGGGCGGGTGGAAATCGGCAATCACTACGAAACCAGCGTTGCCGGCATTTATGCCATCGGTGACGTGGTCAAAGGTCCGATGCTTGCGCACAAGGCAGAAGATGAAGGTGTGGCCCTGGCCGAAATTCTCGCTGGCCAACATGGTCACGTCAATTACGACGTGATCCCGGGTGTCGTCTATACGCAGCCCGAAGTGGCTTCCGTCGGCAGGACCGAGGAGGAGCTGAAGGCCGCAGGTGTCGCCTACAAGGTGGGGAAGTTTCCCTTTACGGCCAATGGCCGCGCCCGCGCCATGCAGGTAACCGACGGACTGGTCAAGATCCTTGCGGATCAGGCGACCGACCGGGTTCTCGGCGTGCATATTCTGGGTTTCGGCGCCGGCGAAATGATCCATGAGGCGGCCGTGCTCATGGAGTTCGGCGGCTCCTCCGAGGATCTGGCGCGCACATGCCACGCGCACCCCACCATGTCCGAGGCGGTCAAGGAGGCGGCGCTTGCCACCTTCTTCAAGCCCATCCACATGTGACCATGACAGCCAGTATTAAATTCTCGTAAATCGGCGCGGGCGGCTTTCTTTGGGAAGCCGCCCGTTCTATTGTCGGCTTCGATCAACTTAACTGATTGATAAAAGGCAAGAAATGGTTTCCTCAAGCCCCATGGCCTACACCCTTCCGCAAAAAGCCCTTCACTGGCTGATGGCTCTTCTGATTTTCTTCAATCTCATCTTCTCCGACGGCATTGAAGAATGGGACGAGGCGATGGACAGTGGCTCGGTGACTCCCGATCAGATTGCGGCGGCGAATATCCACGCTTATGTCGGTTTCGCGATCCTCGCGCTCGGCTTGCTGCGGCTTCTTCTTCGTCTGGTGCAAGGTGCACCGGATGCGCCTGCCGAGGAGCCGCCGGCGTTTCAGTTGGCCGCCAAGCTGGCCCACAGCGCCTTCTATCTGCTGTTCTTCGCCATGCCGGTGTTGGGCGCGCTGAAATATTACGCCGATGTCGATGTTGCCGGCTTCCTGCATGCCGGCCCGGTCAAGCTGGTGCTTTGGGTGCTGATCGTCGTGCACGTTCTGGCCGTTCCCGTTCATCGTCTGGTGTGGAAGTCCAACATCATGACGAGAATGACGACCGGTTGACCGGATGACCTCGGCCAGAACCGGACCTTACGCGGTCACCCCCGTTCTTCCGAACGGGGCTCTCGAGGGGGCGGATTGGGCGGATGCGGCCGAAATATGCCTTTCCTCCCCGGTTTCGAGCGCCGCAGAGGCCGCCTTGCATCTACTCGGCCCGATGCCGGGCTGGGCCAGGTCTCTGCTGGCCTTGCGCAACCGTCTGGCTGCCCTCGTCGGCCTGAAGCCGGCCTCCGCACAGGGCTCGGATGGGTCGGTGCCGATGATCGGCCCGTTTCCGGTGGTTCGGACCAGCCGGGAAGAAGTTGTGCTCGGTTTCGATGACTGGCATCTCGATTTTCGCGTCGTGGTCAGTCTTGCCGATGGGGAGCAGGGGAGCCAGAGGGTGCGGGCAACCACCCTGGTCAAACGGCACAATCTGGCCGGTCGCCTCTATCTCGCTGCGGTGATGCCTTTTCACAAGCTCATCGTTCGCTCGACCATGAAACGTGCAGTCGTCTCACGCGTCAATTCACGGCGGTGACGCGGAATCCCTTTGCGCGAAGCAGTTCTATCACGCCCTCCTTGCCGGGAAGGTGAAGCGCGCCCACAGCCATAAATGCCTTGCCTTTCGCCAGGATCGGGGACGCCCGGTCCGCCATCACATGGTTGCGGTCAACAATGATGCGCTGTTCGAAATTCGCATAGTCGTTCGTTTCTCCGAGCTTTTCTTTTGCTGCGAATTTCAGGGTCGGAACGATCATTCCGATATCGCCTGCCACATAAAGATCGACCATGGTCGCCGTGATGTCGTCCATCCGGGTGCCCAGTTCCAGCGTCTCGATCAGGGACTGCAAGTGAAACTTCATGGGAATGTCACCCATCGCGTTCAGTTGTTCCAGGGCGGTTTCCAGCCCTTCGAGCGTCTTTCCTGACGCCTTGGCGTCCTCTGCCAGTTTCTTGTCCAAGAACGAGCCACCACCGGCCTTGCGGGCCATTTCACAGGCGGGCAGGCTGACGAAACTTGCGATGATCCAGGGTTTCATCTTCTGAACGGCGGCCAGGGAAATGCCCCGGCTCTTCAGGCCCGCTTCCAACCGCGCGCTTTCCTCAGCCGGCAAAAGGCTGCTGATCGTGGTCTGGTCCGTGAACATGGTCAGTTCCGGATGGGCCAGAAGGGCTGCGGCCGCCTTGGTCTCGTCCAGCACTTCGGTGGATTCCACGATCACCGTTCCACTGTTTTCGAATGCCCCTTTTGCAGCCTTCGGCAGGGCAAGCACGCGCGGATCGGTCAGGTGCATGGTCCCCAGCAGATAGGATGCAGCGATCCCCTCCTTCTCGATCTTCCACAACAGGCCTTTGCCATTGGGAACGGCCGCGGCCTCCTTTCGCAGCGCCTCCAGTTGCCCTGGATTGCCGGAGAGCTCCGACAGAATGTTCTTTCCGGTGCAAGCGATCGTATCCGCGCGGGCCGGGGAGAGGGTAAACAGGGCAACGAAGAGAAGAACGAGAAGTGTAAAAGGCAGGCAGGCAACCGTCCAGAACACAAGGTTGGAAAGGGATGCGGGAAGCGTGATCCGCTTGGAGCTGATGGCAATCGTCATGATCTCTTCCGATTATGGATTGATCCCTGATTAACCCTGATGGCATTCCTTTTTGCTTAAGGAGGATGGTGAACGCATCCTTACGCCCGTGGGTGGGCGCGGTCGTATATATCCAGCAGGCGGGCAGCATCCACGCCCGTATAGATCTGGGTCGTGGAGAGGCTGGCATGGCCGAGCAGCTCCTGAATGCTGCGCAAGTCGCCCCCGCCTCCCAGCAGATGGGTGGCAAAGGAGTGGCGCAAGGCGTGTGGTGTTGCTGTGTCCGGCAGGCCGAGGGCACCGCGCAGCGTCTGCATGGCCCGCTGGATGATCGCCGGCTGCAGGGGGCCTCCCTTCTGGCCCCGGAAAAGGGGCTGATTCGGGGGCAGCGCCAGCGGGCAAAGACGCATATAATCCCGGACACCGAGAACCACCGTCTCGATCAGCGGAACGAGCCTTGTTTTTCCGCCCTTGCCGATGACGCGCAGGCTCGTGACCCCCTCTGGAAAATCGGCAGGCGTCAAGCCAAGCGCCTCCGAAATGCGCAGCCCGCATCCGTAGAGAAGCCCGAGCACGGCAGCGTCCCGCGCGGCAATCCATGGTTCGTCCCGCATCTGGGTCTCGAACCGGGTCACCTGAACGGCTTCGGAAGAGGAGAGGGGTTTGGGGAGACTTTTGGGCTGTTTCGGGGACCGGACGGCTCCGGCCGCCGCGCCATTCGCCAGGCCCTTCTTTTCCAGATGCCGGATGAAGGAGCGGATACCAGCCAGATTGCGTCCGAGCGTGCGGGATTCCGCACCGTCTTTGCGGCGGCTTGCCAGAAACGCGCGAAGATCTGCAACGCGCAAGGCGGCCATATGCCCGAATGTGGCCGGCTCGCCCAGATGCCGGGTCAGAAAAAGCAGAAACTGGCGCGTGTCGCGTTCATAGGCATCGATCGTAAGCCGGGACAACCGCCTTTCGAGGGAGAGTGTGTCCAGCCAGATTTCCCGTTCTGTCAAAAGGGCCGGATCGGCCATGATCAGAATTTCGTCCACCCATATACCCTTTCGCGCTCGCCGGCTGATTGTGGGGAGCCAGGGTTACCGAAGCCTTAAGGAGATCGGACGGCAGGTTCCTGTTCTGTACTTGTTTTCCCTTTGGAATTCGGCTGAATCGCGCTAGGAGAGACACATGCGCCTTCATTCTTTTGCCGTACACCGCTATCGCTCGCTGCATGCGATCCGGATGGATCTCGGGCCTGTCGAGGTGTTTTCGGGAGCGAATGGAGCGGGAAAATCAAATCTTTACAATGCGATGCGCCTTGTTCATTCGGCTGCATCCAACCGTCTGGCGGATGACCTGCTCGACGAAGGGGGGATGCATTCTGCCTTATGGAGCGGGGTTTGGACCAAGACCGAGAAACGACGCATCCGGCTGGACGTAACCTTGCGGGATGAGGAGACCGCGACGGATTACCGCTACCGGCTTGAGATCGGCCAGCCCCCACCCGTGTCTGCGGCCTTTTCCCATGAGCCCCATGTCAAGGAAGAGGAGTTGGCCGTAACGGTGGGCACCCGCCAGGTGAGCGTGATGATCCGGGATCGGGAGCATGTCCGCATGCGGGACGAGAAGGGTCGCATGACGGATTATGAAGGCGAGGTGCTGGCATCTGAGACTGCACTCGGCCTGCTGGCGGATGAGGGGCGCAGTCCGGAAGTGGCCTTGTTTCGCCGCCTTGTCGGTCGCTGGCGGTTTTATCACGGGTTTCGCACCGATCCGCAATCCCCCCTGCGCCAGCCGGGTCGCCCGGCCACGGCACCGACACTTGCGGAGGATGGGAGCAATCTGGCGGCCGTTCTCGCGACTGTTGCCCATATTGCCGGAGATCGCACGGAACTCGACCGCGCCGTTCACGACGCATTGGAAGGGGCGTCGCTGGTGATCCCGGAGCCCGTTACGGACGCCAGCTTTGCATTCCGCTTGCCTGAGTTTCCGCAACGGGTCTTTTCGGTTCGCGAACTGTCCGATGGGCAATTGCGGTTCCTTGCCCTTTGCGGGGCCCTGCTTGCCTATCGCTTGCCCCCCCTGATCGCACTCAATGAACCCGAAACGAGCCTGCATCCCGCTATGCTGAAACCCCTGGCCCGACTGATTGCCGGTGCAGCGGAGAAGACCCAGGTCTGGGTGGTCACCCACTCTCCGCTCCTGGCGCAGGAAATCGCCCTGCTCACGGGATGTCGCCCGAGGGTGGTCGAAAAAGTGGGGGGCGAAACCCGTATTGCGGGGCTTCTTCTGGATGGCAGCAGGGCGGACGAATGAGCAGGGCGACAGACGATCTTTTCGGGGGACCTGCTCCGGCACCCCTCCATCACGTCGTGCCGGTCATGGTTCCCATGCCGGCACCCAGACCCTATTCCTATGCCGTGCCTGCCGACATGCATCCGGTTCCGGGCTCTATCGTTCAGGTTCCGCTGGGACCCCGGCAGGTCTTCGGCGTTGTCTGGGACGGTGTTCCTGACGATCAGGTGGACCCGAAGAAACTGCGCGCCATCACCAAGCTGTTCGATTGCCCGCCGCTTGATGAAAGGCACCGCCGGTTTCTCGACTGGGTCGCCGCATACACGCTCTCTCCGCCTGGGCTGGTCGTCCGCATGGCTTTGCGGGCACCGGCCGGCTTTGAGCCGGAGCCGATGGTGGAGGGCCTGCGCTTCACCGGACAAAAGCCCGAGCGGCTGACGCCTTCACGCCAACGGGTGCTGGAGCTCGCCGAGGATGGCTTGTCCTGGACCCGTTCCGGGCTGGCCCATGCGGCCGGCGTCTCCACCAGTGTCGTCGATGGGCTGGCAACGCAGCGGGTGCTGGAACCCGTCTTCATCGCTCCGCCACCGGTCGTGCCGCCGCCTGATCCGGATTATACGGCATCGCGTCTGGAAGGGGCACAGGCGGACGCTGCTGCCGAACTCCTGTCCGAAGTGAAAGCGCAGGCATTCAGCGTTTCGCTGATGGACGGGATCACCGGCTCCGGCAAGACGGAAGTCTATTTCGAAGCCATTGCCGAAACCCTTCGGCAGGGAAGACAGGTGTTGATTCTCCTGCCGGAAATTGCGCTGACCGCGAGTTTCCTGGAGCGCTTTCAGGATCGGTTCGGTGCCAAGCCGGCCGAGTGGCATTCGGATCTTCCCCCGCGCACCCGGGAGCGGGTCTGGCGACAGGTATCGACAGGGGATGTCCGCGTGGTGGCCGGGGCTCGCTCCGCCCTTTTTCTGCCATTCGAGAATCTGGGCCTGATCATCGTGGATGAAGAGCACGATCCTGCCTACAAGCAGGAGGACCGGGTGTTTTACAATGCCCGCGACATGGCCGTGGTTCGTGCGCATATCGGTGCCTTTCCGGTGGTTCTCGTCTCGGCAACGCCTTCGGTAGAAAGCCAGGTCAATGGACTGTCGGGCCGCTATCGTACAATTCATCTTCCGGTCCGGTTCGGCGAAGCCGCACTTCCCGACCTTCATCTCGTGGACATGCGCCGCCATCCGCCGGAGAGGGGAGGCTTTCTTTCTCCGGTGCTCATCCGAGGCATCGGCAAGACGATCGCCAAGGGCGAACAGGCGCTTCTTTTCCTCAATCGCCGCGGTTACGCCCCGCTCACCCTGTGCCGGGTCTGCGGGCATCGTTTCCAGTGCCCTCAATGTTCGAGCTGGCTGGTGGAACACCGTTTCCGCGGTCAGATCCAATGTCATCAATGCGGCTATGCGGAAAAAACTCCGGATTGCTGCCCCGAATGCGGGACATTCGACCATCTGGTCGCCTGCGGTCCCGGCGTGGAGCGGATTGCGGAAGAGGTCGAAAAACACTTCCCCGATGCCCGCACGATCGTGCTTTCTTCTGATCTGCTGGGGGGCGTGAAAAGGCTCCGCCTGGAGCTCGAAGCCATCGCGAAAGGCGAGGCCGACATTGTCATCGGAACCCAGCTGGTCGCCAAGGGTCACAACTTTCCGCTGATGTCCCTTGTGGGGATCGTGGATGCGGATCTGGGGCTGGCCAATGGCGATCCCCGGGCTGCAGAGCGCACTTTCCAGCTTCTCTCGCAGGTCACCGGTCGCGCCGGACGTTCCGGGCTGAAAAGCCACGGTCTTCTTCAGACCTACCAGCCAAACCATCCGGTCATGCAAGCCATCGTTTCAGGGGATGCGAATGCCTTCTATGACCGGGAGATCGGCGAGCGGGAAAGGGCCGGCCTGCCGCCCTTCGGACGTCTGGCGTCCGTCATCGTGTCCGCTGACAACCGGGCAGATGCAGAGGCGCATGCCCGCGGGCTTCGCCTCGCAGCGCCGGCGGTTTCCGGAATTGCCGTTTTGGGTCCGGCTGAAGCGCCAATCGCCCTGATCCGGGGCCGGCATCGTTTCCGCCTCCTGGTCCATGGCCCGCGGCACGCGGACATGCAGGGCTTTCTCCGCGCCATGCTGGCCAAGGGGCCGAAGGAGCGCGGCTCGGTCCATGTGCAGCTTGATATCGACCCTCAGAGTTTTCTTTAGTCCGGTTCGTTCCCGAGCGGGCTATCGCATATCGAAAGGCCGGATTCCCTTTCCCGCCTCGGCGTGGCATAACCCGGCGGTTTGATCCTATCCTTGGGGGGAAAAGATGGAATTCACCTTGCCGACCGAGTGGGGCGAGCAGCTCGCCTTCGGCGCCGCGGCCTTTACGGCTTTGCTCGGTCTCATGATGCTGCTTGCGCCCGGCTTTTCCTTGCGCATTCTCGGTTTCGAGCGACCGGATCGGTCGACAGCGCCCTATTCGGAAATGCGCTCGAGCCTGGGAGGTGTCTATTTCGGCGCCGGGCTGTCCGCGATTCTCGTGGCTCAGCCTTTCGTCTACTTCAGCCTGGGCACCGCTTTCGCGGTCGCGGCCTTTGCGCGCATCATTTCCATTCTATCCGACCAAGGAAGTACGCTGCGAAATTATATATTCCTGGTTGTGCAAATCGTTTTGAGTGCCCTTCCACTCGGTTATTTCTTCGGTTTTCTGTAAGACCGGGCTTCCGCGTGCAGGCCTTGCGCCGTGGCCAAAGCCGTATCCGTTCGCAGCGAAAATGCCGACAGAAAGGGCCGTTTCGGGCATTTGAATGCTTTACGCGTGTTGCGAGTCCTGATCTCCTATGCTAGACGGACCGCGAATTACGGAAAGCGCAAGAAAGCGATCTTGTCTTTCTTGGGGAAAATTGAAGCGATTTCAAGGTGATACGACTACCTATAAAGGGTGGCCGGATTCCTGGATCAAAATCAGGGAAATTTGGGGCCGTGGCAGACACATCCCAGCTGAATTCTGGCGTCTCAGAACGCTATGCTTCCTCGCTGTTCGAGCTTGCGCTCGAGGCTGGATCCGTCGCTGAAACCGGCAAGGATCTGGATCGCGTCCAGGCCATGCTCGACGAGAGCGCGGACCTGAAGCGTCTGGTAGAAAGCCCCGTCTTTACCGCCGAGGATCAGTCCAGGGCGCTGGTCGCACTGGCCTCCAAGGCCGGTCTCGGCGCTCTCGCGACGAATTTCCTGAAGGTGGTTGCCGGCAACCGTCGTCTGTTTGCCCTCTCGGGCATGATCCGCTCCTACCGGGCGATTTCCGCCCGTCACCGGGGCGAAGTTTCTGCCGAGGTCACCTCGGCTCATGCGCTGACGCCAGCGCAGGAAAGCGAATTGAAGGCGGCGCTGAAGGGCGTCACCGGAAAGGACGTCACCGTGAATGTCACGGTTGATCCCTCGATTCTCGGTGGTCTGATCGTGAAGGTCGGCTCGCGTCAGATCGACACGTCGCTTCGCACCAAACTCTCTACCCTTAAGCTTGCACTGAAAGAGGTTGGCTGATGGATATCCGCGCCGCGGAAATTTCCGCAATTCTGAAAGATCAAATCAAAAATTTCGGCAAAGAGGCAGAAGTCTCGGAAGTCGGCCAGGTGCTCTCCGTCGGTGACGGTATCGCCCGCGTTTACGGTCTGGACAACGTCCAGGCTGGCGAAATGGTGGAATTCCCCGGCGGTATCCGCGGCATGGCGCTGAACCTCGAAGCCGACAATGTCGGCGTCGTTATCTTCGGCTCGGACCGCGACATCAAGGAAGGCGACACCGTCAAGCGGACTGGCGCCATCGTGGACGTGCCGGTCGGTCCGGAACTGCTTGGCCGCGTCGTCGACGCGCTCGGCAACCCGATCGACGGCAAGGGCCCGATCAATGCGACCCGCCGCGCCCGCGTGGACGTCAAGGCTCCCGGCATCATTCCCCGCAAGTCGGTGCATGAGCCGATGTCGACCGGCCTCAAGGCCATCGACGCCCTCATCCCGGTTGGCCGTGGCCAGCGCGAGCTCGTCATCGGCGACCGCCAGACCGGCAAGACCGCCATCATCCTGGACGCCTTCCTGAACCAGAAGCCGATCCACGACAACGGCCCGGAAAACGACAAGCTGTACTGCGTCTACGTGGCCATCGGCCAGAAGCGTTCGACCGTTGCACAGTTCGTGAAGGTTCTCGAAGAGCGTGGCGCTCTCAAGTACTCGATCGTTGTTGCCGCTACCGCGTCCGACGCCGCTCCGATGCAGTTCCTGGCTCCGTTTGCCGGCTGCGCCATGGGCGAATATTTCCGCGACAACGGCATGCATGCACTGATCGCCTATGACGACCTGTCCAAGCAGGCCGTTGCCTACCGCCAGATGTCGCTGCTGCTGCGCCGTCCGCCGGGCCGCGAAGCCTATCCGGGCGACGTCTTCTACCTGCATTCCCGCCTGCTTGAGCGTGCAGCAAAGCTGAACGACGACAACAAGGCCGGTTCGCTGACCGCTCTGCCGGTTATCGAAACCCAGGGCAACGACGTTTCGGCCTTCATTCCGACCAACGTGATCTCGATCACCGACGGCCAGATCTTCCTTGAAACGGACCTGTTCTACCAGGGTATCCGCCCGGCCGTGAACGTCGGTCTGTCGGTTTCCCGCGTGGGCTCCTCGGCCCAGATCAAGGCGATGAAGCAGGTTGCCGGCTCGATCAAGGGTGAACTTGCCCAGTATCGTGAAATGGCTGCCTTCGCGCAGTTCGGTTCGGACCTCGACGCTGCGACCCAGCGCCTGCTGAACCGCGGTGCCCGCCTGACCGAACTCCTGAAGCAGCCGCAGTTCTCGCCGCTGAAGACGGAAGAGCAGGTCGCAGTGATCTTCGCTGGCGTGAATGGCTACCTCGACAAGATCGCGGTGAACCAGGTTGGCAAGTTCGAACAGGGCCTGCTGTCCTATCTCCGCTCGGAAGGGGCTTCGATCCTCGAAACGATCCGCTCGGAAAAGGCTATCAGCGACGATACGAAGGCAAAGCTCAAGGCTGCGCTGGACTCGTTCGCCAAGTCTTTCGCCTGATCGGGTCTCCAGCCAAGGACGGAATAACGGATGCCTTCACTTAAGGATCTGAAAAACCGGATCGCCTCCGTCAAGGCGACGCAGAAGATCACCAAGGCGATGAAGATGGTCGCCGCGGCGAAGCTTCGGCGTGCGCAGGAGGCGGCCGAGGCCGCCCGGCCCTATTCGCAGCGCATGGGTGCTGTTCTCGCCAATATCGCCCAGGCGGTTGGCAGCGATGACAGCGCACCGCGTCTGATGACCGGTACGGGCAATGACAAGGTGCATCTGCTCGTCGTCTGCACGGCCGAACGCGGCCTGTGCGGCGGCTTCAACTCGCAGATCTCCCGCCTTGCCCGTGACCATGCCCGCAAGCTTCTGGCTGAAGGCAAGACGGTCAAGATCCTGACGGTGGGCAAGAAGGGCTTCGACAGCCTTCGGCGCGAATTCGCCAGCCTCATCATCGAGCGCATGGATCTGCGCGACGTGAAGCGTATCGGCTTTGAAAATGCCGATGCGATCGGCCGGCGAGTGATCGCCCTGTTCAACCAGGGTGAATTCGACGTCTGCACGCTGTTCTATTCCGAGTTCAAGTCGGTGATCTCGCAGATCCCGACCGCGCTCCAGCTCATTCCCGCAGCCGCGCCGGCCGCCACTTCCGCTTCCGCGGGGGCTGCCACCGCCGTTTACGAATATGAGCCCGACGCGGCCGCGATCCTCTCGGATCTGATCCCGCGCAACATTTCGGTCCAGATTTTCCGCGCGCTCCTCGAGAACGTGGCCGGTGAAATGGGCGCAAAGATGAGCGCGATGGACAACGCGACCCGCAATGCCGGTGAGATGATCAACAAGCTGACGCTTTCCTACAACCGCCAGCGTCAGGCGCAGATCACCAAGGAACTCATTGAAATCATTTCGGGCGCGGAAGCGCTCTAAAGGTCAAGGAAAAGGGTAGAAAAATGGCTAACCCGGTAAAAGGTTCGGCAGGCAAGGTGACCCAGGTCATCGGCGCCGTTGTGGACGTGGCGTTCGACGGTGAGCTGCCGCCCATTCTGAATGCGCTTGAAACCAACAATCTCGGCAACCGTCTGGTTCTCGAAGTCGCACAGCACCTCGGCGAAAACGTCGTGCGCACCATCGCCATGGACTCGACCGAAGGTCTGGTTCGCGGTCAGGAAGTCGTCGACACCGGCGCTCCGATCTCGGTTCCGGTCGGTGACGAAACGCTCGGCCGCATCATGAACGTTATCGGCGAACCGGTGGACGAAGCCGGCCCGCTGGCAACCTCCGCACGCCGCGCGATCCACCAGGCTGCGCCTGAATATGTCGAACAGTCGACCGAAGCACAGATCCTCGTAACGGGTATCAAGGTCGTGGACCTGCTCGCTCCCTACGCAAAGGGCGGCAAGATCGGTCTGTTCGGCGGCGCAGGCGTCGGCAAGACCGTTCTCATCATGGAACTGATCAACAACGTCGCCAAGGCGCACGGTGGTTACTCGGTGTTCGCAGGCGTGGGTGAGCGCACCCGTGAAGGCAACGACCTCTACCACGAAATGATCGAATCCGGCGTGAACAAGCATGGCGGCGGCGCAGGCTCCAAGGCCGCGCTCGTCTACGGCCAGATGAACGAACCGCCGGGCGCCCGCGCTCGCGTCGCTCTGACCGGTCTGACCGTTGCAGAACACTTCCGTGACCAGGGCCAGGACGTTCTGTTCTTCGTGGACAACATCTTCCGCTTCACCCAGGCAGGTTCGGAAGTGTCGGCACTTCTCGGCCGTATTCCTTCGGCCGTGGGCTATCAGCCGACGCTCGCGACCGACATGGGCGCGATGCAGGAACGCATCACCACCACGACCAAGGGCTCGATCACCTCGGTTCAGGCCATTTACGTTCCCGCCGACGACCTGACCGACCCGGCACCGGCAACCTCGTTCGCCCACCTGGACGCAACGACGGTTCTGTCCCGTTCGATCGCAGAAAAGGGTATCTACCCGGCTGTGGACCCGCTCGACTCCACGTCGCGCATGCTCGACCCGATGGTTGTCGGTGAAGAGCACTACGAAGTGGCCCGTAAGGTTCAGTCGACCCTGCAGCGCTACAAGGCTCTCCAGGACATCATCGCCATCCTCGGGATGGACGAACTGTCCGAAGAAGACAAGCTGGCCGTGGCCCGCGCCCGCAAGATCGAGCGCTTCCTGTCGCAGCCCTTCTTCGTGGCCGAAGTCTTCACCGGCTCGCCGGGCAAGCTGGTCGCTCTCGAAGACACCATCAAGGGCTTCAAGGGTCTGGTGAACGGCGAATACGATCACCTGCCGGAAGCTGCCTTCTACATGGTCGGCTCCATGGAAGAAGCGATCGAAAAGGCGAAGAAGCTGGCTGCCGAAGCCGCCTGATTTCTGCTTTGACGAAGGCGCGCGGTTTTTGTCCGCGCGCCCTTTCTACGCCAATCCCAAGGCGTGCCGAATTTGACCAATCGAAAGTGAACCGTCATGGCTGACAATTTCAATTTTGAGCTCGTGTCTCCGGAGCGGCTGCTTCTGTCCGAAAAGGTCACCGAAGTGGTTATTCCCGCCACCGAAGGCGAAATGACCGTTCTGGCCAACCACGCTCCCACCATGACCACCGTGAAGCCGGGCGTCGTATCGGTCAAGGATGCGGCCGGCAAGGTCAGCCGCTATGTGGTTTTCGGCGGTTTTGCCGATATTCTGCCGACCGGATGCACGCTCCTCGCCGAATCGGCGATTCCGCTGACCGAGATGAACAAGGCCGCGCTCGATGCCCGCATCGAAGCCGCCCGAGCTGACGTCGCGAATGCGTCGAACGACGAACACAAGTCCAGACTTGAGCAGTTCCTCAATGAACTGACGCAGTTGAACGGTATCGTCGTTCCGGCCTGATAGGGTCAACGAACATTAAGTGTATAAAAGCGGCCTTCAGGGCCGCTTTTTTCATTGGTCCCCGGGCTTGGCCAAAGCATCGTGCAAAGCTCTCACCGCGGGACTGACGTCTCGGGCTTTCGGCAGCCCGATGTAATAGCCGAAGCCGGTTCGAAGGCTTTCCGCCCCTAGCGCAACGAGCCGTCCTTCCTCCAGATGGGTGGCGATGAGGGCCCGGCTGCCTAGGGCCACCCCATCACCCGCCAAGGCCGCATTGATGGCGAGCGCGTAGGTGGAGAAGGAAAATCGTGGCGGCGGAACTGCATCCTTCGGAGGCGTTGCCAGCCTGCCGAACCATTGGCGGAACGAGATCCAGTGAGCATTGAATCGCTCATAGTCAATCAAACCCAGCGCGGCGATCTCATCGGCCGAGAGACGAGCGGCTTCCGCAGTTCGTTTTCCGAGGCAAAGGGGTGAGGCCACCGGCACAAGCTCTTCCTGGAAAAGCAAGGTCAGATGCCAGCGCGGGTGGTCACCGGTCGAATAGAGGATCACGAGATCGTTGTTTTCCGAGGCCAGTTCGGCTGGAGAGTCGGTCGTCATCAACCGAAGGCTGACAGTCGGATTTTCCTTGGCAAAGGCTCGGAGCCTTTCTCCCAGCCAGAGATGCGATACCGAGCCGCTTGCAGCCAGCGAGATCATTTCCGACCGCGCACTGCGAAAGGGCTCCAGGCTTTCCTCGAGATATTCCAGGGTCGAACGCACCCGGAGCGAGAGGCGCTCACCGGCAGGCGTCAGCGCAAGATTTTTGCCACGGCGGGAGAACAAGGGCGAACCAAGCTCATCCTCCAAGAGTTTGATACGCCGGCTGACGGCGGCTTGGGTAATGTTCAGGTCCCGGCCGGCCCGACTGAAATTCATGTGACGGCAGGCGGCGTCGAAAACACGAAAGGCTTCAAGGGGTATGCGATCGAGGAGTGATGAACCTGCCAAGCATGTCTCCATGATTTGAAGTTATCAAAATAGCCGAGAAATGAACCTATTTGAATAACTGAAATTGTCATGCACTCTTGCGGCAACCAAACGCACAAGAGATAGACCATGCAGTTTTCAACATCATTCATCCCGGAAATCCGTTTTGCCGCAGGCGCTGCCGATCAGTTGGCCTCCGCCGCTCTCGCCCTCACGGAGTGCCATCGCATCGCCATCGTCATGGATGGGTTTCTGGCCGCGTCGGGCCTCGGAGACCTGTTGATTGCCTCCCTGAAGGAAGGCGGCGCCGATGCGGTTGTCTATTCCAGCTTCTCCGGAGAACCGAAGCTCGCGCATGTGGAAGCGGCAAGCGAGCTGGCCCGGGGCGCCGATGTGATGATCGGCATCGGAGGCGGTTCGGCGCTCGACATTGCGAAGGTCGCCGCCTGCTGTGCGGCTTCGGGCGAAAATCCGATGCATTATGCCCTGGCAGCCAATCCGCTTCCCAAGAACCCCTTGAAGAAAATTCTCGTGCCCACGACAGCGGGAACCGGTTCCGAGACCTCGGCGACCTGCATCTTCGCCGGTCCGGATGGCAAGAAGCTCTGGGTCTGGGGGGCTGAGACCAAAGCAGATCTCGTCATCCTTGATCCGGCACTCACCGCTTCCTTGCCGGCAAACCTGACGGCCTGGTGCGGGCTCGATGCCTTCGTTCACGCCTTCGAGGCGTCCACCAACCGCAATACCCATGCGGGTGGCCAGTTCTATGGACACAAGGCGATGTCCCTCCTTGTGGACCACCTGGAAACGGCGATCCGGGAACCGGACAATCTCGAAGCCCGCGGCGCCGTGCTGCTCGGTTCGTGTTACGCCGGTATTGCCATCGACAATTGCGGGACGGCCATCGCGCATAATATCAGCCATGCGCTGGCGGGTCTCGCGCCCGTTCATCATGGTCTTGCAACGGCGCTGGGCTTCGAGCAGACGCTGTCCTGGCTTGTCGAAGCCGACACGCCGGAACTCCACGCAGCCGCCCGTTCCTGCGGCGCGGTGGATGCGGCGGCCTTGCCTGCACGGATCAGCGCCTGGATGGACCGCTGTGGCTTTATGCGTCAGCTGCCTGCGGCTTTCAGCGCATTCTCGCCGTCCGATCTTGCCCGCGAGATGAAAGCTCCCGAGAACCAGCCGATGCGCCGCTCGACTATCCGCGCGGTGCAGGACGAGGATCTCGACCGAATGGCCGCAGCGATGATGGGCCTGCCGAAGGCGTGACGGTAATCCGCATCCCATTCTGACAATCAAGGCGGCTGCCCGGAAGTGCTGCAGCCCCACAGCAAAAAAGAGGTTTGCATGAGCAAGGAATATAACCGCGCCTATTGGGAAAAGCTGGGCGCCGATCTCAAGATCGAGGGGCGTCATTTCATTCAGGGCGCTTTTGTGGCGTCCCAGTCCGGCGAGACTTTCACGCGCCCCCGGCCGATGGATGGCAAACCGGGCACGCCCTTGGCACGCGGGAATGCCGCGGATATCGATATCGCCGTCAAGGCGGCGCGCGCGAGCTTCGAAAGCGGTGTCTGGCGCCACAAGGAACCGCTCGAACGCAAGAAGATCATGCTGAAATGGGCGGATCTGATCCGCAGCCATGGCGAGGAACTCGCCATGCTGGAAACGCTCGACGTGGGCAAGCCGGTCATGGCCTCGCTGACGGTGGATGTTCGTCTCTGCGCCGACGGCATCCAGTATTATGCGGAAATGATCGACAAGATGTATGACGAGATCGCGCCGACAGGTCCGAAGGCGCGTGCACTGGTGCGCAAGGTGCCCCTCGGTGTCATCGGCGCGATCACGCCCTGGAACTATCCGATGATCATCGACGGCTGGAAGCTGGGCCCGGCCCTGGCCGCGGGCAATTCCGTGGTTCTGAAGCCAGCGGAACAATCCTCGCTTTCGGCGCTCAGGCTCGCCGCGCTCGCCAAGGAAGCGGGTCTGCCGGACGGTGTCCTCAACGTCGTCGTCGGCTATGGCGAAGAAACGGGCAAGCCGCTCGCGCTTCACATGGATGTCGACATGATCGCCTTTACGGGTTCGACCGAGGTGGGCAAGCTGATCATGGGCTATGCTGCGCAGTCCAATCTGAAGCGGGTGGCTCTGGAGCTCGGCGGCAAGTCGCCGATCATCGTCTTCGACGACGCGGATCTGGATGCGGCTGCCTCCGCTGCAGCCTGGGGCTGTTTCTACAATTCCGGCGAAACCTGCCATGCCTCCACCCGGCTGATCGTGCACCGCTCGATTCAGGAAAAACTGGTGGAGAAGATCCGCGAGGTCGCCGCCGGCATTACGCTCAACCATCCCTTCGAGCCGGATGCCGCCATCGGCGCGCTGATCGAGGAAGAGCATATGAAGAAGGTTCTCGGCATGATCGCGGATGGCGAGAGGGAAGGCGCCAAGCGGGCTTTCGGCGCCGAGCGCGCCCTGTCGGAAACGGGCGGCTTTTACGTTTCCCCCGGCGTATTCGTTGACGCCCATAACGACATGAAAATTGCCCGGCAGGAAATCTTCGGTCCCGTCCTGGTGTCCATACCCTTCGATACGGAGGAGGAAGCCCTGAAGATCGCCAATGACACGATCTACGGCCTCGCGGGCGCAGTCTTCACCACCAATATGGATCGGGCACATCGCGTTTCGGAAGGCATTCATGCCGGGACGGTCTGGATCAATACCTATGACATGTCGAACTTTGCCACGCCCTTCGGCGGGTTCAAGCAATCCGGATTTGGCCGTGACCGCTCTGTCCATGCGGTGGACAAGTATTGCGATTACAAGACCATCTGGCAGCAGTTCAACTGAGGCGGCGCGACATGAGCAAGATTACTGCAATCGAGATTACCCATCACCGCCTGCCGCTCGATCCGCCGTTCAAGGCGAGCTGGGACGGGCGGCCTCGTCGGCATTTCGACGCCACGATCGTGCGTGTTCGGGATGACGAGGGCCGTGAGGGCATAGGGTCCGGCGACCTGATGAAGGGCTTCGAAGGCCATGAAGAACTGTTCATCGGCCACGATCCTCGCCATCTGGAGCGTCACTACGAGGTTCTCTCCCATATCAATTTCCATTATGGCCGCTGCTGGCCGATGGATCTGGCGCTGTGGGACCTTGCCGGCAAGGTGACGGGTGAACCCGTCTGGCGCATGCTGGGCGGGCGAGCCGATCGGGTGCGGCTCTATGCCTCTTCGGGCGTCCTGCGCGAGCCCTCCGCCATGGCCGATCAGGCAGAGCGCTATATAGCCGAGGGCTTCCCGGCGATGAAAGTTCGCTTCACCTCTTCGTCTGGCGGACGAAATGGCTGGCGGGACGATGTGAAGGCGCTTGAAGCGGTTCGTGCCCGGGTCGGCGACCGGCTGGAACTGATGGTCGATTGCAACCAGGGTTGGCGAATGCCGTGGGATACCAATCTCTCCTGGACCTACAAGGACGCCCTCACCGTGGCCCGGGAGCTGGAACGGCTTGGGGTCTATTGGATGGAAGAACCGCTGCATCGCTCGGATCGCAAGGGCATGAAAGCTCTGCGCGAAACAACCGATATCCGTATTGCGGGCGGCGAAATGACCCGCGAACTCTACGAGTTCCGGGACATCATCGAGGAGCGTGCGTTCGATGTGATCCAGCCGGATGTGGCGCTGGTTGGCGGGATTACCGGATGCCGCCGGCTTGCCTATCAGGCACGCGAGGCAGGTATTCTCTTTACCCCGCATAGCTGGACGAACGGCATCGGTGTCCTTGCGAACGCGCATTTGACCGCCGGGGCTGGCGATGCGCCTTTCCTCGAATATCCTTACGATAATCCGGAATGGTCGGAGGATCGACGCGATTACCCGATGGCCGCACCGCTGCGACATCGGGACGGCTGGCTTGAGCTCGGCGAAGCGCCGGGGCTGGGCGTGGTACTGGATGAGGAGCGGCTGAAGGCGACCCGACTCGCCTGAAGGGACGACCTGGAATGCCGGTCGCGCGCGGGGCTCAGCGTCCCGCGAGCGACAGGATTTTCTGGCGAATGATCCGCGCCATATTCCGGGTGTTTCGGTAGAGGTGGAGCTGGGCAGATACCTGGCGCACGTCGCGGTCGCTGTTCTGTTTCAGACCCACCACCAACGTCCCCATGTCCTCGCGTTCCCGCCAGAAACGCGACATGATGGGATGATCCGGCACCGCGCAACTATCGCTTCTCACGATATTCGCGTCATCGAGATGCCAGTCGGTCAGGTCTTCCATGAGCAATTTGCCGGGAGAGTATTTGGCATAATCCTCATCATAGGCCGTCTTCCAGGTATAGGCTTCCCCTGAAACGATGAAGACGATCATGCTGGCAATGGCTTTGCCGTTGAGATTGAGCGTATGGACGCGGACGCAGTCGCCTTCGGCAAGATTGGTGATGGCTTCACGGGCAAAGGCGGCACGGTAACGATCCAGCACCATGGCTGTCCGCTTTGCGCCCTTCCAGCCTTTTGCCTCGAGAGCCAGAAACTCTTCCATGCGCACCCGGATATCGCCCGGTTGGCGGGCGACGTCATAATGCAGCCGGCCAAGCGCGCCGAGATTGGTGCGCTGACGCCGCATTTCGTGAATATGGTGCCGGGAAATGCTCTCGCGCAGATAGGTTGCGCCATCCTCATAGCTCTCCAGCATAGGCCGGAGATAGGGGCTCGTCACGGTAATGGGGAGGTTGCGGCTGATGGCGACTGCCTTGGCGAGCTGCACGAAATTTCCGTTGAGCCGCACGTCGGGAAACACCATGACCGACGGTAGGCCGCAGTCCGGGCGCGCGATGACATCAAAGAGGGCATCGATCGACTGCGCGGCATTTTCTGCGTCGACGAGCGGTGTTCCGAGAGGCCCGTAGTGATTGGCCCAGATGCGCATGATCGGCGCGCCGATCGAGAAACCGGGCCGTTCCACCGAATAGGGAAGGAGAAGGCGGGCCCGATGTCGGCCCCGGCTATTGTCACGCAGGATAGCCAGCCGGACCTGTTTCTCTTCCAGACGCGGCATGGCTGGCGCCAGAAAGCGTCCGGTGAAAAAGACGTTCGGCTCCATGGCGCGATTGCTCAGCCGGTCCATTTCATCCTGAAGATGATAGCCGGCGCGTGCGGGATAGAGACAAAGCTCCAGTCCCGGGACATCCGTCGGCATCTGCAGGTCGGGGGTGGGCAATGGGCTTTCCACGCCGGCCAGGCCGCCAACGAGACGGTTTGCCGAGCTATCCGGACTGTTCAACGATGAAGGTGGGTAGGACGGCATGATCAGGACACTTTCTGCGGGCGCGCCTGGCCCAGCGGATCTGCCAACACGAACAGGACGATCCCCAGCGCTTTCCTGACGGTTAGATGCAGGAGAAGCGCTTCGATCATCATGGCACCTGCCGCAGCCATCGCGGCGCCACTCAGGCCGTAGAGGGGAATCAGGAGCATGTTCAACCCGAGATTGGAGATGAGAACGACGGCGTAGAGCCAGGCACAGAGCTGTTGCTTGCCGGCCATCGTCAAGAGGACCTCACCGGGGCCGACCGATGCCTTGGAGAGGTAGCCCAGAAAAAGAATGGCCATCAGTGGATATCCGGCGGTGAAACCCGGTCCGAAAAGCGACAGGAGCAGTTTGCCGGCCACCAGCATCATGATGCCCACGGCCAGGGAAGGCCAGAACCCCCACCGCGCCATTTCGCCGGCAAAACGGGCAAGGGCGGTCTTGTCGCCTTCTGCCACGAGCGAGGCAAATCGGGGCGCTGCGGCGGCCTTCACGGAAAAGAAGACGAACTGCATCAGCGCCATGGTTTTGGCCGCGGCAAAATAGACACCGACTTCATCCGGTTCCAGATAAAGGCCCACAACCACCACGTCCGAATTGGTGAGCAGGTAACCAAAGCCTTCCACGAAGAAGATCGGCAGGGCGACCCGCAGCCATGCGCCGAGACTATAGGCCCTTTCCGTGCGCGGATACCGTTTTTCCATGCCGGTCGACACGGCGATGAGTTGCCCGATGCTGGTGACATAGGTGGCACCCAAGGTCGCAATCATGGCGGTGACTGCGGACGGCGCATAGCCCGCCTGAACGAGCGCGAACATGAAGACGAGGATGAGGATTGGACGGATGATGAAGGTGGGCGTCAGGGCCGTGAAGGACCAACCGTTCGCTCGCGCTGTGCCATCCAGCACATCACCCAGGGCGATCATGGGGAGGATGACAAGCGCAAGAAATATCGGAACGACGTAATAATCTTCAACGATCTGGCCGAAAAAATAGAGAATGACGAAGCCGGTTCCGGCTACCGCCGTGGCCAGCAACATCGAGAAGATCCTGGCCGTCACTGCAATCCCGAACAGCGATCCATGGGCACCTTCCGTGCGATACTGGGGTACGAAGCGCACCACCACGGAGTGGAAGCCGAGGCATGACAGATTGCCGATCAGGATCGTCAGAACCCAGACAAAGACGAAGATGCCATACTGGAATTCTCCCATGATCCGCGCCTGGATAATCTGGGAAAAGAAGGCAATGGCCGCACTCAGAACACGGATGACGAAGGCAATCAGCGCCATGCGCTGCGCGGCTGCATGTTCCCCGCTATCCGTTGCCAGCTTGCGCAGACGCAGAATGACTTCCTTTCCTCTCGGACGAAGAGGAGTGGGAAGACAGCGTTCAGCGGTGCTGAGAATATGAGTGATCAAAACGCAATACCCGGGCCCTGGGACTTTCGCCGATCCTGCACCTTCACGGGTTAAGAATCGGTTCACTATGACAGGTTGCGGGCAGATGGAGCCGAAGAATCGTGCCAAAATGACAAAACCCTCCCGGCAGGGAGGGTTTTGTGTGTGGAGTAGAGGCAGGCCGCGGGCTTAGGCGTAGGTTCCGTGGCAATGCTTGTATTTCTGTCCGGAGCCGCATGGGCATGGCTCGTTGCGGCTCACACGGCCCCAGGTTGAGGGATCGTTGGGGTCTCTATTCTCCGCATTCACGCCCGCTTCTTCGGCCATAAAGGCCGACTGACGGCCGGCGGTGAATTCATCCTCGCCTGTCGAGGCGTCGATATGATGCGCTTCCATGTCCGGCAGCGACGGCTCCGTCGGCTGTCGCATGATCTCGACCCGCATCAACTGGCTGACCACCGCACTGCGCAGATTGTTGAGCAGCGCCTGGAACAGCTCGAAAGCTTCCGCCTTGTATTCCTGCAGCGGATCGCGCTGGGCGTAACCGCGGAAGCCGATCACCGATCTGAGATGATCCAGATTGACGATGTGTTCACGCCACAGGTGGTCAAGGGTCTGAAGAACGACCTGACGCTCCACATAGGTCATGATTTCAGGGCCAAACCGCTCTGCCTTGTCCGCAGCCGCTTTTTCGGCGGCTTCGGTGATGCGGGCGCGGATGTCGTCCTCGGCAATGCCCTCTTCCTTCACCCAGTCTTCGATCGGAAGCTCGAGATTGAGGGTCTGCATGACAGCGGCGTGCAAACCCTTCGCATCCCACTGTTCCGCATAGGCGCGCTCGGGAATGTGCTGAATGACCAGCTCGTTGACCACATCGTGGCGCATGTCGCCGACATATTCGGAGATACTCGGCGCATCCATCAGTTCGATGCGCTGCTCGAAGATGACCTTGCGCTGATCGTTCAGGACGTCGTCATACTTCAGAAGGTTCTTTCGGATGTCGAAGTTGCGGGCTTCGACCTTTTTCTGCGCCCGTTCCAGCGCCTTGTTGATCCAGGGATGCACGATGGCTTCCCCTTCCTGGAGGCCGAGCTTCTGCAGCATGCCATCCATGCGGTCGGAACCGAAGATGCGCATCAGGTCATCCTGAAGCGACAAGTAGAATTTCGACCGGCCGGGATCGCCCTGACGACCCGAACGGCCGCGCAGCTGGTTGTCGATGCGCCGGCTTTCATGGCGTTCGGATGCGATAACGTAAAGACCGCCGGCTGCCAGCGCCTTTTCCTTCAGGGCCTTGACCTCGGCCGTCACGGCCGCTTCCCGGGCATCGCGCTCCGGGCCGGGTTCCATGCCTTCCAGCTCCCGTTCCAGACGCATTTCCAGATTGCCGCCCAACTGAATATCGGTCCCGCGGCCGGCCATGTTGGTCGCAATCGTCACGGCGCCGGGTACGCCCGCCTGGCTGACGATATAGGCTTCCTGTTCGTGGTAACGGGCGTTCAGGACCTGGAAATTCTGGAACCCGGCCTGCTTGAGCAGGGTGGCCAGCAGTTCCGATTTTTCGATCGAGGTGGTCCCGACCAGCACCGGCTGGCCCTTTTCATGGGCGGCCTGGATCTCGGTGATGATCGCCCGGTATTTCTCGTCCGCCGTGCGATAGACCTCGTCGTGATCGTCGATACGCTTGATCGGCAGATTGGTAGGCACTTCGACCACATCGAGGCCGTAAATGTTGGAAAACTCCTCCGCTTCTGTCGAGGCGGTCCCGGTCATGCCGGCGAGCTTTTCATACATGCGGAAGTAATTCTGGAAGGTGATCGAGGCCAGCGTCTGGTTTTCCGGCTGGATCGTTACCCGTTCCTTTGCCTCGAGGGCCTGGTGCTGGCCATCGGAGTAGCGGCGTCCCGGCATCATGCGGCCGGTAAACTCATCGATGATGACCACTTCGTCGTTACGGACGATGTAATCCTTGTCACGCTGGAAAAGCTTGTGAGCCTTCAAGGCATTGTTGATGTGATGAACGATCGCGACGTTTTCCACGTCATAGAGCGCATTGCCCTTGAGCAGACCCGCCTCGCGCAGCATGCCTTCGAGCTTTTCCGTGCCGCCTTCCGAGAAATTTGCCGAACGCTGTTTCTCGTCGATTTCGTAATCTTCGGCCGAAAGCCGCGGAATGAATGCGTCGATGGTGGTGTAAAGATCGGAACGATCGTCGAGCGGGCCGGAGATGATCAGCGGCGTCCGTGCCTCGTCGACCAGGATCGAGTCCACTTCGTCGACGATAGCATAATTATGGCCGCGCTGGACCATCTGGCTTCGCTCGTACTTCATGTTGTCACGAAGGTAATCGAAACCCAGCTCGTTGTTGGTCGCATAGGTAATGTCGCAGGCATAGGCCGCACGACGTTCCTCGTCAGACAGGCCATGGACGATCACACCGGTCGTCAGTCCGAGGAAGCTGTAAAGACGACCCATGGTGGCCGCGTCACGGCTGGCAAGATAGTCGTTCACGGTGACCACGTGAACACCCTTGCCCAAGAGGGCGTTCAGATAGACGGGAAGCGTGGCGACGAGGGTCTTGCCTTCGCCGGTCTTCATTTCGGCAATGGCGTTGTCGTTCAGGATCATGCCGCCGATCAGCTGCACATCGAAGGGTCGCATCTTCAGCACGCGCCGCGAAGCTTCGCGCACAACGGCAAAGGCAGGAATGAGCAGATCGTCAAGCGATTTTCCGTCGGCGATCATCTTGCGGAATTCGACAGTCTTCGCCGCCAGCTCCTGATCGGACAGTTTCTGCATCGCGGCTTCGAGCGTACCCACCGCCTGAGCTTTGGGCTGATAGGAACGGACCCGGCGATCATTGGCCGAACCGAACAATTTGCGGGCAAGGCCGCCAAAGCTGACCATCGAGTGGTCCTTTCTGTGAACTCTGTCCGAAGCGTTTGCGGCCGGCAGCCAAAAACTCGCCGGCTGCTGCAAAACGCCCGGAAACGTATCTGGACGCGGGGTTGCGTGACAGATAAGAGGGGGGTCGATTGATGTCAACGGATAGGCCGTACCAGAATGGCCACATTGTGGTGGTGAGGACGCTTTCCGGCCTGAAATCAGGAAGAATCGTTGCGCCGGTACACCAAAGGGTTTCTCAATGCCGCGTTATACTAAACTCGCCTCTCTCACATTTGCCGCTCTCATCGGCGTCGCACTCCCGGCCTTCGCCGAGGACAAGCCGGATGCCGTCATCGCCAAGGTCGGCGATCTCGAGATCCACCAGTCCGATCTGGACGTCGCCATCACCAATCTCGACCCGCAGCTTGCGCAGCTGCCGGACGAGCAGAAGAAGGTTGCGGCTCTGTCCGGCGCGATCGACGTCAAGCTCTTCGCCAAGGATGCTGCCGCCGAGAAGCTCGACCAGACCGAGGACTTCAAGGCGCGCATGAAGTACATTACCGAGCGCGAGCTGCATGGCGCCTATTTCAAGAAGCACGTCATCGACGTCGTGAAGCCGGAAGACATCAAGGCTCGGTACGAGAAGGAAATCGCTGCTCTTCCCAAGGAAGAGGAAATCCGTGCCCGCCATATTCTGGTGAAGACGGAAGAGGAAGCCAAGGCCGTGATCGCCGAGCTGGATGCCGGCAAGGATTTTGCCGCGCTGGCCAAGGAAAAGTCCACCGATCCGAACAAGGATGACGGGGGCGATCTCGGCTATTTCGGTAAGGGCCGGATGGTCAAGGAATTCGAGGCGGCAGCCTTTGCGCTTGAAAAGGGTGCCTATACGAAGACGCCGGTAAAGACCGATTTCGGGTGGCATGTCATCAAGATCGAAGACAAGCGTGTGGCCCCGCCGCCGGCTTTCGAGCAGGTCCAGCCTCAGATCCGCAACCTCGTGATGCGGGACAAGTATCTCGAACTTCTGGCCAAGGCCCGCGAGGCACAGGGCGTCGAGATCCTCGACGAAACCCTTCGCAAGGGTTACGAGGAAGCCAACAAGAAGCCGTAATTCCCGATGGGGGGAGGGGCCGACGTCCCGGTTGGCCTTTCCCCTTTTTGCATGGAATCACCCTTTGTTTCGAGCTCTGAGGCGCAGGGGCTCCCGCGCCCGTAAACTTGCAGGAATTGCCCATGTCCGGATCCGTGTCTCCCCTTGCACCGAAATCCTACCCCACCATGCCCGTGATCGAGGGCGTGCGAATGGCGACCGCTGCGGCTGGCATCAAATACCAGAACCGTACCGATGTTCTGATGATGGTGTTCGACAAGCCCGCTGCCGTCGCCGGTGTCTTCACCCGGTCCAAATGCCCTTCGGCTCCGGTGGACTTCTGCCGGCAGAACTTGCCGCATGGTCAGGCGCGGGCTGTGGTGGTGAATTCCGGCAATGCCAATGCCTTTACCGGCCTCAAGGGCCGCGCAGCCACGGAACTGACGGCGAAATCGGCCAGCGAGGCCGTCGGCTGTACGGTTGGTGACGTGTATCTGGCATCGACGGGTGTCATCGGCGAGCCGCTGGATGCAACGAAATTTGCCGGCGTGCTTGGAACCATGGCGCAGCAGGGACATGGCGATTTCTGGCTGGAAGCGGCCAAGGCGATCATGACGACGGATACCTATCCCAAAGTCGCGACCCGGACCGCTGAGATCGGCGGCGTCAACGTCACCATCAACGGCATAGCCAAGGGTGCGGGGATGATCGCACCCGATATGGCAACCATGCTTTCTTTCGTCGTTACCGATGCTGCAATCCCGTCCCCCGTATTGCAGTCGCTGCTGTCGGGTGGCGTTGGGGCCACCTTCAACGCCGTTACCGTCGACAGCGATACGTCGACCTCCGATACGCTGATGCTGTTTGCCACGGGCGCCGCGCAGGCGCGTGGTCAGGCGCCGATCTCGGATCCATCCGACGAGAGGCTCGCTGCATTCCGGGCCGCTCTCAACGATCTCCTGAAGGACCTCGCCCTCCAGGTTGTCCGCGACGGAGAAGGCGCCCGCAAGATGGTCGAAGTGACCGTTACCGGGGCCGAAAGCGATCAGGCTGCCAAGCGGATCGCCCTGTCCATCGCCAATTCTCCTTTGGTCAAGACGGCCGTGGCTGGCGAGGATGCCAATTGGGGCCGTGTGGTCATGGCTGTCGGAAAGGCCGGAGAAATGGCGGACCGGGATCGTCTGGCGATCTGGTTCGGGGATGTCCGGGTGGCGGTCAACGGAGAGCGTGACCCCGACTATTCGGAAGCAGCCACCACGGCTGTTATGGAGCAGGAAGATATCGCCATCCGTGTCGACCTGGGCCTTGGCCAGGGGCAGGCAACCGTCTGGACCTGCGACCTGACAAAGGAATATGTCGCCATCAACGGCGATTACAGGAGCTGATCAACCGCATGCTGGCGATGCTCACGCAAGGCAGTAACCTCCCGGCGGTCCGGCGGCTTGAGGCCGTCGGCTTTCGAGCGTGGCCTTCTGCCTTCGTTCATTATGACGGCAGCTGGCAGATCCGCATGACCACCGGGCACGCGTCCAAGCGCCTGAATTGTGTCGTTCCTCTCGATCCGTCCGATCACAAGGATATGGCGGAACGGCTGGAGCGGGCTGCAGCGCGCTTCGAGGCATCCGGGCAGGTCCTGACTGTGCGGCAGACACCTCTCGCGCCACCGCTGCTGATCGAACACTTGCGGGATAGCGGCTGGCGTCGTTTCGAAACCGTTGCCGTGATGACCCTCGATATCGAAAATGCCGATCTCCCGGGCACAATCGATCATGTTCCGCTACAGGATGCTGCGCGTTTTGCCGATGCCTGCGTGACGCTGGATGCCAGCGGCTCCGCGGATGCGTCCGTCGTCCTCGATATCCTCTCCCGAATTCGGCCGGTTTCGGGCTATTTCCTCATCGATGACGTCAATCGCGGTCCACGGGCCTGTGTTCTTTGCGTGCAGGACAATGATCTGGCCGGTATCCAGGCGCTGGCCGTCGCGCCGGACTGTCGGCGTGAAGGGCTGGCGACGGAACTGGTGAGTGCCGCCCTTCGCTGGGCGAAGCTTCGAGGGGCACGCACAGCCTGGCTTCAGGTATCCTCCACCAATCAGGCGGCCATCGGGCTTTATGAGCGACTGGGTTTTACCCGCGCCTATGAGTACCATTACTGGCGGAAATAGGATCGGGATTTTCATGGAAAAGGGCTCCCTCAAGATCGTGCTTGTCGCGGCCTGTGCGCTGATCGATACGGATGGTCGCATTCTGCTTGCCCAGCGTCCGAAGGGGAAATCCATGGAAGGCCTCTGGGAGTTCCCGGGCGGCAAGGTCGAAAATGGGGAAACGCCGGAGGAGACGCTCGTTCGGGAGTTGCAGGAGGAGCTCGGCATCACCACCAAGGTGGCCTGTCTCGCCCCTCTCACATTTGCCAGCCACAGCTACGAGACATTTCATCTCCTGATGCCTCTTTATGTGTGCCGTCGCTACGAGGGTACCCCCCGCGGCGTCGAGGGACAGGCGCTCAAATGGGTTCGTCCGCAAGCTTTGCGCGAATATCCCATGCCTCCTGCCGATGAGCCCCTGATCCCCGCATTGCTCGATTTGCTTTGATCAGGCGTCATCACGCGCGTCTTTTCCTGTGGATTCGGCTCTCTCGGGCCTGAATTCATGCGAGCGCAAACCTCTGTTAAGAGAGTGTTTAGGTCCATCTGACAATCATTATTTTCAACGCGCGAATGTATCGGTGCCGAGGTTATGATGATCAACGAGGATTTTTGGAGGGCCGTTCGCATGAAGGAACGCAGCTCGAACAATTCCCGTCGAACGGGGGCCTTGAATATAGCGCTGCTCTTCGGAACGGCCGCGATCGCACTCACGCTCATCATCACACCCATGCTTGCCGACAGGTCGACGGTCGCGCATGTGGCGGATGCCCCGATTGCCGATCCTTACGATAATATTCAGACGGGTTCGATCAAGCCGATCGGCGATGTGAATGCCCGTCCCGAGACCGAAAACGGCCGTCGATATGTTATTCGGCGGAGTATCCTGCAATCAGACCCGGGCGCGGTCTGCATCGTGCAGGGCTACAAATCCGGCGATGATTGCTGAGCGACTGCCTCGCGGCGGGCGGATGATCGATTGAACACAAGTGTTTCCGATGATCCCCACATCGGAAGCCTGGCATGAAAGCTGAACCATGAAACGTCTGTTCAAGGCCCTTGCCGCTGATCGTCAGGGCGCGACTGCCATCGAATATGGCCTGATTGCCGCGTTGATTGCCGTGGCAATCATTCCCGCTCTGCTGCTGTTTACAGACAAGTTCAAGGACACATACGATTATCTGACCACCGTTCTCGGCGGCACGCCCTGATCATCGGGCCTTCAGCGCATCGGAAAGGCGCGCCTGGGCGGAGCCCGGCTTCAGGGGCTTCTGCTGGCTTTCGTGCGGTGCCCATCCCGAAGCGTGGATGAACGAAAAGGTAGCCCGAATTCGTCCATCCGGATCGGCATAACGCTTGGCATAGAGCTCAGCGGCCCGGAGGAAGAAGTCTCGCGTCAGCGGTTTTCTGCTGCGCAGCCGCAAGGGATTGGTCATGCCCATATGGCGCAAATCCCGCATCAGTTCAAAGATCGAATCATAGCGTACGGTGCGAGTGTCCGTATCGACGACGGGAAGGGCAAATCCCGCGCGCTGCATCAACCCGCCCACATCGCGCACGTCAGGGAAGGGGATGACCCGGGGGCTCGCCCCGCCCAGGAGGCTGGCCTCGGTCTCAAGGAGAACATCCTTCAGTTCCGCCAGCGTTCCGGCGCCGGGCATCAGAGCCAGAAAAAGTCCGTCCGGCTTCAGCGCCCGCCGGGCCTGTATGAACAGGCCGGGCGTGTCATTGGTCAAATGGAGAGACATCGGCGACAGGATGAGGTTCACCGATTCCGGCGCCAGCCCGAGAAATTCAAGCGGCCGCTCCTCCACGGTCTGGGAGCCGGGCTGATAGGCCGAGGGCAATTCGATCCGTGTGAGATGGCCGACCTTGCCGGTTGCAAGGCAGGCTTCCGCGACCAGTCCGGTGGCTCCGTGCAGTTCCACGGCTTCATCGAAACGGCGTTCGACCACGGACAGGCGCTCGGCCATCTCTTCCGCCGCAAGATGAAGAAGGAAGTCCGCGCCTGCCAGGGGTCGGTCGAGCGCGCGCTTTCGACGCTGCACGATCAGGTCCGTATCGAAGAGAGCGTCCACGGTGGTGATTTCCCGATTGAGTTGGGCCTCGCCATGCCGGAGGAAAGGCCGTAATGTCAATCCTATGTGGGGATCAGCCGGCGGAAAACAACAGCCTGTTATAGACAGGTCCTGGCTTCGGTGGATGGCGAGGGCAGGCAGCATGCTGTTGGACGTCCTCTATCCACCCCTATGCCCGGGATGCGAATGCAGAACAGGATCGCATAGAGCGATATGCGGTCGGTGCTGGGCGTCGATCCGGTTTGTGGAAAGACCCTATTGTGCCGTGCTCGGCATTCCCTTCTCCTACGATCTCGGGGAGGGAAGCCTGTCGCCACAGGCACTGGCGACGCCTCCGGATTTTGATCGATTGCGGGTCGTGGCGGCGCATGAGGGGATCATCCGCTCCCTCGTGCATGCCCTGAAATATCGGGACCGGCTCGAGGTCGCCCCGATGATGGCGTCATGGATGGTGCGGGTTGGCGGTGACGAACTGGCTGCGGCCGATGCGGTTCTGCCCGTGCCCTTGCACAAACGCCGTCTTTTCATGCGACGCTACAATCAGTCCGCCGAGTTATCGCGCCTTGTTGCAAAGCTTGCGGGTGTCGAGCATCTCCCCGCCAGTCTTGTGCGCCGCCGCGCCACGGGGCGCCAGGTGGGCCTCAGCCGAAAGGCACGCAAACGCAATGTGGACGGGGCATTCCTGGTGCCGGAGGCCTGCCGCCACGCGATCCTCGGTCGCCGCATCGTGCTTGTTGACGACGTGTACACGACGGGGGCGACGGCGAATGCGGCCGCGAGGGCTCTCAAACGGGCGGGGGCAGCCGATGTCACTGTTTTGACCTTTGCAATGGCTTTCGCAAGGCCTATATGACGGTCATATAAAAGAACCACGAAACCTGTTTGCAGGAGCGATTATGGCAGAGGTGATCATATATACCCGGGACGGGTGCCCCTATTGCGTTCGTGCCAAGTCTTTGCTGGACCGCAAGGGCGCGGGATATCAGGAATTCAATGCCAGCAAGGACCCCGACATCCGCCAGGAGATGATCGCCCGCTCGGGCCGAAATACCTTTCCGCAGGTTTTCGTCAATGGTCAGCATCTGGGCGGCTGCGATGACATCCATGCGCTCGATGCGCAGGGCAAACTGGATCCGCTGCTGGCGAAGGGGGCCTGACAATGGCCATGTTCCGGGCTGCTGCGGTTCAGATGTGTTCCGGCGTCGACCCGCTCCGGAACATCGCAACCATGGAACGGCTGGTGCGCGATGCCGCGAGCCGGGGCGCCGTCTACGTGCAGACCCCCGAAATGACGGGCGCTCTCCAGCGCAATCGCAAGGAACTGGGGCTGATCCTTCGGGAAGAACACGCGGACCCGGTTGTGGGCGCAGCGGCTGCGCTGGCCCGCGAGCTTGAAATTTATCTCCACCTGGGTTCCACGGCCATCGATCGGGGCGATGGCATGTTGTCCAATCGAGGTTATCTGTTTTCCCCTGCAGGGGAAAAATTGCTGAGCTACGACAAGATCCATATGTTCGACGTGGATCTCCCCAACGGCGAGAGCTGGCGGGAAAGCGCCGTCTATTCGCCGGGATCCGAGGTCAAGACCGTCTCTCTTCCCATGGCGGAGCTTGGCTTTGCCATCTGCTACGACGTCCGTTTTCCCGAACTGTTCCGTGCACAGGCTGTCGAAGGTATCGAGGTCATGTCGCTGCCTGCTGCCTTCACCCGGCAGACAGGGGAGGCTCATTGGCACGTGCTGCTGCGGGCAAGGGCGATCGAGAATGGCCTTTTCGTCATCGCCGCCGCGCAAGGGGGCCTTCATGAAGATGGCCGCGAGACCTACGGTCATTCGATGATTGTCGATCCCTGGGGGAAGGTGCTTGCGGAAGCCGGACCGGATGGCGATGCGGTAATCGTTGCGGATATCGATCCATCGGCCGTCGCGGCAGCAAGGGCGCGTATACCCAATTTGAGGAATGCCCGCAGTTTCAGCCTCGCGCCTCGTGTGAAGGCAGGAGGCGCCGGTTGATCCGCTATACGCTGTGTTGCGACCAGGGGCATGATTTCGAGGGTTGGTTTTCGTCCAGCGAGGATTACGACCGACAGCAGAAGATGGGTCTCGTGGCCTGCCCCGCCTGCCATTCCCCGTCGGTTGAAAAAATGCTGATGGCGCCCTCCGTTGCGACCTCGCGAAAGAAGGAGCAGACACGCGCCTTCGCGCTCGAAGCGGCCCAGAGAGACGCCCTGTCCCGCCTGAAGCAGGTCGTCGCGGAGATCAAGGCCAATGCGGAGGATGTGGGTGAGCGATTTGCCGAGGAGGCGCGCCGGATCCATTATGGAGAAGCAGAGGCCCGTGGCATCATCGGTCAGGCCTCGGCAGAAGACGCCCATGCCCTGGTGGAAGAAGGGATCGAAATCGCTCCCCTTCCCGTGCTTCCTGATGACGTGAACTGAAGGATCAATCCGCCTTCGGCCGACGTGCGACCATCATGTAATTGACGTCCATGTCCCTGGAAAGGTTCCACTGGTTTGCCAGCGGATTGAAGAACACACCTGTCCGCGCGAAAACCTGCATGCCCGCCGATGACAAGGGTGCTTCGATTTCCTCCGGGCGGACCAGTTTATCATATTGATGGGTGCCCTTCGGCAGCCAGCGAAGCACATATTCCGCCCCGACAATGGCAAGAGCCATGGCTTTCATGGTGCGGTTGATGGTGGCGACAAACATCAGCCCGCCGGGGCGTACCATCTGCGCGCAGGTGGAGAGAAAAAACTCCACATCGGCCACATGCTCCACCACTTCCATGTTCATGACGACGTCAAAGGTTTCGCCAGCCGCCGCCAGCGCCTCTGCAGTCACCGCGCGATAATCGACCGCTACCCCGCTTTCGCGAGCATGGGTCGATGCAATTCCGATGTTCCGTTCCGATGGATCGGCGCCGACAACGTCCGCTCCCATTCGGGCTACGGGCTCGGAGAGAAGCCCGCCGCCGCAACCGATATCGAGAACGCGAAGACCGGCAAGAGGACGAGCCGAGCGGGGATCGCGACCGAATTCCTGGGCAATCGTGTCGCGCAGGTAGGCGAGACGCACGGGATTGAACTTGTGGAGCGGCTTGAACTTGCCGGTCGGATCCCACCATTCCGCAGCCATGGCGGAAAAGCGGTCCACCTCGGTCTGGTCGATGGTGCTTCGCGCGTTTTCAGCCATGGAGATCTCCTTCAATTCTGGAAAACTGAAGTTGTCTGCCCGGATGCAGAAGTCAAGGGCGGATCGCGAGGCAGGATGTCGCGCGATCCGTCACGGTATCAGGGCTGCGTGACCGGAGCCGGCTTGTTGATCTTCCTGGAGGCTTCGATCACCAGATCAGAGAGGCCGCTATTTCCCGCCTCGATCTTTTCGAAAAGCTGACGGCGCATGCGCGGTTCCCAGAACTTGTTGATATGGGTCGCTACGCCATCGGCAGCTTCTGCAGCCGGCTGGGACTTGAAGAAGGTGGCAATCTGGTTGGCCATGTAAACGAGCTTGTCATGCGACATCAGCGGATACTCCGGTATCGATACGGCTGTGATGAGTGAAGATTTCAAAATCCTCGCCGCGAACGACCGCGACAAGGGTGAGGCCTGCCTTTTCCGCCGTCTCGATGGCGAGTGCCGTGGGGGCGGATATGGCGACCAGGATGGAAGCGCCCAGGATCGCGGCCTTCTGAACCATTTCGACGGAAAGGCGGCTCGTTACCACCACCAGCCCTTCCGCGCCGGCATGCCCGCTTTGCAGCACCGCGCCCGCGAGCTTGTCGAGCGCATTGTGGCGGCCGACGTCCTCGCGCAGGGCGACGAGCCCCTTTCCCGGCACATAGAAACCGGCTCCATGGACCGCATGGGTCTGCCGGTGAAGCGGCTGGTTGCCATTGAGCGAGGCGATTGCATCCACCAGCACATCGGCTGTGATATGGAGCCGCACGGGACCCACATCGGGCACCGGACGAACCGCCTGTTCGATCGATTCGATGCCGCAAAGGCCGCAGCCGACAGGCCCGGCCATATGGCGGCGGCGAAGGCGCAGCGCATCGGCCGGATCGTCTCTCAGAGTGACCTGCACGTCGATGCCGGTCTCTTCGTCGAGGATCTCGATGGCTTCCACATCCGCACGGCTGGCGATGATGCCCTCCGTCAGGCTGAAGCCCAGGGCAAAGTCCTCAAGATCGGCAGGCGTTCCCATCATGACGGCATGGGTGGAGCCGCCATAGCTAAAGGCAATCGGCACTTCTTCCGGAACCGCGCGCAGGCCGCTCGTCACCACACCGCCCTTGCGGGCGATGCGGGTGACCATGCGGTGCGTGGCGCGGGGTTCGGACATTACTCCGCCGCTTCCAGCTTGCCGGCGATGCGGCGGGACTGGCGAGCCTGCTCGTCATATTCGCGCTGCCACTCGGACGGACCGTTCGAGGGCGAGACCTGCACCGCCGTCACCTTGTATTCCGGGCAGTTTGTCGCCCAGTCGGAGAAGTCCGTGGTGATGACGTTGGCCTGTGTCGTCGGGTGGTGGAAGGTCGTGTAGACCACGCCCGGTGCCACGCGGTCGGTGATCGTCGCGCGAAGCGAGGTCTCACCGGAACGGGAGGCGAGGCGGATCCAGTCGCCCTCCCGGATACCGCGCTGTTCGGCATCGTGCGGATGGATTTCCAGCACGTCTTCCGCATGCCAGGCGACGTTCTCCGTACGGCGGGTCTGGGCGCCCACATTGTACTGGCTGAGAATTCGACCCGTGGTCAGCAGCAGCGGGAAGCGCGGGCCGACCTTTTCGTCGGTGCCCACATATTCCGTGCGGATGAACTTGCCCTTGCCGCGAACGAAGCCGTTCACATGCATGATCGGCGAGCCTTCCGGATTCTTCTCGTTGAAGGGCCACTGAACCGAGCCGTTCTTGTCGAGATAATCATAGTTGACCCAGGCGAAGCTCGGCGTGGTGGCCGCGATTTCGTCCATGATCTGGCTCGGATGGGTGTAGTTCCAGGCAAGGCCCATGGCCTGGGCCAGCTTCTGGGTGACTTCCCAGTCCGCATAGCCGTTCTTCGGGGTCATCACCCGGCGAACGCGGTTGATGCGGCGTTCGGCATTGGTGAAGGTGCCGTCCTTCTCGAGGAAGGTCGAGCCCGGCAGGAAGACATGGGCGTAGTTTGCGGTTTCGTTGAGGAAGAGATCCTGAACGACGACGCATTCCATCGCGGCAAGGCCGGCAGCCACATGCTTGGTATCCGGATCGGACTGCAGGATGTCCTCACCCTGGATATAGATGCCCTTGAAGCTGCCTTCGACGGCGGCATCCAGCATGTTCGGAATGCGCAGGCCCGGCTCCTTGTTGAGCTCGACGCCCCACAGCTTTTCGAAGATCTCACGCGTCGCGTCGTCGGAGATGTGACGATAACCCGGCAGTTCGTGCGGGAAGGAACCCATGTCGCAGGAGCCCTGCACGTTGTTCTGGCCGCGCAGCGGGTTCACGCCCACGCCCTTGCGGCCGATATTGCCGGTCGCCATGGCCAGGTTTGCAATCGCCATGACGGTCGTGGACCCCTGGCTGTGCTCGGTGACGCCGAGACCGTAATAGATCGCGCCGTTTCCGCCGGTGGCATAGAGGCGTGCGGCACCGCGGATGAGCTGCGGATCGACACCCGTATAGGCTTCGACCGCTTCCGGGCTGCGCGAGGGATCGGAGACGAAGGACGCCCAGTCCTCGAATTCCGACCAGTCGCAACGCTCGCGGATGAAGGCTTCGTTATAGATGCCTTCGGTGACGATCACATGGGCGAGCGCCGTCATGACGGCCACGTTCGTGCCCGGCTTCAGCGGCAGGTGGTAGGCCGCCTTGATGTGGGGGCTTGCGTCGACCAGGTCGATGCGGCGCGGATCGATGACGATGAGCTTGGCGCCCTGACGCAGACGCTTCTTCAGGCGCGAGCCGAAGACCGGGTGACCCTGGGTCGGGTTCGCACCGATGACGATGACCACGTCGGAATCTTCGACCGAATCGAAGTTCTGCGTGCCCGCCGAAGTACCGAAGGCCTGGCCGAGACCGTAACCGGTCGGCGAGTGGCAGACGCGGGCACAGGTATCGACATTGTTGTTGCCGAAGCCCGAGCGGATCAGCTTCTGCACCAGGAAGGTCTCTTCGTTCGTGCAGCGCGACGATGTGATGCCGCCGATGGATTCACGGCCATACTGGTACTGGATGCGGCGGAATTCCGACGCCACATGGGCGAAAGCCTCTTCCCAGGTCACTTCGCGCCAGGGATCGGAGACCTTTTCGCGGATCATCGGGTTCAGGATGCGGTCGCGGTGCGTGGCGTAGCCATAGGCAAAGCGGCCCTTGACGCAGGAATGGCCGCGGTTTGCCTGGCCATCCTTCCAGGGCACCATGCGCACGAGCTCTTCGCCGCGCATTTCCGCCTTGAAGGAGCAGCCGACGCCGCAATAGGCGCAGGTGGTGACGGCGGAGTGTTCCGGCTGGCCGATCTCGATCACCGACTTTTCCGTCAGCGTCGCCGTCGGGCAGGCCTGCACGCAGGCGCCGCAGGAGACGCATTCCGATTCCAGGAAGCTCTCATGCATGCCGGGCGACACGCGGCTGCCGAAGCCACGGCCTTCGATGGTCAGCGCAAAAGTGCCCTGAACCTCTTCGCAGGCGCGGACGCAGCGCGAGCAGACGATGCACTTCGAGGGGTCGTAGGTGAAATAGGGGTTCGATTCGTCCTTCGGCATCCACTTGGCGTTGATCGCGCCATTGTTGCGGGCGCGGACGTGGTTGTCGCCCTCGTATCCGTAACGAACGTCACGCAGGCCGACGGCGCCGGCCATGTCCTGCAGTTCGCAATCGCCGTTGGCAGCGCAGGTCAGGCAGTCCAGCGGGTGGTCGGAGATGTAGAGCTCCATGACGCCCTTGCGGATGTCCTTGAGCTTGCCGGTCTGGGTGTGAACGATCATGCCCGGCGCCACCGGCGTGGTGCAGGAGGCGGGCGTACCGGCCCGGCCTTCGATTTCCACCAGACAGAGGCGGCAGGAGCCGAAGGCATCGACCATGTCGGTCGCGCAGAGCTTCGGAACCGAGATGCCGGCTTCCATCGAAGCGCGCATCACGGAAGTACCTTCGGGTACGGAAATGGAAACGCCGTCAATGGTGAGCGTCACCATGGATTCGGATTTGGAGGCCGGGGTACCGTAGTCGATTTCTTTGACGAGGGTCATCGGAACGTTCCTGTCGACGAAGAGGCCAGTGTGACCAAGCAAAAATGAGGGTTCATCCGTTCCCGCCTTTTTTGGCGTCGGCGAGAACATGTGCGACGATGGCATTGGCATGACCGTGACCCAGGCCGTGCGTCTCCTTGAGGAGGTTCACGATCTGCATGTGAGCCATGCCGGATTGTGCGCGAGCGATGTCCAACCAGTAGGCAATGGGATGCCCGTACTTCTTCTCGATGGAAGGAAAGTAGGAAGCAGGTCCCTTTACCTTGGCGTCATCGCTCATTCAGCGGCCTCCACCATCGGTGCCGGGCCGAAATCTTCCGGGAAGTGCGTCATGGCGCTCATGACCGGGTAGGGCGTGAAGCCACCCAGCGCGCAGAGCGAGCCGAACTTCATGGTGTTGCACAGATCGGTGAGAAGCGCCTTGTTCTTCTCGGGCTCGATGCCCTTGGCGATCTTGTCTGCGGTTTCCACGCCGCGGGTTGAGCCGATGCGGCACGGCGTGCACTTGCCGCAGCTTTCGACCGCACAGAATTCCATGGCGAAGCGTGCCTGTTTCAGCATGTCGGCCGTGTCGTCAAAGACGACGATGCCGGCATGGCCGATGAGGCCGTCCTTCGCTGCAAAGGCTTCATAGTCAAAGGGCGTATCGAACAGCGCACGGGGGAAGTAGGCGCCGAGCGGACCGCCCACCTGAACCGCCTTGACCGGCCGGCCCGATGCCGTGCCGCCGCCGATCTGGTCGACGATTTCGCCAAGCGTCAGGCCGAAGGCCACTTCATAGAGACCGCCATGCTTGACGTTGCCGGCAATCTGCAGCGGAATCGTACCGCGCGAGCGGCCTATGCCGAAATCGCGGTAGTAGGCAGCACCCTTCGCCATGATAACAGGTACGGATGCCAGCGAAATCACGTTGTTGATTACGGTCGGCTTGCCGAACAGGCCCTTGTGGGCCGGAAGCGGCGGCTTGGCACGGACAATGCCGCGCTTGCCTTCGAGCGAGTTCAGAAGCGCAGTTTCTTCCCCGCAGACATAGGCACCGGCGCCGACGCGCACTTCCATGTCGAAGCTGTTGGCCGAGCCGAGCACGGAAACGCCGAGCACGCCGGCGGCGCGCGCCGCGCCGATGGCTGCATTCATCGCTTCGATGGCATGCGGGTATTCCGAGCGGATGTAGATAAAGCCCTTGGTCGCACCGGTGGCGATGCCGGCAATCGTCATCCCCTCGATGACGACAAAGGGGTCACCTTCCATGATCATGCGATCGGCAAAGGTGCCGCTGTCGCCCTCGTCGGCATTGCAAACGATGTATTTGCGGTCATCGACCGCCTGAAGCACCGTGTTCCACTTGATGCCGGTAGGGAAGCCTGCGCCGCCGCGGCCGCGCAGACCCGAATCGGTCACTTCCTTGACGATGTCTGCCGGGGTCATGGCGACGGCACGCTTCAAGCCTTCCAGGCCACCATGCGCCTTGTAATCGTCGAGCGACAGCGGGTCCGTGATGCCGCAACGGGCGAAGGTCAGGCGCGTCTGGTTCTTGAGAAAGGGAATATCCTCCGTCCGACCGAGACAGAGGCCATGGGCCGCACCCTTTTCAAAGCCGGCGGCAAAGAGGCTGTCCACATCCGCCACCTTGACGGGGCCATAGGCGATGCGGCCTTCGGTCGTTTCCACCTCGACCATGGGTTCCAGCCAGTGCAGGCCGCGAGAGCCGTTCCGAACGATGGTGACGTCGAGATCCTTGGATTTGGCCACTTCCGCGATGCGGGCCGCCACCCTGTGGGCACCAAGTGCGACGGCCGCTGCGTCACGGGGAACAAAGATACGAATGGTCATTTGCGCGCCTCCTGGACCAGCTCGTCAATCGCCGCGCCGTCGAGGCGGCCGTAAATTTCGCCGTCCAGCATCGCGGCCGGCGCGCAGGAACAGAGGCCGAGACAGTAAACCGGCTCGAGGGTCACCGCGCCATCCAGCGTGGTTTCATGAAAACCGATGCCCAGCAGCTTCTGAACCCGTTCTGCCAGCGCATCCCCGCCAACCGACTGGCATGCCTCGGCACGACAGATCTTCAGCACGTGCCGGCCTGCCGGATGGTTGCGATAGTCGTGGTAAAAGGTCATCACCCCGTGCACTTCGGCGCGCGACAGGTTCAGCGCCTCGGCAATGACGGGAAGGCTTTCCTGCGGTACGAAGCCGAATTCGTCCTGAACTTCGTGCAGAATCGGCAAAAGCGGCCCCTCAAGGCCGATCAGGCGATCCACGATCGCCTGGGTGCGCTGGGTCAGATCGCCCGCTGCAACATTCAAGGTCATCAACACGTCTCCCAAGGGCTTGCGGCCTCTGACACACGGGGGGATGAGCCCTTGCGAAGACAGACGACCGTGCCGGATCTGAAAGGATTGGAACGGGGCAACGTGGCCGGAACTCTGTCGGACGCCGCTCGCATGCCTGAAGTGTCTCAGGCACCGGCTTTGCGGTCAATAAGGCAGTTCCGTCAATCGATAGTTTTTTTCTATTAAGCGCCGTTTTTCTCACTGAGCGCCCGGGCCTCGTGCAGAAGTGCCGAAACGAGTGGCGTATAGGGTTCCCGATGTGTCGCAATCAGGCCAACCACATGATTCGTATCCGGCTCGGTAATGGGGATTGAGTCTATTTCTTCCGGAAATCCAAAGGATTCAGCCGCATTTTGCGGCATGATGGAAGACCAGCGACCAGTTCGCAAATGGGAAAAAAGCACAATCATCGAGTTTGATTCGAGTGTCGGCTTCACCGTTACACCCGCTTCCGAAAAGTGCTGGTTAATGATGCGCCGGTTCTGCATATCGGGCGTCAATAGGCAAAGCCTAAGATCTGAAACATCTTTCCATGATACGGACTTGGCCCCGGAAAACCGGCCGTTTCGGGCTGTAATCAAATGGTATCTCTCGGCGTAGAGCGGGACGCTGGTAACCCGTCCCAGGGGCTCGTTCTCCAGATAGGTGATGCCGGCATCGATCTCCAGGTTTTCCAGCTGGCTCAGAACCTGCAGCGAAGTGCAGGACGATACCGAGATCGTGACGTCCGGGTGCTTCTCCTGAAAGGGGGCCGTGATTTGCTGGACCATGGACAGGGCGGTCGGGATGGCAGCGAGCCTGACATGGCCATGAAGACCCTTTCGCGCAGCCTGCATTTCCTGTCGCATGGTTCGCGCATCGCCCACGATCCGCCTGGCCCATTCCAGGACCCGCTGTCCTTCCGGCGTCAGGCCCTGAAAGCGCGACCCGCGGACGACCAGGCTCACGCCGAGCTGATCCTCGAGCTGTCGTACGGCTGCCGACAGTGTCGGCTGGGAAATGCCGAGTTCTTCCGCTGCACGGGCAAAGTGCCTTTCTCGCGCCAGCGCTATGAAGTATTCCAGTTTGTCGATCATGTTTTTATCGCCTCTTCGCGCCTATTGTGCCTTCAAGGGTCGGAGTGGGCAACAGAGCGAGGCGCCTCCGGCTCGCGATGTCCGACTCATCATGCTTGGAGGAAGGGGGGTGCCATGGAACTGGTCTCCATCGACCATATACAAATCGCAATTCCTGAAGGCGGCGAGGATCAGGCCCGATCTTTTTACAAGGATCTGCTCGGTTTTGAAGAAATGCCGAAACCTCCGGCTCTTCAGTCGCGCGGAGGGCTGTGGTTGGCCGCGGGACATATCAGGCTGCATCTCGGTGTGGATCAATTTTTTGTTCCCGCTCAGAAAGCACACCCGGCGTTTCTTGCGCGCGGTCTCGGCGGGTTCGAGGACAGTCTGACCAATGCGGGTCACAGGGTTGCAAGAGATGTACAGCTGGAATCGATTGATCGACTGTATGTCTTCGATCCGTTCGGAAACAGGATCGAGCTGATGGAGCGGCTATAAGCCCAGGCTGGCTCCGCGGCGAGACATATTTGCGGCTTTGGGATTGCTCGTTCATGGGCGAGGGTTAGTTTTTGATTTCCTGAAATGCGAATGCAGCAACAGCCCGGGGTAAGGCCTGGCGGCTATCTCGGAAGCTCCCGCAATCGTGAGGAACCGTCATGTCATACGATTGGAAAGGTGAGGATACTGCTCGGCGACAGGAATTCAGGGTTGCCGCCGTTGTCGCCCTCTGTGTGGTGTTGATGTTTGCGCTTGTTCCGCTTTTTCTTTGAATTCATTCTTCATAACCGGCCAGACGGTCGCTCGTGCGATTGGGTGTATTCCGGCGAATACCAACAGATTAAAGTAGTGCTTCTTGTTTATATGCTTGGTTTCGGAGGGAAAACTCGCTAGAGCTTTTCCCCGCAGAAGTGCGTTTCCCACCGGGCTGTGCGTTTCTGTTTATTCCATCATTTCCATCGCCCCGGATCATTATGCTCCACGCTTTCGAGATTGCCGGACGTTCTGCCGTAATCACGGGTGCGGCTCGCGGTATTGGCCGTGCTGTTGCGGAAGCATTTGTCCGCGCAGGCGCCACGGTGGTCATGCTCGATCGGGACGAGAAGCAAGGCGAGGAAACTCTTCGCTATATCGAGTCGCTTTACCCCGGCCAGGCCCGATTTGTGGCTGTCGATGTTGCAGATGAAGCGGATGTCCGGTCGGTAGCCGCGGATATTTGCAGGGAGCGAATTCCCGACATTCTCGTCAACAACGCCGGAATCGTCAGCAACACGCCTTTTGCCGAGCTGACGCATGGGCAGTGGAGCGAGGTGGTGAATATCAACCTGGGCGGCACTTTCCTGTGCATGCAGGCGTTTGGCGGGGCCATGGTGAAAGCCAAACGCGGCTCCATCATCAATATATCGTCCATATGTGGAGATGTGGCCGCGGTTCCCCAGTCGCAGACGGCCTATGATGCCAGCAAGGCGGGCGTCAACCAGCTGACCCGGTCCCTCGCTGCGGAATGGGCCCGCCATGGAGTTCGCGTGAACGCGGTCGCTCCGGGATATGTCGCCACCGATATGACGCTGGCGGGACGCAAGAACCAGATGTGTTACAAGACCTGGATCCGGATGACGCCCATGGCTCGTTTTGCCGAGCCCGAGGAAATTGCGACGGCTGTGGTCTTTCTCGCGTCGGATGCCGCGAGTTTCATCACCGGCACTGTACTTATGGCGGATGGCGGCTATACGGCGATCTGAGCAGGCCTGACGCTTCATGCCCCTGCTTGTTGCCTCGCCCCAAAGCCGTTAGAGGATGCCCAAGGCTCACAGGAATCTTCATGATGCACCGTTCCGGTTCTCCCCGCCGATTGAGTATTCTCGGTTCGACGGGCTCCATCGGTCAAAACACCCTTGATGTCGTCGCTCAGCTGGGCGGACGGAACAGCTTCGAGATTGAAGCCGTTACAGGCAACGGCAATGTCGGGCTGCTTGCGGAACAGGCGCGAACATTCGGCGCCCGCATGGCTGTTACCGCCAGCGAGCGACATTACCCTGCGCTCAAGGATGCGCTGGCCGGCACCAATATCGAGGTGGGAGCCGGGCCGGCAGCGCTGATCGAGGCTGCCTCGCGCCCGTCGGATATGGTCATGGCCGCGATTGTGGGAACGGCAGGCCTGGCGCCGACGCTGGCCGCAGCGCGCCGTGGGGCCGATATTGCTCTTGCCAACAAGGAGTGTCTGGTCACTGCCGGCTCGCTCTTCATCGATGCGGTGAAAGCGGGCGGCGGAAAGCTCTTGCCGGTGGACAGTGAGCATAATGCGATTTTCCAGGTTCTGGAGGAGCACCAGAGGCACGCGCTGGAGCGCATTATCCTTACGGCCTCGGGTGGCCCCTTCCGCACATGGAGTCTCGAGCAGATGGCCGATGTGACCGCAGAAACTGCGGCGCGGCATCCGAACTGGTCCATGGGCATGAAGATTTCGGTCGGTAGCGCCACGATGTTCAACAAGGCGCTCGAAATGATCGAAGCGAAGCATCTGTTCGATGTCAGCCCTGATCAGATCGAGGTGGTTGTTCATCCCCAGTCGGTGGTGCACAGCATGGTCGGCTACACGGATGGTTCGGTGCTCGCGCAGCTCGGCTGCCCCGATATGCGCACCGCGATCGGCTATGCGCTGGCCTATCCCAGCCGCCCGTCCCTCGCTGTCGAAAGGTTGGATTTCGCGCGGCTTTCCCGGCTGGACTTCGAAGCCCCGGACGAAGAGCGCTTTCCGGCGCTGCGTCTGGCGCGGCTCGCGCTTTCCCGCGGTGGAATGCAGAGCGCCGTCATGAATGCCGCAGAGGAAACCGCCTTCGAAGCCTTTGCGGAAGCCCGGATCGGATTTCTCGACATGGCCCGTATTGCGGAGGCTGTCATGGAGGACATGGCAGATTGCGGTCATCCCGAGGGAATGGACCATATATTCGAGACCGACCGTGAAGCCCGGTCGCGGGCGGCGCGACGCATATCTGCCGGGCTCTGATCCAAACGAAAAAAGCCGCCATCGAGGGCGGCCTTTCGATTGCTGATATGGGAAGTATCACGCCACTGCGCGCGCCAGGGCACAGCGTGACCACAGGCTGTGCAGGGCCGAGACCAGATGCTCCATGTCGCCATCGCTATGAAGCGGAGTGGGTGTGAAGCGCAGGCGCTCCGTCTTGCGCGGAACCGTGGGATAGTTGATCGGCTGGACGTATACGCCGTAGCTGTCCAGCAGAATATCGGAAATCCACTTGCACTTGGCTGCATCGCCCACCATCACCGGCACGATATGGCTGGGATTGCTGACGTGCGGGATGCCCTTCTGGTCGAGCATCTGGCGGAAGCGACGGACGCGCTCCTGGTGACGGGCGCGCTCGAACTGGGAGCCCTTGAGGTGCCGGATGGAGGCAACGGCTCCAGCGGCCAGGGCCGGCGGAAGGGCGGTCGTGAAGATGAAACCGGACGCGAAGGACCGGATGAAGTCGCAAATGGCTGTCGAGCCGGCGATATAGCCGCCCATGACGCCAAAGGCCTTGCCGAGCGTTCCTTCGATGATGGTGAGGCGGTCCATCAGGCCTTCGCGTTCGGCAATGCCGCCGCCGCGCGGACCATACATGCCGACGGCATGCACTTCGTCCAGATAGGTCATGGCGCCATACTTGTCGGCAAGGTCGCAGATGTCCTTGATCGGTGCGATGTCGCCATCCATGGAGTAGACCGATTCGAAAGCGATCAGCTTCGGTGCGTCGGGATCGGCCGCGGCCAGCTTGGCTTCGAGATCGGCTACATCATTATGCTTCCAGATGACCCGCTCGCACCGGCCATGCCTGATGCCCTCGATCATCGAGGCATGATTGAGCGAATCCGAGAAAATGATGAGACCGGGAATCTTCTGGCCCAGCGTGCCGAGCGTTGCCCAGTTCGATACATAGCCTGATGTAAAGATCAGGGCCGATTCTTTCCCGTGGAGGTCGGCGAGCTCACGCTCGAGGAGGACGTGGAAGTGATTGGTGCCCGAGATATTCCGGGTGCCTCCCGCACCCGCGCCACAGTGATCGATCGCCTCTTTCATCGCCTCGATCACGGCCGGATGTTGGCCCATGCCGAGGTAGTCGTTCGAACACCATACGGTTACTTCCGAGGCGCCGTCATGGGTGTGACGCGTGGCACGCGGGAAAGCGCCCCGATGGCGCTCCAGGTCGGCGAACACACGGTACCGGCCCTCGCTATGAAGACCTTCCAGTTCACCCTTGAAAAATGCCTCGAAATCCATGAAGTGCTCCAGACCCCTTATCCGGGAAGTTTCCCGGCATTAAAATCCTTTTGATTTCTGCCGCATTCGACGTCAACCCCCATCACCGGGATTTGAAGATGGTGCGGCAAAAGAACCGACTGTTCCGATTCTCGTGGAGAGGAACCTACACGCCTGAAGCGGTCTCAAACTTGATTCATATCAAGCAGCCGGACGCTTCTTGCATCCGGCCTGATTGTGAGGATCTCATCGAAGGGGAGAGGGCCTTCAGGCGGCCCTGAATATCCGGCTTGCGCCGTGCGACGCGGACGACTGGGCGCCCGCCGTTATGAACTGATGAAGCAGGGCGGAAATGCGACCGACTTCCTCGACGAGGGAATGGCTGGCCGCCGTCGATTCTTCGACCATCGCGGCATTTTGCTGCGTCGATTGATCCATCTGGTGGACCGACTGGCTGATTTCCTGCAGGGCGAGGGCCTGCTCGCGCGCGCCATCGACGATGTGCACGATGTGGCGATTGATCTCGCTGACCTGTTCCACGATGGTGGAGAGCGTGCGTCCCGTCTCGCCCACCAGCGAAACGCCGGATTTGACCTGCGCGCCAGAATTGGTGATCAACTCCTTGATCTCCTTGGCGGCTTTTGCCGAGCGTTGCGCGAGTTCGCGCACCTCCTGGGCAACGACCGCGAAGCCTTTTCCCGCTTCGCCCGCGCGCGCCGCTTCGACGCCCGCATTCAAGGCGAGAAGGTTGGTCTGGAAGGCGATGTCATCGATCACGCCGATGATGTTGGAGATCTCGCGCGACGAACCCTCGATGGCGCCCATGGCGGCCACGGCTTTCTCCATGACCTGCCCTGACAGTTCCGCCCCACTCTTGGCTCGTGCGACAAGCGCCCCGGCCTCTTCCGCCCGCCGGCTGGAATCCTTCACGGTCGTGGTGATCTCTTCGAGCGCTGCGGCCGTTTCCTCGATGGCGGCTGCCTGTTGCTCGGTACGCCGCGAGAGATCGTTGGCACCGTCCAGAAGTTCGGTGGCGCTTCCGCTGATTCCCTGGCAGGCGCCGCCGATGCCGGAAATGGTCTGGCACAATTCCTGAAGGGCCTGGTTGAAATCCTGCCGCAGGGGCTCATAGGCCTCCGGCAGGGTATCGTTGATCTGATATCCGATCTCCTTGGCGGCAATGGCTTTCATCGCGCGACCGAAGACATCCCGGACCATGCTGCGTTCCTGCTCGATGATCTCCTGCTGCGCCTTCTGCTTGGCCGCCTCAGCCTCATCGATGTAAACGGAGATGGCGAGATCCATATCCAGCAATACCGCCTTGACCAGAGACCCCAGCATGGCGCCAAGGGCTTCGGGCTTTGTGCTGCGCCCGCTGAACAGGCCCGCCTTGGGGCTATGCTCGTTGACGACCTCCTTGATCATGTGATCCAGGATAATGGCATATCCCCCGATATACCACCGCGGCTCCAGTCCGATGCGGGCATGCACGGAGCCGATCGTCTTCACCTTGCTTATATAATCTGCACTGAAATCGCCATTGGCGATGTTTTCCCAGTGACCCGCCTGGGCCGTCTTGGCGCGCGAAATATGATCGTCGGTTGCGAAGAACCGCTTGACTTCGGGCGTCTGACGCAGCTGCTGATAAAACTTGTCCAGCCCCTTCGGCAATTCGCGCAGGACAATCGGCTTCAAGGCGCGGATGTCCGCGCGCCCTGCGGCGTCAAGCTGCATAAAGTCGAGGCGTTTTTCGGCACTGGCATTCACGGCGGAGTCACTTACCACGGGCATTGACGGACGATCCTCTGAACCGGTCATTCTTGAAAGGCAGTGGGTTGGGACCTGCGTCATGCAGAGGGGAGCGTGCTTCATGCACCCCTAAAGAATAGTACAAAAAATAGCGGTCGTGCCTTAACGAACGCATAACGCAATCGTTAAAATCTGGCTGCATTATTGATTTATTTCAAAACGAAAAAGGCCGGATCCATAGGTGATCCGGCCTGATTCCGTATGGTTATCCTAGAGGGCCGATGCCACTGCTCGCTTGGCCATGACCTTTACCAGATTGGCCCGATACTCGGCACTGGCGTGGAGGTCCGACATGAGGTTTGCGGCGTCGATCGATACGCCTGCCAGCGCATCCGGGGACCAGCTTCCGCTCAGGGCCGTTTCCAGGCCCTCGTGCCGGAATACGCCATCCGCGCCGGCCCCTGTCACCGCGACCCGCACCGCTCCGCCGCGCCGGGCGACAAAGACCCCGGTCATGGCGTAGCGCGATGCCGGATTGGCAAATTTCGCATAGCCTGCCTTTTCCGGTGCTTCGAAACGGATCGCCGTGATGATTTCGCTTTCCTCCAGCGCGGTCGTGAAGAGACCCTGGAAGAAATCGCTGGCGGCAATCTCGCGGCGGTCCGTCACGATGGTGGCGTCGAGCGCGAGCATCGCTGACGGATAGTCGGCAGCCGGGTCATTGTTCGCGACCGATCCGCCGATCGTGCCCAGATGCCGCACATGCGGATCGCCGATGCCGCCCGCCAGGTGACTGAGGGCGGGGCACAAAGCCCTGACATCGGCAGACTGCGCGACTTCCGCATGGGTGACGGCCGCTCCGATGGTCACGATACGCCCCTGCACGGAAATTCCCTTCAGAGCCGCAATATGCCGCAGATCGACCAGGTCGCCCGGCGAAGCCAGGCGCTGCTTCATGGTTGCAATGAGCGTTTGCCCACCGGAGACGAATTTCGCGTCGTCATTGCCTCCGGCCAGATTGACCGCTTCCTCGACGGAGGAAGCGCGATGATAATGGGTCGCATACATGGCGTTCCTCCTCCTCAGCGGGTGGCGTTCAGGGCCGCCCACACTTTCTGGGGTGTGGCGGGCATGGACAGGTTATTGTTGCCGATGGCGTCGGTTATCGCGTTGATCACCGCAGGCGGAGATCCAATCGCCCCGGCTTCACCGCAGCCCTTGAGACCCAGCGGATTGCTGGGGGAGGGCGTGCACTGGTGAGAGACCTGGAAGGACGGCAGATCATCCGCGCGGGGCATGGCGTAATCCATGTAGGACGCCGTCAGAAGCTGACCGTTGGTCATGTCATAATGCACCCCTTCGAGCAGCGCCTGGCCCACGCCCTGGGCGATGCCGCCGTGAACCTGGCCTTCGACGATCATCGGATTGATGATGTTGCCAAAATCGTCTGCGGCAACGAACTGGACGATATGGGTCTTGCCCGTTTCCGGATCCACTTCCACTTCGCAGATGTAGCATCCGGCGGGGAAAGTGAAGTTAGACGGATCGTAGAAGGCACCTTCCTTCAGGCCCGGCTCCATGCCTGCCGGCAGGTTGTGTGCCGTATAAGCCGCAAGCGCCACCTGGAACCAGGGGAGAGACTTGTCGGTTCCTGCCACCTTCAGCGTGCCGTTTTCGACCACGATGTCGCTCTCGTCTGCCTCCATCAGATGGGCGGCGATCTTCTTGGCTTTTGCCTCCACCTTGTCGAGCGCCTTGGCGATGGCCGACATACCGACCGCCCCGGAGCGTGAACCATAGGTCCCCATCCCCATCTGCACCTTGTCCGTATCGCCATGCACGATCGAAACACTGTCGATCGAGACGCCGAGGCGATGCGCGACGAGCTGGGCGAAGGTCGTTTCATGGCCCTGTCCGTGGCTGTGCGATCCGGTCAGGACTTCAATGGTTCCCACCGCATTGACCCGCACTTCCGCGGATTCCCAAAGACCGACGCCGGCCCCGAGAGAGCCGACCGCTGCCGAGGGCGCAATGCCACAGGCCTCGATATAGCAGCTCATGCCGATGCCGCGCTTCATGCCACGCTTTTCGGACTCGGCACGGCGGGCCGGGAAACCATCCCAATCCGCGGCCTTCATCGCGGCATCCAGCGAGGCGGCATAATCACCGGCATCATAGGTGAGGATGACGGGCGTCTGGTAGGGGAAGGTGGTGATGAAGTTCTTGCGCCGCAATTCGGCTGGCGACACACCGAGCTCCCGGGCGGCAGTTTCCATCAGCCTTTCCAGTACATAGGTGGCTTCCGGGCGCCCTGCGCCACGATAGGCGTCGACAGGTGCGGTATTGGTATAGACCGCCCGCACATTCGCATGGATTGCCGGTATCACATACTGGCCGGAGAACAGCGTTGCATGCAGATAGGTCGGCGTTACCGAGGAAAACAGCGACATGTAGGCGCCGAGATTGGCGATCGTGTCGACCTTGAGGCCGAGGATGCGATGATCCTTGTCGAAAGCCATCTTTACTTTGGTGACGTGGTCACGCCCATGCGCATCGGTCAGGAAGGCCTCGGTGCGATCCGATGTCCACTTCACGGGCACACCGGTCTTTTTCGAAGCCCAGAGGCAGACGATCTCTTCCGGATAGATGTAGATCTTCGATCCGAACCCGCCGCCCACGTCCGGCGCGATCACCCGCAGCTTGTGTTCCGGGGCGACATTGTAGAACGCGCTCATGACCAGGCGCGCGACATGCGGGTTCTGGCTCGTCGTGTAGCAGGTATAGTGATCTTCGGCCTCGTCATAGATACCGAGCGCCGCCCGCGGCTCCATCGGGTTGGGGGCCAGGCGGTTGTTGACGATTTCCATTTCCGTCACATGGGCGGCGGCGGCAATAGCTGCGTCAGCCGCTGCCGAATCACCGATTTCCCAGTCGAAGATCAGGTTGTTCGGGGCTTCGGGATGCAGTTGGGGAGCGCCCGGCCCAAGCGTATCCACCGAGGAGATCACCGCCGGCAGTGTTTCGTAGTGCACGGTGACGGCTTCCGCTGCGTCGCGGGCTTCGCCGAGGCTGTCAGCCACCACGACGGCAACCGCATCGCCGACATAGCGGACCGTTTCGTCTGCAAGCGGGCGCCAGGCACCCATCTTCATCGGCGAACCGTCTTTCGAGTGGATCATCCAGCCGCAGATAAGGTTGCCGATCCCGTCGGCCTTCAGTTGCTTGCCGTCCAGAATTCCGATCACGCCGGGCATTTTCAGGGCGGCTGCGGTATCGAGGCCCTTGATCCGTGCATGCGCATGCGGGCTTCGGATAAAATAGGCATATTTCATGCCGGGTACGGTCATGTCGTCTGTGTACCGGCCCTTGCCGGTGAGGAAGCGCTTGTCCTCCTTGCGGGTTACGCGCGCGCCAATGCCTTCTACACCCATGATTTCCTCCCAATGGGGTATCTGGTGAACTGGTTCTCGCCCGGCTCTCGGCCGAGCCCGAATTTCGGATTACTCTGCCGCCTGCTTGGCACCGCCCATTTCGGCAGCGGCTGCAAGCACGGACTTGACGATATTGTGGTAACCCGTGCAGCGACAGATATTGCCTTCCAGGCCCGCACGCACGGTTTCTTCCGTCAGCCTGGTGCCATGGCGGTTGATCAGGTCGACCGCGGTCATCACCATGCCCGGTGTGCAAAAACCGCACTGAAGCCCGTGATTGTCCTTGAAGGCGGCCTGTACCGGGTGAAGCTCACCATTCGTCGCAAGCCCTTCGATCGTCGTGATCGTGGAGCCCGAGGCCTGCACGGCCAGGATAGAGCAGCTTTTCACAGACTTCCCATCCATATGCACCACGCATGCACCGCACTGGTTCGTGTCGCAGCCCACATGGGTGCCCGTCAGGGCCAGCTTTTCACGGATAAAATGCACGAGCAGCGTCCGATCCTCGCAGTCGCCGCTCACTGTCCGGCCATTCACCGTCAGTGTCACTTTCGCCATTGATGTTCCTCCTCGCGCCTCTCCCCGGCGCATGAAGCATCATTTGTCTTTTTTTCCCGCCTATCAACACTTACTTTTTTAAGGGTCAGATTTTTTATGGGCTCAATTGCAACGAACGGGAACTTTCACAGTCGGAGGTAGTTAAAGAGTCAACCGGCCATATTGCCCGGTCCGGTAGCTCATGTATGATTGTGATTGTCCTTGCTGCGGCAATATCGGGGGGCGGCTAAACCCGGAGTTGGCGTATCAGACTTTGAAACTTGGAGAGAGTTCTATGAAAAAGGCCATCGTTCTTCTGTTGGTTGGTTTGTCGGTAGCAAGCTGCTCGCAGACCGAAAAGGGTGCAGCTATCGGCGCCGCTGGCGGTGCGATCCTCGGCGGTGCAATCACCGGTGATGTCCGCGGTGCAGCCGTTGGTGCGGCTATCGGCGGCGTATCGGGGGCCGTCATCGGCCACGTGTCCGAGCAGCCGGGCCAGTGCTACTACCGTGACCGCTATGGTCGCCGTTACATCGACGATTGCCCGCGTTACTAATTCGCGAGCCTTTCAGGAAAATCCCGGGCCTAAAAACCCGGGATTTTTTCGTTTGTGCGGGAAATTTTCCCCTCAGGGTGCCGGACACGCATTTTTAATGATAAGAGGCAAGCCCCGGTTAACTATCAGGCAAGCCTTAGGGCGCATGATCGAGATCGTGTCACTTAGTAGTCTGGCGTATGCACAACCGTTCGTATGAAACGAAGCGACCTCTTGTCCGAAAGGTCAGGAAAGCAGTTCTGGTCCTCTCGGCCGGGACCGCGCTTCTATCGGTATACGTGCAGACCGCTTCCGCTTTCACTCTCTTCGGTCACAAATTTTTCGAAAGCGAGGATCCTGCCCAACAGGTGCTCGATCCGGTGCGCTACACGGTCACGCTCGATGCGCCGGGTGCGGACAAGGACCTGAAGGAGACGCTGGAGGCCGCCTCGCAGCTTGTCGCCGACAAGGACGAGCCGGTTTCGGGCGATCTCGGCGTCGCCATCAAGGCGCGCGACGACCGTGACCGCATCCTGGCAACCCTTTACGAGAATGCCCGATACGGTGCGGTGGTGACGGTTACCGTCAATGGCATCGAACTCTCGGCGTTGCCCCCGAACCCCGCCTTCGACCGGACCGCCCCCGTGCCCATTCATGTCCGTGTCGATCCCGGACCGCATTTTTCGCTCGGTCAGGTGGATTTGCGCGGCGATGCGGCGCGCTTTTCGCCGGACGCGCTTGGCCTGGGCGCCGGTGCAGATGCCGGCTCGCTTGCCATCATCAAGGCAGGTGAAAAGGCTGTTGCCGAGCTGAAGAAAGAGGGTCGGCCGCTTGCCCGGCTCACCGCCCGCGATGTGGTGGCCGACCACACGACCCATACGGTTGACGTAACCATCGCCGCAGAGGGCGGACCTGTCGCGCCGCTCGGGGAAACCAGCGTATCCGGCACGGAAACCGTCGATGCAGAATTCGTACGGGACTATTCGCTGCTCAACAGCGGAAGACCCTATACGCCCGCTGCCCTGTCCAAGGCATCGGAAAGGTTGCGTAAACTCGGGGTCTTCTCCAGCGTCACGATCCGGGAAGCGCAGTCGCTCGATGATGCTGGCCGCATACCGGTCGACATCAAGGTCTCGGAAGGCAAGCACCGTTATTTCGGGATCGGAGCGCAGTATTCCACCATCGACGGCTTTGGGGTGCAGGGTTACTGGGGGCACCGCAACCTCTTCGGCCGCGCCGAATCCCTGCGGGTCGAAGGGGCCGTGAGTCGCCTGGGCGAGACGACGGACGTACAACAGCTGGATTATTCTGCAGGCATTCTCTTCTCGAAGCCCGGCTTCATTTTGCCGACGATGACATTGAACGCCAGTCTGAAGGCCAAGATGGAGGCCCCGGAATCCTATGAGGCGAAGACGGTCACGGCGGCTGCCGGCCTGACTTACGAGCTCAACGACACGGACAAGATCACGGGCGGCGGCGAAGTCAGCTATTCGAAGACCGAGGACGCCTTCGGGGTCAACGACTATCTGACATTCTCCATACCGGTCGAATTCGAGCGCGATGCACGGGATGACAAGCTCAATCCCACATCCGGTTACAGGGCCATCGTCAATGCCAAGCCGAGCTACGAAGCGCTGGAAGGCAATGTCTTCTCGTCCTTCGAAGCTTCGGCCTCCGGCTATTATGGTTTTGGCGAAGAAGACAACGTGGTTCTGGCGGGGAAATTGTCCGCAGGCACGATCGTGGGCGGGGGTGATCTCGACAATATTCCGGTCAACCGGCGTTTCTACGCCGGGGGCGGCGGTTCCGTCCGTGGTTATTCCTATCAGCAGATCTCCCCCCGAAATGCCAAGGGTGAAGCGACCGGGGGGCGCTCCTACGTCCAGACTTCGCTCGAAGCGCGGGTGAATGTAACGGAAACGATCGGGGTGGTGCCCTTTATCGATGCGGCAACGGTTTCCGAGGAATCAGTCCCCGATTTCAGCGATATCCGGGCCGGCGCCGGCATCGGCCTCAGATATGCGACGCCGTTCGGTCCGATCCGCCTTGATGTTGCCGTTCCGCTCCAGTCTTATGAGGGGGGTAGTCGATACGGTATCTATGCCGGTATCGGCCAGGCTTTCTGATCCGATCGGCCCCGACCTAACCCGTCTCGCTGGCCGTGGATTCCCGTTTACCGCGCGGGGAAGTAGGTTCACGCATGACCAAATTGATTCGCATCCTCCGCTTTTTCCTCCGCAGTATCGGCCGTATCGTCCTCGGTTTGCTGGCGCTTTCGCTGGCGGCGATCGGCTATGTCGGCTTTACGGCTTCGGGCGCAAGTCTGTTGGCGGGCAAGGTTGCAGGTCTTCTTTCCAAGCCGGAACAGATCGTTTCTCTGGAAACTTCGTCCTCGCTGCTGGGCGGGCAATTTCGGGCGCCCGAGATTACAGTTGCCGACAGCAGGGGAGTTTATGCGCGCATAAGGGATCTGGAAATCGACTGGTCGCCCTCGGCCCTCCTTGGATTTTCCTTCGAAGCGGAGCGGGTAAGGGCAGGGCGGGTCGAATATCTGAGACCCCCTGTTCAGGATGCACCGGCAAAGCCGTCGGATGGAACGCCCTTCCGCTTGCCTGTTGCGATCAAGATTGCCACGCTCGACCTTCCCGATGTTTTCCTGGGCAAGGATGTTGCGGGGCGGGAATTTGCGCTCACGGCATCCGGCTCGGGCCGCGCGGACAATCAGGATATCGTCATTTCCCTCGCCGCGAACCGCAAGGATGCACCGGATGCCCGGGCGCTTGCCGATATTGCCTATGTTCCCGGGGAGAACCGCCTGACGCTCAAGGCCTCGGTGGACGAACCGAAAGACGGCATGATCGCGTCGATGCTGAAGCTGCCCGACAGGCCTGCGATGCACCTGACCGTCGATGGCGCCGGGCCGCTCTCCGACTGGCGCGGCAAGCTCTCGGCCGCGCTGGATGGATCGGAAGCCTTTTCCATGGACCTCGGTCATGAGGCGCTGGCCGATAAGGGGCACCGGCTGACCATCGAAGGTCGGGGACAAGCCCAGCCGTTGATGCCAGAAACGGTGCGTTCGCTCTTCGAGGGCCAAACCGATTTTGCCTTCGAGATCGATCTGGGAGAACGGGGTAGTCTCCAGATCCGGCGTGGCTCACTCACCTCTGCCAGCGTCCGGATCACCGCTGCCGGCGCTTACGACCCCGGTGGCGACAATTCCCTGACGGCCCATCTTGCGGGGACAGCGGGGCCGGTCGCGATCGCCATTCCGGCAGGCAAGGACGTGGCTCGCCTCTCCTTGCGCAGCGCCGACCTTTCGCTTTCCGGCAAGGCAGAGGCCGCCACGCTGGATGTCCGTGCGGACATCGAATTTGCCGATTTTCCGGGGTACCGGATCGATGAGGTGCAGGCTGCCGCTAGCAGCAAGGCGCTGGACCTTGCAGCGCGGACCGGTCCGCTGGATTTGACCCTTGGGTTTGAACGGGCCGCTTTTGCCGATCCAAACCTGCAGAGGCTTTTGCCGGGGCCGTTCCGTCTAGAAGCGCCGGTTGCGCTGGAGCCGGGCATTCTGTCGATCAGCAAGGCCACCGTGGAAAGCGCCCGGCTCGGTGGGACGCTGTCCGGCCAGTATCGACTTGCCGAACAGGATCTTACTGCGGATCTGAAGCTCTTCGCCTTGCCAGAAGTTCTCCCGGATGCGCTGTCAGCGAAAACCCGGGGGCGCATCGACGTTTCGGCGGGGCTTTCCTACGCAGCCGGGGGCGCTTTGACGGTGTCAGGCCTCGAGCTGGGCTCCGATATCCTCAAGGCCAAGGGAAATCTGTCGCTCGTCTCCGGGGTAATCGCGGCAGACCTCTCGGGCGAATTGCCCAATCTTTCGGCGATCCTGGGCGACGCGAAAGGGGCTGCTGCCTATGCGCTGACAGCGAGCGGTCCGATCGGGAGGCCCGATTTCAAGGCCACACTTTCCTCCGAAAATGCGGTTCTCTCGGGGCGCAAGCTCGACAGCCTCAGCCTGGTTGCGGAAGGCAATGCCGATCCCGGCGCACCGCGCGCCAAGATCGGCGCGGAGGGCAGACTGGCCGGCCAGCCGGTGTCCATCGATGCGGAAATCAAGACGGAGGCAGGCGTCATCAGCCTGCCCGTTCTCGAGGCAAAGGTGGGACCGAACCAGCTACAGGGCGCTTTGCGCCTGGGGCCTGATTACATGCCCGAAGGAGGCGTGACGTTCGATCTGCCCGATCTCGGACTCGTTGCAGCGCTGGGGGGACAGAAGGCATCGGGTGACCTCCAGGGAACCGCACGGTTTACGCGTCAAGGCAGTGTTTCCGGTGCAACCATCAACGCGGCTGGAAAAGGTCTGCAAAGGGACGGGCTGTCGATCCGCAATCCCCGGATCGCTCTCGATGTTTCGGATCTGAAATCGCTGGCGGCATCGGGGACTGTCGAGGCACAGGAGATTGCCCTCGGGGCAAATCGCTTGTCCGGCCTGCACCTTTCCTTCGACCGGGTGGGACAGGAGACCGCGTTCGATCTGAAGGCCGGTTATGATGGAAAGCCGCTGGTCCTTTCCGGTGCGGCGGAGGTGAAGCAGGGACGCACCCATATCAGCGTCAAGAAATTTGCCGCCGTACCGAAGGGCATCAGCCTGAAACTGGCCAAGGCTACCGACATCATGATCGACAAGGGCGTCGGTTCCCTTGCCGGACTGGTTATCGAGGCGGGTAAAGGCACTGTCCTTGTTTCGGGTACTGCGGGCCAGACGCTCAATCTGGCGGCTGACATAAAGGCCTTGCCCCTCGCCCTTGCGAATGCCGTGCAGCCATCGCTCAAGGCGGAGGGCTCGCTTTCCGGGAGCGTGAGCATCAAGGGGCAGGCCGCGTCCCCCGACATTGCCTATCGTCTGACCCTTGACCGTGCAGCCCTGGCCCAGACGCGCAGTGCCGGGATGCAGGCTTTCTCCATAAAGCTCGACGGAGAGATGCGCTCCGGACAGGTGCGCATCAACACGACCGCGTCCAATGCGGATGGTCTGTCCGTCAAAGGCGGTGGCACCGCCGCGGTGACCAGCACCCGGGCTCTCAATTTATCCTTTACCGGCAAGCTTCCGCTCAAGATCGCTTCCGCAATGCTGGCTTCCCAAGGCCTGGTGGTCGGTGGCAATGCAAATCTCGACATCAAGATTTCAGGCAGCATGGCCCAACCCGTTCTGGCGGGCAGGATCACATCCAGCGATGCCTCGCTCGTCGATGTCCGCCGCAACCTGACGATCCGGAATCTTGCGGTCGCGATCGATCTCGACCGGACCCGTGCCCAGATTTCGAAGCTGAGCGGAACGCTTTCGACCGGGGGAACGATTTCCGTCACCGGATCGGTAGGCATTCAACCCGGCAGCGATTTTCCGGCGGATCTGAAGATCGCGCTCGATCGGGCAGCCTATGTGGATGGAAAGATCGTCTCCACCGTCGTGGATGGCTCGCTCACGCTGACGGGGCCGCTGATGGGCGGGGCCAAGCTCGGCGGAAAGCTGACGCTGGGCCGGTCGGCGATCACCATCCCGCAAAAGCTTCCGGCCTCCCTGTCGCAGATCAATGTCAAGCACAAGAATGAGTCGCGTGCCGTTGCCGCGCAGAATTCGGATGTCATGTCCCGCACGGGCGGCGGCGGAAAGGGATCTTCTTCCTCGATTGCCCTGGATCTCGTGATTTCTGCGCCTCGCATTTTCGTGCAGGGCCGGGGGATCGATGCGGAACTGGGCGGGGATCTTACCTTGCAGGGAACCGCCAATGACCCGGTGGTCTCCGGCGGCTTCAAGATGAAGCGTGGCCGGCTGACCATTCTCAACCGCCGACTGGATTTCACGACCGGGACGATCGCATTCGGTGGCGATCTGACGCCGACACTGGATATGGCGGCACAGTCCGACACCGGCTCCACCACCGTGACCGTAACGATCAGCGGTCCGGCAAACGACCCCGCAGTCGCGTTTTCTTCAAACCCCGCCTTGCCGCAGGACGAGGTGCTGGCCCAATTGATCTTCAACCAGTCGCTGTCCCGCCTCTCCGTGTTGCAAATCGCCCAACTGGCCGATGCCGTGGCGCAGTTGGCCGGTGGTCGGTCCACCTCCCTGTTCCAGAGCCTTCGATCCAATCTCGGGATCGACGATCTGGACGTCAGTTCCGACGAGAGCGGACAGGCCAAGGTAAAGGCAGGAAAATACCTGAATGACCGGACCTATATTCAGGTCGAACAGGGGGCTAATTCGGGCAGCAAGGCGTCCATCAACCTGGATGTCGGCCGAGGCATCAAACTGAAAGGCGAAGCCGGATCGGATGGCGCCGGTGCGGCCGGAATCTTCTACGAGAAGGAATATTGAGCGCAGGATGTGGTCAGAACCCGGTCTTGCGCGTTCTGAGGAGAATGTTGGTTTCAGTGAGGTTGATACCTTCGATGAGACGAATGCGCCTCAATGTCTCATCGAAGGCGGCGAGATCCTGTTCCTCCAGCTCGGCAATGAAATCCCAGCGTCCATTGGTGGAGTGCAAGGCCCTGACCTGAGGCATACCCCGCAGCTGATCGGCCACGCGGTCTCCCATTTTCCCCAGGACCTCGATCATGATGATCGCGCGGACATTCGGAAGGCGTGTTTCCTGCCCGGTTCGAATTGTAAAAGCGGCAATCGTTCCATTCTCGACCATGCGGTCGATGCGCGCCGTCACCGTCGCTCGCGAGGCTCCTGTCATGGCAGCGAGGGACGAAACGGGTAGGCGCGCATTATGGCGCAGCGCGGCGAGCAAGGCGTGGTCGAGATCATCCATAAGCAATTTGCCAAATCTGACTTACAATTTGCGCATTATGCTCGAATAGTGAGCAATTTTCCATCTATTTGTAACGAACCAATTCGAATTAGAGTGCGCCTCTCCCGGTTCGCAAAAGAGGATTGCAGCAATGGCCCATCTCCACAGGAAGCCCATTACCCTGGTCGGTGTTCCGATGGAGGAAGGATCCGGACGCCGTGGCGCGGCCATGGGTCCTGCCGCCCTCAGAATAGCCGGTATCGACCGTGCACTTCAGGATCTGGGTTACGACGTCCGGGACCAGGGCGATATCCGCCCGGTTCCGGCACGAGACCTGCCTCTTCTGCCCCGTGCTCTGAACCTCCAGACGGTTGGAGCCTTCGTTCGGGAGCTGGAGGCGCAGACCTACGAGATTGCGGCAGGCGGCAGCCTCCCCATCCTGCTGGGGGGCGATCATGCACTTTCCATCGGCAGCGTCGCTGGCATGGCGCGCCATGCGGCGGAGGTGAACCGTCCGCTGTTCGTTCTCTGGCTCGACGCACACTCCGATTTCAATTCGCCGGAAACCTCGCCGTCCGGGAATATTCACGGCATGCCGGTTGCGCATTTCTGCGGACTGGCCGAATTTGCCCCGATCTTCCCGGCCGACAGGCCTTTCGTCGCGCCATCACGTGTCTATCAGGTCGGCATTCGTTCGGTCGATCCCAAGGAGCGGGAAATGATCCGTGAACACGGCGTCAACGTGTTCGACATGCGGGCCATCGACGAGAGCGGCATCGGGGCGATCATGACGCGGATCATCGACGATGTCCGGGCAGCAAACGGGTTGTTGCATGTCAGTTTCGACGTGGATTTTCTCGATCCCGAGCTGGCGCCGGGGGTCGGCACCACGGTTCCGGGTGGTGCCACCTTCCGTGAGGCTCATCTGATCATGGAGCTGCTCTGCGACAGTGGCTTGGTCTCGTCTCTTGATCTGGTCGAACTCAATCCATTCCTCGATGACAGAGGCAAGAGCGCCCGCATCCTCGTGGAAATGGCTGCGAGCCTTTTCGGCCGGCGGATCTTCGACCGACCCACCCGGGCGGCCTGACGTTACGGACGATTCCGGACAAGCCTCGCCGGGCCAAGCCCGTGCGAGGCTTTTCTGTTTGGGTTGGGTTCAGACTTGATCAATAAAATGATGATAATTCTAGCATCAGGCGTCCATGGCCAGATTGCTTTCCAGCAAAATGGAACCGGTGGGCAGGCTTAGTTGCAGGAAACGCGGCTCCGTGCCGAGCAATATTGTCTGGATGGAACTTTCGATGGCGACCATGATCAACTCGACCAATTTCGGTGGCGAAATGCTGGAAATCATAGCATTCCGGCTGCACGACCAGGAATTCTGCGTGCGAACCACCACCATCCGGGAAATTCGCGGCTGGGCTCCCTCGACCCCGATGCCGCATTCTCCGCCGGAAATCATCGGCGTGATGAATCTCCGGGGTTCGGTCATCCCGATCATCGACCTGGCCTACAAGCTCGGCATGAAGAGCACCGTCGCCAATGAACGGAGCGCCATCGTCGTTGCCGAAGTGCATTCCATGGTTGTGGGCATGCTGGTCGATCGGGTTTCCGATATTCTGACCATCCCGGCCAGTCAGGTCCAGCCCGTTCCGGAAGTCACCGCATCCTTTGACAAGACCTTCTGCGAAGGTGTCATTGCCAATGACAATGGCATGATCTGCTTCCTGAACCTGGCGAAAATGTTCAAGGGCAGCGAAGCCGACGATCTCGCCGCCTGAGGAACGTTTCGTGAAGGCCATTCTGATCGCCCTCGCTCTGAGCGCCGCATCCCAGTTGCCGGCCTATGCCGCCTGCACCGCAGAAGTCACCGAAACGGTGGCGGCGCTCGAAGACTCATCGTCCAGCCTGGAGCCGGGCGATGATTTCGGAACCCCCACGCAGCTCCAGATCATCCCGGGTGACCAGAGCTCTTTCATCTGCGGGCATGGCTCCTACTGCTACCCTTCGGGACCGATCGTGCTGAAGGGCTGCCGGATCGTGCCCGATCCCGATCCATCGGCCAGCGGCGATCCAGCCGAACCGATCATTTTCATGCTTCGGTCGGAGTGAGTCCCTGCGGCCAGCGGTTGCCCGCCTTGGTCCGTTGACCGGGCGCCGGCGAAAAGCGTCCGGCGATTTCTGGAAACGGTGACCTCAAGACCCCGATAGGCACGAAGGGCCGAACCCTGCGGATCCGTCTCCCTTAAGCCCGCTTAAGCTGCGGGCGCGGGGCGCGCGGAAGAGGGGTGGCGGCCATCGCGTCTGTGCCATCTTTACAAGGACATTCGCTGGCCCCAGAGTCCCTGTCCGGAGGGTTGACGATCCCCCGCTTGTCGATCTTCCTCGATCTTGGCGCCGGGAGAGCGCCTCCGGATCCCATCGAGAACAAGGACCGCTGAAATGAACAAGCCCAAGCTCAAGATCGGCCTGATCGGCACCGGGTTCATGGGCAAGGCCCATGTATTCGGCTTTGCTTCCGCACCGCGCGTGTTCGAACTGCCCTATGATCTCGAATTGCAAATGGTGGCCGATGTGACGCCGGAGGCCGCTGCCAAGGCTGCGCGCATGCTGGGCTTTGCCCGGGCGACCGCCGACTGGCGCGACATCGTCAACAATCCGGAAATCGACGTTGTCGATATCACCGCACCGAATGCCCTGCACAAGGACATGGCTTTGGCGGCGATTGCCGCGGGAAAGCATGTCTATTGCGAAAAGCCGCTCGCACCGCTGGCCGCCGATGCGCGCGAGATGGCCGATGCTGCCGAAGCGAAGGGCGTCAAGACGCAGGTTGGGTTCAACTATCTCTGCAATCCCATGCTGGGTCTTGCCAAGCAGATGATCGAGGCGGGTGAACTTGGAGATATTCGCGGCTATCGCGGCCTTCACGCCGAAGACTACATGGCGGATGCCGGCGGTCTCTACACATTTCGCCACGATCCGGCGGGTGGCGGTGCGCTGGCCGATATCGGTTCGCATGCGCTGGCAACCGCAGAATATCTCTGCGGCCCGATCACCCGTGTCATGGGCGATTGTGTCACCATGATTTCAGACCGTCCGGATGGCAGGGGTGGTCGCAAGACCGTATCGGTCGATGACGTCGGACGGGCCTTCCTGCGATTTGAAAATGGGGCGAACGGCTCCATCGAAGCCAACTGGATCGCCACGGGCAGAAAGATGCAGCACGATTTCGAAATTTGGGGCACGAAGGGGGCGCTCGCCTTCAGTCAGGAACATTTCAACGTGCTCCACTATTTCAACACTGCGGATGCGAAAGGCCGTCAGGGTTTTCGTCGGATCGAGGCAGGTCCCGACCATGCCCCCTACGGTCTCTTCTGCGTCGCTGCCGGCCACCAGCTGGGCTTCAACGACCTGAAGGCCATCGAGGTCGCCGGTTACGTGAACGCAATCGCCGGCCATGCGCCGGAGCCTTTCAATTTCCGCAAAGGCCTTCGGATCCAGACCCTTGTGGAAACCATCCATCTATCCTCGCGCGAGGAGCTTTGGATGGATGTCGGCCCGTGAAAACGGCGGCAGACCACAAAGCATGGGCCCTGCCGCTGCGACCGCAAGGCGCTTGCCTGCTGAAATCATAGAGAAATTGGTGTCCACGAGAGGATTCGAACCTCCGACCCCAGGATTCATACCACTTCGGCTTTCGCCGCCGCATCAGCGTTTGTGGTCTGGACTGTCCCTTCACCATGGGCATGAAGCCGTTAGGTGCCGCCCGTCCAGTCTCTACACACTTCCCCGAATTTCTTCAGGGCTTGGCTCGGGATTGGCATGCTGGAAGCCCAGCGAAGCGTTCCCCGACTTTGAGCGGATCGATTGAGCGGGTTTCCCCGAACAACCCCCAACTTAGGAATCCTGTGCTCTATCCTGCTGAGCTACGTGGACTTTCAGGATAATGCGCGACCTTCGATAGCGCATCCGCCCAGCCCCGGCAATATCAAACTTCCCGCTTGGGGAAGCACCGCCTGAGGATGAGGATGGGGTTGCCAGAGGATGGTTCCTCCCAGCTCAGGAGAGGCGGTTTTCCACGAGCTTCACCCAATAGGAAATCCCCAGGGGAATGATCTCGTCGTTGAAATCGTAATGGGGATTGTGAAGGTTTGCGCTTTCGCCGTTGCCGAGAAAGATGAAGGCCCCGGGCCGGGCGTTCAGCATGTAGGAAAAGTCTTCTCCACCCATCATCGGATCTGTTTCCGGATCGACCTTGTCCTCTCCGGAAATGGCCGTTGCTGCCGCGATCGCATGCCCCGTTTCCAGGGCGTGGTTGACGGTGACGGGATAGTTTCGAACATACCGCACCTCGGCTTCCGCCTGGTGGGCTGCAGCCAGTCCGGCGGCAATCTCGTTCAGTCGCTTTTCGGCAAGGTCACGCATTTCGGGTTTCAGAGTCCGTACCGTTCCTCCGAAGGTCGCCGTATCGGGAATGATGTTGCTGGCAAAGCCGGCATGGAACTTGGTGACGGAGACCACGATGGATTGCAGGGGGTCGGTATTCCGGGACGCAATGAGCTGCAGGCTGGACACCATCTGCGTGGCAATGGCGATCGGGTCCACCGTGCGATGCGGCTGCGCCGCGTGACCGCCCCGGCCCTTGACCGTGACCGTGAACTCGTCGGTCGATGCCATGATCGGGCCCTTGCGGATGGCGAATTCTCCGACGGGCAGGCCCGGGAGGTTGTGCAGGCCATAGACCTCGTCTATCGCGAATCGCTCCATCATCCCGTCTTGAACCATCAGGTTGCCGCCGCCGCCGCCTTCTTCCGCGGGCTGGAAGATCACGGCCACCTGGCCGGAGAAATTCCGGGTCTCGGCGAGGTACTTTGCCGCACCCAGCAACATGGCGGTATGCCCGTCATGGCCGCAGGCATGCATCTTTCCGGACACTTTCGATGCCCATTCCTTTCCGGTCTTCTCCTCCAGAGGCAAGGCGTCCATGTCAGCCCGGAGACCGATGGTCCGCTGTCCGGCCCGGTTGCCCCGGATAAGTCCCACGACCCCGGTTCTTCCGATACCCGTGACCACCTCGTCGCAACCGAATTCCTTCAGCTTTTCCGCAACAAAGGCGGCTGTCTGCACCACGTCGAACAAAAGCTCCGGCTGGCTGTGGATGTGGCGACGCCAACCGGTAACTTCGTCCTGGAGTTCTGCCGCGCGGTTCAAGATAGGCATTCGAAATCTTCCTGTCTGATCAAGGGCCTTAAATCCATGCCGCTTCCTGTGCATTGACATGCAAGGTTGACCGCATGACTTACCTTTGCCATTTCTACTCCCTATAGGCTAAATTCCATCGCCTGACGACAGATATACCCACAATTTGAGGATTGCCGTGTTTGTGACCAAGACCCCGCTGACGCATGGCCTTCGCCGTGCAGTGCTGGCCGTGACGCTTTTTGCCGCGAGCACCCTTCCGTTTGCTGCTGATGCCAACCCGCGGATCGTCGTGGATGCAGGCTCGCTCAAGGTGCTCGACCAGGAAATGGCCTTCCGCAAGTGGTACCCTGCCTCGCTCACCAAGCTGATGACGGCCTATGTGACCTTCCGTGCGGTCAAGGCCGGCGAGTTGCGGCTGGACAGTCTCGTGACCATGAGCAAGCGGGCGGCCGCCCAGCCGGCCAGCAAGATGTATTACAAGCCCGGACAACAGCTGACGCTGGACAGCGCGCTGAAGATCCTGCTGGTCAAGTCCGCCAATGATGTCGCCGTAGCCATTGCCGAAACGGTGGGAGGCTCGCAGGAAAATTTCGTCGCGCGCATGAACGCCGAAGCGGCCCGTATCGGCATGGGGAGTACCCGCTTCATCAATCCCAACGGCTTGCCGGGCAAGGGGCAGTACACGACGGCGCGCGACCTTGCCTTGCTGACCGTCCTGTTGAAACGGGAATTTCCTGAATATTCGGACTATTTCAAGCTGGAAGGTATCGATACGGGCAAGCGGCAGTACCCCAACTATAATCTGCTGATCGGTCGTTTCGAAGGGGCCGATGGCATGAAGACCGGTTTTATCTGCGCATCAGGTTTCAACCAGGTCACCTCTGCCACGCGCGAAGGGCGGACCATTATCTCCGTCGTTCTCGGCACGGAAAGTCTGGCGGCGCGTGCGGACATGTCCGCCGATCTTCTGCAGAAGGCCTTTGTCAGCCCGGGCGGCGGTCCGCGGATCGACCAGTTGGCGCCCGACGCGGACGCTGCCCTCGACGTGGCAGATATCAGTGCCGACATCTGCAGCAAGAAGGGCGCGCAGGTCCGCAGCGAAAGCCGCGACGAAGTGGGCCGGATGAAGCTGCTATCCCCCTATGTGCATGAAATGGATCACGAACCCGTTTTCGTCTTCGCGGGGCTCATTCCCGGTTCTGAGCCGGAAAAGGTGGCGGATACGAAGGGCAAGAACAAGGGTGGCAAGAACAAGGGCAAGACAAAAAAGACGGGTGGAAAAAGCCAGTCTACGTCCGACCTGAGCGATGCGGCGGTCCCCGTTCCCAAGCCAAAGCCTGTAAAGGGTTGATCCATGACACAGGCGCTGCGGAAAATCCCGGTCAGCATCGTCACCGGGTTTCTCGGAGCGGGCAAATCGACGCTGTTGAACCGCCTGCTCAAGGACCCGGAACTGCGCGATTGCGCGGTCATCATCAACGAGTTCGGCGAGGTGGGTATCGATCATCTTCTGGTCGAACAATCGAGCGATTCCATCGTCGAGCTGTCGGACGGCTGTCTCTGCTGCACCGTCCGCGGCGAGCTGATCGATACACTGGCCGATCTCGCCGACCGGATGCAGACGGGCCGTATCAAGCCCCTGCAGCGTGTGGTGATCGAGACGACCGGGCTGGCCGATCCGGCCCCCGTCATGCAGTCTGTCATGGGTAATCCTGTTCTCGGCGCTCTCTTCGGTCTCGAAGGCGTGATCACCGTCGTGGACGCGGTGAATGGCGAGACAACGCTGCGCCATCATCCAGAAGCCGTGAAGCAAGTGGCGGTTGCCGACCGATTGATCCTGACGAAGTCCGATCTTGCCAGCGCAGAAACAGTCGGCCGCCTGAAGGCTGCACTGACGACCTTCAACCCACGCGCAACCATACTCGATGTTTCAGATCCTGCCGCGGCGGCAGCCAGCCTGCTCGCAACCGGTCTTTATGATCCCGCAGGCAAGAGCGCGGATGTGCGACGCTGGCTGGGAGATGCGGATGACTCCCATAATCATCATCATGAGCATGAGCATGAGCATGAGCATGGGCATGGGCATGGGCATGGGCATGGGCATGGGCATCACCATCACCACCACGATGTCACCCGGCATAGCCAATCGATCCGTTCGTTTTCGATCTTTCACGACAGGCCTGTCTCTCCGATGGCCCTCGAGATGTTTGTCGATCTGCTCCGTTCGGCGCATGCAGACAAGCTGCTGCGCATGAAGGCCATCGTCCAGCTCACCGATAATCCGGACCGTCCGGTGGTGCTTCACGGTGTGCAGCAGATTTTCCATCCGCCCGTGCGGCTCCAAGGATGGCCGGATCCGGACGACAGGCGGACACGGCTCGTCCTGATCACACAGGATTTGCCGGAGGCGTTTGTCGCCGATCTGTTTGCCGCCTTTACCGGAACGCCCGGAATCGATCGGCCTGATCGGGCAGCATTGGAAGATAACCCGCTTTCCGTGTCGGGTATGAAATTCTGACCTTCAGCGGGCGTGCTTGCGGATATGGAAACGGTGCCCGTTTTCGGTTCGCATCTGCGCGACGAGAAGATGCCCGTCTTCCTGGCACAGGTGAGGGATATCGATGCCGGCGAGGGGATCGGTTGTTTCGACCATCAGGTCATCGCCCGGTTCAAGGGCGCGAAGCGCCTTGCGGGTGCGCAAGGCGGGTAGCGGACATTTCAGTCCCTTGAGATCGAGAAGGCGCGGCTCAGGCGCTTCTGGCTTCATTCGGAAGCCCAGAACTTCCAGAAGGGTTTCTTTGGCGGCTCGACTGCGGCGGTGGCGACCGGCGCGTTCGGATTGGGGGTGGGAACCGGTACCGAGGCCGTGGTTTCCTGGGATGTGCCTGCGACAGCGGCAGAGGCGGTCGCTGTGGTCGGCTTCGCTCCGGCAGAGGGTTTTGCAGCCGCCAGGGCCGCATTGGCGCTTGCGACATGGGCCTTGGTCTGCTTGGAATTTTGCCCGGACAACAGGGCCTGATATTCTTCCACCGATACCATCTTGCCAGCTTCGAGCGCTGTTCCCGTCGGTGCAAAGGCAAGCTCCCGTCCCTGACGGAGCTTGGCGACGACAGCCTTCCTTTCGGCTTCGGTCGGATCGTACCAAACCTTGTCTTCGTACTTTGCCAGGGCGGTATTATATTCCTGATCGTATTTGGAATTGTATTTCTGCAATGCGGCTGCCAGCGCCGGCGGCGTGGAGAGAGCCGGGCAGCTTCCCCGCGGGTTCAGCCCCTTGCCACCGGTGTCCTGGTTGAAGACATAGGTCTTGTTGCACACCGCGACCTCAGGCGGGCGCTTCGTGACTTCGAAATTGTCGTAGCCGACCTTCAGCATTTTCCAGAAATCGTAATGCGGGCTCATCCGATGCCGCGCCATATTCTCGGCGGTCATGCGGAAGGGAAGGGCTTGAAGCTGAATGGTTTTCTGACCGCCGCGAAATGCATCGCGGGCGAGGGCATAAATTTCCAGGACCTGTTCATCCGTCATCGAATAACAACCGGATGACGAGCAGGCTCCATGGATCATCAGATTGGTGCCATACCGGCCATTGGCCCGGTCAAAGGCATTCGGGAAGCCCGTATTGATGGCGAGATAATATTTCGAATTGGGATTGAGATTGGCCTGGCTCAGCTCGTAGAAACCTTCCGGTGCCTGACGGTCGCCTTCCTTCACCTTCGGTCCGAGCCGCCCCGACCAGGCGCAGATCCTGTAGCCGACAAGCTTTTCAAAACGCTGGTCGTTCCGCGCTTTCCAGATTTCCAGCTCGCCTTCTTCCTTGACGATGCGCAGCATGATCGGCGAGTTGCGCGACATGTTCTTCTTGCGCATGTCTTCGACGATCTTGCCCGAAAGCTGATACTCGACCTTGTTCGATACTTTGGAAAGATCGATGGATTCCAGGCTGTCGTTGCAGCCTGCCAGAAGGGGGGCAACGAGGCCCGCGAGGATAAGATACCGTATACGCATGCCGGATTGCCCGCGAAGTTCCTGAAATTGCTGGCCGAAGCTCGAACGAACGAACCATAGGCGCTTATGCTTCACAAATCCTTAACCAATCGCAGCAGGACTCTTCAAGTCCCTGCCTCCTTCACCGGCGAGGCCCGATTGCCCGCGCGCCGATGCCGGACACACCTTGCCCTCAATCGCGTCATGATTATGACGCAACGCGCTGCTGCCGCCTTAGAGATTGCGGCCGATCGACAGGAATTTCTGCCGGCGCTCCGCCCGTACGGCATCGCCCGAAACGGAGGACAGTTCCCCCAAAGCCTTGGCGATCACTTCGCCTGTCGCCTGGATCACCTGTTCCGGATCGCGATGGGCACCGCCCACCGGCTCCTTGATGATGCCGTCGATCACACCAAGTGCCTTCAGGTCTTCGGCAGTGATGCGCATATTCGTTGCAGCTTCCTTCGCGCGCGTGGAATCGCGCCACAGGATGGAGGCGGCGCCTTCGGGAGAAATCACGCTGTAGATGGAGTGCTCGAGCATGTAGACCCGATTGCCGGTTGCGATGGCAATCGCTCCTCCCGAGCCGCCTTCTCCGACGACGACCGAAATGATCGGGACGCGGATGTTGAGGCACATTTCCGTGGATCGGGCGATTGCTTCCGCCTGGCCGCGCTCTTCCGCCCCGACGCCCGGATAGGCCCCCGCCGTATCGACAAGGGTTACCACCGGAAGACCGAAGCGATCGGCCATTTCCATGACCCGGATGGCCTTGCGGTAGCCTTCGGGGCGGGCGCTGCCGAAATTGTGGCGGATGCGGGATTTGGTGTCATGGCCCTTTTCCTGGCCGATGATGGCCACTGACTGGCCCCGGAAGCGACCGAGCCCTGCCTGGATGGCGGCGTCTTCGCCGAAGCGGCGGTCGCCAGCCAGGGGCGTGAAGTCTTCGAAAAGAGCGTCGGCATAATCGACGAAATGCGGGCGCTGCGGATGACGGGCCACCTGGGTCTTCTGCCAGGCATTGAGCTGGGAATAGATGTCGCGCATGGCATCGCGGGCGCGCGCTTCAAGCCGCGTGATTTCTTCCGACGTATCGATGCTCTGATCTTCCTGAGCCAGCTTCTTCAACTCGTGGATCTTGCCCTCGAGGTCGGAGATGGGCTTTTCGAAATCGAGATAGTTATGCATGACAAACGTTTCCGATCGTGATCAGGGCCCGCCGGAGGTCCTTACCGGCCTTTCTTGCAGCAAAGGCTGCTCTAATCCTTGTTTTTGCCCTGTTTGGCAAGGGGGTGATGTGTCTGCACCAGCTGATGCAGCCTTTCTTCCTGTACATGGGTATAGATTTGTGTCGTTGAAATGTCCGAATGGCCGAGAAGCTCCTGTACCACGCGCAAATCCGCGCCATTGGCCAACAGGTGACTGGCGAAGGCATGGCGGATGACATGGGGCGACAGCACCGAGGCCGGCACACCCGCGCGGGCTGCAAGGGCTTTCAAGTCGCGAGCGAAGACCTGGCGCGGCAGATGTCCTTCTTTTCCTGCAGAGGGAAAGAGGAAGGGGCCAGCGTCCTCGATACCCTTCTCCTCCTCCAGGCGTCGCTTCATCTCTCCATAGGTTTTCAGGGCGGCGAGGGCCGTTCGGGAAAGCGGAACAAGCCTTTCCTTGTTGCCCTTGCCCCGCACCACCAGAAAGCGGCCCTCCCGATCCAGAACGCGGACCGGCAGGGACACGAGTTCGCTGACGCGCATTCCCGTTGCATAGAGTAACTCGACCAGGGCCAGCATGCGCACCCGATCGAAATGCCGCGCGTCCACAATGGTCGTTTCTTCGGCCGCCTGCGCCAGGAGGCGCTCCACTTCATCCATCCGAAGGGTCTTCGGCAAAGCCCGCGTCTTGCGGGGGCTGTCAAGCACACCGGTCGGGTCATCGGGCCGCAGGCCCTCCGCATAGAGAAACTTGTAGAACTGCCTGAGCGACGACAATTTGCGGGACTGGGAGGTTGCGGCCAGGCCGTCTGCTGCCAGCGACTGGAGATAGGCGCCGAGTTCGGCCGAGCTTGCCTCCGTAAAACGCCCGCCGCGCCGACGAATATAGGCATACGCGTCTTCAAGGTCCCGTCGATAGGCGGCCAGCGTATTGGCGGATGCGCCACGCTCGGCGCTCATCATTTCCAGAAAGCTTTCCAGATGGGCAAGGCCGAGATCTCGCATGGCGCTGGCCTCAGGGATTTGCGGTTTTCGGCGGGTTCAGCTTCTCCGAGGGGATGCGCACGGTCACCTCTCTTTCGCGCGGCACGACCAGCACCGACAGAGCAACGAGCGAGCCATAGACGACCGCTCCGATCAGGACCAGGACCGTCAGGAAGCGGAAGAGTGTGGGCATGTCGGCCATCCCGGGATGATTGGGTTCACGCCTTTATGGATAAGGCCATGCCGACTTGCAAGGACGGTGAAGCGGGCGATCTTTATTGGCGGCATGGCTTGACGCTCACCCCGCTTTTACAGATACGATCATGTACAAGAAATTTGGTCAGGCCGATGAGCGACTTCGCAACGATTCTTCCGGATACCCTGCGCGACAAAGCGCGCACCGCTCTGGGCAAACGCAATCTCATACTGATCGGCCTCATGGGGGCCGGAAAGTCCTCCGTCGGACGCATCGTCGCCAGCCAGCTCGGCATCGCCTTCATCGACACGGATAACGAGATCGAGCGGGTCTCCCGCATGACCATTCCGGAGCTTTTTGCCGCTTATGGTGAACAGGAGTTCCGGGCGCTCGAAGCGCGGGTGATCAAGCGCGTCCTGCGTGGCGGACCGCGCGTGGTGTCGACAGGGGGCGGCGCCTTCATCAACGAGCGCTCGCGCAAGTTCATCAAGAAGGGTGGCCTGTCCGTCTGGCTGAAGGCGGATCTCGATGTCCTGTGGGAGCGCGTGAACAAGCGTGATACCCGCCCCCTTCTGCGGACCGAAAACCCCAAGAAAACCCTCGAGGATCTGATGAACGCACGCTATCCGATCTATGCGGAAGCGGATCTGACGGTTCTTTCCCGCGATGTCCGCAAGGAAAAGATGGCGAACGAGATTCTCGCTGCCGTCGCGGGTGTTCCCTATGATGAAAGTGACGACGAATGACTGTCTCCGTTGAAGCCCTGACCCGCGTCCATGTTCCGCTCGGTGAGCGGGCCTATGACATTCTTATCGGTCCCGGCCTTGTTGCGCGGGCCGGAGAGGAAATCGCGGCCCGGATAAAGGGTCGGAAGGCTGCCATCGTGACCGATGAGAATGTCGCTGCCCATTATCTCGGCCCGCTCCGGGAAAGCCTGTCGGCAGCCGGCATTGCTTCGGAAGCCGTTATCCTGCCGGCCGGGGAAAAGACGAAGAGTTTCGAACCGCTTATGGAAGCCTGCGACCGGGTTCTGGCTGCGCGGATCGAGCGAAACGATGCGGTCATCGCTCTTGGCGGCGGTGTTATCGGCGACCTTGCGGGCTTCGTGGCGGGAATCGTGCGGCGCGGCGTGCGGTTCATCCAGATCCCCACCTCGCTTCTTGCCCAGGTCGACAGTTCTGTCGGGGGCAAGACGGGGATCAATTCGCGGCACGGAAAGAACCTGATCGGGGTTTTCAACCAGCCCGACCTCGTGCTGGCCGACGCGGATGTCCTGACTACCCTCAGCCCGCGGGAATTTCGTGCCGGTTATGCCGAAGTGGTGAAATACGGACTGATCGACAAGCCGGATTTCTTCGCCTGGCTCGAAGCGCACTGGCAGGATGTGTTCCGGGGCGGTGAGGCCCGTATCCGTGCGATTGCCACCTCCTGCCAGGCAAAATCGGATGTGGTCGTTGCCGATGAGCGGGAAACCGGTCAACGGGCGCTTCTGAACCTCGGACACACCTTCGGTCATGCACTGGAGGCTGCAACGGCCTATGACAGCCGCCGTCTCGTTCACGGCGAGGCCGTTGCCATCGGGATGGTTCTGGCGCATGAATTTTCTGCGCGGATGAATCTGGCCAGCCCCGACATTGCCCGCCGGGTTGAAGCGCATCTCAGGGCCGTGGGCCTGCCGGTTTCCATGACTGAAATTCCCGGGCAGCTGCCGGGGCCGGAACGGTTGATGGAGGCCATTGCCCAGGACAAGAAGGTGAAGGATGGCAAGCTCACTTTCATCCTGACACGCGGGCTCGGTCAGTCTTTCGTGGCCGATGATGTTGCGGCAAGCGAGGTTCAATCCTTCCTGACGGAGAAATATCCGGGATGAGCGGCTCGGCGCTGGTTTCCTTCCTGTCCGAATACTGGCTGACGGCGCTTTCGATCCTCGGCCTGCTGATGGCATCCGGCTTCTTTTCGGGAACGGAAACCGCGCTGACCGCCACCTCCCGTGCAAGAATGCACACGCTGGAAAGCAATGGCGAGGCGCGGGCCGGAATCGTCAACCGGCTGATCGACCGGCGGGACCGCCTGATCGGCGCACTGCTGATCGGCAACAGTGCGGTCAACATTCTCGCATCCTCCCTGACCACGAGCCTTTTTCTCAGCCTTTTTGGCGAATCCGGCGTTGTGATCGCCACACTGATCGTCACGGTTCTTGTCGTCGTTTTCTCGGAAGTTCTGCCGAAAAGCTGGGCCATCTCTTCACCGGACCGGTTTGCACTGGCGGTTGCGGTGCCGACCCGGATTTTCGTCGCGGTGGTCGGGCCGGTCTCGAGCGGCATCAATTATTTCGTGCGGCAAGTTCTCGGGCTTTTCGGCGTCACGCTTTCGAAGGAAAGCTCGATGTTGTCAGCCCATGAGGAACTTCGCGGCGCGGTCGACCTGCTGCACAGGGAAGGGTCGGTGGTCAAGGCGGACAGGGACCGCCTGGGGGGTGTGCTCGATCTGGGAGAGCTGGAAGTCTCCGACATCATGATCCACCGCACCTCGATGCGCGCGGTGAATGCCGACGACCGGCCGGAAGTGATCGTCAAGGCCATCCTGGAAAGCCCGTTTACCCGGATGCCGCTCTGGCGTGGGTCGATCGACAATATCATCGGGCTCGTTCACGCCAAGGATCTGCTGCGGGCGCTTGCGGAACCGGGTGTCGAACCGGAAAATCTCGATATCGTGAAGATCGCCCAGAAGCCCTGGTTCGTCCCCGATACCACCAATCTGAAAGACCAGCTCAACGCCTTTCTGCGCCGGAAGATGCATTTTGCGGTGGTGGTCGACGAGTATGGGGAAGTCCAGGGGATCGTGACGCTCGAGGATATTCTCGAGGAAATCGTCGGCGATATCGCGGACGAACACGATATCGAGATCCAGGGCGTGCGCCAGGAGGCGGACGGATCGATCGTCGTCGATGGATCCGTGCCGATCCGGGATCTCAACCGGGCGCTGGACTGGTCCTTGCCCGATGAGGAGGCCACCACCATCGCCGGTCTCGTCATCCACGAATCCATGACCATTCCCGAGGAACGGCAGGCATTCACCTTCCACGGCAAGCGGTTCATCATCATGAAGCGCGAGAAAAACCGGATCACCCGCCTGCGTATCCGTCCGGCCGAAGGCACCGAAACGGACGATCCGCCCCAGACCTGATCTCCCATACTTTATCGGAACCATGACGGGCTTGGCCGTGTTTCGCCTCCAAAGGAGGAATGGCCATGCTCGCTCTCAGGATTTTTGGACCCGCGGCTTTGAATGTAGGGCTTGCCCTTGCCGGCCCTGTTCAGGCGCAGGATGTCGCCTATCCGGAACAGTGCCGGGCCAATGCCATGGCCATGCCGGGCCACTTCAAGGGCGATGCTGCCAAAAGCCCCGAAATGTCTTCCGAAATGACGGACTATCAGCAGGCATTCGGGCTTGGCATGCGCGACATGAACACGAACATGATGGCCGGCATAATGCAGGACGACGCGGACCGGGCCTTCATTTGCGGGATGATCGCCCATCACATGGGGGCCATCGCCATGGCGGAAACGGAGCTTTCCCATGGCGACGACGCCGAAGCCCGCGATATGGCAAAGCGCATCATCGAGGCGCAAAAGGCCGAAATCGAGACCATGAAGGTTTGGCTCGGCAAGGCCTCCAAATAATCCCGACCTTGTTTTCCCGATGGAGAGCTCCATGAAGACCTATGAAGACCCCATGCAGGCCTGCATCGATGCCTGCCTCGCCTGCTATCGGGCGTGCCTGAGCGCGCAGATGCACCATTGTCTTACCGCCGGTGGCGCCCATGTGGAGCCGGCGCATTTCCGCTTGATGGTCGCCTGTGCGGAAATGTGTCGCGCCAGTGCGCATATCCTGATGACGGGGAGTGCGCTTCACATCCACAGTTGTCGCGCCTGTGCGGAAATCTGCGAAGCCTGTGCGGAAGATTGCGCCCGGCTGGACGGTATGGACGATTGTGTCAGAGCCTGTCTTGCCTGCGCTGAGCGCTGCCGCGACATGCAGGCCTGATGATCACCAGCGGACCGGTTCGCCGGGCGCTGACGGCTCGATGGCCAGCGCATGCAGTCCCTTGTCCAGCTCCGGCTTCAGCAATGCGGAAATGGTCCGATGCCGTTGAAGACGGGACATGCCGGCAAAGGCTGCCGAGATGATCCGGATTCGCAGGTGGCTTTCGCCCTGCCCATCAAAGCCGGGCTGGTGGCCGGCATGGAGATGGCTCTCGTTGATGACCTCCAGCCTTTCAGGCGACAGCGCCTGAAGAAGCCGGGTCCGGATGTCCTCCGTCATTGTACTCATGCGGTTACTCCACGGTGACCCTGGCCGGGCCTGAAGGGGACTGCTTCGCAGCCAAATAGTTTCACAAAGCCCGCAACATTCCTGTTTGTCAATTCTTGTTGTCCGGGTTTCCTGGCCCCATAATAAGGCTGTTCCCCGCGTCGCGCATTCGCGTCGCTCAGCACCCGATTTCCAGAGGGCGCATATTCCTGACCGGTTACCGATTGGGCGGTGCGCTAGACCGCATGAAACTCGACTCCAAGTATTTCGACCGTATCCGCACCCGGCGGAAGCGGGCAGAAGCCGCCGAGCCATCCGCGCCCATGTGCCAGTGGGACGGGTGCACGGAGAAGGGTGCCCACAGGGCGCCGGTCGGCCGCAACGCGGAAGGGTCCTTTTTCCTGTTCTGCTTCGAGCATGTGAAGGAATACAACAAGGGCTACAACTATTTCTCCGGCCTCTCCGACAGCGAAATCGCGCGATACCAGAAGGAAGCCATTACGGGTCACCGGCCTACCTGGACGGTGGGCGTCAACAGCGCGGCCCGGAGCTCTCCCCTCCATTCCGATATCCATTCGGCGCAGATGAACGGGCGTGTGAAGGATCCGTTCGGTTTCGTCCGTCAGACCCGTGCAGGCGAGGAAGCGCCGCGCCAGAGAAAGCTCAAGACTTTGGAGGCGAAAGCCTTCGATACATTGGGGCTGGCTGCCAATGCCACCGCCGCGGACATCAAGTCGCGCTACAAGGAGCTTGTAAAAAAGCATCACCCTGACGCAAATGGCGGAGACAGGGGCTCGGAAGAACGCTTTCGCGCCGTTATACAGGCGTATCAATTGTTAAAGCGGGAAGGTTTCTGCTAGACGCTTTCTGAAACACCTGCAAAAAAGTGACAAGAAGAGGCAAGACGGCGGGCAGTCTTCTGCTCGCCCTGGAGAGACGATGAGCAAAGTTGACCTTGAATATTCCAACCTGCCCGATACGACCGTTTCGGTCCGTGACGTCTTCGGGATCGATACCGATATTCGCGTGCCGGCCTATTCCGTTGGCGGCCCCTATGTGCCAGATCTTGATCCGGATTACCTTTTCGACCGCGAAACCACCCTCGCCATTCTTGCAGGCTTCGCCCATAACCGTCGCGTAATGGTGTCCGGTTTCCACGGTACAGGCAAATCCACCCATATCGAGCAGGTGGCGGCCCGCCTCAACTGGCCCTGCGTCCGCGTCAACCTCGACAGCCATGTCAGCCGTATCGACCTCGTCGGCAAGGATGCGATCGTCGTCAAGGATGGTCTTCAGGTCACCGAGTTCAAGGATGGCATCCTGCCCTGGGCCTATCAGCACAATGTGGCCCTGGTCTTCGACGAATATGACGCGGGCCGTCCGGACGTGATGTTCGTCATCCAGCGTGTCTTGGAAAGCTCGGGTCGCCTGACGCTCCTCGATCAGAGCCGGGTTATCCGTCCTCACCCCGCGTTCCGCCTTTTCGCAACGGCCAATACGGTCGGTCTCGGCGATACGACCGGCCTTTATCATGGCACGCAGCAGATCAACCAGGCCCAGATGGACCGCTGGTCGCTGGTGACCACACTGAACTACCTGCCGCATGAGAAGGAAGTCGACATCGTCTGTGCCAAGGTCAAGGGCTTTGCAGCCAGCGCCGGCCGCGATACCGTTTCCAAGATGGTCCGGGTTGCCGATCTTACCCGTGCGGCTTTCATGAACGGTGACCTTTCGACCGTCATGAGCCCGCGTACCGTCATCAGCTGGGCGGAGAATGCGGAAATCTTCGGCGATACGGCTTTCGCCTTCCGCGTTACCTTCCTCAACAAGTGCGACGAGCTGGAGCGGGCGCTGGTGGCCGAACAGTACCAGCGCGCCTTCGGCGTGGAGCTCAAGGAAAGCGCAGCGAATATTGTGCTGGGCGCCTGATCGTCCGGCTCGCGCATGCGGGCTGGAGGCGGGTTTATAGCGTTTGGGACAAACGGGATGAAGCCCCCGCAGGATATGTGAGGGGCCGGGATCCCGAAAGGCTTCAGGGCGGGACATATGGCAGGCCGTGGCGACAATATGAGAGCGAAACCGGGAGCCGCCGTGGATATGGAACCGGTGCGCCGGGCCATATCCGGGTGCGTGCGATCGGTTGCGGGGCGGACACCGGTGGAGGTCAGCTTCGCCAATGACCGTCCGGGCATGACCGGCAACGCCATCCGCCTTCCCGAACTCTCGCGACGTCCAACCGCTGCCGAGATCGCGGTCACCCGCGGGCTCGGCGACAGCATGGCCTTGCGGATCGCCTGTCATGACCAGAAGGTCCACAACAGCTTCGCTCCTCAGGGGGCGGAGGCCCGGGCGGTCTATGACGCCGTGGAACAGGCCCGCGTGGAGTCGATCGGGGCGTTGCGCATGGCCGGCATGGCGGAAAACCTGGCCGCCATGAATGCGGAGAAATATGCCAAGGCCAATTTCTCCGGAATCCAGCGTCAGCAGGATGCTCCCATCCAGGAAGCGCTTGCCATGCTCGTGCGCGAAAAGCTGACCGGGAGCAAGGCGCCTGAAAGCGCCGGGAAGGTTCTGGATCTCTGGCGCCCCTATATCGAGCAGAAGGCGGGCGGTCAGCTCGACAATCTTGCCGATGCACTGAACGACCAGCAGGCTTTCGCGCGAGTTGTCCGCAGCATCCTCTCCTCCATGAACATGGCGGACGACCTCTCTGACGAGCAGGACGAGGCGGAGGAAAACCAGCCGGAATCCGAGGAAGACCAGCCGCGCAGCCAGGAAGAGAACCAGGAAAACGCGGAAGATGAAGCCGGTAGCGAGCAGGCGCCGGCAGAAGAAAGCCAGTCCGCCGAGGAGCAGCTGGACGAAGGCGAAATGGACGGCGCGGAAATCTCCGAAGAGGAGCTTTCCGACGACGATCAGGACGATTCCGAAACGCCGGGCGAGACAAGACGACCTGCAAGCCCGTTCGATGATTTCAACGAGAAGGTCGACTACAAGATCTTCACCGAAGACTTCGACGAGGAAATCACCGCCGAGGAACTGTGCGACGAGGCGGAACTCGAGCGCCTCCGGGCTTTTCTGGACAAGCAGCTCTCCCATCTCCAGGGCGCTGTCGGCCGTCTGGCCAATCGCCTGCAGCGCCGCCTGATGGCGAAGCAGAACCGGTCGTGGGATTTCGATCTGGAAGAAGGTTATCTCGATACCGCGCGCCTGCCGCGCATGGTCATCGATCCCATGCAGCCGCTGTCCTTCAAGATGGAGCGGGATACGCAGTTTCGCGACACAGTCGTCACGCTGCTGATCGACAATTCCGGCTCCATGCGCGGTCGTCCGATCACCGTTGCGGCAACCTGCGCCGATATTCTCGCCCGCACGCTCGAACGCTGCGGAGTGAAGGTGGAGCTGCTTGGCTTCACCACCAAGGCATGGAAGGGTGGTCAGGCCCGCGAAAAGTGGCTCGCCTCTGCCAAGCCACCGGCACCGGGTCGACTGAACGATCTGCGCCACATCATTTACAAATCTGCCGATGCGCCGTGGCGTCGTGCCCGCCGCAATCTCGGGCTGATGATGCGCGAAGGCCTGCTGAAGGAAAACATCGACGGCGAAGCCCTGATGTGGGCACATAATCGCCTGATGCAACGGCGCGAGCAGAGACGCATCCTGATGATGATCTCGGATGGTGCGCCAGTCGATGACTCTACGCTGTCGGTCAATCCGGGGAACTATCTCGAACGGCATCTGCGCGCGGTGATCGAACAGATCGAAACCCGCTCGCCGGTCGAATTGCTCGCCATCGGCATCGGACATGATGTGACGCGCTATTATCGGCGAGCCGTCACCATCGTCGATGCGGACGAGCTGGCCGGCGCCATGACGGAACAGCTTGCCTCCCTGTTCGATGAGAAAACCGGCCGCGGCCAGAAGCAAGGGCGCTCTCGTTGAGCTCTCGGCGAGGATGGGGTCTGGCAGGGCCTGCCCTGCTCGCCCTGACCATGCTGCTCCCGGCCGGGCGAATGGCGTTAGCCGAGCCGGCCGAGGTGCGGGCGCGGCAAATCACCGAGTTTCGCCTGGGCAGCCAGGAAACCCGCTTCGGGAAGCTGACTTTTCTCGGCGGTCTGGTGCTGGATTCCAGCAATCCGCTTTTCGGCAGCCTGTCCTCCATCCGTCTCCGGCCCGATGGAAGGACCTTCATTTCCGTGCTCGATACCGGTCATTGGCTGACCGGGACGATCGAGAGGGACAGTCAGGGGCGCCTTGCCGGACTGTCAGCGGTCGAGATCATATCGATGAAAGATGATCAGGGCCGCATCGATGAGCAGAAATACAATATGGACAGTGAAGGCGTGGCGCTCCGGGGCGACCAGGTTCTGGTTTCCTTCGAGCGGCGCCATCGGGTCGATATCTATCCTGCTGCCGGCTTTTCCGACAGTTCTCCCGTGGGGCGACTTCCGATCCTCATCCCGTCCGAAGACCTGCGTGGCAATGGGAGCCTGGAAACCGTGACGGTGGCGCCTCCCGGAACACCGCTCGCAGGGGCAGCGGTGATCGTTGCCGAACGGAGTGTGGATCCGGAGGGAAATCTCTATGCGGCCGTCCTGGACGGTCCCTTCAAGGGGCGGTTCACCGTCGAGCCCTCCGACGGATTTGCCGTGTCCGATGGTGCCTTCCTGCCTTCAGGAGATCTGCTGCTGCTGGAGCGACGCTTCAACATAGCCACCGGTGCGGGATTTCGGATTCTCCGCTTCAAAGGGAAAGATATCCGGCCAGGAGCGCTCCTGCGGGGTGATGTCATCATCGATGCCGACATGCATGAGCAGATCGACAATATGGAAGGGCTGGATGCGGTCACAGCCGCGGACGGGACGATCCATCTCCTGCTGGTATCGGATGACAATCATTCCCTGTTCCAGCGCAGCCTGATGCTGGAATTCCAGTTGTCCGAATGAAAAAAGGCCCGCGTTCGACGCGGGCCGTTCGTTTCTCCAACGATCGCGATTGATTGTCAGCGGAGATCCGCCGCCGGCATTGGCCGGATAACGTTCATCAGCGCGCCGTAGGGCAGCAACATGACGAGTCCGACGGTGATCTTCGCCGCGAAGTCCCCCAGCGCCCAGGAGATCCAACGGGGTGCTTCGGCTGCAAAAATTCCGAGAACCGGTGCCTGTTCGATGGCAAAGCTGTCATTTGGCCCGATAAAGGAGAAGATGGCCGCGAAGGCGAAGGAGAAGAACATCGTCGTATCCAGTGCGGAACCGGCCAGCGAGCCCGCCAGCGGCGCATGCCACCAGCTCTGGCGGCGCAGACGGTTGAATACGGTGATGTCCAGAAGCTGCCCGATCAGGAAGGCCGAACCGGAGGCGACCGCGATGCGGTAGGGGGCGGTGAACAGCGACAGGAGGACACCTGCGACGAAGCCGACGAAGACCACCCGGCGCGCAACGGCCGGGCCAAACTGGCGGTTCGTGAGATCGGTCACCAGGAAGGCGACGGGATAGGTGAACGCACCCCAGGTGAGAATATCACCCAGCGCAATCCCGGCGAATGTACCGCTCAGCGGATACTGCACGAGAAAATTGGAGGAGACGACGACAATCGTCATCATCAGGGCATAGAAGATTACAAAGCGGTTCGCTTGCATTTTTTTATCCTGGGTGATGCCACCAGTTGGAGAAACGGGCCGGACAAGCAAAAGGCCTGACCGTAAAACGGGTCAAGCCTTCTGAAATCCGTATGGAAACGCTTTAGCCTGTTATGCGGCTTCAGCGGTCTTCTTCACGATCTGGCGACGCAGCAGGCGGGCGCGCATCGACAGTTCGGATTCGTCAGCCTTCAGCAGGAAGGCATCGAGGCCGCCGCGGTGTTCCACCGAGCGGAGAGCCGAGGCCGATACGCGAAGACGGAAACGCTGGCCGAGAGCATCGGAGATCAGCGTGACGTTGCAGAGGTTCGGCAGGAACCGGCGCTTGGTCTTGTTGTTGGCATGGCTGACGTTGTTGCCAAACTGAACACCCTTGCCAGTCAATTCGCAGCTGCGGGACATGGTACACCTATTGTTCTTGGCCATGGATCGGAACCCGGCAAAACCGGCGCGCAATCCAACAGGCAGGATTGGAAAGTTGCGGTTCCTATAGTCATGCCATCCGCAGCCGTCAAGCCAAACCTGTCGCCACCGGGAAGAAACCTTGAAAAAGCCGATGTTTTGTTGTCTGGACGGTTCGGGTTATAAGGGTAGGCGTCATATCGCAAGCGGGTTGACGACGGCAAAGACCACAATCTGGTCATGGTGGGTTCGAATGAAAAAAGCACATGCCTTCGCCCTGGGGGCGATTCTCTCCGGTCTTTTCGGAACCGGACTCGCCCAGGCGGCAACCGTGACGCAGGAAACGGAATATCGGATCGCCATCGGCGGGCTTCCTGTCGCCCGCGCCGTTTTCAACACCCATATCGACGAGAAGAAATATTCGATCTCAGGCCATGTAAACACGTCCGGCCTGGCCGACCTGATTGCCGATATCGATGCCAGGACATCGGTTACCGGCGTTTTCAGCGGGGGCGCTCTCAAGGCCAGAAAATATGACCTGACCTATTCCAGCGGCAAGAAGACCCGCATCTACAAGGTTAACTTCAATTCGGGACGCGTCGTCAGCAACTCGATCAGCCCCGAGCCCGTGCGGCCCGATGGATGGGTACCCGTGACCGCGCGTCATCTCCGTTCTGTGCTCGATCCGATTTCCGGCCTGATCTTTCCGGAGGGCCGCAAGGCTTGCCCGCGTTCTCTTCCGATCTTCGACGGCGAAACCCGCATGGATCTGGTGCTGGGCAAAAAAGGCGTAAAGCCCTTCAAGGCGGACGGTTATGAAGGGGAAGCCCTTGTCTGCAGCGTCCGTTTCGTTCCAAAGGGCGGATACCGCGAAGGCCGCAAGGACATAGAATATCTTCGCAATTCATCGCAGATGGAAATCTGGTTTGCGAGCGCTGGCAAGGCAAAACTCCTGGCGCCGGTCTTCGTCCGCATTCCCACACGGATCGGCATGCTTACCATCTCCGCGCGGCGGATCAGCAATTGATGACAGGCGGCGCTGCGGTGACGACAGCTGTGCTTCTGGTCTTCTCCCTGCTGCTGGCCACCTTGTATGCGTCGATGGATCGCGGTCTCTTCTGGGCTCAGCGCCTCGTGCCCAAGGCAGGCAGCGTCCTGCTCGTTGCGCTGGCAGTCGCCCTGGAGCAGGGCTCTCCGGTTCTGGTTTTGGCGCTCGTGCTGTCAGCCATCGGTGATGGAGCGCTTGTTTTCCCGGGGCGCCCTGCCTTTCTGGCCGGACTTGTCGCGTTTCTCTTGGCCCACCTCGCCTTTGCGCTCTGCATGATTGTCGCACCCGGTTGGCACGCCCAGCCGGTCCTGCTCTGGCAATGGGCCCTCATCATCCTGCCTGCCGGCGGGGCCGTGGCACTGCTGGCTGTGGTTTGGGACGGGGCCCGTGGCATGCGCGTGCCTGCCACGGCTTATGCCGCCGTCATTCTTTTCATGGTCACCTGCGCCGTGCTTTCCGCACGGCTGCCCATGATGGCCGGAGCCCTGCTTTTCTTCGCATCAGATGCCGTGCTTGCGCTGGAAACGTTCCGTATCGGCAAGGACGCTCCCGTGAGACGCTTCACGAAGCCGTTTGTGTGGTGGACCTATTATGCGGCGCAGTTGCTTCTGGCCTATGCGCTTCTCGATGGGTGAGAAGAGCTTGGTCAGGGAAGCGTGCTGCTGTCTGTCCCCGGTGACCAGGCGGGCGGCGCCATCTCGAAGGCATCGAAGGTAAATCCCGGCGCTACGGTGCAGCCGACGAGCGTATAGGCGCCCAGCGTTTCGGCCGATTGCCACTTGTTGGCCGGGATGATGGCCTGGGGGCGCTCGCCTTTCAGGATATCCGGCCCAAGCACGGTCGTTTCCACGGCGCCTCCATCGACGGCCGAACGGAGGATAAGGGGCGCCCCTGCATAATAATGCCAGACCTCCGCCGCATCCCTGACCCGGTGCCAGTGCGACCTTTGGCCAGCTTCCAGCAGGTAATAAATGGCGGTGGAATGCCCGCGCTCTTCCCCCGTCTCGTCGCGGAAAGTCTGGCGATACCATCCGCCTTCCGGATGGGGCTCCAGATCGAGCAGGGCTATGATATCCTTGGATTGCATGGCAACAACTTTCAGAACTGGTCTTTCCTGCGACGGATTTCGGCGAACACCTCTTCGTTCGAGGCCGTCGGCATTCCCAGCAGGTCCCGAATTGCCGGGTCGCCCGCCCGCAGGAATGGATTGGTTTCCTTTTCCAGCCCGATCGTGGTCGGACAGGTAAAGCGGCCCTCGGCACGCAAGGCCTCGATTTCCCCCGCCCGATCCTTCAGCCGGCGGTTCGTCGGGTCGATGGTCAGGGCGAAACGGGCATTGGACAGGGTGTATTCATGACCGAAATAGACCACGGTCTCATCAGGCAGGGCTGCCAGCTTCTGAAGGGAGGCCCACATGTCCGCCGCCGGGCGCTCGAACAGCCGGCCGCAACCGAGTGCGAACAGCGTATCCGCTGCAAAAAGAAGCTTGGCGTCGGGCAGATGGTAGCAGACATGGCCAGCCGTATGCCCCGGGGTTTCGATCACGCGGACGGTATTGTTGCCGAACAGGAAGGAGCTCCCGTCCGCAACAGTCCGATCAATTCCGGGTACTTTCTTCGCCTCTGCTGCGGGACCGATGATGGCAAGGCCGTAGCGTTCTTTCAGCGCCAGATTGGCTTCGACATGATCGGGGTGATGATGGGTGGTAAAGATGTGACTGATCTTCCAGCCGCGCCGTTCGGCGGCCGCCACGATGGGCAATTCTTCCGGCGCATCGATGCTGGCTGTCAGAAGGGTCTCGGGGTCATGCAAGAGAACGCCGAAATTATCGCTTCGACAGGGGAAAAGCTCTATATGCAGGGCTTCCATAAAGTGCGGGGCTCCAACAGATAATCTTATCTTTCCAATGTAGGGATTGTGGCCTTGAAGTCCACCCGCTCGCTGCTAACATCCCCGCAATGCACGCGGATATTGTCGACCTTCGCCAGTTTTATCACTCGGAGCTTGGCCTTATGGCCGAGCAGTCGATTGCGCTTGCGCTGTCCCAACTCTGGCCGCAACTGCCGGAAGAGCGGCTTGTCGGCTTTGGCTTCGCCGTGCCGTTCCTGGACCGGTTGCGGCCCCGGACCGAACGCACTTTCGCATTCATGCCCGCCGGGCAAGGCGCGATAAACTGGCCTACAGGTGAACTTTCCTCAACTGCGTTGGTTTTCGAAGAAGAGCTTCCGCTGCCGGATTCATCCATCGACCGCATTCTCATGGTGCATGCGCTCGAATATGCGGAAAACCCACGGGAATCGCTCAAGGAAATGTGGCGTGTGCTTGCGCCCGGCGGTCGCTTGGTCATCGTGGTGCCCAACCGGCGCGGTGTCTGGGCACAGCTCGATCATACGCCCTTCGGCAGCGGAAGGCCCTATTCCCGCGGTCAGCTCACGCGGCTGTTGCGGGAAACGAATTTTACCCCCGGGGCCAGCGCCGACGCTCTTCATTTTCCACCGACCCGGCTTTCCTGGCTGCTGCGTCTCCGGCGCGGCTTCGAACGGTGCGGGCGGGTGCTGTGGCCCGCCTTCTCGGGCGTGATCATCGTTGAAGCGCAGAAGCGGCTCTATCAGGGGCTTCCGGTGGCCGTCCGGAGTTCGCGCCGGGTCTTCATGCCGGTATTGGCGCCGCAGGGCGTCACAAGTGCCCGCCAAACCGCCGGTCCCGCTTCCAAGCCTTGATCCATCCCCTCGACAAAGCCCGGAAAGGGCATTATGCCCGACCCGCTTTCCTTTACTACAAGGCCTGTCATGGCGGGGGTTTTCATGGGCAGTCTGGCATTTGAACGCGTTGCCCTGATCGGCATCGGTCTCATCGGCTCATCGATCGCGCGTGAAATCCGCGAGCAGGGTCTTGCCGGTCATGTGACGATCTCGACGCGCAGCGCCGATACTCTGCGACGCGCTGAGGAGCTTGGGCTCGGGGATGCCTACTGCCTTTCGGCTGCCGATGCGGTCAAGGGTGCCGATCTGGTGATCGTTTCGGTTCCCGTTGGCGCGTCCGGCGCGGTTGCGCGGGAAATCGCCCCGCACCTGAAGCCCGGCGCCCTGGTTACGGATGTGGGGTCGACCAAGGCATCGGTTATCCAGCAGATGCAACCCTACATGCCTTCCCATGTTCATTTCATCCCGGGTCACCCCATCGCCGGTACGGAAAAATCCGGACCGGATGCCGGTTTCGTCGGTCTCTTCAAAGGACGCTGGTGCATCCTGACGCCGCTGGAAGGCACCGACCCGCAGGCGCTCCTTCTGCTCCGCGCCTTCTGGGAAGCCATGGGCTCCATGGTCGACGAGATGGATCCCCAGCATCACGACAAGGTGCTCGCCATCGTCTCGCACCTTCCCCACATCATCGCCTACAATATCGTGGGAACGGCCGACGACCTTGAAACCGTGACGGAGTCGGAAGTCATCAAGTATTCCGCGTCTGGTTTCAGAGACTTTACGCGACTGGCCGCCTCCGACCCGACCATGTGGCGGGACGTCTGCCTGCACAACAGGGATGCGATCCTTGAGATGCTGGCCCGCTTCTCCGAAGACCTCGCCTATCTTCAGCGGGCGATTCGATGGGGGGAGGGAGACAAGCTCTTCGATCTCTTTACCCGCACGCGCGCCATTCGCCGCTCCATCGTTCAGGCCGGTCAGGACGTGGATGCCCCCGACTTCGGTCGCCACGCACTCGATCCCAAATAGGGCGCTTCTTCAGACCGGTGGCAGTGCAATCCCCAGCGGAATGAAGCCGAGCATCACCTGGCCCTTGTCGAGAACGAGGTTGACGCGCACCGTCCCCTTGTCATCGGCCATCGCCTTCATGGCGCCCATGGCCGTGTGGATGTTATCCGCTGCATCGGGGACGGCTCCGGTCAATATGGTCTCGAAGTCTGAGAACTTCTCCGCCTCAAGCGACAGCCTGCCCGAAATCAGTCCCTGATCGTCAACCTCCAGCGGACCTGAAAGCGTGATGACCCGCCCGTCGCCGAAATCGACGACCATGCGCCGGATCTCCCCGCTGGCGGGATGGAGAATCTCCCGGTCCCGAATGCGGCCATCGAGAATGCCGGCCTTTCTTGCCAGAGTGACATCACCGCTCAGGCTGAAGGGGGGCAGCGTCGCTCCGGTCTGTGCGGGCAGCGCGAGTGTAACTGCTTCCGAAAGCAGGGCAGCGTCGAGATCCTCTCCGTTCTGACGGATGTGAAATTCGGCGTGACCCACTTTTGCGGCCAGTGCTTCTCCGCTTTCGGCCCCTGCAGGAAATGTCCAATCCAGCTTGTCGGCGACAAGCGAAGAACGCTCGATTCCGCCGATCTTCCATTGCAGGCTGGACTGAAGATTTGTCCAGTTGAGAGAGGTTTTCTCACCGGTCGGCAGTGTGGCCTCAAGCGGGCCATCCATTTCCCAGACCACGTGGAAGGGCTGGTATACCTGCGCGGCCGTGCGCAGCGCGACCGCATCGGCGCTGCCGCCCCGCTTCAGGTCGGCGATACCGGGCTTGGTACAAAAGATTTCAAAGCGGAAGGGAAATCCCCTGACGTCCAGTTGTCCGCATTCGACCTGCAGGCCGGCCGCCTGCTGTTTTTCCATCAAGCCGGAAAGGCGCGTCTTCATTTCCCCCGCACCGTAATACCAGGCCCCGGTATAAAGTGCGCAGACGGCCAGGATGCCGATGGCCAGGTTGCGAATCTTTCTCGATGCGCGGGACGTGGTCCCTGTCGTCCCTTCGGACATCTTCTCTTCCCCCGCCGATCTCATTTCTAGCGTTCGAACCGAAAATTTTGTGGCCGCGGCACCTAGGCTCCGACGCCTGCGACGCGATATGCATTAGACCATCAAGCCGAATTTCGACATAGCCCAAGCTTCGGTCTGAACGATTCGTGTCTTGCTGTCGCATTTCGGGTGGTCTGGGCTTCATCCGTGGCAAAAATACGGGTCATGGGTCGGTTTTCGATCTTCGGGAATATATGTGCAGGCGGATGCAGGAATGGATGAATTCTGGGTTTTCGGTTACGGTTCCCTGATGTGGAACCCGGGCTTTGCCTATCTTGAAAGTGTGCAAGGGCGTCTTCATGGATACCGGCGATCGCTCTGTGTCCGATCCTGGGTCCATCGCGGCACGAAGGACAGACCGGGGCTGGTTCTTGGACTGGATCGGGGAGGCTCCTGTCTCGGCATGGCCTTCCGGACCCATATCGAGGATGCCGAGGCGGTAACGGATTATCTGCGGAAAAGAGAATTGGTCACCCATGTCTATCTCGAGCGGACACTCCCGGTCCGGCTCGCCGATGGGAGACGCGTGAGAGCGCTGACCTACGTCATCGACCGGCAGCATATTCAGTATGCGGGTGGTCTCGATGCGGCCCACGCCGCCGAAGTGGTCGCCACCGCACGGGGGCAGTCAGGCCCGAACGATGCCTATTTGCTGAATACGCTCAGCCATCTTCGCGACATGGGCATCCGGGACCATTGGCTGGAAGAAGTCGGCGCGGCGGTGCAACGCCTGTCTCAGAGTTCCGCGCCCAGCTCCTGAAGGCGGTTTTCGGCCGTCGGGGGCAGCGGCACCTGCGGATTGTCACGGACCGTTTCGACCAGCAGACGGTCACTTTCTGCCTCCATCCGGTCGATCAGGGTCTGGTGAAAGACGTCCGGGTCGAGCCCCGGCTGGATCGGAGGGAGGATGGTGACCTTGAAATGACCGGGATATCTCTTGAACTTGCGGCGCGGCCAGAAAAGCCCCGGATGCATGACCACAGGTACGACCGGTACTTTCAGGTCACGGTAGATTCTGGCAATGCCATACTTGTAGTCTGGCGGCGCCCCCGGCGGGCGACGGGTGCCTTCCGGATAGATGATCAACTGGCGGCCGGCCGCCATTTCCTCGCTGGCCCGTTGCATGACTTCCAGCATGACCTTGCCCTTGGCGCCGCGATTGACCGGGATCATGCTCTGCTTCATCACATACCAGCCGAACAGCGGAATCCATGTGAGCTCCCGCTTGAGAATATAGACCGGGTCATCGAGCCAGGGCAGCAGGCCGAAGACATCCCAGAAGGACTGGTGTTTGGGGGCGAAGATATAGCCGCCGGCGGGAATGTTCTCCAGCCCCTCCACCTCGAAGGTGGTGCCGGCGATCTTTGCCATCAGCCAATTGTTGCTGCGTGCCCAGAATTTCGGAATTCCATAGGCCTTCTTGCGGGGCAACAGGAAATAGACGGGCGTGAAAACGATCATCTGGACGATGAGGTTGAGGTAAAAGACCGCATTGAACAGAACGGAACGGACAACGATCATCAAGGGTAGGGATCCCGCAAAACAGATACTCAGCGGTGCTACACGATATCGGCGTGCAGAAAAAGGCTTGAGAGGCGTATCGGAGGGAAATCAGTCGTCATTGCTCGGTTGCCGGGGCGCCTCGTGCGAGGCGGAAAATCCCATCCATCCGCGGACCCCGGTCGCGAGAATTTTCACATATTCGCTGAGCATCACGCGCAGCGTCGGCGGGTCGGCAAACCAGTTGCGGGTGCGCAGATTGGAGTTCACAACCGGATAGGGAATGAAATCCGTGACCGGATCCGCCCGTCGCAACTCGATCAGGCTTCTGGGCATATGGTAGTTGTTGGTGACCACGAGAACCTTCCGGTATCCATGGCTTCCAATCCACTGCACGGCTTCCGCAGCATTGCCAATCGTGTCCTTGGCCTCGTACCCGATATCCACGCAGCAGCGAAAAATACTGTTGGGGCTTCGCGTCATCCGGCGGATCTGTCCGGCCGTGGTCGATCGGTGCACGCCCGAGATCAGCAACCGTTTTCCCGCACCGCGCGCCAGAAGATCCAGGGCCTGGTTCAGCCTCTGGGAGCCGCCTGTGAGAACGACGATAGCATCTGCCTTTATGTCTGCCGGCGTGGACAAAGACGTGACCATATCGGCAAAATAGAGAAATCCGCCGAAGAACAGCCCGCCGGCAATCACGGTCACGACGCCCGTCCAGCGCAGGAAGCGCCTCAACAGGCTGCGATGCGGCCGATGGGGCGTGGACACGACAACGGCCTGCGGGCAGTGTCCCTGCCCGGCGCCATCAGCTGCCGCTATCTCGTCACGCTTCTGGTCAAACATCGCTCACGCCAACATCCGGTTTCCTGCTCGCGGCCGACGGAGATCCGGTTTCCTCCGGCCTGGTTTCATCCTATTTCGCCCTGTCGGCGCTTTCATGGCAGCTTTCCTAATCCGGCAGCATATCGGTCCGGGCTGGATCGGAGCGTATCAGGTCGATTTCGTGGATCGTTCGCATGACCGTGAGTCGTGCGGTCAGTGTTGTCAGCAAGGCGATAATGAGCATCGTGGCAAAAATGCCCAGATAGCCGGCGTAACCGACGGAAAAAGTGCCGAACAGGGCTGCAGCCTGGTCACTCTGCGGTGTTGCCAGGGAGCGGCTCTGCCAAAAACTCAGTGCAGCGAAGACCAGCGCCGCCAGCAGACTGCCTGCGGCAGACCCCTTGAGGCTGATTTTCAGAAAATGCTTCTGGAACTCCCGGCCCACGAAGGACGCCTCGGCACCCACGAAATGCAGGACTTCGACAATATGGCGGTTGCCGGCGAGCGCACCTCTCGTGGCGAAGATCACGGTCAGGATCATGGCACTGAAAACAAGCCCCATGATCGACAGCCCGATCAGAACCGTCGTGTGGGCCATCGAAACCAGGCGATCCACCCAGGTGCGGTGATCGTCGAGGCTCGCCTGCGGAATCTCGTCCTTCAGCATGGCTCGCATCGCCTCGAAATCGGGCGGGTTCTGCTCATCGATGGTGATGACGACCAGCCGCGGGACCGGCAATTCCTTGAGATCGAGATTGGGACCCAGCCAGGGCTCGAGCAAGCGCGCGGTGGCCGCATCGTCCATGATCTGGCCATCGCGGGTTCCCACAAAACTGAGCGCGATATCCCGGGCGCGGTTCAGCGCCTTGTCCATGTCGATTTTCTCGTCCGGCTTGATCTGGACGGTGATTTCCCGGGAGATCTGGCTTTGCCAGCTCGCGGCCGTCGCGCGCACCATGCTGACGCCGCCGAGGGTCAGGCAGGCAAGAAAGGCCATGATGGCGATCACCACGGCCAGCGCGTTGCTCTGGATGTTGGTGGGCGGGACGATCGGCCCCATGGGCCGGACGCGCATTTCCGGGCGTCGCTGTGGAGCGCTTTCCGGGGAGGGTTGCGGAGGTTTCGGGGCGTCATTCATAGAGATCGAGATGCCCCCCCGTCAAAATCATGCGTCTGGCGTCGACCTGATCCATGAGGGCGAGATCGTGCGTGGCAATGACCACGGCGGTCCCAAGCCGGTTCAGCTCCATGAACAGATTGAGAAGCCGTCGGGCCATAGGCGGGTCTACATTGCCAGTCGGTTCATCGGCCAGAAGAACCTCCGGCCGATCGATCAGCGCGCGGGCGATAGCGGCGCGCTGCTTCTCCCCGCCGGAGAGAACGGGCGGCAGGACATTGATGCGATCGCCGAGGCCAACCCACTTCAGCAGTTCGAGCACATCCGTCTTGTAGCTCATCTCGTCCTTGCCCCGGACGCGCAGTGGCAAGGCGACATTCTCGTAGGTGGTCAGATGATCCAGAAGGCGAAAATCCTGAAAGACGATACCGATCCGCCGGCGCAGCATGGGAAGTTCGGCGGGCGGGATGGCGTTCACGTCACGGCCGAAACTCCTGATCAGGCCGCGAGTCGGTTTCAGCGACATGAAGAGCAGGCGCAACAGGGTCGTCTTGCCTGCGCCGGACGGGCCAGTCAGAAACTGGAAGGAGCGTTTCGGTATGTCGAAAGTCAGGTCCCTGAGGATTTCCGGACCCATGCCATACCGCAAGCCGACATTTTCAAAGTGAATCAAGTGCGTGCCCTGCCGTTACGGGGTGCGGAAGCGGGGTTTAACGGATCAGTCATTAGTTAACAATTGTGGTTAATAAATCATGAAAATTGCGTCGGAAAGGCGCAGTCCCGGGAGCGTTTGCGATGCATTAACCATTAAAGTTTACGACTGGGCGGGATTCGTTTCAATGCCAGCCCGGGCCGTGCATCGAGGCGAAGAGCAGTCACCGAGATGACAAGGCCATAGCGATGAGCTCCTTCCGCCCCCGAACCCGCAGCAGCAAGGCCTATGATCTTCTGCCTCCCGAAAAGCCTCGTTCGGCGTTTCGGCCGGAGCATCTGACCCGTCCACCCGAGGTCGAGGATGCCGAGTTCATGGTCCTTGCGGAACCCAAGGGCGCTCGCCGGGTTCCAGGCCCTGCCTTCTCGATTGTGCCTCCTGGAAACGACAATGCTACAGCCCCGCGGGACCGGCGCGTCCGCAGCCCGCGCGAAACGCAGGTCGCGAGCGCGGGCTCGTCAAAGGTCTTCTCCGCGGGTGAGCGTTGGCTCGGGCGTCTCTCGGACAATATGTTCTCGGCCCTCGTTGCGCTGGTTTTTCTGCTCGTCTTCGCCTTTGCAGGGGGTTTCTCCGCGCTGGCCATGATGGGGCAGGGTCCGAACATCAGCCGGGTTGACATCACCCATGTCACCGCGCTGCCCAGGACCGTCAACGGCCTTCCCGTTCTCGTGATTTCCGGAATCATCGAAAATCATGGCGACGCCATGCTTTCGTCACCCAAGCTTCGGGCCGATGTCTATTCGGGCGGACAACTGGTTGCGACAACCCTGTTGCGAAGCCGGACGGGTGACATCCATGTCGGCGAAAGCCGCGGCTTCCAGCTCAAATTGCCGCAAGCCGGTGGAAAAGCGCCGGAAGTAAGGGTCCTGCTGGCGGAATAGGCTGTCTCCTGCAATCATGATTTGCTATCGCGGGATGTAGCCCTGCCAAGGAGAACCGCATGCCTGTCGTTCGTGGAAAGAATATCGAACCGCTCTTCACTCCCGAACAGATTGCCGAACGCAATCGAGACATGGCGGAGCGCATTGCTTCGGGGCCGGTAAAAGATCTGCTGGTCATTGCCGTGTTGAAGGGCTCTTTCATCTTTGCAGCCGATCTCATTCGCGCGCTCCATCACACCGGGCTTGCACCGGAAGTGGAATTCATCACGCTTTCGAGCTACGGCGCCGGCACCGAATCCCAGGGCGTCCGCATCGTCAAGGATATCGACAGTGACGTGAACGGACGCGATGTTCTGCTGATCGACGACATTCTCGAATCCGGCCGCACGCTTCTCTTCGCAAAGGAGTTGCTCTATTCGCGCGGCGCCCGCAACGTCACCATCGCAGTGCTTCTCGACAAGAGCGTGAAGCGGAAGGAAAAGCTCGAGGCAGATTATGTCGGCTTCGAATGCCCCGACTATTTCGTGGTCGGCTACGGGATGGATGTGGCCTATGCGTTCCGCGAGCTTCCCTTCGTGGGGGTCGTCACCGGCGACGCCTGATCTGCATCAATATGGGAAATTGCTTGAATTGGAAGAATACCGTTAACCATCCATTTGGTTAACCAAGGCCGTTTACGGCCCGAAAAGAAAAAAGGAGCCATGAAGGTCTGGTCAAAGACTAGCAGGGAGAATCTGCACATGGCCAGGATCCTCATCACCGAAGACGAAGAGTCCCTTCGCCGGTTCGTGGCTCGTGCGTTGCGCATGGATGGGCACGAAACCCACGAAGCCGCTGACGGCGCCGAAGGCCTGGAAATGCTTCAGGATGGCGGGTTCGACCTGCTGCTCTCCGATATCCGGATGCCGGTGATGGACGGAATCGAGCTTGCGCATCGGGCCGCGGACGCATTTCCCGGCATGAAGATCCTGCTGATGACCGGCTATGCCGAGCAGCGGGAGCGCGCCGATGACCTTCTGCAGAAAATCGTCGACGTGGTGCCCAAGCCTTTTGCGCTTCCGGACATTCGCCGCGCCGTGGCGCTGGCACTGGCCGCGTAAGGTCAGGCCTTCCGCGCCTCAATCCAGGTTCAGCAGTCGTTCCAGATATTGTCTGCCGGTGGGCGTCATCCCCCCGTCGCCCAGCTTGCGGCGAATGGCATCGAGAATATCCCGTGCCCGCTGCACATCGGTCGTATCGGGCAGTTTGTCGCCGCCATAATCGCCAAGCCCGTCATTGCCGTTCGAGCGACCAAGCGGATCTTTCATTCCGCCCGAGCCCGGACCGTTGCTGCTCATGCCGCTTCCCTGGCCCTTGCCTGCCATGGACTGCATCATTTCCTGGGCGCCTTTTCGCAGTGCTTCAAGCGCACGGCCCTGACTGTCGAGGGCCGGTTGCCCTTCGTTCCTGCCCAGCGCCTTGCCTGCGCCGTCCATTTCCTTGCCGGCGTCGCCAAGCCCCTTGTTCGGTTTCATACCGAGGCCCTTGAGACCTTCTCCGAGCTCCTGCAGCTGTTTTTGCAGATCCCGCTGGCGCTGCTGAAGTCCCTGCATGGCCTCTTTCTGCTTCTTGGTCATCGCGCCGGGGTCCGTTGCCTGGTCTCCGGAGAGCGGATCCAGCGGCTCATCCGCTCCCGGCATGCCCGGGTCGGTCTGCCATTGTTGTTGCTCCAGTTCCTGGTTGAGCTTGTAGGTGTCTTCCATCAGCTTCTGCTGGTCCCGCAGGATCTTGCCGAGCTTGTCCACCTGCTGCCGCGTGCGGTTTTCCGCCTCCGAGGGCTGGCGTTGCGTGCCGCCGGCCTGGAGGTTGTTCATCAGGCGTTGCATATCCGAAAGCAATTGCTGCGCCGCTTCCCGATTTCCGGAGCGGGCCATGTTTTCCAGCTGGTTCAACATCTTTTCGAGGTCTTGCTGGCGAATCACATTGCGGGCTTCCGCATTGGGTTGCTGGCCCGGCTTTTGCAGGTCCATCCGCTTGGCAAGCGCGTCCATGTACTCTTTCATGGCCTTGCGCAGATTGTCCATCAGCGCCTGGATCTCGCTATCGGGTGCATTGCGTTTCAGGGCATCGGCAAGCGCCTTCTGCGCATCCCGCACGGCCCGTTCTGCCATGGGCAGGTCGCCCCCGTCTATGCCCAGGGCAATGTCCCACAGATAGTCGGCCGCATCCTTTAGCGAGGCCTCGTCACGCGCAAGAGCCATGCGGGAACGGGCCGATTTCAGCAACAAGAAATGGCTGATCTTGGGCACGCTCTCTTCCGCCCGCAACAGGGCCGCATCGTTATACTCGATGGCACGGGGCAACTGGCGGATGTCCAGCGTGAAGACCTGCCGCTGCTCGGCGGTGGCGGCGGCCAGCGGTTCCGTGAAGCTGCGTGCAGGCAGGATCATGTCGATGGGGTCCGAACGGCCCGTCTGGCCTGCCGCATCCACAGCGACCAGTGATACCCGCACGCGCTTGCCGGCCAGCGGATGCTCGGTCAGATTCCGGCTTGTCACGCCCTTGACGTCGCCCGCCTTGCCGCCCGGCCGATCCAGGGGAAACTCTGGCAAGGGGTATAGCGGCTGCGCCTGCGGTGGCTGATCGAGCGGAACGATGTCTGCACGGGCGTTGTCGATGCCATAATCGTCATGCCCCTTGAAGCGGATTTCCAGAGCCCCAGTCACGGTTCGGCGCGGCTTGCCGTCGAAGGCGATGCGCGGTGGCTCGTCAGGGGTGAGGCGGATCATAAATTGTCTGTCGCCGACTGCCAGATCCCCCGCCGCATCCAGTTTGAGCTTATAAGCCTGTGCAGTCTCCGGTTTGACCTGGTCAGTCGTGCTCTTCGCCTTGAGCGGCGAGAGTGCAACGGGCTTTCCGCCGGTGGCAGACGTGAACGAAACGGTCGTTTGCGGGTCTTCGCCGCTGATGCGAACGGAGAGTTCAGAAAATTTCGGTACGGTAACAGCCTTTCCATTCGCGATCAGCGTCATGGCTGGTCTGTTCGTATAAGCAGGCGGCGTTACCCAGACATCCACACGGCTGGCCGCCACCAGCTCATCCGCCGCGCGATAGCGGAAGGCATCGCTTATCCGGCCCGATTGCCCGGAAACGGAATAGGCAGCGGCAATAGCGAAAACCAGGGCCGGAACCGCTCTCAGTCCGGAGGAATCGAAGCGGCTGATGTCCGGGCGGGGGGCGCCGCTCCGCAGCGCCTCTATCCGCGCTGCCATTTTCTCCCGGTGATGCTCGAAAAGAGCCCGGGCGAAGGGGGTATCCTCCACCAGCCTGTCCGACTGCATGGAAATGGCTTGATGAGGCAAGCCGTTGATCGCCTCCAGATGCCGGTCCACCTCCACCAGTCGTGGCATCCGCATCCGCAGCAGGGGCAGAAGGCTCGCAAGAAAGCCGAAGACGAGCAGGGCAGCGACACCCATGCGCGCCCAATCGGGAAGTGAGCGGAAAAGGCCGAACCAAGCAGCAGACAGGAAAAGCGAGAGGGCGCAGAGCGGAGCGACCAGAAGCGGCAGGAAACGCTCCGCGGCGAGAGCAATCCAGGCGAAAGCGCGCGCCGCAGCCAAGCGCTGCGAAAGCTGCCTCATCCCGTTACCGCCGTGTGATTCCGTCATCCTCTGGCCCTGACCGTATCTTCGGGCGCCAGTCGAAGCACCCGAACCTCCTCGGAAGATACCATTCTTTGTGGCAGAGGGGTGGAGACGAGGAAAGTTTTTATTCCAGCCAGTCCGGTACGGAATCCAGGCCGATGATCGCCTCGTAGGATGGACGCGGGCGGATTACATGGAACCGGTCCTCATGCACGAGCACTTCCGGGATCAGCCGGCGGGTGTTGTAGGTTCCGGATTGAACCGCGCCATAGGCCCCCGCCGAACCGACGGCCATCAGGTCGCCGGTCTTCGGCATGGCCATTTCCCGATCAAGGGCGAGGTAGTCGCCCGTCTCGCAGACCGGGCCGACGATATCGGCCTTGATGCGCGGGGCATTTGCCGCTGTCACGATCACGGGGCGTACCTCGTGATAGGCTTCATAGAGTGTCGGGCGGATCAGATCGTTCATGGCCGCATCGACGATCACGAACGTCTTCTCGCCGCCGTCCTTCACATAAATCACTTCCGTGACCAGAATTCCCGCATTGCCCACGATCAGGCGACCCGGCTCCGTGACAATCTTGCAGCCGAGGTCCTTCAGCTGGTTCTTGACGGTTGTCGCATAGGCATCGGGCAGCGGTGGCGGATTGTTGTCTTCGCGATAGGGAATGCCGAGACCCCCGCCGATATCCACATGTTCGATGTGGTGGCCATCGCCCCGCAGCACGTCGACCAGTTCCCGCAACAGCCTGAACGCATCATCGAAGGGGCGCAGCTCGGTGATCTGGCTGCCGATATGCATGTCAATGCCGGTGATCTGGATGCCGGGAAGCGTCGCGGCATGAGCATAGACCGCCCGGGCGCGTTCCCAGGAAATGCCGAACTTGTTTTCCTTCTTTCCCGTGGAGATCTTCGCATGGGTGCGGGCATCCACGTCGGGATTGATGCGGAAGGAAACGGGCGCCTTCTTGCCGAGGAGCATGGCGCGGCGATTGAGGACCTCGAGTTCCGGCTCCGATTCCACGTTAAAGCAATAGATGCCGGCAATCAGGGCCAGGTCCATCTCCGCAACGGTCTTTCCGACACCCGAGAACATGATCTTTTCTGCAGGGAAGCCCGCGGCAAGTGCACGGCGCAACTCGCCCTCCGAAACCACGTCGCAGCCCGCGCCCAGGCGCGCCAGCGTCTTCAGCACGGCCTGATTCGAGTTGGCTTTCATCGCATAGCAGGTCAGCGCATCCACATCGCCGAAGGCAGAGGTGAAGACCTTGTAGTGCCGTTCCAGAGTGGCGGTGGAGTAGCAATAAAAGGGCGTGCCGACCTGATCGGCAATGTCGGTGACCGGAACGTCTTCCGCATAGAGTACGCCGTCGCGATAATCGAAATGGTTCACGGAACTACAGGACCTGGCTTGCGGCTCTCAGAGGAGCGGATCGAGGATGAAAGGCTTGTTGGGCTGGGGCGGCACGACGGCGTCCTTCTTGCCATATTTGCTGTCGGCCTGCGCGGCAACGCTCGGCGGATCCAGGTCGCCCTTGCGACCGCAGGATGCGAGCGCCAGCGATGCGGCCAGAACCGTCACGAGCGGTATGAGCTTCAGCATTTTAACAGCCATCGGAGCCTCTTGCGGAAAAGAACTTGCAATCGCCAGAGCCAGGCGACCGGAACGGTTGCCGGTTCTACTGGAAAACGGGGCCGGGAGCAAAGTCTATCTGTCCGCCGGCTCCGCTTCGCTCAGAGCCGTGCACGCCAGCCGGCGATCTGGCGTCGGACCTCATCGGGCGCCGTGCCGCCGTAGCTTTTGCGAGAGGCGACGGAGGCCTCGACGGTCAGGACCGAGTATACGCCCTGGTCGATGACCGGATTGATGGCCTTCAGCTCCTCCAGCGTCAGCTCGGAAAGGGTGCATCCCCGCGCTTCCGCCGCAGCAACTGCGCGTCCGGTCACATGGTGTGCTTCACGGAACGGCAGCCCTGCCTCGCGGACCAGCCAGTCGGCCAGATCGGTCGCCGTCGAATAGCCGGAACCGGCCGCATCCTTCATCCGATCGGTACGGACAGTCAGGTCGCGAACCATTCCGGTCATGGCAGCGAGAGCGAGTTCAAGGCTTTCCGCAGCGTCGAAGACCTGTTCCTTGTCTTCCTGCATATCCTTGGAATAGGCGAGGGGCAGACCCTTCATCACCGTCAGCAGGGCGATCAGCGAGCCATTGATGCGACCGGTCTTCGCACGCACCAGCTCCGCCGCATCCGGATTTTTCTTTTGCGGCATGATGGAAGAGCCGGTCGAGAACGCATCGGACAGGCGCACGAAACCGAATTGCGGCGTGGTCCAGATCACGATTTCTTCGGCAAGACGGGACAGATGCATGGCGCTGATGGCTGCGACGGACAGGAATTCGAGGGCGAAATCCCGGTCGGACACGGTGTCGATGGAATTGCGCGTGGGCTCGCGGAAGCCCAGCGCTTCGGCGGTCATGTGGCGATCGATCGGATAGGGGGTGCCGGCGAGTGCGGCCGCTCCGATCGGGCTCTCGTCGAGATGCTCGATGGCGTGACGAACGCGGGCCCGGTCACGACCGAACATTTCGACATAGGCCATGCAGTGATGACCGAAGGTTACCGGCTGCGCGGTTTGCAGATGCGTGAAGCCCGGCATAACCGTATCCGCATGTTCTTCGGCGCGGTCGAGGAAGGCGGCGATGAGTTTGGTCATTGCCGCATCGGTGCGCTGCAACTCCGCCTTGACCCAGAGCCGGAAATCCAGGGCGACCTGGTCGTTGCGCGAGCGGGCCGTGTGGAGGCGTCCTGCAGCAGGCCCGATCAGGGTCGCCAGGCGCGCCTCTATGTTCATGTGAATGTCTTCAAGCTTCCGTGAGAAGGCAAAATTTCCGCTTTCGATCTCGCCGCGGATGGTGTTCAACCCAGAGACGATCGCGTCCCGGTCGCCATCCGAAATGATGCCTTGTTTTGCAAGCATCGTGGCATGCGCGATAGAGCCGCGGATATCTTCGGCGTAGAGCTTCTTGTCGAAGTCGATGGAGGCATTTATCTCCTCCATGATGGCATCGGGGCCGGACGCAAAGCGCCCGCCCCACATCTGATTGGAAGCCTGTGTATCGGAAGAGCCGTTTGCCATGCGCTTACCATCCTGGAGACTGAAATGACCGAGAAAAAGCCCTTTGGCCGCTCCCCTGCCTTCTTGATCGTGGCCGCCCTGGTGGCTGGCGGCCTTGCCGGTGTGGCAGGGATATACGTGAAGGGAATGGGTTCTGGCAATGCCGGGGAAGCCGCGAACGGTACGGTTGCCGAAGGCGAGGAATGCCAGATTGCCCCTGCACGCAAGACAGCCTTTGCCGCTGCAGCCAAGGGCGCGGTTGCAGCGATGACGCCGCTCGATCCGCCCCGTACGCTGCCTGGCCTCTCCTTCAAGGGGCCGGAGGGACGCAATGTCTCGCTGAAGGATTTCAGCGGCAAGACCGTGCTGCTCAATCTCTGGGCCACCTGGTGCTTCCCCTGCCGCGAGGAAATGCCGGCGCTTGACCGGCTTGAAAACCTTTCTGGCGGCAATGAATTCGAAGTGGTGGCTGTGAATATCGATACCGGCACGGACGAAAAGCCAAAGGCCTTTCTTTCCGAGACCGGCATCCAGCATCTCAAGCCGTACCGTGATGACAGTATGGGCATATTCAATGCGCTGAAAAAGGAAGGTCTGGCCGTCGGTCTTCCCGTCAGCCTGCTCATCGATGCGAAGGGCTGCGTGCTGGGTGCCATGAATGGGCCTGCGACCTGGGACGGCCCGGAGGCAAAGGCATTGATCGAGGCAGTCGGGAGCTGATGGCTCCCGACCTTAAGGTCAGCGGGTGGGAACGGGGTGTTCGCCCCGATAATCATAGAAGCCGCGGCCGGATTTGCGCCCGAGCCAGCCTGCTTCCACATATTTCACCAGCAGCGGGCAAGGGCGGTACTTGCTGTCCGCCAGGCCATCATGAAGCACCTGCATGATCGACAGGCAGGTATCGAGACCGATGAAATCGGCGAGCTGCAGCGGACCCATGGGATGATTGGCCCCAAGACGCATGGCGGTGTCGATCGCATCTACCGTGCCGACACCCTCATAGAGGGTGTAGATCGCTTCGTTGATCATGGGCAGCAGGATACGATTGACGATGAAGGCCGGGAAATCTTCGGCAACGGTGGTGGTCTTGTCCAGCGTGTGGACGAATTCCTGTGCTGAACGGAAGGTTCCTTCATCCGTTGCAATGCCACGCACCAGTTCGACCAGCTTCATGACCGGCACGGGATTCATGAAATGAATGCCCATGAAACGTTCGGCGCGGTCCGTCGAGGACGCAAGGCGGGTGATCGACAGCGACGAGGTATTCGTCGCAAGGATGGCTTCGGGCTTCAGGACGGGACAGACCTGTGCATAGATCTTGCGCTTGATGGCCTCGTCTTCGGTTGCCGCTTCGATGACCAGATCCGCATTGGCGAGATCGTTGACATCGGAAGAGGCGGTGATGTGTGCGAGGGCCTGCGTTCTGACGTCATCGGCCATCTTGCCGGACGAGACCTGGCGGGCAAGATTGCCGTTGATCGTTGCCAGAGCCGGTTCGATGCGCTCCTTGGAGACATCGTAAATATGAACCTTATAGCCCGCCACTGCGGAGACATGGGCAATGCCGCAGCCCATCTGACCTGCGCCGATGATGCCGATGTTCTTGATCATGTCGACCTCCTGAGGGCAGGCCAAACCTGCTCCGGACCAGAAATTTGCCGGGCTCGTTGCGAACCCGGCAAGAGTGATAGTCTTCTGTGCGTCGATTGACCAGCCCCCTCTTTCGAGAGAAGAGAGGGAGGTTAAGGACTGGCTTAGAGCGCCTTTTCGAGCTCCGGAAGAGCTTCGAAGATGTCGGCGACGAGACCATAATCGGCAACCTGGAAGATCGGTGCTTCCTCGTCCTTGTTGATCGCGACGATGACCTTCGAGTCCTTCATGCCGGCGAGGTGCTGGATCGCACCGGAAATGCCGCAGGCGATGTAGAGCTGCGGTGCGACGACCTTGCCGGTCTGGCCAACCTGCCAGTCGTTCGGGGCGTAGCCGGCGTCAACGGCAGCGCGGGAGGCGCCTACGGCCGCGCCGAGCTTGTCGGCAACCGGCAGGATCACTTCCTTGAACTTCTCGGCCGAACCGACGGCACGGCCACCGGATACGATGATCTTCGCGGAGGTCAGTTCCGGACGGTCGGACGAGGACAGGGCATCGGCCACATGCGAGGACAGGCCAGGATTGCCGGCGCCGCCGATCGTCTCGACCGAAGCCGAGCCGCCTTCGCCTGCGGAAGCGAAGGACGCGGTGCGCACGGTGATGACCTTCTTGGCATCCGTGGTCTGGACGGTCTGGATCGCATTGCCGGCATAGATCGGACGCTTGAAGGTGTCGGCCGAAACCACTTCGGTGATTTCAGAAACCTGCATGACGTCGAGGAGAGCGGCCACGCGCGGCATCACGTTCTTGGCAACCGAGGTGGCGGCGGCGATGAGCGTGTCGTAGGAGCCGGCGAGCGAGACGATGAGGGCCGCGAGCGGCTCGGCCAGGTTGTTGGCATAATCATCGCCATCGGCCACGAGAACCTTGGAAACGCCGGAAAGCTTGGCCGCAGCGGCAGCGGCCGCAGAAGCGCCCTTGCCGGCAACCAGCACGTGGATATCGCCGCCAATCTGCGAGGCCGCAGAAAGCGCCTTTACGGTCTGGTCGGAGACGGAGGTGTTGTCGTGTTCTGCGAGAAGCAGGATAGCCATTTTGAGTTTCTCCTATCCCTTGATCTTAGAGGACGCCGGCTTCGGTCTTGAGCTTTTCGACGAGCTCGGCAACCGACTTGACCTTGACGCCAGCCTTGCGGCCGCCGGGTTCTTCGGTCTTCAGCACCTTGAGGCGGGCAGCGGTCGACACGCCGAAATCAGCAGGGGTCTTCTTGTCGAGCGGCTTCTTCTTTGCCTTCATGATGTTCGGCAGCGAGGCATAGCGCGGCTCGTTGAGGCGCAGGTCGGTTGTCACGACGGCCGGAAGCTTGATGTCGATGGTCTGGAGACCGCCGTCCACTTCGCGAGTCACGGTTGCCTTGTCGGCACCGATCTCGACCTTGGAAGCAAACGTGCCCTGTGCCCAGCCGAGAAGGGCTGCGAGCATCTGGCCGGTCTGGTTGGCGTCGTCGTCGATCGCCTGCTTGCCGACGATGATCAGGCCGGGCTGTTCTGCCTCTGCCACGCCCTTCAGGAGCTTGGCGACGGCGAGCGGCTCGACGGCATCATCCGTCTCGACGAGGACGGCGCGGTCAGCGCCCATGGCGAGCGCGGTGCGCAGCGTTTCCTCGGCCTTGGCCGGACCGATGGAGACGACAACCACTTCCGTTGCCTTGCCGGCTTCCTTCAGACGCAGAGCTTCCTCAACCGAGATTTCGTCGAAGGGGTTCATCGACATCTTCACGTTGGCAAGCTCGACACCCGAACCATCCGGCTTCACGCGGATCTTGACGTTGTAATCGACGACGCGCTTCACGGGTACGAGGATTTTCATGAGGTCCTTCCTTCAAACTCTGTCGGCGGAAAAAATGCGCCACTGGGCACGATTTTGATGGTCGAATGGCGACATGGAACCGCGCTTTTCCTCCTCGACGCGAGACTTCGCCATGCCAGCCGCCAAATTCCGGGTTCGGATTTAAAGCGAGCGGCCTTCGGCGTCAACGTCCCCAGCGGTGAGGCGGAGGTGGTTCTTCCTGGTTTCCGGCGCTGGAACGGCCGTTCTCAATGCGACGCCAGGGCGTTACCGGAACCGGCTCTTCCGGAGCGGCCCGACCCCGGACAACGTCCCGGGCAAAGAGCGGTACGCCCGGCCGCCGCAGGACGAGGACCAGAAGCCCACCCGCGATGATGCCGCCCACATGCGCTGCGAAGGAGACGCTGTCACCATAGCCGGTGACGAGTTCGAAGAATTGTTGTCCCACCCAGAAGGCGAGCGGAATGAATGCGGGAAGGGGCACCGGTATGCCGAAGAAGACCAGCACCCAGAGCCGCACATGAGGGTGGAGCAGAGCATAGGCGACGACAACACCGGATATCGCTCCGGAAGCACCGATCAGCGGCGCCTGCGAATTTCCCGACAAAACGAGATGCAGCGCCGCACCGGCCGCTGCGCAGACCAGATAGAAGATCAGGAAACGGATGTGACCCAGAGCATCCTCCACATTGTCCCCGAAGATCCAGAGAAAAAGCATGTTGATGCCGATGTGGGTCACGCCGCCATGGATGAAGGAATAGGTGACGAAGGTGATCTCCGGTGGGACGAACCGAAGTTCCGGAGGCAGGATCGCCTCGTGCGTGACCAGGGCGGGGATGAAGCCGAACACGACCACGATCAGGTCCGCAAGCCATCCGAGAGCGGATGGCCACATCACAAGCCAGAGGATGACATTGAGTGCGATCAGGCACCGGGTCACGATGGGCGTCGAAATGTGCCGTAGCGCATTCGCGTCATGGATAGGAATGAGCATGCAAACCCTTCTGCGTCGCTTTGCCGCGGCATGTAACCAGAATGCAGGAGGGTGTGCCGGCTGGCAAGCCGGCTTTCCGGTTCAGCGGTTCTTCCCGGGAACCCAAAGAACGTCCGACCGACCAAGATCGTTCGCGTGGCGGGCGGCGACGAAAAGCAGATCGGACAGTCGGTTGAGATACTGGATGACGGCCGGGCCCACCACTTCCCCCTCTTCCTGCGACAGGGCCACCGCCAGTCTTTCCGCGCGGCGGGTGACCGTACGCGCGAGATGCAGATAAGCGGCGGCGGGCGAACCGCCGGGTAGGACGAAGGAGGTCAGCGGTTCGAGGTCGGCATTGAGCCTGTCAATATCCGCTTCCAGTCTTGCTACCTGCTGCGGAACGACACGCAAGGGCTCCCATCCCGGCTTTTCGCCCGTATCCGGCGTGGCCAGATCGGCGCCGAGATCGAAAAGGTCATTCTGGATGCTCTCCAATATGGCATCGAGCGCGGCATTTCCCCCGGTATGCAGACGGGCAATGCCGATGGTCGAATTGGCCTCGTCCACACTCCCGTAGGCCTCGACCCGCAGGTCGTGTTTCAGTCTGCGGGGGCCTGCGACGAGAGCCGTCGTGCCGTTGTCGCCGGTGCGGGTATAGATCTTGTTCAGCTTTACCATGGGATCGATCTCGGAAGGGGTCGGTCAGGTCTACGCTCTTCTGCCAGTGTTTCGGCCCGAGCATGAATCGCGGCCGCGGATCGGGCTTTGCCGGTTGCGGCGCTTGAGGGCGCAATTGACGCCCCGCAACGCCTCATCGTCCCCCGCCGGTCAGCCAGAGGGTCAGCATGATCAGGACGACGGCCACCGCTTGAAGGACGATACGCAGCTGCATGAGCTTGTTCGAAAGGTTGGCATTGCCTCCCTTCATCATGTTGAAAAGGCCTCTTGCGAGCACGATGGCGACAAGGCCCATCACGATGAGAGCGAGCACGGTTGTAAAACCGGACATGGACGTCCCTTTCAATTTGCGTCAGTCAAACCGGCGCAGGAGCCTGTAGAACAGGTCTGCTGGCAGCAGCTTTTTGAGGAAGTAGCCGCGTTTGGCCGGTGTGGTCACCAGATAATGAGGGCGCGGTCTGGCCGAGGTCAAGGCGTGGACCAGCACTTTGTGGACGGCCTCCGGACCGAGCTTGTAGCGGTTGACCGGTCCCGTTCCGTCCAGGCGGGCCAATTCGCGACGATAGGCCGCTGCATGAACGGACCCTTCCAGATCGATATTCTCCCGGATATGGGCAAGCGCATTGGCGGTGAAGCGTGACGTAATCGGTCCGGGTTCGATCAGGCTGACGAAGATGCCGCTTCCCTCCAGCTCCATGCGCAGGGTCAGGCTCAGCCCTTCCAGAGCGTATTTCGACGCGGTATAGGCGCCGCGCCAGCGGTAGGGCACCAGTCCAAGGATGGAAGAGCACTGGATGATGCGACCGCTTCCCGCCTTGCGCATGGCAGGGATGATCCGGCGGGTCAGATGATGCCAGCCGAAAAGATTGGTTTCGAACTGTTCGCGCAGCGCTTCGACCGGCAGATCTTCCACGGCGCCGGGCTGGCCATAGGCACCGTTGTTGAACAGTGCTTCGATTTGCCCGCCGGTGCGGGCCAGGACGTCATCGACAAGCCGGTCAATGCTGTCCCGGTCGCGGTAATCCATCAGGAATGTTTCAATGGAGTCTGCCTCCAGCGCGATCCGGTCCTCGGATTTCCGCACCGTTGCAAAAACCCGCCAGCCCTCGCCATGCAGCGCGCGGGCGCAATAGGCGCCGATCCCGCTGGACGCGCCGGTGACAATGATAGTCTTTCGATGATCCATGAGCTTCCTGTACAAATGCGGCGCGGCTTACCATATTGCCGGGGCAGCCCGCACGGGGCTTCCGGGCTGCCGCAAACCGGAGTTGGAATGCCGACCTTTATCCGAATCATATATCGCGTCGTCTATGATGCTCTTTACCATTTCACGGAAGACGATGGATGGGCGATGGCGAGCCATGTGGCGCTGTCCACGCTGCTTGCGCTGTTTCCCTTCCTGATCTTCGGGACGACCCTCGCGACATATCTTGGCGCGGACCGTTTTTCCGAAACGGCGGTTCATCTGATCTTCGATACCTGGCCGCCCAGCATTGCCAAGCCCATCTCCGACGAAGTTCGTCAGGTGCTGACCATTCCGCGCAGTGGACTTCTCACCATTTCCGTTCTGGCCGCTGCCTATTTTGCCTCGAACGGGGTCGAAGCGGTGAGGGTGTCGCTGAACCGGGCCTATCGCATCCTGGAAACCCGCCGGTGGTACACGACCCGACTCGTCAGCCTTTTCTGGGTTCTTGCAGCGGTCTTGTCGCTTGCGGCCATCAGTCTTTTTCTCGTTGTCGTGCCGGTTGCCCTCGGTTTCGCGGAGCAGCGGTTTCCCTGGCTCAAGGACATGCTTGCTGCGATCGCCAGCTGGCGGGTCTACGGAACGCTGATCGTTCTCAGTCTCGGCGTTACGATCGCCCATCTCTGGCTCCCGGCCGGGCGCCGGCGTATCAGGGATGTGCTGCCGGGTGTTCTTGTCACGTTGATTGCATGGACGGTGGGCGCAATTATTTTCGCCTATTACATATCCACCTTCGCCAATTATGCCCGCACCTATGCCGGTCTTGCCTCTCTCATGATCGCGCTGGTGTTTCTTTACATGTCCGCCGTGATTTTCATCATCGGGGCGGAAATCAATGCGGCCATGCTGAAGTATCGGGTGATGAACCGGTTTTTCTGGCGGGTTACGGGCCGGCCGCCGCTACTGGCCGACGAGGCGGCGGATATCTGACGGGGTCATGCCGGCTTCCCGCAGAGCGGACAGGGCGACGGAGCCGTTGCTTTTGGACAGCTTGTTGCCGTCTTCGTCGAGGATCAGGCGATGATGACGGTAGACCGGTTCGGGCAGGCCGAGGATTACCTGCAGCAATCGCTGCACGGACGTCGCATGGTAAAGATCGAGGCCACGGACCACGTGGGTAATCTGTTGCGCCGCATCGTCCACAACGACACAGAGCGCATAGCTGCCCGGGGCGTCGGAGCGCGAGAGGATCACGTCTCCCCAACGGGCGGGATCCGCAGGAATGCGCCTGATTTCCCCGGTGTCGGCCATTTCGAGCCAGCCGAGGTTTGCGCCCGCCAAAGCCATGGCACGGGTCATGTCGAGGCGGATCGAATGACGCTCCCCCCGCAGAAGCCGTTCCTCCCGCTCCGCCCAGGGCCGCAGTCGATCTCCATCCGGAAACAGGGGCGCACCATCCGGATCCCTGGGCCAAATCTGGCCGCGCCCTTCCGCGTCCCGGACAAGCGCCTTGACCTCGCCCCGGGTCTGGAAAGCAGGGTAGGTCAGGCCGAGCCGGTCGAGTTCGGCAAGGGCGGCGGCATAGTCTGCCAGATGATCGGACTGGCGACGGACCGGACCGTCCGAGGACAGACCGAGCCAGGCAAGATCGGCCAGCAATGCCTGTTCCAGTTCCGGCGTGCAGCGGGTCCGGTCGATATTCTCGACGCGCACGAGATAGTATCCGCCCATGCCGTCCGCCATATCCCGGTTGAGGAAGGCGGACAGTGCGTGGCCAAGATGCAATCGGCCGTTGGGGCTCGGTGCAAAGCGGAATCGGGCGGGTTGACGGTCTTCGGGTGGCATGATCCCTATTGCCATGTTTCGGACAGGGGAGGGAAGGGTGACAGGTGTTGAGGTGGCCGAGCCGGCGCAGAATTTTGCCGAGGAGATAGCGGCGCTCTGTGGGCTTGATCCCCGGTTCCACCCGATCGCTGCCGCGGCAGGTTCGCTTCCTGCCCGTCCCGGACGCCCCGGGTTCGAAGGACTGGCATCGACGGTTGTCGCCCAACTGGTTTCCCGGCAGAGCGCTGACGCCATCTGGCGCCGTCTGGTTCAGGCGACAGGTCCCTTTTCCCCGGCATCCTATCTTGCCGTAGCGCGAGGCGATGGACCCCGTCTGGGGTTGACGGCCGCAAAGGCGGATACGCTCGTGCGGATCGCGGAGGCAATCGTCAGCGGCCAGCTCGATCTGGACGCCGTTGCCCGGATGCCGGCCGAGCGAGCCGTGACCACGCTGATGGCGTTGAAGGGGATCGGACAGTGGACCGCCGAAGTCCACTTGCTCTTCAATGCAGGCCATCGCGATATTTTTCCGGCAGGCGATCTTGCGCTGCGGATTGCTGCAGGACAGGCGCTTCCCCTGGGGGAAAAGCCGGATGCGTCCTTGCTTCGCAGCGTTTCGGCCGGCTGGGCACCGCATCGTTCCGTCGCTGCGCGGCTGCTCTGGGCCTATTACGGGCGGATAATCCGGCCGGGCGGGGCGATTCTTCCATAAGGAAGCGAGCAGGTACGCAAAAGGCGTGTTTTTCTGGATATTTGGCTTCACAAGCCTGTCACAAGCGACTTAGTATAAGTTCCAGGAAAGCAGAATCGATCAGGAGCATGACCTTGACGATTGCAGTCTCGCCGCAGGCCTTGCCGGCACTGGTACTGAATGCTGACTACAGGCCGCTGAGTTATTATCCCTTGTCGTTGTGGTCCTGGCAGGACGCGATCAAGGCGGTCTTTCTTGACCGTGTGAACATCATCGCGGAATACGAGCATTCGGTTTCCTCGCCGAGTTTCTCGATGCGTCTTCCCAGCGTGGTCTGCCTGAAAACCTATGTTCAGCCCACCCGCAATCCGGCTTTTACCCGTTTCAACGTGTTCCTGAGGGACAAGTTCGAATGCCAATATTGCGGGTCCCCCGACGACCTGACTTTCGATCACGTCCTTCCGAGAGCCCATGGCGGGCAAACGACCTGGGAAAATGTTGTCGCCGCCTGCTCCCCCTGCAATCTGCGCAAGGGATCGAAACTGCCGCGGCAGGCCGGCATGTTTCCGGCACAGAAGCCCTATCAGCCGACAGTGCAGGATCTGCATAATAATGGGCGGCTTTTCCCGCCCAATTATCTGCATGAAAGCTGGATGGATTATCTTTACTGGGACAGCGAATTGCAGCCCTGAGGTTTCATGCCTGTGGCCGGGCGACGGCGCGGAAGGCCAATCCCGCCAGAAGGACGCTGGCGATCACATTCCAGCCGGCAAAGGACAGGCCGAGCACGCGCAGCGCAGCGTCCGTGCAGGAAGGTCCCTTGATGGCGTTCAGGTCGTTCAGGAGATTGCCGGCGTCCTGGGTTACGCCGCTCGCACTTGTCGCGCAGGTCGCCGGTCCCTCCCAGAAATGCCATTCGACGCCAGAGTGATAAATGCCCATTCCGGCGCCGACGACCATCATCACACCGACAAGCGCCAGCAGGCTGCGGGTCAACCAGGCAGGTCCCCCGATTGCTGCGTTGAGTGCCGCCAGCAGTGCCACCGGTATGCCGTAGTAATAGGGTTGCCGCTGCAGAAGGCAGAGCGCACAGGGTATGTACCCCCCCAGATGCTCGAATCCCAGGGCGGAGCCCACGGTTGCGGCCATGCCTGCGGCCAGCTGCAGTGCATGGGAAAGGCCGGGCTTGGCGGTCAGAATGGTCATGGCGGTCCTCTCCGTTCAGTGCGCCAGCATCTTATAGGCAACGAAGGCGGCAATCAGCAGCCCTGCGCCAACGGCTGCGATCGTTCCCAGCCGTTTCTCGATAAAAATGCGGATCGGCTCGCCATACACGCGCAGCAGCCAGGCGATGAGATAGAAACGGGCGCCCCGTGCGACAATCGCCGATACGATGAACAGCAGCAGATTGACATGGGCGACCCCCGACAGGATCGTCACCACTTTGATCGGAGGCAGATGGGCGAGACCCGACGTGACCAGGAGCAGTAGCACGGTGGAATAATCGACCGAGGTGCGAAGCTGCTCGAAGGCATCCAGCTTGCCATAGAATTCCAGTACGGGCTTGGCGAGTGCCTCGAAAGCGTAGTAGCCCAGATACCACCCGGCTATGCCACCCAGGACCGAAGCGACAGTTGCCACAAAGGCATAGCGCCAGGCCCGTTCCGGTCGGGCAAGGGCCATCGGCAGGAAGAGCACGTCCGCCGGTACCAGGAATACCGAGCTTTCCACAAAAGCGATAACGGCCAGCCAGATTTCCGCAGAGGGTCGGGCAGCGAGCGATAGGGTCCAGTCATAGAGGCGACGCAGCATGGCTTTCCGTTTCGTTGGAGCGGTCCGCTTTTTATGCGCCGCGCCGGCCGGTGTAAATGGTATGCATGGCCGCATGTCGGCAGAGAGGGCTGCACGGGCACGAAAGCGGGCAAAATCTTCCGATTGCCCCTTACCCTTTTCCCGCCGAGGCATCCTTTTTGCCGATGCAAGCCCGGGCGGCTCTGCCGCGCGATCCGCGGGACGTCTCCGCAGGAACGCATTCCCTCCTGCGGAATGAAAGGCTGGAAGGCTCCGCGGAAAGGCTTTTCGTTCCGCGTTTTGTCGTTGCAATTCGGGACGGGCATGCATTATATCGCCCTGTCTTGCCTTCGCAGAATGCCCCATTGGCGGAACTGGTAGACGCGCTCGACTCAAAATCGAGTTCCGAAAGGAGTGCTGGTTCGATTCCGGCATGGGGCACCACATCGCGATCCACGAACGTCCGGTACGGTCGGTAAACGTCTGAAAACGTCAACGAAATTTTGTGCAGGTGTCCTGACACATCACACTGGCAGCAACGTTTTGCGCAAAGATTTCTTGCCTGAGGCGAAGACCACACTTGTCTCCACGGTCCTCACGTGGCGTAAAGTCAGGCGCTGAAGCCTGTGTTCTCCTATCCGGCAAACGACGTTTCCTGTTTGCGCTAGTTCCCTTCTGAGAAGCGATAGCCCACGCCTGGTTCTGTCAGGATGAGCCGCGGCGTGCCCGGATCCCTTTCCACCTTGGACCGTAGCTGTCCTATGAAGACCCGGAGATATTGAAGGTCCTCCGCATGTGCCGGGCCCCAGACCGAGGTGAGGAGGGCGCGGTGGGTCATGACTTTTCCGGCATGACGCGCGAGAAGAACCAGCAGGTCATATTCCTTCGGCGTCAGGCGGATCGGGTTTTCGCCTCGGGATACGGTTCGATGGACGAGATCGATAAGAAGTCCGTCCGACTGGATGGTTTCGCTTACAGCGTCCGATGTCTTGCTGTGGCGAAGCCCGGTTCGAATGCGGGCCGTCAGCTCTCCGATGCCGAAGGGCTTTTCCACATAGTCGTCAGCCCCAAGATCGAGCGCGGCGATCTTTTCCGCTTCCCGGTCCCGTGCCGAGAGAATGATGATCGGAATCGCCGACCAGCCGCGCAGGCGGGATATCACATCCTTGCCGTCCATATCGGGCAATCCGAGATCGAGAATGATCAGGTCGGGAGACTGCGTGGACGCTTTTGAAAGAGCTTCCGTTCCGGTCGTGGCTTCGATGACGTCGTAGCCGGCAGCATTCAATGCCGGTCTCAGGAAACGCAGGATCTGTGGTTCGTCGTCCACGATCAGGATTCGGTGGCCGCTCATCTGTTTTCCCCTTCGAGGTCGGGCTGCGGTGGGATGGGCAAGCGGATCGTGAAGCGCGTGCCCCGTTTGCGGACTGCAGGGCTCGTCGCGGATATCGTGCCGCCCATGGCTTCGACAAAGCCTTTCGCAATCGCCAGGCCAAGACCGGTACCGATCACCCGGCCGTCGCTTTTGCCACCGCCGCGGAAAAATTTCTCGAAGACCTTTGCCAGCTCGCCTGCCGGAATGCCTTTACCCAGGTCGGTCACCGAAATCATGATGTCTGCCGCATCCGGTCGTGCATAGAGGATAATCGGCTCCCCTCCGCCATGCTTTACCGCATTGTCGATCAGGTTGAAGAGCACCTGCTGCAGGAGAACCGCATCACCCGTGATCAGCGGCATGCGACTGGCAATGCTGGTTTCGATCTTTGCCTCCGGATGGTTGCGCCGCCCCATCTCGGCAGCCTCGCGCACGACGTCCGAAGGGTCGATCCATTCGCGGGCCGGTTCTATCGTGCCTGCCTCGATGCGTGTCATGTCCAGCAGGTTCGAAACATAGCGGGCAAGGCGTGTGCCTTCCTCCTCGATGGTCTGCAGCATGTCGTCCCGGGTCTCGGGGCCCATATTGTCGCCGAACTGGCGAAGGCTGGTGATCGCCCCTGTGATCGTTGCCAGCGGCGTGCGCAGGTCATGGGAAATGGAAGACAGCAGCGCCGAGCGAAAACGTTCCCCGGCCAGCGCTGCCGTATGCTCCATGGCGGCCTTGGACAGGCGCGCCCGGTCGATGGCAACGGCCACCTGATGAATGACAGCGCCGAAGATCCGCTCGTCCGAACTGGAAAGCGGACCGGCAGCGATGCCATAGCCACAGACACCGACGACACCCTGCGGGGTTTCGAGCGGCCGAAACTGGAAGCTGCTCGACGGCAGCGTCCCTGTCCCGGAGCCCGCAGCCTCCCGCTTGTCATAGGCCCAGCGTGCTGCACCGGCATCGATGACTTCCACGGTCGTATCGGGGGGCCAGGCCGCATGCACGGAAAGCTCGCCACGCCTCGGCATGAGAATGACGGACGGGCGCTTGAGCATCAGGTTCAGCTGGGATACGGCCGCCCAGACAACCTCGTCGGCATCTGCCGTTGCGGAAATCTTGCTGGAAAACTCGTAGAGGGACTGCGTCACCCGCGCCCGTTCGCCGGCACTTCTGGCCTGATCGCGGACACGGGAGGCGATACCGCCTGCGATGACAGCCGCTATGATGAAGATGAAAAACGCGAAGACTTCGTGCGGAGCCGCGATGGTCAGCGTGCCGATGGGCCGGATAAAGCAGAAGTTATAGGCAAGGGCCGAGACGACGGCGGTGACGATCGCTGCCCGGTAGCCGTTGCGAATGGCGGCGATGACCACGGCCAGCAGATAGAGCAGCGAGACATTGGGGAGGGGCAGGAGGTTGTTCAGCGCCAGCCCGAGGAGCGTCGCGCCTGCGGTGCTGGCCGCAGACATGCCAAGGTCCTTGACCAGCTCGGAGCGTGTCTTCGTGCCGGTTTTCCGCGAATCCCGCCGTTCCGCCGCGGGCCGTTGCACCGCCACGAGATGGATTGAAACATTTTCGGCGCGCTTGATGAGATTGCCCGCAAGCGAGGGCTTCAGGAGGCGGGATAAGACATTGCGCCGGGTGACCCCGATCACGATCTGCGTTGCATGCTCGTTTCGGGCCAGCTTGAGGAGTGCCTCCACATAATCCTGTGCGATCAGCCTTTGTGTCTCTGCCCCGAGGCGGCTCGCAAGGTCGAGCGCTTCGTCAACAAAAGAAAGGGCCTTGCCTTCGACGGGCCGGTCCGGGCGTTCCACATGAACCACCGTCCAGCGTGCATTGAGACTGATAGCAAGCCGGCTTGCGGTCCGCACGACCGAAAGGGCCGTCTCGTCCGCCGCGATGCAGACAATCAGCCGTTCGGCGGTCGCCCAAGTCTCGTCAATCGCGTTTTGCCGGAGATAGTCGACCATCTGGTCGTCCACCCGATCTGCCGTGCGCCGCAGCGCCATTTCCCGGAGGGCCGTCAGATTGCCGGGGCGAAAGAACTTCTCGATTGCCCGTTTTGCGTTCTCTGGAACATAAACCTTTCCCTGCTTCAGCCGTTCAATCAGCTCTTCAGGCGGCAGGTCTATCAGCACGATGTCGTCGGCCGCATTGAGGATCCGATCCGGCACGGTTTCGCGCACCGCAATGCCGGTGATCTGGGACACCACGTCAGACAGGCTCTCCAGGTGCTGGATGTTCATCGCGGTCCAGATGTTAACACCCGCCTCCAGCAGTTCCTCGACATCCTGATAGCGTTTGGGATGGCGGCATTGCGGGGGATTGCTATGGGCCAGTTCATCGACGATCAGAATTGCCGGGCGGCGAGCGAGCGCGGCATCGAGATCGAACTCTTCGATCTGTTTCCCCCGGTAGTCCATGGCGCGGCGCGGCAGGATTTCGAGGCCGGAAAGCAGCGCTGCCGTCTCCGCCCTTCCGTGCGTTTCCACAAGACCGATGGCAATGTCGATCCCGTCCGTTTTCAGACGCATTGCGCGGGAAAGCATGGCGAATGTCTTGCCGACGCCGGGAGCTGCTCCGAGAAAGACGGTCAGCCGCCCGCGCTCCTCCCGCTTTGCCAGGGAAAGCAGGGCATCGGGATCGGGCCGGGTCTGTCTCGGAGCCTCTGTCATGTCCTCTGTTTACTGCTGCGCCCTGCGTTTATCGAGCGCCATATTGAGCGCCAGCACATTGACACGGGGTTCGCCGATGAAGCCAAGGGCGGGCCGGCTCGTGCTGGCCTCGACCAGCGCTGCGAGCTGCTGTTCCGGCAGCTGCCTCGCTTTTGCGACACGGGCGATCTGCAGTCGCGCAAAGGCTGGTGAAATGTCCGGATCGAGGCCCGACCCGGAAGCGGTCACCGCATCGGCAGGCACCGGTCCTTGCACCCCGACGGCTCCCATGGCCTCGATCTCGGTCTCGATCCTGTCTCGGAGTTTTGCCGATGTGGGGCCAAGGCTGGTTCCCCCTGACGACGCGGCATTATAGGGCCCTTCGGCGGTGGCCGAGGGGCGACCGTGAAAATAGCGGTCGCTGGAAAAAGACTGGCCGACCACAGCCGATCCCACCGGAGTTCCGTCGACGGCCACAAGGCTCCCCCGTGCCTGGTTCGGGACAAGGACGCCGGCTATCCCGGTTATCGCAAGTGGATAGCCGACGCCCAGAAGGGCGGTGAACAGGAGGATCATGGAAAGAGCAGGTCTCGCTTGATTGAGCATGATTACACCAGATGGAGGCTGTTGACGACGAGATCGACGATCTTGATGCCGGCAAAGGGAAGGATAAGGCCACCGAGACCGTAGACAGCCAGGTTGCGACGCAGGAGGGCCGCTGCCCCGACGGGCCGATAGCGCACGCCCTTCAGCGCAAGCGGGATCAGGGCAATGATGATCAGTGCGTTGAAGATGACAGCGGAGAGGATGGCCGAGCGCGGGGAGCCGAGGCCCATGATGTTGAGCGCGTTGAGCCCCGGATAGGCGGCGATGAAGAGTGCGGGAATGATCGCGAAATATTTCGCGACATCATTGGCAATGGAGAAGGTGGTCAGCGCGCCGCGGGTCATCAGCAGTTGCTTGCCGATTTCCACGATCTCGATCAGCTTGGTGGGCGACGAATCGAGGTCGACCATGTTGGCGGCTTCGCGAGCGGCCTGCGTTCCGGTCTGCATGGCAACGCCGACGTCGGCCTGGGCCAGTGCCGGGGCATCATTTGTCCCGTCGCCGCACATGGCGATCAGCTTCCCGCCCATCTGCTCCTTGCGGATATAGGCGAGCTTGTCCTCCGGTTTGGCTTCCGCCAGAAAGTCGTCGACGCCGGCTTCCGAGGCAATCGCCGCGGCGGTCAGCGGATTGTCTCCCGTGACCATGACGGTGCGAATGCCCATGGCCCGCATGGCCGCGAAACGCTCCTTGATGCCGGGCTTCACCACATCCTTCAGATGGATCACGCCGAGAATGCGCTCGCCGTCGCTAACGGCAAGCGGCGTGCCGCCGCTGCGGGCAACCTTCTCCACGCTCTCCCGGAAGCCGCGGGGTGCTTCGTTCTGCGAAAGGCCCGAGAACTTCAGTATGGAATCGACCGCTCCCTTGCGCAGGCGACGACCGCCCAGATCGACGCCCGAGAGGCGTGTTTCTGCGGCGAAGGGCACCACCGTTTCCGGCTGAGCGGGCTCCGGGAGGCCGAAATCGCTGCGGGCAAGCGCAACGATGGACCGGCCTTCCGGCGTTTCGTCGGCAAGGCTCGCGAGAAGCGAGGCTTCGGCGAGCTCTTTGGCTGATACGCCGGTAACAGGGAGAAATTCACTGGCCATGCGGTTGCCGAAGGTTATCGTACCGGTCTTGTCGAGCAGAAGCGTGTCGACATCGCCGGCCGCCTCTACGGCGCGGCCTGATATGGCAATCACATTGAAGCGCACAAGGCGATCCATGCCGGCAATGCCGATCGCGGAAAGCAGGCCGCCGATCGTGGTCGGGATCAGCGTGACTAAGAGTGCCGACAGCACGGTAACCGAGAGGATGGTCCCGGAATAGACGGCAAGGCCACCGAGCGTCACCACCGAAATCAGGAAGATGAGCGTGAGGCCGGAAAGAAGGATGGAAAGTGCGATCTCATTTGGCGTGCGCTGGCGTTCCGCACCCTCGATGAGCGCGATCATGCGGTCGAGGAAGGTGCCCCCTGGCGGAACGGTGATGCGGACCTTGATGGCATCCGACAGCACCTGCGTTCCCCCTGTCACCGCCGATCGGTCGCCGCCGGCCTCCCGGATAACAGGTGCGGATTCGCCGGTAATGGCGCTCTCGTTGACCGAGGCGATCCCTTCGACCACTTCGCCATCGCCGGGGATGAGATCTCCGGCCTCGACGACGACGATATCACCGACCTTCAGGCTCGATGCGCTGATGGCTTCGAGCAGGCTGCTGCCATCGACAGGCACGCGGTGGGCGATGAGGTCCGTCTTGGCACGACGAAGACTTTCGGCCTGCGCCTTCCCGCGGCCTTCGGCAACCGATTCTGCAAATGTCGCGAAGAAGACGGTGAACCACAGCCATGCGGCGATCTGCCCTGAAAAGAGGCCGGCCGAATGGTTGGTGGCAAGGTCGCGAAAGAAAAGCAGGGTCGTCAGCGCGGCCACGACCTCGGTCACGAAGATGACGGGGTTGCGGTAGAGCTTGCGCGGATCGAGCTTGCGAAGAGCTTCGCCGATCGCAGGGGCGATGATCGTCCGGTCGAGAAGCTGGCTGGTCTGGCGTTTCATGGTGTGAGCCTCTTCGGATCAGTAGGTCTGGCCGGCGAGCATCTGGATGTGCTCGACGATCGGCCCGAGTGCGAGCGCCGGGAAAAACTGCAGACCGCCGATGATCAGGATGATGGCGGCGAGCAGCCCGACGAAGAGTGGCGTGTGGGTGGCAAAGGTGCCGGCGGAGGGTGCAATCTTCGGCTTGGCTGCGAGCGATCCGGCAATTGCCATCACGGGTACCGCATAGGCGAAGCGGCCGAGCAGCATGGCGATGCCGAGCGTGGTGTTGTACCAGGGCGTATTGGCCGAAAGCCCGCCAAAGGCCGAGCCATTGTTGGCGGCCGCCGATGTATAGGCGTAGAGGATTTCCGAGAGCCCGTGCGGGCCGGCACCGCTCAGCGAGGCCAGCGCCACGGGCAGGATCGCGGATAGTGCGCTGAAGCCCAGGATTGCCAGCGGCAGAATGAGAATGGCGAGCATGGCAAGCTTCATCTCCCGGCCTTCGATCTTCTTGCCGAGAAGCTCCGGCGTGCGCCCGACCATGAGACCGGCGACGAAGACCGCGAGGATCGAAAAGACCAGCATGCCGTAGAGACCGGAGCCGACGCCGCCCGGCAGGACCTCACCGAGCTGCATGAAGAACATCGGAACCAGGCCGCCGAGCCCGGTGAAAGAACCGTGCATGCCGTTCACGCCCCCGTCGGAAATACCCGTCGTGACTGCGGCATAGGCGGCCGTCATGGCCTGGCCGAAGCGCACTTCCTTGCCTTCCATATTGCCGAGCGCCGGATCGACACCCAGGGCGGCGTGGATCGGGTTGCCGGCGCTTTCCGCGTGGTAGACGATCCCCGTGCCGATGATGAGAAACAGCATGATCGTCGCCACAAAAGCCCATCCCTGCCTGCGGTCACCCACCATCTGGCCGAAGGTGTAAAACAGCGCGGTGGTAATGCCGAGCATCGAAAGAATGTTCAGGTAATTCGAGTAGGCATTCGGATTTTCGAAGGGGTGCGCGGCGTTGACGTTCAGGAAGCCGCCACCATTGGTGCCGAGCTGCTTGATCGCTTCCTGGCTGGCGATCGGCCCCATGGCGAGCGTCTGTTGCGCACCCTCGAGCGTGGTGACGGTCACCGAGGCATCGAGCGTCTGCGGAAGACCGAGTGCGACGAAGGCAAGGGCTACGATGATCGCGAGCGGAAGCAGCACGTAAAGCGTGGCGCGCGTCATATCGACCCAGAAGTTGCCAAGCGTGGCCGCCGAGCCGCGGGCAAAGGCCCGGGTAAAAGCAATCGCCAGGGCCATGCCGGTTGCGCCGGAGAGGAAGTTCTGCACCGTCAGGCCCGCCATCTGGCTGAAGTGGCTGAGCGTGGTTTCGCCGCCATAGGCCTGCCAGTTCGTGTTGGTGACGAAGCTTACTGCGGTGTTGAAGGCAAGGTCGGGTTGAACGGCCCCGAAGCCCTGTGGATTGAGCGGCAGGTATGCCTGCAGCCTCAGCATCGCATAAAGCAGCAGGAACCCCGCCAGATTGAAGGCGAGCATGGAAAGAACATAGGCAAGCCAGCCCTGTTCTTTGTCGGGATTTACGCCGGCCACGGCATAGAAGCCGCTCTCGACGGGGCCGAGAACCGGGGAGAAAAAGGTCCGCTCACCCTGGAAAAGGCGAGCCATGTAAAGGCCGAGCGGCTTGACGGTCACAAGCGCAAGCCCGAACAGGAGGGCTATCTGCAGCCATCCGACGAGTGTCATGGGAAATACTCCGGGAAACAAGATCAGAAGCGCTCTGGATAGAGAAGGGTGACCACCAGGTAGACGCCGAGCGCCAGCGATACGGTAAGGCCGATCAGGGTTTCAGCCATGGCTCAGGCGCCGATGCGATTGAGCAAATGGGCGTAGATCGCGAAGAAGAGAAAGGCGCCACCGCCGAGGAGAAGGAAGGGAATATCCTGCATGGAAGTCTCCAGCTTTGATTTCGGAGCCCTCAGGATCTGCTTTTCGGCATCAGTCTTCGATGCGGAAGAACGGGCATCGGCATAAAGATTAGATAAAGAAAGGCTCCGGGTGAGCGCGGTTCATGAACAGGCAGTCGTTTGCATCGCCCGTTTTCGCGCGCACTCGCCTCCGTTTCGAACCGACAGATCCAAGCGGGCTGGGTTGGCAGCGGACGGTCTCTTGTTGCATTGGTTGTTAGGGAGCGAAGACGGCAGATTTGGATATGAAGGGTGGCGACATCTGGGGATCGCGCCACCCGTTGGGCCTGCGAAAGCTTTTTCCAGAAGGTGATCTTGGCGTTGCCCTGTCGGATGCTCCTTCTTTTTCTTTCAATAGAGGCGGGCGATGCCGGTCAAATGGTCTTTGCCGTAACCGGCCGCGATCGCTTCGTTCATCACCGCCCGCGCGGCTGTCGTTATCGGCAATCGGCCAGTGCTGGCGGCCTCTGCGTAGCCCAGATCCTTTTCGGCCAGTTCGACCGGAAACAGAGGAGTAAAGGCCTTCGCCAGGATCGAAGTCGCGGCGGCTCGCATTGCCGGACTTGCGACCGATGTCGCGCTGATGATCTCGAGCGCATGCCCGAGGGCAACCCCATTTGCCTCCAGCATTCCCGCCAATTCAGCCACGGCCGCAACCTGAATGCCCAAGAGGGCGTTGACGGCCAGCTTTATCGCTGTTCCTGCTCCAGCATCTCCCGCGTGGTGAACACCGGAGCCCATCGCCATGAGGCAGGGCGAAGCGTCCGCTAGGACTGCGGCATCACCGCCCGCCATGAAGATAAGCTGTCCTGCCTCTGCCTGTGGTAACGAGCCCGCGACAGGTGCATCGAGAAACCTTAAGCCTCGCGCTTTGGCAGCCCTCTCCAGATTCCGGATATGCCCCATGGTCAATGTCGAGGCTTCTATAGCAATCGCTCCCTGTTCCATGCCGGCAAGCGCCCCTGTTTCCATATCGAGCCAAACCGACGAGGAGGCGGTGTCATCCCTAACCATGGCGATGACAAGGTGAGCCTTTCTCACAGCCATATGCGGTGTTTCTGCCACAAGGGCGCCAAGGTTCTTCAGCGGCAGGGTTGGAGCAGGGTTGCGGTTCCAGACGGTCACCTGATGACCAGCCTGAAGCAGCCGTGCGGCCATGCGTGAACCCATGGCGCCCAGGCCAAGGAAGGCGATCTTCTTTCCGTCACTCATTGGATCTTATCCTTCCTGCATGCGCTCAGGTGGCATTTTGGAGCGGCACGATCGACTCGATCAGAGCTCTTGCGCGCACCTCTGCCGTATCGGCCTTGCCCACATTGAGACCTTCGACGGGAATGATGGTGACATCGGCAATTCCAATGAAGCCAAGGATGAAACGCAGGTACGGAGCGACGAAATTGGCAGATTGGAAGTCGCCCTCCGTGTATCCGTCAGCGCCATAGGCGATGACGACATAGGCTCGCTTCCCCTCCACCAAGCCCTTGAAAGATTGGCCGTCAAAACTGAATGTTCGCCCGATGCGGACGATCTGATCGATCCAGGCCTTGAGTGCGGAGGGAATTCCAAAATTGTACATGGGCACTGTGATGAGGAGCAGGTCCGCCGCCAGGATTTCATCGATCAGCACGGTCGACAATTCCTGTGCTGCCTTCTGGTCTTCATTCCAGTCAACAGGATTGGAGAAAAAAGCCCCAATCGCATCGACAGAAATATGGGGAATGACATCTGTGGTCAGGTCACGCCTGACGACGTGATCCGGGGCCAGTCTCGCAACGGTCTCGTCGCCTAAACGACGGGACCAGGAGCCATCATGGCGGCTGGATGCATCAATACGAAGCAGCGTTGTCATGGAAGTCCTCTCGAATGTTCAGTCTGCACGAGAAGACCCTAGTCATGCTCAAGATCGCGAAAAACGATGGATTTTTCACCTGTCTCGTGCAATATCTGCACGAATGAACCTGGTCGATCTTTCATTGCTTCTGGATGTCGCAAGGCTTCGCAGCTTCGCGGCGGTCGCACGCCTGCGCAATACCGACCCGTCATCGGTAAGTCGCGTCGTAGCAGGTATTGAGGAAAAGCTCGGAATCCGGGTTTTCGAGCGTAGCACGCGCCGCATGCAATTGACGGAGGCGGGCGATCTGTACCTGTCCCGGGTCGAGCCTATACTTGAGCAACTCGACAGTGCGCGAGAGGAGGCTCTTGCTATTCGGTCTGCTCCTCGCGGAACGCTGCGGCTGACCGCATCGGTGACGTTTGGACAGCAAATCATCGGGCCGCTGCTCCGCGAATTCCGGGAGACCTTTCCCGGCATCCGCGTTGAAGCCTTGTTTACCGATGTCATGGTCGATCTGATCGCAGACCGCATCGATCTTGCAGTACGGCTGGCGCCGCAGGTCTCTGGCGATCTGGTCGTGACGAAACTGTGCGATACCCGCTATATGGTCGTGGCGTCACCCTCTTACCTTACCTCGGTGTCGACACCCTCTCACCCACGTGATCTCGCGGGTCACAGGCTTGTTCTATTCCCTTTCCAGCCGTTCAGGAGCCGCTGGCTGTTTCGCGATAGCGACGGCATGGTTATGGAGCAGCCGGTGAACGGGGACTTGATCCTATCGCCGGCTAGCGCGCTTCGGGACGCAGCTCTTGCTGGACTGGGTGCCACATTATTGCCGGACTGGCTGGTTGCAGCGGATGTTGCGGCTGGAAGGCTGATCCACGTGTTGAACGACTGGGATGTGACGGCAACCAATTTCGAAACAGCCGCCTGGCTTGCATACCCGAGCCGTAGTTATCTGCCAGGAAAGACGCGGGCCATGATCGACTTCTTGAAGAGCCATATTGTCAAATGACGATCAACAAGCAGAGCTTTGAACCGGACGCGACGATGGCGTCCGCGGCTCGTGTCGCCTTCAATTGCCCAGGCCTTTTCATCCACCTGCCGTAAGGCGATGTGGTCACGAAGTTCGGGGCGGATTTCTCCGGCGGGTGGCTACGGGAGAGTATGCTGAAAGCCATCTCGGTCCAGAGGCCAGATCGGCCGTCTTACCCGCTCATAAGGTCGCAATTCCGCCCGGGGCGTAGCGAGAGCGCCGCTGTCGCAGACGATGACGCGCGAGGCGATGGGTTCGAAGGCGGCGCGGAAGTGCTGCATGGATTTTACCACAATAAAGCCGAGCTCCGAGGGCCCGATACCGAAAGCCTTCACCTGCTGCAAATCCAGCATCTGGCCGGGAATGGTCACGACGAGAATATCGATGCCACCGGTCCTGAGGACGGCAGTCGGACCGAAAGAATGGGTGATACCACCGAGAATCGGTCCATCGCCGGTGTAGACACCATCCGAGAGGCGGATGATCTGACCGGTGAGCGTCAGCGGTGCCCCTCCAAAAGACGGGTCGGTCTTGCCCCCAAGCTCAAGCGTTACGGTGTCGCCCTCGTTGTGCCGGTGCAGGAAGGCCGCTGCCTCGGGGTCTATCATCGGCGCAAGCGCTCCGTTTTGGGCTCCCGCCTCCAGAAGGGCGGCGAGCAGCGCCGTTGCGTCGCCGTAGGCGCCCGCGCCGGGATTGTCTGCATAGTCGGCAATGACCAGAGGCCCTGTCGCAGCGTCGTGATCAAGGGCCATGCGCGCTGCCTCTTCGGGGCTGAGGAAGGTGTTGGAAACGTTCTCGCGCTGGGCCCAGATGGTGTCGGCCAGTTGGCTGGCGATGGCATCGGCCCGCCCTGCGGCACCCTCAACAGCGGTGTCATAGGTCACGAGCACGGTCGGACCCGCGTCCGAAACGTCGGCCTCGGCGAAAGCGGCATTGATCGACACCGCAAGAATTCCGGGTTCTGCCTCGTGCTGCTTTGCCCGCTCGTAAAGGGCAGCGGTTTCCGGCACGTCGGTCCGGCCTGCATTGGCTTCGTCCAGCATGGGGATATGCGCGCGGATCGTCTTCGGCCTCGCCTTGCCCCGCATCACGTCGTCCAGCAAGCGCCCGGCATGCCGGCCCGTCTCGCGCATGTCCACATGCGGATAGGTTTTGTAGGAGACGTAGATGTCGGCGTTTTCCACCATGGCCGGCGTGGCGATCGCATGAAGATCGAGCGTCACCGCAATCGGCAGGTCCGGGCCGACGATGGCACGCAGGCGCGCAAGCAGTTCTCCCTCACCGTCCTCGCAGAAATCGGGCACCATGGCGCCATGCAACCCGAGAAGAATGCCGTCGAGTTCGTCCTTCTCCTCGCGCGCCGCATCGCAGATCAGCCCGGCGATGTGGTCGAAGGCCTCGCGGGAGACGCGGGCGCCGGGGGTCGCATGAGCCGAGACCACATGGCGGATGGACCATCCCGCCTCGCGTCCCGCATCGAGAAATCCGGCGATTTCGGTATTGACGTTGCCGAAGCGGTCGATTGCGGCCTGCCCGAGATCGAGCGTTTCACGCCTGAAGGCGGCCAGATCCGTGCTGCCTTTCTTGAAGGTGTTGCTTTCATGGACGAATTCGGCGGTGAGCACGCGGAAGGTCATGGCGAGGCGTGTCCTGTCTTGATGTCAGAGGGGATGGAAACAGGCGGTAGGGTGTTCGGCTTCGCCCGCCAGATGCGGGGTCTCGCGCCGGCAGATGTCACTTGCCCGGTTACAACGAGCCGCAAAGGCACAGCCGGGCGGCAGGTTGAAGGGCGAGGGGATTTCGCCACGAAGCGGCGCGATGTCGCGGCGGGCCGCGGGATCGGGCGCAAAGCTCGAATCCATCAGCGCGCGGGTGTAGGGGTGGCGCGGCACGGCCCGCGCGTGCGGCAGGACCTCGACCACGGATCCGAGATACATGACGACGATGCGGTCGCAGAAATAGCGCACCAGCCCGAGATCGTGCGAGATGAAGAGATAGGTGAGCCCCAGACGGTCGCGCAGCGCCGAGAGCAATTCGATGATCTGCGCCTGTATCGATACGTCGAGCGAGGCCGTCGGTTCGTCCAGAACGATGAAGTCGGGCTTCAGCGCGAGCGCCCGCGCAATACCAACGCGCTGGCGCTGGCCGCCGGAAAGCTGGTGGGGAAAGCGCGATGCGGTCGCGGCGGGAAGGCTGACGGCCTCCAGCATGTCGCCGATCTCGACCGGCGTCACCGATCGGCGGTGGATGGCGAAGGGTTCCGAAAGACTTTCCCCGACCGTATAGCGCGGGTCGAGCGAGGAATAGGGATCCTGGAAAACCATGGCCATGCGCCGCCGCGCCTCGCGCAGCCCCTTGCGATCAAGACCCGTCAGAGCCGTTCCGCCCAGCAGCACCTCGCCCGTCGTCGGCTCGATCAGCCGCAGGATGAGGCGTGCGAGCGTGGATTTTCCGCAGCCGGACTCGCCGACCACCCCGACCACCTCGCCCCGGCTTACCTGGAGGTCGACCTGGCGCACGGCCGTCATTTCACGCGGTTTCGCAAGCCAGCCGCCGCCGGTCACGAAGCGCTTGGTCAGACCTTTCACGATCAGCAGCGGTTCGGTCATGTCGCGTCACCTCCGGCGAAATGGCAAGCGGCCAAGCCTCCGCCCGGAACCGGCTTCAGCGCCGGTCGGTCGATGCGGCAGATATCGGCGGCGCGCGGACAGCGCGGATGAAAGCGACATGCGGCGGGAAAGCGGGCCGCCGAGGGCACGGTACCCGGAATGCCGTGCAGGCTTCCCGATTCCATACCCTCGCGCGGGATACAGCCGATAAGGGCCCGGCTGTAGGGATGAGCGGGCGCGACGAAGAGCGGCCCTACCGGCCGTTCCTCCGCGATCCGTCCCGCATAAAGCACGGTAACCCGGTCACAGGCCTGCGCGACCACGCCCATGTCGTGGGTGATCAGCAGGAGCGCGAGGTCCCGCTCGCGGACCAGGGTCGTCAGGATCTGGATGATCTGGGCCTGCACCGTCACGTCGAGGGCCGTGGTGGGCTCGTCTGCCACGATGAGGTCCGGGTCTCCGGCGAGCGCCATGGCAATGACGATGCGCTGTTTCATGCCGCCGGAAAGCTGATGCGGATAGGCATCGGCAACAGCCGCCGCTTCCGGGATGCGGAGCTGGACCATGAGATCGAGCGTGCGGGTCCGCGCCGCCTCGCGGGTCAAGCCGAGATGGAGTCGCGAGACGACGTCGATCTGTTCTCCGATGCGCTGAACCGGGTCGAGCGCGGTCATCGGGTTCTGCATCACGAAGCCGATCCGCTTGCCGCGGAGCCGGCGCAGCCCGGCGTCACCGAGGCTTGCCATGTCGATGCCGTCGAACAGAATTCGCCCGGAGGTGATCTTCCCGCCAATAAGCGGGAGAAGGCCGGTGATTGTCAGCGCCGTCAGCGATTTTCCCGATCCGCTTTCGCCCACCAGGCCAAGGATCTCGCCGCGCTCGAGGGTGACGCTGATATCGTCAAGAAGCGCAAGCGGGCCGATGCCTACCGACAGGCGGTCGAGCTGGAGGAGCGGGGTCATGCATCCCTCCGGAGCTTGTCGCGGATGTCCAGCGCCGCGATGAGGGAATCGCCGAACAGATTGATGGCGATCACGGTCGTCGCAACCGCGACGCCGGGAAAGATGATGATCCACGGTGCCTTGAAGAGCAGCGCCGACCCGGAGGACATCATGGAGCCCCAGCTCGGCAGCGGCGGCTGTGCGCCGAGCCCGAAAAAGCCAAGGGTCGCCTCGAGGATAATCGCGTCGCCGGTGGCAAGCATGGCACTGACGAGCACCGGCGCGAGTGCGTTCGGGATCAGGTGGCTAAACAGCAGGTGTCCATGGCCGGCGCCGAGGCTGCGGGCCGCCTCCACATAGGTTTCACCCTTCAGCATCAGGATCTGCGCCCGCGCCAGGCGGGCGAACTGCGCGAGATAGGCGACCGCGATCGCCGCCATCGTGCCGCCCACGCCGGGCCCGATGATCGCGACAAGGATGAGCGCAATCAGGATTTCCGGAAAGGACCAGCTGAGATCGACCACGGCCGTCACCATGCGATCGAAGAGACCACCGAAATAGCCTGCGGCGGCACCGATGGTCAGCCCAGCGAGCACGGAAATCAGGATGGAGATGCTGCTGACAGAGAGCGAGGTGCGCGCGCCGTGGAGCAGGCGGGTCAGGAGGTCTCGGCCGAACTCGTCCGTGCCGAGGAAATGGGCGGAGGACGGCTGCTGGAAGGCGTCCTTGAGCACCTGAACATCGTAGGCATAAGGCGTGAGCAGCGGTGCGAAGACCGCACCGAGGATGACGAGCAGCAGCCAGCATCCCGCGACCGCGCCGGACGGCCGGCTGAAGGCCCGCGCAAGGAAGTGCAGGCGGATGCGGCGGGCGGGCCGATCGGTCGAGGCGAGCGTCATGACAGTGCCCCCCGGACGCGGGGATCCATCGCCGCCTGAAGGAGATCGCCGAGGAGCGTGCCGAGCATGACCGCCATGGCAAGCATGAGGAGGCTTGCCTGCACAACGGGATAATCATGCTGGCTCAAAGCCTTGATCAGCAGCGTGCCGAGGCCGGGCCGTGCGAAGACGACTTCCACGGTCACGGCGCCGCCGAGGATCCAGCCGATGCGAAGCGCCAGGATGGTGACGACCGGGATCAGCGCATGGCGCAGGACGTGGCGAATCTGGATGGTCAATGGTGAAAGACCTTTCGCATGCAGCAGCAGCACGAAATCCCGGGTGGCGATGTCGATCATCGAAATTCGGGTTATGCGCGCGACGAGCGCCGTGCCCCCGAGCCCGATGGTGAGCACAGGCAGCACCAGCGAAGACCATGTGCGCGCGCCGGAGACCGGGAACCATCCGAGCCCGACGGAGAAGGCGAGAATGAGGAGCAGCCCCAGCCAGAAACTCGGCAGCGTCGAGCCGAAAAGAACCCCGCCCATGATCAGGCGGTCGATGAGCCGGTCCTTGTAGAGAGCCGCGATTACCCCGAGCGTGACACCAACCACGGAGGAAAAGGCAAGCGCCAGCCCGCCGAGGAGGAGGGAGTGCGGGAGCGCCTGCGCAATCAGATCGGCGACCGGGCGTCGTGCGACGATGGCAGTTCCGAGGTCCCCGGTCAGGAGCTTGCCGAGCCAGATCAAGTACTGGATCGGCAGGGGCCGGTCCAGGCCATAGCGGGTCATCATTTCGGCCCGCTGTTCGGGAGGCGCACCGACCTTGAGCAGGTTGTCGATCGGGTCCCCCGGAATGAAGTGGAGGATCAGAAATATGACGAGGGATACCGCGAGGAACACGGGAACGAGCATCAGCACGCGTCTAACGGCATAGGCCAGCATTGGTGTGTTCCTCGCGGCTTTCCGCCTATTCCTTGACTTCCATGTCCATGATGACGGTCGCGCCGACGGACGGGGAGTGGATCTCCGCCGGAAGCACCAGACGGTCCTTGTTGTAGGCGACCGATGTCACCGGCTGATAGATCGGCGCCATCGGGAACTGCGACAGCACGTATTCATGATAGGCCGTGAAATTCTTCACCCGCTCCTCCATGTTTTTGGAGCCGGTCATGGCCACCTTGCGCAGGTCCTCTGCCTTGGGATCGTTGAACATGGAGACGTTCGGATAACCCAGCCGGTCACCGCCGAAGAACCAGTCGATGATGTCGGCATTGTCCCAGTTGTAGGAACGGACCGCCAGCTGCTGGTTGCCGGTCTTGTACTGGTCGCGAATCGCCGAGCTGTCGAAGGTTGTTATTTCGCTGTCGATACCCACAGCCTTGAGTTCGGCCTGCACCACCTCCGTCAAACGGCGGAAGCTCGAATCGCTCTGGGTCCAGAGCGTCACCTTCAGCGGCTTGCCGTCCTTTTCGCGGACACCATCAGCGCCCTTCTTCCAGCCTGCTTCGTCGAGAAGCGCATTGGAACGATCCGGATCGTAGGAGATCTGGTACTTGGGGTCGACCTTGGATTCCGGCAGGGCCGAGATGAGGAAGGTATTCGCCACCTCGCCGACACCGCCATAGACCGAATCCAGAATTTCTTTCTGGTTGATCGCCCTTGCCGCTGCCTCGCGCACCTTGATATCGGTGAAGGGTTCCTTCGTGACGTTGATCGGCATATAGGCGACGTCCTGGCCGGGAAGCGTCACGACCTCGAGGCTGGCCTCCTTCTTCACTTCGCCGAGGAAATCCGTCGGCACGCCGAGCAGCATGTCCACGCCTCCGGACTTCAATTCCAGGAAGGCCGTCGAATCTTCCGCGATCTCGCGCAGCGTCAGCTTGGCGATCTTTGCCGGGCCACGGTTCTTTGCGAGGGGCGAAGCCCAGGCGTAATCGTCGTTGCGGACAAGGACCGTCTCCTGACCGATGGTGAAGCTCTCCATCTTGAACGGGCCGGTACCGTAGACTTCCGTCACGCCATAATTATCGCCGAGGGCCTTGAAGGACTTCGGCTCGATCACCGAAAGATAGCTGGAGGAGAAGTTGTAGAGGAGGTTGGGCTCGGGCCGCGACATCACGAATTTGACCGTGGAATCGTCAACCACTTCCACCTTCTGGATTGCTTCGGTCATGTAGGCATTTTCCGAAGCCTTGAAGAGCTCCAGCCAGTCCACGATGGTTTGTGCGTTGAAGGGCTCGCCATTGTGGAATTTCACACCCTTCTTGAGGTGAAACACCCAAGACATGCCGTCGGGCGCCTCTTCCCAGCTTTCGGCCAGCCACGGATGGAAGGACAGGTCCTTGTCCTGGGACACGAGACGATCGAAAATCAGCGTCGTGCCGATGTTAAGATTGTTCGCCTTGATCGGGTTGTAGGTCGGTGCGCCTACTTCATTCGTGGCCATGACGAAGACCGCTTCCTGGGCGGCGGCAAAGGAATGGGCAGCGAGAAGGGCACCCAGGCTTATGCCGGCGGCTGCAAGCGTTCTGCGAAATCTCAATGCGGTCATTGCTGTTCCTCTCTTTTTTGGTTTTCTGTTCGTCCGTAATTTCGTTTCCGGGTCATCGCTCCTGCTTCGCCTTTCGGCTCTGACCGGTGTGCCCGATGAAATCGCCATAAAGGGAGGAGATGCGTGCCATCCGCTCCTCGACTTCCGCTCCGAGTTCCCGAAAGACGCCGTTGACCAGGAGGCCGATGAGCGACGACATGGCCGAGGTGGTATCCCAGAAGTGGTTGAGGTCGGTCGGAACCGCGAAAAGCTCGCTTACGGCGCCCCGGCCCCAGTCGCAGTAGGGATCGGTTATGAGCGTGACGTGGATACCCGCGCGGTGGGCCTTCTCTGCAAGGTCGCGCGTGAGCCGGGAGTAACGGCGCCCGTCGATGAGGACGAGCGTCGTCTCGCGGGGGTCCGTCAGAAGCACTTCGCCGAAGTGGCCACCCGCCACATCGGCGAGATGCACGCCGGGGCGAAGATACTGCAGGTTATGAACCAACTCAGCGGCGTGGCCTCGTTCGGTCTGGAACCCTGCGACAAAGACGCTGCGGGAGCGAGCCAGGCGCTTGACAGCGGCATCGAATTCCGGTGTTGACGCCATTTCGTACACTGCGACCAGAGCTGCCATTTCCTTTTCGAGCGCCTGTGCGAGTTCCCCGTTTCCGGCCTTGCTGCGCTTGTGGAAATCCTGAAGGCGATCACCGATCAGCCATGCCTGATCCCCGAGTTCAGACTTCAGCACGCTCTTCAGATCTTTCATGCTGGCATAGCCGATCGAGCGGCAGAACCGGCCGATGGAGGCTTCCGACACGCCGATGCGGGCCGCAACTGTTGCCGCAGTTTCAAAGGGAAGCGACTGCAGATTGCTGACAAAATAGGAGGCAATGGCTCGCTCTGTCGGCGTGCCGTCCCTGGCCGATTGCGACAGGCGCTGCCTGAGGTCGCCCCCTGGAACGGTCCCCCCGCTCTCCGCACCGTCATTGTCTCTGGATCCAGTCAATGCCTCTCCTCCTGCGGTCGAGACTGACAGAAGACTTGTGAGGCGTCAATCTTGCAAGAAAACTAGAATTTGGGGGGGAAGCGTGCGCGGATTCCCCTGGTCGTCGCGGTCCTGTAACCGCGTCCAGATCAGGAGAACAGGCAAACCAAATTCGCCGGGAGCGGTGCTGTCAGCCTTGAGTGTGATCCGGCACGGGTGGCGGCTCGGGGCCGAACACCGACATTCCTCCGAATTCCGCCGAGTGACGGAATTCGCCGGCAATGATCTCTTTCAGATCAGGCCCGGTCACGTATTGCTCCAGTCTGCGGGCTTGGTCGTCAAGCCGGCGGATGGCCGCCAGTTCCTCCCCATATCCCAGCCGGGCTTTTGAGACCGCGCTTTTCATCACCCGGATCGTCTCGTCATAGACCTTGAGCGGTACAGGATAGGGATGACGGTCCTTTCCTCCATGGGCAAGCGAGAAACGGGCGGGGTCCGAGAAACGGCAGGGCGCTCCGTGCACGACTTCGGCGACCAGTGCCAGCGCGCTGACCGTCCGCGCTCCTACTTTCGGCGTCAGCAGAAGTTCGGCGAAATCCTTCGGTCCGCTTTCTGCCGCAGCCGCCAGGTTGCCATGAATTCTGCCGAGATTGACATCCTCCGCGCGCACGTCATGGTGATCGGGCATCACGAGATGCGGAAGCTCCATCTGCAGCTGCGACCGGGCGGGGCCGGTGTCTGGCGAAGTCAGCCTGTTGTATTCGGAGGCGATCCTGTCCGGTCCCATGTCAGCCAGCAATTCCAGCTGCGCGTTTCTTGAAGCCCCGGCGCGTTCATCGGCCAGATTCAGGATCTCGCCCTGTTCGCGACCCTCTATTGCAGCATGGGGAGAGGCCAGAAAATCCGTGATGTTCTCGGAAAGCCAGTGGTAGCGCCGGGCCTGCCGCAGGTCACCGTTCATGCCCTGCTGCACCACCGCCCACTTGCCGTCGCTCGTCGTTATGAAGCCGTGCAGATAGAGATCGAAGCCATCCTGCACCGCAGCGCTGTCGATTTTCGCCACCAGACGACTTGCCCTCGCAAGGGCCGCACCATCGAGGCCGGTGCGGTCTGCCACCGCCAGAAGTTCCGATGGGGTTTTTCTCGACTGCGCGCCCCGACCTCCACAGACATAGATGCCGAGGTCGTGGTTGCGTGCTGTCATTCCTCGCTTGAGGGCGCCCAGCACGCTCGTGGTTATGCCGGAGGAGTGCCAGTCCATGCCCATCACGGCGCCGAAGGACTGGAACCAGAAGGGGTGGGAAAGCCGACGCAGGAACTCGTCGCGCCCGTAATGAAGGACGATGGCCTCCGCCATGACCGAGCCGAGTTTCGTCATTCGCTCCCCGAGCCATGCCGGAACGCGCCCGCCATGAAGCGGCAGGTCTGCGCTTCCCGTTCTTTTGCTCATGCCCCTCCGCTCCCTGGCGTCGATCTGCCAGATATAGTCGCAACGGCCCTCTATTTCACTAGCGTGGATCGCTGTCCCCCGTTTGCGTATCCGATTTCGCCTGCTCCGGCACGACAAGCGGCACCACCGCTAGAATGATCAGGACAATCGCGGTGGAGAGCACGGCGGTCACCTCCATTCCGAGCCCCGCGATCACGCCGATCCCGGCCGTCGTCCAGATATTGGCAGCGGTTGTCAGGCCTTCCACTTCGCGTTTCGCCGAGCGGACGATGATCGCGCCTGCGCCGAGAAAACCTATCCCCTGGACTACCCCCTGCAGGACCCGCGACAGATCCCCTATCGCCATGCCGGTCTGGAGAGGACCCAGCACGAATAGCGCTGCGCCCACGGCAACCAGCATATGGGTCCGCAGACCGGCGCTTCTGCCCTTTCGCTCACGCTCGTAACCGAGCACACCGCCCAGCAGGGCCGCGATGATCAGGCGCACGGTGATACGGGTTATGGTCGACAGGTCCGGGACATCGGAGAACTCGTGCACGATTGTCGACCAGATTTCTTCTATCACCGTTCCACCTTCCTGCCTTGCGGAGTTGAACCTCCCCAGCGAACCACCTTACAGAAGATGTGGCGGTGAATACGGTCTGCAAGGGGGGTGACCTTGTCCCGTTGAGACAATCCGTTTCCAGGAGGCTGGCCCCTTGTGACAACTGCTCGGTTCGCCGGGCGCTTCTCTGCTGAAAAATATTGTTCTAGGCTCTGTCCGAATGGCAGCTCCACCCGCGTCAGTGTTGCAGAGCCGGATGAGCCGCCTCAGCAACAAGGAACAAGGGTAAGCCAATGCAATACATGCTGATGTTTTATGAGAACGATGCCGAGATCGCTGCACAGCGTGACCAAGCGGAACGTACCGGGCCCTATTGGGGCGCATGGAACGCCTATATCGGCGCCCTCTATGAAGCGGGTGTCATGATCAAGGGGGATGGGCTGATGCCCCCTTCCACGGCGACCACGGTGCGCATTCAGTCCGGCAATCGCCTGGTACAGGACGGGCCGGTGGCCACCACCAAGGAACAGCTGGCCGGTTACGTCGTGGTTGAGGTGCCCGATCTCGATGCCGCGCTCTCCTGGGCGGCGCGCTGCCCGGCGGCCTCCCATGGCGCAGTCGAAGTGCGACCCGTGCTCTCTGGGCCGGGCCAGGGCTAAGCCTTGGACGGCGCGCTTCACGAAAACGGGCGGCGGGCAGCGGAGAAGGCTGCCCGCACCTCTTATGGACGTCTGCTCGCCTATCTTGCCCGTCAGTGGCGGGACGTGGCCGCTGCCGAAGACGCCCTGTCCGAGGCCTTTGCCAAAGCGCTCCACATCTGGCCCAGCCGAGGAGTTCCCGCCAATCCCGATGCCTGGCTGATGGTCGCGGCGCGTAACCGTCTGCGCGATGGAGCGCGGGCGCAGAAAACACGCGAGCAAACGACCAGCAGCCTGCTGGTCCTCGCCCCGACAGAAACCGAGGACATGCCGTTGATTGGCGACAAGCGGCTGGAGCTGATGTTTGTATGCGCCCACCCGGCAATCGACGCTGCCGCGCGGACACCGCTGATGCTGCAAACCGTGCTGGGGCTCACGGCCGAGCGTATTGCCTCCTCCTTCCTTGTTTCGCCGGACACGATGGGCCGGCGGCTGAGCCGGGCCAAAGCGCGCATCAAGGACACGGGTATCGCCTTCGAAGTGCCAGAGGAGGATCAGCTGGATCAGCGTATGGACGATGTGCTCGAGGCCATATACGCCGCCTATGGGCAGGGCTGGGATAGCGCGGGTAGCGACGACCAGACGCGCAAGGGGCTGACCGAAGAAGCGATCTGGCTGGCGCGGGTTCTGGTGGAATTGCGGCCACAGGATGCGGAGGCTCTCGGGCTTCTGTCACTGATGCTGTTTTGCGAAAGCCGCAGCGTCGCGCGACGGGCGGAGGGGCGCTATGTGCCGTTGGTCGAGCAGGATACCGCGCTCTGGAACCTGCCGATGGCGCGTGAGGCTGAGGGCAGGTTGCGAGCGGCCGGATCGCTCAAGCAGCCAGGGCGTTTCCAGCTGGAGGCGGCAATTCAGTCGGTGCTGGTCCAGTCCCGCATGACGGGCGCGGATTTGCGTTTGCCGGCGTGGGCACTGCATCTGCAACTGGCGCAGAAGGCACCCACGATCGGCAATATGGTCGGACTGGCGGCTGCCACAGCCGAAGTGCATGGCCCGGAAGCGGGTCTTCGTGAACTCGCTCAGTTGCCCGAAGCCCTGACGGGAGACTACCAGCCGTTCTGGGCGCTCAAGGCGCATCTGCTCCAGCAGCTGGCCATTGACCGGCAAGCCATCGCAGCGGCGTTCTCGCGGGCCATAGGCTTGACGGAAGACAGCTCCGTCCGCGCCTATCTCATCGACAAGTCTTCGCGCCAGACTGCCTGACCAAGGGAACGGGAATGCACGATTTCTCGGGCTTGCGGTGTTATTCGGCCGCGCTCAGCGGCACGAGCGAGACGTCGGTCGTGTAGTTCTCGCGCATGAAGTTGATGAAGTTGTCCTGGAACTGGCGGGTGTGGGCATGGGCGAGTTCGTCGGCGCGCTCGACATCCTTGTCGCGAATTGCCTCCAGCATGAGGTTGTGCTCGTCCGTGAGCAGATAGCCTTCATGCGTACGCTCCAGATATTCGAAATGGAGATGCAGCATGCGCTGGCCCTGACCGAGAAGGCGCTCGTAGAAATTGGCCAGATAGCTGTTCTTGCCGGCATGGGCGATGGCCATGTGGAAGCGCTTGTTGGCCTCTGACATGGCAAGGTGATTGCCCGTCTTGACCGCCGCCTCGAATTCCTTCTGCCGCCGGGCGATGATCTTCAGGTCTGCATCCGTACGCAGTGCCGCCGCAAGGCGCGTGTTCATGCGCTGGGCAATGTCGAGCGCCTCGACATATTTCGGGAATGTCGCAACCTCTATGGGGGCGACGATGGTGGAGCGGTTGGCGAGCGTGACCACCAGTTCCTCCCCGGCCAGACGGATCAGTGCCTCCCGGACGGGTGAGCGCGACATGTCGAATCGCTCGGCGAGCGTCGTTTCATCAAGCAGTTGGCCGGGTGGCAGGGTCAGGGCCAGAATTTCGCTGCGCAGCGTGTCGTAGACGCTCTTCCAGCCCGTGCCACGGGCTCTTTTCTGCTCCAGCTCTTCCAATTCCCAAACCTCGATTGCGTATTCGGCGCACCATAGGGCCTCAAAAACAGCAAGTCGACAAGTTCTTTTTCCGTCTTGACATTGTCGACATGTTGGCGACATAAATTCGTCAGTCGACACTGAGCCGACATAATTTGACAAGATCGGTTGCAGCCGACGAGTGGAACGCACGGGTGCACTGGCGCTCGCCCAACGGAGGAAATGGCATGTTCTCGAAATTCTTGATGTCCGCGCTGAAGGCGCTCCCGGTCGTCGCGCTCGTCGCGGCCGGCTCCATGTCCACGGCACATGCTGCCGAGGGTGAAGGTTACTGGCAGGGTGTGCAGAAAGCAGGGGTTCTGCGTTGCGGCGCAGCGGTCGCGCCGCCCTACATCATGCGCGATCCGGCATCCGGCGAATATTCCGGCTTCTTTGCCGATCTCTGCCGCGAATTCGCCGATACGCTGAAGGTAAAGCCGGAATTCGTCGACACGACCTGGGACAACATCGTCGCCGGACTCCAGGCAGGCAAGTGGGACATGTCGCTGGCGCTGAACCGCACCCCGGTCCGCGCCATGGCCGTGCAGTTCTCGATCGCGGCGATGGAGTACCAGATCTCGCTCGCCTACAACAAGGAGAACCCGAAGATCCCGGCGGGTGCCTCGACCATCGCCGACATTGACAAGCCGGATGTCACGCTTGCCGTCATGTCCGGCACGGCGCAGGACAAGGCCATCTCGGCCGCGGTCAAGAATGCGCAGATCCTGCGCCTGCCCGGCAATGACGAGACCCGCCTCGCGGTCGTCTCCAAGCGCGCCGATATCCTCGTCGATGCGTCCGACACCAACCAGCTCTTCCTCCAGTCCAACCCGGATTGGGCCGTTGCGATGAACCCGACGCCGGCGCTCGCCAAGCAGGGCGTTGCCTTTGGCCTTCCCCTGTCTCTTTCAGCCGCCGACAAGGCCGTCGTCGACATCTTCCTGGAGGAAAAGGTTGCGACCGGCCATGTGGACGAGCTGATCCACAAGGCTGTCGACGAAGTCCTCAAGGGCGCCCAGTAAACCTCCCAAGCGCAACGGGGCCGGTCTTCCGGCCGGCCCTCATCCGCCATCGATTGCCGGGGATTGCCATGTCGACCGAGACTGCACCGCTTGTGAAAATCCAGTCGCTCCACAAGAGCTATGTATCGACCATCAAGGTCCTTCAGGGCCTGGATATCGAAATGAAGCCCGGCGAGCGGGTGGTCGTCATCGGGCCGAGCGGCGGCGGCAAGAGCACGCTGCTCCGGGTGATGATGGGTCTGGAGCAGATCGACAGCGGCGCGATCACCTTTGGCGGAAAGCCCTATATCTCGTCCGAAGGGCCGGGCAGGAAAACGCTGATCGATACGGATGTCCGCCGCCAGATCGGCATGGTCTTTCAGCATTATACCCTGTTTCCGCATCTGAGCGTGCTTGAAAACCTCATTCTGGCCCCCTGCAAGGTGCGCGGCGAGAAGAAGGCTTCCGCCATGGAGCGTGGCAAGGCGCTGCTCGAGCGTTTCGGCCTCGGTGCCAAGGCGACCGCCTATCCCGCACAGCTTTCCGGAGGACAGAAACAGCGCGTGGCGATTGCGCGCGCGCTGATGCTCGATCCGAAGCTGATGCTTTTCGATGAGGTCACCTCCGCCCTCGATCCGGAACTTGTTGCGGAAGTCGAGCAGGTCATCCTGCAGCTGGCCGGCCAGAACATGCCGATGATGATCGTGACGCATGACATGTGGTTCGCGAAGAACATCGCGTCCCGCGTGATCTTCTGCGCGGGCGGCGTGGTGGTGGAGGATGGGCCACCGGAACAGGTACTCGGCGCACCGCGCGAGGAGCGCACGAAGGAATTCATCGACCGCGTCTTCCACATCAAGCACTGAAGGCAGACCGTCATGAACTACACGTTCGATTTCAATGCCGTCTCGCTTGGACCTCTGATGCAGGGGCTCCTGGTGACAGTCGAGCTGACGGTTGCCGCCAACCTTATCGGCATCGTTCTCGGCTTTCCGCTGGCGCTGCTGCTGATGAGCCGCGTCGCCGTCCTGCGCTTGCCGGCCATGCTCTTCGTCGAGTTCTTCCGCTGCACGCCGGCCATCGTCCAGATCGTCTGGTTCTTCTATTGCGTGCCCATGCTGTTCAACGTGTTTCTCGGCTCGGTCACCATGGGCATCATGGCGCTGGGCCTGAACCTCATGGCCTTCAATGCGGAAGCCTATCGCGCCGCCATCCAGGCAGTACCCCGCGAACAGATCGATGCGGGTATTGCGCTGGGCCTCTCGCCGTTGCAACGCGTGCTCTACATCGTGTTGCCATCCGCCATCCGCGCCTCCATTCCGGTGCTGCTCACCAATGGCATCGGCATCTTCCAGCAGACGGCACTCGTGGCGATCGTCGCCGTACAGGACCTGATGTATCAGGCGAAGTCGCTCGCGACCGAAACCTATCGCCCCATCGAAACCTTCACCATCGCGGCGCTGATCTACTTCGCCGTCTCCTTCTCGATTTCGCAAATCGTCGGTTGGCTTGAACGCCGCCGCCAGATCCTGATGAGCTGAGGAGCGGGCCATGTCTCTCGATTTCCATGTGCTCGCCAAGTTCCAGACCGCGCTCGCTCTCGGCCTCTGGACAACGCTGAAGTTGACGCTCATCTGCATCGTGCTCGGCTGCTCGCTCGGCTTCCTTGTCGGGCTTGCCCGTTCGTCGAACAGCCTGATCCTGCGCACCGTTTCGGGCATCTACGTCGAATTCTTCCGCGGAACCCCGGTGCTGATCCAGCTGTTCTGGATCTTCTTCTGTCTGCCGCTGATTCTCGGCACGGAGCTTTCGAACCTCGCCTCGGGCATCATCGCGCTGACGCTTTACATGGGCGCGATCACGTCCGAGACCTTCCGCGCCTCGCTGAAATCCATCGGTCGCGAACAGCTGGATGCCTGCGTCGCGCTGGGCCTGCCGAAGCGGGTGCAGGTGGTGAATGTCATCCTGCCGCAGGCGGTGCTGCGCGCGATTCCGACACTGCTTTCCAACTGCGTCAGCCTCTTCAAGGAAAGCGCGCTGGTTTCCGCCGTCGGCATGGCGGACCTGATGTTCGTCGGTCAGAATATCTCGAACAATACCGCGCGGCCTGTCGAGGTTCTGACGGTCGTCGCACTCATCTACTTCGTGATCGCCTTCCCGCTGACGCGGGCCGTTTCCCTCATCGAGAGCCGCATTCTTGCCAAGCTCGCCATCTGATCCATTCCTGCAAGGAGCCCGTCCCATGAAACTCTCCGGCGTCATGCCCGCTCTCGTTACCCCGTTCGATGCCGCTGGCCAGATTGACTTCAAGGCCTTCGAAAAACTGCTCGTGCATCTGCGCGAAGCGGGCGTCACCGGCTGGGTGCCGAACGGCTCGACCGGCGAATACTTCTCTCAGTCGACCGAAGAGCGCCGCGAGGTGCTGCAGTTCGTTAAGGATTTCGCCAGGCCCGGCGAGCTCCTGATCGCCGGCACCAATGCGCCGGCCACCCGCGAAGTCATCGAGCAGACCGCCATGGCCAAGGAGATCGGCTATGACACCGTTCTTCTCGCGCCCCCCTTCTACACGCGCCCGACCCAGCAAGAACTGATCCGGCATTATGAAGCCGTGCTCGGCGCCGTCGACGTCAACCTCGTGCTCTACAGCTATCCGGCCAAGGATGGCTCGGACATTTCCTTCGAGCTGATGGACCATTTCGCCGACAATCCGCGCGTCATCGGCATCAAGGAAAGCTCGGGCGTTCTGCAGCGCGCGATCGACATTGCCAGCCGCTACGAGGGCAAGATCCAGCTCGTCTCCGGTTCCGACGACATCGCGCTCGACTTCATGTTCTGGGGTGCCGAAAGCTGGATTTGCGGCCCGTCCAACTGCATGGGCAAGGCTGTCTGCGATCTCGACCGTACCTACAAGTCCGGCGATCTCGGCAAGGCCCGCGACATGATGAAGGTGCTCTACCGCGCGATGAACATCCTGGAGAGCGGCAAGTTTGTCCAGAAGATCAAGTATGGCTGCGAGCTGCAGGGCATGCCGGTCGGCGAATGCCGCGCACCGCTCGGGCCCCTCACCGACGACGAAAAGGCAGAGTTCCGCGCTGCCATGGAACCGATCCTGAAGTGGTAATCTGAACCGGGAGGAGATACGGGCATGGCCACGATTGCCATCATCGGCGCAGGCGTCATCGGCACGACGATGGCCTATGACCTGCAAAAGCGGGGCCATTCCGTTACCCTCATCGAACGGGACGGGCCGGGCAAGGGCGCCAGCTATGGCAACATGGCATCGATTGCGGTCACCGAATTCATGCCCGCCTCCCGTCCGGCGATCTGGAAGCAGATGCCGGGCTGGATGCTCGATCCGGAAGGGCCGGTCCGTGTCCGGCCCTCCTACATGCCGAAGCTCGTTCCCTGGTTCCTGCGCTTCCTCGATGCGAGCCGGCCCTCCAAGCTGCGCAAGCTGGAGGAACAGGGCGCCGTGCTTTGCCACCGGGTACATGAGGATCTTGGCGCGCTGCTGAAAGAGACGGGCCTTGCGCACATGCTGAGTGCGGAAGGCTGCCTCAGCCTCTATGCCGACGAGGCGGAGTTCAAGGCGGACCGCGACCATGTCGAAATCCTCGAACGCTTCGGCTTCCGCCACGAAATCCTCGGCGCGAACGCCATCCGCGATCTCGAGCCGGCGCTGACGACTGGCATCGCCAAGGCCGTGCTCTTTCCGGACAATCGCTCGATCTCCGACCCCTACAAGCTCGTCGTCTCCCTTGCGGAGAAATTCCAGGCACTCGGCGGCACCATCGTGACAGGCGAGGTCGCGGGTTTTGAGACGGGCGAGGCGGGCGTCACCGCCATTCGCTTGCGCGACGGCCGCACCATCGCCTCAGACAAGACCGTGCTTGCGGCCGGTGTCTTCTCGGCGCGCATGGCGAGCGTGCTCGGTGAGCCGATGCCACTGGAAACGGAGCGCGGCTATCACACCCAGATCATGGATCCCGGCATTTCCATGCGCCATTCGATCATCTGGCCGGCCAAGGCCTTCATGGTCACGCCAACGGCGGGCGGTATCCGCGTCGGTGGTACGGTGGAAATGGCCGGGATCGAGGCTGCGCCCGATTATCGCCGCTCGAAAATCACCGTGAAGCGCGCGAAGGAAGCACTGCCCGGCCTGCAGGTGAAGGACTTCACCGAATGGATGGGCCATCGCCCGGCCTTCCCGGATACGGTTCCTGTCATGAGCGCGTCCGCGAAACACAAAGGCCTCTATTATGCCCTCGGCCACGGCCATCTCGGCCTCACCTATGCCGCCACCAATGCCCGGCTGATGGGCGACCTCATTTCCGGCATCACGCCGCCGGTCGATATGACGCCCTACCGCGCCGACCGGTTGTGAGACTTGGAGACTGCCATGCACGACATGCTTTACATCGACGGCCAGTGGACCGCCTCGCGCAGCCATGAATGGATCGATGCCATCAATCCGGCGACGGAAGAGGTCTTCCATCGCTTCAGCGCCGCGACGGGTGAAGATGTGGATCTCGCCGTCAAGGCGGCGCGGCGCGCCTTCGATCAGGATGGCTGGCCGAAGCTGTCCGGCGCCGAACGCGCAAAATATCTTCGCGCCATTGCGGCCGGCATCCGTGCCCGTCAGGCGGAGATCGCACGCATCGAAGTTCTGGACAATGGCAAGCCATTCCCGGAAGCCGATTGGGATATTGCCGACGCTGCCGGCTGCTTCGACTTCTATGCAGGACTGGCCGAAGCGTTCGATGCCCATTCGGTCGAAACCATTCCGCTCGGCGATGCCCGCTTCACCGCGAAGGCCGTAAAGGAGCCGCTCGGCGTTGTCGGTGCGATCATTCCCTGGAACTATCCCTTGCTGATGGCGGCATGGAAGGTGGCCCCGGCGCTTGCCGCCGGCTGCACCATGGTGCTGAAGCCGGCGGAAAACACGTCGCTCACCGCACTCGAACTCGCATCCATCGCGCACGAAGCCGGCCTGCCGAAGGGCGTGCTCAATGTGGTGACCGGATACGGCGCCGTCGCCGGTCAGGCCCTTGTCGATCACCCGCTGGTCGACAAGCTCGCCTTTACCGGCTCCGTGCCGACGGGCTCGAAGCTCATGGCCGCCGCTGCCCGCGACATCAAGCGTGTCAGCCTCGAACTCGGCGGCAAGTCGCCCTTCGTCGTCTTCGATGATGCCGATATCGACGAGGCCGTCGAATGGATCATGTTCGGCATCTTCTGGAACCAGGGCCAGGTCTGCTCCGCCACCTCCCGCGTGCTGGTGCAGCAGGGCATCTACGAGAAGCTGCTCGCGCGTCTGATCGAGGAGACGAAGAAGATCACCATCGGCAACGGGCTTGACGAGGGCGTGCTTCTCGGCCCGCTCGTCTCGGCGCGCCAGCATGCGAACGTGATCGCCGCCATCGAAAAGGCGAAGGCCGAGGGCGCGACCCTTGCCTGCGGCGGCAAGCGCCCCGACGGGTTCGACAAGGGCTATTACCTCGAGCCGACCATCCTCACCGACCTTCCGCTCGAAAGCGATGCCTGGCGCGAGGAAATCTTCGGACCCGTCGTCTGCATCCGCCCCTTCGAGACGGAGGAGGAGGCGATCCGGCTAGCGAATGACAGCCGCTTCGGCCTCGCTGCCGCCGTGATGTCGAAGGACGAGGCGCGCGCCGAGCGCGTGGCCTCCGCCTTCCGCGCCGGGATCGTCTGGATCAACTGCTCGCAGCCCACCTTCACCGAAGCACCCTGGGGCGGCTACAAGCAGTCCGGCATCGGCCTCGAGCTTGGGCGCTGGGGCTTCGAGAACTATCTCGAGACCAAGCAGATCACCCGGTTCAGAAGCGACGAGCCTTGGGGCTGGTACATCAAGGGAGAGGCGTGATGCAGTTTGACAACGCTCTCGACATCCTGCTCGTCCACTGCCAGGGCGAGATCGGCAAGGTCATCATCGGCGGCGCGCCCGAGATCCCCGGCGCGACCATGCTCGACAAGATGAACCACATCAATACGGTCGACGACAGCCTGCGCCGTTTCGTGACCTTCGAGCCACGCGCCCATGTGGCGATGTCGGTCAATCTCCTGACCGCTCCCACCCGGCCGGATGCGGATGCGGGCTTCATCGTGCTGCAGCCGGATCGTGCCCATCCCATGTCCGGCAGCAATTGCATCTGTGTCGTCACCGCGCTGATCGAAAGCGGGCGCGTGAAAGCGGTGGAACCGGAAACCCTCGTTCGCCTCGATACGCCCGCCGGTCTGGTGACGGCCCGTGCGCAGGTCAAGGATGGCCGTTGCATCGCCGTCAGCCTCGACAATGTCGCAAGCTTTGCCGAAGCGCTGGACTGCGAGATCGATACGCCGAAATGGGGCCGCATCCGGCTCGATATCGCCTTCGGGGGCGTTTATTACGCGCTTGTCGATGTTGGGCAGATCGGGCTTTCGATTGTCCCCGCAAATGCCCGCGCCCTTGCCGAGGCGGGCATCGAGCTGAAGGCGCTGCTCGCCGAACAGGTCAGAGTCAGACATCCCGTTCTCGAAGGGATCGACGAGATTGCCTATGTAATGTTCCGCGACAGAGAGCCGGATGGGGCGATCCGCACCTGCACGACGCTGAAACCCGGCCGTGTCGACCGCTCGCCCTGCGGAACGGGCAGCTCCGCCAATCTCGCCACGCTTCTTGCGCGCGGCGAGGTCAAGGCCGGAGACCGGCGTGTGTCCCGCTCCATCATCGGCGGCGAGTTCGTGGCCGAGGCGCTCGGCGTGACCGAGGTGGGCGGCAAGCCCGCCGTCTTCCCGCGCATCAGCGGCCGCGGCTATGTCTATGGCCGGGAGCAGTTGCGAATGGAGAAGGACGATCCGTTCCGCGAGGGTTTCGCGCTCTCCGATACATGGGGTCCGCAGGTCGGCGATCTCGCGAAAGGGTAAGAGCATGAGCCAGTCTCTCGCAGGCCAGACCATTCTCGTCACCGGCGCTTCGGGCGGCATCGGCCGCGCCATTGTCAAGGCGATTGCCGCAGAAGGCGCACGTCCGGTCATCCATTACGGACGTGACAAGACAGGTGCCGAGAGCCTGAATGCCGAGATCGGCGGCAAGGGCTTGATCGTTTCGGCCGATCTTTCCGCCGAGAACGGTGCGTTCGAACTCTGGGAGACGGCGCTTGCCGCCGCAGGCCGGATCACCGGGCTCGTCAACAATGCCGGCATTCTCAGCCGCGTTTCCGTTGAGGCGGACCCTGACGAATGGCATGCGGTCTGGCAACGGGACTTCCGCATCAATTTCTTCGCTGCGGCCGACCTGTCCAAGGAAGCGATCCGCCACTTCAGGGCAAATGGCGGCGGGCGGATCGTCAACATGGCAAGCCGTGCCGGCCAGCGTGGCTATGCGGCGGATGCCATGCCCTATGGGGCGAACAAGGCGGCGCTGATCAGCCTGACAAAATCCATCGCCCGTTCCTTCGGTCCCGACGGCGTCACGGCAATCGCCATTGCACCCGGCTGGGTGCGCACCGACATGGCCGATGACTTCGTGACGAAGAACGGCAAGCAGGCGGCGGTCGCCGATATCCCGATTGGCGAAATGGCCGAGCCGGATCATGTGGCCGATCTTGTCGCCTTCTGTTTCCGTCCCTCGCAGGCCTCGCTGAACGGCGCGACGCTGGACGTGAATGGCGGCAGCTACATTCGATAAGGGAGAATATCAATGCAACGTTTCGAGGGAAAAGTGGCGGTCGTGACCGGGGCCGGTGGTGGCATCGGTTCGGCGATTGCGAAGCGCCTGGCGTCCGAGGGCGCGCTTGTCGTGGTCACCGATGCGAATGAGGCCTTGGCGGAGCAAACCGTTTCCGCGATCCGCTCGGACGGGTTTGCTGCCGAAGCCATCATTGCCGATATCTCCCGGAAGGCGGACTGTGTCACGCTGATCGAGAAGAGCGCCGGGCTGAAAGGCCGGCTCGACGTTCTCGTCAACAATGCCGGGATCAACCGGCGCGGCAACCTGCTCTCGCTCACGGACGAGGACTGGGACCTGAGCTTTGCCGTCAACCTGACGTCGATGTTCCATCTGTGCCGGGCAGCCTTGCCGAAGATGATTGCTGCCGGGGGCGGCGCCATCGTCAACACGGCCTCGCAATGGGGTCTTTATCCCGCCCCGAACCACATTGCCTACAACACGACCAAGGCGGCCGTTGCCGCCTTCACCCAAAACCTTGCGCGCGACTATGCACCCGACAAGATCCGCGTCAACGCCGTTTGCCCCGGCGAAATTCATACACCCATGCTGGAAGCAGGCGTGACGCGCTCGGGCCGGACCATCGCCGATCTGGACAGGCTCGTCCCCTTTGGCCGTATCGGCAAGCCGGAAGAAGTCGCGGCCCTGGTTGCCTTCCTGGCATCGGATGAAGCACAATTCATCTGCGGTTCGCTGGTCGAAATTACGGGCGCCCAGGCCGTGGCTTGAGGAGAAGCACAATCATGCAGAATGCGCAGGATACGGTGACACTTTCGTTCGACGACCTGCGTGCACTGCTGAAACGCATCTTCCTGAAGCATGGCGCAAGCGAAACCGTGGCCGCCATTCTTGCCGATAATTGTGCCGCCTGCGAGCGGGACGGCTGCCATAGCCACGGCATTTTTCGCATCCCCGGCTATGTCCGCAATCTCGAAACCGGATGGGCAGACGGCAAGGCGGAACCCTCCGCCGAAGAGGTGGGCCCCTCCTTCCTGCGCATCGATGCCCGAAACGGCTTTGCGCAACCGGCTTTCGAGCTGTTTCGGCCAAGAATCGGCAGCATGATCGCGACAACCGGCATCGCTGTGGTGGCGATCCGCAATTCCCATCATTTCAGCGCGCTCTGGCCGGAACTCGAGGATTTTGCGCGGGACGGCATTGTGGGGCTCAGCGTAGTCACCGGCGCGAAAGTCGTGGTTCCGCCCGGCGGACGAAAACGCGTGCTCGGCACAAATCCCATCGCCTTTGCAACGCCGGTTTCGGGAGCCGATCCTGTCATCTTCGATTTTGCAACGAGCAACATGTCTCACGGGGATCTCAGGATTGCGGCGGGGGCAGGGCGCAAGGTGCCGATGGGGACAGGCGTCGATGGAGAAGGGCGACTCAGCGACGATCCGGCCGCCATTAACGAACGTGGCGGCATCCTCCCGTTCGGTGGACACAAGGGCGCCGCGCTGTCGTTCATGGTGGAGATACTCGCCTCCGCCCTTACGGGAGGACAGTTTGCCGCCGAGGTGGATTTTGCCGGATATCCCGGCGCCGACGCGCCGAAGACGGGCCAGCTCCTGATTTTCATCGATCCCCGGCGGGGCGGCAATGATCAGTTCGCCGAGCGTGTCGCACAGTTCATCGCCATGGTGCGTGATGCAGGGCAGGACCGCCTGCCATCGGAACAACGATATCAGAGACGGGCCAGGTCCTTGCAGGAGGGAATCCGTCTTGCATCGACCGATATTCGGCAGCTCAGACTGTTGGCGGAGTGAATAAGCCGGGGCGGGCAACGTCGGTGCTGGATGGCCCGGTCCCTGGCTCCAGGACGGCCGATTGCCGCTGGCCGGAGGTGCTGTCAGCCGTGGCGTGGACGCCGCCCTTATAGCTCTGCCCAGCCGCCTGAAGGCTCATTCATCAAATTCAGCAGCAGACCAATCCTGGACCGCTCATGCGTCTTCGGCGCGCCCCCGGTTGCTTTCGTTTGAATTTGTCCATCGAGAATTACTAATTTTTTACACACTCCGGGCTATGGTTGCGATTGGGCAATTTCTTTATTTTTGTGAGCACAATGACTGTTGTTCGAATACCCAAAAATCAGTTGCGCAAGGGCATGTATATCGAAGCCGTCGAATGTTCGGTTTCAGATTTTAGCAAACGGCGTTTCATTCTCGACGATGAGGACGATATCGAAGCCATAGCCGCAGCCCCGGCGGAATTTGTTTTCGTGAATACGTCCCGCGGTGCTGCATCGGGCGCTGCCATTTCCAAGCCCTCGTCGGACCGCATGCGGGAAGCCGACGAGGTGAAATTCCGGCGGGCGGCAGAGACGCTGAGCCGGGCGACCACCACGGTCAAGGCCGAGTTTGCCAGTCTTGTTTCCGGTGAGACGAAAAGCCTCGAAGACCTGACCCCCGTATCCAGGGAGCTGAAGGCCCGCATGGCGGAGGGGCCGGCCGTGCTGCTGGAGATGACCCGTCTGAAGACCAAGGACGAGGGAACATTCGTTCATTCGATCGCCGTGGGCGCTTTGATGACATCGGTCGGTCAGGCCATGGATTACGATGAGGCGACAATCAACCTCCTCGGGATAGCGGGTATCCTGCACGATTGCGGGAAGCTTCTCATTCCTTCCGTGATCCTGAACAAGCGCGGCAGCCTCACGGATGTCGAGCGCCAGATTATCCGCAACCATCCCGAACTCGGATATCAGCGTCTCCTGACCTATCCCGACATGCCGGAACTGGTTCTCGATATCTGCCGGTACCACCACGAGTTCCTGGACGGGAGCGGCTATCCGCATCGGCTCCGGGGCGATGCCCTGTCACCCTATGTGCGGATATCCACAATTTGCGACGTCTATGATGCCCTAACGAGTATTCGCCCTTACAAGAATGCCTGGAGCGGAAAACAGGCGATTGCCTGGATGTTTGAACAGGGCGACAAGTTTGACCGCAAGCTTCTTCTTCGCCTGGATGCGATCACCTCGTCGGATCCGTGACCTGCCGGCTGTCGGGCAGGGCTTCGAAAGCCGCTTCTTCGTGCTGCGGTCCTGCCTTTTCCATTGCGCCTAATCCCCGTTTTCGATAAGAGACCGCGCAACTTCCGTGCCCTTTCCGAAGTGCGCGGATCTTCGAAGTGCGGCACCCTTTCGGGGTGCCGTTTGTTTGGCCGCGCGCCTCGCCCGGAGGCGCCCTTCCTGTGGAATATGCCTATGGCACGCATCGTGATGAAATTCGGCGGCACTTCGGTGGCCAATCTGGAACGCATCCACAATGTAGCCCGTCACGTCAAACGGGAAGTGGATGCGGGGCACGAAGTCGCCGTGGTGGTTTCTGCGATGTCCGGCAAGACCAACGAACTGGTCGACTGGGTGCAGAACATGCCGAAGGTGACCGGGGCCGATACGCCTTTCTTCGATGCGCGCGAATATGATGCCATCGTCGCTTCGGGAGAACTGGTCACGGCGGGCCTGCTGGCGATCGCGCTTCAGTCCATGGGAATCAATGCCCGCTCCTGGCAGGGCTGGCAGATCCCGATCCGCACGGACAACGCCCATGGCGCCGCGCGTATTCTCGATATCGAAGGTGGCGAGATCATCCGGCGCATGGGCGAGGGCCAGGTGGCCGTTGTCGCGGGTTTCCAGGGTCTGGGACCGGACAACCGGGTCGCAACGCTCGGCCGCGGTGGGTCCGATACGTCGGCCGTGGCGATTGCCGCTGCCGTGAAGGCGGATCGCTGCGACATCTACACGGACGTGGACGGTGTCTACACCACGGACCCGCGGATCGAGCCCAAGGCGCGACGCCTCAAGAAGATCGCGTTCGAGGAAATGCTCGAAATGGCATCGCTCGGCGCAAAGGTCCTGCAGGTACGCTCGGTCGAGCTTGCCATGGTTCACAAGGTGCGCACCTTTGTGCGTTCAAGCTTCGAGGATCCCGATGCACCGGGCATGGGTGATCCCGTCAATCCGCCCGGTACGTTGATTTGCGACGAGGAAGAGATCGTGGAACAGGAAGTCGTAACCGGCATTGCCTATGCCAAGGATGAAGCCCAGATTTCGCTCCGGCGCCTTGCGGACCGCCCCGGCGTTTCCGCCGCGATTTTCGGCCCGCTGGCCGAGTCGCATATCAATGTCGACATGATCGTGCAGAACATCTCGGAAGATGGTTCGCGCACGGACATGACCTTTACGGTTCCCTCCGGCGATCTGGAGAAGGCCAAGAAGGTTCTCGCCGATAACAAGGACAAGATCGGCTATGACGTCGCGCAGAGCGAATCCGGTCTGGTGAAGGTTTCGGTGATCGGTATCGGCATGCGCAGCCATGCCGGCGTTGCCGCTTCCGCCTTCCGGGCGTTGGCCGAGAAGGGCATCAACATCAAGGCTATCACCACGTCTGAAATCAAGATCTCTATCCTGATCGACGGGCCTTATGCAGAACTCGCGGTCAGGACTTTGCATTCCTGCTACGGTCTCGATAAGAGTTGATTTGCCGGCCGGATTTCCGGTCGGATGATCCGGCTGCCAGTCGGCGGCCGGGTGGGGAACTCAGATCTTAGGAGCCTACGCGATGAGAGACCTGTCTGCGGGTCCGCGCGTTCTGCTCAAGCGGTTGCGCGAGTTGATGGCGGAACCGTTGGAGCCACAGGAGCGCCTCGACCGCATCGTACGCCAGATCGCCCAGAACATGGTCGCCGAGGTGTGCTCGGTCTATGTGCTTCGCGCAGATGGCGTGCTTGAGCTCTACGCGACCGAAGGTCTGAACAAGGGCGCCGTGCATCTGGCCCAGCTTCAGATGGGCCAGGGCCTTGTCGGCACCATCGCGGCTTCCGCCCAGCCGCTCAACCTTTCCGATGCCCAGTCGCATCCTGCCTATCGCTACCTGCCGGAGACAGGCGAAGAGGAATTTCATTCCTTCCTGGGGGTGCCGATCCTGCGCGCCGGCCGTTCGCTCGGCGTTCTCGTCGTCCAGAACAAGGCGATGCGGAACTATCGCGAGGACGAGGTCGAGGCGCTCGAGACCACCGCCATGGTGCTGGCCGAAATGGTCGCCACCGGCGAGCTGAAGAAAATCACGAAACCGGGCCTCGAGCTCGATCTGACGCGTCCCGTCACCATCGACGGGGACGGGTATAATGACGGGATCGGTCTCGGACACGTGGTTCTTCACGAGCCGCGCATCGTGGTCACCAATCTTCTCAACGAGGATACGGACAAGGAAATCTCGCGGCTTGCCGATGCAATGAGTTCCTTGCGCATATCCATCGATGACATGTTGTCACGCCGCGAAGTGTCGATGGAAGGCGAGCACCGGGAGGTCCTCGAAACCTATCGCATGTTTGCCCATGACCGAGGCTGGGTACGGCGCCTGGAAGAGGCGATCCGCAACGGCCTGACGGCGGAAGCGGCGGTCGAGAAGGTGCAGAGCGACACGCGGGCGCGGATGATGCGCCTGACCGACCCCTATTTGCGCGAGCGGATGCACGATCTCGACGATCTGGCCAACCGTCTCCTGCGTCAGCTGACCGATTATGGGTCGAAGGCTGCGGGCGCCTCTCTGCCGCATGATTCCATCATCGTCGCCCGGGCCATGGGCGCTGCCGAACTGCTCGATTATCCCCGCACGAACATTCGTGGTCTCGTCCTTGAGGAAGGGGCGATTACCAGCCACATCGTGATCGTTGCGCGCGCCATGGGCATTCCTGTCGTCGGCCAGGCCACGGGCGCCGTGGCGCTGGCGGAAAACGGCGATGCCGTCATCATCGATGGCGATGACGGCAAGGTTCATATCCGGCCGCTTGCCGACCTGCAGAAGAGCTATGAAGAAAAGGTGCGCTTCCGCGCCCGTCGTCAGGAGCAGTTCCGCGCGCTGCGCGACGTGGAGCCGGTCACCCGCGACGGTCAGCGCATCAGCTTGCTGATGAATGCGGGCCTGCTCGTCGATCTTCCCCAGCTGATCGAGAGCGGGGCAGAAGGGGTCGGGCTCTTCCGCACCGAACTGCAGTTCATGATCGCCTCGACGCTGCCCAAGCTCGAGGAACAGGAGGAATTCTACCGGAATGTCATCCGCCAGGCGGCGGGGCGGCCGGTTACCTTCCGCACGCTCGACATCGGCGGCGACAAGGTCGTGTCCTATTTCCGTTCGCAAGAGGAAGAAAATCCGGCGCTCGGCTGGCGGGCGATCCGCCTTTCGCTCGACCGGCCGGGCCTCCTGCGCACGCAGCTGCGGGCTCTTCTCAAGGCTTCCGCGGATGCGGACCTCAAGATGATGATTCCGATGGTAACGGAAGTGTCGGAAATCCGGAAGGTAAGGGATCTCTTCCAGAAGGAAGTCCAACATCTTTCCAAATTCGGCCATTCGCTGCCGAAGCGGCTTCAGTTCGGCGCCATGCTGGAAGTTCCCGCGCTGATGTGGCAGCTGGACGAACTGATGCAGGAGGTGGATTTCGTCTCCGTTGGATCGAACGATCTTTTCCAGTTCTCCATGGCGGTCGACCGCGGCAATGCCCGCGTTTCCGATCGCTTCGACATTCTCGGACGCCCATTCCTGCGCATTCTCAGGGATATCGTCCGGGCGAGCGAGCGCAACCAGACGCCGGTAACGCTGTGCGGGGAAATGGCAGGACGCCCGCTGTCCTCCATGGCCCTGTTCGGCCTGGGCTTCCGGTCGGTCTCCATGTCCCCGGCCGCCATCGGCCCCGTGAAGGCCATGTTGCTGGGGCTGGACGTGGGCAAGCTTGCCAATGTGATGGAAGCCGCCCTCAACGAGGTGAAGCCCAAGGTGCCTATGCGTGAAGTGCTGCAGCGCTTCGCCGAGGAAAACAACATTCCGCTCTGATTTGCGGTCATCATCCCATTTCTGGAGTTCAAAGCCTTGGCAAAACTGCCTGTAGAGAAAATGCGCGAGCTGGAACGCCGCTTCGGGGAGATCGAGGCGCGCATGTCTGCCGGGCCGGCAGCGGATGTCTATGTCAAGCTCGCTTCCGAATATTCCGAACTGCAACCCGTCGTCGGCAAAATCCGGCAGTATGAAAAGGCACTCGAGGAAAAGGCTGGCCTGGAAATCCTGCTCTCCGATCGCGATACGGACCGGGAAATGCGGGAGATGGCGCAGCTCGAACTGCCGGAGCTTGCTCAAACGCTCGAGGGGCTGGAAAAGGACATACAGATCCTGCTGCTGCCCAAGGATGCAGCGGATGAAAAGAGCGCGATCGTCGAAATTCGCGCAGGGACCGGAGGATCGGAAGCAGCCCTTTTCGCCGGCGACCTGTTCCGGATGTACGAACGCTTTGCCAGCGCCAATAACTGGCGGGTCGAGGTGCTCTCCGCATCGGAAGGCGAAGCCGGGGGATATAAGGAGATCATCGCCACGATCACGGGCAGGGGCGTGTTTTCGCGACTGAAATTCGAGTCCGGCGTGCATCGCGTCCAGCGGGTGCCGGAAACCGAAGCGAGCGGGCGCATCCATACGTCAGCGGCCACGGTTGCCGTACTTCCCGAAGCCGAAGAGATCGATATCGAAATTCGCCCGGAAGACATCCGCATCGACACGATGCGGTCCTCGGGTGCGGGCGGCCAGCATGTGAATACGACCGACTCTGCCGTGCGTATCACGCACTTGCCGACAGGCCTTGTCGTGACAAGCTCGGAAAAATCGCAGCATCAGAACCGTGCCAAAGCCATGCAGGTCCTGCGTTCCAGACTATACGACATCGAACGGCAGCGGGCAGAAAACGAACGCTCGGCCGACCGCAAGAGCCAGGTCGGGTCCGGTGACCGCTCGGAACGCATCCGCACATACAACTTTCCGCAGGGCCGGGTTACCGATCATCGGATCAATCTTACGCTCTACAAGCTGGATCGCATGATGATGGGCGAAATCGACGAGATCGTCGATGCGCTTCTGGCCGATTATCAGGCCGGGCAGCTCGCCCAGCTCGGCGAACAGCCGTGACAAGGCTTGGCGACCTGCTGGCGGGGACCAAGCGCCGGTTCGCGGCGGCAGGGCTGGAGGACGCAGGCCAGGATGCTCGTCTTCTGGTGTCCGGTATCCTCGGCCTGTCGACGACCGATCTGATCGTCTCCCCCGACCGCCCGCTTTCCGTCGAGGAAATCGAACGGGTGGAATCGGCCGTCGCCAGACGGCTCCGGCATGAGCCAGTTCACCGAATCCTTGGCCGTAGGGAATTTTTCGGGCTGGACCTTGCCCTCTCCCGCGAGACGCTCGAACCCCGGCCGGATACGGAAATTCTCGTGGAAAGGGCGCTGCCCTATCTTCAAAGGAAGGCAGGCTCACGCTTCGTCGATTTTGGGACGGGAACCGGAGCGATCGCCCTTGCGTTACTCTCCGCGTGCCCCGATGCCAGTGGAGTGGGCGTAGACCTTTCAGAAGACGCTCTCGTGACCGCCCTGGCCAATGCTAGAAAACTGGGGCTTGAGAGCCGCTTTTCCGCCGTCCGGAGCGATTGGGGCAGAGACGTCCAAGGCACATTCGACCTGATTGTCTCGAACCCGCCCTATATCGCCACCGATGTGGTGCGCGGCCTGGCACCGGAGGTTCGCCTTTTCGACCCGCTGCTCGCTCTCGATGGCGGCAGGGACGGGCTGGACGCCTATCGCAGTCTTGCGGAACAGGCCGGTTCCCTGCTCGGGCCCGGTGGCGTGGTTGCCCTGGAAATCGGTTACGACCAGAAAGACAGCGTCTCCGTTCTCTTTGTGCAGAAAGGCTTTCAGCTGCTTGAGGCGGCGCAGGATCTGGGGGGGCAGGATCGTGTTCTGGTCTTCCGGTGGGCAAGCGGAACGCCCGTGACCGAGCCTGGAGCCGGACAAAGGCCTGATGTGACGAATTGGTAATATTTTTCAGCGGGGCTGAGAAAGTGCTTGGATTTCCCTGCGAAGCGCGATAGTTTCCGGCCACGTACCGGGCAGACGGGGGTGGACGAGGTGTTCGTCCAGTTTCAGATCAGCCGAGGGGATGGTTTCCGACGTGAGACCGCGAGAGGCAGAAATCGCCGGGACGTGAACTCAGTAATCTTGACCTTCAGGCAGCGTGGTGGGCGCAAGCCACTTCCAAAGCCTTATGGCTCTTGATCCGTTTTGCGGAACGGGAGCCGGTGGGGCGGGCTTGCCACTCATGACAGTCTGCGCTGGACAATTTGCGTCCGGCCTGAAACGCCCGCTTGCCTGCCGATGCAATTTTGCTCGGAGGAAGGGGCGAAGGAAGATCCCGGTTTCCGCCAGGTTGCGGATGCGGGCGAATTGAATGCCTTGACCGAAGCGGGTTGGCCGCAAGGAAGGGCTGGTTATCACAACGAGAATACAGGTGAGCATTCGATGAGGCCAGGACAGCAGAACAAGCGCGGTCGCGGGCGTGGCAATAACGGCAATGGCGGTAACAACAATTTCAACCGCAAAGGCTCCAACCCGCTGACCCGCACTTTCGACAGCTCCGGTCCGGACGTGAAGATCCGTGGTACTGCCCAGCATATTGCGGAAAAATATGCAGCGCTTGCCCGCGACGCCCAGAGTGCCGGCGACCGCGTGATGGCTGAAAACTATCTGCAGCATGCGGAACATTACAATCGCATCATCGCAGCCGCCCAGGCCCAGATGCAGGAGCGCTTCCAGCGCGATGATCGTGGCGACTTCGGCGATCGGGACGAAGACGGCGATCAGGACGGTCTCGAGACCGGCGATGCGTCGGACGCCGGCGAGCAGGACGAACAGCCTTTGGTCCAGCAGCAGGCCCAGCCCCGCCAGAACAATCAGGACCGGGAACATCGCCGTGACCGGCGCGAGCGTCCGGAACGTCAGGATCGCCCTGATCGTCAGGAACGGCAGGACCGTGGCGACCGTCAGGAACGGGCAGAGCGCCCTCAGCCCGTGCAGGCCGCAGCGCCTGTGATCGACGATACCACCCCGCAGCCGGTGATCGAAGGCGTGCCGGCAGAGGTGGCCGTGGCCGAAGCGGAAGCCGGTGCGACCGGTGGGGAGCGGGCACCGCGTCGCCGCAATGCAGCCCCCCGTCCGCGTCGTCAGCCGCGGGCCGCAGCAGCAGAGGGTGGCGACGGGGAGCCAAAGGCCTCCGAACCGGTGCTTGCGGATTCCGAATAGGATTTCCCTGCTTTCGAATGGAAAACCCGGCCACACAGAGCCGGGTTTTTTTGTAGCCTAAGGGCAGATGTTCCCCTTGCAAAAAAAACGGTCGTTGCGCTTTCGCGCCGCCCTTCAAAGCCACAAATCAATTCCCATATGAATCATCGAAGGAGGCGCGGTCCGAACCGGACCTTGACCTCGGTCATACAAGAACGGGAGATTGTTCTGCAATCTGACGTTCGACGATCCGCCGGAATGGGGGTCGATCCGGAACCATCATCCGCGTGCCGATACGGGCGGGATGATCCTAGGAGGTAATGAGTATGAACATCGAGAAATATTCCGAGCGCGTGCGCGGCTTTTTGCAATCCGCCCAGACCTGGGCCCTTTCGGAGGGTCACCAGCAGTTCAGCCCGGAGCATGTGCTGAAGGTGCTGCTGGATGACGATCAGGGCATGGCGTCCTCGCTGATCGAGCGGGCAGGCGGCCGCGCCCGGGAAGCGCGCATCGGCAATGATGCGGCGCTCGCGAAACTGCCCAAGGTGAGCGGCGGAAACGGCCAGATCTATCTGTCCCAGCCCCTTGCCAAAGTGTTCTCCACCGCAGAAGACGCGGCGAAAAAGGCGGGTGACAGCTTTGTCACCGTGGAACGCCTGCTTTTGGCGCTGGCCATCGAAAGCACGTCGTCCACATCCTCCACCTTGAAAAAGGCGGGTATAACTGCGGCTGCGCTCAATCAGGTCATCAACGATATCCGCAAGGGCCGCACGGCCGATGGTGCCAATGCCGAACAGGGCTTCGATGCATTGAAGAAATACGCGCGGGATCTGACCGCAGAGGCCCGTGAAGGCAAGCTCGATCCGGTGATCGGGCGCGATGACGAAATTCGCCGTACGATCCAGGTTCTCTCCCGGCGTACGAAGAACAATCCCGTGCTGATCGGCGAACCGGGTGTCGGCAAGACGGCGATTGCCGAAGGCCTCGCCCTGCGCATCGTCAATGGCGACGTGCCGGAATCGTTGAAAGACAAGCGTCTGATGGCGCTCGACATGGGGGCCCTGATCGCGGGCGCCAAATATCGTGGCGAATTCGAAGAGCGCTTGAAGGCCGTTCTGTCGGAAGTACAGTCGGAAAACGGCGATGTGATCCTCTTCATCGACGAGATGCACACGCTGGTCGGCGCCGGCAAATCCGACGGGGCCATGGATGCTTCGAACCTGCTGAAGCCGGCACTGGCCCGTGGTGAGCTGCACTGCGTCGGCGCAACGACGCTTGATGAGTATCGCAAGCATGTCGAGAAGGATCCCGCCCTTGCCCGTCGCTTCCAGCCCGTCATGGTCGAAGAACCCACGGTCGAGGATACGATCTCCATCCTGCGCGGACTGAAGGAGAAATACGAACAGCACCACAAAGTTCGCATCTCCGACAGCGCTCTTGTGGCGGCCGCGACCCTGTCCAATCGCTACATCACCGACCGCTTCCTGCCGGACAAGGCGATTGACCTTATGGACGAAGCCGCGTCCCGGCTGCGCATGCAGGTGGATTCCAAGCCGGAAGAGCTCGATGAGCTCGACCGCCGCATCATCCAGCTGAAGATCGAGCGCGAGGCTTTGAAAAAGGAAAGCGATCAGGGTTCCCTCGACCGGCTGCAACGGCTCGAGAGCGAATTGACTGGTCTGGAAGAGCAGGCGGATGCCCTGACGGCGCGCTGGCAGGCAGAAAAGCAGAAGCTCGGTCTTGCGGCCGACCTGAAGGGTCGACTGGATGAAGCCCGTAACGATCTTGCCATTGCGCAGCGCAAGGGCGAGTTCCAGAAGGCTGGCGAGCTTGCCTATGGTGTCATTCCTGATCTGGAGCGGCAGCTTGCCGCCGCAGAAGCCCAGGATGGCCAGGGACAGGCCGGCATGGTGCAGGAGGTGGTGACGCCCGATGCCATCGCCCATGTCGTGTCCCGCTGGACGGGCATTCCCGTGGACAAGATGCTGGAAGGCGAACGGGACAAGCTTCTGCGGATGGAAGACGAGCTTGCAAAGTCTGTCGTGGGGCAGGGGGACGCGGTACAGGCCGTTTCCCGTGCCATCCGCCGGTCACGGGCCGGTCTTCAGGATCCGAACAAGCCGATCGGCTCGTTCATCTTCCTCGGCCCGACCGGTGTCGGCAAGACGGAACTGACCAAGGCGCTCGCCCGGTTCCTGTTCGACGACGAAACGGCCATGGTGCGCATGGACATGTCGGAATACATGGAAAAACACTCCGTGGCCCGGCTGATCGGCGCGCCTCCCGGCTATGTCGGCTATGAGGAAGGCGGGTCGCTGACCGAGGCTGTCCGTCGCCGTCCCTATCAGGTTGTCCTGTTCGACGAGATCGAGAAGGCGCATCCCGATGTGTTCAACGTGCTCTTGCAGGTGCTGGACGACGGCCGCCTGACGGATGGTCAGGGCCGGACCGTCGACTTCAAGAATACGCTGATCATCATGACGTCCAACCTGGGGGCCGAATATCTCACGGCTCTCGGGGAGAACGATGACAGCGAAGTGGCTCGCGAACAGGTCATGGGTGTGGTGAAGGCGGCTTTCAGGCCGGAATTCCTGAACCGCGTCGATGAAATCCTGCTGTTCCACCGGCTGCGTCGGAGCGAAATGGGGGCCATTGTCGACATCCAGCTGAAGCGGCTCGTTTCCTTGCTGGCTGAACGCAAGATTGTCATTGCCCTGGACGAAACGGCCCGCACCTGGCTGTCCGATCGCGGTTATGATCCGGTCTACGGCGCCCGGCCGCTGAAACGGGTGATCCAGAAGTTCGTACAGGATCCTCTGGCGGAGAAGATCCTTGCTGGCGATGTGCCGGATGGATCGACCGTGAAGGTTCGTGCCGGAAGCGACCGACTGTTGTTCACCATTTCGAACGGCTCGGTTGCGGAAGCCGCCTGACGGAACAGGATGAAAGCAAAAGCCCCGGAGCGATCCGGGGCTTTTCTGTCTTGCCGCGCTTATGGCAAGGCCTATTCGGCGTTGCTCGCCAGTTGTTCCTGCTTTCCACCCTTGGCGATCAGCGTGTCGATGCGCTTGCGCTCTTCCTGGAACTTTGCAAGAGCCGGTCCTTCCAGCGATTTGCCGCCCGGTAGCCGGATCTTGAGGGGGTCGACCTTTGTTCCATTGACGATCATTTCGTAATGGAGGTGAGGACCCGTGGATTCCCCTGTCGTTCCGACCCAGCCGATGATCTGTCCCTGATGAACTTTGGCGCCCTTCTTGACCCCCTTTGCGATCGCGCTCTGGTGGTTATAGGAGGACACATAGCCGTTGGCATGTCGTATCAATGTCTGGTTGCCATAGCCGCCCGAATCCCAGCCGGCCTTTTCCACGATGCCATCGCCGGCAGCAATGATGGGTGTTCCGGAGGGCGCAGCCCAATCCACACCCGTATGCATCTTCATGTAGCCCAGGATGGGGTGCCGCCGCATGCCGAAGGGCGATTTGAAGATCCCGTTTGGAACCGGTTTCCTCAACAGGAACTGCTTCAGACTTTTCCCTTCCTCGTTGTAATAGTCGATGCTGTCGTCCGAAGGATCCTGAAAGCGGTAGAGTCTGGCATCCGTGTCGCCGAACTTGGCATGCAGATAGAGGAGTTCCGAATTGGCGTCAGCCTTCCCGGTCTCGCGGTTCACCGAGAAGAAGGCCTGCAGGGCATCGGTCGTGCGCAGGCGTGCCTGGAAATCGACCGAGCTTGCCAGCAGCTTGATGACCTTGGACGTCATGGACTGGCCCATGCCGTAGGATAGCGCAGCCCTGTAGATACCGTCATAGACCCGGGGCAAATTATCGTCTGCCACCGTTGCCACGGCGTCGCCATCGAAGGCAGTCCGCACGGCGTCCAGCATCGGCGGTTCGGCCGCTTCTGCCAGGTGTTGCCGGTCATCGACGGCGACGGTGGCCAGATGCCCGCCATCCCGATAGAGGCTCGCGCGGATGATGGTGGCCTTCTCGCCCTTCTGCAGCAGACCGATACGGATCACATCTCCATCTTCCACCTCTGCGGAACTGCGAAGATCCGCGAAGGCCTGCGACACGATCTTGGCCTGATCTCCTGGATAGCCCGCTTCGATCATGGCGTCAGCGATGGCGGTATCGCGATGGATGGGGATGATATCGTCTGCAAATTCCGGACTTTGCGGGGTGACCGATTCCGGCTCCGCAGTGGACATGTTCTGCTCGATGACCTGCGCGGTAATGCCGGTCCCGAGATCGACATCATCTCCTTCTGCCGCGAACCGCTGCGGATCCACATAATAGAGCGCTGCCACCTGGGTATCGCCGTCGGTCAGAACGGAACCGTTGGTGCGCACGTTTTCTTCGATTTCTTCCCGACTCATGGGCTCCGCGAAGCCATAGCGCGATTTGCCGAGCGGAAAATCCTCGCTTTTGAGGCTGACTTCCGATTCCACGTCAGAACCATAGATCACGCCGGCGCGCGGGACCTCGGGTTCCTTTTCATCGGAAGACATCACTGCAAGCGGATCGAAGGCGGGATAGGTCTCCTGCGTGGGGTGGGCGGAGGCGAGTGACATCTTCACCAGCGCGAAAGGTTGCCGGCGGACCACTTCCTGATCGCCTTCCTTTACAAGCGTGGCAATTTCCAGAATTTTCCGGTCGGTCGCCCGGGGCGCAATTGTTGCGGGAATAAGACGGCCACCCTGTTTGGTCGTTTCGGTGCGTACCGCGGGCGCCGTCTTTGCATAGGCCTCGGCGGGGATGGCAAGTTTCTGGCGGCCGTCGAGCGCTGCGAACAGGGCGACGCCCATCAGGATGCTGCTGGTCAGACCGGTCAGGAAGGTTCCGGTCAACCAGCGAATGGAAATTTCCCGGCGATCTGGCGCCCGTCGTCCATCTGCCAGGATGGGCGGCGTATCTCCAAGCGATCGCTTCAATTGTGGATCTACAATCATCCAATCCGTCCAGCAGTCCCGTCCGTCATGTCACAGATCGCATGATGTGCCCCCTTCCGGGGAGCAAGTCAAATAGAAGGCCCGGGGGAGGCGACCTCACCGTCAGGGCAACGCGGAAAACCCGATCTTTCTGCCCTTTCTATAAGGCACATTTGCGGCAGCGGGCGTTTGGCCCTGATAAGGAGGCAGAACCGTATGGTTAACGCTTCATCAAAGGGCACATTTTTCCGCTCGCTCAGGCGCGTTGGAAATTAGCTCATTAATTCAACAACTTACAAATTTATATAATTTTTTTGACGGAATGGTGTTGACTGTTTTTGGTTGGTAGTTCTATAAGGCGATCACTG
>NZ_JBQUZZ010000003.1:0-638366 GCF_056313605.1 Gellertiella sp. DMC107 | reverse complement strand
ACTAAGCGCTAACAAAACCGCTTCTAGCGGTTCAAGCGCAGCGTTTCAAACCTCCACCTTTGGTGGAGGTCATGACTATGTCCGCGGCGAACGAAACTCGGCCACAAAAAAAGCGCCGGCTGAAACCGGCGCTTTCCGTTCCATAGAGGATGTCCGGACCGATCAGTCGTTCGCGGTGACCTTCACGCCCAGCATCTGCGGAACGGTGTTCGGCGCGCCCATGGCGGCACCCATGATCATCGGGAAGGCGACCGGAGCGGAGGGCTTGGCGGAGACCGTGAAGCTCTTCGGATCGTCCAGGTAGCTGGAAACAGCGGATGCAACGGCATTCTGCAGTTCCGGCACGTTCAGCTGGGCCAGCATCATCGGCGCCATGGCCTTCAGCGACTCGGCGAGCTGCTGGCCGGTAATGCCCTGCTGCTGACCTGCATAGTCGAGGGCGCGCTTGGTGATCGAGGCGTCGTCGAAGCGGATTTCCGCGCTGTCGAAGGTCAGCTGCTGCATCAGGCCCATCATCTGGAGACCGGCTGCATCCTTGGTGGCCGGATCGTTCATCTGCTTGCTGGTTTCTTCCAGCTTCTTGATGAGATCCAGCGTCAGGCCGGAAATGGAGGCTGCAATCTTCAGCTTGCCGACATTCTTGAAGTCGAGCGAGATCGCGTCGATGGCCATGGTGCCCTTTTCGAGGGTCCAGGAGGAGCCGATCTCGAAATCGCCTTCGAGCGTCTGCAGGCCGAGTTTCTCGACGGCATCCTTGGTCTTCGGGTCCGGGCTCTGGGAAAGATCGGCCTTCATGCCGGCCGCCTTCCAGCTGTAGTCGACGCCGCTTTCGTCGTCACGCACGGCGGCGGTCGCCTCGACGCTCTCGACGGAGAAGACTTCCTTGCCTTTTTCGCTGACCGTGATCTTGCCCGAATTGGCGCTTTCGAACGGTGCCAGCGTGTCGATCGACTTGTCTGCCGGGTCTGCCGGGATGAACAGGCCGGACAGCGAAAGGCCGGTTGCCGTGAACGTCGTTTCCTTGTCCGTCGTATTGATGTCGGGGAAGGTGACGTTCTCGACCGTATAGTTGCCGTCGTCGTCTTCCTCGACTCCGGTGAAGTTCACGTCGCCCACCTTGACCGGCTTGGCATCGGCGCCCGGGGGCACGTAGGTCAGGCCGCTCATCACCACGTCAGCCCCGTCCACCGAAATGTCTTCGGCCGTGATCTTCGCGCCACCGGCTTCGTAGTTCTTGTTGATCGCGGCGAGGAATTCATCGCCATCGAGCGCGAAGGCCGAGCCGGCAAGGGCGAGGAAGGTCGTGCTTGCAAGCGCAAGGCGGAGGGAGTGTTTCATCATGGAACGTCGTCCTTTGTTGAGTATCTGGAACCGGCGGGTCCCGTCGGCGTGGCTGAACCATAGCGTTTTTGCAGGCCATGGTGCAGGGAGGGAAAAGGTCAGATGTATAAATTTTTTCACCGGCTATAAACCCGCTGCAATCTCCGCCTTGTTCCGAAGCAACCCCTCCATGTCAATTGTGACAGGGTAATGACCGCTTCGCTCGAAAGAAATAATCCTTCCCGCCGCGGCGCCGGATCCACGAAAACCGGCCATTTCGGGGAATATTTCCACAAGTCGGCGGGGGTGATTCCTTGCCGGGGAATCAATTGTCCTTTAACCAGCAAGGCATGGGAAAAGAACTTTTGCCGCCCGGGGGCGGGGACGACGACCATATCCAGCCGGTAGACCTCAAGGCCGCGCTCGAAGAGCGTTACCTGGCCTATGCCTTGTCGACCATCATGCACCGGGCGCTTCCCGATGTGCGCGATGGTCTGAAGCCGGTGCACCGCCGCATCATTCACGCCATGAGCGAGATGGGCGTTCGGCCCAATGTCGCGCACAAGAAATGCGCCCGCATCGTCGGCGATGTGATCGGTAAGTTCCATCCCCACGGCGACCAGTCGGTCTACGATGCGCTGGTGCGCCTCGCGCAGGATTTTTCCCAACGCTATCCTGTCGTGGACGGGCAGGGCAATTTCGGCAATATCGACGGCGACAGCGCCGCTGCCTATCGTTACACCGAAGCCCGCATGACCGATGTGGCCGTGCTGCTGCTCGAAGGCATCGATCAGGATGCGGTGGATTTCCGGCCGACCTACAACGAGGAAGACGAGGAGCCGGTGGTTCTGCCCGGCGCCTTCCCGAACCTGCTCGCCAATGGTGCCTCCGGTATCGCGGTGGGCATGGCGACCTCCATTCCCCCGCACAATGCCCACGAATTGTGCGATGCGGCGCTGCACCTGATCAAGCATCCCGATGCGACCGTCGAGAAACTGGTGGAGTTCATACCCGGGCCGGACCTGCCGACCGGCGGGGTGATCATCGATGGACGCGACAGCATCATCGAGGCCTACAAGACCGGCCGCGGCGGCTTCCGGGTGCGCGCCAAGTGGGAAATGGAAGATCTGGGGCGCGGCGGCTACCAGATCGTCGTCACGGAAATTCCGTTCCAGGTGCAGAAATCGCGCCTGATCGAGAAGATCGCCGAGCTCTTGATCGCCCGCAAGCTTCCGTTGCTGGAAGACATTCGCGATGAGTCAGCTGAAGATGTCCGCATCGTGCTGATCCCGAAGAGCCGCACGGTCGACGCGACGCTGCTTATGGAATCGCTCTTCCGCCTGACCGAGCTGGAAAGCCGCATTCCCCTCAACATGAACGTTCTGTCCATGGGGCGCATCCCCCGGGTCATGGCGTTGAACGAAGTGCTGCTCGAATGGCTGGCGCATCGCAAGGACGTGCTGATCCGGCGCTCGAAGCACCGGCTCGCCGCCATCGACCGGCGGCTGGAGATTCTCGGCGGTCTGCTCGTCGCCTATCTCAACCTGGACGAGGTCATCCGCATCATCCGCGAAGAGGATGAGCCGAAGCCGGTTCTGATAGCCCGGTTTACCCTTACGGACATACAGGCCGAAGCGATCCTCAACATGCGCCTGCGGTCGCTGCGCAAGCTCGAGGAATTCGAGATCCGCACGGAATTCGACAATCTCTCCAAAGAGAAGGCCGACATCGAGGCGCTGCTCGCTTCCGATGAAAAGCTCTGGCAGGCCGTGAGCTGGGAGATCGGCGAGGTCAAGAAGAAATATGCCAAGGCGACCGAACTCGGCAAACGCCGGACGATCTTCGCCGATGCACCGCAGGCCGACGACGATGCCATCAGCCAGGCGATGATCGAAAAGGAACCGGTCACCATCGTGATTTCGGAGAAGGCCTGGATCCGCGCGCTGAAGGGCCATATTGCCGATACGTCGACGCTCGCCTTCAAGGAAGGTGATGCGTTGAAGGTGGCGTTCCCCGCCCAGACCACCGACAAGATCCTTATCGTGACGACAGGCGGCAAGGCCTACACGCTCGGTGCCGACAAGCTGCCGGGCGGTCGCGGCCATGGCGAACCGCTGCGCGTGATGGTCGACATGGAGAACGACCAGGATGTGCTGACCGCCTTCGTCCACGATCCGCAGCGCAAGCTCGTCCTGTCATCTGCAGCCGGCAATGGCTTCATCATTGCGGAGAGCGAAATGGTGGCGAACACCCGCAAGGGCAAGCAGATCATGAACGTCTCCATGCCCGATGAGGCGAAGCTGGTCGTGCCCGTGCGAGGCGATCACGTGGCCGTGGTCGGCGAGAACCGCAAGATGCTGGTCTTCCCCATGAACCAGATGCCGGAAATGACCCGCGGCAAGGGCGTGCGCCTTCAGCGATACAAGGATGGCGGCATTTCCGACATCAAGTGCTTCGCCATCGAAGAGGGGCTATCCTGGGAAGACAGTGCCGGCCGCTCCTTCACCCGCACGAAGGCCGAACTGGTGGAATGGCTCGGCGACCGTGCTGGTGCGGGCCGTACCGTGCCAAAGGGCTTCCCGAAAAGCGGGCGATTTACCGGCTGATCCGTAAGGAAGGGGCGGGCCACTCAGCCTTCGAGCGGAATGCAGTGATCGATGAGGAACCGGGTTGCACCTTCCTCATCGATTTCGCCGGCCGCCACGGAGAGCACGAATGCAATCACCGTTCCCTGGTCCGCCTCTATCAGGTATCCGTTGATGTAAAGAAAGGTGAAGGCGGCCAGAAAACCCGTCCGCTTGTTGCCGTCCACGTAAGGGTGATTGCGTACGATCCCGTATAGATAGGCTGCTGCCAGCGCAAACAGGTCTGGCGATCCATAGGCCAGTTTGTTCAAAGGGCGTGCCAGCGCGGCCTCAAGAGCGTTTTCATCTTTAAGGCCTGCCCGGCCGCCGTGCTCCGCAAGTTGTTCGTCATGGAAGATATCGACGGCTCGCCGGTCCAGGAAGATCATCACTTGGCCAGTTCGCGCAGAGCGATCTTGTATTTCTGCATGCCGATCCGTGCGGCTTCCAGTTGCCGGGAGAGATCGGTTCCCATGGGCTTGAGTTTGATCTTGCCATCTTCGGCCTTAAGCTGAAGGGTATCGCCCGCCTTGAGGCCCATTCCCTGAAGAACGTCCTTCGGGATGATCACGCCCTCCGAATTGCCGATTTTTCGAATAGTCACGTTCATGGTTTTCCTCGCGTTGCAACGAAGTTATAACATCAAGCGTTCCCTAATGCAACAGATCTGTATACCTCAGGTTTCCCCCCGTGGCCGCATCTGCGCGGCGGAATAGGCTACCAGCGCAAGGGTGATGATCAGGCCGCCGATCAGGCTCTGCGTCGTTGGAACTTCCGCAAAGATCAGCCAGACCCAGATGGGTGCGAGTACGGTTTCGAGCAGATAGAACATGCCGACCTCCGCCGCCTTCAGATAGCGGGGACCGGTGGCGAGGCAGAAGAAGGCGAGCGGGATCATCACCATGCCGTCGAGCGCAAGCCAGAAAGGCGAGGGCAGGGAAAAACCCTCCGGCCAGGCAAAGACTGCGGCGATGGCGGCAGGCATGATGGCGCCGATCAGCGGAACGAAGCCCATCTCCTGACGGGTGGCCCGGCCGATGGTGATCGCCCCGGCCAGCAGCAGCGAAGCGCCGAGTGCAAGCATGTCCCCAAAAATATGCCCGCCTTCCAGGCTACCCTGCACGATGATCCCCACGCCCACGATCATGACGGCCATGGTGACGAGGGTGCCTGTCGAGGGACGCTCCTTCAGGAAGATCCAGGAGGTGATCGCCGCGAACATCGGGTTGAAGGCGATGATGAACACCACATTCGCGGTGGATGTATGGAAAACGGCACCGAGAAAGAAGATCGTCGAGATGCCGTAGAAGATCCCGGCGACCAAGGCTGCCCTGCCGGGGATCAGCACGGGTCTTTGCCGGGTGAAGAGCCGGATCGCACCGTAGAGAAGAAGAGCTGCGGCGAAGGTCATGATCGAACGAAGCGCGATCACCTGCCAGGCGCCGCCGCCCGAGAGCCGAACGAGCGGGACGTCGAAAGAGAGCGAAAGGCCGCCGATAAAGGTGATCAGCAGGCCTTTCCGATGGGGGGTGAGAAGCGACAATTCAGCTTTCCGGATCAGGGGCGAGGGATGGTTCATACCGTTCCCAGCCGGTGGCGAGCAGATGTTCCTGCGGCTGGAAGCGGGTCTTGTAATCCATCTTCCGCGAGCCTTTAACCCAGTATCCGAGATAAACATGGGGAAGGCCCAGCACCTGGGCGCGCCGGATATGATCGAGGATCATGAACGTGCCGAGCGAGCGCCGTTCATAGGCAGGGTTGAAAAAGGAATAAACCATCGACAGACCGTCCGCCATCTGGTCGGTCAAGGCGCAGGCCACGAGCTCGCCTTTCGCGCCGATCCCCGAACCTTCCGTGCGGATCCGGTACTCGATCACCCGCGTATTCACATGCGTGTCTTCCACCATGACCGCGTAGTCCAGGCTCGACATGTCAGACATGCCGCCTTTCTGGTGCCTGTCATCGAGGTAGGAGCGGAAAAGCGAAAACTGTTCGGCGGAGGGGCGCGCCGGCATTTCGGTCCCCACCAGATCATCGTTCATCGCCATGTTGCGGCGCATGGAACGGGCCGGTTTGAATTCCTGTGTGAGAATCCGCACCGAAATACAGGCGCGGCAAGCCTCGCAGGCGGGGCGGTAGGCAATATTCTGCGAGCGGCGAAAACCGCCCTGGGTCAGCAGGTCGTTCATGTCGGCCGCGCGCGGACCCACGAGATGGGTGAATACCTTGCGTTCGGTCTCGCCCGGCAAATAGGGGCAGGCGGCGGGAGCCGTGAGGTAAAATTGCGGTGATGGCGCCGTCTGCGTATTCATATACCCGGCCTCACGTCAGGAGGGCATCGATGCACCCAGAATTGCCGAACTTCAGGAAAGGTCAACTCCATACAGTCAAAATTCTCTTAATTAAAAAGGCTTTGAACAAAAATCACGAAACCGTGTGGTAGGCCGAGCGGTCTGCCATGGCCGTTCCGAGGAGCAGGTCATGCAACAGGCGATTGCGGTTTGTAAAGAGGCCGACAAGCAATACGAGTGGTGTCAACACCGAATTGAACAGCCAGAACAGCACAAGGTGAACAATTGCCGTAAAGAAATCGATCGGCCGACCGCTCTGCTGGACAAGAATGAGGCCCATCATGCGCATTCCCGGAGAAGCCTGCCTTTGGCCGCCCACGGTCAGGCCGAAGTAGAAAAGAGCGGTGAGGATGCCCAGCACGGGATAGATGAACCAGGCGACACCGAGCGTGAGGATGCCGACAAAGAACACCACGATCGCCGCCAGCAGAAGAACAAGCCCCAGCAGGACATAGTCGATCAGGAAGGCGAAAACACGCCGGGCCAGAGTGCCCTGAAAGGCGGATTCGCTGATATAGTCGGTCGCTTCCGGCGCGGTGCTCATGGCATCTCCTTGCAATGTCCTACATAAGCATATGGGTGTGCCAGAACCGGATTCAACTCGAAAAATACCTCCCCCAGTTTTGGGGATGGGGGAGGGAACAGGTCAGGAGCGGGCGAGAATGCGCGCTACATCAGGAGCGAAATAGGTCAGGATGCCGTCACAGCCGGCGCGCTTGAAACAGAGAAGCGTTTCCATCATCACCCGTTCGCCGTCGATCCAGCCATTCATGGCCGCCGCCTTGATCTGGGTATATTCACCGGAGACCTGATAGGCAAAGGTGGGAACGCCGAAGGCTTCCTTGATGCGCCAGCAGATATCGAGATAGGGCAGGCCAGGCTTGACCATCAGCATGTCCGCCCCTTCCTCCACGTCGAGTGCGGCATCGCGGATGGCCTCGGTGCCGTTGGCGGGGTCGATGTAATAGCTCTTCTTGTCGCCCTTCAGCAGCCCGCCGGTGGAGATGGCCTCCCGGTAGGGACCATAAAAGCCGGAGGCAAACTTCGTCGCATAGGACATGATGCCAACCGACTGGTGGCCGGCGGCATCGAGCGCGCGGCGGATGGCGCCGATGCGGCCGTCCATCATTTCCGAAGGCGCGATGATATCGGAGCCTGCATCTGCCTGCAGCACCGCCGCGCGACAGATCTGATCGACGGTTTCGTCATTGACGATTTCCGCGCCGCGCAGGATCCCGTCATGGCCGTGGCTGGTGAAGGGATCGAGCGCCACGTCGGTGATGATGCCGATGGTCGGCACCGCCTTCTTGATCGCCTCGGTCACCTGGTTGATCAGATTGTTCGCTTCAAGCGCATTGGAGCCGGTCTCGTCGCGCAGATGCATCTCGATATTGGGAAAGGTCGCCAGCGCCGGAATGCCGAGGTCCGCTGCTTGCCGTGCGGCTTCGACCGCCTTGTCCACCGTCATGCGATTGACCCCCGGCATGGCGGCGATAGGGTCGGTGATGTTGCTGCCGGGAATGACGAAGATAGGCCAGATGAGGTCATCGACCGTGAGACGGTTTTCCTGCACGAGCCGTCTGGTCCAGTCGGCCTTGCGGTTGCGGCGCATGCGGCGGTGGCCGGTGATGCTGTCCACAAGATGGGTCTTGTCCTGCATGTGTCCTGTCCTTTCTGGTCAGCGCGCTGGCCCGGGCAGGCGCTGCGGCTTTTCTTTCGCTCTAGTCCTCATGAAGGTTCGGTGCAATATGGCACAATCGCCTGAGCTGTCTGGCCGCAGCCTGCCGTTCCCTGTAGGCTTGCCGCATGGATGCTGATTCACTCACCCCTCCCAAGCGCTCTTTCCTGGATATTGGCTTCATGCTGTTCCTGAGGCTGGTTGCGCTTGCCTGTCTCATTTTCGGAATTCAGTACTGGGGCCTGCTGACGGGATATCTGCTGGAGGGGCGGGCGAGGTTCGATTTGCTCAATCTGCCCTGGAAGGTCGCGGGCGCATCCCTTTCCGTGCTGTTTCCGGTTGCGGCTCTGGGCCTCTGGCTGACCTCGTCCTGGGGCCCGGTCGTCTGGGTGATCGCCGCCGGAAGCCAGATCGTGATGTATACCGTTTGGCCCGAGATTTTCGGCACCAATTGGCCCATCGTCATCATGAACGCCATCGTCATGGCGATCTATGCCGCGTTCCGGATCCTGTTGTTCCTGCGCCGGCGCCGGATGCGACTGGTAAGGGTTGATTCACCCTGAAACGAAGGCCGACTTCGGTAAGGGGCTGTTAAGGCTGGGTTTTAAGTAGAATTTTATGGGTGTTCGCTAGGTTGGCTCACAAGGCGGGAAACAAACAAAACAACCGCCAAACAAACAGTGAGGCAGACCATGAACACGAAACTGAAGACCCAGGCGGTTGCGCCCGGCATGTCCCTCCAGGACGACTCCATCCGTTCCCTCTACATGGAATCCCTGCATCTCGTCGAGCGCCTGCATCGCCGTCTTCTGGACGTGATCAAGGACGAGTTCGACCGTCAGGGCCGCAGCGACGTCAATGCCATTCAGGCCTTGCTGCTGTTCAACATCGGCAATTCGGAACTGACGGCAGGCGAGCTTCGCTCCCGCGGTTACTATCTGGGTTCCAACGTCTCCTACAACGTCAAGAAGCTCGTTGACCTCGGCTTCATCAACCATCAGCGCTCCCGCGTCGACCGCCGCTCGGTCCGCATCAGCCTGACGGATGAAGGACGCGAAATCGCCGAAACCGTTGCCAAGCTCTACGAGCGTCACATCGGTTCCATTCAGAAAGTCGGCGGTATCGGCACGGACGAATTCACGCAGATGAACAAGCTGCTGCAGCGTCTGGACCGTTTCTGGAACGATCAGATCCTCTATCGCCTCTGATCGCTGGCAACACCGAAGGCCGTCCCGGCGCTTCCGGGACGCGGATTACGCATGAACCTCCAGAAGGCCGGACGTGTCCCCTGCACGTCCGGTTCTTTGCGTGGGCATCCGCAGGGAGGGGGAAGCCGCCGTTTTGACCGATCACGAAACCGTCAGCGGGGCAGGTTGTGTCTTTTGTGACACGAATTGGCCATATTGCTTTGTGAGTGGAGCCTGTGGGCACGCTCGCTCGTTGAAGCGTGCGAAGGCTTGGCGCACAAGCGCTCCCGAAGTGGGTCCCCCCGGCGTTTCCATTTGTTAACCATGAGATGGTAGGCCAAGGTTTCGGGACATGTTTAAGAATGACGGTGGTGGATTATGTCTAATGTTAAGGATGACGCAGCCTTCAACCGGCGCACGTTCCTGCGCTCGGCGATCAGTGCCGGCCTCGCCTCGGTTGCCCTGCCTGCCTATGCCCAGACGGCCTTCGATGATGTGATCAATGCGCCGCGTCGGGGCAACTGGGACGACCAGTTCGACGCCAACAACGCATCGCGCACGGCTGCGACCGTCAAGTCCAACAATCCGATCCTCGGCCCGGGCTGCCTGCCGAATATTCAGCAGGCCATTCTCGAATACCAGCAGATCGTGGCGTCCGGCGGGTGGCCGCAGGTGGTGCCGACCGGTCAGCGCCTTCAGATCGGTGTCGTCGATCCGCTCGTCCCGGTGCTGCGCCAGCGCCTGATGGTTTCGGGCGACCTGCCCCGCAATGCCGGCCTTTCCGATGCCTTCGACTCCTACGTGGATGGCGCCGTCAAGCGCTTCCAGGCTCGCCACGGCCTGCCGGAAGACGGCGTGCTGGGCGAATTCACCGTCAAGGCCCTGAACATTCCGGCCGATGTCCGCCTGCAGCAGTTGAACACGAACCTCGTGCGCGTTCAGTCCATGTCCGGCGATCTCGGCCAGCGTTATGTGATGGTCAACATTCCGGCGGCCTACATCGAAGCGGTGGAAGCCGGTCGCGTGGTGTTGCGCAACACCGCCATCGTCGGCCGCATTTCCCGTCCGTCGCCGATCCTGAATTCCAAGATCTATGAAGTGATCCTGAACCCCTACTGGATTGCGCCGCGCTCGATCGTCGAAAAGGACATCGTGCCGCTGATGCGCAAGGATCCCACCTACCTGACGCGCAACAACATCCGTCTGATCGATTCGAAGGGCAATGAAATTCCGCCGGACACGGTCGACTGGAACGCGCCGAAGGCTCCGCCCTACGAGTTCCGCCAGGATCCGGGCAAGATCAACGCCATGGCCTCGACGAAGATCAACTTCTACAACGAGTTCAGCGTCTACATGCACGATACGCCGCAGCAGGGGTTGTTCAACAAGCTCGCCCGCTTCGAATCGTCCGGCTGCGTGCGCGTGCAGAACGTGCGCGACCTCTCGACCTGGCTTCTGCGCGACACCCCCGGCTGGAACCGCCAGCAGATCGAGCGGGTCATCGAAAGCCGCGTCAATACGCCGATCAAGCTCACCGAGCCGGTTCCGGTCTATTTCGTCTATATCACCGCCTGGTCGGCCAAGGATCGCGTGGTTCAGTTCCGCGACGACATCTATCAGCTGGATGGCAATGCCGAACTGGCGCTGCAGACCACCACCGGGATCGAACAGGCCGCCCAGTAAGCCGGCCAACCGACGCTTCGACAAGCAAAGCCGCGTTTTTCGACGCGGCTTTTTGCATTTCCGGGGAGGGGAGGTGCAGCTAAGCGTAGTTGGCGCACCAAATGTCGCTCTTCGTCTTGCCCTCACCCTAAGCGGGCGCTAAGACCCATTTCCGCGCACTTCCACCTTAGGAGCCCCTTCATGACCTCTGGTAACACCGACGTCTTCTTCTCCCGCACGCTTGCCGATGCCGATCCGGAAATCTTCGGCGCGATCGAGAAGGAGCTTGGCCGTCAACGCCATGAAATCGAGCTGATCGCCTCCGAGAACATCGTCTCGCGCGCCGTGCTGGAAGCACAGGGCTCGATCATGACCAACAAGTATGCCGAGGGCTATCCGGGCAAGCGCTACTACGGCGGCTGCCAGTTCGTGGACATTGCCGAAGAACTGGCAATCGACCGCGCCAAGAAGCTGTTCGGCGTCAATTTCGCCAACGTCCAGCCGAACTCCGGTTCGCAGATGAACCAGGCCGTGTTCCTCGCTTTGCTGCAGCCGGGTGATACCTTCATGGGTCTCGACCTGAACTCCGGGGGCCACCTGACCCACGGTTCGCCGGTCAACATGTCCGGCAAGTGGTTCAACGTCGTGTCCTACGGCGTGCGTGCCGAAGACCATCAGCTCGATATGGACGATGTTGCCGCCAAGGCAGAGAAGTTCAAGCCGAAGCTGATCATTGCCGGCGGCACGGCCTATTCCCGCGTCTGGGACTGGAAGCGCTTCCGCGAAATCGCCGACTCGATTGGCGCCTATCTGATGGTCGATATGGCCCACATTGCCGGCCTCGTGGCCGGTGGCCAGCATCCGTCGCCGTTCCCGCATTGCCACGTTGCCACGTCCACGACCCACAAGTCGCTGCGTGGTCCGCGCGGCGGCATGATCCTCACCAATGACGAGGATCTGGCGAAGAAGATCAACTCGGCCGTCTTCCCGGGCCTCCAGGGCGGCCCGCTGATGCATGTGATCGCCGCAAAGGCCGTGGCCTTCGGTGAAGCGCTGAAGCCGGAATTCAAGGATTACGCGGCCCAGGTCGTCAAGAACGCCAAGGCGCTCTCCCAGACTCTCGTGGATGGTGGCCTGGACATCGTGTCCGGCGGCACCGACAACCACCTGATGCTCGTGGACCTGCGCAAGAAGAACGCCACCGGCAAGCGCGCCGAAACCGCTCTTGGCCGTGCCTACATCACCTGCAACAAGAACGGCATCCCGTTCGACCCCGAGAAGCCCTTCGTGACCTCCGGTATCCGTCTGGGTACGCCCGCCGGCACGACCCGTGGCTTCAAGGAAGCCGAATTCAAGGAAATCGGCAACCTCATCATCGAGGTGCTCGATGGTCTGAAGGTTGCGAATTCCGACGAAGGCAATGCTGCCGTGGAAGCTGCCGTTCGCGAGAAGGTCGTCGCGCTGACCGACCGCTTCCCGATGTATCCCTACCTCTGAGTAAGGTCTGCCGAGCGGGTGTGGAAACATGCCCGCCGGCGCTTGGGGACTTGTCTTTCGTTGATTTCGGGTGGAAAAGGGGTGACCTTTTTTCACCCGTTTTCGTTTTTGCACGAGGTTTGAATGCGCTGCCCCTATTGCGGTTCCGAGGATACCCAGGTCAAGGATTCCCGGCCTGCCGAGGATGGCTCCTCCATTCGCCGCCGCCGCATCTGCCCGGATTGCGGCGGACGCTTCACCACCTTCGAACGCGTTCAGCTGCGTGAGCTGATGGTCCTGAAGAAAACGGGCCGCAAGGTGCCTTTCGACCGGGAAAAACTGGTCCGATCCTTCGAGATCGCGCTGCGCAAGCGCCCGGTCGAACGCGACAGGATCGAACGGGCCGTTTCCGGCATCGTCCGCCGCCTGGAAAGCTCGGGTGAGGTGGAAATCTCCTCGGAACAGATCGGCCTGCAGGTGCTCGAAGCCCTGAAGAGCCTGGATGATGTGGCCTTCGTGCGCTACGCCTCGGTCTATCGCGACTTCTCCCATGCGGAGGATTTCGAAAAGGTCATCGAGGAGATCAATGCGAAAATCGCCCGCGATCCCGGGCTCGGACATTGACGATGACGGCCTCGGATGACCGGCGCTTCATGGCTGCGGCGCTGAGGCTGGCGCGCTGGAACACGGGCCTCACGGCAACAAATCCCTCCGTTGCCTGCCTGATCGTCAAGGATGGTGCCATCATCGGTTCTGGCATTACCGCGCCGGGCGGCCGGCCCCATGCGGAAACCCGGGCGCTGGCGGATGCCGGAAATGCCGCGCGCGGCGCGACGGCCTATGTCACGCTGGAGCCCTGTTCCCATCACGGGAAGACACCCCCCTGCGCCAATGCCCTCATCGCGGCTGGCGTCGCCCGTGTCGTGGTTTCCGTAACGGATCCGGACAGCCGCGTGAGCGGGCGTGGGCTTGCCCTGTTGCGCGAGGCGGGTATCGCGGTGGATGCGGGGGTTCTGGAAGCCGAGGGCAGGGCGGTTCTTTCGGGCTACCTCATGCGCCAGGTGGAAAAGCGGCCGCATGTGACTCTGAAGCTTGCCGTTTCCGCCGATGGCATGATCGGCCGGAAAGGCGCGGGTCAGGTCTCCATAACGGGACCCGTCGCCCGTCGGCAGGTGCATGCGCTCCGGGCCGAAATGGATGCGATCCTGGTGGGTGCGGGAACGGCTGAGGCTGACGATCCGCTCCTCGATGTCCGCCTGCCGGGGCTTGAGGCGCGGTCGCCGCACCGGTTTGTTCTGGGTCGCGGTTTCGTGCCGGCGGGCGGATCGAAGCTCGGGCAATCGGCCGGCCGTGTGCCATTGGCCGTGATCGGACAGAACCCGGAAGAAGGGCTGGATATCCTGCTCGGACGCATGGCCGGGGAGGGGATCTCCTCGTTGCTGGTGGAAGGCGGGGCACGGGTCGCCCGGGCCTTTCTCGAGGCGGATCTGGTGGATCGCATCCTGCTTTTCGAGGGGCCGGGTTCTATCGGCGTCGATGGCATTGCGTCGCCAGTGACGCGCACCCATATGCCCGTCGGGTTCAGGCTTGATCGAACCGAAGCATTCGGCCCGGACCGGGCCTATCACTATGAGAGAGACCGCTGATGTTCACCGGAATTGTCACCGATGTCGGAACCGTCGAAAGCATCGTGCCGCTGGCTGCGGGTGTGCGACTGCGTGTGCGCACCGCCTATGATCCTGCGGGGATCGCTATGGGGGCAAGCATTGCCCATGCGGGCACCTGCCTGACGGTCACGGCCCTGCCCGAGAAGGGGTCGGCCGACCGCTGGTACGAGGTGGAGGCCTGGGAAGAAGCCTTGCGTCTGACGACAATCGCCGACTGGAAGCCGGGCACCCGGATCAATCTGGAACGGTCGCTCAAGATCGGCGATGAACTCGGCGGGCATCTTGTCTCGGGCCATGTGGATGGCACCGCCGAAATCCTCTCCATCAAGGCGGAAGGCGATGCGGTCCGCTATACGCTGCGCGCGCCCGGGCCTCTTGCCCGTTTCGTTGCGCCGAAAGGTTCTGTCGCGCTCGACGGCACCTCGCTGACGGTCAATGCGGTGAACGGCACGGATTTCGACGTGCTGCTCATTCGCCACACGCTTGAAGTGACCACCTGGGGTGAGCGCAAGCCCGGTGATCGCGTGAATTTCGAAGTCGACACTATGGCGCGATACGCTGCAAGGCTTGCCGAGTTCCCGGCCTACGGCAAATGATGGTCGGGTGGCCGGAATATTCGGTCACCAGCCCCTCCGCAAAACCGAGGCTGCGGGCGAGCTTGCGCGAGGGCTCGTTGACGGGATCGATGATCGCCGAGAAATGCATGTCCGGAAAGGTCTTCTCTGCCCACTCGATCGCAGCGGTCATGATCTCCCGGGCAATTCCCTTGCCATGATAGGGTGGCAAGAGCATCCAGCCCGCTTCCAGCGTGCCTTCGATGCTCGGCTTGATCGCGCGCTTCATGTCGTGAAAGCCGGCCTCACCGATCAGTTTGCCGGTCGCCTTGTCCTCCACCACGAAGAATCCGAAACCGAACACCTGCCAATGGCCGGTGGTGCGGAGAATTCGAGACCACGCGGTCTCCCGGGTCAGAGCCGTGCCGATGGTGTGACGCAGGACGCTTTCCTCTTGCCAAAGATCGACATAGGCGTCGAGATCCTTGGGCTTGACGACGCGCAGCCGCATGCGCGCCGTTTCTATGACAGGCGTATTCACGGGATCAATGTCCTTTTTCATAAGGGATGGAAAGCGGCTCACGCACCGGGCTCACCTTGCCAGTAGTCGATGCTGTCGGCTTCGCTGACCATCTGGTTGAACCGGTACTGCCCGGTTTCGGCATCGAGGGTCTTCGCCAGAAACTTGCCGCTGTCGGGATATTCGCAGATTTCCGTCAAGGCCTTGGTGGAGACCACCACGTAACGTAGCGGCCCCGATCCGGTATTGATAAGCTGATGGGCCGTATCCGGACCGCCGGCAGGGGCGCCGAGAATATGGCCGGCCCGCACCGCGTGCCGTTCCCGGCCGATCCGGTATGTTCCTTCTCCCTCGAGAATGATGAAGAGTTCGTCTTCCACGTGATGATTGTGAAAGGGACAACCGCTCTTTCCCGGCAGGACCTCGCTATAGCCGATCCCCAGATGCTTCAGTCCGAGAAGGCCCCCGAGGCGAGCATCTCGGCCGCCATAAAGGCTTCCCTGGCTCCATTCCTCCAGTTCCGTGTCGCGAGGGTCCACTACGCGCATGCGTTCCATCAGGCACTCCCATTTGGCTGCGAATTCTTGCAGTCTGTCCGAGTCTGTGTCGATAGGCGAGATTTTGGGGCGAAAGCAGGCCCATGCGCAGGGCAAATTCCACCCATGCTTTAAAAACACTTGCCAATCGCGGTCTGGCATGGTTTGACCGCCGCCTGTCGCGTTGCCGCGTTTTCCCTCCAGATTCAGGTGTCTTATGGCCGAGCCGTCCCGTCCGCACATTCTTGTTGTTGAAGCCCGCTTCTACGATGACATGTCCGATGCCTTGCTCGATGGCGCCAAGACTGCGCTCGACGAGGCCGGCGCCTCCTATGACATCGTCACCGTTCCCGGCGCGCTTGAAATTCCGCCTGCCATTTCCATGGCCCTTGACGGCGCGGAGAATGGCGGAACCCGGTATGACGGCTTCGTTGCGCTCGGCATGGTCATCCGGGGGGAGACCTATCATTTCGACATCGTTTCCAACGAATCCTCCCGCGCTCTGATGGATCTGGCCGTCGGCGAGAGCCTCGCCATCGGCAACGGCATCATGACGGTCGAGAACGAGGCGCAGGCCTGGGCGCGCGTCAAGCGCAGCGAGAAGGACAAGGGCGGTTTCGCCGCCCGTGCCGCGCTTTCCATGATTGCGCTGAAGAAGAAGCTGGGAGCCTGACCGATGACCGGCAACGACGATCGGACGCCCGCAGAAAAGCCTGCCGTAAAGCCTGCGAACCAGCGAGGCGCAGCCCGGCTTGCCGCCGTACAGGCGCTTTATCAGATGGAAATCGGCGGCGGCGGCGTGCTCGAAGTGGTGGCCGAATATGAAGCGCACCGGCTCGGCCAGGAGCTGGATGGAGACACCTACCTCAAGGCCGATCCCTCCTGGTTCCGTTCCATCGTCTCGGGCGTGGTCCGCGACCAGCTCAAGCTCGATCCGCTGATCAAGAGCGCGCTTCAGGATGACTGGGCTCTCTCCCGCATGGACAGCACTGTGCGTGCCATCCTGCGCGCCGGCGTGTTCGAGCTCCTCGAGCGCAAGGATGTGCCCGTTGCCGTCATCGTGACGGAGTATATGGAGATTGCGAAGGCTTTCTTCGAGGACGAAGAGCCCAAACTCGTCAATGCGGTGCTCGATCGCATTGCCAAGCAGGTTCGCGAGCCCGGCCGCAAATAAGTCACGCCAAGGAGAATTGAGGCCATGGACAGCGGTTCGAACGCCTTTGACGCCCAGTTTCGCACCGCCCGCTTCAATGTCTATGTCCTGACAGCCGCCCAGGCCGTGCTCGGCGCTGCAGGTCCCATCAGTTTCGCTGTCGGAAGTCTGGCCGGGCACCAGTTGCTCGGACTGGACAAGTCCTTGGCGACCGCCCCGCTCACCGGATACAATGTCGGCGTTGCCCTCGGTGCCGTGGCGATTGCGGCTGTCAGCCGCCGCTTCGGCCGGCAGGCGAGCTTCATGCTCGGCGGCCTGGCGCTCGCGACGGGGGGCGCCCTCGCGGCTCTGGCGCTCTACCGCACCGATTTCTGGATGTTCGCAGCCGCACTGGCCATGATCGGCCTCTCCTCGGGCTTCACCCAGAAAATCCGCTTTGCCGCTGCCGACGCGTCGCCATCGAACTACAAGGCGCGGGCGATTTCCTGGATCCTTGCCGGGGGGATTGTTTCCGCCGTCGTCGGATCGCAACTGGCTATTCTCGCCAAGAACCTGCTCGAACCGGTTCTCTTTGCCGGGTCTTTCGTGGCTCTCGTGCCGCTCGGGCTCATCGCGGTGGGCATTCTGTCTTTGCTGAAGCTGCCCCCGCTCGTTTCCGGTAACAGGAACGAAGCGCTGCCCAGTCGATCGCTCCGCGAGATCATTCTGACCCAGCGGTTCCTGACCGGCATGATCTGCGGCATTTCCAGCTATGCGCTGATGACCTTCATGATGACGGGCGCGCCGCTCGCCATGGTGATCGGCTGCGGCTTCTCGCCGGATCTCGCCACACTCGGCATCCAGTGGCACGTACTGGCCATGTTCGCTCCGAGCTTCGTGACGGGCATGCTGATCAGCCGTTTCGGAACGGAAAAGATCGTGGCTGCCGGCCTCGTGATTCTGCTCGGCTGTGCAATCGTCGCCCATATGGGCATCGAGCTCTGGAATTTCTGGGGCGCGCTGATCCTGCTCGGACTTGGCTGGAACTTCGGCTTCATCGGTTCCACCGCCATCGTCGCCTCGAGCTACAGGCCCGAGGAAGCGGATAAGGTGCAGGGTTTCCACGATATCATTCTGTTCGGCACCGTCGCGCTCTCATCCTTTGCTTCGGGCAAGATTTTCGCGGCTTTCGGTTGGACGGCGATGAACCTCGTCATCTGGCCGGTTGCCTTGTTGTGCCTTGTGCTTCTGGCTGCACTGGTGCTGCGCGAACGGCGCGCCTGAACCCGCCGTTCCCCTTCATTCGATCAGCGTCCCCACGGGGCTTGCGGAACGGCAAGCCCCGTATTTCCATGTTGTTAACGGGACTTGACGCCGCGTTAACCAGCACGCAATCTCACCGGCGACAGGGGGGCTTGGCTATCGCAGGCCAAGGCGGCACCTGACATTCACAGCCGGACAAGAACAGACCGGCGCTATGGGAGGACAATGCGAAATGACCATTCTATTTGGCGTTATCGCATGCGGGTTGCTTTCGGTGGTCTATGCCATCTGGGCAACGCGGTCGGTGCTTGCCGCCGACCAGGGCAACGCCCGCATGCAAGAGATCGCAGGCTATATCCGGGAGGGGGCGCAGGCTTATCTCACGCGCCAGTACAAAACCATCGCCATCGTTGGCGTTCTCGTCTTTATCCTCGCCTGGCTGCTGCTGTCGGGTGAAGCCGCTGTCGGCTTCCTGATCGGTGCGGTCCTGTCCGGCGTCGCCGGCTTCATCGGCATGCACGTCTCGGTCCGCGCCAATGTGCGCACCGCGCAGGCATCGGCAAACAGCCTGGCCGCCGGCCTCGAAATCGCTTTCAAATCGGGCGCCATCACCGGGATGCTCGTCGCAGGCCTCGCCCTGCTCGGCGTCTCGATCTACTATTACATCCTGACGGCCGTTCTCGGCCATGCAGGCGGTTCGCGGGAAGTCACGGATGCGCTGGTCGCACTCGGCTTCGGCGCCTCGCTGATCTCGATCTTTGCCCGTCTCGGCGGCGGTATCTTCACCAAGGGTGCGGATGTCGGCGGCGATCTCGTCGGCAAGGTCGAAGCCGGCATTCCGGAAGACGATCCGCGCAATCCCGCAACCATTGCCGACAATGTGGGGGACAATGTCGGCGACTGCGCAGGCATGGCGGCCGACCTGTTCGAAACCTATGCGGTCTCGGTGGTTGCAACCATGGTGCTGGCCTCGATCTTCTTCGCCGGCACGCCGGTTATCGATCAGGTCATGCTCTATCCGCTGCTGATCTGCGGCTTCTCGATCCTGACCTCGATCGTCGGCACCTTCTTCGTGAAGCTCGGATCCGACAATTCGATCATGGGTGCGCTTTACCGTGGCCTGATCGTAACCGGCGCGCTTTCCGTTATCGGCCTGGGGGGAGCAACCTCGCTCACCATCGGCTGGGGTGACATCCAGACCGCAACGGCCGGCTCGGTGGTCAACGGTACCTCGCTCTTCATCTGCGGCCTGATCGGTCTCGTCGTGACCGCCCTGATCGTGGTGATTACCGAATATTACACCGGTACCAACAAGCGCCCGGTGAACTCCATCGCCCAGGCTTCGGTCACCGGCCATGGCACCAATGTGATCCAGGGTCTGGCCGTCTCGCTCGAATCGACGGCGCTTCCGGCCATCGTCATCGTTGCGGGCATCATCGCAACCTTCCAGCTCGGTGGCCTGTTCGGCACCGGTATCGCAGTGACCGCCATGCTCGGCCTTGCCGGCATGATCGTCGCCCTCGACGCTTTCGGTCCGGTAACGGACAATGCCGGCGGCATCGCCGAAATGTCCCATCTGCCGCCCGAGGTCCGCAAGGTCACCGACGCGCTCGATGCGGTGGGCAACACCACCAAGGCCGTGACGAAGGGCTATGCCATCGGCTCCGCGGGTCTCGGCGCACTGGTCCTCTTCGCTGCCTATTCGTACGACCTCAAGTACTATGTGGCGAATTCCGCGCAGTTCCCCTATTTCGCGGATGTGAAGGAAGTCTCCTTCGATCTGTCCAACCCCTATGTGGTGGCTGGCCTGATCTTCGGCGGCCTCATTCCCTACCTCTTCGGCGGCATCGCCATGACCGCCGTCGGCCGGGCCGGCGGTGCGGTGGTCGAGGAGGTGCGCAGGCAGTTCCGCGAAAAGCCGGGTATCATGGAAGGCAAGGATAAGCCGGATTATGGCCGTGCTGTCGACATGCTCACCCGCGCCGCCATCCGGGAAATGATCATTCCTTCCCTGCTGCCGGTTCTGGCGCCCATCGTCGTCTATTTCGGCGTGCTCCTCATTTCGGGCTCCAAGGCTTCCGCCTTTGCGGCGCTCGGCGCATCGCTGCTCGGCGTGATCGTGAATGGCCTTTTCGTGGCGATTTCGATGACCTCTGGCGGTGGCGCCTGGGACAATGCCAAGAAGAGCTTCGAGGATGGCTTTGTCGACAAGGACGGCGTCCGCCACCTGAAGGGCTCGGATGCGCACAAGGCATCCGTGACGGGTGATACCGTCGGCGATCCTTACAAGGATACGGCAGGTCCTGCCGTCAACCCCGCCATCAAGATCACCAACATCGTCGCGCTGCTGCTGCTCGCAATCCTCGCCTGACGGTCAGGACGGTTGGCAATGAAATGAAGGGGCATGCCGGCAAACCCGGCATGCCCCTTTTCCATGCCCTGAAAGATGCATCAAAAACAAAGGGGAGCCGAAGCTCCCCTTTCGAATGTCAGGACCTCAAACCCGGTTACTGGGTCTGGAGACCGTTGATGGCGTTGCGCGCGGCAGCTGCGCCGGCGCCGCCTGCCAGCAGCTGCTGCAGGAAGGTCAGATCCTTGCCGCCCGTTGGCGTGGTGCGGCTGATCATGTCGAAGACCTTGCCGTCCTTCAGGGTGTAGTTGGAGCGCTGCTGCACCACCCCGTCCTTGTCGAAATAGATGGCCAGAACGCTCTGGTCCACCAGGGTCGGCTTCATGAAGGCCGCGACACGCTTGCGCTTCTGGGAAATGTAATAGAACACTTCATTGTCGAATGTGGCCGTGGTCGAGGGCGTGCCGAGCGACAGCAGAACCTGCTCGCGGCTCGACCCTTCCGGCGCCAGAGCGAGCGACTGTTCGTCGACCACGTAGCCATTGTTCATGACTTCGCCGACGGAGGAGCAGCTCTGAAGCCCCGTTGCCGCAATGGTCAGCGCAAGCACCGCCGTACCGAACCACTTCCTGTCAGTCCCGAAATACCGTCGCACGAACGACATCTCCCTTGTAAACGTAACACCGGCCCTTGCGGACGGCAGCCAGAAGTCCTCAATCACAGCAATGTGGCGTTTCGGCGATGCTTCGCCCCCATACCCTTGCCGCACACGGAACGCATCCGTCTTCCGCCTGGGGCAGAAACCGCATTGCAATTCATGCCTGCTTCGGTAAACCAGCTTTTCGGTTCATGCAACACGGGCTCCGCGCTGCAGGGATAAATGATGCTGCAAATTCGGGAAATTCCATGATTTTCGGACTGTTCCGCAACAGGAAACACAATCAGGCGATCATGAAGCGTCAGTACGACCTGCTGACCGCCGCATCCCGCAATCCCGCTTTCTTTCTCGACTACGGGGTCCCCGACACGGTCATGGGCCGTTTCGAGATGGTCTCGATCGTCATGATCCTGTTTTTCCGCCGCACCCGCACTTCCGATACCTCCGGCCAGGAACTGGCGCAGGAAATCGTCGACGCCTTTTTTCAGGACCTCGACCACGCGATTCGCGAGATCGGGATCGGCGATGTCGCGGTGCCGAAGCGCATGAAGAAATTTGCCGCCATGTTCTATGGAAGGCTGGAATCCTACGCCAAGGCGCTGGATGGCGGCGATGTGGATGCCCTTTCCGAAGCCCTTCGCCGGAATATTCATCCGCAGGCGACTGCTGGCCCCGACATGCAGGCGCTGGCGCGCTATATGGTGGAGACGGAAGCGGCGCTCGCCGCCCAGCCGGAAGACATGCTCAAGACGGGTAGCCTCGCGTTCCCCGTGCCGGGCAAGAAGGAAGACTGATCATGAAGAAGCCGCAGCATCCCGAGATGGACGTGCCCTTTTCTTACGTCGTGAAGGTAGGCCACATCTCCGCCAATCCGGTCACGGTAACGCTGTCCGCCGATGAGCGAGAACGCGGCGGGCTCGCCCGCCTCTGGCAGGTGGAGAAAGTGGAAAGCCTTTCCGCCGAGCTGCAGATCGCCCGCTGGAAGAAAGATGGCGTGCGGATCAAGGGCAGGGTGACAGCGGATATCGTCCAGGCCTGCGTGGTCACGATGGAGCCGATTGCCGCCCACATCGACGAGGCTCTCGATCAGATCTTCATTCCCGAAGGCTCGAAGCTGGCGCGGATCACGCTGGACGGGCAGGGGGAGATGGTCGTCGATCCCGATGGACCGGATGCACCGGAGCTTTTCCACGGCGATTCCATTGATGCCGGAACCGTGGTCGCGGAATTTGCGGCGCTCGCCATCGATCCCTATCCGCGCAAGGAGGGCATCGAATTCAAGGATCATATCGAGGACGATGGCGCCAATGACCGGCGGCCCTCGGCCTTTTCCGTGTTGAAGGACTGGAAAAAGGATTGATCTGGCTTTGAGTTCCGACACAATTTTGTTGTAAGGACTTCTCAGACGGCTATTTTGGCCCCATGGCGCCGGAATTGGCGGCGAACAAGGATCGGGACAGCGTGATCAGAATTTCTCTGGATGTCATGGGTGGGGATTTTGGTCCTGATGTGGTGATTCCCGGAGCGGCATTCGCGCTCGACAGGCACCCGGATATCGAATTCCTCCTGTATGGAGCGGAAGCGCAGATCGCGCCGCTGCTCGACAGATTTCCCAAGCTGAAAGCCAAAAGCACCATTCACGACTGCGAGATTGCAATCGGCATGGACGAAAAGCCCAGCCAGGCATTGCGCCGCGGCCGTTATGTCTCGTCCATGTGGCGTGCCATCGAAGCCGTTAAGACCGGAAGCGCGGATGTCGCGGTTTCCGCCGGCAATACCGGTGCGCTGATGGCTATGGCAAAATTTTGCCTGCGCACCATGGCCAATATCGAGCGCCCGGCCATTGCGGCCATCTGGCCGACGGCCAAGGGCGAAAGCGTGGTGCTGGATGTCGGCGCTTCCATCGGAGCCGACAGCCAGCAGCTCATCGACTTTGCCATCATGGGCAGCGCCATGGCCCGCGCCCTCTTCGAGGTGAACCGCCCGACGGTCGGTTTGCTGAATGTGGGCGTAGAGGAGGTGAAGGGGCAGGAAGAGGTCCGCGAAGCCGGCCGCCTGCTTCGCGAAGCGCAGCTTGAAACGCTGGACTACCAGGGTTTTGTCGAGGGCGACGATCTCGGCAAGGGCACGGTCGATGTGGTGGTGACCGAAGGTTACAGCGGCAATATCGCCCTGAAAACCGCCGAAGGCACGGCCCGCCAGATCGCCACCTATCTGCGGGCAGCCATGTCGCGCACCTGGCTTTCGCGGCTCGGATATGTGCTCGCCAAGGGTGCCTTCGACATGCTGCGCGAGAAGCTCGATCCGCGAAAGGTCAATGGCGGCGTGTTCCTCGGCCTTAATGGTGTCGTGATCAAGAGCCACGGTGGAACGGATGCGGAAGGTTTCGCAGCTGCCATCGATGTGGGCTACGACATGGTGCGCAACGGGCTGAACCAGAAGATCGAAAACGATTTGAAAATCTATCATGCAAAATACCCGCCGCGTGCCGGCCAGGGCGTGGCATGACCGGCGGAGACAGACAGGAATGATCCGGGCAGTAGTACGGGGTTTTGGCGCGGCCTTGCCGAAGCAGGTGGTGACCAATCAAGACCTCGAAAAGCGTGTTGAAACCTCCGACGAGTGGATCGTCCAGCGCACCGGAATCCGGCAGCGCTACATTGCGGGCGAGGGCGAGACCACGGCTTCGCTCGGGGCGGACGCCGCACGAGCCGCGCTCGAGAATGCCGGCATGACGCCTGCCGATATCGATCTCATCATCGTGGCGACGTCCACGCCGGATAACACCTTCCCGGCCACCGCCGTCAACATCCAGAACCGTCTCGGCATGCACCATGGCTTTGCCTTCGACATGCAGGCGGTCTGCTCGGGCTTCGTCTTTGCCGTGGCGACTGCCGATGGCTATATCCGTGGCGGCATGGCGAAGCGCGTGCTCGTCATCGGGGCGGAAACCTTCTCGCGCATCCTCGACTGGAACGACCGCACGACCTGCGTGCTGTTCGGCGATGGCGCGGGTGCGCTGGTGCTGGAGGCCGAAGAGCAGCCCGGCAACAACACCGATCGCGGCGTGTTGACCTCCAGCCTGCGTTCGGACGGCTCCCACAAGGAAAAGCTCTATGTCGATGGCGGACCTTCGACGACCGGCACGGTCGGCCATCTCCGGATGGAAGGACGCGAGGTCTTCAAGCATGCCGTCGGCATGATCACCGACGTGATCGTTTCCGCCTTCGATGCCACGGGAACCACGGCCGAGGATCTCGACTGGCTGGTGCCGCACCAGGCCAACCGGCGCATCATCGAAGGCTCTGCCAAGAAGCTTGGCATTCCGATGGAGAAGGTCGTGGTGACCGTGGATCTGCACGGCAATACATCGGCCGCCTCCATCCCGCTCGCCCTTGCGACCGCCGCTGCCGACGGACGCATCAAGAAGGGCGATCTGGTCATGCTGGAGGCAATGGGCGGTGGCTTCACCTGGGGGGCTGTCCTGCTCCGCTGGTAAGGGGTCGTGTTCATTACCCTAATACGAACAAGCGCTTGACCATGGATTGCAAGGGCAATAATCTTGCCACCGGTTTCACAATCAAAAGAACGAAACTGGGCGGGGAATCATGGCTGGAAAGACAGTAACACGGGCAGATCTTGCGGAATCGGTGTTCCGGAAGGTCGGTTTGTCCCGGACGGAATCGGCTGAGCTCGTGGAGACGGTTCTCGACGAAATTTGCGCGGCCATCGTGCGGGGAGAAACCGTCAAGCTGTCTTCCTTCGCAACCTTCCAGGTCCGCGACAAGAACGAGCGCATCGGCCGCAATCCGAAGACCGGCGAGGAAGTGCCGATCTCTCCGCGGCGCGTCATGACCTTCAAGGCGTCAAACGTCCTGAAGCAGCGCATCCTCAAGGCCCACGCCCAGCGCAAGGCCAAGCAAAAGCCGCAAAATCCGGCGGCCTGAACTCTCTTTGCCATCCATCGTCCGCTGTCTCGGCCACTGGCCGATACGGGCCGGTCGAGAATATTTGTCGAAACTCACGCAGCGTAAATCGTATTCCGCTTGAATTTTCGGCGGCAAACCGTTGAAATCAGTTCGATTCGACGGGATGCTTCGACATCCCCGCAGGCAGGGAGTGGGTGTTGGACAAGAGCCCGGATGCTTTTCGCACGATCAGTGAGGTGGCCGACGATCTCGACCTGCCCCAGCATGTGCTGCGTTTCTGGGAAACCCGTTTCCCGCAGATCAAGCCCCTGAAGCGGGGCGGGGGGCGTCGCTATTATCGCCCTGAGGATGTGGATCTCCTCAAGGGAATCCGCCATCTCCTCTACGATCACGGCTATACGATCAAGGGCGTTCAGAAGCTCCTGAAAACCAATGGCAACAAGTTCGTCGCGGCAATCGCCACCGGCGATCTGGCCACCGTCGAGGCGCTCGCTGCCGCCGGCGAGGAGCCGGCCGTGGCCGAACCGAAGGTGCATCTGCCGGAAGAGGATCAGATTGTCGGCCGCGCCAAGGCGCCGATTACCCGTCGCTTTTTCGGTTTCGGCGGTGGCGATGATGACGCGCCAGAAATCTCCGTTGGCAAGGGCAGCGTGAGCAAGGAAGACCGCGCCTTGCTCCAGGAGGCCCTTTATGACCTTCTGGAATGCAAGCGCCTTCTCGATCAGGTCCGGTAATGGTGATCGAGCTTCGAAGAGCCACGGCAGCCGATATCCCCTACATCCTGCAGGTGGAGCGGATGCCCGGCTACGAGAAACTGGTCGGTCGATGGGACGCGGGACAACACGAAGAAGCGCTGACGGATCCGGCCTACAGGACCTTCGTCGCCATGGATGGGGAAATCGCGCTCGGCTTCGTTCTCGTCAAGGGGTGGGATGCTGCCGACCATGTCACGCTCATCAAGCGCGTCGTGGTCGAGAAGCCCGGCCAAGGGGCGGGCCACCGCATGGTTTCGGCCGTCCTTGCCGAGATCTTCAGCCAGACATCAGCCTATCGGGTCTGGATCGGCTGCTTCCCGAGCAATCTCCGGGCGCGCCGCGCCTATGAAAAGGCCGGCTTCACCGTGGAAGGCATCGCCCGGGGCAATGCCTATTTTTACGGTGAGCATCATGACGAACTGATCCTCTCCATCCTCCGGCCCGAATGGGAGGCCCGACACCGGCTCTGAGGTGTCGTGCCGCACCCTCCGCTGGCGCGCTTGCGGCACGCATTCTTTGTCTCGTGCCGGACACGATCGAAATCCCGGATCAGGGCAGGGGCAGGCTTGCAGCCGACCCCTGCCGCTTGCTGAGAGGTCTTACTTGACCTCGGCGCCCACAACCGTGTCCCAGCCTTCGGAAACCATCTTCTTGTTGGCTTCCTGCTGTTCCACCGTGGGGAATACGGCCTTTTCGTAAAATTCGGCCGGGGGCAGTTTGGCGAGCAGATCGGCGGGGATCTTGCCAGCCTTGGACATGGCGTTGAAGCGGGCGGGATGGCAATAGCCCTTGAGCCAGCCGAGCTGGCCTTCGTCGGAATAGAGATATTCCATCCAGAGCTTGGCAGCGTTCGGATGCGGGGCATAGGCGGAAATGGCCTGGACATAGACGCCCGCGAGCGAGGTGGAGGCGGGGATCACCACTTCCATATCCGGATTACCCTTCAGATTGTCGCGCCAGGCCAGAAGGTTGTAGTCCCAGGCGGCGACGATCGGCGTTTGGCCCTGGGCGATGGTGGCGGTCTTGGCGGCTACGGGCACGAAGTTGCCCTTCTCGTTCAGCTCCTTGAAGAACTGCAGACCCTTCTCGCCCGAGGCCTGGCCCAATTCGCCACCACGGGCCGCGCCCGCGGACATGATCGCAAGGATCGCCTGGTTGGAGCTGCGGGGGTCGCCCGTCAGACCGAAAGCATTGGCGTAATCCGCCTTCAGCAGGTCTTCCCAGTCCTTGGGGCTTTCCTTGACCAGGTCCTTGTTGATTCCGAAGGCCATGACGCCGTAGTAGTCGGCATACCAGTAGCCGTCTGCATCCTTCACGTCGGCGGGAATTTCCTCCCAGGTCGCCACCTTGTACGGCTGGATCAGACCGTCAGCCTTGGCTTGCGGGCCAAAGGCAAGGCCCACATCGATCACGTCGGGAGCTTGCGGGCCCGTATTGCCCTTGTTGGCCTTGATGGCCTCGATTTCGTCGCCGGAGCCCGCATCCGGGTTCAGCCCGTTGATCTTGATCTCGGGATACTTGGCTTTGAAACCCTCGATCACGCCGCCATAGCCGCACCAGTCATGCGGAAGCGCGATGACGGTCAGCTCGCCTTCCTTTTTGGCTGCAGCAGCCAGTTCGTCCAGGGACTCGGCGCTGGCAGCGGGCGCAAGGGCGGTGGTGGCGAGCATGGCGGCGAGAAGCGCGGCAGTGCTTCTGGTGATGTCGGTCGGGGTCATGGAACATCCTCGGGGAGGGGAAAGGGAAGCGCGCCTTGAGGCAGCGCCTTGCCCCTATATCGAGGGTTCATAACAGGCACGTGACGGCCTGAGCGGATGGCAAAGCGGCAGCCTGTCCGCGGCTCAGGATGCCCGCGCCATGGAGGATTTGTCGGTCCCGTTTTCAAGAGCCCGCATGATCTGGGCGGGGGCCGCCGGGCGTCCGAGGAGATAGCCCTGCAACTGGTCGCAACCGTTCTGGGTGAGGAAATCCGCCTGTTCCTGCCGTTCGACACCCTCCGCCGTCACGGGCACATCCAGGGCCCGTGCGAGCGCAATGGTCGCCTTGATGACGGCCGCGCCGCTATCGGTCTCGTCCGCCGCAACCAGCAGAGACCGGTCGATCTTGATCCGGTCGAAGCCGAACTGACGCAGCACGCCGATGCTGGCATAGCCGCTTCCGAAGTCGTCCAGTGCAAAGGTCACGCCCATCAGCTTGAGGGCGTGGATGGCTTGCCGGGCCTGTTCCGGATGGGCGATCAGCGCCCCTTCCGTCACTTCCATGGAAAGCCGCGAAGGGTTGAAGCCGGTTTTCGCAAGAGCGGAGCAGACCTGCTCCGGAAAACGGGGATTGCAGAGCTGGAGTGGCGATACATTGACGGACAGCGTATAGGCCGGCCATTTTGCCGCTTCGAAAAGGCTCTGTTCCAGCAGGCTTTCGCCCAGCTGGTCCATGAGGCCCGCCCGCTCGGCCAGGGCGATGAAGCGGTCCGGCGAGACCGGGTTCTCCGGACGATTCCAGCGGGCAAGAGCCTCGAAGCCGACGACCTGGCGGCTCCGGGCATCGATCAGCGGCTGAAAATGCGGCACGATCGCTCCGTCCAGAATGGCCTGTCGCAGGTCCCGCTCCAGCCGCAGTTCGGCAGCCTTCTGCTCGCCAAGCACCGCATCGTAAAGGACGGCGCGTTCCTTGCCCTGTTCCTTCGCCTCATAGAGCGCAATATCGGCACGACGAACCATTTCATCCGTGCCAATCCCGTCGGCGGTATCGGCAACGCCAATGCTGACGCCCACCTTGATGGTGAGGCCGCGTATCGAAAACGGCTTGTGAAACAGCGCGAGGACCTTGTCCGCAATGGCTGCGGCCCGGTCCGCGCGGGAGGTGAAGAGCGCGAACTCGTCGCCGCCGAAGCGCCCGATCAGATCGATATCGGGGTCGCATTCTCCGAGTTCCGCAGCCACGACCCGGATCAGCGCATCGCCGACCGGATGGCCCCAATTGTCGTTCACCGCCTTGAAACCATCGAGATCGAGAAGCAGCAGGGCTCCAGGCGATGTCAGGCGATGCTCGCGCCTGCGCTCGACCATCTGCAAAAATCCACCGCGGTTGAAGAGACCGCTCAGCGTATCATGGGTGGCCAGAGCCCAGGCTTTCCGGGCGGACCGCCGTTGCATCCGCACTTCGTCATAGGCCAGATAGGCACCGCCGCCGGCAAAAAGCACCAGAACCAGGATGGTGAGCGCAATCAGCGGCTTTTCCCGTTCGTAAAGTCGTTCGCCGGGATCGGCGCTTTTCCAGGAAAGCGTCGCCACAGTCTTGCCGGTGGCGTCTGAGATCGGGACATGCAGCAGACCGGGCTCGATCCGGTCCCGGATGGAAAGACCGGTCAGATTTTGCTGGTGCTGGATTTCTGCAAGGACCTCGGCATCGATGCGCTTGAACAGGACCAAAGCCTTACGCTCTTCGAAGGGGTCCAGTGCGTCTTCCCTCTGAATGACCTGCATGGCGACCACCGTGACGCCATCGGGCGTTTCGGCAAAGGCGGAATGGGCCTTTTCGGGCGTATCCAGTGTCTGCTGAAGCAGCGACTGCAGCGGGGTACGGAAATAGGTGCTGGGTGCGAATGCCTTGCCCTTGCGCAGGCCGGCAAACACCGTCCCATCCGCGTTCAGCACGATCGTGCCGTCATACAGAGCATAGTTTGCCGAAGTGGCGCCCCATGTATTGTAGATCCAGCCGTACGGGTTCGGCCCCTTGATCGCCTCATGGGCATCGGTCCAGACCGCATTGTCCTGAACGGTCGCTGCGAGATGTTCGCGGAAGCCCGTCAGCGAGGTGCGGGCCGCAACGACGGCCCGGTTATCATCGATGCTGGTTGCCGTGCGGATGATGTCGGAGAACATCATGATGCCGATCGCGGTCAGCGCCAGAACGAAGGCAAAAAACATCGCGAGGCCAAACGCTATGCGCTTGAACCGCGGTCTTGGCCCCTCGTGGAAATCGCTGATCGCCATCCTGCTTTCCGACATTCACACAACCAGTCATGCGCTAAACTCTGCACGACTGGCGTATATTTCCATGAAAAGCATAACCCAGAGACGAAAACTCTAAATGAACAAGCGCGGTTAACGAGGCGTGAAAGCCAGTGATCTGCAGATCGCAGCCGCGAAGGGACATTTTGGAGAAAGGGACGGCGAGCTGGGGGCTCGCTCCGTCGGTATTTTTTGGTCGGGGTGGCCGGATTTGAACCGACGACCCCTTGACCCCCAGTCAAGTGCGCTACCGGGCTGCGCTACACCCCGACCCGCCTAAAAGGCTTGCATGCTTTAAGAGTTTGGCGATGGGAGTGCAAGCCCAAAATGCGATCTGCGGGCAAGAAAGACGTTGAAGACGGATCTTCAAACCATGGCCCGCGCGTGCTGCCGCTGCCAGCGGTTTTCCAGCGCAATGCTGCCCCAGATAATGCCCAGCAGGAGGTAGAAATGCCGCCAGTGATCGATATCGATCACGTTGCCGATGATCACATGCCCCAGGACCACGGTCCAGGCGATCATCAGATAGGGCTGCCACGGCCGCTCCCGCAAGAGAAGCCGATACCCCATGAGCAGGGAGGCAAGCAGCGTCGTAATGAAGGTCACGAAGCCGAGCCAGCCATAGGTCGTCAGCGTTTTCAGCCAGATATTGTGCTCGTCTTCGCCTAGGGTCTTGCCGAAAATCAACGGTCCTATGCCGAGCGGATGTTCGAGAGACAGCCTGAAGCCGATTCGGTGCCGCTCGAATCGCCCGAGATGCCCGCCATCGTAATCCTGCACCAGCTTGGTGCGGTTGGAGAAGAGTTCGGACACCTGCTTGAATTGCAGCGCAACGGCGAGGCCCCCCGCCATCAGCATGGCGGCCATCAGCGCGAGCGTAAGGATCTTCAGCCGGAAGGCCGTGGAGCGCTGCTTCATCAGCATGATGAAGACCAGCATCACGGCGCAGAACAGGAACAGGATCCAGGCGGCGCGGGAAAAGGACAGGAAGATGCCGAGCGCCAGAATGAGCAGGGAGCCGGCCCGCAACGGGATCATGGCCGCACGGCCGTTCAGCAATCCATAGATCAGATAGAGGGCAGGGGAGACCAGGAAGGGACCGAACACGTTCGGATCCTGAAAGGCACCCTTCGCGCGATCGTACAGCGTGAACTGCTCTGCCCCCGGGAAAGCATGGAAATAGCCGAGAATCCCGAGGATGGACGTGCCCAGCGCCGCCAGAACCCAGCCGGTAAACATGATATGCAGCCGCTGATGTCGATCCTCGATCACCGCGGCATAGAAGACGGAGGTCAAGGCCAGAAAGATCGAGACGGCCATGTAGATCGGACCGTCGGTCAGGTCTTTCAGCTGCGTCAGCGAGACGAGGCCACCGACGTTGAAAATGAGAAGGGCAGCGAGAAGCAAGGCAACGGTGCGCGAGATCTTGAGCCCGCTGAGGAAGAACACTGCAATCAGTGCCACCATCATCAGCTCATAGGGGGCCGGCTCGGAAATCACGAATCCGGAAAGAAACACGCCGAATGCCGTGAAGAAGGAGGCGATCTTCTGCCACGCCGCACGTTGCGGATGGAAAACGGCCGGCGAGGAGTTGGCAATCGCGCTCAATAGGCGTTTTCCGTGTTGAGCAGACGAATTGGCGTGAGCAGCAGGATCTTCAGATCGAACAGCAACGACCAGTTCTCGATATAGTAGAGGTCGTAGGCAGTCCGGAACTTGATCTTGTCGTCATTATCGATCTCGCCACGCCATCCGTTGATCTGCGCCCAGCCGGTCACTCCCGGCTTGACGCGGTGGCGGGCGAAATAGCCCTCGGCCACTTCGCTGAACCGGCGGTCCCGCGTCTGGGCTTCGACCGCATGCGGACGCGGGCCGACAAGCGAAAGATCGCCGCGCAGCACGTTGAACAGCTGGGGAAGCTCGTCGATCGACGTCTTGCGGATGAAACGTCCCACTTTCGTGACCCGAGGGTCGCCCTTGGTAACCGCCAGTTTCGCGCTGGGATCGCTCATGTTCGTATACATAGAGCGGAACTTGAGGACGTTGATGACCTCGTTGTTGAAGCCGTGGCGCTTCTGAACGAAAAGAACCGGGCCAGGGGAGTTCACCTTGATGGCAATCGCGGTCGCCAGCATGACCGGCCACAAAAGGGTAAGGGCGATCAGGCTGAACACGATGTCGAAAACGCGCTTGGCTACGGAATCCCAGTCCCGGATCGGCTTGTCGATAATGTCGAGCATCGGCACGTTGCCGACATGGGAATAGGCGCGCGGCCGGAAATGCAGCTTGTTGGCATGGGCGGCAAGGCGGATGTCGAGCGGCAGGATCCAGAGCTTCTTCAGCAGATGCAGAATGCGGCCTTCGGCAGACAGGGGCAGCGAAATGATCAGCATGTCCAGCCGGGCCAGACGGGAGAATTCCACGAGCTCGTCGACCGTGCCGAGCTTCGGATAACCGGCAACGATGACCGGCGAGCGGCTGTCGTCGCGGTCATCGAAGATGCCGCAGATGCGGATATCGTTTTCCGGCTGCTGTTCCAGCGAGCGGATCAGCTGCTTTGCGGGCTCGCCGCCGCCGACGATGACGGCCCGGCGCTCCATCGTTCCGTCGCGCGCCCAGTGCTTGATGGCGAAGGCAATGGCAAGGCGCTCGATGGTGAGGAAGATCATTCCGGCCGAGAACCAGGTGAGCAGGAACGCCCGGTCCGGCAGATTGCCGGAGCTTGAAAAATAGAAGGCGATGGCCACGAGCCCCATGACGATCAGCCATGTGGTCATGACGCGCGGCAAGGTGCGCCGCGCCGCGCGCATCGACGGTACCTGATAGGCATCGATGATCTGCAGGAGGAACACGATGATGGACGGCACGAGCAGCAACGTGCCGAGAATATGGGGTGTGAAAATCGATCCGTGGGTGCCGGAGAAAAACTGGGATATGGACCCGATCGCCAGAAGCGACACGCCTTCGAACAGGCGGATTTCGCCGAGCAGCAGGCTGGGCGAATGGCTGTGTTCGCGGAACTGTTCGGCGATCTGGCGGGCAAACGGATTGAGTTCGACACGGACGCGTTCTGTGTTGCCGGAAGCCTGGGCTTCGGACATGGAACGTCGGATCTGATCGATGTCGATCGAACTCTTGGGTTGCGGCTGGCTCATATCATGGACCCTTGAAAGTGGTCCGAAACTAGCAGCAAGCCCCTAAGAAACGTTTACGGAAATGGTTCAATCGCCTCATCATTCGAGGCACTTGCGGCCGGTTCTGGCACAGATGGGCTATTTCAGGAGGTCAGACGCCGGTAGAGCTGCATGATATGACGCGCCATGGTCACAGAAGAGAAGGTTTCGCGAAAGCTGTCCGCCCGGGGCATGTTGCGGGCATGCCAGCCCGCATCGGCCAGAGCCTCCGTCATCACCCGGGCGAGATCGGCCGCGTCTCCGGGCGTGACCAGAGCGCGATTGTCTTCCCCGAGCACTTCCGGAATGCCGCCCACCCGGCTGGCGATCAGGGTCTTGCCGGCAGCAAGCGCCTCCAGCACGATGTAGGGCATCGCCTCCGCGCGGGAGGGCACCACCAGGATTCGCGAGGTGCGAAAAGCTTCCCGGGCCGGCATCGGCGGCAGCATGCCGATCCGGTTGCCGAGCCCCAGCCGGTTGATCTGTTGCTGATACTTGTCCCGATCCGGTCCATCGCCCACGATCAGTGCGACGAGGGGCCTGCCGAGCGCCCGCTCCGTGGCCGCAAAGGCTTCGATGAAGACGTCCGGCCCCTTCAGGTCCCGGAGCATGCCCACATAGAGGAAATCCACGGAATCGGACTGGGCCGGCACGGGCACGAACTCGGGCTCGCTGATGCCGTTATAGACCATCTGCCAGGGCACGCGCGGCACGCCGAGCTTGGCTTCATAGGTTCTTCGCTCGTAGTCGCAGACAAAAACGAGGGAATCGGAGAAATGCTCGAGGAACCGGTCGATGCTGAGGGAAACGAAGCCCACGGGGCTCCTGCGCGAATAATGCAGGGTGCCGCCGTGGGGTGTGTAGAGGCGGGCTACGCGATACCTGTTGGCCCGCAGGACTGAGCCGATGAGACGAGCGATAGCGCCACCCTTGGCGCCGTGCCCGTGCAGGACATCAGGCTTCAAACTTTTGATTTCTTTATAACTTCTGTACAGCGCGCCGAGGTCGCTGAAGGTAATGGACCGCTGGATCGGCATCCGCACGATGCCGAGCGAGAGATAGGGCAGGAGATCGCGGATCTGCCGCTCCTCGTATTCGCCTCCGGTGTTGTTGTCGAAAAGCAGGCCAATCTCGTGCCCAGCCTTGCTGTGCTCGATCACCAGATCGCGGACATGACGGAAGATGCCGCCTACCGGAGACCGGAAGCAATGGATGATGCGCAGCGGCTTTTCCTGTTGCATGGTTCCTCAAAACAGCCGCTCGCGCACATAGATCGTATCGCCGGCCATCACGGAATCGGTAATCGGCACCCGTCCGGTCAGGACCTGACCATTGATCTTGCGGGTGATGTCCACGTCCCGCATGGCGGCGCGCGGCGAATAGCCACCCGCAACCGCTATGGCATTCTGCACGGTCATCCCGGGTACATAGGAATATTGGCCCGCCTGACCGACCTCTCCCATGACGAAAATCGAGCGATACCGGTCGACCTCGATGGAGACATCCGGATCGCGCAGGTAGCCCTGCTGCAGTTTCTGCGCAATTGTCTTCTCGAGCTTGGGCAATGTCTGCCCGCGGGCCGGAACCTGGCCGATCAGCGGGAAGGCGACATAGCCGGCCTGATCCACCGTGTAGGTATTGGAAAGGCCTGTCTGCTCGAAAACGGTGATCCGCAGGCGGTCACCGGAATCCAGCGTATACGGCTGTATCGTCGCTTCGCTGAAGGCGCGGCTCGGCGGGCTGTAGGTCGTACAGCCGGGCAGAATTGCTGCCGCTGCCATCAGCGCGACCGCCAAACTCTTCTGTATGCCCAAGAATCCCATGCCTCTTCCCGCCTCATCGCGATTAGTGGCCTGTTATCGATCCGTTAGGGTTAATAGCCGGTAAATAGTAATGAAATTTTCCGTTTTGCTGCCGACCGGGCATTAACGGCGGATTTACTATACATCTTTACGATCCTGCGCATGTAAAGAGGCGGAGTATGCCATGCCGGATGGAACGGTCAGTCAGCAGGATGTCGATATCGACCTGAAGCAGCTTTTCGGGGCTATCTGGCAACGAAAGATGCGCATACTTGTGCTGACGGCAACGGTTTCGGCGCTGGCCTTCGTGGGCGCCAATCTGGCCACACCCAGCTACCAGAGCGAGGCGCGCATCCTGATCGAGCAGCGCGCGCCCGCATTTTCCAAGACGGAGCAGGCGGGGGGCGAGACGCAGCCGCTGCTGGACGAGCTGAATATTGCCAGCCAGGTGCAGGTCCTCAGCTCGGCCGATCTCATCAAGCGGGTGGCGCAGGAGCTCAATCTCAGCGCATTGTCCGAATTTGACAGTTCCCGGTCCACATCGACCCGCATCCTGCAGATGCTGCATCTGAAAAAGTCCAATGCCGACCAGACGCCCGAGGAGCGCGTCGTGGACAAGTTCATTGAAAAGCTGCAGGTCTACCAGGTCGAGAAATCCCGCGTGATCGGCATCCAGTTCACCTCGGAAGACCCGAAGCTGGCCGCAGCCATTCCCAATACCATGATGAAGATCTACTCGCAGATGCAAAGCGATGCGAAGATCGATTCGAACTTCGAGGCCACCCAGTGGCTGGAACCCGAAATAGCCAATCTCCGCAAGAAAGTGGAGGAGGCCGAAAAGAAGGTGGCGGATTACCGCGCCAAAAAGGACATTCCCCAATCCGGCGATACGGGTTCCTTTGCGGCGCAGCAGCTAAAGGACATCTCGACGGAAATTGCCCGCGTTCGTTCCGATGGCGCCAGCGCGACGGCGCGCGCCGCCGCGGTTCGCAACGCCCTGTCGAATGGCGGTTCGGCCGATACGCTGGCCGACATCGCCAACTCCGCGATGATGCAGAAGCTCAAGGAAACCGAGTCGGGTCTCAAGGGTCAGATTGCGGATTTGTCCACGACGCTCATGAACAATCATCCGCGCCTGAAGGCCCTGCGCTCCCAGCTTGGCGGCATCCAGGTGCAAATCCGGCAGGAAACGACGAAAATCCTGTCTTCGATCGAGAACGAGGCAAAGGTTGCCCGCCTGCGAGAGGAAGAGCTCGCCCGGCAGCTGGATGCGGCCAAGGTCGATGCGGCGCGGTCGTCGGAGCAGGAAGTCGGTCTGAAGGCCCTGGATCGCGAAGCCGCAGCCCAGCGCCAGTTGCTCGAAACCTATCTGGCCCGCTATCGCGAGGCGGCCTCACGCTCCGGCAAGAACTCGAGCCCGGCCGATGCCCGCGTGATTTCAAATGCCATCGAGGCACGGGAGCCGACATTTCCGAAGATTCTGCCGATCACCATCATCGCCGCCTTGGCCACGATCATCCTGAGCGCGGTGACGATCCTGTTGATGGAACTGTTTTCCGGCCGAGCGCTGAAGCCCGCAACGCCGCTTATCCCCCAGGATGAAGCAGCCGAGCCGCGGGTGGTTCGCGAGCCGGAGGCGAAATCGATACCCCGCGCAAAGTCCGAAGCAAACACCGGCGCCATCGAAAGGGCCGTTGCCGCCCTGTCCCGCGCCGAGGCCGAGCCCAAACCTGCCCCGGCTGCCGCGCCGGCAATCGTCGATGAGCCGAACGATTTTTCGATCGAGTCCGTGGCGAGCCACATTCTGGGCAGCCGCATTCCCGTGGTATTCGGCCTGTCGCCGACCGGGGACGACGGCTCGACCGCCATGGTGATGCTGGCCCGTGAGATTGCCGAGGCGGGGCGTTCCGTGATCCTGATCGACATGACGGCATCCCTGCTGCCCACCCGGCTGATGGCATCGGACCGCTATCTTCCCGGTATTGCCGACTTGCTGACCGGTGACGCCGCCTTCGGCGATACGATCCATTCCGATCGGCTGTCTTCCGCGCACATCATACCCCGGGGTCGCGCTGACATGGGCGAAGCCATCAAGGGCGCAGACCGGCTGTCGATCATCATCGGCGCCCTGTCCGACGCCTATGATGCGGTCCTGGTCGAATGCGGCACGACGGATGTCGCCGGCTTGACCCGCCTGACGCGCAGCCCCTCGGAGCATGTGCTTCTGTCTCTCCCCGTCATGGACGATGCGCAGCTGACCGCTCTCATCGGCGAATGCGCCGATGCGGGATATTCCGAACTGATGCTGATGGCGGACAAGCGGGCCGTCTCGACACCCAAGGGATGGCGCGGGCGGTTGACCAGAGGTGTCGCGGCCTGAAACGGCGTTTACCCCGCAGGAGGCTCTTAATCCTGATCGGCGCTGTCCGGCGGGTCGCCGCCTTGCGTCGCAGCGCTTCGCCGCTTCTGGATCGCATTGTAAAGTGCCGGGTTTGCCTTGATCCGGGCCTTGATGCGGGTGACCAGCCGGTGAAAACCCGCCGCCAGATGGCCCTGCAGGCTGAGCGGCAGCAGGACATCATACTGGATCGTTTCGACCGTACACCAGGATCGCTTGTAGGCTTGGTCGCCGATCCCGAAATCGAAGATGGCCGCGCCGTCCTTGCAGGCTGCTTCGATCACATGCCAGAACAGGAACTCGCCCGGGCTGGCTTCCGGCAGCAGATCTTCCCGTATGGAACCAAACTGGCAGATGATGTGGTCGCCCTTCCGTGACGTGCCGGTGATGGCGAGAAACGGCTTGTCGCCGGCCACAAGGCGCAAGCCGTAGAGGCGCAACAGATAGTCCTTCGATTCCGCAGGCGCATCCAGAAGCGTATGGAAAAAGGCCTTGATCGAGGGAGATGCGAAGGCGTCCGGCAAACCCTGGCTGCGGAAACGTTCCGCTTTCTGCCGGAAGAACTCGTCGAGCAAGGCATGCCGTTCGGCAGAGGTTTGCGGTTCCACGATCTCATAGCCGCCCGCTTCTTCGAGGCGGCGCTGCTGAAGGCGGAACTTCTTGCGTCGCCGTTTCGCATTCACCTGCTTGAGTGTATCCTCGAAAGAGGAGTGAAGCGGAACCTGAAAAGCCCGGTTCTGGTTTTCCGTGAGCGGGAGAAAGGCAAGCGGCGACGTTCGCTCCCTCCACTGCAGCGCCATCCGCTCGAGACTGAGCAGATCGGCGCGCCCCTTCAAGGCCTTTGCCAGCGCCCTGCGCAGCGCGTGCGGATCGAGGTCCACCCCGCGGTCGAACACGCCGGTATTGATGTTGCTGTAATCGGACCCGACAAATCGCGCAATCCACGTGCCACGACGGTTGCGCAGGGTGAGCGGCAGAACGAAGGCGGGGTGGCCGTCGATGCGGCCTTCCAGAAACAGTGCCTTCGAAGGATTGGTCGCAAGCCATGCCCTGCACCAGCCCGCGCCATCATGCAGGGAGACATGATCGTCCGCCTCCATCTGCCGCAGGGCCGGCATGACGGCATCCAGGCTTTCATGCACGATGATCTCGATAGCCGCACCCTTTGCAGGCGGGGAGGGCAGACCCGTATCGAGGGCCTGCACGGTCATGCGGCTGGAACTCAAGGACAATCCCTAAACGTCAGAGTGATGGATGCGATGAAGATTACACATTGCACACATCCGCTTAATGGTTGTTGAATACACGCGCATTCACGATTGCGCCGGCGGACCCGCCATCCATTTGATGATCAGCATTGCCGGCAAAATCCACAGCAAGCCTGACAGGGCGAAATAGGCGAGATGCACCCAACCTGAGGATTGGCCCAGATAGGCGGAGGCCACGCTGGTGGCAATAAGCGCATAGACGATGACGAGCAGGACGATGGCGATGGTCCCGATCAGTTTCTTGAGGCGCAGGGGCATTCTCTTGCTCCACGGTGCGGTGTTCCGGTTCGCCTTTCTATAAAGGCCGCGACCGCGTGCCGCAAACCGTCCAGACTTGTTTTATGCCAGCTTGTGATGCACATCATGCCGCATCTGAAGGAGAATGCGAGATCATGGCGACAGCGGCCTTTGAAAGCCTTGTATTGAAAGGGATCGAAAAGCAGGAGAGGGATCGCCGCGCGATCCGCATCTGGCTTGGATGCGTACTCGTGGCGCTTTTCGCGCTTGTGCTGGTGGGCGGGGCAACGCGCCTGACGGATTCCGGACTTTCCATCACGGAGTGGAAGCCCGTCCATGGGGTGATCCCGCCGCTGAATGCAGCGGAGTGGCAGGAGGAATTCGATCTTTACAAGCGAATTCCGGAATATTCCCAGATCAATGCGGGCATGACGGTCGAGGAGTTCAAGCGGATTTTCTGGTGGGAATGGGCGCACCGATTGATCGCCCGCTCCATCGGGTTGATCTTCGCGCTCCCGCTCGCCTTCTTCTGGGCGACGGGACGGATCGAAAATCGTCTCAAGCTACCCCTTGTCGGTATCCTCGCTCTTGGCGGGTTCCAGGGTTTCATCGGCTGGTGGATGGTATCGTCCGGGCTTGCCGACCGTACGGATGTCAGCCAGTACCGTCTCGCCGTGCATCTGACGATGGCCTGCATCATCTTTGCGTCGACCATGTGGGTCATGCGGGCGGTCACACCGCATGAGGAATCGCCCGCCCGTTATTCGGGCTCGGTCCGGATGGCCATGGTCATCGCGATTTTTGCCCTGTTCCAGATCTATCTGGGCGCTCTTGTGGCAGGCCTCGATGCCGGTTTTTCCTACAATACCTGGCCTCTCATGGATGGGGCGATCGTGCCCGGCGATCTGTTCATCCAGCAACCCTGGTGGATCAACCTGTTTGAAAACCCGAAGACCGTTCAGTTCGTCCATCGTCTGGGCGCCTATGTTCTGTTCGGGCTGACGCTTTACCACCTCTTCCAGACCCGCCGGGAGTTGCCGGGCTCCGCCCATGCGCGGCGCTCGGTGGTTCTCTTCGGCCTCGTCTTCCTGCAGGCCTGCCTCGGCATTGCAACGCTGCTGTCGCAGGTGCAGATTCATGCGGCGCTGACCCATCAGGCGGGAGCGATCGTCATCCTGGGTTTTGCCGTCGCGCATTGGCGGGGTTTCAAGGGTGCCTATCCCCTGCAAACCGCGATTGTCGAGCGCAGCTGAAATCTCCGCACTCTTCGATCACGCGGTAAGAAGGCGGCCCCGAGCCGCCTTTTTTCTTGAAGATCAGCCAAAACGATAGGCGGAGTAGGGTTTGCCGAGAAAGTCTGTCTCGAAGATCTTCCGGCCTCGATCCAGCCCCGCCGCGCCGGCCGCGACGAAAAGCGGAACCAGATGATCGTGATCCGGCACATGGCAGGCCCGCGCATCCGGATTGTCTTCCCAGCGGGCAAGCGTGGCATTTCGTTCCGCGCTGTCGCGGGCCTCCACGGCCTGGGTCAACCATTGATCGAAGCGCCTGGCCTCTTCCACATGGGTGGGCTCGTCGGAGCGGAATTTCCGCATGTTGTGATAGCTCATGCCGGAGCCGACAATCAGGATATCGTCGTTCCGCAGCCGTTCCAGCGCCGCCCCAAGTTTCAGATGGGTCGCCGCCGAGAGGTCGTTATCCAGCGACATCATGACAAGGGGCACGTCCGCTTCCGGATAAATCAGCATGAAGGGGATGAAAACGCCATGATCATATCCCCGCTCCGCATCGGCGCGGGTTTCAATCCCCGCGTCTGCAAGGACCCTCCTGACCTGTTCCGCCACGTCGGGGGCGCCCGGCGCGGGGTACCGAAGTTCGTAGGTATGGGGCGGAAAATTATAGTAATCGAACAGCATTCCGGGCGCTGCCGCCGTGCTGACGGCCACTTTCGGTTCCTTTTCCCAATGGCCGGAAACCACCAGGACTGCCTTCGGTTTGCGTCCGATATCGGTCGAAAGGCCGCGCAGGAATGCGCCCAGATCGTCCCAGGGCCCTTTGCCTGCGACATCCTTTGGGAAATCCATGAAAGGCCACGGGCCGCCACCGTGGGGAATGAAGTAGACGGGCAGCTTCGCTCCGGTCATGACATACCTCTCGCATCTCGGATGCGGCAGGTATAGACCATCTCGATTGTTCAATCGAGATGGTTATCTTGCGACAGATCGTTCATCTATGCTCAACAGTCAGGCGGAAAGCATGAGGTCCATGTTCTGAACCGCTGCCCCGGAGGCACCCTTGCCGAGATTGTCGAGCAGGGCGACGAGATTGGCATGCTGACCTCCCGGCGTTCCGAAGACGAACAGTTTCATGCTGTCCTGGCCGGCAAGATCCACCGCATTCACGCGCGGCAACTTTGCACTATCGGCGAGCGGCATGACGGAGACGATGTCCTGACCCGCATAATGGGCGGATAGTGCCGCATGGATCGTCTGCAGCGTTGCGCCCTTTTCCAGATCGGCAAGGAACAGCGGCACCTGCACGATCATTCCTTGCGGGAATTTCCCGACCGAGGGCGAGAAGAGCGGTGCACGGGAGAGCTTTCCGTGCAACTGCATTTCCGGCACATGCTTGTGCTGCAGGGTGAGGCCATAGAGGAAGTGCGGCGCATCGATGTGCTCGGGGTGATCTGCCTGTTCCATCTGGGCGATCAACTGCTTGCCGCCGCCCGTATAGCCGGAGACCGCATTCACGCTGACGGGATAGGCGGCGGGCAGCAGGCCGGCCTCGACAAGCGGACGGATAAGGCCGATGGCGCCCGTGGGGTAGCAGCCGGGATTGGCGACATGGCGAGCATCGCGAATTTTTTCTGCCTGTCCGCGGTCCATTTCCGCAAAGCCATAGGCCCAGTCCGGATGGGTCCGGAAGGCCGTGGACGTATCGATGATCCGCACTGTCTCATTGCCGGCCAGCATGGTCACGGCCTCCTTGGAGGCATCGTCAGGCAGGCAGAGGATGGCGATATCGGCGCTGTTGAGCAGGTCCTCGCGCATGGCCGCGTTGCGGCGCTCTGCTTCCGGAATGGACAGGAGCGTTACATCGCGGCGGCCGGCCATGCGGGTGCGGATCTGCAGCCCCGTCGTGCCGTGTTCGCCATCGATGAAGATTTTCGCGCTCATGTCTTTATCCATCTTTTCAGGAGGTTGGGAGGGGCAGCGGACTCACTTTATCCGCTGCCTGAATCAATTTGTTAGCGGGCCTTCGCCAGGCGTTCAGCCCTCAGCCCGAGCATATACATGGCGACTGTCGCGCCCGCAATGGCGGTGATATCCGCATGATCATAGGCCGGCGCCACCTCCACGATGTCCGAGCCCCGGATATCGAGCGCACCGAGCTTGCGCAGCACGGACAGCATCCGCGCCGACGAAGGTCCCCCGGCAACAGGCGTTCCGGTTCCCGGCGCGAAAGCCGGATCCAGGCAGTCGATGTCGAAGGTGAGATAACAGGCTCGGTCGCCCACATGGGCCAGGATCGCATCGGCGATCGCCTGCGCGTTCATGTCCTCGACCGCATAGCCGGGGATGATGCGAATGCCGAAATCCTCCGGCGCTTCGGTGCGGATGCCGATTTGAATCGACCGGGCGGGATCGATCACGCCCTCCCGGACAGCGCGGCAGACGAAGGAGCCGTGGTCGATCCGCTTTCCGTCGTCATCCCACGTATCCTGATGCGCATCGAAATGAACCAGGGCCAGCGGACCATGTTTGGCCGCATGCGCCTTCAGCAAGGGCCATGTCACGAAGTGATCCCCGCCGAGGGAGAGCAGATAGGCACCGGACGCGATGATCTTCGCTGCTTCCTTTTCGATCTGCCCCGGCGTCTTCTGATGGTTGCCATAGTCGAGCAGCACGTCACCATAATCGATCACCGCCATAGCCTCGAACAGATCGCGCGCAAAGGGATATTGCGGATCGTTGTCGAAGATGGCGGAGGCACGACGGATGGCCTGCGGTCCGAACCGGGCGCCCGGACGGTTGGAGACCGCCGCATCGAAGGGAATGCCGAGAACCACGGCATCCACATCCTTCAGTTGTTTGGAATACTTCCGCCGCATGAAGGACAAGGCGCCCGCATAGGTGGGATCGGTCGCCGCGCCGCGGGTCGCCTTGGCGGTGAAAGCATTGTCTATGGATTTGGATGCCATGGTCAGGTCTCGCTGAGGTCGAAGGAATAGGCGCGCTCGATCTTGCCGATGCGCATTTCGAAATGGGAATACCAGCGTTCACGCCCCAGTCGCTGGGCGACCAGATGGTCTGCGACGGCCTTCCACGCCCGGATGCTCTCGAGGTCGCGCCAGTAGGAATTGGTGATGCCAAAGCCATCAGCACCACGGGTCGATTCCACGCCCAGATAGCCCGGCTGTTCGGCGGCGAGCTCCACCATCCGTTGCGCCATGGCCCCATATCCGTGATCGCCATCGCGGCGGGTGGAGGAAAAAGCAACGATGTAGTAGGGCGGTTCCGGAAGCGTGGCGAAAGTTGTATCGACAGGGTCGGACATGGCGGGATCTCCTCGAAGCCGCCATGCAAGCAGATTCCCACGGCGATTTGAATTCAAATTCCGCCTCTCGCGGCCCGAAAAAGCGCGCGATTCCCAAAGGCTGCTCGATATTCGCTCCAGGCCTGACGCTGTCGGTAGATGAAATATCGGAGCGGATCGAGGGCCCGGTGCAATTCCTTCCGGCGCCCTGCATCGTCGGTGACACTTGGAGCAGTGGTTACCAGCACCGGTGCCCGGTCGAAAGCAAGACCACTGCTTCGGGCATGGCAGAGATCGCGAATGTAGAAGTCGATCGGGGCGTGGACGGGAAGCGCCTTCGAGAGGAATGCTTCCGCCCCGTCCCTGGACCACAGCATTCCCGTCGCTGTCATTGGAAAATAATGGGAGGCGCTGAGCATATATGTGCCCATGGCCGAGCGGATCGGCGCGATCTCCGTCCAGACCCGCTTTACACCCCGACTGAGATTGACCACATCCCAATGGCCGGCATAGCTGCTTAGAAATTCCACGCTTGCCTGAAGGAACCCGGCAAAGCCTTCCGGCAACAGCAGATCGTCCTCGAACAGCAGCAGATAGCGGCTGTCACTGTCGAGGAAGGTCTGCAAGGCGAGCCGGTGACTGAGAAAACAGGCAATTTCTCCGGCGGACATTGATCGGGCCATGCGCTGGTGGGTGCGCGCCTCGTCATATTCGGCAAAGGAATGGGGCGTCCGCTTCCGTCCGTCCACCGCAGAAAGCCGGGTGAACTCCAGCCCCTCCCGATTCAGAAAAGCCGTCGAGCTTTCCAGCCGATCCCTGCAGTCATCCAGATTGATCAGCAGGACGAGAACGTCCTTGTGGCTCGGCATCGGCTTCATCCTCGAATGGCACTGCCGCCCACCTTAACGGTGAGGGGCGATGGCGGCAGGAGTCCATCCCTCATAAATCGATATACTCCACAACTAGTATGCGTCCGATCATGGGCGTGGGCCGGCGACGCACGCGGCTATGCCCCACAGGCGGGTGTCACGATTTCCCTGCCGTAAAGCCGCCATCGACCATCAGGTTGGTACCGGTAATGAAGCTTGCCTCGTCGCTCATGAGGAAAAGGGCCGCATGGGCAACCTCGTCTGGCCGACCGAGCCGACCGAGGGGGTGGAGGGCGATCAGCGCCTTCATGGTCTCCTCATCGACTGCGGACAGGAGCGGCGTATCGATGTAGCCCGGGCCGATGGCATTCACGCGAACGCCATGGGGTGCAGCCTCCAGGGAAAGGGTTCGGGTGAGGTTGACCACACCGCCCTTGGCTGCCGAATAAGCGGCGGTCATCGACTGGCCGAAGACGCCGAGGATGGAGGCGCAGTTGACGATGCTGCCGCGACCTTGCCCATACATGACCTTGAGCGCTGCCCTGGCCACCCGGAACACGCCGTTCAGGTTGATGTCGATGATGCGGAGAAAGTCCTCGTCCGTGTAGTCGATGGCGGGGCTCATGCCGCCGATGCCGGCATTGTTGAAGACACCGTCCAGCCGGCCGAAATGCTGAAGAGCCGTGCCGATCATGGCATCAACATCCGCGGTCGAGGAGACGTCGACGGCGATGAAGCGGCATTTCCCGGGGTGAAGCGAATCCAGATGCGCGGCACGCGCAGCGCCTTCGGAACTGGCGAGATCCGCCATGACGACGCTTGCCCCTTCTTCCAGAGCGCGTTTGACCGTGGCAAGGCCGATGCCGCTGGCTCCGCCTGTCACGAGAATGACCTGTCCCTGCATGCGCATGTTCAAACCTCCGCTGTCCGTTGCGTTGTTGCCGCTCAGGCACGGGCAAACTGCGTGTTCATGGAGGTCGGCACCTTGCGCTAGGTCAAGCGGCCCCTGTTTTCATGCCGGTGTCATGAACGGAAGGCCAGAACGAAAACGGCCGCCCGAAGGCGGCCGTTCCGAAATCGAAGGCAGGGCCAGCGATTAACGCTTGGAGAACTGGAAGGACCGGCGGGCCTTGGCCTTGCCGTACTTCTTGCGCTCGACCACGCGGCTGTCGCGGGTCAGGAAGCCACCCTTCTTCAGCACCGAGCGCAGGCCCGGTTCGAAGTAGGTCAGCGCCTTGGAGATGCCATGACGAACCGCACCGGCCTGGCCGGAGAGACCGCCGCCTGCAACCGTTGCAACGATGTCGAACTGGCCGTCACGGGCAGCAGCGACGATCGGCTGGCGCAGGATCATCTGCAGAACCGGACGGGCGAAGTAAGCGTTGAATTCCTTGCCGTTGACGGTGATCTTGCCGGAACCCGGCTTGACCCAGACGCGGGCTACGGCGTTCTTGCGCTTGCCGGTCGCGTAGGAGCGGCCGAGCGAGTCAACCTTGCGAACGTGCGACGGAGCTGCGTCCTGTGCCGGGGCAAGGTCCTTCAGGGAAGAAAGATCGGCCATGATCAGGCGCTCCTTGTGTTCTTGCTGTTCAGCTTGGCGACGTCGAGAGCGACGGGCTGCTGTGCTTCATGCGGATGGTTCGAGCCGGCGTATACGCGCAGGTTCTTCATCTGACGACGGCCGAGCGGGCCGCGCGGAATCATGCGTTCGACGGCCTTCTCGATGACGCGCTCCGGGAAGCGGCCTTCGATGATCTGGCGAGCCGTACGCTCCTTGATGCCACCCGGGTAGCCGGTGTGCCAGTAGTACTTCTTGTCGGCATACTTGTTGCCGGTGAAGGCGACCTTCTCGGCGTTGATCACGATGACATTGTCACCATCGTCAACGTGAGGGGTGTAGGTGGCCTTGTGCTTGCCGCGCAGGCGCATGGCGATCAGGGTGGCGAGGCGACCGACAACGAGGCCTTCGGCATCGATGAGGATCCACTTCTTCTCCACCTCGGCGGGCTTCTGAACGAAGGTAGACATGAGTTTGAACTCTCTCTTGAGATCCCCGAATTCGTCCGGGGACGAATGGGGCGTTTCTTGTTGCTTGGCGGTGAACGAACACCGTGGCGGCTTATACGGCGGCTCGATCCGCGGGTCAAGCAGACGAAATTCAGCGGCAGGAAAAATTGATGACAAAAAACAAAGGCTTAGATGTGTGGTAAAATGTTACCACAACAAATTCAGCGCGGAGGGATGGAATAGGTGGCCACGGCGTGGCAGACGGGCTCCTCCGGATCGTTCTGGAACAGGCAGGCCTCCACCACGGCGAGGCGCTTTCCGAGTTTCAGCAACCGCGCGCGGCAGGTTATGCGGGCTGGCTCCGGTTTGCGCAGGAAATTGATGTTGAGATTGGTGGTGACCGCCAGGGCCACCGGCCCGATATGGGCAAGGATCGCGACATAGCAGGCGACATCCGCAAGCGTGAACATTGCGGGGCCGGAAACGGTTCCGCCCGGCCGCAGATGTCTGTCCGCCGGGTCGAGCGCCATGTCGATTTCGCCGGGCCGCACGGCGGTCACCGCAAACACCCGTCCATCCGTGTGGATCTGGGGGAAGTCCGTATCCAGGAAGGCTTCGATGTCCGCAATGTTCATGACCGGCTGCATGTTTTTCCCCTGAAATCGGAAGCCGGCCTTGCAAGCGGCTGGCGGCGTCACCCCGTTGTGTGGCAAGGATTGAGGCGAAGCAAGCCCATCGAAAGGAGAAGCCATGGCCGATATCGTTTCGCTCTCGAGGGATGGGGCGCCGCCGGAAACACCCTTGGCCGTGTCGCTGGAGGGGGGCGTTCTGAGGCTGACCCTCCACAATCCGCCCGCCAATGTGCTGTCACTGGCCTTGCTCCGGCGTTTGCACGAGACGCTGGACGCCGCTGCGGAGAACCGGGACGTGCGGGTGCTGATCATCGCCGCCCATGGCAAGCTCTTCTCTGCGGGTCACGACCTCAAGGAAATGACGGCCCGCCGGGTCGATGCCGACAAGGGCAGGGCGTTTTTCGAGCAGACCATGCGGCTGTGCGCCGATCTGATGCTGAAGATCCAGCGTCTGCCGAAGCCCGTGATCGCCGAGGTGGATGGGCTGGCAACGGCTGCCGGTTGCCAGTTGGTGGCCAGCTGCGATCTGGCAATCTGTACGGACACGTCCACCTTCTGCACGCCGGGTGTGAACATCGGTCTCTTCTGCTCCACGCCCATGGTCGCCCTGACCCGCGCGGCGCACCGCAAGCAGGCGATGGAAATGCTGCTGACCGGAGAGACGGTCGATGCCTCGACCGCAAAGGACTTCGGGATCGTCAACCGCATCGTTCCGAAGCAATACCTCACGCAAGTGGTCAACAAATACGCCTCGGTCATCGCGGCAAAGTCGCCGCTGACGTTGAAGATCGGCAAGGAAGCCTTCTATGCCCAGGCGGATCTGCCGACGGACGAAGCCTATGATTACACCATCCGCGTCATGGTCGAAAACATGATGGCCCGTGATGCGGAGGAGGGGATCGGCGCTTTCCTGGACAAGCGCCACGCCGTCTGGACCGGGGAGTGATCCCCGGCCGCACTTAGCCCATTTTCAGGATCAGCCCGCCGATCGCGATGATGGCGCCGGCGAGGTAGCGCCATGGGCTGGCTTTTTCCTTGAGGATCACGACCGAGATGACCAGAGCGAACAGGATGGCCGTCTCCCGCAATGCCGCGACCGAGGCGACCGGCGCCTTGGTCATGGCCCAGAGTGCGAGACCGTAGGAGGCGATCGATCCGGCGCCTCCGAACCATCCGCGCCACCACTCCCGTCGCACATAGGAAACGACCGGCGCCACGCCCCTGTTGTAGATGGCCCAGGCGAACAGCAATACCGGCGGCAGCAGCGCCATCCACAGCGTGTAGGAGATCGCATTGCCTGCCTTTCGCGCCCCAACGCCGTCCACAAATGTGTAGGTCGCGATAACGGCCGCATTCATGAGCGCCAGCACGATGGCCTTGCCGCTTCCCTTGCGCGCTTCGAGGGCCATGGTGAGGATACCGGCAGAGATGGTGGCAACGCCGAGCGTGGCGCCTCCACTCAGATGCTCGCCGATCACCAGGCTACTGGTCAGGGCGACCAGCAGCGGCGCTACGCCCCGCATCAAAGGATAGACAAGCCCGATATCTCCGGCCCGATAGGCACCCGCAACCAGCTGGTAATAGGTGAACTGGAGGATGGCCGAAGCGCCGATGTAGGGCCAGGCCTCCGCCAGAGGCAGCGGTAGAAAAGGCAGGAAGGGCAGGGCGGTCAGCGCGCCGCCGGCAGAAACCATGGCCGCGCCCAGCTGCTTGTCCGATCCGGCTTTGACTATGGCATTCCAGCACGCATGCAAAAGCGCACCCAGCAGGACCAGCGCTATGACATCCACAGGCATGAGACGGCTCTTTCGAGGAAAGCGGCAGACGCAGCGCGAACCGCCGCAAGGCAGGTGATTCCAGTATCAACCTGATCTTGGTAGCGGGGAAGCGTCAGCCTGCAAACCGAAATTTCCTGAGAAGAAAAAATCTAGCAACGGTTGATGCCGGGTGGGAGGACATTTCATAAAATTGACCTGTCTCCGGTAGCGAAAGTGAAAAATATCGTAAATAACTGAAATTGTTGTATTAAATAAATGCAAGAATGGGTCAGGTGGCCTGTTTTGAGATACTTTCTGGAACTCGAAATGTTCTCAAGTAAGGGATCGTTAAATTAAATAATACTAATTCTATTAATACAAACTGCGACTGCACATGGAACGGAAATGGACCACTCCAAGAACATCGAGCCGGAGCTTTCCGGTTGCGTCCCAGAATGAATGCAACCGGATGCAAGGGGGACCCTGTCCCGAAATGTCAATCGTTCAGCAACCAGGGCATGATGCGATGGCGCTCAATCTCGCGATGCTCGCAAACCTTCACGGGGCACCGGTCCCGGTCCAGCGTCGGAACGCTGGCAGATACCGCCACCTCGGTCATGTCGCAGAACGAGGAATTTCGCACATAGCGGTTGTAAAGTGGGAGGTTCTTGACGCGGGTCGACGTGTATCGCAACGTCACGGCGCCATGCGCACGGATCGTGTCCTGCACCGCCTCGCAGCTCATCTTGCGCGGATTATAGCGCGGCTCGGCATAGGCCTGGGCGGAAGCGCCCAGAAGGAGCATGCTCAAGATCCCAATTCGAAAGACTGTTCTCATCTCGTCGATTCCGTTCCTGTGTACCGGGGGATGTTAGTCACCCCCGATATCGATTGCTCTTTTCATCCATGAGACGCAAAATGGGCGGAAATCACATTTGAAAAGTGTATTTCACGCAAATGTGTTGCCAGATGGGAGAAAACGCATGAGTGCCGATGGATTGTCCGACGACGATATCCGCCACATCCTGACCTCGGTAAAGACCATAGCGCTCGTTGGCGCTTCGCCCAATCCCGAGCGGCCCAGCAATCGCGTCCTGCGCTTTTTGCTCTCCCGTGGCTATGACGTGGTTCCTGTCAATCCCGGTCAGGCCGGCAAGACGATCCATGGTCAGACGGTCGTTGCACGCCTGGCGGATGTTCCGCATCCGGTCGATATGGTCGACGTGTTCCGGGCAGCGGATGCGCTCCCGGAGGTGGTCGAGGAAGCGCTTGCGCTTTCCAGTCGCCCCAAGGTCATTTGGGGTCAGCTGGAGGTCGTGCATGCCGCTGCAGCGGAAACGGCGCGCAAGGGCGGCCTGACCGTCGTGATGGATCGTTGCCCCGCTATCGAAATTCCTAGGCTCGGCCTCTGAGGCCTCAGTCCCGCGCCAGTTCCGGACGGCTGGCCAGCAGGCTCAACGTCGCTGCGTTGCCGCAATACTCCGTGAAATGGTCTGCGGCCGTTTCACGCGACAGATCGTGCCGGCATTGATCTTTCGAAGCGCAGCCGGCGCACACGCTTTCCATGCCGGTGTAAAGCGCTGGATGGTCCAGCCGGAGCAGGGCAGGCTCGATGCCGAGAGACAGCATCATGTCGGGCATCTCGCGGCTGAGTTCGGATGCGGGTCGCTCCGAGGGAAGGGCGTCACTGGCAAGCATGGCTCACTCCTGTTGGCGTTTCCGGCAGGATTGTCTTTTCAGGGCCGGCGTGCCTTGATCCCGATCAAACGTGTATGAGCGGGATATTCTTTCGCCAATTGTCCGGAATCACGAAAGGAAACGCGCGCCGCCGGGAAGGAAAGGCTGCTTCCATTCCGCGCTGTCGGACATTCGCGCCAAGGCATTGTTTTTTCGCACGGAAGCCCATCGGCGCGCTTCGCAACCGCAATGATGTTGGTCTATGATCCCCACCAACAATCAAGAGGAGGTTTCTCGATGTCCAGCAACAATCCCGGTTTCAATACGCTCGCCGTCCATGCCGGTGCCCAGCCCGATCCGACGACGGGCGCCCGCGCCACGCCGATCTATCAGACCACGGCCTTCGTCTTCAACGATGCGGACCATGCCGCGGCCCTCTTCGGCTTGCAGCAGTTTGGCAACATCTACACCCGCATCATGAACCCGACCCAGGCTGTCCTGGAAGAACGCGTGGCCGCGCTGGAAGGCGGCACTGCGGCTCTTGCCGTTTCGTCCGGCCATGCTGCCCAGCTGATCGTCTTCCACACCCTCATGCAGCCGGGCGACAATTTCGTCGCTGCCAAACGCCTCTATGGCGGCTCCATCAATCAGTTCGGCAATGCCTTCAAGTCCTTCGGCTGGCAGGTTCGCTGGGCGGATCCCGCTGATCCGGCCTCCTTCGAAGCACAAATCGACGACCGCACCCGCGCGATCTTCATCGAAAGCCTGGCCAATCCGGGCGGCACCTTCGTGGACATCGCAGCCGTTGCAGCCGTTGCCAAGAAGCACGGCTTGCCGCTGATCGTCGACAATACCATGGCGAGCCCCTATCTCATCCGCCCGCTGGAGCATGGTGCCGACATCGTCGTGCATTCGCTGACCAAGTTCATGGGTGGTCATGGCAATTCCATGGGCGGCGTCATCGTCGACGGCGGCACCTTCGACTGGTCCAAGACCGACAAGTTCCCGATGCTCTCTGCGCCCCGGCCGGAATATGCCGGCATGGTGCTGCATTCCACCTTCGGCAATTTTGCTTTCGCCATCGCCTGCCGCGTGCTCGGACTGCGCGACTTCGGCCCGGCAATCTCGCCCTTCAATGCCTTCCTGATCCTGACCGGCATCGAAACGCTGCCGCTGCGCATGCAGCGTCATTGCGACAATGCACTGGCTGTAGCCAAGTGGCTGAAAAGCCATGACAAGGTAGCCTGGGTCTCCTATGCCGGCCTTGACGACGACCCGAACAACGGCCTGCAGAAGAAGTATTCTCCGAAGGGTGCCGGTGCGGTTTTCACGTTTGGCGTGAAGGGCGGCTATGAAGCCGGCAAGAACCTCGTGCAGAACCTCAAGCTCTTCTCCCACCTTGCCAATATTGGCGACACCCGTTCGCTGGTCATCCATCCGGCATCGACCACCCATCGCCAGCTCACCGAGACGCAGCAGGTTGCCGCTGGCGCTGGCCCGGATGTGGTGCGCCTTTCGGTCGGTATCGAGGATGTCTCCGACATCATCGGTGATCTCGAACAGGCTCTGGCATCGGTATAAGGTCTTCGAGGGGGAGCGGCCTGGCCGCTCCCGAATCGAGACAGCGAGGCAAGATGAGCCATTTTCTCAAATTTGCGCCAGAAGGCGTACCTCCGGAAAAGGGGGCTCCGGCCCCCGAACGCCTGATTTCAGGCAGCCCGGAATTCACGACCTGGAACCTTGAGGAGGCCCCCGGCGGGCTCTATGCCGGGCTATGGCAATCGACGCCGGGCAAGTGGCGGATCAGCTATGACGAGTGGGAATATTTCCACATTCTTTCCGGCCATTCGATCGTGACGGAGGACGGCGGCGAGGCAATCGTGCTCAAGGCGGGCGATCGCCTGATCCTGAGACCCGGCTTCAAAGGAACCTGGGAAGTGATTGAAACGACTCTCAAGGACTATGTCATCCGCACCTGAGGGGTGGGCCTGAAATTTGCAAGCCGCGCCTAGCAGGGAGCCCGTCAGGAGCTGCGAACTCCGGGTGCTTCCCTGCTGCAATCCGGGACGCCCGATCGCCCGGATTGCGCCGCTGGTCCGGCGCTGGCGGCGTCTCTCTTCGACGCGCTCAGCATAGCGCGATTTGGAGCACGACAAAAAAGAGCGACCGCCCGGTCAGTTCCACGCGAGATGGAGAGCTTCCAGTCCATGGAAGTGATAGACATCCTTCACGACCGGAGGCCGGGCGATCCGAATTCCGGGCAGGCGCTTGAACAGCAGCGGCAGAACCACGTTGAGCTCAAGCCGGGCAAGCGGCGCGCCGATACAGAAGTGAATGCCGGCGCCGAAGGAAAGATTGGGCGCTTCCGCGCGATCCGGGCGGAAGGTGAGGGGCTCCTCGAACTTGCATGGATCGAGATTTGCCGCCGCCAAAATGAGGCTGATGACGTCTCCACGCTTGAGCGAAACGCCGTCCACCTCCGTGTCCTCGAGTGCGAAGCGCTGGAAGATGTGAACCGGAGCGCAGATGCGCAGACATTCTTCCACCGTCCGTTCCGTCGTCTTCTCGTCGACGAAAAGGCTCGCGGGATCGCAACCGCTTTCCAGAATGACCCGCACCGAGTTGCCGATCTGGTGCACCGTTGCCTCGTGACCCGCGTTGAGCAGCACGATCGTGGTCGAAATCAGCTCCTCTTCGGTGAGGTGCTGCCCCTTGTGCTCGGTGGTGATCATGTGTGTCAGCAGATCGTCGCGCGGATTGGCGCGCCGTTCGGCAATGACGGTCCGGACATAGTCTGCGAATTCTTTCGAGGCCCGGTCAGCCGCCAGCTCGTCCTCATGGGTACGACCGAACATGTACATCTTCACATAATCGTGAGACCAGGCCAGCAATTGCGGGCCCATTTCTTCGGGAATGCCGATCATGCGGGCAATGATCGTGACGGGGATGATGTCCGCAAAGGCGGACAGCAGCTCCACATCGCCCTTCGATGCGAAATCGTCGATCAACCGGTTGGCGAGCGTTTCGATCTCCGGCTTCAGGCGCTCCACGTGGCGAGACACGAAGGCGCGGTTCACCATGGTGCGGAGGCGTGTGTGTTCCGGTGGCTCCAGCTCGAGCAGAGACTTCGATTCCGCGAGATCGAAGTGGCGCGTATGGGCAAGGGGCTCCGGCATCCCCAATTCCTCGCGTGAGGCGATGTGCAGGATCTGCCGACCGAAACGGCGGTCTCTCAGAAGGCTGTTCACCAGGTCGTACCCGGTGAAAAACCAGCGTTTTTGCTCCGTCCAGTAGAAGGTGGGGCATTGGGCATGCAAGGTTGCATACGCCCGGTTCGGATCACGGAAAAAGGCCGGATCGGCAGAATCGAGCGACACGGTGCGGGCGGCGGGATCGATGCGGAGATAGGAAGGCTGTGTCATAGCCGACTCCTAGCGGAGTTTGGGGCGCCGGAAAAGAGATCCTGTGCCATCCCCTGGCGCAGCGTCGTTTCCGGACGGGATTGGGTGCAATCTCCGCACTGGCGTTCATGCACCCTTTACCTACCGCTCCAAAAATCGGGGGAGGCCCCGCAGCGTAACGCGCCATTAATGGGGAATCATGCAATGAGGAAGACGAGCGGACGGGTGTCATGCCGGGTTTCCCGCGAGGGAACGGGCGAAGGTTGTCCTTCGTCGCTTCTCTTGAAGTCGGGGGGCGTCACACTCTATGTATGGGATAGGACATCTTTTTGATTCCCTGCCGTCGCGGGCGTCGGGGAACGCATGACAAAGGATCGATATGAGAAATCCAGTTGATACTGCCATGGCCCTCATTCCCATGGTCGTTGAGCAGACCAACCGCGGCGAAAGATCCTACGACATCTATTCGCGGCTGCTCAAGGAACGCATCATCTTCATGACCGGTCCGGTCGAAGATCATATGGCGACCCTGGTTTGCGCCCAGCTCCTTTTCCTCGAGGCTGAAAATCCGAAGAAGGAAATTGCGCTCTATATTAACTCGCCGGGTGGTGTGGTCACCGCCGGCATGGCCATCTACGACACGATGCAGTTCATCAAGCCGGCCGTATCGACGCTCTGCGTCGGCCAGGCGGCGTCGATGGGTTCGCTGCTTCTGGCAGCCGGCCACAAGGACATGCGCTTTGCCACGCCGAACGCGCGCATCATGGTTCATCAGCCCTCGGGCGGGTTCCAGGGTCAGGCCTCGGATATCGAGCGCCATGCCCGCGATATCCTCAAGATGAAGCGCCGGCTGAACGAAGTCTACGTCAAGCATTGCGGACGGACCTACGAAGAAGTGGAGCAGACCCTCGACCGCGACCATTTCATGGCTGCGGACGAGGCGCTCGGCTGGGGCATCATCGACCGGGTCCTGACCTCGCGTGACGAGATCGAGGGCAGCGCTGGCTGATGCCGGCAGGGTGGGTGGCCGTCGCCCGTATGGCCGCCGCGCCCGGGCAAGTTAGGGGAATCCCTTGCTTGTCGTGTTTGGAATTTCGATTAATGCTATGTTGAGTGATGTGGCATAGCATGATCCGAAAGGGCCCCCACGGCCAGGAGCTCAGTGTTCCAGGTTAACGGTCAAGGCTTTTGTCGGGTTTCTGTCCTGAAGTGGCGGCAGGATGCCGCACCGACAGGACGGGCCAAGAAAGACCGTAATCCGTCGTTTTATGTCGGATCCTCGGCGTGCTGGAAGGAACGTTAAACATGAGCAAAGTCAGCGGCAACAACGGTGGGGATAGCAAAAACACCCTCTATTGTTCTTTCTGCGGCAAGAGCCAGCACGAAGTCCGGAAACTGATTGCCGGACCGACCGTCTTCATCTGCGATGAATGCGTCGAATTGTGCATGGATATCATCCGTGAGGAAAACAAGTCCTCGATGGTGAAGTCGCGGGAGGGTGTTCCCACCCCTCAGGACATCATCAAGGTGCTGGATGAGTATGTCATCGGCCAGAAGCAGGCCAAGCGCATCCTCTCCGTCGCCGTGCATAACCATTACAAGCGCCTCGCGCACGCCTCCAAGGGGGGCGATGTGGAACTGGCGAAGTCGAACATCATGCTTGTCGGCCCGACCGGCTGCGGCAAGACCTATCTGGCCCAGACGCTTGCCCGCATCATCGATGTGCCCTTCACCATGGCCGATGCGACGACGCTGACGGAAGCCGGCTATGTGGGCGAGGATGTCGAAAACATCATCCTGAAACTGCTCCAGGCCGCCGATTACAATGTCGAACGCGCCCAGCGCGGCATCGTCTACATCGACGAAGTGGACAAGATCAGCCGCAAGTCGGACAACCCGTCCATCACGCGTGACGTCTCGGGTGAAGGCGTGCAGCAGGCTCTGCTGAAGATCATGGAAGGCACCGTCGCTTCGGTCCCGCCGCAGGGCGGCCGCAAGCATCCGCAGCAGGAATTCCTGCAGGTGGATACGACGAACATCCTGTTCATCTGCGGTGGCGCCTTTGCGGGTCTGGACAAGATCATCTCGGCGCGCGGCGAGAAGACGTCGATCGGCTTTGCCGCGACCGTCAAGGCCCCGGAAGACCGGCGCGTTGGCGAAGTGCTGCGCGACCTCGAGCCGGAAGATCTGGTGAAATTCGGCCTCATTCCGGAATTCATCGGCCGTCTGCCGATTCTGGCCACGCTGGAAGACCTGGATGAGGATGCCCTGATCCAGATCCTGTCCGAGCCGAAGAACGCGCTCGTCAAGCAGTACCAGCGCCTGTTCGAGATGGAAGATGTGGAACTGACCTTCCACGAGGACGCGCTGCGCGAAATCGCTCGCCGCGCCATCGTGCGCAAGACCGGTGCCCGCGGCCTTCGTTCGATCATGGAAAAGATCCTGCTGGACACCATGTTCGATCTGCCGGAACTGGATGGTGTGCGCGAGGTGGTCATCTCCGACGAGGTGGTCCGTGGCGCGGCCCGTCCGCTCTACATCTACGCCGACCGCGTGGAAGAAAAGGCGAATGCCTCGGCGTGAGCCGGCATGTTGCGTAATATTGGAAAAGGCCCGCACGCGCGGGCCTTTTTTCGTTCAGCCACTGTCCTATCTCGCTCCGAGGGGGAGCCGGATGCTTCGCCGGCAGGGACGGTCTTGTGCGGCACGACGTAACGCTTTGATGTCCGGTCCGCTTTTGATTGTTTGCGTGGCGTGCGACAACGGTTAAAAAGGTGACTCGGATATGTTCGCGCCCGCGCGGCGTTTCTGCCAGAGCGCTCGGCTTGGCAAGCTACACGTTAGTTAGCCCCCCTAGTTTGCGGTCATGGCATGGCGTGACCGGGTATGAGTCAAGGACATCCGGCTTGGGTCGGAGCACCTTGAAAATGTGAGTATCGATCTCCACTTGTGGAGCATTCAGAGCATGCCCGCCGCCCGTTTCCCGGTGCCGGCGGAAAGAAGCCCCGGCGGGGCTTTGGAAAGGAACAATGATGACGAAAAAAACCTCTGCTGCAGGTGAGCGCGCCTCGTATCCGGTTCTGCCGCTCCGCGACATCGTGGTTTTCCCGCATATGATCGTGCCGCTTTTCGTGGGTCGCGAGAAATCCATCCGCGCGCTCGAAGAGGTCATGGGATCCGACAAGCAGATCATGCTCGCGACCCAGATGAATGCCGGCGATGACGATCCGTCGCCGGAAGGCATCTACAAGGTGGGTACGGTCGCCAACGTCTTGCAGCTCCTGAAGCTCCCCGACGGCACCGTCAAGGTGCTGGTGGAAGGCCGCGCCCGTGCGAAGATCCATAGCTATTCCGATCGTGAGGAATTCTATGAGGCGCTGGCCGACATTCTCGAAGAGCCGAAGGACGATCCGGTCGAGGTCGAGGCGCTCAGCCGCTCGGTCGTGTCCGAATTCGAAAGCTATGTGAAGCTCAACAAGAAGATCTCCCCGGAGGTCGTCGGTGCGGCGAGCCAGATCGAGGACTACTCGAAACTGGCCGATACGGTCGCTTCGCATCTCTCCATCAAGATCACCGAGAAGCAGGAGATGCTGGAAACCACCAGCGTCAAGACCCGCCTCGAAAAGGCGCTCGGCTTCATGGAAGGCGAGATTTCGGTTCTTCAGGTCGAGAAGCGCATTCGCTCGCGCGTCAAGCGCCAGATGGAAAAGACACAGCGCGAATATTACCTGAACGAGCAGATGAAGGCGATCCAGAAGGAGCTCGGCGACGGCGAGGATGGCCGCGACGAGATGGCCGAACTGGAAGAACGCATCAGCAAGACCAAGCTTTCCAAGGAAGGTCGCGAGAAGGCTGAAGCCGAAATGCGCAAGCTGCGCCAGATGAGCCCGATGTCGGCGGAAGCCACCGTCGTGCGCAATTATCTGGATTGGCTGCTGGGCCTGCCCTGGGGCAAACGCTCGAAGATCAAGACCAACCTTCACAATGCCGAGAAGATCCTGGAAGAGGATCATTTCGGTCTGGACAAGGTCAAGGAGCGCATCATCGAGTATCTCGCCGTGCAGGCGCGTTCCTCGAAGATGAAGGGCCCGATCCTTTGCCTCGTCGGCCCGCCCGGCGTGGGCAAGACCTCGCTTGCCCGCTCCATCGCCAAGGCCACCGGCCGCGAATACGTGCGCATGGCGCTTGGCGGCGTACGGGATGAGGCAGAAATCCGCGGTCACCGCCGCACCTATATCGGCTCCATGCCGGGCAAGGTGCTGCAGTCCATGAAGAAGGCCAAGAAGTCCAACCCGCTCTTCCTGCTCGACGAGATCGACAAGATGGGGATGGATTTCCGCGGCGATCCGTCCTCGGCCCTGCTCGAAGTGCTGGATCCGGAACAGAACAGCACCTTCATGGATCACTATCTCGAGGTGGAATACGATCTGTCGGACGTGATGTTCATCACCACGGCCAACACGCTCAACATTCCGGCCCCGTTGATGGACCGCATGGAAATCATCCGCATTGCCGGTTACACCGAGGAAGAAAAGCTGGAGATCTGCAAGCGTCACCTTCTGCCGAAGGCGATCCGCGAGCATGCCTTGCAGCCTAAGGAGTTCTCGGTCACCGACGAGGCGCTTCGCGAGGTGGTTCAGTCCTACACGCGGGAAGCCGGCGTGCGCAGCCTGGAGCGCGAGCTGATGAAGCTCGGTCGAAAGGCTGTGACCGAGATCATCAAGGGCAACACCAAGTCGGTCGAAGTCACGGCTGAGAACGTCAAGGATTTCCTCGGCGTTCCGCGCTATCGCCATGGCGAGGCCGAAGGCGAGGATCAGGTCGGTATCGTCACCGGTCTTGCCTGGACGGAAGTGGGCGGCGAATTGCTGACCATCGAAGGCGTGATGATGCCGGGCAAGGGCCGTATGACCGTCACCGGCAACCTGAAGGACGTGATGAAGGAATCGATTTCCGCGGCGGCTTCCTATGTCCGTTCGCGCGCCGTCGATTTCGGCATCGAGCCGCCGCGCTTCGACAAGTCGGACATCCACGTGCACGTGCCGGAAGGTGCGACGCCCAAGGATGGTCCGTCCGCAGGGGTCGCCATGGCCACGGCTATCGTGTCGGTCATGACCGGCATACCGGTTCGCCATGATGTTGCCATGACGGGTGAAATCACCCTGCGTGGCCGTGTATTGCCCATCGGCGGCCTCAAGGAAAAGCTGCTCGCGGCGCTTCGCGGCGGCATCAAGAAGGTGCTGATTCCCGAGCAGAACGCCAAGGATCTTGCCGAGATCCCTGATAATGTGAAGAACAGCCTGGAGATCGTCCCGGTCTCGCGCATGGGCGAGGTTATCAGCCACGCCCTGGCCCGCGTGCCGGAGCCGATCGAATGGGACGGCACCGTCGAAACGCCCGTGATCGCAACGGTCGAGGGTGTGGACGACGCCGGTCAGACCATCGCTCATTGACGGTCAAATCGGTTCGAAATCGATAAAAACAGTGAAAAGGCCAGCGCCATGCTGGCCTTTTTTGTGAAAAAATGGCTGGAAACGCTTGCATTTCCGGGTATTGCAGGGCTTTTGAGTTGCGGCTGACAGGAGCTTTCGTATTCTGCGCCCGAAGCATAATTGAGTCGTTTCAAACCATTGAAAGGGGTGGAAACATGAACAAGAATGAACTCGTCTCCGCGGTCGCCGAAAAGGCTGGGCTGACCAAGGCCGATGCAGCGTCTGCCGTTGACGCTGTATTCGAAACCGTACAGTCCGCTCTGAAGGCTGGTGGTGACGTCCGCCTCGCCGGTTTTGGCAGCTTCACCGTATCTCGCCGCGAAGCTTCGAAGGGCCGTAACCCTTCCACCGGCGCTGAAGTCGATATTCCGGCTCGCAACGTTCCGAAGTTCACCGCAGGCAAGGGCCTGAAGGATGCCGTGAACAGCTGATTGGCTGGCACGGGCTGAAGCTTTGCTTCAACTAGGATCAAGGCACGCATTCCTTTCCGGAAAGCGTGCCTTTCTTTTTGGGCCGGGATCCGCGATCGCTCCGGCGAAACCCTGTGCCTCTTGCGGGGAGGGGGCGAAGGGCGGCCTTGTATCGGCAAAATCTTTGCTTTACCTATGAACCGTTCTCAGGGCGGGGTGAAACTCCCCACCGGCGGTAAGGAGCCTGCTCCAAGCCCGCGAGCGCTTGTCTTCTGGGGAAGACAGGGTCAGCAGATCCGGTGTGAATCCGGAGCCGACGGTCACAGTCCGGATGAAAGAGAACGGGAAACAGCGCCGCTTTGCGAGCCCCTTGCCTGGCTCGCAGGCGGTATCGATGCCCGCGCCGCACCCCTGGGGAAGGCGTGGAACTCTGCCTTTGCCCGTGCGTCCTGATTTGTGTCAACCGGTTCCGAGGGGGAACGAACATGAATCAGAACCTGACATCCGCCGGCGCATCGCCGGCCGTTCGTGGCGCGGCCTTCATGATCCTTGCGGGGGTCGCCTTTGCCGCGCTCAACACCATCACGCAGCATCTCACCATGAATCTCGGCCTGAGCTCCACGTCGGATGCCTTCTGGCAGTATTTCCTGGCGCTGGTTTTCTCCGTGCCGCTTCTGGCCCGTTCCGGGTTGAAGGCGCTGAGAACGGCCCATCCCTACACCCATATTGCCCGCGTGGCGCTGTCCGTGCTCGGCGTTCAGGCCTGGGTTTACGGTCTTGCCCACGGTGTGCAGATCTGGCAGGCGATTGCCCTTGTCATGACCTCGCCCTTCTTCGTGACTGCGGGCGCGGCCCTGTTCCTCGGCGAGCGGGCGGGCAAGGAGCGCTGGCTGGCGACGGCCGTCGGCTTTTCAGGGGCGATGATCATCCTGCGGCCCTGGGCCGACACGATCACGCTGGCAGCGATTGCCCCGGTTGCGGCGGCAGCGCTCTGGGCCGGCGCCTCCCTGTTGACGAAGAGCGTGCTGGCGAAGGACAGTTCGGCCACGGCCACCCTGTGGCTTCTGCTGATGATGTCGCCGGTCAATGCCGCCTTTGCGGTGGCAGGCGGCTTTCAGGTGCCGACGGGCGAAATTCTGGCCTGGCTGGTCGTCTCCGGCCTGCTGATGGTCGGCGCGCAATACTTCCTCGCCAAGGCCTATGAGACGGCGGATGCCGCCTATGTGCAGCCCTTCGACGACCTGAAGCTGCCGCTGAACCTGCTGGCCGGTTATCTGGCCTTCGGCTATGCGCCGGAAGGGCAGCTTTGGCTGGGCGCGGCGATGATCCTCGCCGCTTCCCTCTTCATCCTCTTCGTGGAGCGCCGGCAGGAGGCGCAGAGGGCGGCGGCCTGAGGCCATTCTCAACACGGCTTACCAGCGCTGGTGGACGTGCGGCGCCACAAGCCGGTCATAGATTTCGCGGGCGGCCGTCATCACGTCGATGTTGAGTGCCTCGAGATCCGCAGCGGCTGCATTGGCCCTGGCCTGTGCGGCGTTGCGGGCGCCCGGGATGACCACGGTAACGGCATCGTTCATCAGGATCCAGCGGAGCGCGAAGGCGGCCATGGAGGCCCCTTCCGGCACCAGCGACCGGATTTCCTCGACCGCTTCCAGACCCACCTCGAAAGGCACGCCGGCAAAGGTCTCGCCCACATCGAAATGCTCGCCATGCCGGTTGAACAGCCGGTGATCGTCGGCGGCAAAATGCGTGTCGCGGGTGATCTTGCCGGAAAGCAGGCCGCTGGCCAGCGGCACACGCACGATGACGGCGACATCGTTCATCTTCGCGCCTTCGAAGAAGAGCTGGGCGGGCCGCTGGCGGAAGAGATTGTAGATGATCTGCACGCTGGCGCAGTTCTGGTATTCGATGGCCTTCAGCGCCTCCTCGACCCGTTCGACGCTGACGCCCCAGGCCTTGATCTTGCCCGATGCCACCAGCTCGTCCATGCCGTCGAAGAGCTCCGGGCGGTAATAGACATCGGTCGGCGGGCAGTGAAGCTGCACGAGATCGAGGCAATCCATCTCGAGGTTCTGGCGGCTGCGATCGATGAAGGCCTCGATATTGGCCTTGGTGTAGCCGTCCGCCACATGCGGCGAAAGCCGCCGCCCGGCCTTGGTGGCCACCATGGGCCGTGGGCCCGAGCGGGTCTTCAGCACCTCCGCGATGATCTTCTCCGAACGCCCGTCGCCATAGACATCAGCCGTATCGATGAAGGTCATGCCGGCATCGAGCGCGGCATTCAGCGCCTCGCGCCCGTCGGCTTCGCTCACCTCACCCCAGGCGCCGCCGATCTGCCAGGCACCGAAACCCACTTCGGAGACGGTAAAGGGAAGGCGGCCAAATGCATGCTGACGCATGATGGAAACTCCTCGCTATCAAGAAAAACCCGCGGCCGAACGGCCCGGGGCCTCTTCATATCAGGAGGAGGCGAAAAAGGGGAGGGCAAAGAATTAGCCCCGCTGCGGTGATTGCGCGGGGCTCTGCGGTGCCGCAAGGTGTTTCAATAGAACATCAAGTCTTTGTCGTCCGATTTCGTCAGTGTCGAAAGCCGACCGAACGACCAGTTGCCGGTGCACATGTCCAGACACACATCGAGACGTTTTCGTTCCTTGAGCACAGAGCCATCTTCCCGATAGGTTACGAAATGGCCGTTATCCTTGAGCTCTGCGACCAGACGGCCATCGGATGCCTTGAATTGGTAGGGAGAGAGACGGTATTCACCGTTGTCGATCTTGTGAAGGGCTCCCGGCATCTTATTCAGCCAGATTTCAAAATCCAGTCGACTTTCTGCAAAACCATGTATTCCCCCGCAGTCAGCAAGGCCCTTTTGCAATGACTCACGCATATCAAAGTGAGTTAATGCCATGTATGTCGGATAATCATCGGCGATAAGCTGCTTGTTTGATTTATAGTCATTGCCCATTTTTGTTTCCCCGCCCAACGTCGGTCGGTCGAGCGTATGGAAATCCCCGTTATACTCGATGACGTCTTCTACTATGGAGCCGAACTCCTGCGTCGCTTTTTCGACTTCCGCGCTCCATGCTTCGCTGACCGGCGGATTGAGTGTTGTCGCCTCCACCAGCCTGGTCTGAAATGTGCCGCGAGGCTCGGTGGCGGCCGTTTCACCAATGACCAGAGACCGAAGCCGCCTGAAGTCAAACATCAGTGCCATTTCTTCCTTGCTGGGAGTGTATTGGACTGTGCCGTCCGGAAGTTGCGTCAATGTCCCGCGTTTGGGCCGTCGCACGTCCGTTGCAGCCTCGTTTTCCTCTGAAACCTCGTTTTCCTCAGGCACATTGGCCTCATCCAGCTTGGCCTTGCTGGCTTCGGCGAGCCTTTCTGTCCTGGCATTGTTGGCAATACGGGTGATTTCATCCACCTCGTTTGAGGCGACCTGCCGTTCTGGCAGTGACGGCCGGAGAATCTGCAAAGCGCTGCTGATCGACATGGTCATGGTCATAGTCCTAAAATTAGATTGACATAAAAGTCGGAAAAACTAAAACATAGTATGGTTAACAGTAAGCTAATAGCGCTGAGGCGGTTGATCATCTCTCTCAGCCAATCGGTCAATTCAACTCGGTCGCAGCTCGGCTAGCTGCTCCATGAAGGAGTAAAGCGATGTATACAAAAAATGTAGATACCGGAAGGTGGGAAGATGACTATGATATACACTTCAATTATACATATAGATTTGGATATAAATGGCCGACAAAATTTGGTTTCTGGCAAAATGTAGAAGGTACAGATGAAAAAGACAGGATATATGTATTGACAAACAGTAATACTGGATTTTTATGGACTGCCGCAAAAATATATAGTATGCATGGTATTGATTCAATTTATTGCGCGGATACGGGAGGAGATCCTATATATTTTAACGAGTTGGACTTAATGTTTTCGAATCCAATTAAATTTATGAGTGGAGTTGTTGGATTTTATGGAACATATCTGAATGATATTTTTTTGGGGTCGAATTTAGATGAAAAAGTAATCGGAAATGGAGGGCATGATATAATATACGGGAACGGAGGCGATGACGTTATTTACGGTGATATACTGTATGACAATTATAATTTGGATTTCACAAATGGATATTCAAATATAGGAAATGATTACATTTCGGGTGGGGAAGGTGATGACAAGATATATTGTGGAGCAGGTGATGATGAAGTTTATGGAGGCAGTGGTAACGACCTGATTTATGGGGGCGAGGGTAATGACCTGATATCGGGTGGGGACGGAGACGACATAATATATACTGACGGATATGATTATATAGACGGGGGCAGTGGCTACAATGTCGTTCATCTGGAAAGTTTTGCAGCTGGTGCATCGTTAAACTTGTCTGCCATGTCTTCAAAATGGAGGAATATCTCGGGTTTTTCCGGGAATGAATCGGACAATATCATAAATGGCGATAGCAACGACAACACGATCTACGGCGACCGGGGTGATGACACCATTTCCGGCGGCGATGGCAATGACAGCCTGTACGGGCAGGACGGCAATGACACGCTGAATGGCGGCAACGGCAACGATCTTATCGATGGTGGTGCCGGCAACGATACCGTTTCGTATGCTGACTCACTGGCGGGCCAAAGAATAAATCTTTCCCTGTCAGGTGCCCAGGACACGGTTGGCAGTGGTGTTGATACCCTTGTCAGCATCGAAAACATCACCGGTTCGTCCTACAATGATGTGATGGTCGGTGATGCGGGTGACAATATCATGCGCGGCGGGGCCGGTAACGACAGCATCAATGGCGGTCTTGGCAATGATATCATGGATGGCGGGGCGGGCGTTGACGGCGTCAACTTCAGCGGCTTCACCTCCGGCGTAACGGTCAACCTTTCCATCACAACGGCTCAGAATGCCGGCGCTGCGGGCATCGATACCATCACCGGCTTCGAGAATGTCGGGGGCTCCAACTATGACGACGTCCTCACGGGGGATGCCGGCGTCAACCAGCTTTTCGGCTGGTCCGGCCGCGATACGCTGAATGGCGGGTTGGGTAACGACCTGCTGACCGGGGGATATGGTGCGGACCGCTTTGTGCTTGCTGCGGGCAGCGGCACGGACAAGATCATGGATTTCTCCGCCGCCGATGGTGACCGGGTCGTGCTCGGTGCTGCCTCCTTCGGCCTTTCTGCCGGGGCCGTCATGGCCGATTACCTCGTTCTCGGTTCCGCAGCCGTCAAATCCGATCACGGCTATTTCATCGCCAATGCCAATGGCGTGTGGTGGGATGCCGATGGCAGCGGCGCAGGGGCGGCCCAGCAGCTGGCGCAGTTTACGGCCCTCGCAAACGGCCTCACGGCCTCGAATTTCCTCTTTGCCTGAATCCGGTAACGAAAAAGGCTCCGTCGGTGCGGAGCCTTGCGGGTTTCGGGGGAAGGGGGCTCACGCCCCCTCGAAGCCCTGCAGCACGCCCACCGCATTGACGGCGATTTCCGCCACCGCATAGCCGCCTTCCATGACGAAGAGGGTCGGCAGGCCAAGCTCGGCGATGCGGGCGCCGATCAGCGGGTAGTGTTCCGTCTTCAGCTTGAACTTGCTGATCGGGTCCTTCTCGAACGTATCCACACCCAGCGAGACGACCACCACATCGGGCGCGTAGTCCGCGAGCTTGCGGCAACCGTCGTCCAACGCTTCCGACCAGAGATCCCAGCCCGTGCCATGGCGCATCGGATAATTGATGTTGAAGCCTTCGCCGGCGCCTTCGCCGCGCTCTTCCCGGAAACCCAGGAAATAGGGATATTCGTCATTCGGATCGCCATGCAGGTTGATGACCTGCACATCGGAACGTCGATAGAAGATTTCCTGCGTGCCATTGCCGTGGTGATAGTCCACGTCGAGGATCGACACGCGTTTGGCGCCCCGGTCGAGGAACCATTGGGCGGCCACGGCCGCATTGTTGATGAAGCAGTAGCCCGCCATGAAATCGGAGCCCGCATGGTGGCCCGGCGGCCGGCAAAGCGCGAAGGCCGCCCGTTCGCCCGCATTCACCAGACCTGCCGCCGTCAGCGCCACATCGTGGGAAGACTTGATCGCGTCCCACGTGCCTTTCACGAAGCCGATGCCGGCATCGAAGGAGTAATAGCCGAGCTGTGCATCGAGATGTTCGGGAATGACATCCTGCCGGAGCCCGCGCGTGGGCCAGGTATAAGGCAGGGCGGTTCCGTCGCGCCCGAGCGCCGTCCAGCGGTCCCAGACGGTGGGCAGGAAATCGAGATAATTCTGCTTGTGTACTTTGGCGGCGGTGGAAAGATCGTGCTCCTCCGGCGCAAGGATCGGCCCGAGACCGGTCTCCTTCAGTCGCTCATGAATGAACTCCGCCCGCGAGGGCATTTCGAAGGCGGGCACGATCGCCCCGGCCACCAGCTCCACATTGCCGGAATGGCCCTTGTGGCGCGGAGAATAGACTGACTTCATGTTTGCTCCCAATCGATGGAAAAATGGGCAGCTCCTCATCCGCTTGGCCCGCACCTTCTCCCCTCGGGAGAAGAGATCCGGAGCGGCGGCTGCTGTCTCCCTCCTCTCCCCGGCGGGGAGAGGGTGGCGCGCAAGCGCCGGGTGAGGGGCGCGCACGGAAATGGCTTGCTTCCGAAACGACAATTCCCCTCCCCACAAGGGGGAGGGGAAGGAGGTCCGATCTTTCCCTTACTTCTGCAGTTCGGTCCAGATCTTGGTGTAGATCTCCTGGGTGGCCGGGTCGCACATCTTCATCAGGTCGACCTTGTCCTTCATGTCCTCAGGCACGTTCAGCTCCGGCGCGCCCTTCATGTCTTCGGGCATGAACTTGTCCGAACCGGCAATGCCGTTCGCATAACGGGCAAAGGCGGAAATCATCGCCGCATTTTCCGGGTCCATGATGAAGTTCTGGAAAAGCTTGGCATTTTCCACGTTCTTCGCATCCTTCAGGACAACCACGTTATCCGACCAGGAGTTGATGCCTTCCTTCGGATAGCCGTATTTGATCGAGGGCTTGGCCAGGCGCTGGCGAAGGGCCGAGCCGTTCCAGTCGGATGTCGCGGCATAGTCGCCGGCCGTCATCTTCTCCACGGTCGAATATTCCATGGCGATCCAGTTCGGCTTGGAATTGACAAGCGTGTCGCGGACCTTCTTCAGCAGCTCCTTGTCATTGTCGCAGATCTTGCCGCCGTTCCACTTGATCGCCGCATAGATGACGTCGTTCATTTCCGGAACCACGTTCACCTTGCCCTTCAGCTCCTCGGGCGTATCGAAGATGATGCCCCAGGTATTGATGTCGCCCTTGTAGACATCGGTATTAACGGAAACGCCCACCGTGCCGAGCTGCCACGGAACGGAATATTTGCGGCCGGGATCGAAATCGGGGTTCTGCCACTCGGGCGCGATGTTCTTGGCGTTTTCCATCTGGCCGGGATTGGTTTCCAGCAGAAGCCCTTCATTGATCCAGGTGGGAATGAAGGACTGGGACGGAACGGCGATATCGAAGCCATGGCCGCCGGCGCGCACCTTGGCAAGCGCGGTATCGTTCGAATCGTAGTCGGTGACGGTCACCTTCACATTGTATTTCTCTTCGAACTTCTTGATCATCTCGGGGCTGGTATAGTTGCCCCAGTTATAGATGTTCAGTTCGCCATCGGCCGCCGCGAATGTGGCGGAGCCCATCAGGGCCGCCAGGGCCAGCGCAATCGATCCGGTCTTTCTCATGGTTCTGTTCCTCTCTGTTATGATCAGGCTTGTTTTCGGTTCACGAAGAAAAAGATGGTCACCACCGCGATGGACAGCAGCAGGAAGACCGTGGAGATGGCGTTCATCTCCGGTGTGATGGCGCGGCGCAACTGGCCGAGCATGTAGGTCGGCAGCGTATCCTGCCCCGCCATCTTGACGAACTGGGTGATCACCACGTCATCCAGCGAGATGACGAAGGCGAGCATCATGCCGGCGAGAATGCCGGGCCAGAGGAGCGGCAGCGTGACGTAGCGGAACGCCTTGAAGGGCGTGGCATAGAGATCTGCCGCTGCCCGCTCGAGCGTCTCGTCCATGTTTTCGAGGCGCGCCCGGATCGGCAGATAGGCGAAGGGCACGCAAAACGCCGTGTGGGCGGCGATCAGGTAGCCCATGCCCGCATAGCCGGTCCATTGCTTGATCTGCGCGAAGAAGATCAGCAGCGCCACGGCGGTCACGATTTCCGGCACCATCAGCGGCAGGTTGATGAAGGCATATTTGAAGGTCAGGCCACGATAGGCTTCGGTGCGTGTGGTGGCGATCGCCGCCAGTGTGGCCGCCGCGGTGGAAATGATCGCCGCCGTTACCGCAATCTGCAGCGAACGGATGGACGTATCAATGACGAGCTGATTTTCCGCCGCCTTGGCGAACCAGCGCAGCGATACGCCCTGCCAGTCCGACAGCGAATTGCCGGCATTGAAGGCGAACACCACCAGAACCGCAATCGGCAGATAGAGCGCGAAGAAGCAGAACAGCGCGATGAAGGTAAAGCCGCTCTGGTGGCGGACCGAAAAGGACGACTTAGCCATGGGCGCCTCCCTTCTGGCTGCCGGCATTGCGCACATAGGCCAGCATGGCGATCATCACGATGGCCATGAGAGTGATGGAGAGGGCGGAGCCGAGCGGCCAGTTGCGCCCCTGGCCGAACTGCAGTTCGATGAGGTTGCCGAGCATCATGTTCTTGCCGCCGCCGAGAATCGACGGCGTCACATAGGCGCCGAGCGACGGGATGAAGACGAGGATGGAGCCGGCGATAATGCCGGGCTTCACCAGCGGCACGATGATCTTCCACAGCACCTGCCGGGGCGTGGCATAGAGGTCGTAACCGGCCTCCACGAGACGAAAATCGATCTTCTCCATGCTGGCATAGAGCGGCAGCACCATCAGCGGCAGATAGACATAGACCATGCCCGCCAGGATCGCCCCATCGGTGAACAGCATCTGGATTGGCGCGGAAATGACGCCGAGGCGCATCAGGACCGTGTTGATCAGGCCCTCGTTGCGGATGATCTCCAGCATCGCGAAGGTGCGGATGAGGATGTTCGTCCAGAAGGGAATGGTGATCAGGAACAGCCAAAGCTCGCGGGTCCGCTCCGGCCGGGTCGCGATGAAATAGGCCGTCGGAAACCCGAAGAAGAGTGTCACGAGTGTGGTGACCAGAGACAGTCCGACCGACCGGTTGAAGATGGTGAGATGGGCGCTCGCGATCGAGACGGTGTCGTCGAAGATATCCCGCTCGAAGGGCACGCTGAACCACGCTTCCGTGGAGAAGATCCACTTCACATTGCCGTAGTCGCCGGGGGTGAGGAAGGAATAGACCACCACGATCAGCAGCGGACCGGTGGCCGCGAGCAGGATGATCAGAAGGGCAGGGGCCGACAGCAGCCAGCGATTGCGTATCCGCCGCTGCCGTTCACTTTCGATGAGATCGGTTCCGGCGCTCATGGGTCAGTTCCTCAGGACCCGGGCCGCGCCCGGTTCGAAGCGGAGGCCGACCCGGGCACCCTTTTCGAGCCCGAAACTCTGGCTCGGCTTGTTCTGCGCGCGCACCTTGAAGACGCCGCGGCCTTCCCCGAGATCCACATCGAAGAACGTATCCGTTCCGAAATAGATGATATCAGCGAGCGTTCCAGAAAGGACAGCGTCCGGGCTGTCGGCTGCAGTCAGTGCCGCATGTTCCGGCCGCAACATCAGCGTCACGTCGCCGGAGGCGTCGAAATCGCCCGGCAGCGAGGCGCTGACCATCTTTCCACCCGGCAGTTCCGTCTGCGCGGTCGTGCCATCCCGGGTCACGACGCGGCCCGTGATGAAGTTCGATTCGCCGATGAAGTCCGCCACGAAGCGCACGACCGGCTGGTCGTAGATTTCGCGCGGACGCCCCACCTGAAGAAGATTGCCGGTTTCCATGACCGCGATGCGGTCCGACATGGTCAGCGCCTCTTCCTGGTCATGGGTCACGAAGACGAAGGTAATGCCGGTTTCCGCCTGCAGACGCTTCAGCTCCACCTGCATTTCCTTGCGCAGCTTGTAATCGAGCGCCGAAAGCGGCTCATCGAGCAACAGCACCTTAGGCTTCGGGGCGAGCGCCCGGGCAAGGGCGACGCGCTGCTGCTGTCCGCCGGAGAGCTGGCTGGTCTTGCGTCCACCGAACTTTTCCATCCGCACAAGCTTCAGCATCTCCGCGACCCGGGCCTCGATCTCCGCCTTCGGCCGGCCGAGCATTTTGAGGCCGAAGCCGAGATTCTCCGAAACGGTCATGTGCGGGAAGAGCGCATAGTTCTGGAAAACCGTATTGATCGGCCGCTTGTAGGGCGGCATCGCGCCGATCTCGTTGCCATCGAGCAAAATCTCGCCCGTGGATGGAAATTCGAATCCGGCAATCAGCCGTAACAGCGTGGTCTTGCCGCAACCGGAGGGACCGAGCAGCGTGAAGAATTCATTCTGCCGGATGGAAAGGCTGGCACTGCGGACGGCGGTGACCGCCCCTTCGCCGGCACCGTAGGTCTTGGAGACGCCACGGATGTCGATGGCATTGGATGCAGGCATGATTGGTTTTCAACCCTGTTTTTTGGTTCCCCATTAAGGGGCAGAAGATCACGCTGCCCCTTGTTTGACAATGCGATTTTTCCCTCCGGACCCCAAATTGGACGCTATCCGTTTTACCAATGGGAGGGATCGGAAAAACCTGTTCTTCCGCCGATCAGGGTGCCCGCGATTGCGAGTGTGTGAAGGTCGGAGGGCAGTGTCGAATCGATATCGCCTGTCAGGAACACGAGATCGGCCAGGTATCCCGGCCGGATCCGTCCCTTCCGGTCTTCGGCAAATTCCGCATAGGCGCCCTCGACCATATAGGCGGCAATGGCCTCGTCTAGCGTGAAGGCGTGATCGATATCCTCCGGTCCCCACGGCTTGCGGTTGACGGCGGCTTCGATGCCGAGAACGGGGGCGATGGGCGATACCGGCCAATCCGAGGCAAAAGGAATGTGCGCGCCTGCCTCCTTGAGCGTCCGCCAGGCATAGGAATAGCGCCAGCGGTGGCGTCCGATCTTGGAGACCGTCGGCTCGAGCGGCAGGCCCTGCGCGCCCGGCGGATGGGGTGGCTGCATGGAGGCGATGACGCCCAGCTCCGCAAAGCGGTGGATATCGTCCGGATGGATGACTTCGATATGCTCGATGCGGTGGCGGCTGTCGCGTTTGCCATTGGCCTTCTGCGCCGCTTCATAGGCATCGAGCACCGCCCGCACGGCGCCGTCGCCGATGGCGTGCACGGCGATCTGCAGGCCGCGACGGTCTGCCTCGATGATGGCGGCGCGAAATTTTTCGTCCGTAAACAGCGGCTCGCCGTTCTTGCCATCATCCGCATAGGGTTCGACCATCACAGCCGTGCCGCTGTCAATCACGCCGTCGTGGAAGAATTTCACCAGCCCGGAAGAGAGATAGTCGTTATTGTAGCGCGTGGCCATGTCGCTCGCCCGCTCCAGGGCGGACAGTTCCATGAAGGGCTTGAAGTGGAAAGGCACCTTGATGCGGCAGGGCAGAAAACCATCCTCGTTCAGCACCGCCTCCAGCAGTTCCAGCTGATAGCGGTTGCCATCCATATTGTGGATCGAGGTGATTCCATGCGCCGCGCAGTAGGCAAGGCCCCGCCGCATCACGTCCATGTCCCGGCGGAACGTGGCCTCGTCGGGGTAGGGGTCGGGTTCGAGACCTGTTGCAAGGCCCTGGCGGTAGCGGTCGAAACCGGAAATCACCAGCAGTGGATTGAAGGCTTCCATCTCCCGCAGTTCGCCGGCGGCGGTTCCATCATCCGCCATGACGATTTCGTTTCCGGGTGGCACGGTGCCGCCATGAAGAAGGCCGGCCATGGTCAGCGCCCGCGTATTGGCCCAGGCGGTATGATGGTCATGCGCGAAGATGACCAGCGGACGATCCGGCATCATCCGGTCGAGATCCTGCCGGGTCACGGCGACTCCTTGGCCCAGCAGCGTGTAGTCCGCCCCCTGGGCATACAGCACCTTTTCGTCCGGCTTGCCGGCGGCATAGGCGCGGATCTTCTCGGTCAGGGCAGTTTCTCCGGAAATGCCGGCGAGCTGCAGATGGTCGAGCTCCGCCGAACCCGAAAAGATATGCATGTGATTCTCGGAAAAGCCCGGAAGGACGGAGCCACCACGGGCATCAATCACCCTTGTGTCCGGTCCCATATGCGCCTCGATCTCCGCCCGTTTGCCCACCTTCAGGAAGCGCCCGCCGGAGATGGCAACCGCCTCTGCATGGGGATTGTCAGGGTCCATGGTCCGGACCTTGCCATTGACGACGATGACCTCTGCGAAATCAGACATGATGCAAGCCCTGCTGTTGACGATCAGCCACAGGCTAAGCGGACAAGAAGGCCGCTGGCAATGGAGGAAATTATACACGCACATAATTAGCCGATCTGCCGTCCGGCAGGGGGTGGAATCGACTCAAGGGGCGCGCTTCTTCCAGGTGGCAATCATCGCATTGACCTTGGGCTGAACCCGACGGCGGGCCTCCTCCCGCTCGACCCCGCAAAGCAGCATCTGATCGTAATCGGTCATGTGATGCCGGAGGACTGTCTGCATGGTGATTCCCACAGCCATACCGATGGTGGCATCGCGCCAATCCTTGCCAGCAATTTCGTTGACAAAGAAGCGCACCGCAAAATCAGGGCAGCCAGGATGCTTCTTGCGGATGTGCTTTTCGATTGCCATAGGCGCAAAACGCATGGCGAAAAACCTTGTGCAGCCCAGGAACCGCGTCGGAACCGCCTTTATGCGGGCCGTTGGCGGCAAAGACAGCCGCAGCTTAGCAGCGGAAAGCAGGTTGCGCAATGAAACGCTAATAAAGAGGTATGTGAGGAGGAATGGTGGGCGATGAGAGACTCGAACTCCCGACATCTTCGGTGTAAACGAAGCGCTCTACCAACTGAGCTAATCGCCCGTCCCGGTGGCCGTTTTGGCCCCGCCGTTGCGGTGGCCGTGATCTATGCGGATCGGAGAAAAACCGCAAGAGCGTTTTTGCGCTTTTCTTGAATTTTTTTTGACGGGCGGCGGGAAAGCCCGGAAATCCGGGATTTTCCATTATGGGGATTTTTTCCGGCGCCGGCGGTGTCCGGCGCACCGGTGCCTGCTCTTCCAGTTGACGGGCGCCCGATCTGCGGGAATCGCTCTCGGCAGGATGGAGAAAGGGAGAGCAGGAAGGAGGAACCTCGCCGACAACTCCCTGATTCCATTCAGCGCTGCATCGAAGAGTGAAGGCGCCGCGAGAATAGGGGCGTCTGTTGCGGGGCCTGTCACAGGATTTTCACAGCTGCCTCGATATTGTGTCGGAAACCTGCTTGACACCCGGGAACGAACCCCTTAGTTAGCCGCTCATCGAACGGCGCGGGCCGGTCGGTACCGCTCCGGAGCGCCAAGCGAAGGGGCGGGTTTCAGAAGGCAATGCGGGTGTAGCTCAGTCGGTTAGAGTGCCGGCCTGTCACGCCGGAGGTCGCGGGTTCGAGCCCCGTCACTCGCGCCACTTCTGAAAACCGGTTGAGCTGACAGGCTCTCCTATGAAATGCGCGGGTGTAGCTCAGTCGGTTAGAGTGCCGGCCTGTCACGCCGGAGGTCGCGGGTTCGAGCCCCGTCACTCGCGCCATTCTCTCTCACGATAAAATAAGTCCTGTAGAGGCAAGATCTTGCCCTTGTTGCGTTTGTCGCAATTCTTACATTTCGACTAAATTCCGTTTTGATTTGAAAGCCTTGTGCGTTGCACAAGTGTTAATGCGGGCTTGCCCGGTGCCGGGATGGGACGCTTTAAACGCAGCCTTCACCGTGCGTCGTAAGGTCTTAGAATGCCGCAACATTTTCTTTCGAAATGGATTCCCTAAGCCGCGATAATCCGGTAGTGGTTGAAAAGCGCGCGCAAGCCTTGCGCTCCCGCGCGTGCTGCGCTAACGACAACCGCATTGTTATATTCTAATCGGCTTGCCGGCTCGCCCGAGTCGTTGCTGCCCCAGGCACGCAAAGCAGGCAGGGATGGACATCATGACTGATCTTCTCAGTTCCTACGTTCCGATCGCGATCTTCATCGGTATTTCACTTGTCATTGGGCTTGCCCTCCTGATCGCGCCCTTCGCTGTTGCGTTCAAGGCGCCCGACTCGGAAAAGCTCTCGGCCTATGAGTGCGGCTTCAACGCCTTCGATGATGCGCGCATGAAGTTCGATATCCGCTTCTATCTGGTGTCGATCCTGTTCATCATCTTCGACCTGGAAGTGGCCTTCCTGTTCCCCTGGGCGGTTTCCTTCAGTGCGATCGGCTGGTTCGGTTTCTGGTCCATGATGGTCTTCCTTGGTGTGTTGACCATCGGCTTTATCTATGAGTGGAAGAAGGGAGCTCTCGAATGGGAGTGATGGATGGAACCCTGGTTGCCCCGCAGCCCAAGGGCATTCTCGACCCGCGCACGGGCAAGCCTGTCGGCAGCGACGATGCCTATTTCGGCGAGATCAACAATGAGCTCGCCGACAAGGGCTTTCTGGTCACCTCCACCGATGAGCTGATCAACTGGGCGCGAACCGGATCGCTGATGTGGATGACCTTCGGGCTCGCCTGTTGCGCCGTGGAAATGATGCAGATGTCCATGCCGCGCTACGATGCCGAGCGCTTCGGTTTTGCGCCGCGCGCCTCGCCGCGCCAGTCGGATGTGATGATCGTCGCAGGCACGCTGACCAACAAGATGGCGCCGGCGCTGCGCAAGGTCTATGACCAGATGCCCGAGCCGCGCTATGTCATCTCGATGGGCTCTTGCGCCAATGGTGGCGGCTACTATCACTATTCCTACTCGGTCGTGCGCGGCTGTGATCGCGTCGTGCCGGTGGATATCTATGTTCCGGGCTGTCCGCCCACGGCAGAGGCATTGCTCTACGGCGTGCTGATGCTGCAGAAAAAGATCCGCCGTACCGGCACGATCGAGCGCTAAGGGCAGGGATCATCCATGAGCATTGAAGTGCTGAACACGCTCGCGACCAAGCTTCAGGAAGCAAAGGGCAACCTGATTGCCGCCTCTGCAGTGAACTACGGTGAGCTGACCCTGGTCTCCACGCCGGACAATCTGATCGCCCTGCTGACATTCCTCCGGGATGACGTCCGCTTCGGCTTCGTCAACCTGATCGATGTCTGTGGTGTCGACTGGCCGGAGCGCGCCGAGCGTTTCGAGGTGGTCTATCACCTGCTCTCTCCGAAGCTGAACCAGCGCGTCCGGATCAAGGTATCCGTTGCCGAAGACCAGCCGGTGCCCTCCGCAACGGCCGTGTTTCCGGGTGCCGACTGGTTCGAGCGCGAAACCTGGGACATGTACGGCATTCCCTTCACCGGGCATCCTGACCTGCGCCGCATCCTGACCGACTATGGTTTTGAAGGTCATCCGCTCCGCAAGGACTTCCCGATGACCGGCTATGTCGAAGTTCGCTACGACGATGCGGCAAAGCGCGTGGTTTACGAACCGGTCGAACTGAAGCAGGAATTCCGTAACTTCGACTTCCTCAGCCCCTGGGAAGGCACCGACTATGTGCTTCCCGGCGATGAGAAGGCAAAGTGAGGGAAAGTGAGTAGTGAGTAGTGAGTAGTGAGTAGTTTGCAGAGGGCTTCATGCAGCCTGAAGGTCGGATTTCCTCGTATCGGGATTTGAAGGTCTGGCAATTTGCGGTCGAATTGGCGGCAAGATGTTATGAACTAACAAAGTCATATCCGAGAGATGAGATCTTCTGCCTGGTCGCCCAGATGCGGCGATGCTCGGTGTCGGTGGCAGCGAATATCGCCGAAGGATACGGGCGGGAGTAGCGAGGAGCCTTCGTGCAGTTTCTGCGCATTGCTCAGGGGTCACTGAAGGAATTGGAAACGCATGTGGTGATTTCGCAGCGTGTGGGCTTTCTCCAGGCAGAAGCTGCTGCGGACTTGCTGGATGCAAGTGAAGAATGCGGAAAGATGCTGCGATCACTGATAAGGGTCGTGCAACGCAAACAGGCGGATGAATAGGCTGGTACCGGATGACCACTACTCACTACTCACTATTCACTACTTACTCCGTATCGGGAGCGCGTTGACATGAACGAACATAATGTCCGCAACTTCAACATCAATTTCGGGCCGCAGCATCCGGCTGCGCATGGCGTTCTGCGTCTTGTGCTGGAGCTTGACGGCGAAATTGTGGAGCGTGTGGATCCCCATATCGGGCTTCTGCATCGGGGCACCGAAAAGCTGATCGAGGCAAAGACCTATCTGCAGGCGCTGCCCTACTTCGACCGCCTCGACTATGTGGCGCCGATGAATCAGGAGCACGCCTATTCGCTGGCCGTCGAGAAGCTGCTCGGGATCCAGATCCCGATCCGTGGGCAGCTGATCCGCGTCCTGTATTCGGAAATCGGCCGTATCCTGTCGCATCTCCTGAACGTGACGACCCAGGCCATGGACGTGGGCGCGCTGACGCCGCCGCTCTGGGGCTTCGAGGAACGCGAAAAGCTGATGGTGTTCTATGAGCGCGCCTCGGGTGCCCGCATGCACGCCGCCTATTTCCGCCCCGGTGGTGTCCATCAGGATCTGCCGCACGAGCTCGTCGAGGATATCGGCAAGTGGTGCGATCCCTTCCTGCAGACGCTGCAGGATATCGATGACCTGCTGACCCCGAACCGCATCTTCAAGCAGCGCAACGTCGATATCGGCGTGGTCGACCTGAAGGATGCCTGGGCCTGGGGCTTCTCGGGTGTGATGGTGCGTGGCTCGGGTGCCGCCTGGGATCTGCGCAAGTCGCAGCCCTATGAATGCTATGCGGATCTGGAATTCGATATTCCAATCGGCAAGAACGGCGATTGCTACGACCGTTACCTCATTCGCATGATCGAAATGCGGGAGTCGGTGAAGATCATCAAGCAGTGCGTCAACCGCCTGCTCGGCGATGCCAAGATCGGCCCGGTCTCTTCTCTCGATGGCAAGGTGGTTCCGCCGAAGCGGGGCGAGATGAAGCGCTCGATGGAATCGCTGATTCACCACTTCAAGCTTTACACTGAGGGCTATCACGTGCCCGAGGGCGAAGTTTACGCCGCGGTCGAGGCGCCGAAGGGCGAGTTCGGCGTGTACCTGGTTTCGGATGGAACCAACAAGCCGTATCGCTGCAAGATTCGGGCTCCGGGCTATGCGCATCTGCAGGCGATGGATTTCCTGTGCCGCGGTCATCAGCTGGCAGACGTCTCGGCCGTACTCGGGTCGCTCGACATCGTGTTCGGTGAGGTTGACCGCTGATGCGAAACCTTGGCCTTGCCCTGATCGGTCTCGTTCTCGTCGTTGCACCTGCCTGGGCGCAATCGGCAAGCGACACCTCGTCGGAAGGGAAAACCACCTTCGACGGCACCGACAGTGGCACGGCCGAAGGCCAGCCCGGCAAAACGGCAACCATGGCCGAGTTGCTGCAGGATGGATACGAGATCAAGTCGTCGGTGCCGTCGGGGACCGACAAGCTGATCATTTTTATGCAGAATGAGAAGTCGGCCTATGCCTGCGAATTCACCAATGTGGAGAATACGCGGTGTGGATCCATAAATTGACAAGGCGTGAGGAAGAATGTCCGTTCGTCGACTAGCCGAAGACCAGTTCCAGCCCGCGAGCTTCGCGTTCAACGCGGAAAATGCCGTCTGGGCAGAGGCAACCATCAGGAAATATCCGGAAGGCCGGCAACAATCGGCGGTCATTCCGCTGTTGATGCGTGCCCAGGAGCAGGATGGATGGGTCACCCGTGCCGCGATCGAGACCATCGCCGACATGCTCGGAATGGCCTATATCCGCGTGCTCGAAGTGGCGACCTTCTACACCCAGTTCCAGTTGAAGCCGGTCGGTACGCGCGCCCATGTTCAGGTCTGCGGCACGACGCCCTGCATGCTGCGTGGCGCGGAAGACCTCATCCGGGTCTGCAAGTCGAAGATCCATGCGGAACCCTTCCACACCAACGCCGATGGCACCTTGTCGTGGGAAGAGGTGGAATGCGCCGGCGCCTGCGTGAACGCGCCGATGGTCACGATCTTCAAGGATACCTATGAGGACCTGACCCCGACCCAGCTTGAGCATATCATCGACCGCTTCGAGGCTGGCCGCGGGGCCGACATCCGTCCAGGCCCGCAGAACGATCGCATCTATTCCGCTCCCCAGGGCGGTCTGACGTCGCTGACCGAAGACATCAAGCCGGTCAACAATTTCGCCAAGGCTGCTGCCGCCGCTCCGGCTGCCGCAGAGCCCGCCGTATCCGTGCCGCCGGCCAATGCTGCAAAGCCTGATTCGTCTGCCGTTGAAACGGCACCGGCGCTGAAGACTCCCGCAGAAGGCAAGACGGCACAGAACGGCCAGGCGCCGATCAAGAACGTCGCGAAGCCTTCGCTGGACGATCCGAACCGGCCGAAGGGCATCGAACGTCCGGCGACCGTCGACAATCTGGAACTGATTTCGGGCGTCGGTCCGAAAATTTCCGGCATCCTGCACGAACTCGGCATCTTCACCTTTGCCCAGATCGCCGGCTGGACCGCCACCGAGCGCGCCTGGGTCGACGGCTACCTGAATTTCAAGGGCCGGATCGATCGCGACGACTGGGTCAAGCAGGCCGAGGCCCTCTCGAAGGGCGAAGAAGAATATATCAGGGTTTTCGGCAAGAAGCCGCGGTAAGAGGTTAGCATGCTCAGAGATCAGGATCGTATCTTTACGAACATCTACGGCCTCAAGGACAAGTCGCTGAAGGGCGCCATGGCCCGTGGCCACTGGGATGGCACCAAGCAGCTGCTCGAAATGGGCCGCGACTGGATCATCAACGAGGTGAAGAACTCGGGGCTTCGCGGTCGCGGTGGCGCCGGCTTCCCGACCGGCCTCAAGTGGTCCTTCATGCCGAAGGAAAGCGACGGTCGCCCGCATTACTTGGTGGTCAATGCCGACGAATCCGAACCCGGCACCTGCAAGGATCGCGAGATCATGCGCCATGATCCGCACACGCTGATCGAGGGCTGCGTGATCGCGTCCTTCGCCATGGCTGCCCATTACGCCTATATTTACGTGCGTGGCGAGTTCATGCGCGAGCGCGAGGCGCTGCAGGCGGCCATCGACGAGTGCTATGAGGCCGGCCTGCTCGGCAAGAATAACAAGCTCGGCTATGACATCGACATCGTGGTTCACCACGGCGCCGGCGCCTATATCTGCGGCGAGGAAACGGCGCTGCTCGAAAGCCTGGAAGGCAAGAAGGGCCAGCCGCGCCTGAAGCCGCCGTTCCCGGCAAACATGGGTCTCTATGGCTGCCCGACGACCGTGAACAACGTCGAATCGATCGCCGTCACCCCCACCATCCTGCGCCGTGGCGCCAGCTGGTATGCGAGCTTCGGCCGTCCGAACAACACGGGAACCAAGCTGTTCTCGATCTCGGGTCATGTGAACCGTCCTTGCACGGTGGAAGAATCCATGTCGATCAGCTTCGAAGAGCTGATCGAGAAGCATTGCGGCGGCATTCGCGGCGGCTGGGACAACCTGCTGGCCGTAATCCCCGGCGGCTCGTCCGTTCCCTGCGTTCCGGGCGAGCAGATCCGCAACGCAGTGATGGATTATGATGGCCTGCGTGAACTGGGCTCCGGTCTGGGTACCGCCGCTGTCATCGTCATGGACAAGTCGACGGATATCGTGAAGGCCATCTGGCGCCTCTCTGCCTTCTACAAGCATGAGAGCTGCGGCCAGTGCACGCCTTGCCGCGAAGGCACGGGCTGGATGATGCGCGTGATGGATCGCATGGTGAAGGGCAATGCCCAGAAGCGCGAGATCGACATGCTCTTCCAGGTCACCAAGCAGGTCGAAGGCCACACCATCTGTGCGCTCGGCGATGCGGCGGCCTGGCCGATCCAGGGTCTGATCAAGCATTTCCGTCCGGTGATGGAAGCGCGCATCGACGAATATACCCGCAATGCGATGGCGCATGGCGTGGTCATGGAAGCGGCGGAGTAACGAATCATGGTTGCGGACCGGGGCGAAAAGGCAGGTATGGCGGGTCGGGAGGCGGAAGCCTTCCAGTCCATGCTGTCCGGCGTTCCGCCCATGGTCCTGCCCCCGTTGATGGCGCCGACCGCTGGAGCTTTCGCTGCAGCAACCGTCATGGGCCTCGGATTCGCCAATCAGATCGCCGGCGCCTATCTCGGTTTCCTGAAAGGCGCGGTCGAAACCGGTCGCCTGATGGCGGAGGTGATGGGTGCACCGGACGCGGAACGGCTGGCGGACGAGGATGGGATCCCCGTTGAAGCGAAAGTCTCGGCCGAACACGAAAATGTCGTTGCGCTGAAGCCGGTGCGCAAATCGGGCGAAGAGGCCTCTCAGCCGGTTGCCCGCAAGCTCGCGGCAAAGCGCGTCGGCGAAAAGAAGGCTTCGGGACGCACGGCAAAAGCCGCCGCCGCACCGAAAGCCGAGGCCGATGTCACGGGCCTGCGCCAGCTTCCGGGCGTCGGGCCGAAACTGGAGAGCCTGCTGAAGGCGAGGGGGCTCGGCACGCTGCAGGCGATTGCCGCGCTGTCCAGCGGTGAGGCCGAGGCACTGGATGACGATCTCGGCCTCGACGGCCGGATTGCACGGGATGGCTGGATCGAAAGAGCCGCCATTCTCGCGAAGGGATAAGAGGCGACCCTTCGGGGTCGGAGACGACGGAAATGCAGTCATCTGCTGTGTTTCCGGGGGGCCGGGGACGGTTCCATGAGGAATGAATGTCAGCGGTACGGGCCGGGGTCATGACCTGCGGCCTGAACCGGTTGGAAAAAATTTGCAGCCATGCCCGGCGGCAACGCGAACAGGACTGAAGTTGAGACAATGGCAAAGCTGAAAGTTGACGGTAAAGAGATCGAGGTTCCGGATCATTTCACGCTTCTGCAAGCGTGCGAGGAAGCCGGTGCCGAAGTCCCGCGCTTCTGTTTCCATGAACGCCTCTCCGTGGCGGGTAACTGCCGCATGTGCCTTGTCGAGGTGAAGGGTGGCCCGCCGAAGCCGGCGGCCTCCTGCGCCATGGGCGTGCGCGACATCCGCGGCGGCCCGAACGGCGAGCTGCCGGAAGTGTTCACCAACACGCCGATGGTCAAGAAGGCCCGCGAAGGCGTGATGGAATTCCTGCTGATCAACCATCCGCTGGATTGTCCGATCTGCGACCAGGGCGGTGAATGCGACCTGCAGGACCAGGCCATGGCCTTCGGTATCGATAGCTCGCGCTACACCGAAGACAAGCGCGCCGTCGAAGACAAGTATATCGGCCCGCTGGTGAAGACGGAGATGAACCGCTGCATCCACTGCACGCGCTGCGTCCGCTTCACCACCGAGGTGGCCGGCATTGCCGAGCTCGGGCTCATCGGCCGTGGCGAGGATGCGGAAATCACCACCTATCTCGAGCAGGCCATGACCTCCGAGCTGCAGGGCAACGTGGTTGACCTCTGCCCGGTCGGTGCACTCACCTCGAAGCCTTTCGCCTTCACCGCCCGTCCTTGGGAACTCGGCAAGACCGAAAGCATCGACGTCATGGATGCGCTGGGTTCGGCCATCCGCGTCGATACGCGCGGCCGTGAAGTCATGCGCATCCTGCCGCGCGTCAATGAAGAGATCAACGAAGAGTGGATTTCCGACAAGTCGCGCTTCATCTGGGATGGCCTGAAGACCCAGCGTCTTGACCGCCCCTATGTTCGCCGCGATGGCCGTCTCCAGCCCGCAAGCTGGGCAGACGCCTTCGGCGCGATCAAGGCGGCCGTATCGGCGACCTCGGGCGAGAAGATCGGCGCGATTGCTGGCGATCTCGCTTCCGTCGAGGAAATCTATGCGCTGCGCGAGCTGATCCGCTCCCTCGGCTCGAACAATCTGGACTGCCGCCAGGATGGCGTTGCGCTCGACCCGTCTCTCGGTCGGGCCTCCTACCTGTTCAATGCCACGATCGAGGGCATCGAGCAGGCCGACGCCATTCTGCTCGTCGGCTCCAGCCCGCGTTATGAAGCCGCCGTCCTGAATGCCCGCATCCGCAAGCGCTGGCGCCGGGGCGGCCTCGCCATCGGCCTGATCGGCGAAGGCGGCGAAATGCGCTACCCTTACGAATATCTCGGGGCCGGGACCGATACGCTTGCCGATCTTGCTGCCGGCAATGGCAGTTTCCTTGCCAGGCTGAAGGGCGCGCAGAAGCCGCTCGTCATCGTCGGCCAGGGTGCGCTGACCGGGCTCAACGGCGCGGAAGTGCTCGCCAATGCCGCCAAGCTTGCCGTCGACGTCGGAGCGGTCAAGGACGGCTGGAACGGTTTCTCGGTTCTCCACACCGCCGCCTCGCGTGTCGGCGCGCTCGATCTCGGTTTCGTGCCGGGCGAGGGCGGCCACAATGCGGCTGCGATGCTCGCCTCCATGGACGTGCTCTTCCTGCTCGGTGCGGATGAACTGGATTTCTCCGCCAAAAGCGCGAAGTTCACCGTTTACCTCGGTTCGCATGGCGACCAGGGCGCGATGCATGCGGATGTCATTCTTCCGGCAGCCGCCTACACCGAAAAATCCGGTACGTGGGTGAATACGGAAGGCCGCGTCCAGATGGGCAACCGCGCCGGCTTCCCGCCGGGCGACGCCCGCGAGGACTGGGCCATCCTGCGCGCGCTGTCCGATACGCTCGGCAAGCGTCTGCCCTTCGATTCGCTCGGCGCGCTGCGCAAGGCCCTGTATGCGGCCTACCCGCACTTTGCGAATGTGGACGAGATCGCCGCCGGCAATGCCGATGACGTGATCGCGCTTTCGAAAAAGGCCGGGAAGATGGCTTCTGCGGGCTTTACGCCGGCGGTCAAGGACTTCTATTTGACGAACCCGATCGCGCGCGCCTCCAAGGTGATGGCCGAGTGCTCGGCATTGGCCCGCAACAATTTCAAGGCTGCGGCAGAGTAAGGGCAGAAAAGCATGGATACCTTTGTTTCTACCTATGTCTGGCCGGCGGCCATCATGGTCGCGCAGTCGCTCTTGCTGCTGGTCTGCCTGCTGTTGCTGATCGCCTACTTCCTGTTGGCCGACCGCAAGATCTGGGCCGCCGTGCAGCTGCGCCGCGGGCCGAACGTCGTCGGTCCCTGGGGTCTGTTCCAGTCCTTCGCCGACCTTCTGAAGTTCGTCTTCAAGGAACCGGTCATTCCGGCAGGTGCCAACAAGGGCGTCTTCCTGCTGGCCCCGCTGGTTGGCGTCACGCTGGCGCTTGCGACCTGGGCGGTGGTGCCCCTGAATGCGGGCTGGGTGATTGCCAACATCAATGTCGGCATCCTCTACGTGTTCGCCATTTCCTCGCTCGAGGTCTACGGCATCATCATGGGTGGCTGGGCATCGAACTCCAAGTACCCCTTCCTCGGTGCGCTCCGTTCCGCGGCACAGATGGTTTCCTACGAAGTCTCGATCGGCTTCGTGATCGTGACGGTGCTGCTCTGCGTCGGCTCGCTGAACCTGACGGATATCGTCATGGCGCAGCATGATGGTCTCGGCACGCGCCTCGGGCTGCCGGCGTCCTTCCTGGACTGGCATTGGCTGTCGCTCTTCCCGATGTTCATCGTCTTCTTCATCTCTGCGCTCGCCGAGACGAACCGCCCGCCCTTCGATCTTCCGGAAGCGGAATCGGAACTGGTGGCCGGCTTCATGGTGGAATACGGGTCCACCCCCTACATGATGTTCATGCTGGGCGAATATTCGGCCATCGTGCTGATGTGCGCTCTCACCACCATCCTGTTCCTGGGCGGCTGGCTCCCCCCGGTCGACGTCTGGTTCCTCAATTGGGTCCCCGGCATCGTCTGGTTCCTGATCAAGGCGTCGCTCGTCTTCTTCATGTTCGCGATGGTCAAGGCCTTCGTGCCGCGCTACCGCTATGACCAGCTGATGCGGCTGGGCTGGAAGGTATTCCTGCCGATCTCGCTCGCCATGGTCATTATCACTGCATTCGTTCTGAAGTTCATGGGCTGGGCCTGATCCATGTCCGTGACCCTGAACGCGAGAATTGGAGGTTGACGATGGCTGCTCTAGGACGCGCTATCAACTCATTGTTCCTGAAGGAATTTGTCGGCGCCTTCGTGCTGTCGATGCGCTATTTCTTCAAGGCGAAGGCCACGGTGAACTATCCCTTCGAAAAGGGTCCGGTTTCCCCGCGCTTCCGCGGCGAACACGCGCTGCGCCGCTATCCCAACGGTGAGGAGCGTTGCATTGCCTGCAAGCTGTGCGAGGCGATCTGTCCCGCTCAGGCGATCACCATCGAAGCCGGTCCGCGCCGCAACGACGGCACCCGCCGCACGGTGCGGTACGATATCGACATGGTGAAGTGCATCTATTGCGGCTTCTGCCAGGAAGCCTGCCCGGTGGATGCGATCGTCGAAGGCCCGAACTTCGAATTCGCCACCGAGACCCGTGAGGAACTTTATTTCGACAAGCAGCGGCTGCTCGACAATGGCGACCGCTGGGAGCGCGAAATCGCGCGCAACATCGCCAAGGATGCCCCTTACCGCTGAGGTGAGGGATATCCCCGGTGGCCGGGCCAGAAGGCCGGGCCGCCACCAGTCAATTTTGAGGGATGTACCGGATGGCCGGTGCATGTCCGACGGGTGAGGGACGGCAAGTGTCCACACCCGGGGGAAGATGAAAAAGGCACCAACATGGGTCTTCAGGCTCTTTTTTTCTATCTTTTCGCCTTTGTCGCAATCGCGTCGGCGTTCATGGTCATCTGGGCGCGGAACCCGGTCCACTCGGTCCTGTTCCTCATCCTGACCTTCTTCAATGCGGCGGGCCTGTTCCTGCTGACCGGCGCTGAATTCCTGGCGATGATCCTGCTTGTGGTCTATGTCGGCGCGGTCGCGGTTCTCTTCCTCTTCGTGGTGATGATGCTCGACATCGATTTCGCGAAGCTCCGTTCCGCCGCGCTCGATTACGCGCCTGTGGGCGTGCTGATCGGACTGATCCTTGCCGCCGAACTGGTGGTGGTTGTCGGTGGAAGCGTGATCTCGCCCGAGATCGGCAAGACGATCGCCAATCCGATCCCGGATATCGCGACCCGCACCAACACGGCCGCCCTCGGCGACCAGCTCTACACAACCTACGTCTACTTCTTCCAGATCGCCGGCCTGGTTCTCCTGGTTGCGATGATCGGTGCCATCGTGCTGACGCTGCGTCATCGCACGAACATCAAGCGTCAGGATATCGCCGCTCAGGTCGCCCGCACGCCCGAAACCGCCGTCGAGGTGGTGAAGGTGAAGCCGGGGCAGGGGCTCTGAGGAGCGGAAAGGTCAAGGAAACAAACACATGGAAATCGGTCTTTCCCACTATCTCACCGTTAGCGCCATTCTCTTCATGCTCGGCGTCTTCGGGATCTTCCTGAACCGCAAGAACGTGATCATCATCCTGATGTCGGTGGAGCTCATCCTCCTTTCGGTCAACATCAACATGGTGGCCTTCTCGTCCTTCCTGCATGACCTGACCGGTCAGGTCTTCGCGCTCTTCATTCTGACGGTCGCAGCCGCCGAAGCGGCAATCGGCCTTGCAATTCTCGTGGTCTTCTACCGCAACCGCGGCTCCATCGCGGTGGAAGACGTCAATATGATGAAAGGCTGACGGCTCATGCTCCTCTACAAGGCTATTGTCTTTCTTCCCCTGATCGGAGCGATCATCGCCGGCCTGTTCGGCAATTCTATCGGCGCCAAGGCATCGGAATATGTCACCACCGGCCTGATGGTCGTGGCAGCCGCGCTCTCCTGGATCGTCTTTCTCAATGTGGGCTTCGGTCATCACGGTGAGGGCGAAGCCGCCATCAAGGTCGAGGTTCTTCGCTGGATCCAGTCCGGCGGCATCGACGTCGCCTGGTCGCTGCGCATCGATACGCTGACCGCGATCATGCTGATCGTGGTGAACTCGGTTTCCAGCCTGGTTCACCTCTACTCGATCGGCTACATGCACACGGATCCGCATCGCCCGCGCTTCTTTGCCTATCTGTCGCTCTTTACCTTCGCCATGCTGATGCTGGTGACCTCCGACAACCTGCTGCAGATGTTCTTCGGCTGGGAAGGGGTGGGTCTGGCGTCGTACCTGCTGATCGGCTTCTGGTTCAAGAAGCCGTCCGCGACCGCGGCCGCCATGAAGGCCTTCATCGTCAACCGCGTGGGCGACTTCGGCTTCGTGCTCGGTATTGCCGGCGTCTTCGTTCTGTTCGGCTCGATCAATTTCGATACGATTTTCGCAGCCGCCGCCACCTACCTGCCGGCTGAAGGTGCCGCGAACGCAGCCGACCCCGTGATCAATCTCTTCGGCATGCATCTCGACAAGGCCCATGCGCTGACCGCGGTCTGCCTGCTGCTCTTCATGGGCGCCATGGGCAAGTCGGCGCAGTTCCTGCTGCACACCTGGCTGCCGGACGCGATGGAAGGCCCGACCCCGGTTTCGGCGCTCATCCATGCCGCGACCATGGTGACCGCCGGCGTCTTCCTGGTCGCCCGCATGTCGCCGCTGTTCGAACAGAGCCATGATGCGCTGACCGTCGTCACGCTGATCGGCGCCATTACGGCATTCTTCGCCGCGACCGTCGGCCTCGTCCAGAACGATATCAAGCGCGTCATCGCCTATTCGACCTGCTCGCAGCTCGGCTACATGTTCGTATCGCTCGGCGTGGGCGCCTATGGGGCGGCCGTGTTCCACCTCTTCACCCACGCCTTCTTCAAGGCACTGCTCTTCCTGGGCGCCGGTTCGGTCATCCACGCCATGCACCACGAACAGGACATGCGCTTCATGGGCGGCCTGCGTTCGAAGATCCCGGTCACCTTCTGGACGATGATGATCGGTACGCTGGCCATCACCGGCGTCGGCATCCCCGGTACGGAATTCGGCTTCGCCGGTTTCCTTTCCAAGGATGCGATCATCGAGAGCGCCTATGCCTCGGAACTGCCGGTTGCCGGCTTTGCCTTCACCCTGCTGGTCATTGCGGCTCTCTTCACGAGCTTCTATTCCTGGCGTCTGGTGTTCATGACCTTCTTCGGCCATACCCGTGCGGATCATCATACCTATGATCATGCCCACGAGAGCCCGAAGGTCATGCTGATCCCGCTCTTCCTGCTCTCCGCCGGTGCGATCCTGGCCGGCATGGTCTTCTACGGCTACTTCGTCGGCGAGGAACAGGCCGAGTTCTGGAAGGGTGCGATCTTCTACGGTCCGAAAAACCATATCCTCGAAGAGGCGCATCACGTGCCGTTCTGGGTGAAGTCCTCGCCGTTCTTCGCCATGCTGATCGGTTTCGTCACGGCCTGGTACATGTATATCAAGTCGCCCTCGACGCCGAAGGTGCTCGCGACCCAGCATCGCGCGCTCTACAATTTCCTTCTCAACAAGTGGTATTTCGACGAGCTCTATGACCTGCTCTTCGTCCGTTCCGCCAAGGCGCTTGGCCGGTTCTTCTGGAAGAAGGGGGATGTCGGCCTCATCGATGCCTATGGTCCGAATGGTGTCGCAGCCCGCGTCGTCGATGTGACCAACCGGATGGTCCGGCTTCAGTCCGGCTATCTCTACCACTATGCCTTCGCGATGCTTCTCGGCATTGCGGCCCTCGTTACCTGGATGATGCTCGGGAGTTCCTTCTGATGACCGATTGGCCCATTCTTTCAACGGTCACGTTCCTGCCGCTTGTCGGCGTGGTACTGCTGCTTCTCATGCGGGAAGACGGCGCGAACGGCCGCCGCAACATCCTGAACATCTCGCTGCTGACGACGGTTGCGACGTTCCTTCTTTCGCTGCTGATCTGGTATGGCTTCGACAATGCCAATCCGGGCTTCCAGATGGTGGAAAGCCATCCCTGGCTCGGCACCGGTATCGGCTACCGGGTTGGTGTGGATGGCATTTCGATGCTCTTCGTCATCCTTTCCACGTTCCTCATGCCCTTCTGCGTGCTGGCGAGCTGGAACTCGATCGAGCATCGCCTGAAGGAATACATGATCGCCTTCCTCATCCTGGAAGTGCTCATGGTCGGCGTGTTCGTCTCGCTCGACATCGTTCTCTTCTACGTGTTCTTCGAGGCAGGCCTCATTCCGATGTTCATCATCATCGGTGTCTGGGGCGGCAAGGATCGCGTCTACGCATCCTACAAGTTCTTCCTCTATACGCTGCTCGGCTCCGTTCTGATGCTGCTGGCCATCATGGCCATGTACTGGGATGCGCAGACCACCGACATCACGAAGCTGCTGGCCCATGATTTCCCGGTCCACATGCAGACCTGGCTGTGGCTTGCCTTCTTCGCCTCTTTCGCGGTGAAGATGCCGATGTGGCCGGTCCACACCTGGCTGCCCGATGCCCACGTTCAGGCGCCCACGGCCGGTTCGGTCATCCTGGCTGGCATTCTGCTGAAGCTTGGCGGCTACGGTCTGCTCCGCTTCTCGCTGCCGATGTTCCCGGTCGCGTCCGATTTCTTCGCGCCTATGGTCTTCGCCCTTTCGGTCATCGCCATCATCTACACCTCTCTGGTGGCGATGATGCAGGAAGACATCAAGAAGCTGATCGCCTACTCCTCCGTCGCCCATATGGGTTACGTCACGATGGGCATCTTCGCGGCCAATACCCAGGGTGTGCAGGGCGCGATATTCCAGATGATCAGCCACGGCTTCGTGTCCGGCGCGCTCTTCCTCTGCGTCGGCGTGGTCTATGACCGCACCCATACCCGCGAGATCGCGGCCTATGGCGGTCTGGTCAACAACATGCCGAAATATGCCGTCGCCTTCATGGTCTTCACCATGGCGAATGTGGGCCTGCCCGGCACGTCCGGCTTCATCGGCGAATTCTTGACGCTGATGGGTGCCTTCCGGGCGAACACCTTCGTCGCGCTCTTCGCCGCCACGGGTGTCATTCTTTCGGCGGCCTATGCGCTCTGGCTCTATCGTCGGGTCGTGTTCGGTCCGCTCGAAAAGGAAAGCCTGAAGAGCCTGCTCGATCTTTCGGGCCGCGAAAAGCTGGTGCTTTACCCGCTGATCGCCGCGACCATCTTCTTCGGTGTCTATCCGGCGCCGATCTTCGATGCCACCGCCGCATCGGTCGACCAGCTGGTCAACCATTATGCGGTGGCGGTTGAAGCCGCGCACAAAGTCGCGGCACTGGTGAATTGAGGACAGGACGTCTGGATATGATTGCTGAAACACTCTCCGCTAGTCTGCATCTGACCTCACCGGAAATCAGCCTTGGCATCGGCGCGCTCGTTCTCCTGATGGTCGGCGTCTTTGCCGGCAAATCGGCGGCCGGGCTTGTCAATACACTGGCGATCCTGCTGCTGGTCGGCGTGGCCGCCTATGTCTTCGTCACGCCGCTCGAAGGCCTCGCCTTCGGGGGCGTGTTCAAGGCGGATGCCTTCGCGCGCTTCATGAAGCTGGCCGCGCTTTTCGCAGCCATCGTCTCGCTTTTCATGGCGGGGCTGCGCGCCAAGGCGGAACAGATCGACCAGTTCGAGTTCCCGGTTCTTGTCGTGCTCGCCACGCTCGGCATGATGCTGATGATCTCGGCCAATAACCTGATCTCGGTCTATATGGGCCTGGAGCTGCAGTCGCTCGCGCTTTACGTGCTGGCCGCCATGAACCGCGACAGCGCGCGCTCGACCGAAGCGGGTCTGAAATATTTCGTTCTCGGCGCGCTTTCCTCCGGCATGATGCTCTACGGCATGTCGCTGGTCTACGGCTTCACGGGCAATACGGGCTTTGCAGAAATCGCAGCTGCCCTGTCTGCTGAAACCCGCTCGCTGGGCTTTGTCTTCGGTCTGGTTTTCGTGCTCTCCGGCTTCGCCTTCAAGATTTCGGCCGTTCCCTTCCATATGTGGACGCCGGACGTGTACGAAGGTGCGCCCACTCCGGTCACGGCTTTCTTCGCCGGTGCGCCCAAGGTCGCAGCCATTGCGATGCTGGCCCGTATCGTGTCCTCGGCCTTCGGTCCGGTGGTGCATGATTGGCAGCAGGTGATCGTGTTCATCTCCATCGCCTCGATGCTGCTCGGCTCCTTTGCCGCCATCGGTCAGACCAACATCAAGCGCCTGATGGCCTATTCGTCCATCGGTCACATGGGCTATGCCCTGGTCGGCCTGGCAGCCCACAGCCGCATCGGCGCGTCCGGACTGATGATCTACATGGCGATCTATGTGGCCATGACGCTGGGTTCCTTCGCCATCATCATGTCGATGCGGAAGGCCGACGGCCAACCGTCGGAGAACATCGACGATCTCGCTGGCCTGTCGAAGACCAATCCGTTCATGGCCTTCGTGCTGACCCTGCTGATGTTCTCGCTTGCGGGCATTCCGCCGCTGGCCGGCTTCTTTGCGAAGTATTTCGTCTTCGTGGCCGCCATCGAAGCCAAGCTTTACGCGCTTGCCATCATCGGTGTGCTCGCCTCGGTGGTCGGTGCCTATTACTATCTGCGCGTCATCAAGGTCATGTGGTTCGATGATGCCAAGGGTGGCTTTGCGCCCGCCTCGGCTGGCCTGAAGCTGGTCTATGGCCTGTCCGGCCTCTTCGTAATGGCCTATGTGCTGTTCGGCAGCATCCTGGGCGATGCCGCGGACGCTGCAGCCAAGTCGCTGTTTTGACGATACCGGCCTCATATGGACGGGACCCGCTCGGCGGGTTCCGTCACGAGCCCCTCGAGGATGTAGGCTCGACCAACACGGAATGCCTGATGCGCGCCCGCGCCGGAGACCCCGGGCATCTCTGGATCACCGCAAGCCGCCAGACCGGCGGCCGCGGTCGCCGCGGCCGGACCTGGATCTCCGAGGCCGGCAATCTCTATGCGTCCCTGCTGCTGATCGATCCCGCTCCGCTGCCATCGCTGGCTTCCCTGCCGCTTGCCGTGGCCGTTGCCGTCCATGATGCAGTTCGGCGGGTCATGCCCACAGACGGGCCCGACTTGGCGATCAAGTGGCCGAACGACCTGCTGATTGCGCGGCAGAAGACGAGCGGCATCCTGCTTGAGGGCGAAAAGCTCCCCGACGGGCGCTATGCACTGGTGATCGGCATCGGTGTCAATGTCGCCTTCCGGCCGGAAGGCACGCCCTATCCGGCCACTTGCCTGGCAGATCACGGCGTCCATATCTCCCCGGACCAGCTCTTTGCCTATCTTTTCGAAAGCATGGCTCATATGTTGGCGGTCTGGAATGGCGGGGCGGGAATTGCCGAGGTGGTGGCGCGCTGGAGCGCGCATGCCTGTGGTCTGGGTGAGAAAATAACGGTCAATTTGCCGGATCGGTCTCTCGGCGGTATTTTCAAGGGCATCGGACCGGATGGGGTCCTGATGCTGGATACGGGTGCCGGTGGGGTGATCCCCATCGCTGCCGGTGATGTTTTTTTCGGATGACAGGATAAGAAGCGGATGAGTGGTCAGGACGAACTGGTTTTCGTACCTTTGGGCGGCGTGGGCGAAATCGGAATGAACCTCGCCCTTTATGGCTATGGGCCCGCAACCAAGCGCAGCTGGATCATGGTGGATTGCGGTGTCACTTTCGCCGGGCCGGATCTGCCGGGCGTGGATCTGGTGCTGCCCGACATCGGCTTCCTCTCCAAGGAGAAGAAGAATCTCAAGGCGATCATCATCACGCATGCTCATGAGGACCACTATGGAGCGCTGAATGACCTCTGGCCCGGTCTCAATGTGCCGGTCTATGCCTCTGCCTTCACGGCCGGGCTTCTGGAAGCAAAGCGCGACTATGATGGCAAGCGCGCCGAGGTGCCCGTCACCCCCTTCAAGGCAGGGGATCGCATCAATATCGGACCCTTCGAGATCGAGGCGATTGCGGTCAATCACTCCATTCCCGAGCCCATGGCGCTTGCCATCACCACGCCGCTCGGGACGGTGGTCCATACGGGTGACTGGAAGATCGATCACAGCCCTTCGCTCGGACCGCTGACCGATGAGAAGCGCCTGCGCGAGATCGGAGATCGCGGCGTCCTGGCACTTCTCTGCGACAGCACCAATGCGCAGCGCGAAGGCGTTTCGCCTTCCGAAGAGGAAGTATCGAAAAGCCTTCAGCAGCTGATCGAAACGGCGGAAGGGCGTGTCGCGATCACCACCTTCTCCTCGAATGTCGGCCGCATACGCTCTGTCGCCAAGGCTGCGGAAGCCGCTGGCCGTGAAGTCCTGCTTCTGGGCAGCTCGCTGAAGCGGGTCGTCAATGTTGCTGACCAGATCGGTCTGATGGAAGGGGTCGCTCCCTTCATCGCCGAAGATGAATATGGCTACATCCCGCGCGACAAGGTGGTTCTGATCCTGACCGGCAGCCAGGGCGAGGCGAGGGCGGCTCTGGCCAAGCTCGCGCGCGACGAAATGCGCCATGTGGCGCTTGCCGCCGGCGACACCGTCGTGTTCTCGTCCAGAGCTATTCCGGGTAATGAAAAAGCCCTGCAGGATATCCGCAACCAGCTCATCGAGCAGGGCGTGAAGATCGTCACCGACGGCGAGGCGCTGGTGCATGTTTCCGGCCACCCGCGCCGGAGCGAACTTGTGCAGATGTATGAATGGGTGCGTCCGCGCATTCTGGTGCCCGTTCATGGCGAAGCGGCGCACCTGACCGCCCAGGCAGAGCTCGCCCGCAACTTCGGAATTCCGGAGGTGCCGAAGGTTCGCAACGGCAATGTGCTGCGCCTGGCCCCCGGGCCGGCGGAAGTGATCGGCGAAGTGCCGCATGGCCGCATCTTCAAAGACGGTAAGCTGATCGGCGAATTCGATGAACTCGGCATCGGTGAACGCCGCAAGCTCTCCTATGTCGGCCATGTCGCGGTGAATGTCCTGCTCGACGGCCGCTATGATTTCCTCGACGAGCCGGAAATCATCTCCAACGGGCTTCCGCTCTATGACGACGAGGGAGAGGAACTGGACGATACGCTCCAGGACGCCGTCGTCGGCGCCATCGAAAGCATACCCAGGGCCCGCCGGAAGGATCTGGAAACCGTCCGCGAGGCGGTGCGCCGCTCGGTGCGCGCGGCGGCCAACGATATGTGGGGCAAGAAGCCGATCGTCAGCGTCTTCCTGACCAAAGTCTCACTTTGAGCGAGAGCCTGCCCCGGTTAAAGAGGGGCAGTTCATCCCATTCCTGCGGGCTTCGTTGCAAGCCCCTGGAACGACTCGAAGATCTGACTGGAGGTTGTTCATGCTCGGACGCGTCAATCACGTCGCCATCGCGGTGCCCGATATGGAAAAGGGCATCGCTGCCTATCGCGACACGCTGGGCGCCCGGGTCTCGGATATCCAGAAGTTGCCTGAACACGGCGTCAGCGTCGTCTTCGTCGAGCTGCCCAACACCAAGGTAGAACTGCTGGAGCCGCTCGGCGAGAATTCACCGATTGCGGCCTTCCTCGAAAAGAACCCGTCCGGCGGCATGCACCACATTTGCTACGAGGTGGAGGATATTCTGGCTGCCCGCGACCAGCTGAAAGCCACCGGTGCCCGCGTTCTGGGAGACGGTACGCCGAAGATTGGCGCTCATGGCAAGCCCGTCCTGTTCCTGCACCCGAAGGATTTCTTTGGCACGCTGATCGAGCTTGAGCAGGTCTGAGGGCAGGGTGCTCTTGCGATCAAATGGCGCAGCTTCGACAAATCCGTGAGGGCAGCCTTTACCGCCGCCGGATCGCACCCTATCAATGCGCCAACACGCCGGAGCGCAACCCATGAACTATTTCAGCCTCTTCGCCATCTATTTCGTGGTCTGGTGGATCACGCTTTTTGCCTGCCTGCCCTTCGGGCTCAAGACTCAGGCGGAGGCAAATGATGTGGTGCCCGGCTCCGTTGAAAGCGCGCCGCATCGATTCCAGGCCAGGAAGGTCCTGTCGCTGACGACGGTCGTTTCGGCGATCATTTGCGGCGTGTGGTGGATCGCCGTGGCGAAATTCGGGATGACGCTCGATTCCCTTCCTGTTCCCATGCCGAACAACGGCTGATGCAAGCAGCGGAATAACCGAACAGGCTTTCATGAGGGCAAAAAAAAACAAGGCGCAGAACGCCTTGTTTTACGAGTTTCGCGTGACCTTTTCACCGTTTCCGGGGCTGCGATGAACGCGCCTAAGATCCAATCCTCCCAAGACTTGACCGCGAGATAGGCAGGAATTGAACTCCCTTGCCTGTTTTGTGGGCAGAAACTAGCCCAAGGTTTGCCGTTTGTCGATAGGGCATTCTACATTTTTGCATCACCTCGGGAAAATTTTCTGTTTGACAAATTTCTGCCATAGAGGCGGGCGAACGCTCTGAAAAAGCCATCATCGCGGCTATCTGCGACACCCACGGCGTTTCCCACCTGACAATTTCGCTTGATCCCGGCTGGCGGGTTTTCTTCATCGTGCGAAGCGTTTATGAACAGGGCCAGTTTCCATCCATTCGTGCCGATTCCGCATGGAAAAATCGGTATCGCCCCAGTTCTGGATTTCATCATGCGTCTGTCTCGCTACTACCTGCCCATCCTCAAGGAAAATCCCAAGGAAGCGGAAATCGTCTCCCATCGCCTGATGCTCCGCACCGGCATGATCCGTCAGCAGTCGCAGGGCATTTACAGCTGGCTGCCGCTCGGCAAGCGCGTGCTGGACAAGGTAAACCGCATCATTCGCGAGGAGCAGGATCGGTCCGGCGCCATCGAGCTTCTGATGCCGACGCTCCAGTCTGCCGAGCTCTGGCAGGAATCCGGCCGCTATGATGCCTATGGCAAGGAAATGCTGCGGATCAAGGATCGGCAGGATCGCCCGATGCTCTACGGCCCCACCAACGAGGAAATGATCACCGACATTTTCCGGTCTACGGTCAAGTCCTACAAGAGCCTGCCGCTGAACCTCTATCACATCCAGCTCAAGTTCCGGGACGAGATTCGCCCCCGGTTCGGCACCATGCGTTCGCGTGAATTTCTGATGAAGGATGCCTACTCCTTCGACCTGACCCGCGAAGGTGCTGAGCACTCGTATAACAAGATGTTCGCGGCCTATCTGCGCACCTTTGCGCGGCTCGGTCTGCGCGCCATTCCCATGCGTGCCGATACCGGCCCCATTGGTGGCAATCTCAGCCACGAATTCATCATCCTCGCCGATACCGGCGAATCGGAAGTCTTCTGCCACCGCGATTTCGTGAATTTCGACATCCCGGCCGAGGATACGAATTTCGACGACATGGAAGGCCTCAAGGCCATCTTCGACAAGTGGACCTCCGTCTACGCCGCCACGTCGGAAATGCATGACGAAGCGGCCTTCGATGCGATCCCGGAAGGTGAACGCCTGTCCGCCCGCGGCATCGAGGTCGGTCATATCTTCTATTTCGGCACCAAATACTCGGAAGCTATGGGCGCCAAGGTCCAGGGTCCTGACGGCAAGGAGCACATTGTCCACATGGGCTCCTACGGGATTGGCCCGACGCGCCTTGTTCCCGCCATCATCGAAGCTTCCCATGACGAGAACGGCATCATCTGGCATGCTTCGGTCGCACCCTTCGATGTGGTTGTGATCAACATGAAGGCGGGTGATGCGGGTTGCGATCAGGCCTGTGAAGCGATCTATGCCGCTCTGACCAAGGCGGGCAAGGACGTGCTTTACGACGACACGGACGATCGTGCCGGGCAGAAATTCGCGACCGCCGACCTGATTGGCGTTCCCACCCAGATCATCGTCGGCCCGCGCGGTGTCGCGGCCGGAGAGGTTGAAGTGAAGGACCGCAAGACCGGCGCGCGGGAAACCATGACCGTCGAAGCCGCAATGAATCGGCTGAACGGCTGAACAGAGCTGTGGAGACCGCCGGGCAGGGCGGTCCGCAGTGAAAATGTCAATGCGTCCGTATCATCCGGCCGGTCCTTCCAGCCGGATGTCGACGCCCAAGGGGGTCGGAGACAACATGGCCGGCAATGAAGCGGCAGAGGCAGCGGCACCGTCGGGAAAAATTCCGGTCGGCCGGCCTTTTTCTGTTTTTGAACGCATGGTGGCTTGGCGCTATTTGCGCGCGCGCCGCAAGGAAGCCTATATTTCCGTCATTGCCGGTTTTTCCTTCATCGGTATCATGCTGGGGGTCGCGACCCTCATCATCGTGATGGCGGTGATGAACGGTTTCCGCACGGAACTGATCTCGCGCATCCTGGGCCTCAACGGGCACATGATCATTTCGCCGATCGATGCCCCGCTCGACAACTATCCGGAACTGGCGACGAAATTCGCGGCTGTTCCGGGCGTCACCATGGCGCTTCCGCTGGTCGAGGGTCAGACCCTCGCCTCCGGCAAGGGCGGCGCGGGAACGGGGGCACTGGTGCGCGGATTGCGCACGGAGGACATGACCAAGCTCAAGACCGTCTCCGGTAACATCAAGGCAGGCGACATGGTCGGCTTTGCCTCCGGCCAGGGCGTTCTGATCGGCACTCGGCTTGCGGCCCAGCTGGGTATCGGCGCCGGCGACGACATCACGCTGATCTCGCCGGAGGGCGATGTCACCCCCATGGGCGTCAATCCGCGTGTGAAGAGCTACAAGGTCTCCGGCCTCTTCGAGGTCGGCATGTCGGAATATGATAGCGGCATCATCTTCATGCCGCTGGAAGAGGCGCAGCTCTATTTCAATGCCGAAGGGATCGTGCAGTCCATCGAACTCTTCGTCCAGAATCCCGATGCCATCGATGAATTGCGGCCCAAGGTGGAAGCCGCCGCCGGTCGGCAGATCTTCATCACAGACTGGCGCCAGCGCAACCAGACCTTCTTCTCGGCCCTTCAGGTGGAACGGAACGTGATGTTCATGATCCTGACCCTGATCGTGATCGTCGCGGCGCTCAATATCATCTCGGGCCTCATCATGCTGGTGAAGGACAAGGGGCGGGATATCGCCATTCTGCGAACGATGGGCGCGTCCTCCGCCTCGATCCTGCGGATCTTCTTCATGACCGGTGCGGCCATCGGCGTGGTCGGCACCTTTGCCGGTGTGATTCTGGGCGTGATCGTCTGCCTCAATATCGAGAGCATCCGGCAGTTCTTCAGCTTGATCTCCGGGACACAGCTCTTCAACCCGGAACTCTATTTCCTGAGCCAGCTTCCGGCTGACATGAACGGCGGGGAAACCATTGCCGTTATCTGCATGGCGCTCGGTCTCTCCTTCGTTGCCACCATCATCCCGGCCTGGCGCGCCTCGCGGCTCGATCCGGTGCAGGCGCTGCGATACGAATAGAAAGAGTGGCCCCCATGGCTTCCAGGATTGCATTACAGCTTTCGGGCATCGAGCGCGCCTATGGTCAGGGCGAGACGACCCTGCAGATTCTCAAGGGTGCCGATTTCAGTCTGCATTCGGGTGAAATCGTCGCGCTGGTCGCGCCGTCCGGTACCGGCAAGTCAACGCTTTTGCACGTGGCAGGCCTGCTTGAGCATCCCGACGCCGGTGAGATCCGCATCAATGGCGAACCCTGTGGGGGGCTGCCCGATGATCGCCGCACCGCCATCCGGCGCGCGGAAATCGGCTTTGTCTACCAGTTCCACCATCTCCTGCCCGAGTTCTCTGCTGTCGAGAACATCATGATGCCGCAGCTGATCGGCGGCTTGTCGAAGGCGGAAGCACGCGAACGGGCAAAGGCGCTTCTCGATTACATGCGGATCGGCCATCGTGCCGAGCATCGCCCGGCGGAGCTTTCCGGGGGCGAGCAGCAGCGAGTGGCGATTGCCCGTGCCGTGGCCAATGCGCCCATGGTCCTCCTGGCTGACGAACCCACCGGCAACCTCGATCCGGAGACCGCCCATTATGTCTTCGAAGCCCTGGAGGCTCTGGTGCGCCAATCCGGACTGGCCGCGCTGATTGCGACGCACAACATGGACCTGGCGAGGCGCATGGACCGTCGCGTCACGATTTCCGGCGGGAAGGTTCTGGAGATCTGATCCCCGCGAATCGCTGACGCCCTCTGAGGCGTGAACGCATTATCCCTTTGTTAACCGCGCCGCGCGCTGAAACAGTGAACGGCAAAATCTGGCTTGACGTTGGAACAAAAATAGAACAAAATAAAAACATACCAGCAATGGAGAGCCGAAATGAGCGATTACATCCGTGATGCCGCAGCCTTTGCTTCCATTATCACTTTTGTTGCCAGCCTTTCCCTGATCGCCATGGCGATGTAACGGATCGGCAGGGCGCTCCTCCGCTGCCTCGGGTCGTAGGCCCTGCCGATCCACTTTTACCTTTGCCTCTTCAGGACCGCTGAGATGTCGGTGCGGGAGGCAAGGGTGGACAATCCCGCTTTTCACTGGACTCTGCCCGAGCGAAATCGGAAAATCCGACGATTCCGAAAATGGCAGGGCGCAAGCACATGGCAGACATATCCTCGGGCGGGGCAGGGGCGGCGATTGCCGCGGCAACGGGGCCGAAATTCGTCCACCTGCGCGTCCATTCTGCCTATTCGCTGCTGGAGGGCGCGCTGCCGCTGAAGAAGATCCTGGCGAAAGCCATGGCCGACAATCAGCCCGCCATTGCGATTACAGATACGAACAATCTCTTCGTCGCCCTCGAATTCGCGGAAAAGGCGACCGGCGATGGCATTCAGCCGATCATCGGGTGCCAGCTGTCCGTCGACATGGAAGACGGTCTTGACATAGAGCGGCGGGGCGCACAGGCCCACCTCGCCAAGATGGCGTCTCTCGTTCTGCTCGCCGCCACGGCCGATGGATATGAACGCCTGGTGGATCTCGTCAGTCGTGCCTATCTCGGAGGCGAGGGGGGTGACAGGGCGGTTCATATCAAGCTCTCCTGGCTCGAAGAATACGGCACGGAAGGGCTGATCGCTTTGACGGGTGCCAGCACCGGGCCGGTCGATACCCTCCTGAAGGAGGGTCATGCCGCCAATGCCGAGCACCGCCTGCAGCGATTGAAATCCTTGTTCGGCGACCGCCTCTATGTGGAATTGCAGCGTCACGGCCGATTTGACCGCAAGCATGAGCGCCGGTTGATCGAGATGGCCTATCGGCTTGATCTGCCACTTGTCGCGACAAACGAGGCCTTTTTCCCCACGCCCGACGACTATGATGCCCATGACGCCCTGATGGCCGTGGCTCATAATGCGATTGTCTCCGACGATGCGCGCTTCCGCTTGACACCGGATCACGCCCTGAAGAGCCAGGATGCCATGGCCAAGCTCTTTGCAGATCTGCCCGAGGCGCTCGAAAACACCATCGAAATTGCCCGTCGCTGTTCCTTCGTGCTGAAGACCCGAAAGCCGATCTTGCCACGCTTCACCGGTGCGACCGCAGACGGGGAAGAAGCAGAGCGCGCCGAAGCCGCCGAACTCCGCCGTCAGGCCGTCGAGGGCCTCGACGAACGCATCCGCAAACTGGGCATTTCGGAGGGCTACACCGAGCAGGACTATCGGGATCGTCTGGATTTCGAGCTGTCCGTCATCGAGCGCATGAAGTTTCCCGGCTACTTCCTGATCGTTGCCGACTTCATCAAATGGGCCAAGCAGCATGATATCCCCGTGGGCCCCGGACGTGGTTCGGGCGCGGGTTCGCTGGTGGCCTATGCCCTGACCATCACGGATGTGGATCCGCTCCGGTTCTCGCTTCTGTTCGAGCGCTTCCTCAATCCTGAGCGCGTATCGATGCCCGACTTTGACATCGATTTCTGCCAGGATCGCCGCGAAGAGGTGATCCGCTATGTCCAGCAGAAATACGGGCGCGATCAGGTCGCGCAGATCATCACCTTCGGTTCGCTTCAGGCCCGCGCCGCCCTGCGCGACGTCGGGCGCGTGCTGGAAATGCCCTATGGTCAGGTCGACAAGATCTGCAAGCTGGTGCCGAACAATCCCGCCAATCCCACGCCACTCTACAAGGCGATCGAGGAAGAGCCGAAGCTGAAGGAGGAGGCCGAGAAGGAACCGGTCGTCGCCCGCCTCCTCGACATTGCCCAGAAGATCGAGGGCCTCTACCGCCACGCCTCCACCCATGCGGCCGGGATCGTGATCGGTGACAGGCCGCTGTCGAAGCTCGTCCCGATGTATCGCGATCCGCGATCCGACATGCCGGTGACCCAGTTCAACATGAAATGGGTCGAACAGGCCGGCCTGGTGAAGTTCGACTTCCTCGGCCTGAAGACGCTGACGGTGATCAAGACGGCGGTGGATTTCATCCGCAAGCGGGCGATCGAGGTCGATATTCCGAGCCTGCCGCTCGACGACAAGAAAACCTATGAAATGCTGTCCCGCGGCGAAACGGTCGGCGTGTTCCAGGTGGAAAGCGTGGGCATGCGCAAGGCGCTGATCGGCATGCGCCCCGACCGCATCGAGGACGTGATCGCGCTTGTGGCGCTCTATCGCCCCGGCCCCATGGAAAACATCCCCGTTTACAACGCCCGAAAGCATGGCGAAGAGGAGATCGAGTCGATCCATCCGATGATCGACCATCTGCTCGCGGAAACCCAGGGCGTTATCGTCTACCAGGAACAGGTGATGCAGATCGCCCAGGTCCTGTCCGGTTATTCGCTCGGCGAAGCCGATCTTCTCCGTCGCGCGATGGGCAAGAAGATCAAGGAGGAAATGGACAAGCAGCGCGAGCGTTTCGTCGATGGCGCCATGAAGAACGGCGTGTCGAAGGCGCAAGCCGATACCATCTTCGACCTTCTGGCCAAGTTCGCGAACTATGGTTTCAACAAGTCGCACGCGGCGGCCTATGCCATCGTGTCCTATCATACGGCCTACCTGAAGGCCCATTACCCGGTTGAATTCCTGGCCGCGTCGATGACGCTCGATATGTCCAATACGGACAAGATCAACGACTTCCGCCAGGACGCCAAGCGACTCGGCATTACCGTCATTCCGCCATCCGTGCAGACCTCTTTCCGGCATTTCGAAACCGGCGAGAACCGGATCTATTACGCGCTGGCGGCGATCAAGGGCGTGGGGGAATCGGCGGTCGACCACATTGTCGAGGTGCGCGGCGAACGGCCCTTTGCCTCCATCGAGGATTTCTGCCTGAGGATAGACCCGAAGCAGATCAACCGACGTGTCTTTGAAAGCCTGATTGCTGCCGGCGCCTTCGATTGCTTCGGTGTCGACCGCGCCGTGCTGATTGCCGGGCTCGACCGCATCATCGGCTATGCCCAGCGCGCCCAGGAAAACAAGGTCAGCGGCCAGTCCGACATGTTCGGGGCAGGGGCGGCGACCGGGCCTGAGACCATCAGCTTCCCCCAGACGGCTCCCTGGCTTCCATCCGAGAAACTGCACCGCGAATTCCAGGTGCTCGGTTTCTATCTCTCGGCCCACCCGCTGGATGCCTACTCCGTTACCCTTTCCAAAATGCGGGTTCAAAACTTCGCCGATTTCTCTGCAGCGGTGAAACAGGGCGCATCCACGGGCCGGCTGGCCGGTACGGTGACCTCGAAGCAGGAGCGCAAGACCCGCACCGGCAACAAGATGGGCATCGTGACCTTCTCCGATAGTTCCGGCCAGTTCGAAGCGGTGCTGTTCTCCGAAGGGCTGAACCAGTATCGCGACATGCTCGAGCCCGGCAAATCGCTGGTGATCACCGTGCAGGCCGACGAGCGGCCGGAAGGCATCGGTCTGAGGATTCAGACGGTTCAGTCTCTGGAAGAGAAGTCCGTACAGATGCAGAAGGCGTTGCGGGTATTCGTGAGGGACAGTGGCCCGCTGAAAGCCGTGGCCAGCCATCTGAATGCCAAGGGCGACGGCCTCGTCTCTTTCATCGTCATCAAGGAGGACGGAAGACGGGAGATTGAGGTCGAACTGTCCGAAAAATATCGGATCAGTCCCGAAATTGCCGCAGCCATGCGCACCGCCCCAGGCGTGATCGACGTGGAACTGGTGTGACGATCCGCAACGGCTGAAATGGATTCCCGTTCAGCCGTTTGCGACCGTTTGCGGACTCTGTCTCTGAGCGTCTTGAATCTGTTTCTGAACTCAGCTCTTGGCTTTTTCGGGATGGGTGAGGGTGATGAAATCCGTGCCCTCCTTGCCGGTTTCAGTGCCCAACCCGCCATCCGTGATCGTTATCAGCGAGCCGGGCGCCAGCTCCGCCTCGATCCGGTTTCGAATGTCCTGGGGGATGGCAATCCGATCCATGGCTTCGGCGAGCGTGCCATGATCCTCGGTAATGCCCAGCCGCTTGCGCGCGGTCTTGCTGATGCCGTCCGGCAAGGTCATGCCGAACCACTCGGCCGTCCCGTCGCCTGCATTCATGTCACGCAATTGCATGACATGGGTTCCGAGAGCCACTTCGGGGCGCTTGATGTCGACCGGCGCGTCGAACAGGGGCTTGAAGTCGCGGCGGACATAGATTTTCCCCGCTGGCGGTTGTGCCTTCCCGGCAGCCTTGAAAATGGCGGCAATGGTCTCATCGGTGAGAAGGTTACCCTTGACGGAAAGATCCTGGGTCAGCTTGAAGGCGTTGATGGCGGCAATGGTCTTCCGGCCCATGTGCCCGTCCGGATTGCCGGCATCGAAACCCAGGCCATTCAGCGAAGCCTGGATATCCCTGATTTCATCGTTCAGGCCGCGGCGCGTGATGAGGATGCGCAGCCCCTTGTCCGCAATCGGCTTGACGATTTCCTGCGGCGGGATCGAGGCTTCGTTGAGGGCCACTTCCGTCGGGGTCAGAAAATCGGCGACCGGTGAAAGCCGCAGCTCCGCATCGGAGAGCAGCGTGTCGCTGGTCTGGGGAATGACCGGTTTGAAAAGAAGCGGATGCTGCACGGAGGCCGGCGTGAGCGGCGCATCCGCGATGATGACCGGCACGCCGGTCTGCGTCATCCCGTAAAGCTCCTTGGCAAAACCGTGCGGCAGCCGCACGCAGCCATGCGAGGCGGGCCGACGCGGCACCGACTTCGATTCATGCAAAGCCACGCCCGACCAGGTAATGCGCTGCATGAAGGGCATCGGAGCGGAATCGTAAAGGTTCGACTCGTGGTACTTCTGCTTTTCGATGATGGTGAATATGCCGGTTGGCGTGGAATGGCCGGGTTTGCCTGTCGATACATTCGACGTCGCCACCACCTGGTCGCCATCATACACCGCAAGGCTCTGCGTATCGCGGGAAACCACGATGGAAAGCGATTTGGAGGAACCGGCATGAGCCGGAGCAACCAGTACAAGGGCAAGACCGAGGCCCAACACCAGGCGAGATGACATCGAGAACCGTCCAACGCAACACAAACAACAGAACCCGGTCATCCATAAGCAGGATTATCCGGTATAATTGTCTCAGACTGTTACAGCGGATCGTTAAAATAAACTCCCGCCGAGGTGGTAGGAGCCGGAGCAGTGCATGGTTTGCGGCGTCAAGTTTGTCGTTATAGTTAACGGTTGTTTGCCGAGATCATGGGCAGCCTATTCTGGCTTGACGGGGTCCTTCTTTCGGACCGTGCCGAAAGTATAGCCCGTTTCCACGGTCCCTTTGCCGAACTTGTCCCGCAGCTTGTCCATGGCCGCCTCGGCTGCGGCACGACGGCTTGCCGCCGGGTCCACCAGGTCAGGGGGATCGGCCAGATCCGGCTTGCTGAGATCGCTGACCCCGATGCCGATCAGCCGGTAGCGCGTGCCGTCCAGTTCCTTTTCGAGCAAGGACAGACCCGTGCGGAAAATCCGGTCGGCAAGCTGCGTTGGATCTTCCAGGCGACGATTGCGGGTGCGGCTTTTGAAGTCGGCGGTCTTGAGCTTCAGGACAACCGTGTGACCGGATGTGCCGGTCTTCTTCAGCCGCCAGGAGACCTTTTCCGAAAGACTTCTGAGGATAGGGACGAGATCCTGCTCCCGCCAAAGATCGTCGAAAAAGGTCGTTTCTGCCGAAACGCTCTTCGCCTCCTCATGGGGATGGACACTGCGCTCGTCGATCCCGCGGGACAGCCGGGCCAGCCGCTGCCCGATGACGCCGTAGCGGCGCATCAGATCGGTTTCTTCCATGACCTGCAACTGTCCGATGGTGGTGATCCCGTCACGAGCCAGCGTTTCAGCGAAGGCCTTCCCGACACCCCAGATGGTGGTCACCGAGCGCGGCTTCAGGAACTCCATCGCTTCGGCTTCGCCCACGACCGAAAACCCGCGTGGCTTGTTGAGGTCGGAAGCGACCTTGGCGAGAAATTTGCAATAGGAAAGGCCTACTGAAACGGTGATTCCGATCTCCTGCTCGATCCGCCGCGCAAATCGGGCAAGGACACGGGCGGCACTCTCGTGATGCAGCCGTTCGGTACCCTTGAGATCGAGAAAGGCCTCATCGATCGAGAGCGGTTGGACGAGCGGGGTAAGCTCCTGCATGAGGGCCCGCACCTGTTTGCCCACCCGTGCATATTTTTCCATGTCCGGCCGAATGACCACCGCGTCCGGGCAGGCCTCCAGTGCCTTGAACATCGGCATGGCGGACCGTACGCCGCGAATACGGGCAATGTAGCAGCAGGTCGACACGACGCCCCGCTTTCCTCCCCCGACGATGACAGGCTTGTCGAGCAGATCCGGATTGTCCCGCTTCTCCACCGAGGCATAAAAGGCATCGCAATCAATATGGGCGACGGCCAGGCGGTCGAGTTCCGGATGTCGCAACAGCCTTGGGCTGCCACAGGCGCGACAACGCCCATCGCCGGCACGGGCAGGCTTCAGGCAATCCCGGCAAAAGCCGGACGGATCGGGCGAGGTGGGTGTCATGGACCGGAACATATGTTGAACGCGGACACGATAACCAAACCGGCCCAGCCCGGCAATATGAAGAGATCGCCCGAACAGGGCGATCCACATGCGTCCTCAGGAGGCGGTGCCGGAAAAATGCCCGCGCAACAAACGACCGGCATGGGGCCAGTCTTCCGCCCGCACCACAGGCTCGGCAGGCTTGGGCGCCATTCGGTGGATCACGCTGTCCGGCATCATGTGGATGAGCAGGCAATGGCGCACATGGTCGCCGACCGAGTGCAGGTTATGCGCCATGTCGTCGATAAAACCGAGGGGCAGGGGGCGCTCCTCATGCAGCGCCTTCACGACTGGCCCCTTCGGCGTCTCGGTCGCAATCATCGGGAATCGTAGATGCAACTGGTCCAGAAGCCGGCGCCTTGCTTCTGCGAAGCGCGGCGGCATGGCCGTAAGGAACACCACATCCGCATCGCCCGACAGGCTCTGCAACGTATCGACCGCTTCGGCGAACGGCGTTTGCCACCGTTCCTGATCATCGAAAAAGGATTCGATCAGACCGCTGACGACGCTATCTTCCAATGCAGCCTCGGTTTCCAGCGAGATGATATTGCCATGCAGCCGGTAGCTGCGATGCAGCAGCTTGTTGCCCCTTGCCTGCAGATAGGCTTCGAAGGGCTTGAGGAATTCGAGCACCACGTCGTCCACGTCGCAGACCACGAGTGGCCTGTCGGAAAGCCGGACATGGCCGAGGGAGGGAAAGGAGTCCATCAATACTGCCCCGAATCAAGGCCGGGACCGGAAATCCGGTTCCAGGCATCCGCAATCTGCTCCGGGCTGTAGCCGCTTTTCGTGGCAAAGGCCACCAGGCTCGGTTCGTGCTGCATGATGAAATCCAGCAAGCCCGCATGAAAGCCCGGATCGCTCATCGCGGCGCGCAGGTCATGGGGGCCAAGGCCCGAAAGTGCCAGAAAACGGGACAGCATGTCCGGTTCCTCTGCCAGCCATTGGAGGACGCCGGCCGCCAATTCCGCCGGATCGAGCTTTTCTATTTTGGGACCGCGCTGCATTTTCGGAAAACGATTACCTATTTCTAAACTAAATCGGGCTAGCGTCTCACTGGGGAAATCGTGCACATGCCGCAGCCCGGTGAATGTACGCCCTGGAAATGCCGACGATGAGGACAGCCGAAACGATGCCGAAGCAGGTCATGATTGTAGAGGACAATGAGCTGAATATGAAGCTCTTTCGCGACCTCATCGAAGCCTCCGGTTACACCACGATCCAGACCCGTAACGGGCTGGAAGCGCTTGATCTGGCGCGCAAGCACAAGCCCGATCTCATCTTGATGGACATCCAGCTTCCTGAAGTCTCCGGACTGGATGTCACCAAGTGGCTGAAGGAAGATCCGGAACTCCATATCATCCCCGTTATCGCCGTTACCGCGTTCGCCATGAAGGGCGACGAGGAACGCATTCGGCAAGGCGGCTGCGAAGCTTATGTTTCGAAGCCGATCTCGGTGCCGAAGTTCATCGAAACCATCAAGACCTATCTTGGTGATGCTTAAGACAGGAAAAACTGCATGACTGCGCGTATCCTTGTCGTTGATGATATTCCCGCCAACGTCAAAGTGCTCGAAGCGAGACTGATCGCTGAATATTTCGAGGTACTGACGGCCGGCGACGGTTTTCAGGCCCTGTCCATCTGTGATCGCACCCAGGTCGATCTGATCCTTCTCGACATCATGATGCCGGGAATGGATGGTTTCGAAGTCTGCGAACGCCTGAAGGCCAATCCGAAGACCACCCATATCCCCGTCGTCATGGTCACGGCGCTCGATCAGCCTTCCGATCGCGTCCGCGGCCTGAAAGCCGGGGCGGACGATTTCCTGACCAAGCCCGTCAACGACCTGCAGCTTGTGTCGCGGGTCAAGAGCCTGTTGCGCCTCAAGACGCTGAGCGACGAACTCCGGGTGCGCGCGGGAGCCGAACATTCGATCGGTGATGCCACCCGTTTGAACGAGGGCAAGGTGGAGGAGGCCGCGCAGATCCTGCTGGTCGACCCGCGCGCCAGCTCGCAGGAGCGCATCGTCAAGGCGCTGAAGCCAGTGGCGGAAGTGGTCGCCATGTCCGATCCGCAGGCAGCCATCTTCGAGGCGGCCGAAAACACGTTCGATCTGGTCATCGTCAATGGCAATCTGGATGGTTACGACCCGCTGCGACTCTGCTCCCAGCTTCGTTCCCTGGAACGCACGCGCTTCATTCCCTTGCTGATCATTACGGAACAGGGCGAAGAAGACCTCATCATCCGCGCGCTTGACCTGGGCGTGAATGACTACATCATTCGCCCGCTCGATCCGAACGAGCTTGTCGCCCGCTCAGTCACCCAGATTCGCCGCAAGCGCTATGCGGACCGGCTGCGAAACAGCATGAAGCAAAGCTTCGAGATGGCGGTTACAGATCCGCTGACGGGGCTCAGCAACCGCCGCTATCTGGATAACCACCTCAAGCACCTCTTCAACCGGGCTGCGGCGCGAGGCCGGCCGCTTTCCGTCTGCATGACGGATATCGACCGCTTCAAGAGTGTGAACGATACCTACGGCCATGATGCCGGGGATGAGGTGCTGAAGGAATTTGCGGCCCGCATCCGCGCAAGCGTGCGGGGTGCCGATCTCGCTTGCCGTTTCGGTGGCGAAGAATTCGTGGTCGTGATGCCGGATACGCTTCCGGATACGGCCAAGGACATCGCCGAGCGCCTGAGAATCGCGATCGAAGGCCAGCCTTTTTCTCTCGGCGCAGGTCAGCCGCCAATCAATCTGACGGCATCGATGGGTATCGCCTCCAATCTGGCTGGCGCCGAAACACCGGAGCACCTGCTGAAGCAGGCCGATCAGGCTTTGTATACGGCCAAGCACAACGGTCGAAACCGCGTCGTCGCAGCCGCCGCCTGAGCGGGCAAGCGGAGCCAACTTCATATCCGGCTATGCATAAGTGATTCTCTTTCGGTGACTGCCGTCGCCGAAAGCCCAAAGGGGCCGGGAAAAACCGGCGCCACTCATTGAATAATTGCTCAAAATATGGGCGATAGCCCACTCTTAAACGTTTAAACAGTTTAATAGTTTGGTAAAAGTATATTTACTACGCATGTTTCATATCTGAATTTAACCATATACACAACGAAATTAGCGTCCCTGTTAAGAAATGGTTGATTTTCATTCAAAATCGGGCAACCTAACTTCAACTCGACATAAACCCTCGGGTTTAAGTGCTACCCCATGATGCTCAGGTCCGCCGCATCTCCTGGATCGTGGGGTCGGCCGACTGGCAAGCTAGACAGCGGTTCCTCGTGCCGTATGCAAGCTGGTCGGCCCCCAATTGACGCCGCGCTTCTTTCCCGGAAGCGCGGCGTTTTCGTTTAGCGGCACGACTCACGCGGAGAGCGCGGCGAGGGGCCAATCCGACGATAAGCACAGACAGAGTATAGTGACCGGCGCGGGCCATGATATGAATTGCCCGCTATCGACCGGGCATAAAAAAAGCGCCCGGAGGGCGCTCTCTTTTCAGTACAAGATCAATTACTTGATCTTGGTTTCCTTGAACTCGACGTGCTTCTTGACGACCGGGTCATACTTGGTCTTGGTCATCTTTTCAGTCATCGTACGGCTGTTCTTGGTGGTGACGTAGAAGAAGCCCGTGTCTGCGGTCGACAGCAGCTTGATCTTGATGGTGGTGGCCTTTGCCATGGTCGTCCTGCCTTTACAAAATTAGGAAGCCGTGGACGATGGTTTGAAGCCCGCGGCAAAACTTGGCGCGAAACTACAAATCGCGCCCGAAAAGTCAAGCCCGATTTGGCCTGAAGGCGAGTCTTACGCCCGTAAACAGCACATAGGCCCCGAAGAAGAAGGCAATTGCCCAGGCAAATCCATCCTTGCCGGTCGCATCGATCGCCGTGCCAATCACCTGTGGACCAGCCACCGTGCCGACGGCATAGCAGAACACGAAGGCAGCGTTGGCGGAGGCAAGGTCCGAACCCTGCAGTTGAGACCCCAGATGAGAAAGGCCGACCGTATAAAGACCGGCAATGCTGCCGCCCCAGAAGAGAAGGATGATGGATAGAAGGCGCCAGTCATCCAGGAAGGTGGGCATCAGGATGGCCCCGACCAGGCCGATGAGGGCCATGATGGTGAGCAGAAGCCGGCGGTCCGGCACCCGGTCGGAAATCATTCCGATCGGGATCTGAAACAACACGTTCCCGACGGCCATGACGGTGAGGAGATTGCCCGCCTGCGATTCGGTAAAGCCCGAGCGGGTTGCATAGACGGGGAACATGGAGAGGCCGCCGGCCTCCACCGCACCGAAGATGAATACGGCTGCGGTGGCCGTCGGGACGATGAAGATGTACCGCCAGAAGCGCATTTCCGGGCCTTCGTCCAGCACCGGGCTCTCGTGACGGGCAATGTAGATCGGAATGGCGGCGAGGAGGATGGCGGCTGCGCCAACGAGAAAGGGCATGACGCCCACGCTGCCGAGAACGGAGAAGATGGCGGAGCCCGCCCCGAAGCCAAGCGAAAGAACGGTCGCGTATATGCCAAGCACAAGCCCGCGGCGATGGGGCGGCGAGGCGACGTTGATCCAGAACTCGGAGAGGATGAACAGTGCCGTGGTCGCTCCATGGAAGACGACGCGGAGCGGGAACCACATCCAGAAATCGTCTGCATAGTAGAAGCCCATGGCACTGACTGCAGAGAGAATCACCGAAAAGATCATGGTGGGCGCAACGCCGAATCGATGCGCGGCACGGGTGGTCAGCGGTGCGGCAATCATGGCCGCAATCCCTGCCATGGCAGAGTTGAGCCCGATCAGGGTGGAGGAAATGCCACGCTTCTCCAGAATGATGCTGAGCAGCGGCAAGCCGAGTCCGATGGCGATGCCTACGGCCGAAATCGACGAAATCGCCGCAATGAGCGAAGGCCAGTGAATCTCGTCAGCGGGATCTGTCGACCCGCGCGCAGGTTCCGTCATGCATCATTCCTTAGAAGGTTGCCCGCACCATAGCGTTCCGTCGAGCGAAGTAAAACGGAACGGGCAATCCATATGGCAGTCCGGGATTGTTATCCATGAGATTGCGCAGCTCTTCAAGAATGGAGCGCGTAATTTCCGGCATGGGAATGTCCTCCGTCGAGCGCAGGCCCACCCATCTCAGATCGTGCAATTCCTGCGAATCGCGAACGGCCGCGGGATCGATGCCCACTTCGTCGCTGAAGGCGGAGAAGAAGCGCGTATCAAAGCGGCGGACCATGCCAGGCGGCGTGATGGCTCGCGCCACATAGCGCAACCCGCCCAGCTGCGCCGTGAGGCCATGGGGGCCCACTTCACCGATCGCCAGTCCCGTTTCCTCGTGCAACTCCCGTATGGCGGCAAGGGCAAGGGCGCGCACGCGGGCGACGCCGCGTGGCACCGCTCTTTCGCTCCGCAGCTTCTCGAGAACGATGGGGTTGATGTCGGAGCGAAAGGGCAGGGCGTGATCGCGCGCATCGCGGCGCCCGCCGGGAAACACGTAAAGATCCGGCATGAAGACATGACGGGCGTGGCGCTTTCCCATCAGCACTTGCCACTGGGGCCCGGACCGGTCGATCAGAATGAGCGTTGCCGCGTCCTTCGGCCGAAGCGTCTTCTGCTTGACGGGATTGTCCCCCTGTTGGTCCATGCCGCCGCCTCCCGCGTCCCGCCTTCGGTCCCAGCTCGACCGTCAGGGATAATCCTGCTGATGACCATGGTCGGGCTCGTTCGCCGGCCCGCCGAAACCATGCATTCTGAGCGCCCATTGCAGGCCGATGACTGCACCCTTGATCGGTTGCAGCAGAAGGAGCGACAGGATGAGCGTAATCGGCACCCAGATGGCGAGATGGAACCAGCTCGACCATTCCGTAAACACCATGTCCGTCATCATGAAGCCGCCGAGCGCCACGTGGCCGACGATGAAAATCACGAGGTAGGGCGGCAGGTCATCCGCGCGCTGGTGGGTGTAATCCTCGTGACAGGCCGCGCAATGCTCGACCGGCTTGATGTAGCTGCGGAACAGCTTGCCGCTGCCGCATGCGGGGCAACGGTTCAGGAAGCCGCGCATCATGGAGCGGTTGAGCGGCCTTTCCGTAATGCCCGTTTCTCCGAAGCGGAGCGTTTCGACGGTATCGTCCGGCTGCATGGCATAACTCCTCGTGGGCAAGGTTCAACGGCGACCGCGGGGTGGCCGGGTTCCCGGCTTCTTCGATCCGCGGCCTCTGGCACGCGATGCCTTATGGAAGGAGCGAACGGCAGTCGGCATCTTTCGGCCCTCGCTCAGCATTTCGAAACGGAGAGCGCCCGCGAGCGGCACCGCCTCGACCAGCCGAACGTCCACATCGTCTCCCAACCGGTATCCCAGACCGGTTTTCTCTCCGGAAAGGGCCTGATGGGCTTCGTCATAGAAGAAGTAATCGGCTCCAAGGGTAGATATGGGGATGAAACCGTCTGCGCCATAGTCGGGCAGCGTGACAAATAGTCCCGCCTTGGTCACCCCGGATACCCTTGCCCTGAATTCCTGATTGATCCGTTCCGCCAGATGATGGGCAATCAGCCGGTCGACCGTCTCGCGTTCGGCTGCCATGGCGCGCCGCTCGAAGGTGGAGATTTCGGCCGCGATATCGTCGAGCTGCCGTTCTTCTTCTGGCGTCAGCCCACCGGGACCGAGATGCAGCGCACTGACCAGCGCCCGGTGCACGATCAGATCCGCATAGCGTCGGATCGGGGAGGTGAAATGCGCGTACTTCAGGAGATTGAGGCCGAAGTGGCCGATATTGTCCGGGCTGTAGACAGCCTGGCTCTGGGAGCGCAACACCATTTCGTTGACCATGGTCTGGTGAACGGTGCCTTCCGCCTTGGCCAGTATGCCGTTGAAGGAATTGGCCCGCACATTGCCGCCCTTGGCCATGGGAATGGAAAGAGTGGCCAGAAACTCGCGCAGCACCTCCTGCTTGGCCAGCGACGGAGCGTCGTGGACGCGGTATATCAGCGCCTGTTCTTTCCGCTCCAGCGTTTCCGCAGCGGCCACGTTGGCCTGGATCATCATTTCCTCGATCAGCTTGTGACTGTCGAGACGGGGCGGCACGACGACACGATCCACCGTGCCGTCCGGCTTCAGGAGGATCTTGCGCTCGGGCATGTCGAGTTCGAGCGGCTGGCGCCTTTCGCGACCGACCGTCATGATCCGATAGGCCTCCCACAACGGCTTCAGGATGGGGTCAAGCAAAGGCCCCGTCTTGTCGTCCGGCTTGCCGTCGATGGCGGCCTGGGCCTGCTGGTAGGAAAGCTTCGCAGCGCTCTTCATCATGATGCGGTGGAAGGTGTGGCCCGCCTTGCGGCCATTCTTCGAGAATACCATGCGCACGGCAAGGGCAGGACGATCTTCGCCCTCACGCAGCGAGCAGAGATCGTTGGAAATCCGTTCCGGCAGCATCGGTACGACCCGGTCAGGGAAATAGACCGAATTGCCGCGTTTCAGCGCTTCCCGGTCCAGTTCCGAACCGGGCCGCACGTACCACGAGACATCAGCAATCGCGACGGTCACGATCATGCCGCCGGGATTGTCGGGCGAGGGGTCGTGTTCCGCGTGCACCGCGTCGTCATGGTCCTTGGCGTCGGCCGGATCGATGGTGACGAGTGGCAGCGCCCGCCAGTCTTCCCGATGGGACAAGGACGCCTTCTCCGCCTCGTCTGCAGCCCGCAGCACCGATTGCGGGAAGATATGCGGAATGCCATGGGCGTAGATGGCGATCATCGAGATCGCCTTTTCAGACGCAACCGAGCCGATGACGGACAGAACCTTTGCCCGGGGCAAGCCGAGCCGGCCCGAGCGGGTGGTTTCCACCTCGACAAGATCGCCGTCCTTTGCGCCGCCGAGGCCGTCTGCCTCGATCTGCATTTCCTCGCCGCGCCTCTCGATCGGCATCAGCCGCGCGCCGCCGCCCGGCGTCTCGCGCAGGACGCCGAGGACCGCATTGCGATGCCGGTCTATAAGCTTGATGATCCGGGCTGTGTAGGCCGGTCCGCCGCGGTCCTTTGCGGGGAAAATCTTCGCAAGCACCCGGTCGCCGATGCCTCCCACCGGGCTTTTGCCCTTCGCCCGGTCCTGCGAGGATTGCCGGATGAGAACGGCGGGTGCAACGCCTGCATCCTCAGGCCATTCGGCGGGGCGGGCCAGCAGCTCGCCGTCCTTGTCCCGGGTGGTGATATCAAGCACCGTCACCGGCGGGAGCGCGCCCGGGCGGGTCAGCGACTTGCGGCTCTTCTGGACGAGACCGTCCTCTTCAAGCTCCTTGAGAAGTGCTTTCAACTCCACACGGGACTCGCCCTTGAGACCGAAAGCCTTGGCAATCTCCCGCTTCGAGGCCCGTTCCGGATAATCGGCGATGAAACGCAGCAGCACATCCTTTGGCGGCAGGGCGCCGTGCACGAGGCTTTCCTCGGACCCGCCCGGCTCCGCCGCCCTGCGTTGACGGCGTTCGGCACGCGTCAGGAATTCATCATGGCCAGATTTGTCCGTTTTGCGGGTTTTCTTCACTCTTTCGCTTTCTTCGCCTTGGCCGCGGTCGCCTTCTTGGGCGCCGCCTTGGTGGCCGATTTCTTTGCCTTGGGCGCCTCCGCGCCGGCATCCGCAGCCTTGCTCTTCGCCGCCGTCTTGCGGGCGGGAGCCTTCTTGCCCGAACTTTCCTTGCCTGCCTTGGCCGCGAGCAAGGCGATTGCCTCTTCAACCGTCAAGGCTGCGGGATCGGTTCCCCGCGGCAGCGTCGCATTGACCTTGCCCCACTTGACATAGGGCCCGAAACGACCGTCCTGAACGGTCATCGCGCCGCCATCGGGATGTTCGCCCAGGTCCTTCAAGGCCGCTGTCGAACCCCGTCCACGCCCCGCGCCCGCCTTGTTCTGCTTGTCGGCAAGCACGGCGACAGCCCGGTTGAGGCCGATGGAAAACACATCCTCGACGCTCTCCAGATTGGCATAGGTGCCGTCATGCAGCACGAAGGGTCCGTAGCGGCCCAGGCCGGATGATATCATCTTGCCGCTTTCGGGATGCTGACCGATATCGCGGGGCAGTGACAGCAGCGCCAGTGCCTTTTCCAGGTCTATGTCGTCGGGCTTCCAGCCCTTGGGCAGGGAAGAGCGCTTTGCATCCTTCGCATCGCCCCGCTGCACATAGGGCCCGAAGCGGCCGCTGCGCAGCGTCACCTGCTCGCCGGTGATGGAGTCGGTGCCGAGCGCCTTCGGTTCGGTAAGCCCGCCGGCTTCCGCCTCCGCGCCGCCTTCGTTCGACAGCTGACGCGTGTAATTGCACTCCGGATAGTTCGAGCAGCCCACGAAGGCGCCGTACTTTCCGAGCTTGAGGCTGAGCTGGCCGGTGCCGCAGACCTGACAGGTGCGAGGATCGCTGCCGTCTTCCCGCTTGGGGAAGACGAGCGGCGCAAGCGCCTCATTCAGCGCATCGAGAACATTCGTGACGCGCAGTTCCTTCGTGCCTTCGATCTGGGCGAAGAAATCGTTCCAGAATTCGCGCAGCACGTCTTTCCAGTTCAGCTCGCCGGCGGAAATCCGGTCCAGCTTTTCCTCGAGATCCGCCGTGAAGTCATATTCCACATACTTGTCGAAGAAGCTTTCGAGGAAGGCCGTCACCAGCCGGCCCTTCGGCTGCGGCAAGAGCTTGCGCTTGTCGATGGTCACATAGTCGCGGTCGCGCAGAGTGGCGAGGGTCGCCGCATAGGTGGACGGGCGGCCGATGCCCAGCTCTTCCATCTTCTTGATGAGCGTGGCTTCCGAATAGCGCGGCGGCGGCTCGGTAAAGTGCTGGGTCGCGTTGATTTTCTGCCTGGCGAGCTTTTCCCGGGCATTGATCTCCGGCAGGCGGCCGTCCTCGTCACCGTCGTCGGAAGGATCTCCTTCCTCACGCTGGTCCGTATAGGCGGCGATGAAGCCGTCGAAACGGATCACGGAGCCCACAGCCCGCAAACCCGCCTTGCCATCGGGGCCTTCCGCCAGAATTTCGGCAGTGGTCCGCTCGATTTCGGCCGATGCCATCTGGCTGGCGATGCCGCGCTTCCAGATGAGGTCGTAGAGCTTCAACTGGTCCGCGTCGAGGAAACGGCGAACCTGATCGGGCGTCCGGCGGAAATCGGTCGGGCGGATCGCCTCATGCGCTTCCTGCGCGTTCTTGGCCTTGGTGGAATAGAGGCGCGGTTTTTCCGGGAGATAACGATCCCCGAATTGTTCGCCGATCGCCCGGCGGGCGGCATCGATCGCTTCCGGCGCCATCTGCACGCCGTCGGTACGCATGTAGGTGATGAGACCGGCCGTCTCGCCGCCGATATCGATGCCCTCGTAAAGCTTCTGGGCGATCTGCATGGTGCGCGATGCGGAGAAGCCGAGCCTCGAGGAGGCCGCCTGCTGCAGCGTGGACGTGGTAAAGGGCGGAGACGGATTGCGCCTTACCGGCTTCGCCTCGACGGACTCGACGGTATAGCTTGCGCTCTCCAGGAGTCGACGCAGCGCGCCGGCCTCTTCCCCATTGGGAATGGAATTCTTCTGCAGCCGCTTGCCGTGCGCCTGAACCAGGCGTGCCTCGAACTCATCGCCGCGGGGCGTTTTCAGGAGTGCCGAGATGTTCCAGTATTCCTCTGAAACGAAGCGTTCGATTTCTCCCTCGCGATCGCAAACGAGACGCAACGCCACCGATTGCACGCGCCCGGCCGAACGGGCACCGGGAAGCTTGCGCCACAGGACCGGCGAGAGATTGAAGCCGACGAGATAATCGAGCGCGCGGCGCGCCAGATAGGCGTCCACCAGCGGTTCATCGATGTCGCGGGGTTCCGCCATCGCGTCGAGAACCGCCTTCTTGGTGATCGCATTGAATACGACGCGCTTCACCGGCTTGCCGCCGAGAACCTTCTTTTTCCTCAGGAGGTCGAGCACGTGCCAGGAGATCGCTTCGCCTTCGCGATCCGGGTCGGTTGCAAGAAAGAGGCCGTCGGAAGATTTCACCGCATCGGCAATATCTTTCATCCGCTTTTGCGAGGCGCTGTCCACTTCCCACAGCATCTCGAAATCCTGATCCGGAAGAACCGAGCCATCCTTGGCGGGGAGGTCGCGGACATGGCCGAAGGAAGCCAGAACCTTGTAGCCCGGACCGAGATACTTGTTGATCGTCTTTGCCTTCGCAGGCGACTCCACCACCACTACATTCATTGTGCTTCTCTGACCTGTCCTTTGGGACGACGCGTTTGGTGCGCGCGACCGGTCCGTGCTCGCCTCATACCGGCTTTTCGACATGGACAGGGATTTGCCCGGGGTCAAGAGGAAACTGCAATTTAATCCCTTGCAACGTTATGCAACCATGTGGCGATTGAGAATATCTTGCAATTCTAAATGAATAAATTATCGTGTGCTTCTATGGCCTGCCGCTGATTCAGCCAGGCGGTTTTGTTGGTAACAGGATGAACGCATGGTCCCCAAAGTTGTACATTCCCCGGAAACGACCGGCCGCATCCGGGAGAGGATCGCCTATATCGAGGAAATGCTCGGACAGTTGGCCCAGGTCGCCCGGGCCGAGCGCGAGGAGTTGCTCGTCTATCTCATCGACATGGCTTATGAGGAGGCGAGGGATGCCGCAAGGCGGATGCGATAAGCAGGCCTCTGTCCGGAAGGTCCAAGGGCTACGCCATGTCCAGCGAGACCGAGCCGCCCGGATGCCGATGAAGGCGGCCGGCGAGATCCAGTTCGAGGAGGACAAGATAGACCGCTGCCGGCGGGATCCCGGTGTGTCGGATAATGTCGTCGATATCGACGGGGGCAGGTCCGAGCGCCTGGATGATACGATCGCGATCGGATTCGTCCGGTGTCTGTGGCATGGGTCTGTCTCCCTCCCGGGGCGGTTCGCGTGCATCCAGCCCCGTCAGCAGGTCGATGCGGGACAGGGGCGCCAGCGCATCCAGAATATCCCGTGGCTCGGTCACCAGCAGCGCGCCCTGTTTCAGCAAACCGTTGGTGCCTTCGCAGCGCGGATCCAGCGGCGAACCCGGCACGGAAAAGACCAGCCTTCCCATTTCCCCGGCAAGTCGCGCCGTGATGAGCGATCCGGAGCGCAAGGCCGCTTCCACGACCACGACGCCCAATGACATGCCCGCGATCAAGCGGTTGCGCCGCGGAAAGTCTCGCGCACGGGGCTCCCACCCAAAGGGCATTTCGCTGACGGCGAGCCCATAGCCGTTCCAGATCTCCTCCAGCAATGGAATGTTTTCGGGTGGATAGGGTCGATCGAGGCCGCCGGCCAGCGCGGCTATCGTGCCCGTCACGAGGCTTGCACGATGGGCTGCCTGATCGATGCCGCGCGCAAGGCCGGACACGACGGCATAACCCGCCCGCCCGCACGACTGCGCCAGATGGCTGGCAAACTTGCAGCCATTGATCGAGGCGTTGCGCGCCCCGACCATTCCGAGCGCGGGACGTGACGTGACATCGAGATTGCCTTTCACGGCCAGAAGCGGCGGAGTCGCATCCATATGCCGGAGTGCTTCCGGAAAGCCGGGTTCGCCGACGCCTAGAAACCGCGCACCGAATGCGGCCGCGCGTTCCAGTTCCGCTTCGGCTTCCTCCCGCGTGGCGATCCGTATGGCCCGCACCGCACCGCCACGGCTGGCCAGATCGGGCAAAGCCTCGATGGCTTTTTCAGCGGAGCCGAAATGGTTTATGAGATCCCGGAACGTCGCCGGGCCGACATTGTCGCTGCGGATCAGCCGGAGCCAGGCGATCCTTTGACGGTCGGAGAGCGCGATGCCTTTTCCTGCTGCGCTCTCCTTTGCGGTCATCCCTTGTCCCCGATCTTGCTTTCCGTGCCGAGTATCAGGCGCTCGATATTGGGCTTGTGCTTCCACCACGTGATGACGGTCAGAAGCGCCATGGCAAGCGCCATTTCAGGTCTTCCTAATATCCACAGAACGACGGGAATGACAAGAGTGGCCGTGAGTGCAGACAGCGAAGAATATCGGCTGAGCTTCGCCATCGACAGCCAGACGAAGGCAAAGACGAGAACCATGACGGGCATGAGCCCCAGCAGCACGCCGAGATAGGTCGCGACGCCCTTGCCGCCCTTGAAGCCGAGCCAGACCGGAAAGAGGTGACCGAGAAAGGCCGCGACCCCTGCGATGATCGCCCCCGCTTCACCGAACAGGGCTTGTGCGAGCAGCACCGCTACGGTTCCCTTGAAAGCATCGAGCAGGAGCGTGGCGGCGGCAAGCTTCCTGTTGCCCGTGCGCAGCACGTTGGTCGCTCCGATATTGCCGGAACCGATCGAGCGGATATCGCCCATCCCCGCCGCACGGGTCAGCAGCAGGCCGAAGGGAATGGAACCGAGAAGATAGCCAAGGCCCGCAGAAGCGGCGGCCGCACCTGCACCGATGGAGAAGAGAGAGAAATCAGGCACGTCAAGCTCCGATCCTGGGTTCAGCCGGCATTGCGGTCGAGCGAGAAAACCCGCTTGCCGCGCACATAGGTGGCGATGGCCCGACCGCTGAAGCGCGAATCCTCGAAAGGTGTGTTCTTGGACCGGGACAGGAGCCGATCCTTGGAGACCAGCCATGGTTCGTCAAGATCGATCAGCGTGACATGAGCGCTGGCACCGGGCTTCAGCGATCCCGCATCGAGGCCGAAGATCTCTGCCGGGCGGGTCGAGAGCGCATCGATGAGCCGCATCAGCGGCACTTCCCCGCTATGATGGAGCCGGAGCGCCGCGGAAAGCATGGTTTCCAGTCCAACGGCACCATCGGCCGCGTCGGCGAAGGGCAGGCGCTTGGTATCCACATCCTGCGGATCGTGGGACGAGACGATGATATCGATCGTGCCGTCGGCCAGCGCTGCGACCATGGCCTTGCGGTCGTCTTCGCTGCGCAGCGGCGGCGACATCTTGAAGAAGGTCCGATATTCGCCGATGTCGTTTTCGTTCAGCGTCAGATGGTTGATGGTGATACCGGCCGTCACCTTCGCACCGCGCTTGCGGGCGGCCCGGATGGCCTCCGCCGATTCCGGCACGGAGATCTCGGCTGCGTGATAACGCGCCCGGGTGAGTGCGGCGATCCGCAGGTCCCGCTCGAGCGGCAGGATTTCCGCTTCCCTCGGCACGCCGGAAAGGCCAAGCCAGCTGGCATAGAGCCCCTCGTTCATGACGCCAGTGGCACCGAGATACCTGTCCCGGGTTTCCAGTGCGACCACGGCGTCGAATTCCCGCGCATAGGTCATGGCGCGACGCAGCACCTGGCTGTCATAGACGCCCTTGCGGCCATTGGTGAAGCAGACGGCACCCGATTCCCGGAGCAGGCCGAATTCGGTCATCTCCTCACCCTTGAGGCCGCGGGTGAGGGCAGCAGCCGGATAGACCAGTACATCCGCCTTGTCGCGGGCGGTTTTCTGCACGAATTCGACCAGTGCGATGTCGTCGATCACGGGATCCGTATCCGGCATCATGATAAAGGCGGCAATGCCACCCGCCGCGGCCGCACGGGACGCTGACTGGATCGTTTCGCGGTGTTCCGCTCCCGGTTCCCCGGTGAACACCCTCGCATCGACAAGGCCCGGCACGGCAAGCAGGCCGGCGCAATCGATGATTTCGGCCCCCTCCGGCGCGCCCTGGTTCTGCGCGTCGCGGCCGGACGCCACGACCTTTCCGTCCGATACGATAATCGTGCCGGTTTCATCCAGATTGCGCGAGGGATCGATGATCCGGGCGTTCTTGAAAACGGTCGTGCCGGTCATGCGCGTTCTCCCTTGTTGGCGCCCACAAGCAGGGTTTCCATGACCGCCATGCGCACGGCGACACCCATTTCGACCTGCTGCTCGATCACGCTCTGCGGACCGTCGGCAATATCGGAGGCAATTTCGACGCCACGATTCATCGGTCCGGGATGCATGACGAGCGCATCCGGCTTGGCATGCTTCAGCTTGTCGGCGTCGAGACCGTAGTAATGGAAGTATTCCCGCACGGAGGGCACGAAGGAGCCTGCCATGCGCTCGCGCTGGAGCCGCAGCATCATCACGACATCGGCACCTTTCAGGCCCTCTTCCATGGAGCGGAACACTTCGACGCTCATGTCGGCGATGCCGGCGGGAAGAAGCGTGGCGGGTGCGATGACCCGAACCCGCGCGCCCATTGTATTGAGAAGCAGGATGTTCGAGCGTGCGACACGCGAATGCAGCACATCCCCGCAGATGGCGACGGTGATGCCCGAAAGCCGGCCCTTGATGCGGCGGATGGTCAGCGCATCGAGAAGCGCCTGGGTCGGGTGCTCGTGCGCGCCGTCTCCGGCATTGACCACCGAGCAGGACACTTTCTGGGCCAGCAGCGCCACCGCGCCAGCCGAGGAATGACGCACGACCAGCACATCGGGCCGCATCGCGTTCAGCGTCATGGCGGTGTCGATCAGCGTTTCCCCCTTTTTCACCGAGGAATTGCCGACCGACATGTTCATCACATCCGCGCCCAGCCGCTTGCCGGCAAGCTCGAAGGAGGACTGGGTACGGGTGGAGGCTTCGAAGAACAGGTTGATCTGGGTGAGACCGCGAAGGGTCGTTGTCTTCTTCTCCCGCTGCCGGCTGATCTTCACGGCCTCATCGGCCCGGTCGAGCAGCAGCTCGATATCGGGTGGGGTAAGGCCCTTGATGCCCAGCAGGTGGCGATGGGGATAATGCACCATGAATGACGACCTCCGCTGACGGTTTGCCGCTCTATAGAGCAAAGATCGGCGCGAGGAAACCGCCGAGCGCAGCGTGCAGGGTCTTGTCACAAACCCGGTTCGGCTGAACACCGCACCGGTCATTGCCTTTGTCTTCCTGTCATGCAAAACCGGGTAACGGACCAAATCAAGAGACGGGGTCATGCCCCCCGGAGCGCCATGCCCGATCCTTTCGCCGCCCTGAACCAGCCATCGCCCTGGACTGGGATCAACGCCTATCGCACGGACCCCCTGATCGTCGATCTGACCTCCGCGATGCCGCGCGCCGTGCGGGAGGATTTCGATCAGACGGGCCGCTACGTTACCTCGCACGAGGCGCAGGAACTGGCCCGCATGGCCAATCGCAGCGTCCCGGAGCTGCGCACCCACGGCATGCGTGGCGAACGGCTGGATGTGGTCGATTTCCACCCCGCCTGGCACGCGCTGATGCGGCGTTCCATGGCAGCCGGCCTGCATTGTTCCGTGTGGGAACGGGACAGCGATCCGGACACGCGGGGCATGGCGCACCGGATCCGCGCGACGCGCTTCTTCCTGACGGCGCAGCTCGAAACCGGCCATCTCTGCCCGCTCACCATGACCAATGCCTCGGTTGCGGCCATCTCCGCCAATGGCGCGGTCCAGCGCGAATGGGCGCCGAAGATCCTGTCGCGGAAATATGATTCGTCCAACAAGCCGCCCATGAAGAAGACCGCCGTGACCCTCGGCATGGGGATGACGGAAAAACAGGGCGGTACGGATGTGCGGGCCAACACCTCCGCAGCGGAGAAGATGGGCAAGGGCATCTACCGGCTTTCCGGCCACAAGTGGTTCATGTCCGCGCCGATGAGCGACGGTTTTGTCATGCTGGCCCAGACGGGCGAGGGGCTTGGCTGTTTCCTGGTTCCGCGCCTGCTGGAGGACGGAGTGGCCAACGGCCTTCATTTCCAGCGGCTCAAGGACAAGGTGGGCAACCGCTCGAATGCGTCTTCGGAAGTGGAGTTCACCGGTGCTTACGGCTTCCTGCTCGGTGCGCCCGACGATGGTATCCGTACCATTCTCGACATGGTCACGCTGACCCGACTCGACTGCGCCCTGGCTTCGGCGGGCATCATGCGCGCCTCGCTGGCGGAAGCGGTCCATCATGCGCGCGGCCGTGCCGTGTTCGGCACATCGCTTGTCCAGCAGCCGATGATGACGCGGGTTCTCGCCGATCTGGCACTGGATGCCGCAGCGGCAACGGCTCTGTGTTTCCGCCTTGCGGAGGCGTTCGACAAGGCGCCGCAGAGCCCCGAGGAGGCAGCCTATGCCCGCCTCATGACGCCGGTGACCAAATATTGGTGCTGCAAGATCGCGCCCGCCCATATTTACGAGGCGATGGAATGCATCGGTGGCAGTGGCTATGTGGAAGAGCGCCCCATTGCCCGGCATTACCGGGAAGCCCCCGTCAATGCGATCTGGGAAGGCTCCGGCAATGTCATGGCGCTCGATGTGCTGCGGGTGCTCCAGCGTGGCCCGAACCTGTTCGATCCGATTCTCGAAAACATTGCCCGCCAGCTCGGCGCCTCGGGGCGCAAGACGGTCGAGGTCCTGCGCGCCGCCATGGCCGTCTGCGAGCGGGACGAGGGGGCGGGGCGCTTCCTGACGGAACAGCTTGCACTCGCCTGTGCGGCGGCGGAACTCGCCCGAATCGGCGCCGGCCGCATCGCCGATGCTTTTGTCGAAACCCGGCTTGCCGCCGGCTGGCGCTCCACCTACGGCATGCTCGACAGCCGCTTCGATGCGGCGACCATCGTCGATCTGCTGTATCCGCCTGCAAGCTGAACCGGTTCGCTGCGCTTCCTGTTGAAAAGCCGTGCAAGCGGTTGAAAGGAAATATTAACCCTCATATTCACCGCTCGGTGACAATGCCGCTGTGAGGGGTTCGATGGCATCTGCAGAGATTGAGGAACGTCCGGTCAAGGACCGGGCGGCAACGGCGGCGCGGATTCTCGCCGCCGGCAAGGCGGTGCTGGCGGAACAGGGCTTTCGTCATTTCGGTATCAATGTCGTGGCACGCCGCGCGGGTTGCGACAAGCAGCTCATCTACCGCTATTTTGGCGGCATAGACGGCCTCATGGAGGCTATCGGCGGCGATCTCGGTGACTGGGTGAAGATCCATATTCCCGAGGATTCCGGCGGCATGTTCCTTCTGACCTATGGCGACCTGATGGAGCGGCTGGCGCTGCTCTATCTCGATGCCCTGAAGGCGGATCCGCTCGTCCGGCAGATCGCTGCCTGGGAGCTGGCGGAAGAATCGGAACAGGTTCGCCGCCTTTCGGAAGCGCGCTCCAAGGCCTTGGCTGGTTGGCTGGAACGCATGCGCGGCAGCCTGCAGCCGCCGAAGGGCACCGATACCTTGAGCCTGAATGCGCTTGTCATTGCCGCGATCCAGCAGCTGGTGCTGGCTTCCGTAACGTCGGGCCGCTTCGCCGGAGTCAGCCTGAAAACGGAAAAGGACTGGGACAAGGTGCGCGGCGCGCTGAAGCGGCTTGTGCACGGGGTTTATGGTTGAAGCTGCGTTACCCACAGCTTCCCCTTCGCCGTTAACCATATCCGGCAGTTTGCGTTGCGCCGGTGGCAGGAAAGGCAGAGAGTGGGTTAACGATTTGTTAACCATGGCTGGCGCGATGCGCGGAAGAATGACTCTTCTCACTGTCTCGGTGCTGTTCTTTGCCTTCCTGGCCAAGGACATCGCGGTACCGGCTGCCATTTTGCCGGTGCTTGCCGCGCTTCGTTGGCTGGGATCGGCCGACATGCGGATGATGCGCATGAAAGGAATGAACCGATGAAATGGTTTCTGGTCTTCTGGGCCGGCCCGATCCTGCTTCTGGGAACGTGGTACGGATTGTCCTACTACGACATGAACTTCGGTTTTTTCATGCTGACCCGGCAGGCGCATGACCTGGTCTTCCAGATCTATGGAAAGGTTCTCGGCCTGCCTCCGGAAATTCTTCCCGGTCTCGTCGCGCGCGCGATCGTGGTCGACAGTATCGTGCTTTTCGCCATCATCGCCTTTCGTCGCCGCAAGCAAATCGCTGCCTGGTGGCGCAATCGCTACAGCACGGGGTCGTCCCGGTCTCTGGCAAGCGACGAAAGCCTGTCCAGCGCGCCCTGAAGAATGAAGCTCGCGGCTGCCGAATCGATCCGTTCTGCGCGCTTGGAGCGGGAAACGTCCATTTCCAGCAGCGCCCGCTCCGCAGCCACGGTCGAAAGCCGCTCGTCCCAATAGACGAAGGGGATTTCTGTCTTCTCGCTCATCAGGCGCACGAAGGCCCGGGTGGCCTGAACACGCGGACCTTCCGACCCATCCATGTTGATGGGAAGGCCTATGATAAAGGCCGCCACCCTTTCCTTCGCCGCGAAGGCCAGCAACACCTCCGCATCCTTGGTGAACTTGACTCGCTTGAGAACCGGGCGAGGGGAGGAAAACCGCCGTCCCAGATCCGAAACCGATAGGCCGATGGTCTTGGTGCCGAGATCGAGACCTGCGACAGGTTCGCCCGGATTCAGCCTCGTGGCCAGTTCCTCGATGGTCAGAACCGTCATTGGATTTTCAATCTCCGCTCTATTTATGCCGATGCGAGGGCTTGGCATCGTCTGCTCCTCGCCTGATAACCTGTGACCGGAACGAAGTCATCCCGAGGGAACGCGCATCATGAAGATAACCTGGCTCGGCCATTCGGCCTTCCGCCTCGATACGGCCCGTGCAAACATTCTGGTCGATCCTTTTTTCACCGGCAATCCAGCCTTTGCGGGGCTCGACCGCAAGGATGCGGTGAAGGGCATCACCCACATCGTCCTGACCCATGGCCATTCCGACCACGTCGGCGATACGCTGGACATTGCCCGCGAGGCCGACATTCCCGTGGTCGCCAATTTCGATCTTTGCATGTGGCTCGCCATGAAGGGCCTGAAGAAATATGAATCCGGCAATACCGGCGGCACGATCCGCCTCGACGGTTTTTCTGCGACCTTCACCAATGCGCTCCACTCATCGGCCGCGATTACCGAGGATGGCGTCTCCCATTCACTCGGCAATGCCAACGGGATCATGTTCCATTTCGATGACGAGCCGACCGTCTTCCACATGGGCGATACGGACATCTTTTCCGACATGGCGCTGATCAACGAACTGCACCAGCCGGATATCGGTCTCGTGCCGATCGGGGACCGCTTTACCATGGGCGGTGCGGTGGCCGCGCTCGCCTGCCAGCGCTATTTCAACTTCTCGACCATCCTGCCCTGCCACTACGGCTCCTTCCCGATCATCGACCAGTCGCCGGAGACATTCATCTCCGCCATGGAAGGCGTGAAGGTAAAGATCGAGACGCCGGCATCGGGCGGATCCGTGAGCCTCTGACAAAACCCCGTTGCGCCGCGCGGTGCGGGCCATTATAGCGGGTCTGACTAAAAGAGCCGGAGTATTCGAATGTCCGTAGACCTTGCTACCGTGAAGCGCGTGGCGCGACTGGCCCGCATCGCCCTCGCTGAGGATGAAGCCGAGCGCATGACCGGCGAACTGAACGGCATCCTCGGCTTCGTCGAGCAGCTTTCCGAAGTGAATGTCGACGGCGTCGAGCCGATGACCTCGGTAACGCCGATGGCGATGAAGAAGCGCGTCGATGCGGTCACCGATGGCGACAAGGCGTCCGATATCGTCGCCAATGCGCCGGCGACCGACCAGAATTTCTTCCTGGTCCCGAAGGTCGTGGAATAAGCCTCCCGACCGCTGCCGCCCGATAGCCTTTAGACCTTAATCGAAGCGAACCATTGCCATGAGCGAACTGACCAGCCTCACCATTGCCGAAGCCCGCGAAAAGCTCCGCGCCCGTGATATCACCGCGACGGAACTGACGGACGCCTATCTCTCCGCAATCGAGGCCGCCAATCCCGCCTTCAACGCCTTTATCACCGTGACGCCCGAAAAGGCGCGCACCATGGCCAAGGCGTCCGACGAGAAGATCGCGGCCGGCACGGCCGGTGCACTCGAAGGCATTCCGCTCGGCATCAAGGATCTGTTCGCGACCGAGGGAGAGCACACGCAAGCCTGCAGCCATATCCTCGATGGTTTCAAGCCGCGCTACGAATCGACCGTCACCCGCAACCTGTGGAATGACGGCGCGGTCATGCTCGGCAAGCTGAACATGGACGAATTCGCCATGGGCTCGTCCAACGAGACCTCCTACTACGGCGCGGTTGTCAATCCCTGGCGCGCCAAGGGCTCGGACGAGAAGCTGGTTCCCGGCGGTTCGTCCGGCGGTTCGGCCGCAGCCGTGGCCGCGCACCTCTGCGCCGGCGCGACGGCGACCGATACGGGCGGTTCCATCCGCCAGCCTGCCGCCTTCACCGGCACCGTCGGCATCAAGCCCACCTATGGCCGCTGCTCGCGCTGGGGCATCGCCGCCTTCGCCTCGTCGCTCGATCAGGCTGGCCCCATCGCCCGTGACGTGCGTGACTGCGCGATCATGCTGAAGTCGATGGCAAGCGTCGACAAGATGGACACCACCTCCGTCGATCTGCCGGTTCCGGATTACGAAGCTGCCCTCGGCCAGTCGCTGAAGGGCATGAAGATCGGTATTCCCCGCGAATACCGCGTCGATGGCATGCCCGACGAGATCGAGGCGCTCTGGCAGCAGGGCATCGCCTGGCTGAAGGATGCCGGCGCCGAGATCGTCGACATCACCCTGCCGCACACGAAATATGCGCTGCCGGCCTACTATATCGTGGCTCCGGCAGAGGCTTCGTCCAACCTTGCCCGTTATGACGGCGTTCGCTACGGCCTGCGCGTCGATGGCAAGGACATTGCCGACATGTATGAAAAGACCCGTGCCGCAGGCTTCGGCAAGGAAGTGAAGCGCCGCATCATGATCGGCACTTATGTGCTCTCCGCGGGCTATTACGACGCCTATTACATCCGCGCCCAGAAGGTTCGCACCCTGATCAAGCGCGATTTCGAACAGGCCTTCCACGCAGGCGTCGATGCGATCCTGACGCCGGCGACCCCTTCCTCGGCCTTTGCCATCGGCGACAAGGAACTGGCCGCCGATCCCGTGAAGATGTACCTCAACGACATCTTCACCGTGACCGTGAACATGGCCGGCCTTCCGGGCCTTGCGCTGCCGGCAGGTCTGGACTCCAAGGGTCTGCCCCTCGGCCTCCAGCTCATCGGCAAGCCCTTCGAGGAGGAAACCCTCTTCAAGACGGCTCACGTGATCGAACAGGCCGCCGGAAAGTTCATCGCGCCGAAGTGGTGGTAAAGGCTTTGGTGCGCGTCTTGCGCGCGCCATTCCCCGCTGATCACGCCACCTGCGCTTTCTTCATCCTTGGTCGCAAGCCTGCGGAAAAAGGTACGGAAGCGCAAAGGACCAGCTGGAAATAACCGCCCATCAATGCTCTACTTCCCCGATATGGGGCAGCGTTCATGATCACACTCAGAAACGCACGAGAGGAAGATTGCGAGGAACTGGCGGAGATCGGCTTGCGATCCTGGGACCAGGCCCTTTCTCGCATCGGTGAAACCGGCCCCATGGTGCAGAGTGCCCGACTGGCGTTCCGCAACTTCACCGCCTCGGCCTGGCTTACCATCACTGTCGTGGAAAAGAATGGCAGCATGGCCGGCTGGGCCGCGCGCGAGCGCCTGGATGAGACCATTACCGACTTCTGGATCGATCCCGCTTTTCAGCGGCAGGGGCTCGGCAAGGCGCTTCTGAATTCCGTTGAGGCTGAAATGATCGTCCAGGGGCTTCACAAGGCGGCCGTCCAGACCCATGCGCGCAACAATCAGGCTGTTGCCTTCTTCGAAAGTCAGGGCTACCGGATCAGCTGGCTGTCGGTGGCCTATCAGCCAAAGGTGGATCGGGATGTGGAATCCGTGGGTCTGATCAAGCAGCTCATTCCCGATGAGCCGGAGCCCTATGGACCGAACCGCTGATCCCGCGCCAAAGCCTTGCGCCGGGCGGATATTTCCTCTACCTCACGACCTCATGAAACTCCCGATTTCGAAGAGAAGTCCATGACCATTGTTGATGTTCGCACGCCTGACCCGAAGCGCTTCATTCCCGGTGCCACCGGCGATTGGGAAGTGGTGATCGGCATGGAAGTCCATGCCCAGGTGCTCAGCCAGTCCAAGCTCTTTTCCGGCGCGTCCACCGCTTTCGGTTCCGCTCCGAATTCCAATGTTTCTCTCGTCGATGCCGCCATGCCCGGCATGCTGCCCGTGATCAACGAGGAATGCGTGAAGCAGGCGGTCCGCACCGGTCTCGGCCTCAAGGCTCAGATCAACAAGCGTTCGATCTTCGACCGCAAGAACTATTTCTACCCGGATCTGCCCCAGGGCTACCAGATCTCCCAGTTCAAGGACCCGATCGTGGGCGAGGGGAAGATCGTCATTTCCATCGGACCGGACCGCAAGGGCCAGTTCGAGGACGTGGAGATCGGGATCGAGCGTCTGCATCTGGAGCAGGATGCCGGCAAATCCATGCATGACCAGCACCCGACCATGTCCTTCGTGGACCTGAACCGTTCCGGCGTGGCCCTGATGGAAATCGTCTCCAAGCCCGACATGCGCTCCTCCGACGAAGCGAAGGCCTACCTGACCAAGCTGCGGACGATCCTGCGCTATCTCGGGACCTGCGACGGCAACATGGACGAAGGCTCCATGCGCGCCGACGTGAACGTCTCCGTCCGCCGCCCGGGCGGCGAATTCGGCACCCGCTGCGAGATCAAGAACGTCAACTCCATCCGCTTCGTCGGTCAAGCGATCGAATATGAAGCCCGCCGCCAGATCGGCATTCTGGAGGATGGCGGATCGATCGATCAGGAAACCCGTCTCTTCGATCCGGGCAAGGGCGAAACCCGTTCCATGCGCTCCAAGGAAGATGCGCATGATTATCGCTATTTCCCCGATCCGGATCTGCTCCCGCTCGAATTCGACGATGCCTTCGTCGAGGAGCTCCGCCAGCACCTGCCGGAATTGCCGGACGACAAGAAGGAGCGTTTCGTCCGCGAACTGGGCTTGACCATCTACGATGCGTCCGTGCTGGTCTCCGAAAAGGCGATTGCCGATTATTTCGAGGTGCTTGCAGAAGGCCGCGACGGCAAGGCGGCCGCAAACTGGGTCATCAACGATCTCCTCGGTGCGTTGAACAAAGCCGGCAAAGCCATTGAAGAGACTCCGGTTTCGCCTGCTCAGCTCGGTGGCATCATCGACCTCATCAAGGCCGGCACCATCTCGGGCAAGCTCGCCAAGGATCTCTTCGAAATCGTCTGGAACGAGGGCGGCGATCCGGCTGCAATCGTCGAGGATCGGGGCATGAAGCAGGTGACCGACACCGGCGCCATCGAAAAGGCGATCGATGAAGTGATCGCCGCCAACCCGGACAAGGTCGCCCAGGCCAAGGCGAAGCCGACGCTGGCCGGCTGGTTCGTCGGGCAGGTCATGAAGGCGACTGGCGGCAAGGCAAATCCCCAGGCCCTACAGCAACTCGTCAAGGACAAGCTGGGCATCGTCGAAGAATAATCCGGTCGCTTCTGCTTGTAACAAAACAAAAGGCGCTCTTTCAAACGAGCGCCTTTCTTGTTTCGTCTTCTTCCGGGGTGATTGTCTTTGCACCTACTGGTTTAGGGGTGTGGGACTGCCTGAGATGTTAAGATCTGGTTAACCTGTTCGGGAATTTCCGGCGCGTCTTTCGCTTTCAACCCATGTTGATACTTCTTGCAGGCTTTATTCAGCCGTTATTCAGCCATTATGATATTTATATCCTATATCAAAAGTGGTATCAGCCACGTTGAGATGGCTATTGGCAAGAGGGGCCGCTATGACGAATGTGTTGAATTCCGAATTCACCGCCTATGTAAACTACCTCAAGAACAAGGGGTTGGGCTCCGCGTATAATGTGGCCTTCAATCACACGACGATTTCGGTCAATCTCGAGGGCCTGAAGGACAATATGGCGCAGTACAATGCGGCCAAGAATGCACTGGGTCTGCTGTCCAAGTTCTCCGGCCTGAGCTTTGTTCTCACCACGTCTTCGGCCGCTGACATTATGACGGACAACCGCGATTCGAGCGGCGCCTACGCCACCCGCTACACGTCCGGCAACACGATCACCAAGTCGAATGTGAATGTGGCGACCAACTGGGTCAGCGACTGGAGCATCGGTGAATATGGCGTACAGACCTTCATCCACGAGTTCGGCCATGCCCTTGGCCTGAACCATGGGGGTCCTTACAACGGCAATGGCAGCTACGATACGGATGCCATCTTCAACATCGATACCTGGCAATATTCCATCATGTCCTATTTCACTCAGGACAATTACGACAATGCCAGCTACCTCTATCTGCTCGGTCCGATGATCGGCGATATCAAGGCTCTGAACGACCTCTACGGTCGCCTGGCCGTCAACACCGGCAACACGGTCTATGGTCGCGGCGAGACGGTTTACAGCGGTTGGACCGATTTCGGCAGGTATAGCCAGTCGACGTACTGCGTGAATGACACCGGCGGTATCGATCTTCTCGACTATTCCAACACCTATACGAACAACCTGATCGATCTGCGGGCGGGCTATTTCTCGAACGTCAATGGTTACAAGGGCAACGTATCGATCTCGCTCGGCACCGTTATCGAGAACGCCTATGGTGGTTCCGGCAACGACACGATCATGGGCAACGCCGTGGGCAACGTTCTGCGTGGCAATGCCGGCGCAGACACGCTTTATGGCTTTGCAGGAAATGACGCGCTGCGTGGCGGCGACGGCAACGATGCTCTCGTCGGCGGCCTTGGCGCAGATCTCCACGATGGCGGTGCGGGCATCGATACCGCCTATTACAGCGACTCTACGGTTGGCCTGCGGGTCAGCCTGCTGAGCCCGTCCACCAATACCGGTATTGCCGCCGGTGACACCTATATCAGCGTCGAGAATATCTATGGCAGCGGCTATAACGATACGCTGATCGGGGATAATTTCGCCAACACGCTGTGGGGCGCGAATGGCAATGACTATCTCTACGGTAACGGCGGCAACGATGCCCTGAACGGTGGCGCGGGCAGCGATTATCTCGTCGGTGGCGATGGCAATGATGCCCTGGTGGGCGGTGCGGGCCTCGACCGTCTCTTCGGCGGAAGCGGCGCGGACAGTTTCGTCTTCACGCTGACCTCCGATTCCACGGCATCGAGCACGGGCCGCGATATCATCTATGATTTCAGCTTCGCCCAGGGTGACCGCATCGATCTGCGCCTCATCGATGCCAACACCCGCGTTGCCGGAAATCAGGCATTCACCTACATCGGCACCGCAGCCTTCACCGGTGTGGCGGGCCAGCTGCATGTGGAAATGTCGGGTGGCAACACCTACGTCTTCGCCGACGTGAACGGTGACCGCATCGCCGATTTTGCGATCACCATCTCCGGCGTGAACGCACTGTCGTCCCTGAATTATTACCTCTGATCCCTCTTGCCGGGCCTCAGGGCCCGGCATTCCCCTTCGCGGGGACAGGCGCATGCGATTGCGCCTCCATCAGTTTTCAGTCGAATTCGCTGATTGACGAATGACTAAAATAAAAATACCTTTCCAGCCATGTTTGCTTGAAGGTATTTTTTATGGTCAATGTTTTGAATCCTACGTTCAGCGCCCTTGTGGACTATCTGAAGCAGGCCGATGACGGCTATTCCCTTGCTTTCGATCACACGACCATCAGCTGCGATCTCGAGGGACTGAGGGACTATCCGGAGCAGTATGACTGCGCGCTGCTGGCGCTTCAGATCATCACCGCCGTGACCGGCATAAGATTCACGCAAACAAGCGGCGTAAAGGCCGATATCACCTTCGACAACGAGGATTCCGGTGCATACAACATGCACGTGGAGACCACGTACACCCATATCGTGTCGACCATGGTCAATGTGGAGAAGACCTGGATGGACACGGCTCCCGAGGGTGAGCAGTGGTCTCTCGGCTCCTACGGCTTGCAGACCTTCATTCATGAAATTTGCCATGCGCTGGGACTGAACCACCCCGGCAACTATAATGGCTCTGCCAGTTACGATACCGACCGCAAGTTCGATATCGATACGTGGCAATACACGATCATGTCCTATTTCAGCCAGCCGAACTATTCGCAGAACCAGGCAAGCTTCCAGCATCTGATTTCACCGATGATCGCCGACCTGAAGGCGCTTCGCGATTTGTACGGCCCGCTTGCCGTCAATGAGGGCGATACGGTTTACGGCCATGGAGAAACAGTGTGGAGGGGCCTGACCGACCTCGGTGCTCACCCGCAGTCCACCTACTGCATCAACGACACCGGTGGTTACGATGTGCTCGATTACAGCAATCTCGACACGAATAATCTGATCGACCTTCGCCCGGGATACTTTTCAAATCTCAATGGGTTGAATGGCAACGTCTCGATCGCGCTGGAAACCTTTCTGGAAGAGGCGCGCGGCGGCGGCGGAAACGATACGATCAACGGCAACACCGTCGGCAATCTTCTTTTCGGGATGAAAGGCAACGATATTCTTTCCGGCTTTGAGGGCGACGATTACCTTGTCGGCGGCGACGGTGTGGATAGCTTCGACGGTGGAGCGGGCACGGATACGGTCGTCTATTCCGATGCGACAGCTGCCGTCATCGTCGATCTCCTCAATGCCGCCGCAAACAAGGGCCTGGCGGCGGGTGAGAAGCTTGCCTCTGTCGAGAATCTGATCGGTTCGGATTTCGCCGATCAGTTTGCTGGCGACACCGGAGACAATGTCCTGGAAGGCGGTCTTGGCGCGGACAAACTGGATGGGCGTCTCGGCAAGGATACAGCCAGTTACGAGCATGCCCTCCAGGCGGTCGTTGCAAGCCTCGCGGACACCACGTTGAACAAGGGGGAGGCGAGCGGCGATAGCTATCAATCCATCGAAAATCTGCGCGGATCTGATTTCGATGACGAATTGAGGGGCGATGCTGGCGACAACGAGCTGGAAGGCGGCGACGGAGCGGACAAACTTATCGGCGGCGGCGGTTCGGATACCGCGAGCTACGAGAACGCCTCGAAAGGTGTGTCGGTCAACCTCCTCAAGCCGGCCGGCAATACGGGAGAAGCCAAGGGCGACACCTATCTGGACGTGGAGAACCTGATAGGCAGCAGCTATGACGATAGTCTCACCGGCAATGGCGGCGCAAACAGCCTGTCGGGCGGTGATGGCAGCGACAAACTCGACGGCGGCGACGGCAACGATGTCTATATCTTGGAAGACGGCGCCGACACCGTTGCCGACAGTGGCGGTCTCGATACCGTCACGTCGACCATCTCCCGAAGCCTGCAGATCTATGCGACCATCGAAAATCTCACGCTGATCGGGCCCGGCGCCCTGGATGGCACGGGCAATAGCCTTGCAAATGTCATTATCGGCAACGACGCCGCCAATCGGCTGGACGGGGCGGCTGGCAGCGACCGGCTGATCGGGGGCGGCGGCAACGATACCTATATTCTGGGCGCCGAGAATGACGTGCTTGTCGATACCGCCGGCATCGATCTGATCACGACCACAATCAGCCGCAGCCTCGCGGCCTATACCGTCATCGAAAACCTCACTCTCGCCGGTTCCGACAATATCAACGGAACGGGCAATGCGCTGAATAACATCCTTGTCGGCAATGCTGGGGCAAACAGCCTCGACGGCGGTGCGGGGAAGGATAGCCTGAACGGGGGCGCTGGCAACGATACCTATGTGCTCGGCGCGGACAATGACACGGTTCTCGACAGCGCGGGGATCGATACGATCACCAGCACGATAAACCGCACTCTGAAGGACTACACTTCGGTCGAAAATCTCACACTTCTCGGCAGCGATAACATCAGCGGGACCGGCAATGCTCTGGACAATATCCTCACCGGAAACGCGGGAGCCAATCGTCTGGAGGGCGGGGCTGGAAAGGACACGCTGAACGGAGGGGCTGGGAACGACATTTTCGTGCTGGGGGCAGACGGGGATACGGTCATCGACAGCGCCGGAACGGATACGATCCTGTCCACGGTCACGCGCACGCTCGCCTCCTATCAGACCATCGAAAATCTGACCCTCCTGGGCACCGATACGGTCAACGCCACCGGAAATGCACTCTCCAACGCGCTGATCGGCAATACTGCGGCGAACCGGGTCGACGGCGGTCTGGGCAATGATGTCCTGACGGGCGGAGCGGGGAGGGACTCCTTTGTCTTCAGCAGCGCCTTCGGTGCCAGAAATGCCGACGTCATCACTGATTTTTCGGTGCCGGACGATACGATCCTGATTGCGAGTAGAATCCTGTCCGGCATGCGCGCCGGCGTGCTCTCGGCAACAGCCTTTGCCGCCAATCTGACAGGCATCGCCACGCGGGCCACCGATCGGATCGTTTATGAAACGGATACCGGCAAGCTGTTCTACGACGCGAATGGAAGCGCGGCGGGCGGCAGCGTGCTCTTCGCGACCGTTTCGAAGAATCTTGCCTTGACCGCGCTCGATTTCGTTATCATCTAGACGTTTTTCACGGACAGGCTGACCTCCTGAAGAAGTTCGCCCTGCAAGAAATGGAAATGTCGATGTATTTCGTTCGCACCGCGACGAGCCGGGATGTGAAGGCCGTTCAGGAACTGCTGGTCGCTGCCTACAGGGATACATACGAGCCGCTGCATGGAGCAGAAAAAGTTGCTGAGCTGAACGCCGCGTGGAATGCGGAAAACGTGTTGCGCGATCTGCTCTCCGACACGGCTGGTGAATTTCTGGTAGCCGACAATGGTACCAGAATCGGGGGTATGGCTTATGCGACACCGTCCCGTACCAAGGCGCGGACCATCGGACTGGTGAAGCTTTATGTGCATCCCGAACTGAAACGGCAGGGCATTGGCCAGGCCTTGCTGGCCGAGGTCGAGACCTGCTTTCCGACGGCCGAAGCCTTGCGTTTGCAGGTCGATCTCGGCAATGCAGATGCCATTTCTTTCTATCATGCGCATGGTTTCACCATTGTCGGTCGCACCGAAAATTGCGGTACGGACGAATCGGGCATTCCGGCGCACCTCATGGAAAAGGCGCTCATTCCCTACGGCTAGGGCCCGTTCCTGCGCAGCTTCTGAAAAGCGGCGGGGAAATTGCTGGAATCACTGGACAACAGGCGGTCGTGGCGGCATAAGCGAGAAAGAGACAGACGAGCTGCGCCCAGTGCATGGCGCAGCCTGCGAAGGACAGCAATATGAAGTTTCTTCTGCAAATCTTCACCTGGTGGAACGGCCAGACGATCGGCACGCGTTTCCATACCTGGCGTCATGGCAAGCGGGTGGGGCAGGACGAACTGGGAAATGTCTATTACCAGGGCGGAAAGGACAGCGAAGGCCGAACCCGTCGTTGGGTCATCTACGCCGATTATGCCGAAGCCTCCGCAATTCCGCCCGGTTGGCATGGATGGATGCATCACCGCACGGATACGCCTCCCAGCGAAGAGAACTATGTTGCGCGCGAGTGGCAGAAGCCGCACCGGCCGAATCCGACCGGAACGCCGGCAGCTTACCGTCCTCAGGGCTCTCTCCTGGCCAGCGGCGAGCGTCCGCGTGTGACGGGCGACTATGACGCCTGGACGCCTGGCGCGTAATCCCGAGGGAGCGCGCGGGCGCGCTTCCAACGGAATGCCAAGGACGGCCGGATGAAGATTAAACCGACAAGATTGTGGAAAAACGGGCTGCCTCTTCTGGCAGCGGTCGCTTGTTGGGCACAGCCCGCAGACGCCGCACGGATCAGCAACCCCGTTGCCTCCTTCTCCGGGCTGGACAAGATCACCGGTCGCATCACCACCTTTGACGTCTATATCGGCGAAACGGTTCAGTTCGGCGCCCTTCAGGTCACGCCGCGCGCCTGCTACAATCGCGACGAGACCGAAACCCAGCACGTGGACGCTTTTGTCGAAGTCGACGAGATCACGCTGGATCGCAAGATCAAGCGCATTTTTACCGGCTGGATGTTTGCGGATAGCCCGGCATTGAACGCGATCGAACACCCGATCTTCGACGTCTGGCTCAAGGAATGTAAACAGAAGACCGATGTGCCGCCGCCGAAGGATCTGAAGATCCCGCCAAACGGTCCGCCAACGCCGCCCAAGAATCCGGAGAACCAGCCGCGTAGCGAAAGCGACGGTCAGCCAGCCCCCGCGCCAGATGCGCCGGTAGGCGGCGAGCCGCCTCCGGAATTTGTCGATCCCACGCCGCTGCCGCCGCTTCAGGACGGTACCAATGTGGATCCGCTGCCGCAGCCGCCGGACGCTGGCCAGGTGGAGTCCGATCTTCCGCCGCTTCCGGATGCCGATCCCGGGGTCGAACTGCCGCCGGAGTCCGTTCCTCAGGATGACCCGTTCGGCGGGCCTCTGCCGGATAATGGAGATTTCCCCCCGCCGCCGGATGGCCAGACCGGGCAGCCGGGAGGCGGAGAGGGTGGCGGCTTCCAGTAAGCCGCCCTCAGGCCTGATCGGTGTCTGAGACTTAATCGAACTTGATGTCAGCGTTTGACATGGCCGCCTCGAGCAGCTGCGCGTATTCCTGTTTCGGAACATCGACCGCACCGAACGTCTTCAGGTGTTCGGTGGTGAACTGCGTGTCGAGCAGCGTAAAGCCCCGGTCTCTCAGCCGCTCCACCAGCGACACGAGGCAGATTTTCGAGGCGTTTGTCCGGCGGGAGAACATGCTTTCCCCGAAAAAGGCGGAGCCAAGGGAAACGCCGTAAAGCCCGCCCACAAGCGCATCGCCTTCAAAAGCCTCTACGCTGTGGGCGTGCCCGTAGCGGTGAAGCGCCGTATAGAGACTTCTGATTGTTTCATTGATCCAGGTCGAGGGCCGATCGGGCGCTGCTGCAGCACAGCCCGCCATTACGGCTTCGAAAGCCGTGTTGACGCGGATATCGAAAGGCCGTTTGCGCATGACCTTTTCGAGGCTGCGCGAGATATGAAAGCTGTCGAGGGGAATGATGCCGCGCATTTCCGGCTCGACCCAGAAGAGCTCCGGGTCGTCTGCCGATTCCGCCATCGGAAACAGGCCGATGGAATAGGCGCGCAGCAGAACATCAGGCGTGATGGGCTGATATTCGCTGCGCTTTTTTCCCATGGCGTTCTCAGGCCGGGTTGTTGGCCAGATAGTGTTCAAGCCAATGGATATCATAATCCCCATTGGCAATATCCTGGTTCGAAACCAGTTCGCGGAACAACGGCAGCGTCGTCTTGATCCCGTCGACGACGAATTCGTCCAGCACGCGGCGCAGGCGCATCATGCATTCCACACGCGTCCGCCCGTGCACGATCAGCTTACCGATAAGGCTGTCGTAATAGGGGGGGATCTTGTATCCCGCATAGGCACCCGAATCCACCCGGACGCCAAGGCCACCGGGCGCATGGAAATGGGTGATCGTACCGGGCGACGGCACGAAGGTCCGCGGATCCTCCGCATTGATGCGGCATTCGATGGCATGGCCGGAAAAGGTGATCTCCTCCTGCGTGACCGAGAGGCCCCGTCCGGATGCCACACGGATCTGTTCATGCACGAGGTCGATGCCGGTAATGGCCTCGGTGATCGGATGTTCAACCTGAAGACGAGTGTTCATTTCGATGAAATAGAATTCCCCGTTTTCATAGAGAAACTCGACGGTACCGGCGCCGCGATATTTCAGCTTCTTCATGGCATCGGCACAGATCTGGCCGATCTTCATGCGCTGGTCCACGTTGAGGGCAGGGGAATTGGCCTCTTCCCAGACCTTCTGATGGCGCCGTTGCAGCGAGCAGTCGCGTTCGCCGAGATGGATGGCATTGCCTTCCCCGTCGCCCACCACCTGGATTTCGATATGCCGGGGCTTGCCCAGATATTTTTCCATGTAGACCGCGTCATTGCCAAAGGCGGCAGCAGCTTCGGCCCGAGCCGTAGAAATGGCTTCGTCCAGCTCTTCTTCCGTCTTCGCAACCTTCATGCCACGGCCACCGCCACCGGCAGTGGCCTTGATCAGCACCGGAAAGCCGATCTTGCGGGCCACGTCCAGTGCCTGTTCGGGCTTCACTTCGCCATCCGAGCCCGGGACGACGGGAATGCCCAGTTCCTGGGCAGTTTTCTTGGCCGTGATCTTGTCGCCCATAATGCGGATGTGGTCCGCGGTGGGGCCGATGAAGGTGATGCCATGGGCATCCAGAATTTCGGCGAATTTGGCATTCTCCGAAAGGAAGCCGTAGCCAGGATGCACCGCATCCGCACCGGTGATCTCACACGCTGCAACGATCTGGTGAATGTTCAGATAGCTGTCGCGCGACGGGGGCGGACCGATACAGACGCTTTCATCGGCAAGGCGGACGTGCATGGCATCCGCGTCTGCGGTCGAATGCACGGCAACCGTCGGAATGCCCAGCTCCTTGCAGGCGCGCAGGACGCGAAGGGCAATTTCGCCGCGGTTGGCAATGAGGATTTTCGAAACCATGGCCAGAACGCCTTATTCGATCACGACGAGCGCTTCGCCGTATTCCACGGGACGACCGTCTTCTACCAGGATTTCCGTGACCTTGCCGGCACGCGGGGCCGGAATCTGGTTCATGGTCTTCATGGCTTCGATGATGAGAAGGGTCTGGCCTTCTTTCACGGTGGAGCCGATTTCGACGAAGGGACGCGCGCCCGGGGCCGGAGACATGTAGCACGTGCCGACCATCGGCGCCGAAACCACGTTCGCAGGATTGCGGGCGGGGGCAGCAGCGGCGGCCGGTGCCGCGGCCGCAGCGGGAGCCGCCGGGGCAGCAACCGCAGCCGGCGCTGCGGCCATCGGGGCCTGGATATAGTGGGGCGTCGCCGGCGTGCGCGATACGCGGATCCGGAGGTCGTCCTGTTCGACTTCGATCTCCGTGAGGTCCGTATCGTTCAGGATGTTCGCCAGATCGCGGATCAGCGTCTGGTCAATGCCGGATTTCTTGTCAGCCATGGATAATCCCTTTGTTCTTCTTATCGCGCGACATTGGCGAGCGCATGCAGCGCCAGAATGTAGCTGTATGGTCCGAAACCGCAGATGACGCCCTTTGAGACGGGTGCGGTCATTGTCTTGTGGCGGAACTCTTCCCGCGCATGAATGTTGGAAAGATGAAGCTCCACCACCGGAAGTCCGATGGTGCGGATCGCATCGTGCAGCGCTATGGATGTATGGCCATAGGCGCCCGGATTGATTGCTACACCGATGGCCTTGTCGGCCGCTTCGTGAAGCCAGTCTACCAGCACGCCCTCATGGTTCGTCTGGCGGAAGACCACCGCGAAACCCAGTTCCTTTCCGCATGCATGGCAGGCAGCCTCGATCTCGGCAAGCGTTTGCCCGCCATAGATTCCCGGCTCTCGCTTGCCCAGCATATTCAGGTTGGGACCGTTCAGCACATAAACTGATTGAGTCATACGATAATCCGACTGGTAACACGAAAGTCACCTATAGACCGCCTGTCCCGCAAGGGAAAGGGCCTTGCCCCGCTTGCAGCTTTGTCCACAAGCGGGGAGACCGGAAACGGGGCGGTGAAGCCGTGTATCAGCAGGTCGTCTTGCCGCAGGAGCGGACATTGGCGACCTTCGTGCTCAGTTCCTCGATGCCGATGGCGCCGAAAACGGGCTCGTTGCCGATGACATAGGAAGGCGTGCCGCTGACACCCAATTCCTGTGCGACCCGATAGGCTTCACGGATGGAATCGTCTGCCGGGCTCTTTTTCATCATCTCGCGGATTTCTGCTTCCGTAACGCCGAGCGAGCTTGCCACTTCGATCGCCCGTGCTTCGGTCGCCCGGCCGTGACCGCCAAGAAGCGCCTGGTGGAAATCATTGTACTTGTCCCGGTTCAGCTTGCGGAAAGCATCGGCGACGCGGTGCGCGGCGAGCGAATCCGGGCCCAGGATGGGGAATTCCTTCAGGACAAAGCGGATATTCTTGTCCTTCTCAAGCAGGGCGTTCATGTCGGGAAGCGCCTGTTTGCAATAACCGCAATTGTAGTCGAAGAATTCGACCACGGTCACGTCACCCTTCGGATTGCCCAGAGTGACGTCATCCGGGGCAGAGAAGATGGCATCCTTGTTGCGCTCGACGGCCTGCGTGCTGGCCTGCGCCTGCTCTTCCGCCTGCTTCTTCTCCAGTGCTGCCTGCGCTTCCTGAATGACTTCCGGATGGCTGATCAGATATTCACGGATGAATTCGCCGAATTCCTTCTTCTGCGCATCATCGAGCGCATAGGCAGCGAAGGGCGTGGCAGCGGCAAGGCCAAGCACCAGACAGGCGCCGCCCAGCAAAGACTTCAGTTTGAGAGCCATTCTTTCCTCGTTCCTAGAGATCGCAGGGGCCATCCGGCAACTATCGACTTCTATAGTCTCGTTTTATGCCCGCGCAAAACGAAAAGCGTTCGTGCGATGACCACTTCGCGGGAATGTGAAGGGCGCTCCAACGCTGCGATCCGATCGCGGTCGATGAACCGAAAGATGCATTGGAATCAGACATATATGCGGCAAACATGATTCTGGCGCTGAAGATATTGAATCAAAATCTGAATAAGATCGGGCAAAGAAAAAGGCCGCAACAGGTGCGGCCTTTTTGAGCAATTGTCAGGGGTGTGAAGCGATCAAAGGAAGCCGCGGCGCTGCCACCAGCCCGCCTTTTTCGGCTTGTCCGCCTCTTCTCCCGACTGCGAGGTGACCACCGGTTCGGAGCTTGCGACATTCGCGCCGCGATTGGCACGCGCAGGCTTGGCGTCTTCTTCTGCGGCGGGCTCGTCCTCAACAGCGCCGGCTGCAGCAGGCTCCTCTGGGGCGGCCGTAACCGGCGAAGTCTCTTCCGCCTGGGCTTCGGCTTCGGGCTGCGCCTCCGGGGTCGGTTCTGGTTCGACCGCAACAGCCTTCTTGCGGCTGCGGCGGGGCTTGGCGGGCTTCGCTTCCGCCACAACCGCCTCGACGCCCTCGACTGCTGCCGCAGCGTCCGACAGGTCGGTTGCGGCCTTCTCTGCAACCGCTTCAATCACTTCGGCTTCCGTCCGGTCTTCCGATGTCGCCGCCGCTTCCGATTCCTCCGAAGCGTCTGCGTCCTCGTCGTCCCCTCCGTCGGTCATGCCTTCGCCATTGACGCCATCCTCGCGGTTGCGTCGGCCGCCGCGCTTGCCCCGACGACGGCGCTTGCGACGCGGCTGATCGTCACCGTCAGCCGTCTTGGCCGAAGACCCGGATGCATCGCCATCGTTCTCGCTATCGCCCTCGGCTTCGTCCTCATCGCCATCCTCGGCGCTGCCGAAATCTGCATTGGACTGGTGCTCGGCCTGGAAACCGTTTTCCTCGCCCCGCTCGCCATTACCCTTTCCGCCACGCCGACGACGGCGGCGCTTGCGCTTGCGATTGCCATCGCTCTCGGCGCGCGCAGCCTGGCTGGTGTCCGATGCCTTCTCGACGACGACTTCCTCTTCGTCGGCCTCATCCTCGAAGACCACCGGTTCATCGTCTTCCGGCTCGGGCTCGAACTGGATCAGAGTTTCGATCTTTACGGGATTTTCAACCGGCTCGCCGCGTTCGATGGCGAAATGCTGGCTGCCCACATTGCCGTCCGCGCTGATCACGATGGAGACGCCGAAGCGCTTCTCGTAATCCGTGATGGTCGAGCGCTTCTGGTTGAGCAGATAGAGCGCAATATCCGGCGTGGTGCGCACGGTGATGTTATGGGTGGTGTTCTTCAGAAGATGTTCTTCGATGCCACGCAGCACATGCAGGGCGATCGACGACTGGGAACGGACATGGCCCGTGCCGCCGCAATGCGAGCAGACCTGGGTCGTGCTTTCCAGAACCGAGGCGCGAATGCGCTGGCGGGACATTTCCAGAAGGCCGAAATGCGAGATCCGCCCGACCTGGATGCGGGCGCGGTCGTTCTTCAGGCAATCTTTCAGGCGTTTCTCGACAGCGCGGTTGTTCCGCTTCTCTTCCATGTCGATGAAGTCGATGACGATAAGCCCGGCAAGGTCGCGCAGGCGCAGCTGTCGGGCTACTTCTTCCGCGGCCTCCAGATTGGTCTGGAGCGCCGTATCTTCGATGGAGTGCTCGCGCGTGGAACGGCCCGAGTTCACGTCGACAGCCACCAGCGCTTCCGTCTGGTTGATGATGATGTAGCCGCCGGATTTCAACGTGACCTGCGGCTGCAGCATGCGGTCCAGCTGGGCTTCGATGCCGTTGCGCGAGAAGATCGGGTGAATGTCGCGATAGGGCTGAACCACCTTGGCATGGCTCGGCATCAGCATCTTCATGAAGTCTTTCGCTTCACGATAGCCTTCCTCGCCGGCCACGATGATCTCGCTGATATCCTTGTTGTAGAGGTCGCGGATGGAGCGCTTGATCAGGCTGCCTTCCTCGTAGACAAGGCAGGGAGCCGTGGAGTTCAGCGTCAGCGTCCGGACATTTTCCCACAGACGCATCAGATATTCGAAGTCGCGCTTGACCTCGACCTTGGTGCGGTTGGCGCCAGCGGTGCGCAGGATGACGCCCATGCCCTGCGGCACTTCGAGTGCGCGGGCGATTTCCTTGAGGCGCTTGCGGTCCTGCGGATTGGTGATCTTGCGGGAAATGCCGCCGCCGCGGGCTGTGTTCGGCATCAGAACCGAGTAGCGGCCGGCCAGCGACAGATAGGTGGTCAGCGCAGCACCCTTGTTGCCACGCTCTTCCTTGGCGACCTGAACCAGCAAAATCTGCCGGCGCTTGATCACTTCCTGGATGCGATATTGCTTGCGGGGCTTGCGAACGATGCGATCCGGCACCTCTTCCATGGCGTCTTCTGCGCCCACGGATTCGATGACTTCCTTTTCGCCCTCGTCCTCGTCGTCGTCCTCATCCTCGTCGTCATTGCGCGGGCGGGCGTCTTCCGAGACGGAGTCGGTATCGACCATGGCGGCCATTTCGTCGGGGGTGGAGTCGTCGCCATCGATCGCTTCGGACGATGCGGCCTCGGCAGCCGGCGCGTCCTCCGTTTCGGCAACGGCTTCCTCGGTCACCTTCTTCTTGGCGCGCGTGCGCCGCGGCTTCTTCGGCTTTTCCACCTTCACTTCGACGGGGGCAGCCTCTTCGGCCTCGACGACCTCAACTGCTGCCTCGGCTGCAATCTCTACCGTTTCGGTCTCATCGGTGCCGTCGGATCCACCGAGATCGGTGCCGGTCTCGACATGTTCGATGTCATCGTCGCGGCGGTGTTCTTCGGCTTCCGCGCGGAGCAGGGCCTGACGGTCGGCCAGGGGGATCTGATAGTAGTCGGGATGAATTTCGGCAAATGCCAGGAAGCCGTGGCGGTTGCCGCCGTAGTCCACGAACGCCGCCTGAAGCGAGGGCTCCACGCGGGTAACCTTGGCAAGGTAGATATTTCCGCGGATCTGTTTCTTGTGCTGCGATTCGAAGTCGAATTCTTCTATGCGGTTCCCGCGAACGACAACGACGCGCGTCTCTTCCGAGTGAGACGCATCAATGAGCATTTTGTCTGCCATGTAACCTGTGCTCCTCGGCGCATCGGGCCGCGTGCATGCCTACCGGGCGTGAGAGCCCGATGGTGATATGCGACAGGTGATGCGCCGGAAATAAGAAATCCCGATGGAGAGGGGTGGCTGGCGGGCAGAAAAGCAGGGGCGGGGATTGTTTCACCCGAAGCGCTGCTCAACTGTGACAATATCTGCCGCGACACCATTTCGGTCCATACGAGACTGACTAAGTTTAGACCCTTTCGGGTCCGATGGATTGTGCTCCTTGGAGCGTTCGGTGGCTCGCCACCGAAAATTCTGTAAATCGGCTTTCGCCTGCGTTTTTGATCCAGTTCCGGAACCTTCGTGCCGTGACGGCTGATGAAGAGGGGTCAGATGGCGCCATTCGGTTGGCAGCCTTTTCGCCGCAATTCTATCCCGTTTACACTTTTTGTCCCTGTGTGCCTTGTATGTTCAAACCATGCCAATGGCAAGCGAAAAGCCTGTTTTGCCATATTATTGTAATAATTTCGCCCTTGCGGCATGCCAGCACTCGGCGGTCGAGATTTGGAATTGCGCTACGAATCCGCGATCATTGCTGGTAGGAAGACGCGATTTGCTTGGGTGGGGGAGTGCGATGAGGCGGTTTTGGGGCATTATGCTTGCGGCGGCGATGGGACTCGCTGCGGCGGCCCATACTCCCGTTCTGGCCAGCGAGACGCAAGCCGAAGCCGGCGTACAAGCGCTCGTTGCGTCGGATGTGCGACTCGCGGCGAAAGACGGGCGACTGTCGCTCGAGATGGATTTCGACAAGCCGCCGACCTTTTCCTTTCATTATGTCGACCAGCCGCCAAGACTGATCCTCGATCTGCCGCGGACCGTTTTCACCAAGCCTGACACGGAGGTTCACTCGACGGGGGTGGTGAAATCGGTGCGATACGGCACGATGTCCGAGGGGCAGGCGCGCATGGTGATAACCCTTGCCGCGCCGATGAAGGTGGTTCGGTCGGAAGCAAAGCCGCTGCCGTCCAACAAGGGTGCGGCGCTGATTGTCGAAGGCGAGACCGTTTCGCCGGAAGCCTTTCGCGCGCTTGTCGCCGCACAAACCTGGGCGGAAGAGCCTCCGTCCTCCCGCTCTGCCGGACAACCGGCACTGCTCAACTCGCCGGTGGCGGGCGAGCGGTTCCTGGTCGCCGTGGATGCCGGCCATGGGGGGATCGATACGGGCGCCACCAGCTCCGACGGCAAGACGGTGGAAAAGCATATCACCTTGCAATTTGCCCAGGCACTGGTCGCGGAGCTGAACCGCCAGCCGGGTGTTCACGCTTTCCTGACCAGGGATAAGGACGAATTTGTTTCCCTGAGCCGCCGCGTCGCCATCGCGCGCGAACATCAGGCCAATCTGTTCATCTCCCTGCATGCCGACAAGCTGAAGCAGGCCGATATCCGCGGTGCCACCGTCTACACGATTTCGGACCGGGCATCGGACACGCTGTCCGCTAGCCTGGCGGAGCGCGAGAACCTTTCGGACGAACTGGCCGGCATGGCCGCCAGCGACGAGCCGGAAGAGGTGGCCGATATTCTTCTCGACCTGACCCGCCGGGAGACCCAGGCCTTTGCGGTCACCTTTGCGGAACGCATCATCGACTCGTTCAAGGGGCAGGTGGAGCTGATCAATAATCCGCACCGTTCGGCCGGCTTCATCGTGCTCGGCGCGCCCGAAATTCCGTCCGTGCTCCTGGAGCTGGGCTTTCTTTCCAACCGCAAGGATGTTCAGCAGCTGACCGATTCCAACCGCCAGCAACTGGTTGCGCGGCTGCTGGCGCAGGCCATACTGGACTATCGCGCACCGGAAGGAGCCGCGGTCGGCCAGCGCAATTGACGAGGCTTCTGGGGAAAGACGAGTGCGACGGCGATGCAACATGCCGGCCGCAACTTCTAAACAATTTATGAACAAGGGGTTGATCAGCCCTAATTTCTGCACATTCCCCGCGACAGGATCGTGTCCGTTCAGCCCATGTCAGATCCAGGCGGATCGGCACGGGAGAGGCTAGGGAGCCGAGCACAAAAAGCCAGCGCTTTTCAAGGTTTGGTTTCATCCTATCCTTGCAATGCGCGGGGCTCCGTGCAAAAGCCCTTGAGAAACCCTTTGCAGGTGAACCTTCGAAACCTGCGGCAGCATTGGCATATCGGCAATGATCAGACTGATTGGCTACATCTTCGGCTTGTTTTCGCTGGTCGCCCTTATCGGGGCGGGCGCTGCGGCGATTTATCTGAAGCAATCGAAGTTGCCGGATTATGCAGTGCTGAAAAGCTATGCTCCGCCGGTCATGACCCGCATTCACGCGGGCAACGGTGCCCTGATTGCCGAATATGCGCGCGAACGCCGCCTCTTCATTCCGATCCAGGCGATCCCCGACCGCGTCAAGGCCGCCTTTCTTTCGGCGGAAGACAAGAATTTCTACGAACATCCGGGCATCGATATATCCGGTCTGGGTCGCGCCATTCTGGTGAACATCAAGGCGATGGGCAGCGGACGCCGTCCCGTAGGTGCCTCCACCATCACGCAGCAGGTCGCCAAGAACTTTCTGTTGACCGCAGACCAGACCTTCGACCGCAAGCTGAAGGAAGCCATCCTTTCCTTCCGCATCGAGCAGGCCTACTCCAAGGACAAGATCCTGGAGCTTTACCTGAACGAGATTTTCTTCGGCCTGAATTCCTATGGAATCGCGTCGGCGGCGCTCACCTATTTCGACAAGTCGGTGACGGATCTCACCATAGCCGAAACGGCCTATCTCGCCTCCCTGCCGAAGGGACCGTCCAACTACCATCCTTTCCGTCATCCAGAAGCAGCTCTCGAGCGCCGCAACTGGGTGATCGATCGCATGGTCGAGAATGGATATGTCACCCGTGCCGATGGCGAAGAGGCCAAGAAGCAGCCGCTCGGCGTGAGTGTGCGCCGCACCGGCAACTACATCATGGCGTCCGATTACTTCGCAGAAGAGGTCCGCCGTCAGGTCATGGCCCGTTATGGCGACAAGGCCCTGCTGGAAGGCGGGCTTTCCATCCGCACCTCGCTTGATCCGACCCTGCAGGCGAGCGCCACGCGAATCCTTCAGAACGCCCTCGTGACCTACGACCAGCGCCGCGGCTGGCGTGGGCCGGTGGCGACCATCGATGTTTCGGGAGATTGGGGCGAGCAGCTCGCCAAGCAGAACGGCTTCTACGACGTGCCGCAATGGAAGCTTGCCGTCGTCCTGTCCGCGGCCAAGGACGGGGTCGATATCGGCCTGCAGCCCCAGAAGGACGGCGCTGGCAAGGTCTTGCCCGGGCGGACCCTCGGCCGCATCAATCCCGATGACATGAAATGGGCCTACAGTTCGGCGCGCAAGGGCATCAAGAATGCGAAGTCTCCGGAAGGCGTGCTCAATCCGGGCGATGTGATCTTTGTCGAAGCATCCGGCGATGCCGGCGAGGGCACGCAGACCTACAAGCTCCGCCAGCCACCGAAGGTGCAGGGCGGCTTCGTGGTGATGGATCCGCATACGGGCCGCGTCCTCGCGCTGACCGGCGGCTTCTCCTACGCCCAGTCCGAATTCAACCGCGCCACCCAGGCCATGCGGCAGCCCGGCTCGTCCTTCAAGCCCTTCGTCTATGCCGCTGCGCTCGACAACGGCTATACCCCGGCCTCGGTGATCATGGACGCGCCGATCGAGGTCGTCTCCGGTGGCCAGGTCTGGCGGCCGAGCAACTACGAAGGGGAAAGCGCCGGCCCCTCGACGCTCCGCCTCGGCATCGAGAAATCCCGCAACCTGATGACCGTCCGCCTCGCCAATGACATGGGCATGGATGTGGTTGCCGAATATGCGGAACGATTTGGCATCTATGACAAGATGCTGCCGGTTCTCGCCATGTCGCTGGGGTCCGGGGAAACCACGGTCCTGCGGATGGTCTCCGCCTATTCGGTGATCGCGAACGGCGGCAAGCAGATCAAGCCCTCGCTGATCGACCGGATCCAGGATCGCTACGGCAAGACCATTTTCCGCCACGAAGAGCGTGGCTGCACGGAATGCAACGTGCCCAAATGGGATAACCAGCCGGAACCGGAACTGACCGACAACCGCCAGCAGGTTCTCGATCCCATGACCGCCTATCAGATCACCTCCATGATGGAAGGCGTGATCAAGCGCGGGACGGCCTATGGCCGCATCAAGCTCGACCGCGACGTGGCCGGCAAGACAGGCACGACCAACGATGAAAAGGACGCCTGGTTCGTGGGCTTTACTCCCGAACTGGTGGCCGGGCTTTACATCGGCTACGACACGCCCACGCCCCTCGGCCGTGGCATGACCGGTGGCCAGCTTGCGGCCCCCGTGTTCAACTCCTTCATGAACGAAGCGACCAAGGGCACGCCCCCCACCCATTTCATCGTTCCCGACGGCCTGACCCGCGTCGCCGTCAACCGCAAGACCGGCATGCAGGCGATGCCGGGAGATCCGGAAGCGATCGACGAATATTTCAAGCCCGGAACCGGTCCCGCCAACTCCTATCAGGTCATCGGCGCAGACATGACCCTGGCGCCCGACGAGGTCATCAAGGCCTCGCCGCAGGCGAACCAGGCGGTGACGTCGGGCGAGGGCGGACTTTTCTAGCCTTTTTCCATAGGCCCCGGGCTTGCGCGCGCGAGCGCGGTTCGGGGCTTTACATCGACGCCCCGCACAACTATTCACGGGGCTCAATTTTTCCCAGCTATCTGAGAACGGAATCATGCGAGCGGAAATCGAGAACATTGTTGATGACATCAAGCAGGCCGTAAGCCTGCTGAGGAGGCATCTTTGACTGGGATCAGGCGCTGAGACGACTGGACTGGTTGAATAACAAGGCAGAGGATCCCAACCTCTGGAACGACGCCCAGGAAGCCCAGAAGCTGATGCGCGAGCGCCAGCAGCTGGAAGACAGCGTCAAGGGCGTACGGCATCTGGAAACCCAGCTGAACGACAATATCGAACTCATCGCGCTTGGCGAGGAAGAGGGCGATCAGTCGGTGGTTGCCGATGCCGAGGCGGCTCTGAGGGAGCTGAAGGCCGAATCCGGCCGTCTTCAGGTGGAAGCGATGCTTTCCGGTGAGGCAGACGGCAACGATACCTATCTGGAAGTACATTCCGGCGCGGGCGGCACCGAGAGCCAGGATTGGGCCAACATGCTCCTGCGCATGTATACCCGATGGGCCGAAAAGCAGCGCTTCAAGGTGGAACTGCTGGAAGTGCATGACGGCGAAGAAGCCGGCATCAAGTCCGCAACGCTGCTCGTCAAAGGGCACAATGCCTATGGCTGGCTGAAGACGGAATCGGGCGTACACCGTCTTGTCCGTATTTCGCCCTATGACAGCAATGCGCGCCGTCACACCTCGTTCTCCTCCATCTGGGTTTACCCCGTGGTCGACGAGTCGATCCAGATCGACATCAACGAGAGCGATTGCCGCATCGATACCTACCGCTCGTCGGGTGCCGGCGGCCAGCACGTCAACACCACCGATTCGGCCGTGCGCATCACGCATATTCCGAGCGGCATCGTCGTGCAGTGCCAGCAGGAACGCTCGCAGCACAAGAACCGCGCCAAGGCGTGGGACATGCTGCGCGCCCGCCTCTATGAGGTCGAGCTGAAGAAGCGGGAAGATGCGGCCAACGCCGAAGCGGCCTCCAAGACCGACATCGGCTGGGGCCACCAGATCCGGTCCTACGTGCTTCAGCCCTACCAGCTGGTGAAGGATCTCCGGACGGGCGTCGAAAGCACGTCGCCTTCCGATGTTCTGGATGGTGACGTCAGTCCCTTCATGGAAGCCGCGCTCGCCCACCGCATCAGCGGCAAGGCGGACGCCGTGGCTGACATCGACTGATCCACCCCGCAACATGGTTTGCCTGGCCCCGGGACCTCACGGTTTCCGGGGCTTTTTTATGATGTTTGACATATCTAATATTATCATTCCCTGAAGCGCCGGCTTCGGTTACACTCGCTGTGCCGGATCGAAAACGGATCCGGCCGGGGACTGAAAAACCCGTCGAAGGCGGCCGGTGTCATTTATGACATTTCCCGGCTATAACGCTTCCCAGCCTATGGCCGGGGAGGCCCTGTCGTATGTCCAGCATTCTCCGGAATGTAAAGGGCAGGGCGGTCGTTCTTCGACGATCTTTTCAGCTCCCCGGCCGCCAGGGCAATCCCGCTCTGGCGGTTCGCCAAAAGGGGCTAAACCATGGATTTTCTGATTGAGTTCTACCGTTCTTCACCGGACTGGGTGAAGGCCGTCTGGGTGCTGAGCATCCCGGCCTTCGTCGTCTCAATGACGGCCTTGGTCCTCTGGTATCGCGTCGCTATGCGACGTCTCGAGCCTTCCGGGGGGAAACGTTCCGAAGTGCCTCAGGGAAAGGGAGACGATCCCGCCGCTCAGTAGCTGAACTGCTCCTGCAGGATGCGGTCGGACCAGGAGCGGTCCGGGTCGGAGAGAATCCGGGCGGTGCTATCGTTCGACTGGGCGATGCATACCCGGATCACCGATTTGACCTCCACATGATCGGCCACCGCATTCACCGGGCGTTTTTCCGGCTCCAGCACATGGATGTCGATCTTCACCTTGTCGGGCAGAAGCGCGCCGCGCCAGCGACGCGGGCGATAGGCGCTGACGGGCGTGAGCGCGATCAGCGGTGCCTCGAGCGGCAAAATGGGGCCATGCGCAGACAGGTTGTAGGCGGTGGAGCCGACAGGCGTCGCGGCCAGAAGCCCGTCGCAGATCAGTTCCGGCAGACGGACCTTGCCATCGATCTCCACTTGCAGCTTGGCTGCCTGATAGGATTGGCGAAAGACGGACACCTCGTTGATGGCCTGGGCCACCGTGGAGGCGCCGGTGGTATCGATAACCGACATTTCGAGCGGGTGAAACTTGTTCTCGACGGCGGCCTCGATCCGCTCCGCCAGGTTTTCGACCCGGTAATCGTTCATGAGAAATCCGACCGAGCCGCGGTTCATCCCATAGATGCGCTTGCCGGTATTCATGGTGTTATGGAGCGTCTGCAGCATGAAGCCATCGCCGCCGAGCGCCACAACCGTTTCCGCCTCCTGCACCGGCATATTGCCATAGATGGCTTCCATCTCCGCGAGCGCGGACTGCGCTACGTCGGTATGGGAAGCGACAAAGGCAATGGCATGGTTCGATTGCATGGGCGGTTCCTGATCCAATACCGGCAAAACCTACAGGCCAAGCCCCGGCCCCGGCAAGGCCCCTGCCGCCGTTTTCGGACCTCATCTCCTTGAAGCACCATGCAAAATAACCACATTTGCCAATAGGCCCTTTACTCAGGCCCGGAATCTGCTATTTGCCAAGCCACTGCCCTTGTAGCTCAGTTGGTAGAGCACCTGATTTGTAATCAGGGGGTCGCGGGTTCGAACCCTGCCGGGGGCACCATCTATCCTTCCCATCTACCGCTGTTACACTGTTGTTCGTGCAGCGACCTGCTGCCTTTATTCGCGAACGCTCCGGGGAATGTCCATTTTTTCCAAGGGCTTGCGTCGTATTCATGCAAAATCAAACGGGCTTGTCGCTTCCCGGAAGAGCATCCGACCACAGGCGTGAGCAGGCCTTCTCTCCAAACGCCAATCCTTCCGTCGCCAGGCATTTTGGACTAGTCGCTCAATTGGTTTGTCGGCTTCGCTGCTCAAGGCTAAGATTGCGCAACCTATAGGAGGTCTTCCAATGGTAAAATTCGTCGCAAATCGAAGTTTCGACTACAGCACGTTTTCCCTCTATGGGATGTTCGCCCATATTCGGGATACGAAGCAGGTCACCAATCTGGAAGTGGGCGGCAGCACCTACCCGAAGTCATTTGTTTACAACAATCCGGGCGCCAATGATTTTGCCGTCAGTGGGAAAGTCACCTTGAACGTGAATTTGGTAGGGCAGGTTTTCGGGACAGCCTACGCCTTCTCTTACGGCAGCTATTACGAAAGCGCGGGACATAAAGACTTTGTCGAGAATTGGGTCATTAGCGGATTGTCCATCGACGCGTCGCGGCTTTCCTCTGCCGCGACAACGGTTGGTACTACGGATGATGCCAACCTCTTCAAGCTGATTTTTGGCGGCAACGACACGGTCATTTTGTCCTCGGGGAATGATTTCTTTTGCGGATTTGCCGGCAACGATCTGATCAACGGCGGCAACGGGAATGACTTCCTGGCAGGAGACACCGGCAACGACCGCCTCTCCGGAGACATGGGCGCGGATATGCTCTATGGCGGCTCGGGGAGAGACGTCTTTGTGTTCAGCCACCAGCTGCAATCGACGGTAGCCTCATCCGGTCGCGACACGATATTGGATTTCCAGCGGGGCGCGGACCTGATCGATCTTTCCGGTATCGATGCGAATACGCGACTGAGTGGAGATCAGAAGTTTGTCCTCTCCACCGCTACGGGCAAACATACCAACGCTGTCTGGGCTGTCCAGTCAGGAACCAGCACGATCGTCTACGGCGATACCAATGGTGATGCGAAAGCGGATTTTTCCATTCTTGTTCAGGGGATTACCAAGCTGGCAATAACGGATTTCATTCTCTGATACGGAGTGAACCTTTGGCCGACAATCCTGTCGGCCAAGCGCGGCTTTGCAGCAAAGACCGCCGATGTTCGGACAAGAGCGGCTCCGCGGAGCGGGCAGGGGAATCCTCAGGCCATCGAAAATGCGGCCTTAAGTTCGAAGGATATAGAGAGCTAAGCTTCGGAGAAGGCTCGGACGGACTGTCTTGACTGGCCGGAACGCGGTTTCCGGCCATCGTGGCGCGGAACTGTCCAATCAGTGTTTCGGAATGATGAGGTCGGTTACGGCAACGGACGTCAGACCCTCTTCATAGCCGGCGTCCGCATTCTTGCGCGTCTCGTCATCGCCCCAGGCGCGAACCAGTTTTTCCAGCGACTCGTCCTTCGACTTCAGAATGATCGCCAGATGGTATTTGCTGTCGCAGCTTTTTTCGCAGTTGAAGTGAAGCACGCCCGCTGCCTTGATCGTGCCGTCCGCTGCAATGAACACGGCACCCCGTTCGGTGGCGCTATGCTGGCGGAAGGCCGCAAACCGGAAGAGGCCGGGCGCCACTTCAAGCCGGTCGTCGCCTCCGGCACCCGTCACTTCAGAAACGACGTCAGAGAGGGGCATTTTTACGCCCAGCCAGCGAACTTTCTGCTTGCCCGTAAAGCGGGGAAGCGCCGCGTTGAAACTCTTGGTCCAGACAAGGTTGTTGGTGTTACCGCAGGCGGTAATCGTCTTCAGGCTGCAGGTCTTCTCGGCAGCCTGCGCCGACGCACACAAGGCGAGGGTGAAGGCGATGATCAGGCTCTTGGTCTTGTACATGGGGTCCTCCGCATAGGTTCGGCGCAACTTGCCTGAACCCACGCGGCGTGAAAAGGCCAGCAACTCCAAAGCAGGCCCTTACATCGGCTCTCCACCAAGATTGACCGATCCGGCATGCGAAGGCCTAGCGGTCCTCGCGGGTCTTCAGGGAATCGCCCAGATTTTTCTTGCGGGGATCCTTCAGGTTTTCGCCCACCGCGTCCCTGTCACGGTCCGGGTCGTCCTTTGCTTTGAGATATCCCCGGGGGCGGTTTTCCTGGGGACCTTCCCAGCGTGGCCATTGATCCGTGGTTCCCGGGGGGGCGTTTGAGTGCGGGCTATCGCTCATTGTACCATCTCCTTCTTCGTCGCTTTGAAAACGGGGAGAGGGCGATTCGGGTTCCCCGGCGTGTCCGGTTGGCCAATGGGCAGGCGCGGAGAGCCCGTTCAGGGGCCGATCCGCTGGCTTGTCCTCCATAGCGACAGGCGAGTCAGCTTTTATTAAAAGCTTTGCCTAATAATAAGCCTGTAACGTCAGGAAAGACCGCGTTTTATGTTGAGCAGCCTGAGATCGAAACTTAAGCAGCGCTTCGCTGGAGCCGGCATTTCCTATTATATTCCTTCATTATTGTTTTGTATCGCAATTATAAGCGGGCTGTTGCTTGTCGATGCCGATCGTCGGAAACAGTATCAGACGGCGGAGCGACTGGAAGCCAGCAAGCACCTGGCCGATATTACCGCCCGGCTCGACTTCAAGATCATGACCAGCGCCAATCTCGTTGAGGGTTTGGTAACGGTGATGGGTGTCAGGCCGGTCGTCGATCAGGAGGAGTTCGGCAAGCTTGCACAAAGCATATTCGCCCGCCCCTCTGCCTTGAAGGTGCTGGCAGCGGCACCGGACATGGTGGTCCGGATGATATATCCCTATGCGCCCAACAAGCAGGCCATCGGTCTCGATTACACCCAGCGAGCAGATCAGAAAGCCGGCGTACTGGCCGCCCGCGACACGCGCTCCATGGTGTTGAACGGACCTATCAACCTGGTGCAAGGGGGGACGGGATTGATCGCCCGCTATCCCGTTTTCCGCCAGCCGTCGGGCGATTTCTGGGGAATTGTATCTGCCGTCATCGATCTCGACCGGCTCTATGCGGACAGCGGTCTCAACGGAGATGGGCTCGACATCACGGTTTACCGGTTCGACGAAACCGGCAAGCGCGTGGTCTTCTACGGCGAACCGTCCATCCTCGCCGGTCAACCCGTGAAAGTGTCGATGATGGTCGGCATGAACACATGGCATCTCGCCTCTGTTCCGAAAGGGGGCTGGGGGCAGTATGCCGGTGACCTGAATCGATTCCGCATGTACGCCCTGCTGGTGGCGCTTGCCATCATCCTGCCTTTGGCCTGGGCGGCCATGTTGACCAAGCAGCGTTACGCCCACATGCAGGTGCTGCGGCACCGTCAGCAACAGCTGGACGCGCTTTCGCAACGCCTTGGGCTCGCTCTGACCGCCTCTCGCATCGGCGTCTGGGAGTTCATTCCCTCGACAAACACGCTTATCTGGGACCAGCGCATGCGCGAGCTCTACGGCGTGGATCCCGCGAAGCCCGTCTGCGAGTATAGCGACTGGCGAGCCGCGCTGCATCCGGACGACCTGGCGGAAGCCGAAACAGCCTTCGCCAACAGTCTCGAAGAACAGGCCCCGTATAATTCAGAATTCCGCGTTATCGATGCAGGCGGCGGGGTGCGTTATATCCGGGCGCATGGTGGCGCTTTCCGAGGCGCCGCCGGCGAACTGCGGATGATCGGCGCGAACTGGGACATTACGGATGACGTCATGATGCAGAGCGCATTGCGCGACGCCCGTGACCAGCTGGAACACCAGTCGCTTCACGATGCCCTGACCGGGCTGCCGAACCGGCGCTATCTGGAACGGCTTCTGAATGAGGCGACCGCAGAGGAAGGCATGGGACTGATCCATGCCGATCTCGATCGCTTCAAGGAAGTGAACGATACCTTCGGACATCGAACCGGCGACGGCGTTCTGACCGAAGCGGCCCGGCGCATCAAATCCATGATCCTGCCCGGCGAAATTGCCTCCCGCATCGGGGGAGACGAATTCGTTATCGTGACGCGGGGCCGCCAGGCGGAACACCGTGCGCGCGCCATCGCCGAAGCAATCGTTAAAGCCCTGGGTGAACCCATCATTTTCGACGGCGACCTGTGCCGCATCGGCTGCAGCGCCGGTGTAGCGGTTCAGACATTCCGGCACGAAAATCCGATGCAGTTGCTCGGAAATGCCGACATCGCGCTGTATGAGGCGAAGCGGCGTGGCCGCAATCGCTTTGAATTTTTCTCCGATGGTCTGCGGGAAATTGCCGTTCAGGGCAAGAAAATGGCGGATGAACTGGTGCTCGCCCTTGAGCGGGATGAATTCGTGCCATTCTTCCAGCCGCAGTTCGACGCAGTGACATTGGACGTGGTCGGTGCGGAAGCCCTAGCCCGATGGAATCACGATGTTCGCGGTCTGCTCACCCCCGCAGCCTTTCTTTCGGTGGCGGAATCGTCAAACCGGGTCGCCGATATCGATGCGGTCATTTTCGAGAAAGCCCTGTTTCACTTGGCCCGATGGCGCTCCAACGGCTTCGATATTCCCTCGGTCTCCGTGAATATCTCCGCCCAGCGCCTTGCCGACGAAAGACTGTTCCAGTCCCTCCAGGGAATGGCCTTCTCGCCCGGTTCGATTTCCTTCGAGCTGCTCGAGACCATCTATTTCGACGATCCGGACGCGACGCTGAAAGATGCCGTACGGCGGCTGAAGGCCGCAGGGATCGATATCGAGATTGATGATTTCGGCTCCGGCCGCGCAAGCATCGTAAGCCTTCTCGAGCTTGCGCCGAAGCGCCTGAAGATCGACAGGAAGCTTGTGGCACCCATCCGCGAATCCCGATCCCAGCGGGACCTGCTGGCCTCCATCATCGACATAGGCCGATCCCAGGGGATTGAAATCGTTGCGGAGGGCGTGGAGACAATGGAGCACGCCGCGATCCTGCGCGACCTTGGCTGCCACGTGCTGCAGGGCTATGCCCTTGCCCGTCCCATGCCGGCCAGCGCCATGCTGAGCTTCCTTCGGGACTGGCGGGAACGAAAGGTCAACCTGTTGGCCGCCGGCTGAGGGGCAGATCTATTTCAAGGCAACCCCATTGACGATCAGCGTGCCCCGCAATCGGTCGATCAGATCACGGCGGGCCTCGGACCAGACATTGGTCTTTGCCCAGTAGGAAATCTTCAGCGTGGTCTTTTCAGCGGTCAGATCTTCGGAAAATACGCGGGGAGCCGGCATGGTTTCCACTCGCTCGTCGGCCTTGATGACCTCGAGCAACAGCATTTTCACCTTTTGCAGGTCGCTGTCGTTGGCCACGGCAATCGAAAGCTCCTGAAGCCGTTGCGGCCTTCGGCTGTGATTGGTGATGGGCACGTTCCACAGGATCGAATTGGGTGCGAGCAGATAAAGTCCCTCCGCCGTCTTCAACTCGGTCGCAAACAGGCCGACTTCCATGACCGTGCCTGAGATGGCCGGGGTGGCGATGAACTCCCCGACACGAAGCGGCCGCAGGACCAGAAGCATGATTCCCGCGGCAATATTCTGCAAAGTCCCCTGAAGCGCCAAACCGATGGCGAGGCCGGCCGCGCCGAGAGCCGCAACGATGGAGGTGGTCTGCACGCCGAACTGTCCAAGGACCGTCACGAAAACCAGCGTCATCACGCCGTATCGGATCACATTGGAAAAGAATTGCGCTAGCGTGAGGTCGACGCCATCGAACCGGGAAACCGCCTCGTAAAGCCAGCGGCTGAGGACCCGCGACACGATCCATCCGACAATCAGCAGGATGATCGCGCCGATGACGGACAGGGAATAATGGACCGTGAGTGCCGCCAGTTGATTGAATGCCGTCCGGGTGGCGGCGATGAACGTCGCACCTTCGAAATCCATGCCAGAAATATCTCCGCACCGATAAAGACTTGCGGCGGTTCGGGTGCCCGCCTGCGAAGAAAGGGAATGGCTGGGATCGCAAAAGGTTCCCCGCCAGCAATCCTCAATCCTTGCTGGCAGCAGCCTTATCCGGGTCGTCCGTTGCACGGGCAGCGGGTGAAGCCAGAGCGAAAAGGCCGCCGGCCAGAATCAGCAGGGCGCCGTAATAGGTGGCGTTGTCAGGACGCTCGTTGAAGAACAGGAAACCCCAGAGCGGCGCCCAGAGAAGCCCGGTATATTCGAAGGAGGCAACCACGCTGGCGCGCGCGATGCGGTAGGCCTGGGTCAACAGCACCACGCCAAAGGCGGCAATGACCCCACAGGAGGCGATCAGCAGGAAATCCCGCAGCGTCGGCATGGTCCAGGGGCGCACCAGAAAATTGATCGAAGGGTGGCTGGCGCTCTCTATGCCCGCCAGATGGAGGCAAAGTGCCAGCATGAGTGCGCCGGCGAGGTAGACGGCATTTTGATAGAACGCCATGACCGATGCCTTTTCCGACCCTCCGAGCATGCGGGCCATGAGCATGGAAAGCGCATAGGTTGCCGCCGAGAACAGGGATAGAAATGCCGCCGGTTCAAAAAGCCCGGCGCCGGGGCGCAGCATGACGATCACGCCGGCAAAGCCGATGCCGACGGCCGAGATTCGGCGCCAGCCGATGGTCTCTCCAAGCAGCGGTATGGCCATCGCCAGGGTAAAGAGGGGCACGGTGAAATAAAGGGCGACGGCATCCGCAAGTTTAAGCGCCGGGAACGCCATATAATAGGCCGTGTAGGCAAAGAGCATGACCGCCGAACGCGTGACAAGCGGCTTGAAGTTTCGCGACAACAAGGCCGAAGGGCCGGCTTCCCACCACACCATGGCCAGCAGGATCGGCATCGAGACGATGCATCGGATCGAAACCACCTCCGTCAAGGCATAGGACCCCGACACGGCCTTGACGATGGCGTCCTGTGTCGAAAACACAAAAACCCCGAGGCACAAGGAGGCAACGCCCAGAAGGGTTCGGTTTTGCATGCAAAGATCCTTGGGAAGAAAAAGGCGAGACGGCGACTATACGCAGAATAGGCAGGCTTGCGACTGATTCCGCCGTCAAATGCGACATCATTTGACCGCATCCGACAAGCCCGATCCCGTTGACGAAACACCGGTCTGTCCGGTCGTGTAAACGTTACCCCGACTGTTCCGTGCGCCCCTCAATTGACGATTGTCATTCCCGGCCGTCTTTTTTGGCCCGAGCCCCTTTTTTGAAAGGTGCAAGTCTGGACAGACCGGCGATTGGCCGGCTACGCCCGCAACCTGCTAACAGAAAGGAGCCACCGATGGACGTCCGGGATTCAAACGGAACCATTCTCAACGAGGGCGACAACGTCACCCTGATCAAAGATCTCAAGGTGAAGGGCACGTCTGAAACCCTGAAACGCGGCACGATGATCAAGGGCATTCACCTGACCGACGATCCCGCCGAAGTCGAATGCCGGCATGCCAAGATCAAAGGCCTGGTTCTGCGCACGGAATTTCTCAAGAAGGCCTGATCAGGGGCAGGGGGCGCACAGCGGGTCAGCCCTTTCGCTCCATCACCAGGGGCTTGCCCCCTTCCTCCTTCGACTTTTCAAAATGGCCGGGGGACGTTTCTTCGAGCGAAAGCGAACTGCCGTCTTCCCCGAGCAGGTCGAGCGACAGGCCGTTCAACTGATACCGGAAAAGCTTGAGGTTGGTCACCGCCGGGTCGCAGTCACCGGAGGGTGACAGGGGATAGCTGTCGCCATCCGCCTTTGCGCGAGAGAGGGCGAGGGTACAGAGCGTTTTGCCTGCCGGCCGCTTCAGCTCCCATTGGCCTTCCAGTTCCTTGGCCGTCGGGATTCGGTCTATATCCGCCGGCGGCTCATGCAAGAGGAGGACAGACGGCTCTTCCACACTGCGATGCGGGCTGCCTTCCTGCTCCTCGAAGTGGATCAGCACCTTGCGCAAGGGGTCGAGGAAAACGAGCGCGCCATTGTCCCCGAAGTTCCAAGCAGCCGCATCGGCGAGCGCCTGGACTTTGCCGGCGCATGAATTTTCTGCCCCTTCCAGAGCGTACCCGCCGATTGCACCCTCTTTCGAGAGGGTAAGGGTGCAACCCGCCGCACCATCTGCCAGCGCTGCCAGCCAACGACCGGTCATGGCCTCGACAATTCCGGGATCCATATCCTGTGCCAGCGCGGCGGGGCCGGCTGACACAAATATCGCCACGGACAGGATCGCTGTTCGCCCCATGTCACTCCACTTGCCCTGCATGCGCTTCCTCCCTTTCATGCCGGGCAAGCCGGCTATTTTGCGAGATAGGTCCGTGCGGCATAAAGTGAGATGGCGGCCGCGTTCGAAACATTGAGCGATTTGATTGCGCCCGGCATGTCGAGCCGGGCCAGCGCCGTCACGGTTTCCCGGGTTTTCTGCCGCAATCCCTTGCCTTCATTGCCAAGCACAAGCGCGATACGATCGCCCGAGAACGTGCTCTCCAGCGGTTGCGGACCTTCCGAATCGAGGCCAATCGTCGTGAAGCCCAACGCATGCAGTTCGCCCAGCGCCTCCGCAAGATTGGTGATCTGGACATACGGAATCATCTCGAGCGCACCGGAGGCGGACTTGGCCAGCACCCCGGATTCGGTCGGGCTGTGCCGCATGGTGGTGATGACTGCGCCACAATCGAAAGCGACGGCCGAGCGCATGATGGCGCCCACATTATGCGGATCGGTCACCTGATCCAGGACGAGAAGAAGAGGGCTGTCCTTCAGGGCTTCCAGGCGCCGGACGGGCAGAGGCCTTGTTTCCAGCATCACGCCCTGATGGATCGCATCGGGTCCGAGTACCTTGTCGATATCCCCGGGCGCGACCATGTCCACGGGAAAGGGCAAGGCATCCGGGGAGCCTATGTCCAGCCGTGCGAGAGCGTTCTGCGTGATCGACAGCCGAATATTCTTCCGCTCGGGATTCTGGATCGCCGCGCGAACCGTGTGAAGGCCGTACAGAAAAACCTGTTCGGGTGCGAGCGGTGGCGGGCTCCAGTCCTTCTGGCCACGGCGCTTCGCGGGTGCTGGGGTGGGAATCTCCCCGCGTTCGCGCTTCTGGTCGCGATGCTGACGGCGGAGATTGGCGTAGTGGGTGTCCTTTGCGGACCGGTCTTCCGGGGGCTTTTTGCTCATGCCGTCTTATAGTCTTCCGTTCTTCGCACGCAAAGCCCCGGTGTTCCGGGCTTTTGAAATCCCTCCAAGATTTTTTCCGGAAATTTGCAGCAGGAGCGTGTTGACAGATGGAAACGAGACAGTCATATACGCGGCGCAGATCGAACGGGGCGCCACTCACCGAAGCGCTTTTCGATCCGCGTAAAGCTTGGTTTGATCCGGTTGGAACGGAGAGATGCCCGAGTGGTTAAAGGGGACGGACTGTAAATCCGTTGGCTCAGCCTACGTTGGTTCAAATCCAACTCTCTCCACCATTCCTTCTCGTGATCAGAAACCGCCGCGGGTATAGCTCAATGGTAGAGCAGCAGCCTTCCAAGCTGAATACGCGGGTTCGATTCCCGCTACCCGCTCCAATATCCTCGATAAAGATTTGTTTTTGTGACCGTTTCTGCGGATGCGCTTAGGTCGTGTCCGATGGCGGCGGCGCTTTTCATTTATGGCTTGCGCATTGCGCCCGAAAGCCTTAAACGGCTCACCCAAACCGGTTCGCCGGGCCACCCTCACGTTCACTAGGAAGCATTCAAATGGCAAAGAGTAAGTTTGAGCGCACTAAGCCGCACGTTAACATCGGCACGATTGGCCACGTTGACCATGGCAAGACGTCGCTGACGGCAGCGATCACGAAGTATTTCGGTGAATTCAAGGCCTACGACCAGATCGACGCCGCACCGGAAGAGAAGGCCCGTGGGATCACCATCTCGACGGCCCACGTCGAATACGAGACGGCCAACCGTCACTATGCGCACGTTGACTGCCCCGGCCACGCCGACTACGTCAAGAACATGATCACCGGTGCTGCCCAGATGGACGGCGCGATCCTGGTTTGCTCGGCTGCCGACGGCCCGATGCCGCAGACCCGCGAGCACATCCTGCTCGCCCGTCAGGTTGGCGTTCCGGCAATCGTGGTATTCCTGAACAAGGTCGACCAGGTTGACGACGCCGAACTTCTCGAGCTCGTCGAGCTGGAAGTTCGTGAACTTCTGTCGTCCTACGACTTCCCCGGTGACGACATTCCGATCGTCAAGGGTTCGGCTCTGGCCGCTCTGGAAGACTCCAACAAGACGATCGGTGAAGACGCGATCCGCGAGCTGATGGCTCAGGTTGACGCCTACATCCCGACGCCGGAACGTCCGATCGACCAGCCCTTCCTGATGCCGATCGAAGACGTGTTCTCGATCTCGGGCCGCGGCACCGTGGTGACCGGCCGCGTCGAGCGTGGCGTTGTGAAGGTTGGTGAGGAAATCGAAATCGTCGGCATCCGTCCGACGACGAAGACGACCTGCACGGGCGTTGAAATGTTCCGCAAGCTGCTCGATCAGGGCCAGGCTGGCGACAACATCGGCGCACTGCTTCGCGGTGTGAACCGTGACGGCGTCGAGCGCGGCCAGATTCTCTGCAAGCCGGGCTCCGTGAAGCCGCACAAGAAGTTCAAGGCCGAAGCCTACATCCTGACGAAGGAAGAAGGCGGCCGTCATACGCCGTTCTTCACGAACTACCGTCCGCAGTTCTACTTCCGTACGACTGACGTGACCGGCATCGTGACGCTTCCGGAAGGCACGGAAATGGTTATGCCTGGCGACAACGTGACCGTTGACGTCGAGCTGATCGTTCCGATCGCGATGGAAGAAAAGCTGCGCTTCGCTATCCGCGAAGGCGGCCGTACCGTCGGCGCAGGCATCGTTGCCTCCATCATCGAGTAATCGTCTGCCACAAGGCTGATGGTTCTGACCCCGCCGGAAACGGCGGGGTTTTTGTTTTGTGTCCCCGAGTGATAGACCTTGAGCCCATTTGCACGGTTGCCGGGTCTTCACCATCCCGTTCGGCGCTCGCTTCAACGGCCCTGCAAGCGCTCTCAGAATAAGTCGTTTCTCTCCCGCCGGGCCATCGGCGATGCTCCCGCCAACAGCACGGAGGATCGCTTTCATGGGACAGGGCATTGCACGAATCTGGAGAGGGCGAACGCGCCCGGACAAAGCGGACCTCTATCAAGCCTATCTTTACGAGAATGGCGTGAAGAAGCTGAAAGCCCTGGGAGCCACCGAAGTGCAGATGCTGCGCGAGAACCGGGAGGAAGAATGTCACTTCATGGTGATATCCTGGTGGCCGACCCGGGAGGCGATGACCAGCTGGGCCGGCGACGATCCCAATCGTATCCGCCATCTGGAGCGTGACGCCGAGCTGCTGTTGGAGTTGCCCGCAGCGGTACAGATTCTGGATTTGGTTCAAGAACTGGTGTGAGAAGGATCAAAGGGCGGGGCTCGGCGAGTCTCTCCGCGGTGACATCGCCTGTTGAGCAAAGTGCAGAAAGTTTCTGATTATCTTCACAAAGGTGCTTGCCATCCTCATGCAAACTGAATAGAAACCGCCTCGTTCCGGCAGCGACAGGCTGAGGAGCGAAGGACTAGGGGTATAGCTCAGTTGGTAGAGCGGCGGTCTCCAAAACCGCAGGTCGGGGGTTCGAGCCCCTCTGCCCCTGCCATTTCAACAGGCTTGTTCACCGTGGAGCGCGGGCAACGTGCTGCTTTACGGTGGATTTTGTCGTTGGTTTGGGATTTGATCGATCGTTAGATGGCGGTTCCCTCTTGTGAAAAAGGGAATCGGCGTCTATGTAGGGTTTAACAGACACGCGGTGCGTGGGGCTGACATAGTCAGCTTTACGCGCCGTAATGGCGTGGGAAGTCAATGGCATCGAAAACCAACCCTTTTGCGTTTCTGCAGCAGGTTCGCTCCGAAGCGTCCAAAATCACCTGGCCGTCGCAGCGCGAGACAATGATCTCCACGGCCATGGTTCTGGTCATGGTGGTGTTGGCGGCTCTATTCTTCTTCGCCTCCGACCAGCTTATCGGTTGGCTCGTCAGCCTCGTGCTGCGTGTTGGCAACTAATCGGGCGGAGATGAACATGGCAGCGCGCTGGTATATCGTCCACGCATATTCGAATTTTGAGCGCAAGGTTGCGGAATCGATCGAGGAGAAGGCTCGCCAGAAGGGCTTGAGCCACCTCTTCGAAAAGATCCTCGTGCCGACCGAAAAGGTCGTTGAGGTGCGTCGCGGCCGCAAGGTGGACAGCGAGCGGAAGTTTTTCCCGGGCTATGTCCTCGTTCGCGCCAACCTGACCGATGAGGCCTATCACCTCATCAAGAACACGCCGAAGGTCACCGGGTTCCTCGGTTCCGACAACAAGCCGGTCCCGATTCCCGATTTCGAAGCCGAGCGCATCCTGGGTCAGGTCCAGGAAGGTGTCGAGCGGCCGAAATCCTCGATTTCCTTCGAAATCGGCGAACAGGTTCGTGTTTCGGATGGTCCTTTCGCTTCCTTCAACGGCATCGTTCAGGATGTTGACGAGGAGCGGTCGCGCCTGAAGGTGGAAGTGTCGATCTTCGGACGCGCCACCCCGGTCGAACTGGAATATGGTCAGGTCGAAAAGGTCTGACCCCGGGCCCAAGGGCCCGAACCCCCGCGTGGAAGATCTTCCATCCTAGCCTGATGGGCAAGGGATCGAACCACGCAACCGCAGCCGCCGGGATCTCCCGGCAAAATGGCCGGGCAACCGGCTGACAATGAAAGGCAGAGAAATGGCTAAGAAGGTAGCAGGCCAGCTCAAGCTGCAGGTCAAGGCAGGATCGGCAAACCCGTCCCCGCCGATCGGCCCGGCGCTTGGTCAGCGTGGCATCAACATCATGGAATTCTGCAAGTCGTTCAACGCAGCGACGCAGGAAATGGAAAAGGGTATGCCGATCCCGGTCGTCATCACCTACTACCAGGACAAGTCCTTCACCTTCGTGATGAAGCAGCCGCCGGTATCCTACTTCCTCAAGAAGGAAGCCAAGATCACCTCCGGTTCCAAGACCCCGGGCAAGGCCAAGGCCGGCTCGATCACCAAGGCTCAGATCCGCACGATCGCTGAAGCCAAGATGAAGGATCTCAACGCGGCTGACGTTGACGGCGCAATGGCAATGGTCGAGGGCTCTGCCCGCTCCATGGGCCTGGAAGTGGTAGGTTGATCATGGCTAAGCTCGCAAAGCGCATTCAGAAGATCCGCGAAGGCGTTGATCCGACTAAGCTCGTCGCTCTCTCCGACGCCATTGCAATGGTGAAGGAACGCGCCGTCGCCAAGTTCGACGAAACCATCGAAGTCGCCATGAACCTCGGCGTCGACCCGCGCCACGCAGACCAGATGGTCCGCGGCGTGGTCAACCTGCCGAACGGCACGGGCCGTACGGTTCGCGTCGGCGTTTTCGCCCGTGGCGCCAAGGCTGACGAAGCCCGCGCTGCCGGTGCTGACGTCGTCGGCGCGGAAGACCTGGTCGAAATCGTGCAGGGCGGCAAGATCGAATTCGACCGCTGCATCGCAACCCCGGACATGATGCCGCTCGTCGGCCGTCTCGGTAAGGTTCTCGGCCCGCGTGGCATGATGCCGAACCCGAAGGTCGGTACGGTAACCATGGACGTCGCCGGTGCCGTCAAGGCATCCAAGGGCGGCGCCGTAGAGTTCCGCGTCGAGAAGGCTGGTATCGTCCATGCCGGTATCGGCAAGGCTTCCTTCGACGCCAAGGCGCTCGAAGAGAACATCAAGGCCTTCGCTGATGCCGTCATCAAGGCAAAGCCGGCTGGCGCCAAGGGCACCTACGTCAAGCGCGTGGCGATTTCCTCGACCATGGGCCCGGGCGTCAAGGTCGATCCGTCCTCGGTCAACGCGTAAGCGTCGATCCGTTCGGACAGCGCGTCAGCGTCCGAAAGAATTCCGGCTTCGGCCGGTAAACAGATTTCCGGCCTCCGGGCCGGAAATTTCCGGATCAAAAGTCCGGAACTCCTGTCCGAGATTGCAGGTGGCTCTGCCTTAATGACTGAGCCTGCATGAGACGGGTAAGAAGCGGAATTTCATCCACGTGACGTGGAGGAACAATCCGGTTCGAACCTAGGTTGCCTTGTGTCCGCCGGCCGATGAGGAAAGCGCGCGAGGGGACAGGATCCTCAAGCGTCGTCCGGGATCCTGATTTCAGGTCTCGGGAGGCATAAGTAAACCCGGCAGGGCCGAACATGTTCGGTTCTGTCAACTGGAGATAGGCAGTGGAAAGAGCGGAAAAACGCGAATTCGTCACGGAACTGAACGAAGTCTTCAAGGCTTCGGGCTCGGTTGTCGTGGCCCGCTATGCCGGTATCACCGTTGCGCAGATGAACGATCTTCGTTCGAAGATGCGTAATGCTGGCGGTACCGTCAAAGTCGCGAAAAACCGCCTGGCCAAAATTGCTCTTCAGGGCACGGAGTCCGAAGGGATGTCAGATCTCTTCAAGGGCCAGACGCTGATCGCTTACAGCGTCGACCCGATCGTGGCTCCGAAAATCGCCATGGAATTCGCCAAGACCAACGACAAGCTCGTTGTTCTCGGTGGTGCCATGGGGGCAACCACGCTCAACGCCGAAGCAGTCAAGTCGCTTGCGACCCTGCCTTCGCTGGACGAGCTGCGTGCAAAGCTGCTGGGCATGATTCAGACCCCGGCAACCCGCATCGCCACGGTTGTCAGCGCACCGGCAAGCCAGCTTGCTCGCGTGTTCGCCGCATATGCCAAGAAGGACGAAGCCGCTTAAGGCGGATTTTCGCTGTAAATCAACAATACGGTTCGAACCGAATTTCAAGGAACTAAGACAATGGCTGATCTCGCAAAGATCGTAGAAGACCTCTCCTCGCTGACCGTCCTGGAAGCTGCTGAGCTGTCCAAGATGCTTGAAGAAAAGTGGGGCGTTTCCGCTGCTGCTCCGGTAGCTGTTGCTGCCGTTGCTGGCGGTGCAGCTGCTGCTCCGGCTGAAGAAGAAAAGACCGAATTCGACGTGATCCTGGTTGACGCTGGCGCCAACAAGATCAACGTCATCAAGGAAGTCCGCGGCATCACCGGCCTCGGCCTCAAGGAAGCCAAGGACCTGGTCGAAGGCGCTCCGAAGCCGGTCAAGGAAGCCGTTTCCAAGGCTGAAGCTGCCGACCTCAAGAAGAAGCTTGAGGACGCTGGCGCCAAGGTTGACGTCAAGTAATATCGAAATGCCCGGGAGAGCGGCGACGCTCTCCCGGTATTTCCAAGAAAACATTACCCAAGAGCCCGGTGAAAAAGGCTCTTGGGTAATGGGTTCTTCGGCCAGGGGCTGGACCGGTTGCATGGGTTCCCCACAGTGCCATTCGACAGACAAGTGAAGACCCATTCGTTGATGGAGCCGACTGGCCAGCGGTATCCGTCTGTTGCAGGCCCGGATGCAAATTAATAAGGAGCGACGATGGCTCAGACCCTTTCGTTTAACGGTCGCAGGCGCGTACGCAAGTTTTTTGGAAAAATTCCAGAAGTAGCAGAAATGCCAAACCTCATCGAGGTTCAGAAGGCATCTTATGATCAGTTCCTCATGGTGGACGAGCCGAAGGGTGGCCGTCCTGACGAGGGGCTGCAGACTGTATTCAAGTCGGTTTTCCCGATCACGGATTTCTCCGGCGCTTCCATGCTGGAATTCGTGTCCTACGAGTTCGAGCCACCGAAGTTCGACGTCGAGGAATGCCGTCAGCGCGACCTGACCTATGCGGCGCCCCTGAAGGTGACGCTGCGCCTCATCGTGTTCGATATTGACGAGGATACCGGCGCGAAGTCCATCAAGGACATCAAGGAACAGTCGGTATACATGGGCGACATGCCGCTCATGACCAACAACGGTACCTTCATCGTGAACGGCACCGAGCGCGTGATCGTGTCCCAGATGCACCGTTCGCCGGGCGTCTTCTTCGACCACGACAAGGGCAAGAGCCATTCGTCCGGCAAGCTGCTCTTCGCCGCGCGCGTGATCCCGTATCGCGGTTCCTGGCTCGACATCGAGTTCGACGCCAAGGATATCGTCTATGCCCGTATCGACCGTCGCCGCAAGATTCCGGTGACGTCGCTGCTGATGGCACTCGGCATGGATGGGGAAGAGATCCTCAACACCTTCTACACGAAGGCCATGTATGAGCGCGACGGCAAGGGCTGGCGCATTCCCTTCCAGCCGGACGTGCTGAAGGGCACCAAGACCGTCACCGACATGATCGACGCCGACACCGGCGAAGTGGTTGTCGAGGGTGGCAAGAAGCTGAACCCGCGTCTGATCCGCCAGCTGCAGGAAAAGGGCCTCAAGGCGCTGCGCGCCTCCGACGAGGACCTGTACGGCAACTACCTGGCCGAAGATATCGTCAACTATGCGACCGGTGAAATCTACCTGGAAGCCGGCGACGAAATCGACGAGAAGACCCTGAAGGTCATCCTCGATCAGGGCATCGAGGAAGTTCCGGTTCTCGGCATCGACCACATCAATGTCGGCGCCTATATCCGCAACACGCTTGCGGCCGACAAGAACGAGAACCGCCAGGACGCGCTGTTCGACATCTACCGCGTCATGCGTCCGGGCGAACCCCCGACCATGGAATCCGCGGAAGCCATGTTCACCTCGCTGTTCTTCGATGCGGAGCGCTATGATCTCTCGGCCGTTGGCCGCGTGAAGATGAACATGCGCCTCGACCTCGATGCGGCCGACACCGTGCGCGTCCTGCGCAAGGAAGACATCCTGGCCGTGGTCAAGATGCTGGTCGAACTGCGTGACGGCAAGGGCGAGATCGACGATATCGACAACCTCGGCAACCGTCGTGTCCGCTCGGTCGGCGAGCTGATGGAAAACCAGTATCGTCTGGGTCTTCTCCGCATGGAGCGTGCGATCAAGGAACGTATGTCCTCGATCGAAATCGACACGGTCATGCCGCAGGATCTCATCAACGCCAAGCCGGCAGCGGCTGCGGTGCGTGAATTCTTCGGCTCCTCGCAGCTGTCGCAGTTCATGGACCAGGTAAACCCGCTTTCGGAAATCACCCACAAGCGCCGTCTTTCTGCACTTGGCCCGGGTGGTCTGACCCGCGAGCGCGCCGGCTTCGAAGTCCGCGACGTTCATCCGACCCACTACGGTCGTATCTGCCCGATCGAAACGCCGGAAGGCCCGAACATCGGTCTGATCAACTCGCTCGCAACCTTCGCCCGCGTCAACAAGTACGGATTCATCGAAAGCCCGTACCGCAAGATCGTGGACGGCAAGGTGACGAACGACGTCGTCTACCTGTCGGCGATGGAAGAAGCGAAGTACCACGTCGCCCAGGCGAACTCGGTTCTCAACGAAGACAACACCTTCTCTGAAGAATTCGTCGTTTGCCGTCATGCCGGTGAAGTGATGCTCGCTCCGCGCGACAACATCAACCTCATGGACGTTTCGCCGAAGCAGCTCGTTTCGGTCGCGGCCGCGCTCATTCCGTTCCTTGAGAACGACGACGCGAACCGCGCGCTCATGGGCTCGAACATGCAGCGTCAGGCCGTTCCGCTGGTTCGTGCCGAAGCTCCGTTCGTCGGCACCGGCATGGAGCCGGTCGTTGCCCGCGACTCCGGCGCCGCTATTGCTGCCCGCCGCGGTGGCGTGGTGGACCAGGTGGATGCGACCCGTATCGTTATCCGCGCAACCGAAGACCTCGATCCGTCGAAGTCGGGCGTTGACATCTACCGCCTGCAGAAGTTCCAGCGTTCCAACCAGAACACCTGCGTCAACCAGCGCCCGCTGGTTACCGTCGGCGACATTCTGAACAAGGGCGACATCATTGCGGACGGTCCGTCGACCGACCTCGGCGATCTGGCCCTCGGCCGCAACGCGCTCGTCGCGTTCATGCCGTGGAATGGCTACAACTACGAAGACTCGATCCTGCTCTCCGAGCGCATCGTGAGCGACGACGTGTTCACCTCCATCCACATCGAGGAATTCGAAGTGATGGCGCGTGATACCAAGCTTGGTCCGGAAGAAATCACCCGCGACATTCCGAACGTTTCGGAAGAAGCGCTGAAGAACCTCGACGAAGCCGGCATCGTCTACATCGGCGCCGAAGTTCAGCCGGGCGACATCCTGGTCGGCAAGATCACCCCGAAGGGCGAAAGCCCGATGACGCCGGAAGAAAAGCTTCTGCGCGCCATCTTCGGCGAAAAGGCCTCCGACGTCCGCGATACGTCCATGCGCATGCCTCCGGGCACGTTCGGCACCGTCGTGGAAGTCCGCGTCTTCAACCGTCACGGTGTGGAGAAGGACGAGCGCGCGATGGCCATCGAGCGCGAGGAAATCGAGCGTCTCGCCAAGGACCGCGACGACGAACAGGCGATCCTGGACCGCAACGTCTATGGCCGTCTGATCGACATGCTGCGCGGTCACAATGCCGTCGCCGGTCCGAAGGGCTTCAAGAAGGGCACCGAGCTTTCCAACGCCGTGATCTCGGAGTATCCGCGTTCGCAGTGGTGGATGTTTGCCGTCGAGGACGAGAAGGTCCAGGGCGAGATCGAAGCGCTCCGTGGCCAGTACGATGAATCCAAGTCGCGCCTTGAACAGCGCTTCATGGACAAGGTCGAGAAGGTCCAGCGTGGCGATGAAATGCCTCCGGGCGTCATGAAGATGGTCAAGGTCTTCGTCGCCGTGAAGCGCAAGATCCAGCCGGGCGACAAGATGGCCGGCCGTCACGGCAACAAGGGTGTCGTGTCGCGCATCGTGCCGATCGAGGACATGCCGTTCCTCGAGGACGGTACCCATGTCGACGTGGTGCTGAACCCGCTCGGCGTGCCGTCGCGCATGAACGTGGGCCAGATCCTTGAAACCCATCTGGGCTGGGCTTGCGCAGGCATGGGCCGCCAGATCGGCGACATGCTGGAAGCCTATCAGGCCGGCGGTTCGATCGAGCCCCTGCGTGAGACGGTCAGCAAGGTCATCGGCAATGGTCCGAAGGGTGAGCCGGTCAACGACTACGACGACGGTTCGCTGGTTCGTCTGGCCGAACAGTGGCGCCGCGGCGTCACCATCGCGACCCCGGTCTTCGATGGTGCTGTCGAGAAGGACGTCAACGAGATGCTGAAGATGGCGGGGCTCAAGGAGTCCGGTCAGTCGACGCTCTATGACGGCCGTACCGGCGAACAGTTCGACCGTCAGGTGACCGTCGGCTACATCTACATGCTGAAGCTGAACCACCTCGTGGACGACAAGATCCACGCCCGTTCGATCGGCCCGTACTCGCTCGTGACCCAGCAGCCGCTGGGTGGCAAGGCGCAGTTCGGCGGCCAGCGCTTCGGGGAAATGGAAGTCTGGGCACTCGAAGCCTACGGCGCCGCCTACACGCTGCAGGAAATGCTGACCGTGAAGTCGGACGACGTGGCCGGCCGTACCAAGGTCTACGAAGCGATCGTCCGTGGCGACGACACCTTCGAAGCCGGTATTCCGGAAAGCTTCAACGTTCTGGTCAAGGAAATGCGGTCGCTCGGCCTCAGCGTGGAGCTGGAAAACTCCCGCGTCGACGATCCGGCCAACGGCCAGACGCTGCCCGACGCAGCCGAGTAAGAACAAAGGACGGCGCGCGTCTCTCCGGCGCGCGCCATCTCCCGTTTTCCGCCGAAAAGGCGAGGGGCGGGATATCGCCGCAATTTGCGGTTATCACATGTTCCAAGCGACGGTGAGGCTCCCGGGAAATGGCCGGAACCGTTCGCAAGCTAGGGCCCCGAGCCCAAGAAGGAGACAGGCATGAACCAAGAGGTCATGAATCTTTTCAATCCGCAGATGCCTGCGCAGACCTTCGATTCCATCCGGATCTCGATTGCGTCGCCGGAGAAGATTCTCTCCTGGTCTTACGGCGAGATCAAGAAGCCGGAGACGATCAACTATCGCACGTTCAAGCCGGAACGCGATGGTCTGTTCTGCGCGCGCATTTTCGGGCCGATCAAGGACTACGAATGCCTGTGCGGCAAGTACAAGCGCATGAAGTACAAGGGCATCATCTGCGAAAAGTGCGGCGTTGAAGTCACGCTGTCGCGCGTTCGCCGTGAGCGCATGGGCCATATCGAGCTCGCAGCGCCGGTTGCCCATATCTGGTTCCTGAAGTCGCTTCCCTCGCGCATCTCGACCCTGCTCGACATGACGCTGAAGGATGTCGAACGCGTTCTCTATTTCGAGAACTACATCGTGACCGAGCCGGGCCTCACCTCGCTCAAGGAAAACCAGCTACTCTCGGAAGAAGAGTATATGCTGGCCGTCGACGAGTTTGGTGAAGACCAGTTCACCGCCATGATCGGCGCCGAAGCGATCTACGAGATGCTGGCCAGCATGAACCTCGAGAAGATCGCCGGCGACCTGCGCGTCGAGCTTGCTGAGACCACCTCGGATCTCAAGCAGAAGAAGCTGATGAAGCGCCTGAAGATCGTCGAGAACTTCATCGAATCCGGCAACCGCCCGGAATGGATGATCATGAAGGTCGTCCCCGTGATCCCGCCGGACCTGCGCCCGCTGGTTCCCCTGGATGGCGGTCGTTTCGCGACCTCCGACCTGAACGATCTCTATCGTCGCGTGATCAACCGTAACAACCGCCTGAAGCGCCTGATCGAACTGCGCGCGCCGGGCATCATCATCCGCAACGAAAAGCGCATGCTCCAGGAATCCGTGGACGCGCTCTTCGACAACGGCCGCCGCGGCCGCGTCATCACCGGCGCCAACAAGCGTCCGCTGAAGTCGCTTTCCGACATGCTGAAGGGCAAGCAGGGCCGCTTCCGTCAGAACCTGCTCGGCAAGCGCGTCGACTATTCCGGCCGTTCGGTCATCGTGACCGGTCCGGAACTGAAGCTGCACCAGTGCGGTCTTCCGAAGAAGATGGCGCTGGAACTCTTCAAGCCGTTCATCTACGCCCGCCTCGACGCGAAGGGTTATTCCTCGACCGTCAAGCAGGCCAAGAAGCTGGTTGAAAAGGAAAAGCCGGAAGTCTGGGATATCCTCGACGAGGTCATCCGCGAGCATCCGGTTCTCCTGAACCGCGCGCCGACGCTGCACCGCCTGGGCATCCAGGCCTTCGAACCGATCCTGGTCGAAGGCAAGGCCATCCAGCTGCATCCGCTCGTCTGCACCGCCTTCAACGCCGACTTCGACGGCGACCAGATGGCCGTTCACGTGCCGCTGTCGCTCGAAGCCCAGCTCGAAGCCCGCGTGCTGATGATGTCGACCAACAACATCCTGCATCCGGCCAACGGCGCGCCGATCATCGTGCCCTCGCAGGACATGGTTCTCGGCCTCTATTATCTCTCGATCCTGAACCAGAACGAGCCGGGCGAAGGCATGGCCTTCTCCGATATCGGCGAGCTGCATCACGCCCTTGAAAACAAGGTCGTGACCCTGCACTCGAAGATCCGTGGCCGCTTCAAGACCGTGGATGCCGATGGCAATGCGGTTTCGAAGATCTATGAAACCACGCCGGGCCGTATGCTCATCGGCGAACTTCTGCCCAAGAACGTCAACGTCCCCTTCGACACCTGCAACCAGGAAATGACCAAGAAGAACATCTCCAAGATGATCGACACGGTCTACCGTCACTGCGGCCAGAAGGACACGGTCATTTTCTGCGACCGCATCATGCAGCTCGGCTTCGCCCATGCCTGCCGCGCCGGCATTTCGTTCGGCAAGGACGACATGGTCATTCCGAACACCAAGGCCAAGATCGTCGGCGACACCGAAGCCCTGGTGAAGGAATACGAACAGCAGTACAACGACGGTCTGATCACCCAGGGTGAGAAGTACAACAAGGTCGTCGATGCCTGGGGCAAGGCCACCGAAAAGGTTGCCGAAGAAATGATGGCCCGCATCAAGGCCGTCGAATTCGACGACAATGGCCGTCAGAAGCCGATGAACTCGATCTACATGATGTCCCACTCCGGTGCCCGTGGTTCGCCGAACCAGATGCGCCAGCTGGGCGGCATGCGTGGCCTGATGGCCAAGCCGTCGGGTGAAATCATCGAGACCCCGATCATCTCGAACTTCAAGGAAGGCCTGACCGTGAACGAGTACTTCAACTCGACGCACGGCGCCCGTAAGGGTCTCGCAGACACCGCCCTGAAGACCGCGAACTCGGGCTACCTGACCCGCCGTCTCGTCGACGTGGCACAGGATTGCATTGTGACGCACGTGGATTGCGGCACCGATACCGGCCTCACCATGACCGCCATCGTCGATGCCGGTCAGGTCGTTGCCTCGCTCGGCGCCCGTATCCTCGGTCGTACGGCTCTCGATGACATCGACAACCCGCTGACCGGCGAACGGATCGTCGATGCGGGCCAGATGATCCTCGAGCCCCACGTGATCGATATCGAGAAGTGCGGCATTCAGTCTGTCCGCATCCGTTCTGCTCTGACCTGCGAGATCCAGACCGGCGTTTGCGGCGTCTGCTACGGCCGCGACCTGGCCCGTGGTACGCCCGTCAACATCGGTGAAGCTGTGGGCGTCATCGCCGCACAGTCGATCGGTGAACCGGGGACCCAGCTCACCATGCGTACCTTCCACCTGGGTGGTACCGCGACGGTGGTTGACCAGTCGTTCCTCGAAGCGTCGTATGAAGGCACGGTGCTGATCAAGAACCGCAACATGCTGCGCAACTCCGATGGTAACCTGGTTGCCATGGGCCGCAACATGGCTGTCACGATCCTGGACGAACGTGGCGTTGAGCGGTCTTCGCAGCGTGTGGCCTACGGTTCGAAGGTCTTCGTGGATGACGGCGACAGGGTGAAGCGCGGTCAGCGTCTCGCCGAGTGGGACCCCTATACCCGCCCGATGATGACGGAAGTCGCCGGTACGGCTCAGTTCGAGGACGTCGTGGACGGTATCTCGGTTCTGGAATCCACCGACGAATCCACCGGTATCACCAAGCGTCAGGTTATCGATTGGCGTTCGACCCCCCGTGGTCAGGACCTCAAGCCGGCCATCGTCCTCAAGGATGCCAGCGGCAACATCGTCAAGCTGCCCCGTGGCGGCGATGCTCGCTACATGCTTTCCGTGGATGCCATCCTCTCGGTCGAACCGGGTACGAAGGTATCCCAGGGCGACGTGCTGGCCCGTGTTCCGCTGGAAAGCGCCAAGACCAAGGACATCACCGGTGGTCTGCCGCGCGTGGCAGAACTGTTCGAAGCGCGCCGTCCGAAGGATCATGCGATCATCGCCGAAATCGATGGTACGATCCGCTTCGGCCGCGACTACAAGAACAAGCGCCGCGTGATCATCGAGCCGGCTGAAGATGGCGTCGAGCCCGTCGAATATCTCATCCCGAAGGGCAAGCCCTTCCACTTGCAGGATGGCGATTACATCGAAAAGGGCGACTACATCCTCGACGGCAACCCGGCACCGCATGACATTCTGGCGATCAAGGGCGTGGAGGCACTCGCTTCCTACCTCGTGAACGAAATCCAGGAAGTCTATCGTCTGCAGGGCGTGGTCATCAACGACAAGCACATCGAAGTGATCGTCCGCCAGATGCTCCAGAAGGTGGAAATCACCGATGCGGGCGACTCTCAGTACATCGTCGGTGACAATGTCGACCGCATCGAGCTGGAAGACGTGAATGACCAGTTGATCGAAGTAGGCAAGAAGCCGGCTTCGGGCGATCCGGTTCTTCTCGGCATCACCAAGGCCTCGCTGCAGACCCCGTCCTTCATCTCGGCGGCTTCCTTCCAGGAAACCACCAAGGTGCTCACGGAAGCAGCGATTGCCGGCAAGACCGACACGCTGCAGGGCCTCAAGGAAAACGTCATCGTCGGCCGCCTTATCCCGGCCGGTACCGGTGGAACCATGACCCAGATCCGCCGTATTGCGACCCAGCGCGACGAGCTCATCCTCGAAGAGCGCCGCAACACGACTGGTGCAGGCGTGGCGACCCCGATGCTCCAGGAGCTCAACGAGCAGCCGGCAGCCGAATAAGCCGCCAGCGGTTCACGGAAAAAAGAAAATGCCCGGTGATGAGCCGGGCATTTTTGCGTCCGTATCAATATATGAAGAGAGAGCAGGTGAGGGCAGGGGCTTATGCCCGTGCCCGCCTAGCGGAACCGGATGATGGAGACCTCTCCTGTTAGCGCGCCCTTGTAGGCCGAGGCGTGCGGCTCTTCCTCCGGGATCTCGGTCAGCGAGCCGATCTGATCCAGATCCGCCTCTGCAAAGCCTTCCTCGGAAAGAGCGTTCAGCGTCTCGCGTACGGCGGTGTCGTCATCGGGTGCGGTCAGGAGAACATGGATCGGCGTGCCTTCCGTGTCGTTTTCTTCGTAGGCACGGCCGATGACGATGAACACCATCGGGCCTTCATTGAAGTTATCGTTGTCTGGTGAGGTAATCATCGAATTTTCCCGGGAATAGAGCGTTTGGTGTCTGGAGAACCGGGCAGGGCGCCGATAGGCTGCTGCCGGCAGGTGAGGACCAACGAACCGCGCAAACAGGCGGAACGGTCGGTGATTCTGGCAAAGGCGGCGGAGGTACGAAGATTCTCCCGTCGCCGGACCGGAGTTGACGATTCTTTAACCCGTTTTCGACCAAATGCCCATGCATATGACGCGGGGCTTTCGAATTTCACCCGCCAAAGGGGCGCAAAGCCCCCAAAACCGGCCGTTCCCGGGCCCTTCCCATAAGATAATTGCACACGACCCTTGACGCGGACGACCTAAAACAGTAGTACGCCGGTCATCGGAGCCCATGTGAGGCTGGCTGATCCGGAACGACACGGTCTGGACTTCGCCTCAAACAAGGTTCTTATACGCACGTTGAAGACACGAATGCTGCACGCACGACGCGGGAATACTGCGTCCTCTGCCTTTTGTGGTCCATCCGTAACAAGCGGATAGGGCCACGTTTTGCGCATGAGGACATCGTGTGAGCCACCGCCGGAAACGGCAGACAGAATTGCCCGTAAGGGTGCCGATTTAGATTTGCAAGGGATGGTTATATGCCTACCGTAAACCAGCTGATCCGCAAGCCGCGTCAGGCACAGGTAAAGCGCAACAAGGTTCCTGCCCTGCAGGAGAACCCGCAGAAGCGCGGCGTTTGCACCCGCGTTTACACGACGACCCCGAAGAAGCCGAACTCGGCACTTCGTAAGGTTGCCAAGATCCGCCTCACCAATGGCTTCGAAGTCATCGGTTACATCCCCGGCGAAGGTCACAACCTTCAGGAACACTCCGTCGTCATGATCCGTGGCGGCCGCGTGAAGGACCTTCCGGGTGTGCGTTACCACATCATCCGCGGCGTTCTCGACACCCAGGGCGTCAAGAACCGCAAGCAGCGCCGCTCCAAGTACGGCGCAAAGCGTCCGAAGTAATTCGCATTCGAGCACCGGGCGCTAGAATGGACGCGCCCGCCAATGCAACCCAAGTTTTGAGAGACAAAGAATGTCCCGTCGTCACAGTGCAGAAAAGCGTGAGATCAACCCGGATCCGAAGTTCGGTGATCTGGTCGTCACCAAGTTCATGAATGCCATCATGCTTCATGGCAAGAAGTCGGTAGCCGAAAGCATCGTCTACGGTGCGTTCGACGCCGTCCAGGCCAAGATGAAGCAGGAGCCGATCACGGTATTCCATCAGGCTCTCGACAACATCGCTCCGCATGTCGAAGTGCGTTCGCGCCGCGTTGGTGGTGCAACCTACCAGGTTCCGGTCGATGTCCGCCCCGAGCGCCGTCAGGCTCTCGCAATCCGCTGGCTGATCGCCGCTGCCCGCAAGCGTAACGAGACGACCATGGTTGAGCGCCTGTGCGGCGAACTCATGGACGCCGCGAACAACCGTGGCAGCGCCGTGAAGAAGCGCGAAGACACGCACAAGATGGCTGATGCCAACCGTGCGTTCTCGCACTATCGCTGGTAATCGACGAACCCTTCCAAGAGGCAGCTCCCAATGGCTCGCGAATATAAAATCGAAGACTACCGCAATTTCGGTATCATGGCGCATATCGACGCTGGCAAGACCACGACGACCGAGCGCATCCTGTATTACACCGGCAAGTCCCATAAGATCGGCGAAGTCCATGACGGCGCTGCGACCATGGACTGGATGGAGCAGGAGCAGGAACGCGGCATCACCATCACGTCTGCTGCCACCACGACCTTCTGGAAGGGCCGTGACGGCAAGATGCGCCGCTTCAACATCATCGACACCCCCGGCCACGTGGACTTCACCATCGAAGTCGAACGTTCGCTGCGCGTGCTCGACGGTGCCATCGCTCTCCTCGACGCCAATGCCGGCGTTGAGCCGCAGACGGAAACCGTATGGCGCCAGGCCGAGAAGTACCATGTTCCGCGCATGATCTTCTGCAACAAGATGGACAAGACCGGCGCCGACTTCTACCGCTCGGTCGAGATGATCAAGTCGCGCCTCGGTGCGATCCCGGTTGTCTGCCAGCTGCCGATCGGCGCTGAAAGCGACTTCAAGGGCGTCGTCGACCTGATCGAGATGAACGCTCTCGTCTGGCGCGATGAATCGCTCGGCGCCCAGTGGGATGTCGTTGAGATCCCGGAAGACATGAAGGCTGATGCCGAAAAGTGGCGTGAGCTGATGATCGAAACCGCCGTCGAAGCTGACGAAGCTGCGATGGAAGCCTATCTCGAAGGCGTCTATCCGGACAACGAACAGCTCCGCGCTCTGATCCGCAAGGGCACCATCGAGGTGAAGTTCCACCCGATGTTCTGCGGCACCGCCTTCAAGAACAAGGGCGTTCAGCCGCTGCTCGACGCCGTGGTCGACTTCCTGCCGTCGCCGGTCGATATTCCGGCGATCAAGGGTATCGACGTGAAGACCGAAGCTGAAACCGAGCGTAAGGCATCTGACGATGAGCCGCTCGCCATGCTCGCCTTCAAGATCATGAACGACCCCTTCGTCGGTTCGCTCACCTTCGCCCGTATCTACTCCGGCAAGCTCGAAAAGGGCACGTCGGTCATGAACACGGTCAAGGAAAAGCGTGAGCGCGTCGGCCGCATGCTGCAGATGCACTCCAACTCCCGTGAAGACATCGAAGAAGCCTTTGCTGGCGACATCGTTGCTCTCGCCGGCCTCAAGGAAACCACCACCGGCGACACGCTCTGCGATCCGCTGAAGCAGGTTATCCTGGAACGCATGGAATTCCCCGAGCCGGTCATCCAGATCGCCATCGAGCCGAAGTCCAAGGGCGACCAGGAAAAGATGGGCCTCGCGCTCAACCGTCTGGCTGCCGAAGATCCGTCCTTCCGCGTGAAGACCGACGAGGAATCCGGCCAGACCATCATCGCCGGCATGGGCGAACTTCACCTGGACATCCTGGTGGACCGCATGCGCCGCGAATTCAAGGTTGAAGCAACCGTCGGTGCGCCGCAGGTGGCTTACCGCGAAACCATCACCCGCTCTTGCGAAGAAGATTACACGCACAAGAAGCAGACCGGTGGTACCGGCCAGTTCGCTCGCGTCAAGATCATCTTCGAACCGAACGAAGAAGGCGAAGACTTCAAGTTCGAATCCAAGATTGTCGGTGGTTCGGTTCCGAAGGAATACATCCCGGGCGTCCAGAAGGGCATCGAAAGCGTTCTGTCTTCCGGTCCGCTCGCTGGCTTCCCGATGCTCGGCATCAAGGCAACCCTGATCGACGGCGCGTTCCACGACGTCGACTCCTCGGTTCTCGCCTTCGAAATCGCGTCCCGTGCATGCTTCCGTGAAGCCGCCAAGAAGGCGGGTGCACAGCTGCTCGAGCCGATGATGAAGGTGGAAGTCGTGACCCCGGAAGATTATGTCGGCGACGTCATCGGCGACCTGAACTCCCGTCGCGGCCAGATCCAGGGCCAGGAACAGCGCGGCATCGCGATCGTGATCAATGCTCACGTGCCGCTGGCAAACATGTTCAAGTACGTGGACAACCTGCGCTCCATGTCGCAGGGCCGTGCACAGTACACCATGATCTTCGACCACTATGCGCCGGTCCCCACGAACGTCGCTAACGAAATCCAGGCGAAGTACTCCGGTCAGAAGTGACCGGGGGCTTCGGCCTCACAAGAAACTGAAGTTTGACCCCCCTGGGGACTGAAACAAAACGGAGAGCCGAAAATGGCAAAGAGTAAGTTTGAGCGCACTAAGCCGCACGTTAACATCGGCACGATTGGCCACGTTGACCATGGCAAGACGTCGCTGACGGCAGCGATCACGAAGTATTTCGGTGAATTCAAGGCCTACGACCAGATCGACGCCGCACCGGAAGAGAAGGCCCGTGGGATCACCATCTCGACGGCCCACGTGGAATACGAGACGGCCAACCGTCACTATGCGCACGTTGACTGCCCCGGCCACGCCGACTACGTCAAGAACATGATCACCGGTGCTGCCCAGATGGACGGCGCGATCCTGGTTTGCTCGGCTGCCGACGGCCCGATGCCGCAGACCCGCGAGCACATCCTGCTCGCCCGTCAGGTTGGCGTTCCGGCAATCGTGGTATTCCTGAACAAGGTCGACCAGGTTGACGACGCCGAGCTTCTCGAGCTCGTCGAGCTGGAAGTTCGTGAACTCCTGTCGTCCTACGACTTCCCCGGCGACGACATTCCGATCGTCAAGGGTTCGGCTCTGGCCGCTCTGGAAGACAGCAACAAGACGATCGGTGAAGACGCGATCCGTGAGCTGATGGCTCAGGTTGACGCCTACATCCCGACGCCTGAGCGTCCGATCGACCAGCCCTTCCTGATGCCGATCGAAGACGTGTTCTCGATCTCGGGCCGCGGCACCGTGGTGACCGGCCGCGTCGAGCGTGGCGTTGTGAAGGTTGGTGAGGAAATCGAAATCGTCGGCATCCGTCCGACGACGAAGACGACCTGCACGGGCGTTGAAATGTTCCGCAAGCTGCTCGATCAGGGCCAGGCTGGCGACAACATCGGCGCACTGCTTCGCGGTGTGAACCGTGACGGCGTCGAGCGCGGCCAGATTCTCTGCAAGCCGGGCTCGGTGAAGCCGCACAAGAAGTTCAAGGCCGAAGCCTACATCCTGACGAAGGAAGAAGGCGGCCGTCATACGCCGTTCTTCACGAACTACCGTCCGCAGTTCTACTTCCGTACGACTGACGTGACCGGCATCGTGACGCTTCCGGAAGGCACGGAAATGGTTATGCCTGGCGACAACGTGACCGTTGACGTCGAGCTGATCGTTCCGATCGCGATGGAAGAAAAGCTGCGCTTCGCTATCCGCGAAGGCGGCCGTACCGTCGGCGCAGGCATCGTTGCCTCCATCATCGAGTAATTGAACCGGACCGGTTTTTTGAAGCGGGGGCACTTGCCAAGGTGTCCCTGCATCTTTAGGGAAACCGGTCCAGTTAAACATAAGTTAATGTGTGCCTTATACGAGGGCACGCGGTAAACACGAGCAAGGACAAGTCGAATGAACGGCCAGAATATCCGCATCCGCCTGAAGGCGTTTGATCACCGGGTTCTCGATGCCTCCACGCGCGAAATCGTGTCGACGGCCAAGCGCACTGGTGCAAGCGTGCGCGGCCCGGTGCCGCTTCCGACCCGGATTGAGAAATTCACCGTGAACCGGTCGCCCCACGTCGACAAGAAGAGCCGCGAGCAGTTTGAGATGCGTACCCACAAGCGTCTTCTCGACATCGTTGATCCGACACCGCAGACGGTCGATGCGCTGATGAAGCTCGATCTGGCCGCCGGTGTCGACGTCGAAATCAAGCTTTAAGGCCAGGGCCTTAAGGGAAGGAATGAACCGATGCGTTCAGGTGTGATTGCACAGAAGGTGGGAATGACCCGCGTCTACAACGACGCTGGCGAGCATATCCCGGTAACAGTATTGCGCGTGGAGAACTGCCAGGTGGTAGCCCAGCGCACTCAAGACAAGAATGGCTATACCGCAGTTCAGCTCGGTGCAGGCCAGTCCAAGGTCAAGAACACGTCGAAGGCTCTCCGCGGTCACTTTGCGACCGCTTCCGTAGAGCCCAAGGCGAAGCTCGTTGAATTCCGTGTCTCGGAAGACAACCTGATCGACGTCGGCGCTGAGCTGACGGCTGCCCACTTCATCGCCGGCCAGCTGGTCGACGTCACGGGCACCTCGATCGGTAAGGGCTTTGCCGGCGCTATGAAGCGCCACAACTTCGGCGGTCTTCGTGCCACCCACGGCGTGTCGGTCTCGCACCGTTCGCATGGTTCGACTGGTAACAACCAGGATCCGGGCAAGGTCTGGAAGGGCAAGCGCATGGCTGGTCACATGGGCCAGACCCGCGTCACCACCCAGAACCTCGAAGTGGTATCCACCGATAGCGATCGTGGGCTCATCCTGGTGAAGGGCGCAGTGCCCGGCTCCAAGGGTTCCTGGATCGTTGTCCGTGACGCCGTGAAGTCGGGCACGCCGGAAGGCGCTCCGCGTCCGGCCGGCCTCCGCGCAGCAGCAGAATAAGGGAGCCGCACTATGGATCTCACCGTCAAGACCCTCGAGGGCAAGGACGCCGGTACGGTTTCCCTTTCGGACGCCATCTTCGGCCTCGAACCCCGTGAAGACATCCTCGCCCGTATGGTTCGTTGGCAGCTCGCCAAGAAGCAGCAGGGCACCCACAAGACCAAGAGCCGTTCGGAAGTTTCGCGCACCGGCGCGAAGATGTACAAGCAGAAGGGTACGGGCCGCGCCCGCCATCACTCCGCTCGTGCACCGCAGTTCCGCGGCGGCGGTCGTGCTCATGGCCCGGTTGTTCGCAGCCACGCCCATGACCTGCCCAAGAAGGTCCGCGCCCTGGCTCTTCGCCATGCGCTGTCCGCCAAGCTTCGCTCCGAAGGCCTGATCGTCGTCGATCAGCTGGTCGCTGCCGAAGCCAAGACCAAGGCCCTCGTGAACGCATTCGCTTCGCTGGGTCTCAACAATGCCCTTTTCATCGGTGGCGCCGAAGTTGACAGCAACTTCAAGCTCGCTGCCCAGAACATCCCGAATGTGAATGTTCTGCCGGTTCAGGGCATCAACGTTTACGACATCCTGCGTTGCGGCAAGCTCGTGCTTTCCAAGGCTGCGGTTGAAGCTCTGGAGGAGCGGTTCAAATGACTGATCTGCGTCACTACGATGTGATCGTATCCCCGTCGATCACGGAAAAGTCGACCCTGGTCTCCGAGCACAACCAGGTTGTCTTCAACGTTGCCAAGGGCGCAACGAAGCCGGAAATCAAGGCTGCCGTTGAAGCTCTCTTCGGTGTCAAGGTAACGGCCGTCAACACCCTTCTCCGCAAGGGCAAGACGAAGCGGTTCCGCGGCATCGCCGGCCGTCAGAGGGACGTCAAGAAGGCAATCGTTACGCTTGCCGAAGGACAGTCCATCGACGTGTCCACCGGACTCTAAGGGATTAAGAAAATGGCATTGAAAAATTTCAATCCGACCACGCCCAGCCAGCGCCAGCTGGTTATTGTGGACCGTTCCGGTCTCTACAAGGGCAAGCCGGTCAAGAAGCTGACCGAAGGTCTGACTTCGAAGGGCGGCCGCAACAACTACGGTCGCATCACCGTCCGCTTCCAGGGTGGTGGTCACAAGCGCACCTACCGTCTGGTGGATTTCAAGCGCCGCAAGTTCGACATCGAAGGCACCGTTGAACGCCTGGAATATGACCCGAACCGCACCGCTTACATCGCGTTGGTGAACTACGCTGACGGCGAACAGGCCTACATCCTCGCTCCTCAGCGTCTCGCTGCCGGCGACAAGGTCATCGCTTCGGACAAGGCTGTCGACGTCAAGCCCGGCAACACCATGCCGCTCGCTTACATCCCGGTCGGCTCCATCATCCACAATGTGGAAATGAAGCCGGGCAAGGGCGGTCAGATCGCCCGCTCCGCCGGTGCCTATGCGCAGCTCGTCGGTCGTGACCAGGGCATGGCAATCCTTCGCCTGAACTCGGGTGAACAGCGCCTGGTGCACGGCTCTTGCCTTGCTTCCATCGGTGCTGTATCGAACCCGGATCACGCCAACATCAACGACGGCAAGGCCGGTCGTTCCCGTTGGCGCGGCAAGCGTCCGCATGTTCGCGGCGTCGTCATGAACCCGGTTGACCACCCGCACGGCGGTGGTGAAGGCCGCACCTCCGGTGGCCGTCACCCGGTTACCCCGTGGGGCAAGCCGACCAAGGGCAAGCGTACCCGTTCGAACAAGTCTACCGACAAGTTCATCATGCGCTCGCGCCACCAGCGTAAGAAGTAAGAGAGGAAGTCTCCAATGGCTCGTTCAGTTTGGAAAGGTCCGTTTGTTGACGGCTATCTTCTCAAGAAGGCTGAGAAGGTTCGTGAAGGCGGTCGTGCGGAAGTGATCAAGATGTGGAGCCGTCGCTCCACGATCCTGCCGCAGTTCGTTGGCCTGACGTTCGGCGTCTACAACGGCAACAAACACGTCCCGGTCAGTGTCTCTGAGGACATGGTCGGTCACAAATTCGGTGAATTCGCTCCCACCCGTACCTACTACGGTCACGGCGCGGACAAGAAGGCGAAGAGGAAGTAACGATGGCCAAGGCTAAAGCCGAACGCCGGCTGAAGGACAACGAGGCGCAGGCAGTTGCGCGCACGATCCGTGTCAGCCCCCAGAAGCTCAACCTGCTTGCTGCGATGATTCGCGGCAAGAAGGTTGACCGGGCTCTCGCCGAGCTCGAATTCTCGCGCAAGCGCATTGCTGAAACGGTTCGCAAGACCCTTCAGTCCGCGATCGCCAATGCCGAGAACAACCATGATCTCGACGTCGACTCCCTGATCGTCGCCGAGGCCTATGTCGGCCGCTCCATCGTCATGAAGCGCTTCCATGCCCGCGGCCGTGGCCGTGCATCGCGCATCGAGAAGCCCTTCTCGCACCTGACGATCGTCGTCCGTGAAGTGGAAGCCAAAGGGGAGGCCGCATAATGGGTCAGAAAATCAATCCGATCGGCTTCCGCCTCGGCATCAACCGCACCTGGGATAGCCGCTGGTTCGCAGACAATGCGGAATACGGTCAGCTTCTTCATGAAGACCTGAAGATCCGCACCTACCTGATGAACGAGCTGAAGCAGGCCGGCATTGCAAAGGTCGTCATCGAGCGTCCGCACAAAAAGTGCCGCGTCACGATCCACTCGGCTCGTCCGGGTCTGATCATCGGCAAGAAGGGCGCAGACATCGAGAAGCTTCGCAAGAAGCTGTCCGAAATGACCAATTCCGAAACGCACCTCAACATCGTCGAAGTGCGCAAGCCGGAAGTAGACGCGACCCTCGTTGCCCAGGGCATCGCCCAGCAGCTCGAGCGCCGCGTGGCGTTCCGCCGTGCCATGAAGCGCGCCGTTCAGTCGGCCATGCGTCTCGGCGCAGAAGGCATCAAGATCACCTGCGCCGGCCGTCTCGGCGGTGCTGAAATCGCCCGTACGGAATGGTATCGCGAAGGCCGCGTTCCGCTTCACACGCTGCGCGCCGATATCGACTACGGCACGGCTGAAGCAGAAACCGCCTATGGTATCTGCGGTATCAAGGTCTGGATCTTCAAGGGTGAAATCCTTGAGCACGATCCGATGGCCTCCGAGCGCCGCGCCATGGAAGGCGATGCTCAGGGTCCGGCAAGCCGCGAACGTGGCGACCGCCGCCGCGACAACGCTTGATTAGCGCTGGCGAAAGATAAGTTCGGAGAAACAAGAAAATGTTGCAGCCAAAGCGTACCAAGTACCGCAAGCAGTTCAAGGGCCGCATCAAGGGTGTGGCCAAGGGCGGTTCCGACCTGGCTTTCGGCGAATTCGGCCTGAAGGCTCAGGAGCCGGATCGCGTGAATGCCCGCCAGATCGAAGCGGCTCGTCGTGCGATCACCCGTTACATGAAGCGTGCAGGCCGTGTATGGATCCGGGTATTCCCCGATGTTCCGGTCACCGCCAAGCCGACTGAAGTGCGTATGGGTAAGGGTAAGGGTTCGGTCGAATACTGGGCATGCAAGGTCAAGCCCGGCCGTATCATGTTCGAGATCGACGGCGTCAGCGAGGAAATCGCTCGTGAGGCTCTGCGTCTCGGCGCTGCCAAGCTCTCGGTCAAGACGCGCTTCGTACAGCGCATTGCAGAGTAAGGAATAAGCCCATGAAAGCCGCAGACGTTCGCGCCATGAGCGCCGACCAACTCAAGGACGAGCTTGCCAAGCTGAAGAAGGAGCAGTTCAACCTGCGCTTCCAGAAGGCGACCGGCCAGCTCGAAAAGTCCTCGCGCATCGAAGAAGTCCGTCGTGACATCGCGCGCGTAAAAACCATTGCCCGCCAGAAGGCGGCAGAAGCCAAGGCCTAAGGACCGAATAATATGCCTAAACGCATTCTGCAGGGCGTTGTCGTCAGCGACAAGAACGAAAAGACCGTCGTGGTCCGCGTTGAGCGTCGCTTCGCTCACCCGCTTCTTCAGAAGACTGTCCGTCGTTCGAAGAAGTACAAGGCGCATGACGAGAACAACCAGTGCAAGGTCGGCGATGTCGTATCCATTCAGGAATGCGCGCCGATCTCCAAGGACAAGTGCTGGACGGTGATCAACGTCCAGGCCTGAATTCAGCGGAAGTTTCAGCCGGCGCACTTGCACTTGGCTGAAATATCTGTATGAAGCACGGACTTAGAGCAAAGGACGCTCGGCAACGAGCGTTCTTTTGCTTTGAATGTAGCAAATAAGCCGGAACAGGGGGGCTTGCCCAACGTCCCGTCAGCCAAGACGGTGCGGCGGCTCGTCCCAACCGGTCCGGTAAACAACAAGAAGGCGACCTGATATGATTCAGATGCAAACAAACCTCGACGTGGCGGATAATTCCGGCGCACGTCGTGTCATGTGCATCAAGGTGCTGGGCGGTTCCAAGCGTAAGTATGCTTCCATCGGCGACATTATTGTCGTTTCCATCAAGGAAGCTATTCCGCGTGGCCGCGTGAAGAAGGGTGATGTGATGAAGGCGGTTGTCGTTCGCACCGCCAAGGACATCCGTCGTCCCGACGGCAGCGTCATCCGCTTCGATAACAACGCAGCAGTTCTTATCGACAACAAGAAAGAGCCGATCGGCACCCGTATCTTCGGACCGGTTCCGCGCGAACTCCGCGCCAAGAACCACATGAAGATCATTTCGCTGGCTCCGGAAGTACTCTAAGGGAGCGATGACGATGCAAAAGATTCGCAAGGGCGACAAGGTCGTCGTACTCACCGGCAAGGACAAGGGCCGCACCGGGGAAGTCATTCAGGTTATGCCGAAGGAAGATCGCGCCGTCGTACGCGGCGTCAATCTCGTCAAGCGCCATCAGCGCCAGACCCAGACGCAGGAAGCTGGCATTATCACCAAGGAAGCGTCGCTTCACCTGTCCAACCTCGCCATCCAGGACAAGGACGGCAAGCCGACTCGCGTTGGCTTCAAGGTTGTTGACGGCAAGAAGGTTCGCGTGGCCAAGCGTTCGGGAGAAGTGATCGATGGCTGAGGCAAAGTATGAGCCGCGGCTCAAGAAGGAATACGTATCCCGCATCCGCAAGGCCATGCAGGAGAAGTTCAGTTACGCCAACGAGATGATGATCCCGAAGATCGACAAGATCGTCATCAACATGGGCGTGGGCGAAGCAACGGCAGACTCCAAGAAGCCTACCATTGCCGCCGCTGACCTCGCAGCAATTGCCGGCCAGAAGCCGGTCATCACCCGTGCCCGCAATTCGATTGCAGGCTTCAAGGTGCGTGAAAACATGCCGATCGGCGCGAAGGTCACCCTGCGCGGCGCCCGCATGTACGAGTTCCTGGATCGCTTCGTGAACATCGCGCTTCCGCGCGTTCGCGACTTCCGCGGCCTGAACCCGAAGAGCTTTGACGGCCGTGGCAACTTCGCCATGGGCATCAAGGAGCACATTGTGTTCCCTGAAATCAACTACGACAAGGTTGATCAGATGTGGGGCATGGACATCATCGTTTGCACGACGGCAACCTCGGACGACGAAGCACGGGCTCTCCTGAAAGAGTTCAACTTCCCGTTCCGTCAGTAACCGTAACGACGAGCGTAGAAAAGGAACACCTCTATGGCGAAGACAAGCGCTATTGAAAAGAACAAGCGCCGCCGCAAGACGGTTGCCAACCAGGCTGCCAAGCGCGCTGCCCTGAAGGCAATCATTCAGAACCAGGCCCTCCCGATCGAAGACCGGTTCAAGGCAACCCTGAAGCTTGCAAGCCTGCCGCGCGACGGCTCCAAGACCCGCATTCGCAACCGTTGCGAAGTCACCGGTCGTCCGCGTGCATTCTATCGCAAGCTCCGCATGTCGCGTATCGCGCTGCGTGAGCTGGGCAACACCGGCAAGGTGCCGGGCGTCGTCAAGTCGAGCTGGTAAGGAGACGGGCACATGGCTATGACAGATCCTCTGGGCGATATGCTCACCCGCATCCGTAACGGCGTTGCTCGTCGCAAGTCGTCGGTATCCACGCCTGCCTCCAAGCTGCGTGCACGCGTTCTCGACGTGCTGCAGGCTGAAGGCTACATCCGCGGCTACACCCAGGTCGAATTCGGCAATGGCAAGTCCGAACTGCAGATCGAACTGAAGTACTACGAAGGTGCTTCGGTCATCCGCGAGATCGGCCGCGTCTCCAAGCCGGGCCGCCGGGTATACGTCTCGGTCAAGTCCATTCCGCAGGTCGCGAACGGCCTCGGCATCACCATCCTGTCGACTCCGAAGGGTGTGATGGCCGATCACCAGGCTCGCGAACAGAACGTCGGCGGCGAGGTTCTCTGCTCGGTCTTCTAAGATCGCGCAGGGTCCCCGCAAACAGATAGGGAATATATAATGTCTCGTATCGGTAAGAAGCCCGTTCCGGTTCCTGCAGGCGTCACCGCTGGCGTTGAAGGCCAGAAGGTGTCCGCCAAGGGCCCCAAGGGCGAACTGTTCTTCGTCGTCAACGATGAAGTGAAGGTTTCCATGGAAGGCAACGCTGTTGTTGTCGTTCCGGCAAACGACTCCAAGGATGCCCGGTCGAAGTGGGGCATGTCCCGCACGATGATCGAAAACATCTTCAAGGGCGTGAAGGACGGCTACGAGCGCAAGCTCGAAATCAACGGCGTCGGTTACCGCGCGGCCATGCAGGGCAAGAACCTGCAGCTGGCACTCGGTTTCAGCCACGACGTGGTCTACGAACCGCCGGTCGGCATCTCCATCGCTGTTCCGAAGCCGACTGAAATCATCGTCAGCGGCATCGACAAGCAGGTGGTCGGCCAGGTCGCCGCCGAGATCCGCGAATACCGCGGTCCGGAGCCCTACAAGGGCAAGGGCGTCAAGTATGCCGAAGAGCGGATTGTCCGCAAAGAAGGCAAGAAGAAGTAAGGATCACGCGAAATGGCTAGCAGGAAAGAAGCACTCGTTCGTCGTGCGAATCGCGTGCGCCGTCAGGTCAAAGCGGTGGCCAATGGCCGTCCGCGCCTGTCTGTTCATCGCTCGTCGAAGAACATCTATGTCCAGGTCATCGATGACGTGGCGGGCCGTACGCTCGCCGCTGCTTCGACCCTCGACGCAGGTCTGCGCAAGGAACTGAAGACCGGCGCCGACGTGGCAGCAGCTGCTGCCGTTGGCAAGCTGGTTGCCGAGCGCGCCGTTAAGGCCGGTGTGAAGGAAGTCGTGTTCGATCGCGGCGCCTTCATCTATCACGGCCGCATCAAGGCTCTGGCTGACGCTGCCCGCGAAGGCGGCCTCAGCTTCTGATTTCCGTACCGGCGCCTGCTTTTGGGCGTGTCGCCGGAACGGATCGGGTTTCGGTCTCCTGAAGACAGACCCATTCATCGGGACCGTATCCACCTTCATGGGCGGATGCGGTCCTTAAACTCATCCATTGCACCCGGAAAAGAAAAAGGAAGAGGACAATGGCACAGAAGGAACGGGCGCCCCGCGAAGAGCGCCAGAACCGTGAAGAGCGCGACAGCGAGTTCGTCGACAAGCTGGTCGCGATCAACCGCGTCGCCAAGGTGGTAAAGGGCGGCCGTCGCTTCGGCTTCGCTGCTCTCGTCGTCGTCGGCGACCAGAAGGGCCGCGTTGGCTTCGGCCACGGCAAGGCACGTGAAGTGCCGGAAGCGATCCGCAAGGCAACGGAAGCTGCCAAGCGCGACATGATCTTCGTGCCGCTGCGCGAAGGCCGCACGCTGCATCACGACGTCAACGGCCGTCACGGCGCCGGCAAGGTTCTGCTGCGCTCCGCCAAGGCCGGTACCGGTATCATCGCCGGTGGTCCGATGCGCGCCGTATTCGAAACGCTCGGCATGCATGACGTGGTTGCCAAGTCGACCGGTTCGTCGAACCCCTACAACATGGTTCGCGCCACCTTCGACGCTCTGAAGCACCAGGTACATCCGAAGGACATCGCGGCACAGCGCGGCATCAAGTTTGCCACGCTCCAGGCTCGCCGCGCCGCCTCCGGCAATGCCTCCGAAGAGTAAGAGGAGATTGATCGATGGCTAAGAACGCAGGCAAGACTGTCACTGTTGAACAGATCGGCAGCCCGATTCGCCGTCCGGATGTACAGCGCCAGACGCTGATCGGTCTCGGACTGAACAAGATGCACCGTCGCCGCACGCTGGAAGATACCCCGGCAGTTCGCGGCATGATCCGCGCGGTCCAGCATCTCGTCCGCATCGTCGACGAGAAGTGAGCCGGAGGAGAGATCCATGAAACTGAATGAAATCAAGGACAACGAAGGCTCCACCAAGAACCGCAAGCGCGTTGGTCGCGGTATCGGTTCTGGCAAGGGCAAGACCGGTGGTCGCGGCGTCAAGGGTCAGAAGGCTCGTTCGGGCGTTGCCATCAACGGCTTCGAAGGCGGCCAGATGCCCATCTACCGCCGTCTGCCGAAGCGCGGCTTCACCAACATCTTCGCTTCCGATTACGTCGAGGTTTCCCTCGGCCGTATCCAGGCTGCCGTTGATGCTGGCAAGCTCGATGCCAAGGCCACGGTCGACGCAGCCGCTCTCAAGGCTGCCGGTGTGATCCGTCGCGAGAAGGATGGCGTTCGCCTCCTGTCCGACGGCGAGCTGAAGGCAAAGCTGACCCTCGTCGTTGCTGGCGCTTCCAAGCCGACCGCCGAGAAGGTCGAAAAGGCCGGCGGCTCCCTGCAGCTGCTCGCCCAGCCGGCTGCTGCCGAATAAGTTTGTCAAACAACCGCCCGGGGTGCTTCACACCGGGCGGTTTTGCTCCCATATGTGAGCCTCACTGTCCGGACAGGGAATCGCTTCAGGTGATCCGCCGGACGCTTATGGAAAACGAGGGTGAGGCACGCGATCCAGAAAACGCGATACGCCCGCCGCCGAATTCCTAAACGATTTAATTTTCTCCGGGTGAGGCCCGGTGCTCCCAAGACCGGGCGCCAGCTTCCACCGGATGGGTTGTGCGGAGATATGCATGGCGTCTGCAGCGGAACAACTGGCTTCGAATCTCAATTTTTCGACCTTTGCCAAGGCCGAGGACCTCAAGAAGCGCCTCTGGTTCACCCTGCTGGCGCTGATTGTCTACCGTCTCGGTACCCATATCCCGCTTCCGGGACTGAATCCCGAGGCCTATGCCCACGCCTTCAAGGGCCAGTCGGGCGGCATTCTCGGGCTGTTCAACATGTTCTCGGGCGGCGCCGTACAGCGCATGGCAATCTTCGCGCTCGGCATCATGCCCTACATCTCTTCCTCGATCATCGTGCAGCTGATGACGTCGGTCGTCCCGGCGCTCGAGAATCTCAAGAAGGAAGGCGAACAGGGCCGCAAGATCATCAACCAGTACACCCGTTACGGCACCGTACTGCTCGGCGCGCTGCAGGCCTACGGCATCGCAGTGGGCCTCGAGAGCGCCGCCAACGTGGTAACCGATCCTGGCCTGTTCTTCCGCATCTCGACCGTGATCTCGCTTCTCGGCGGCACCATGTTCCTGATGTGGCTCGGTGAGCAGATCACCTCGCGCGGCATCGGCAACGGCACCTCGCTGATCATTTTCGCCGGTATTGCGGCTGGCCTGCCAACCGCTCTTGCCGGTACGCTGGAGCTCGGTCGCACCGGGGCTCTGTCCACCGGTCTGATTCTGACCGTTCTGGTCGTTGCGATTGCCGTTATTGCGCTGATCGTTTTCGTCGAGCGTGCGCAGCGCCGCCTTCTGATCCAGTATCCGAAGCGTCAGATCGGCAATGGCATGTCGCGGGGCGAATCGTCCCACCTGCCGCTCAAGCTCAACACCTCTGGCGTCATCCCGGCCATCTTCGCATCGTCGCTGCTGCTGCTGCCGGGCACCATCGCAGGCTTCTCGCATAACCAGAACCTTCCCGAATGGGCCACCATGGTCATTGCATCGCTCGGCCACGGCCGTCCGGTCTACATGGTGCTGTACGGTCTTCTGATTGCGTTCTTCGCCTTCTTCTACACGGCCATCGTCTTCAATCCGAAAGATACGGCCGATAACCTGAAGAAGCATGGCGGCTTCATCCCCGGCATTCGTCCCGGCGAACGCACGGCGGAATATCTCGACTACGTGCTCACCCGCATCACCGTGGTCGGCGCGATCTACCTCGTCATCGTCTGCATTCTTCCCGAAATTCTTGTTTCCCAGACGGGTATCCCATTAGCCCTTGGTGGTACGTCGCTTTTGATTGTTGTCAGCGTCACCCTCGATACGGTAGCACAGATTCAGGGACACCTGATTGCGCAGCAATATGAGGGCCTGATCAAGAAGAGCAAGCTCCGTGGAGGGAAGAGGGGACGATGAGACTTATTCTTTTAGGACCGCCGGGCGCGGGCAAGGGAACCCAGGCCCAGCGGATCGTCGAGAACTACGGCATTCCGCAGCTTTCGACAGGCGACATGCTGCGCGCAGCCGTGGCAGCCGGTACGGATGTCGGCAAGCGCGCGAAGGCAGTGATGGATGCGGGCAAGCTCGTCTCCGACGATATCGTCATCGACATCGTCTCGGAGCGGATCGATCAGCCTGACTGCGCTAACGGTTTCATTCTGGATGGCTTCCCCCGCACGCTGGTGCAGGCGGATGCGACCGAGTCGATGCTGAACTCCAAAGGCATCGAACTCGACGTGGTGATCGAACTGCAGGTGAACGACTCGGTGCTCGTGGATCGCGTATCCGGTCGCTACACCTGCGCCAAGTGCGGCGCTGGTTATCACGACCATAACCACAAGCCGAAGGTCTCTGGCGTCTGTGACAAGTGCGGCTCGACCGAGTTCAAGCGCCGTCCGGACGACAATGCCGAGACGATGACGACGCGCCTGCAGGCCTATTACAAGGAAACGTCCCCTCTGATTGGCTATTACTATGCCAAGAAGAAGCTCAAGTCGGTGGATGGCATGGCTGACATCGGCGACGTTTCGACCGCTATCGATACGATTCTTTCCGCATACAAGCGGTGAGTTGAGCCGGGGAGGGGCTCAGGCTGCTCCCGGCACCGGCCTTTGTCGGGCCCTGGCACCCGCAAACCGGGGCTTCGGGCAATAATTATGGCGGCACTGGTTGCTTTTTGCAGCCGATTCCGTTAAAGACCGCGCCAACTCGCAACATCAGGCGAACGGCGCGGATCAAGAAATGTCCGGGTCCGGTCGCATTCGCGTGTTCGAACCCTTAGAGATAAACAAGCGGCCTGGCCGCATAACGAAGCACCTAGCGCCTGAAGGCGTGAGGGAACGCAAGGAGAATAGGCGTGGCACGTATCGCTGGCGTCAACATCCCGACCGCGAAGCGCGTAGTAATTGCGCTGACCTACATTCACGGGATCGGTCCGAAGTTTGCACAGGAAATCTGCGAGAAGGTCGGTATTCCGGCCGAGCGTCGCGTTCATCAGCTGACGGACGCCGAAGTCCTGCAGATCCGCGAAACCATCGACCGCGATTATCAGGTAGAGGGCGATCTGCGCCGCGAAACCTCGATGAACATCAAGCGTCTGATGGACCTCGGCTGCTACCGCGGCCTGCGTCATCGCCGTGGCCTTCCGGTCCGCGGTCAGCGCACGCATACCAATGCCCGCACCCGCAAGGGCCCGGCAAAGGCCATCGCAGGCAAGAAGAAGTAATTCAGTGAGTAGTTGAATAGTGAGTAGTGAGTAGGTGTCTACTTGCTGCTCACTTTCGCTGTTTGCTGCATGAAATGCTCCCGAAAGGGAGAGAAATGGAAGTGTCGGTCTTGAGCAGAGGGGCCGGGTCGGGGTGTGAGGCTGGTTAAGCTACTCACTACTCACTACTCACTACTCACTCACTTTCACTTCCGGTGTAGCCGCTGGTGTTACGGCGGTGAAGAGATCACTTGAAAGGAAGACCATGGCCAAGGAAGCCACCCGCGTCCGCCGTCGCGAGCGCAAAAACATCACCTCGGGCGTTGCTCACGTCAACTCCACCTTCAACAACACCATGATCACCATCACCGACGCGCAGGGCAATGCCATTGCCTGGTCGTCTGCCGGCTCGAAGGGCTTCAAGGGTTCGCGCAAGTCGACCCCGTTCGCTGCCCAGATCGCTGCTGAAGACGCTGCGAAGAAGGCCCAGGAACATGGCATGAAGTCGCTGGAAGTTGAAGTTTGCGGCCCGGGTTCCGGTCGTGAATCCGCTCTGCGCGCCCTTCAGGCTGCCGGCTTCATGATCACCTCGATCCGTGATGTGACCCCGATCCCGCACAACGGCTGCCGTCCGCGCAAGAAGCGCCGCGTCTGATCATCGTCCGTGGCGGGCGGATGGTCCCCGGGGATCGTCCGCCTCGCTTGTTTCATGCTCGGTCGTCACGATTGGATGGTGGCGGCGAACGGAAGGAAAAAACAATGATCCAGAAGAACTGGCAGGAACTGATCAAGCCGAACAAGGTGGAGTTCTCCTCCTCCGGCCGCACCAAGGCAACGCTCGTCGCCGAGCCCCTGGAGCGTGGCTTCGGCCTTACCCTCGGCAACGCGCTGCGTCGCGTGCTGCTTTCGTCGCTCCGCGGCGCTGCCGTCACCGCCGTCCAGATCGACGGCGTACTGCATGAGTTCTCGTCCATTCCGGGCGTTCGCGAAGACGTGACGGACATCGTCCTGAACATCAAGGAAATCGCGATCAAGATGGATGGCGACGATGCCAAGCGCATGGTTGTCCGCAAGCAGGGCCCCGGCACCGTCACCGCTGGTGATATCCAGACGGTTGGCGATATCGAGATCCTGAACCCGAACCACGTGATCTGCACGCTCGACGAGGGCGCGGAGATCCGTATGGAATTTACGGTCAACAATGGCAAGGGCTACGTGCCGGCCGAGCGTAACCGCTCGGAAGACGCGCCGATCGGCCTCATCCCGGTCGACAGCCTTTACTCGCCGGTCAAGAAAGTGTCCTACAAGGTGGAAAACACCCGTGAAGGCCAGGTTCTTGACTATGACAAGCTGACCATGACCATCGAAACCGATGGTTCTGTCACCGGTGAAGACGCGGTTGCCTTCGCAGCCCGCATCCTCCAGGACCAGCTCTCGGTCTTCGTCAACTTCGACGAACCGCAGAAGGAAGCCGTCGAGGAAGCTGTCACCGAGCTTGCCTTCAACCCGGCGCTCCTCAAGAAGGTGGACGAACTCGAACTCTCCGTTCGTTCGGCCAACTGCCTGAAGAACGACAACATCGTCTACATCGGCGACCTCATTCAGAAGACGGAAGCAGAAATGCTCCGCACTCCGAACTTCGGTCGCAAGTCGCTGAACGAAATCAAGGAAGTTCTCGCTTCCATGGGCCTGCACCTCGGCATGGAAGTGCCCGCATGGCCGCCCGAGAACATCGAAGATCTCGCCAAGCGCTACGAAGACCAGTATTAACCGTTATGCAGGCCCTGCCTGCGATCAAGGAGTAAAGCCATGCGCCACCAGAAAGCCGGCCGCAAGCTCAACCGCACTGCCAGCCACCGCAAGGCCATGTTCGCCAACATGGCTGCCTCGCTCATCACCCATGAGCAGATCGTGACCACCCTGCCGAAGGCAAAGGAAATCCGTCCGATCGTCGAAAAGCTCGTCACCCTCGGCAAGCGCGGCGACCTGCACGCTCGCCGTCAGGCGATCTCCCAGGTTCGCGACGCTGCTGTCGTCTCGAAGCTGTTCGACACCATTGCTTCCCGCTATGCGAACCGCAACGGCGGCTACCTTCGCATCATGAAGGCTGGCTTCCGTTTCGGCGACAACGCTGCAATGGCCGTCATCGAGTTCGTGGACCGCGACGTTGACGCCAAGGGCGCAGCCGACAAGGCCCGCGCTGAAGCAGAAGCTGCCGAAGCCGCCTGATAGGTCGCTTCCGTATTTGCCTATATGAGGAATAGGGCCAAGGTGCGTGCACCTTGGCCCTATTTCGTTTCCATGGATGGTCAGGCCGGACGAGCCCTCGATATGCCTTTGCCCCCGCATAGGCGGGCAGGCGAAGACGCTGATGTGTTTTGAGAAAGGCTAGGATGCCTCGGACATCCGCCGGTTTCTCTCTGCCTTTTCTCGAAGAAAGTTTTTCTCCGCCGCATTTCCTGCGAGTTCAGCGGCCCGATCGTAAACACTGGCTGCGTCTGCCGTGCGGCCGAGCCGCTCTAGGCAATCCGCGCGGGCGGCGTGGTAAGGGGCAAAGGTAGCCAAGGCGCTCCAGGCCTCCTCGTCATCCAGCAGATCGAGGCCATAGGAAGGTCCTTCGGCCATCCCCAGAGCGATCGCCCTGCTGAGGGCCGCTACAGGGGATGGATGACGCTCCAGCAAGGCACCATATAGGCTGGCGATCCTGTGCCAGTCGGTCTCTTCAAAGCGAAGGGACCGGGCATGACAGGCGGCGATTTCCGCCTGTAGGAAATAGCTCCCCGTAGCGCTAAGGCTACGAGCTCTTTCGAGCCCGGCAAGCCCCCTTTGAATGAGCAGTCTATCCCAAAGCGCCCGGTTTTGCTGGGGAAGGGGAATGGATTCACCATCGGGACCGGTCCGCGCGGGAAAGCGGGAGGCCTGGATCTCCATCAGGGCCAGCAGCCCGAGGGCTTCTGGCTCCGTTGGCATCAGGCCGCAAAGAATTCGGCCGAGGCGCATGGCTTCGTGGCAGAGGGGCGGGCGAATGCCGTCTGGGCCTGACGTTGCGGAATATCCTTCGTTGAACATGAGATACAGCACTTCCAGCACCGTCTGAAGCCGGTCGGCGCGTTCGGATCCTTCGGGAACTTCATAGCGGATGTCGGGCTCCGCAAGTCTCCGCTTGGCACGGGTGATGCGCTGGGCGATGGCCGGTTCGGAGGAAAAATAGGCCCGGGCAATTTCGGCAGTGGAAAGGCCGCCGATAAGTCTCAAGGTCAGCGCTGCCCTTTGATCGGGAGGCAAGAGTGGATGCGCCGCGGTAAAGATCAATGTCAGGCGGTCATCGCCGATGTCGTCATCGAGCGCGCGCTCGTAATCATCGTGCAGAGCGATCTCGTCCTGGTTTTGTGCGTGGATGAGGTCCGGCAGGGCGCGCTCCGCCGTCGTTCTCCGCCGATGCAGGTCAATGGCGCGCCGCTTTGCCGCCACCAATAGCCAGCCGGCCGGATTGTCAGGAATACCGGTCTGGGGCCAGCGGGCAAGCGCGGCAGCCAGCGCCTCCTGGGCAAGCTCCTCTGCGAGATCAATCTGACCGGTCGTCCGGACGAGCGCCGCGAGCAGCCGGCTGCGCTCCAGCCTGAAGATCGTTTCAACCGTGCGATATGTGTCTGCGCTATTCATACGCAAGGTTTAGGATGCCCGCGACGGTGCAGTCAAACAGGAGGCGAATCCGGCCCCCGACAAAGGTCAAGGGCCAGATCCGACTGCGATCAGGCGGAGCTGGTGTCCGCTTCACCTGCCATATTCATCCATATCATCTCCCAGATGTAGCCGTCCGGATCCTCGAGCGTGCGGTAATACATGAAGCCATGGTCTTGGGACGGTGTCGGATCGGCACGCCCGTGCGCTGCAGCGCCCGATAAAACGAGCTGGTCGACTTCGGATCGGCTTTCGCAGGTCAATGCCAGCAGCATCTGGCTTTGCTCGCGGGCGTCTCCGACCGGCCGCGAGACAAATTCGGCGTAGCGTTCATAGGTCAGCAACATCACGCCAATGCTGTCCGAAAGCAGCATGCAAGCGGTTCGTTCGTCTGAAAACTGAAGGTTCTGGGTTGCTCCTATCGCGGAATAGAAGGCAATCGACGTTTGCAGGTTCCGGACCGGCAAGTTCAGAAATAACATCCGGGACATGGTTATCTCACTTCTGATCCGCGAGCTTCTGGGCCACACGATCGTGTACGGCAGTGCCCTCAGGTGTCATGACCTCGGCAAAATCCTCCATCGTGATCACCGGTCGGATCTCGATTTCGCTGGGTCCCGGCATAGGGTTGGGGCATCGTTTGACCCATTCCACCGCCTCGTCCATATCGCGCACTTCCCAGATCCAGTAGCCCGCCACAAGTTCACGGGTTTCGGTGAAGGGGCCGTCGAGAACCCTGCGGCTCGCACCGTCAAAGGCGATGCGTTTTCCCAGTTTCGAGGGCTTTAGGCCATCTCCGCCAAGCATGATGCCGGCATTCACCAGTTCCTCGTTGAACCGGCCCATGGCCTCGATCAGTTCCGGGGTTGGCAGGGCACCCGCTTCGCTGTCTTCGGTTGCCTTAACAAATACCACCACACGCATTTCGATCTCCTTTGTTTCCGGGGCGCCGGACTGGCGCATGATGGAAAGACGCGCGATCATCGCCGGATTCGACAGGAGATGCGAAAAAAAATTGCAGAGCAGAGCGAAGCCGGTTTCAGATCGCATCCATCGGTGTGGAACGGGCTTTTTGCTTCTTCCTTGCCTGCAGCAACGGACGGCGGATCAGCCGATAGGCGAGCAAGACGATGAGCAGGCCGATATGGATATACTGTTCGATCCCGAGGACCTTCGTGGCCATGCTGTAATGCAGGGCACCGAGCGCTGCAGCTGGATAGATCAGCCGGTGCAGCACCGCCCATCGGGAGCCGAGCCGACGGATCGACCCGCTGTTTGACGTAACGGCAAGCGGCACCAGGAGAGTCAATGCAGCCATTCCAAAGGTAATGAAAGGGCGCTTCACGATATCGGCGATGATTGCCGATACGACGAGTGCCTGATCCAGCACCGCATAGACCGTGAAATGCATGGCGGCATAGTAGAAGGAGAGGAGACCGAGCGCCCGCCGGTATCGCAAGCCGTTGAAAAGGCCCCAATCCCGCAAGGGCGTTATCGCCAGAGTGAGAATCAGGAACCGGATGGTCCAGAGGCCGAGAAGCCGCTCGAAGGTCTTGACCGGATCGGCGCCGAGCGCACCACTGGCGCCGGCCCAGAAAGTCCAGACCGCCGGCAAAAGGCCAAGACCGTAAAGGGTCCATATGAGCGCCGACTGTTGGCGCTGGGAAAGCTTGAAAGCCATGGTCAAAAATTCGCCGTCAGGTCCATGCCGCTGTAGAGGCTTGCCACGTCCTCGGCATAGCCATTGAAGGGCAGGGTATCGACGCGGCTGGTGCCGAAGAAGCCGCCAGACCCGATCCGACGCTCGGTTGCCTGGCTCCAGCGCGGGTGGTCTACGGCCGGATTCACATTGGCGTAAAAGCCGTATTCCTGCGGAGCGAGCAGGTTCCAGGTGGACGGCGGTTGCTTGTCCGTCAAGGTGATCTTCACGATGGATTTAATTCCCTTGAAGCCGTATTTCCACGGCACGACGAGGCGAATGGGCGCGCCATTCTGGTTGGGGAGGGTTTCACCGTACAGCCCGACGGCCAGAAGGGTGAGGGGGTGCAATGCCTCATCCAGCCGAAGCCCCTCCACATAAGGCCAGGGCAGCGATTGGAAGCCGCCCTTCTGGCCGGGCATTTCTTCTGGCCGCACGATGGTTTCGAAGGCAACATATTTGGCCGAGCCCAGCGGCTCCACGGCCTTCAGCAGGGCGCCAAGCGGGAATCCGTTCCAGGGAATGACCATGCTCCACGCTTCCACACATCGCATGCGATAGATGCGCTCCTCCACCGGGAACGTCTTCAACAGGTCTTCCAGCCCGAAGGTCTTGGGCTTTGCCACCAGGCCACCCACCTCCAAGGTCCAGGGCGAGGGCTTGAAGCTTCCGGAATTGGCCGCCGGATCGGCTTTGTCCAGGCCGAATTCGTAGAAGTTGTTGTAGGTCGTCACGCTCTCCTTCGGCGTCAGCTCCTCATTCACCTTGTAGGGGGAGGGGACGGTCTTCAGGCTGGCGGCATCCGCGCCCGGAGCGAAAGCCATGGCCGCGCCGCCCGCCAGCACGCCCAGTAATTCGCGCCGCTTCAGGTATACAGCCTGCGGCGTGATGTCGAAGGAGGGAATAGAGGGCACCTTGTAGACGGGCATGGGGACATCCTCATGGTTCTGGCGATGCGCCCAGTCATAAGCCGCCTTGGGGGCGAGAAAAGGGGGCGCACGACCACATTTTCGTGTTCATGATTGCTATACGAGGCCGAAGGCGGATTTGTTTCTTCAAACAACGAAAAAATGCCATGCATCGGGCGTACCGGTTTTGCCGGAGGTGATAGTGACAGCCCTTGGCCTTTCCGGTAGGGATTCCACCCAATCCGGCGCCTTGGCCGCAGCCGCACCAGCGCCTATCCCTGAAACATGATCGAGGACAAGAACATGCCTGCCTATCGTTCCAGAACCACGACCCATGGCCGCAACATGGCCGGCGCGCGCGGGCTTTGGCGCGCAACCGGCATGAAGGACAGTGACTTCGGCAAGCCGATCATCGCTGTGGTCAATTCCTTTACCCAGTTCGTGCCGGGACACGTGCATCTGAAGGATCTCGGCCAGCTCGTGGCCCGTGAAATCGAGGCCGCCGGCGGTGTCGCGAAGGAGTTCAACACCATTGCCGTCGATGACGGGATCGCAATGGGTCACGATGGCATGCTCTATTCGCTGCCGTCGCGCGAAATCATTGCCGATAGCGTCGAATATATGGTCAATGCCCACTGCGCCGATGCCATGGTGTGCATTTCCAACTGCGACAAGATCACGCCCGGCATGCTGATGGCAGCGATGCGTCTGAACATTCCGGCCATTTTCGTGTCCGGCGGTCCGATGGAAGCGGGCAAGGTGGTGCTGCATGGAAAGACCCATGCTCTCGACCTCGTCGATGCCATGGTTGCCGCCGCGGACGACAGCGTATCCGATGAGGACGTCAAGGTCATCGAGCGTTCTGCCTGCCCCACCTGCGGCTCCTGCTCCGGCATGTTCACCGCCAATTCGATGAACTGTCTGACGGAAGCGCTCGGGCTCTCCCTGCCCGGTAACGGCTCGACCCTGGCAACCCATGCGGACCGCAAGCAACTCTTCCTGGAAGCGGGCCGCCGCGTGGTCGATCTTGCTCGTCGCTGGTACGAACAGGAGGATGCAAGCGTGCTGCCGCGCTCGATCGCCAGCAAGCAAGCCTTCGAAAACGCCATGGCCCTCGACATTGCCATGGGCGGCTCGACCAATACCGTGCTGCACATCCTGGCCGCTGCGCATGAGGGTGGCGTGGACTTCACGATGGACGACATCGACCGTCTCTCGCGCAAGGTTCCCTGCCTCTCCAAGGTCGCGCCAGCGAAGTCGGACGTGCATATGGAAGACGTGCACCGCGCCGGCGGCATCATGGCCATCCTCGGCGAGCTCGATCGCGCCGGCCTGCTGCACAGCCACCTGCCGACCGTGCATTCCAGCTCGATGCGCGAGGCGCTGGACAACTGGGATATCGCGATCAGCGACAATCCCGCAGCACACAAGCTCTTTTCCGCCGCACCCGGAGGCATTCCCACCCAGGTGGCATTCAGCCAGGATGCTCGCTGGAAGGAACTCGATATCGACCGCGAGAAAGGCGTGATCCGCGATGCCCAACATCCTTTCTCGAAGGATGGCGGCCTTGCGGTGCTGAAGGGTAACCTGGCGATCGACGGATGCATCGTCAAAACCGCGGGTGTGGATGAAAGCATCCTGACCTTCTCGGGCCCCGCCCGGGTCTTCGAAAGCCAGGATGCGTCCGTCAAGGCGATCCTCTCCAACGAGATCAAGGCCGGCGATGTGGTTGTCATTCGCTACGAAGGCCCGAAGGGCGGTCCGGGCATGCAGGAAATGCTCTATCCGACGAGCTACCTGAAGTCGAAAGGCCTCGGAAAAGCCTGCGCCCTCATCACGGATGGCCGCTTCTCCGGAGGCACTTCTGGTCTTTCCATCGGCCACGTCTCGCCGGAAGCTGCCAATGGTGGCCTGATCGGCCTCGTGCGCGACGGTGACATGATCGATATCGACATTCCCAATCGTGGGATCAGCCTGCGCGTTTCCGAAGACGAACTGGCGCGTCGCCGGGCAGAACAGGATGCCAAGGGCTGGCAGCCTGCCGAGGCGCGCAAGCGCGCTGTGTCCACAGCACTCAAAGTCTACGCCGCTTTTGCGACGAGCGCAGACAAGGGTGCGGTTCGCGATCTGAGCCTTTTGAAATAATCACAATGCAGGGCCATTCGAGAGAATGGCCCTTTCTCTTAGTTCCCCGCTTGTCGGCACCCGCCCCCTGAGAGGGCCCTTGCGGTGGAAAGCCTGACGAACCGGCCTTCTCCATGCTTTCGCCCTCTTTTCATCCAAGCTCGGAATGACCATGTTCCGGTCAGACTAAGGAAAGGGAATCAGCATGTTGTTCAAGGGAAGCCGATTTATCAGCCTCGTGCTCGTTGCGTCGCTTCTACCGGCCGTCAGCCTCCGCGCGGAAGACACCAAAACGGTTCCGCAAACCGCTTCGGAAATGCAGCTCTCCTTTGCGCCTCTGGTGAAGCAGACTGCCGGTTCCGTGGTGAATGTCTATGCGGAGCGCGTGGTCGAACGTCGCTCTCCTTTCCTGGACGATCCCTTCTTCGAACAGTTCTTCGGCCAGCGCATGCCGAACCGGACGGAAAAACAGTCGTCTCTTGGTTCGGGTGTCATTGCCACGGCTTCCGGCATGGTCATCACCAACAACCACGTCATCGAGGGCGCTGACGATATCAAGGTGGCGCTTGCGGATGGTCGGGAATACCCCTGCGATCTGGTGATGAAGGATGAACGGGTCGATCTCGCGGTGCTCAAGATCAAGAGCAAGGACACGTTTGCTCCGCTGCCGATCGGAAACTCGGACAAGGTGGAGGTCGGCGATCTGGTCCTCGCCATCGGGAATCCGTTCGGCGTAGGGCAGACTGTGACGTCGGGCATCGTGTCCGCCTTGGCGCGCAATCAGGTCGTGAAATCCGAATTCGGGTTCTTCATCCAGACCGATGCCGCCATCAACCCCGGAAATTCCGGCGGAGCGTTGATGAATATGAGGGGCGAACTCATCGGCATCAACACCGCCATCTTTTCGCGCGGCGGTGGGTCGAATGGCGTCGGTTTCGCCATTCCGGCCAATCTCGTCAAAGCCTTCCTCACGGCGGCAGAACGGGGGGCGAAGAGCTTTGAACGTCCCTATATCGGCGCGACCTTCGAGCCTGTCACCTCGGAAGTTGCGTCCGCGCTCGGCCTTACCCGCGCGCGCGGTGCCCTTGTCGTGAAGGTGGTGGAAGGCGGTCCGGCCGCCAAGGCGGGCCTGAAGCCGGGCGAGGTGATTACGGCCGTCAACGGGATCGCCGTCGAGCATCCGGACGCGCTCGGTTACCGCCTCGCAACGGCGGGCCTCGGCAAGGCGGTAACGCTTGATGTGACCGACAACGGGGAACCGCATCAGACAAAACTCACCCTTGCGGGACCGCCCGAAACCCAGCCGCGCGACCAGCGGCTTCTGAAGGGCGACAATCCTCTGGCGGGCGCCGAGGTGGCCAATCTTTCGCCGCGGCTTGCGGATGAGATGCACTTGCCCAACGAACTGAAGGGCGTCATCGTGACCCAGATCCGTCGTGGTTCCCCAGCGCAGCAGGTGGGCTTCCAACCGAACGATATCATCCTCTCGCTCAATGGCACGGCCATCGACAGCACGGCCACGCTGGAAACCCAGCTCGGGCAAGACGAAGGCTTCTGGCAGGTCGAGGTCAATCGCGGTGGGCAGATTTTCCGGCAGATTTTCCGATGAGCGATCTGTTTTCGCCTCATGTGCCGGAAGAAGTGGCCAACCGCCGGCCGCTTGCGGACCGCCTTCGGCCCGCAACGCTGGCGGAGGTCTCCGGGCAGGAACACCTGAGCGGCCCCGACGGGGTGCTGACACGGATGATCGAAAGCGGCACCTTGGGGTCGATGATTTTCTGGGGGCCGCCTGGCACGGGAAAGACCACGGTCGCGAGGCTTCTGTCAGGTGAGGCGGGGCTCGCATTCGAACAGATTTCCGCAATCTTCTCGGGGGTTGCGGATCTGAAAAAAGTGTTCGAGGCGGCTCGGGCGCGCCGCATGAACGGGCGCCAGACGCTGCTGTTTGTCGACGAGATCCATCGCTTCAATCGCGCTCAACAGGATAGTTTTCTGCCCGTCATGGAAGACGGCACCGTGATCCTGGTGGGGGCCACCACGGAAAACCCGTCCTTCGAGCTTAACGCCGCGTTGCTCTCCCGTGCCCGCGTGCTGACCTTCAAGTCCCATGACGAAGCCAGCATCGAGCAGCTTCTCACCCGCGCGGAAGCCATGGAGGAAAAACCTCTGCCGCTGGATGCGGATGCCCGCGCCGCCCTCATTCGGATGGCCGACGGGGACGGGCGTGCCTCTCTCACGCTGGCCGAGGAAGTCTGGCGTGCGGCCAGACCGGGAGAGATCTTCGATACGGACGGACTGTCCCGCGTCGTGCAACGGCGCGCCCCTGTTTATGACAAGGGACAGGATGGCCACTACAATCTCATCTCCGCACTGCACAAGTCGGTGCGTGGATCGGATCCGGACGCGGCGCTCTATTATTTGTGCCGGATGTTCGATGCCGGCGAGAACCCGCTTTTCATCGGCCGTCGACTGGTGCGGATGGCGGTCGAGGATATCGGCCTCGCGGATCCACAGGCGCTGGTGATCTGCAATGCGGCGAAAGATGCCTATGATTTTCTCGGTTCACCGGAGGGTGAACTGGCCCTGGCACAGGCCTGCGTCTATATCGCGACTGCCCCCAAATCGAACGGCGTCTACACCGCCTACAAGGCGGCGCTTCGAGCAGCGAAGGAGAACGGATCCTTGTTGCCCCCGAAACACATTCTCAACGCGCCCACGAAACTGATGAAGGGCGAAGGTTATGGCGACGGATACCGCTATGACCATGATGAACCCGATGCGTTTTCCGGGCAGGATTATTTCCCGGAGAAGATGGGACGGCGTCAGTTCTACGATCCGCCCGAGCGTGGCTTCGAGCGGGAGATTCGCAAAAGGCTTGACTGGTGGTCCAAGCTGCGTCGGGAACGAAGTGCTAAATAGGATTCAGAACCAGTCGCTTGGCCCCGTTTCCGGAATCGGATTGCAAGAGACTTGAATCGATGCATGAAAAAAGGGCCTCCGTGGATGAAGGCCCTTTCTAAATAGCGCTTCGGCTTAGTAGGTGCGGCGGGTACCGGCTTCGGCCAGTTCTTCGCCGATCGACATCGACTTGAAGAATGGCACAAGCTGCCAGAGGGCGGAAACGCCGACAGCCACGTAGATAAGCGTTGCAAGCGGCTTGTCCTGTCCTCCGGCCAGGGAGGCGACAAGGTCGAAATCTGCCAGTCCGACCAGCAGCCAGTTGAGGCCGCCGATGATGACGAGAAGAAGCGTGATGATATTGAGGCCGCGCATGTCTTGATCTCCTCTGCGGTGGTTGCAGCTGGAGAACACCGCACAAGCGGCCGTTGTTCCGATCCTTAGCCAACAAAAAACCCCGCCGTTTCCGGCGGGGTTCGTTTGTCGATCAGGCCTGCTTATTCAGCCGGCTTCAGCGAAGACAGGATGCCGACGATGGTTTCGCCATATTTGTCCTGCTCGCCCTGGGTGCCCCAGTAGGTGAGCAGCAGCAGCTTTTCCGGGTTCGGCTGAACCAGAGCAACGGCGATCGATACATCACCGGACTCGTCCTTGCCGGACCATTCGAAGTTCTTGACGCTCATGCCGTTGACGGTGGCGTCGGTCACCTTCTGGGTAGCCGGATCGACGGTCACGCCATGGTCCTTCAGGAATGCAAAAATGTCGTCGATTGCCTTGTTGACGTCTTCGCCGCCGGCAACATCGATAGACATGTAGATGGCATCGTCGGGAGACTGTGCCTGAATGCCGCTTTCGGTCTCTTCCGGCTTCCAGTCGTCCGGGATGGTGATGGAAGCCACCGGCTCGTCGCTCGGGAAGTTCAGCGTAGCAGCATGGGAGGCTACCGGCGCAAGTGCGAGAACCAGCGCGGCAAGGAGGGCTTTCTTCATAGGTGTGACCCTTTCAACGGTATGGAATATCGTGGCTGGCATCGCCGGCCGGCGGCACAATATCCCGTGATTTTCGAAATTGAAATAAATCAACCACACATCGCTTCGCTTATTATTGGGCCATAATCAACCGCTGGGCGATCCGGTAGAGGAAAATCGGAAGATCGTGGAATGCGTAGGGTGCGTAGGCCCGCTCCAGACGCTGATGATATTCCCGACCCCAGGGCCCGATATTCACCACCGGAAAGCGAAGCGCATCGGCGGGCGGCTCGTCGATCATGGCCGGATCTGCGGTGTTTTCGGCAACCACCGCGACGGAACCCGCTTCCGGACGATGACCGAAAAAGCTCATGTCCGAGATACCGGTAAAAATGCTGCGATACCGGATGGCCGTTCCGTCGCGCGCCATGTCCTGACGGGCGCCTTCGATGGCCGTCTCGAAGGCCGCCGTTGAGGGCAGGGCGGGATCCGGTTTTGTCGGAGGGTAGTGTAGTCCCGCAATACCGGTAACCACCGCCGGGCCGGAGAGCTTTGCCTCGGCGATCAGGTAAGCGGTCAGCTGGCGGCTCGTCTCCAGCGGGTTTCCAAGCGCGGCGAGCCCCTTCGCCTTTTCCGCAAAACGCTGCGCGGCGTCTTCGCCGCCTTCGGCCAAAGCCCGTGCCTTCAACTCGGCAAAGGTCACGACGAACCCGTCATCGATGAGGGCTCTTTCCCCGCCCGAAAGCGCCCGGAAGGCCTCGGCGTGGCCGGCCAGCGTGGCGGTTGCCCATTCCAGCGCTTCCTTGACGATGCCGTTGAAGCGTTCGAACAAATGTTGCTGGTTCCAGCTGTGAAACAGCCAGTTGAAGCCGAGCCAGACGGCATCGGGCGTCGTGACATCATATCCGCCGCGAAAATCCTTGCCTTCCAGACAGATCGGTGGCGGGGAGATTTCTCCATCGCCCGTATCCGACAGCGCGGGATTGGCCTCGATGCGCCGCAGGATCTCGGCGGCAATCAGGTGGGCGCTGACACCCTCGAACGGATAGCTGGCATGGGAGGGTTGGCCGATCACATAGGCGAAGGGCAGCAGCTTGCCGATGGTTCCACGATAGATCGCCCTGCCTTCCGATCCGTCACCCTGATCGCTGGTCGAATCCAGATTGATCCCGCCGACGATGTCCAACCCCCATTCGCGGGCGAGCCCGGGCAGGGAATCGCGCATCGATCGCATGCCGCGGGAATTGCGTTCTTCGTCGGGCGTGGTGAGAAACAGGATATTGCACGGAAAATCGGGCAGCGCCGCCAGATGTTCCAGCACGGCAAGACCGGCTGCCAGCCCGGATTTCATGTCCAGCAGGCCACGGCCGGGGAGAAAGTCTCCGCTTTCCAGGTCGGCGAGCGCTTTTTCTTCCTGGGGAGAAAGAGGCCTTGAACGAAGATCGGCCAGCAAGGCCTCCAGAAGCGGCTCCGGTTCGGTGGCCAGAGGGGCGAGGTCGCGGTAATTGGCGACAGGTACCGTGTCGTAGTGCCCCGCAAAGGCCAGCGTGCGCCGGGTTCCCGGCCGTCCGCGGAGCAGTGCCGCCAGATTCATCGTTCCATCGTGACTGGGCAGCAATCGGAGATTTTCAGGGTGATCCCGGAAGCACGGCCAATCGGACAGCATGGCGTGCAGGCGGGGTCCGAAGCTTCGCTCGCCTTCCGTCCCCGTTTCGCTCAGCCACCGGGTGAGCGTGAGGGTTATCTCGCGGCAGCGACCCGAAGGATTGAAGGGAAAAGCGGTCATGGTCACTCCCGGAATAGGCAGATGGGTGGGGGCTCCTCGGCGGGAGCCTGCGTTCGGGAGTGAACCTAGCGCTGCAGGTCGCCAGACGAAATGGCAAAATTGCTTCTATCCGATGCGGCTTTCTGTCGATCCCGATGGCTGGATTGGGCAAATGCACACCCTCGTCTAAACCGAACATTGGCGATTGGGCGCTAGGATCATCGTCAACGCAACGCATGGAATGACGAGGATGGCGCTTTCCCGCTTGACCGGTTTCTCTTCGGCTGAAAACTACCGAACCTATCTGACCGGTCTGATCGGCCGCTATGAGGGTTCGAGCGCCGGATTTTACGTCAACGCCCCCTACGATCCGCACCCCACCATCGGCTATGGTTTCAATATCGATGCCTTCACCTTCACGGAAGTGAAAGGCTTGCTGACCTATGCGCTCGGCGGGCTGAGCGCGCTTCAGCAGCAGGGCATGCGGCTGATCGAACGCTACAAGGCCGGTGCCTTCGATGCCTTGAGCTTTCGCGCCATTCTTTCCGGGAACGCCGGAACCGCGGCGGATCAGGCCGCCTTGCAAAGCATTCGCCTTTCATTGACCCAACAGCAGAAATTGCTGGGGGAAATGCTTCTGGGTGCGAACCACATCCTTGCCTCGAGCATCGATGCGCGGCTGACGAAGGCGCTTGGCGCGGACGCCGCGATGGCTGACAGCGTGGAACGCGCGGTCCTGCTCTCCATGTTCTACAATGCCCCGGCCCTGGTCGGAAACGGCGTACGCTACGCCATTCGCAACGATCTTCGGGGCGCTCTCTGGTATGAGATCCGCTACAATCACAAGAACCAGAACGAGGCACGGCGGATCGACGAATCCGACCGGCTCGGCATCGTGGCGAAAGTGCACACCATGCACGATGTCGTTCGCAATCTGCATTTTCTGTTCAACGGCAGGGATCAGACGGGCAAGGATGTCTACAAGACGATGCTGGCACGGGATCTATCCTATGGAATCCCCTCGGCGGAGCGTTTCCCCGTCGAAGCGGCGGTTCTTCTGGCCGAGGTTGCCAAGGCCTACGGCTACAAGGGCACATTGCACACCCTGACGGCAGGCACCGCCGGGGGCGATGTGTTGACGGGCCGGGACGCCCTCGGCGCGACGGGCGTCATCCTGCCGCGCACCAACAAGGCAATCTTCGGAGAGGCGGGCGACGACACCCTGACCGGTGGGGCAGGGGACGATCTGCTGGTCGGCGGCGCAGGCAAGGACCTGATGCAGGGCGGTGCCGGCAATGACGTCTACGTCGTCGAAGGCACCGGAGACCGTGTCGTCGAGCTGGCGCGCAATGGCGTGGATACGATTCAGGTTGCGGGTGGAGGATCCTATCAGATCGACCATATCGAGAAGGTCGTCCTTGGAAACGGGGTCGGTGCAGCCTCCTTCGTCTTTTCCTCGCCGGGCCAGATCGCGGATGCGGCCGGACATAACCTTGTCCTTTCCGGCAACGCATTGGCCAACACGATAGCGGTCCAGTATACCGGCAGCGTGCCCGTCGACATTGCCTTCACCGGCGGCGGCGGCAATGATCGCTTCGTCTTTACCTCAAGTGGCAAGGGCGTGGCCGACCTCTGGTTTACCGATATCGGTGCCGGTGATCGCGTTGATCTCACGGGCCTCGGTATCGATGCGAAGATAGCCAGCGGAACTCTGAACCTGACCGGCGGCTGGGCCCTGCCGAATGGACGTTACCTCGTTTCGGACGATGTCCGGGCCCTATGGACCAGTCTCTCTGCAACCGGCGTGGCAACCAGCAAATCGGGTGCGATAGACAGCTATTTTGGAACCGACAATGACTGGCTGGTGGTCGAGATCGTCGATCACAAGGCAAAACTCATTGCCGAGTTCCATGGCGCGCTCACCGGAGATATGTTTCTGTTCTGACGCCGGAACCTCTCACCGCCCCGTATCCGAGAAACGGGGAGAGAGGAGACGGAGCGCATTGAAGGTCACCAGCACGGTCGCGCCGGTATCGGCGAGGATCGCCGGCCACAGACCCGTGACGCCGAGGATTGTTGTGACAAGAAACACGGCCTTCAACCCGAGCGCAATCGTGATGTTCTGGAAGATGTTGCGCATCGTCGCCCGAGAAAGCTCAACCATGCGCGCTATATCCAGCACCCGTCCATGCAGTACCGCCGCATCGGCCGTTTCGAGCGCCACATCCGTTCCGCCTCCCATGGCGATGCCGATATCTGCTGCCGCAAGCGCCGGAGCATCGTTTATACCGTCGCCGACCTTCGCCACCGTCAGCCCCCGGCGCTTCAATTCGCCGACGATCCGCTGCTTGTCCTCGGGCAGCAGTTGAGCCCGCACATCGTCCATCCCGAGCTGCTGGCCGATGGCCGTTGCCGTTCTACGATTGTCGCCCGTCAACATGACGGTGCGAATACCGAGCGCCTTCAGGGCGTCCAAACCCTGCTTCGCGTCCGCACGTGGCTCATCGCGCATGGCGAGGGCGCCGGCCACCTGATCGCCGATGAGCAATACGGAGACGGTCTTGCCTTCGTCATTCAGTGCACGGATCCGTTCGGACAGGCTATCGGACAGCAAGGCGAGCTCTCCCGCCGCCTGCGGGGAGCCGAGAAACAGGCTTTTTCCCTCCACCTCGGCGCGCACCCCTTTGCCGCCGATGGCCCGCGAACCGGTTGCAACGGCCATGGCAAGCTGCTGCTCCGCCGCCTTTGCCAGAATGGCAACCGCCAGCGGATGGCTGGAGCCTGCCTCAAGGGCAGCTGCCAGCCGGAGAATGTCCTTTTCCGGGCACGTCTCGGCAACGATGTCGGTCACTGCGGGCTTGCCCTCCGTCAGCGTTCCCGTCTTGTCGAGCGCGATCGCATTGATCTGGCGAAAACCCTCGAGAACCGCTCCACCCTTCAAAAGCAGGCCCCGGCGCGCGCCGGCAGACAGGGAGGCAGCGATGGCCGCAGGCGTCGAGATCACAAGGGCGCAGGGGCACCCGATGAGGAGAACGGCCAGACCCTTGTAAATCCATTCACTCCAGGAGGCGCCCGCGAGAAGCGGGGGGAGGATGGCAACGAGCGCGCCGACCAGCAGGACACCCGGCGTATAATACCGCGAGAACCGGTCGATGAACCTTTCGGTCGGGCTCTTGGCTTCCTGCGCTTCCTCGACGAGCTTGACCACCCGGGCAATGGTGTTGTCCGCAGCGGCGGCCGTCACGCGAATGCGCAGCACAGCTTCGCCATTGATGGTGCCGGCGAATACCGCATCGCCGGCTTCCTTATGCAGAGGCGTGCTTTCCCCTGTCACGGGCGCTTCGTTGATGGCGCTTCCGCCCTCCACGATCGTGCCGTCCGCAGGAATGCGGTCGCCGGGGCGCACGACGATCACCGCGCCCACCGTCAGAAGCTCGGCAGGCACTTCCTGTGTGCGGCCGTCCTTTTCCAGAAGAGCGGTTTTCGGCACCAGCTCGGTCAATGCCTGAATGCTGGCACGGGCCCGACCCGCCGCGATCCCTTCCAGCAATTCGCCGACGAGGAAAAGGAAAACGACCGCCGCAGCCTCTTCACTGGCCTGAATCATCACCGCGCCGATTGCGGCAATGGTCATCAGGGTTTCGATGGTGAAAGGAATGCCGGCGCGGGCAGCGGAAAGCGCCCGGCGTGCGATGGGGAGAAGGCCGACCAGCATGGCCACGGTGAAGGCATAGGCATCGATCGGGGGGAAGAGATGGCCGAGCCCATAGGCGAGGGCGAGAGCAAGGCCGCTGGCAATGGTCAGCCGCGCTTTGCCGGATTTCCACCATGGGCCCTCCTGCGGACCGTGGTCATGCCCGTGGAGGCCGGCGGTATCAGCGCTTTGCGTCTCGGCCTTCGCGGTATGGACATGGTCCGGCTCGCCGTGATCATGCGTGCAGGTTTCACCGTGCTGGTGATCATGATCGTGGCCTTCATGCTTCATCTCGGTTTTTAAAGGCTGACCGTTGTCCCGGGCGTGCACGCCATAGCCCAAGTCCTGCACGGCCTTTTCCACGCTGGAGAGCGTCTCGTCATTCCTGTAATGCACGGTCATGGTGCCCGCCGTGGCCGAGACCGCCACATCGGCCACGCCCGGCAGCCTGCGCACCGCCGTATCGATCTTCGCCGCGCAGCTTCCGCAATCCATGCCCTCGATGCGATAACGCTTTTTCGACCAGTCATCCGCCATGATATTCGCTCCTGAATCTTGCCATGATCATGGGGTACATCCTCTAGTCACTAGAGGAGCAAGGCCTTTTTTGCCGGTACGGGCAGATTTTTTCGGGTGGTATCTGCAACCGCGCCCGGAGAAAGCAGGGCATTGCACCACAGGCCGCCGAGGAGGGGATGCATGGCTGCCATTTCGATCAAGGATGCCGCTCGGCGGAGCGGGGTCAAGGTACCGACCATTCGCTATTACGAACAGATTGGCCTACTGGCTGCACCGCGGCGAGATCAGGGCAACCGGCGCGTCTTCGAAGACAGCGATCTCCGGCGTCTGACCTTCATTCGCCATGCAAGGGAACTTGGCTTCGAAGTCGAGGCCATACGCACCCTTCTGGATCTCCAGGATACGCCGGATCGCTCCTGTTCCGAAGCCGACGCCATTGCCCAGGCCCGGTTGGCAGATGTGAACCAGAGGATCAGAAGCCTTCTGGCCCTGAAAGCGGAACTGGAGCTGATGGTGAAAGGCTGCAGTCACGGCCATGTGGCCGAATGCCGGGTGATCGAGGTGCTTGCGGATCACGGCAAGTGCCTTTGCGACCATCACTGACAATGTCTGCCCCCGACGGGGCCGGCAAGCCTGAAGAGACCCTGACCCCACACGCGCCCGGCACCCCCGGCAGCGCGAAGAACCGACGAAGATGGCAATCCCGAAGATGACCCCTTGTTCCCTTCCTCTTTTCACCGGCCTTCGCAGGTTTCGCGCCAAGGTGCTTTCCGTTGCGGCTGTTGCGGCACTCCTGTCGGGATGCGTCGGCAATATGGGGCTCGATGATCTCGCCAACGCGGTTCCCCCGATTCCGCAGAAACTGCTGGCCGACATGTCGAGAAAGGGCATGAAGGCGGAAAGCCCAGTCCTTGTGCGAATCTTCAAGCAGGAAAGCGAACTGGAAATCTGGAAGATGGACCGGACGGGGCGATATGCGCTGCTGAAGACCTATCCCATGTGCCGTTGGTCCGGCAAACTCGGTCCGAAGAAGAAAAGCGGCGACCGCCAGGCGCCGGAAGGGTTTTACCAGGTCTCGGCCGGGATGCTGAACCCGAAGTCGCGTTATTTCCTGTCGTTCAATCTCGGCTATCCCAACCGGCTGGAGGCCGCGCGCGGCTATTCGGGTGAGGCCTTGATGGTTCACGGCGCCTGCTCGTCGTCCGGCTGCTACGCGGTCACGGATCAGGGCATCGGTGAAATCTATGCCGTGGTTGCCAAGGCGCTCTCGTCCGGTCAGGCGGCATTTCAGGTGCAGGCATACCCGTTCCGGATGACTGCGGAAAATCTGGCGCGCTACAAGACGGATGAGAATTTGCCCTTCTGGCGCACGCTGAAGGAAGGCTATGACAGCTTCGCCTTGACCCGCCAGCCGCCCCGTGTGTCGGTTTGCGGCGGCCGCTACATGTTCAACATGACCTATCCGGGCGGCGAGCCCCAGGACCCGTTGGCGGCCTGCCCGCCCGGGCAGAGTCTGGTCGATCCGTCCCTGCAGGCGGGTCTGGAGCGCGAGCGCCAGAAGGTCGAGGCTGCCTTGTCCTCCTCCAGCCAGTCCATGGCCTTGTCCTATATGGACGGCGGCATGCACCCCACCTTCCGTGCCCTGCTGGAGCGGGAAGGACCAAAGGAGCTTGCGGCGCGGATCTCGCGGACCAAATATCCCGTCAGTCGCCCGGAGGCTGCGCTTGCCGATCCATTCCAGCCGCACCGGAAGCCCGCTTCGACCGAGGAGGGAGCCGCGAAGGGGAACTAGCCTGGAGGGGGCTGTAAAAGGCGCACTGATTCCTTGAGCGTTCATTAAGCATGTTGGGCTAAAATCCTCTCTACGTTTGGACGAGGAACAGACCCCATGGCTTCTATCCAGAGAAAAGTCACCGGTGCGAGCGTAGCCATATTTCTCCTCTCGGCTGGCATTACGGGAGTGGGCCTCTGGTCGGTCGATGCGCTCGTTCGGAACGGCGATCATGTCAGCCGATCCTCTGAAATCCTCAGGAACCACATGCAGGCCGACATGATGCATGACGCGCTGAGAGCCGACGTGCTGGCCGCCATATTGGCGGCCGATCCGGCAAACGGCATCTCGGGTGATACGGTTCAGGCCGATCTCGACGAGCATCGCCAGTCCTTCATGGATATGGTGGCAGCGAACCAGAAGCTTGCCGCAGACCCCATTACCCAAAAGGTGCTCGGCGATCTCGATGCTCCCTTGAAAACCTACATCGACAGCGCCTCGGCCATGGTCTCGCTGGCCGGGAAAAACCAGGCGGAAGCCGTGAAGGCTCTGCCGGATTTCCTGGCCCAGTTCTCCAATCTGGAAACGGCAATGGAGCACGCCGGAGACCAGATCAGCCTTGTTTCCGCCGGAACGGTTCAGGAAAACGGCGCTGTTCAGTCCACCATCAACCGCTTGCTGATCGGGCTCTTCGGCGTCGCGGCGCTGTTCTCGCTCTCCCTGGAAATCCTCGTGCGTCGTAACGTAACGCAGCCCATTCTGTCTCTGACGGCCGATATGACGCAATTGGCCAATGGAAATACCGCCATTATGTGTGCCGGCAAGGGTCGGACCGATGAAATCGGGGCCATGGCTTCTTCTGTCGAGATCTTCAGACAGGCGGCTATCGCCAAGCGCACCCTGGAAGAACAGGCCGAGCGGCAGCGTGAAGAGGCCCATCTCACGCGCCTGGCGGCGCAGGAAAAAGCAGAGCAGGAAGCCGCCGAACGCCTCCGGGTCGCAACGGCTGGCCTCGCAAAGGGCCTTCAGCGATTGGCGTCCGCCGACCTCGCCTTCCAGTTGGAAGAGGCTTTTGCGCCTGAATTCGAGGCGTTGCGCCATGATTTCAATTCATCGGTAAAGCAGCTGGGGGACACACTCTCCGCCATTTCCCTCGGTATTGCCGCGATTGACGACGGTGTGCGCGAAATATCTGCAGGCACGCTCGATCTCGCTGCCCGGACCGAGCAACAGGCGGCGTCCCTTGAGCAGACCGTATCTTCACTCGACGCCATTACCGATAACATCAGCAAGTCCAGCCGACGCACCGATGAGGCGAGGGCAGCGGCAACGGATGCGAATTCCGGCGCGTCGCGATCCGTGGGGGTGGTTTCCCGTGCCGAGGAGGCGATGCAGCGCATCGAGGCCGCGTCCCAGCAAATCACAAACATTCTTGGCGTGATCGATGAGATTGCATTCCAGACCAATCTTCTGGCCCTCAACGCCGGCGTCGAGGCCGCCCGTGCAGGCGAGGCCGGAAAAGGATTTGCCGTCGTGGCTCAGGAAGTGCGCGAGCTTGCGCAGCGTTCCGCCCAGGCAGCGAAGGAAATCAAGGGTTTGATCCATAATTCTTCGACCGAGGTGGCAGGCGGTGTAACCCTCGTGCGCGAAACCGGTCTCGCTCTGAAATCCATCGGCGAACATATTGCCGGGATCAACGATCATATGGAGGCGATCGCCACGTCGGCGCGCGAGCAATCCATGGGCATGGGCGAGGTGAACCAGGCGGTGAATGCCATGGACCGAACCACCCAACAAAATGCCGCCATGGTGGAGCAGACGACAGCCGCTTCTGCAGCCCTCTCGCAGGAGGCTTCACGGCTGCGCGATCTCGTCGCCCAGTTCAAACTCTACCCCTCGGGCGCGTACCACCCTCAGGACGGGACCTCCCGCCGCGGCCGAGCCGCCTGACTGCTGCCAGTCTGAGGGCCAGTGTCCTGCAAGGCGTGCGGTGGCAACACCAATGCTCAAGCTGTTGACTCCGGCAAGCGGTTACGGCCTCAGGGCAAATCTCAGCTGGCGCATCTCATCATATTTCGCTGCCCTCTTGAGGATCTGTTCGTTTATGAACAAAGCAATATCTCTGTTGTGCGATAATACAATTTGAGATTGAATTTGGAGGTTTCGCTCTATTTTCTTGCGCGTCTGGTCTAAAGTGTGTCTGGCGGCATCTTTATCCAGACTTTCAAGTGTTATTTTAATTATGATCGAATTCGGTCCAATAGATTCAACGTAAAGTTCTTGCTCGCATTCATGTGTTTCCATTGTCCATAAAATCTTGCTGCCTTCAAATGGCAATGTGAAAAATATGGTGCATGAATTGTTTTTATACTGTTCGCCGATTTCTTGTATGTCGATGCTATGGCCATCCAGCAATTTAATGGGTACCAATCTAAAATCGTCAATAAATGAATATAGGGTCGCAGATCTGTTTTCGATCAGGAGGTAAGATTCGGGCAGGACGCTAATTCGACTAACGATCTCCCGACGTACGCTCATCTTGAAATCGTTGAACAACGTCTTGTCTTGAGCCTGAAAGAGCTGAATCATATTTTTATCCTGAAAATTTGAGATTTTTATACATTTTGAATATGAAGGCATTATTTAGATTGGTAACATATAAGAGAAAGTAAAAAGGCCCAAGCTTTTGCCTGGGCCTTTGTCGTGTTCTCAGGGAGTCAGTTAGTAAAATCTTATCAGCTGCAGCCGCTCGTCGCGCCGCAGGTGTCGCACTTTTCGCAGGTGCCGTTGCGGACCATCGTGAAGTTCTGGCACTCCGAGCACATATTGCCGGTGTAGCCCTGCATGATGGAGCGGGCGCGGCGTTCGGCTTCCACCTTCTTGGCCTCCGCCTTGGCCGATGCGGCGTCAGCGGCGGCCTTGTCGGAGAAGAGGGCGGTGGTGGACTGCTGCTCTTCGGTCGCGACTTCCTCGGCGATTTCTTCCGCCAGTTCCGCGGCGCGCTCTTCGTAGTCCCGCTTGAAGGAGACCACTTCCGAGGTGGAGATGGCCACGGTCGTTTCGAGCTTGCGGGCGGCCGAGCCGGCGAAGGCCGTTACGTTGCCGCTGCTCGAAGACTTTGCAGGCGCGCCCGTTGCCGAGCCCTTGGCCTCACCCATCGGCATGTGGCCGGAGACGAGGGTCGGCTTGTGGCCGCGGGTCCAGCCGGTCGAGACCAGGTTGGTCTTGCCTTCCTGGATGCCCTTGCCGAGCGCCGTATTGCCGAAATCCGACGTATCGACATGGGCGAGATCGTGACGGCCGAGATAGGAGACGGCCAGTTCGCGGAACACGTAGTCGAGGATCGACGTCGCGTTCTTGATCGCATCATTGCCCTGCACCATGCCGGCCGGTTCGAACTTGGTGAAGGTGAAGGCCTCCACATATTCTTCCAGCGGCACGCCATATTGCAGGCCGAGCGAGATCGCGATGGCGAAGTTGTTCATCATCGCACGGAAGGCAGCACCTTCCTTGTGCATGTCGATGAAGATTTCGCCGAGGCGGCCATCGCCGAATTCGCCGGTGCGCAGGTAAACCTTGTGACCGCCGACGACGGCCTTCTGGGTATAGCCCTGACGGCGGTTCGGCAGCTTGTCGCGGCCATGCACCACCTTTTCGATCACACGCTCGACGATCTTCTCCGTGACGGTGACGGCTTGGGCGGCCACCGGCTGCTGGAGGAATTCCTCCATCATATCCTCGTCGTCCTCGTCCTCGATCAGCGAGGCATTGAGCGGCTGCGAGAGCTTGGAGCCGTCACGGTAGAGCGCGTTGGCCTTGAGGCCGAGCTTCCAGGAGAGCATGTAGGCGCTCTTGCAGTCGTCCACCGTCGCATCGTTCGGCATGTTGATCGTCTTGGAGATCGCACCCGAGATGAAGGGCTGGGCAGCCGCCATCATGCGGATGTGGCTTTCCACCGACAGATAGCGCTTGCCGATCTTGCCGCAGGGATTGGCGCAATCGAAGACGGCGAGATGCTCGTTCTTCAGATAAGGCGCACCTTCCAGCGTCATCGCCCCGCAGACATGGATGTTCGCGGCCTCGATGTCCTTGCGGGTAAAGCCCAGATGATCGAGCAGGTTGAAGTCCATCTGGGACAGCTGCTCGTCGGACACCTTGAGCACGTCCTTCAGGAAGTCGGCGCCGAGCGTCCACTGGTTGAAGACGAACTTGATGTCGAAGGCGCTCTTGAGCGCACCGTTGACGGCTTCGATCTTCTCCGCGGTGAAGCCGCGGGCAGCGAGCGTCGACGGGTTTACGCCGGGCGCCTGGTTGAGATTGCCGTGACCGACCGCATAGGCCTCGATCTCGGCGATCTGGCTTTCCGAATAGCCGAGCGTGCGCAGCGCTTCCGGCACGGCGCGGTTGATGATCTTGAAGTAGCCGCCACCGGCGAGCTTCTTGAACTTCACCAGAGCGAAATCCGGTTCGATGCCGGTCGTATCGCAGTCCATGACGAGGCCGATCGTGCCGGTCGGGGCGATCACGGTCGTCTGGGCATTGCGATAGCCGTGCTTCTCGCCGAGTTCCAGCGCCTTGTCCCAGGCCGCCGTAGCATGTGCGATCAGGTCCTGGTCCGGGCAGTCGCCATGCGCCAGCGGCACAGGATTGACCGCGAGACCCTCATAGCCCGTTGCCTGGCCATGGGCGGCGAGGCGATGGTTGCGGATGACCCGCAGCATGTGGTCGCGGTTCGGCTTGAACTTCGGGAAGGTGCCGAGCTTGGCGGCCATTTCCGCGGAGGTGGCATAGGAAATGCCGGTCATGATCGCCGTCAGCGCGCCGCCGATGGCGCGGCCTTCCGTCGAGTCATACGGAATACCCGAGGACATCAGCAGGCCGCCGATATTGGCGTAGCCGAGGCCAAGCGTGCGGTACTGATAGGAGAGTTCCGCGATCTGCTTCGACGGGAACTGCGCCATCATGACCGAGATTTCGAGAACGATGGTCCAGAGGCGGACGGCATGCTCGTAATCGCCGATATTGATCCGCTTGGTGGCGGCATCCTTGAACTGCAGCAGGTTCAGCGAGGCAAGGTTGCAGGCCGTATCGTCGAGGAACATGTATTCCGAGCACGGATTGGAGGCGCGGATCGGGCCGGCCGCCGGGCAGGTGTGCCAGTCGTTCATCGTCGTGTTGAAATGCAGGCCCGGATCGGCAGATGCCCAAGCGGCGTAGGAAATGCTTTCCCAGAGATCGCGCGCCTTCAGCGTCTTCATGACCTTGCCGTCCTTGCGGGCGGTCAGGTGCCAGTCGCCATCCGTCTCGACGGCGCGCAGGAAGTCGTCCTTGATCGAAACCGAGTTGTTGGAGTTCTGGCCGGAAACGGTCAGATAGGCTTCCGAATCCCAGTCCGTATCATAGGTCTTGAATTCCATGGACTTGTAGCCCTGACGGGCGAACTGGATCACGCGCTGGATGTAGTTTTCCGGCACCTGATCCTTCTTGGCCGCGCGGATCTCGCGCTTCAGTGCCGGGTTCTTCGCCGGCTCGAAACAATCGTCATTGTCGGCCTCGCAGTTTACGCAGGCCTTCATGATGGCCTTCAGATGCTTGGCGACGACCTTGGACCCGGTGACGAGGGCGGCAACCTTCTGCTCCTCCTTCACCTTCCAGTTGATATATTCCTCGATATCGGGGTGATCGATGTCGACCACGACCATCTTGGCCGCACGCCGCGTCGTGCCGCCCGACTTGATGGCGCCCGCCGCACGGTCGCCGATCTTCAGGAAGCTCATCAGACCGGAGGAGCGGCCGCCGCCCGAAAGCTTTTCGCCTTCCCCGCGCAGATAGGAGAAGTTGGAGCCGGTGCCGGAGCCATACTTGAAGAGGCGCGCTTCCCGCACCCACAGATCCATGATGCCGCCTTCATTGACGAGATCGTCTTCGACCGACTGGATGAAGCAGGCATGCGGCTGCGGATGTTCGTAAGCCGAATTGGACTTCACGAGCTTGCCGGTGAAGGGATCCACGTAGAAATGGCCCTGGCCCGGACCATCGATGCCATAGGCCCAATGGAGACCGGTGTTGAACCACTGCGGGCTGTTCGGCGCCACGCGCTGGGTGGCAAGCATGTAAGCGAGTTCGTCGCGGAAGGCGAGGGCGTCTTCTTCAGAGGCAAAATAGCCGCCCTTCCAGCCCCAATAGGTCCAGGTCCCGGCCAGACGATCGAAAACCTGCCGGGCATCGGTTTCGGAACCGTAGTGCTCTTCCTTCGCAAGGCCGTTCATCGCCGCCAGATCGGCTTCGGAACGCCACAGCCAGGACGGAACGCTGTTTTCCTCTACCTTCTTGAGGCGCGCAGGCACGCCCGCCTTGCGGAAATACTTCTGGGCGAGAATGTCAGCCGCGACTTGGCTGAACTGCTCGGGCACGTCGATATCCGCGAGGCGGAAGACGATCGAACCATCGGGATTCTTGATTTCACTCGTGGCCTTGCGGAAAGGAATTTCCGCGTAGGGTGACTGGCCGGGTTTCGTGAAACGGCGTTCGATGCGCATGTGAATTTCCGTCCTCTATCGATGCGTGGCGCCCAAGAAAAAAGGCGCGCGAGTTCCCTGTTCCGACCCCCGCAAAGCGCGAGCCGGATTGCTGTCCCTGATGGTGCGGGCCGCTGTCATGTGCCCCTGTATATTGTGGGGATCCTAACTCGCAAACACTAAATATAGTGTTCACAGATTTTTTGCCAACTCCGTAATTTTACCCATGTCCCCACGGCGGGCGGGCGATTGGAGTGAACCTGGCAAGGGGTCAGCCGCTCCCGTTTCCCCGCCCGTCAAGAGGCGCAGGGAATATCGGTCGGAACAGTCCTGTCTGGTATCGAACCGGCCTCGTTACTTCCGGTCCAGTCGCCGCCGCAACATGGATCTCATTAACTTTGAAACACCTGATTCCGTCAAGCATTGGTTCTTAGTCGTTTCTTAACCACAACATCTTGTGTCTCTAAGCTGTGGAAAATGGGGAAAGCAAACTTCGGCCGAAAAATCAAATACTTGTCGCGGCCTATTCAGCCCGGGTCCCCTTAGGGAAGGCCTTTTACGACCGATTTTCCGGCATTTTGCGACGTCGGAATGTGAAAAAAAGATGACACGGGAAAGCACGCGCAAGGTCTTGACACAGGAGGGAAAAACGAGCCGTGGCGGCGGTGACGAGATGACTGATGAAAAAAATTCGTCCCCTGCAAAGTCCGGTGGTTGTTTCTGTCGTTTGTTCTTTATATGTTCTCGTTCCGGTTGGAGGCGCAAAGGAGAATCAGGCCATGGGACTGTATGCAACGCTCGGAACCAACGATCTCGGTCGCTCGACCCAGTTTTACGACGCGGTACTGGCGACGATCGGCTGGTCCTGCCAAACATCCTTTCCCGGTTGGCGTTGCTACACGCCAGATGCGGCGGACAACACGTTCAGCTTGTGGATTTGCGAACCCTTCAACGGTGAAAGCGCAACGGCCGGCAATGGTGCGATGATTGGCTTCGAAGCCGCTACTTATGCGGAGGTGGAAGCCTTCTATGCCGCCGCAATGACCCATGGGGGCACGGATGAAGGCGCCCCGGGCCCGCGTCCGCATTATGGCCCCAACTGGATGAGCGCTTATGTCCGGGACCCCGCGGGCAACAAGTTGGCCATAGTTTACAACAAATAAGGGGGCTAACCGGATTCACTTTCTGAGCGATGGTTGAAGTGAATTCTGAGCCTCTCATCCGCAGCGCGCCATTGACAGCCACGACTTTGCGAGTACGAATATAGAAATTATTCATTTGTACAACAAAAGGTCCCCCGATGCGCGATCCGAGGCACGACATTCTGTTCGAACCGATGGCTATCGGACCCAAGATGGCGCGCAATCGCTTTTACCAGGTGCCCCACTGCAATGGCATGGGCCACCGGGAACCCTCCGCACTTGCGGGCATGCGGGCCATGAAGGCGGAAGGTGGCTGGGCGGTCGTCTGTACCGAGGAAGTGGAAATCCACCCCTCCAGCGAAGTCTCGCCCGCCATCGAGGGACGGATATGGGAAGACAAGGACATCTTTGCCCACGAGCGCGTGGTGGAAGGCATTCATCGCCATGGAGCGCTTGCGGGAATTGAACTTGTCTATAACGGCCCCCGAACCAATCTGGCCTCGCGACTTCCCGCCATGGGCGTCAATTCCATGCCGGTCAATTCCGAATGGTTTGAACCGCAGCAAAGCCGCGCCATGGACCGGGAGGATTTTCGGGCGATCCGCCGCTGGCATCGCAACGCGGCGCTGCGGGCGCGCAAGGCTGGCTACGACCTGATCTATGTCTATGCCGGTCACGGATTGACGCTGACGCAGCAGCTTCTTTCCCGCGCCACCAACGATCGCAGCGATGAATATGGCGGCTCCCTGGAAAACCGCGTGCGTTTCCTGAAGGAGCTTCTGGAAGACACCCGGGATGCGGTGGGGCAGGATTGCGCCGTGCCCTTGCGGATCGCCGTCGAGGAAAGCCAGCTGAGATTGGGTCTTGAGCGCGCGGAAATGGAAGACATTGTCGGCCTGTTGGCCGAGTTGCCCGATCTCTGGGATTTCTGCATGGGGTCGTGGTCGCGCGACAGCCGAACCGCGCGCTTTTCCGCCGAGGGCTTCCAGGAGCCCTTCGTGCGGGGTCTCAAGCAGCTGACCACGAAGCCTGTGGTCGGCGTAGGGCGGTTTACATCCCCGGACGCGATGGTCCAGCAGATTCGGTCGGGCGTGCTCGATTTCATCGGAGCCGCGCGGCCTTCCATCGCCGATCCCTTCCTTCCGCGGAAAATCGAGGAAGGTCGCTCCGAAGATCTGCGCGAATGCATTGGCTGCAATATCTGCGTGGCCGGTGACATGCAGTCGGTGCCGCTGCGCTGCACGCAGAATCCCACCATGGGTGAGGAATGGCGGCGCGGCTGGCATCCGGAGAGGATCGCGCCGAAGACGCGGGACGCCCGCGTGCTGGTGATCGGCGCTGGACCGGCGGGTCTGGAAGCGGCCCATCAGCTCGGCAAGCGCGGCTATGACGTGGCCCTGACCGATGCTCGGGAGGTCCTCGGTGGTCGCGTGGCGCGCGAATCCACCCTGCCGGGTCTTCGTACATGGCAACGGGTTGCGGATTATCGCCTCGGCCAGATCGAGAAACTCTCCAACGTGGAAACCTATCCAGCCAGCCTCATGACGGCCGATGACGTCATGGCATTCGGCGCAAATCACGTGGCGGTGGCGACGGGTGCAAGGTTTCGGGAAAACGGTCGCGGGCGACATCATCCGGGAGGCATCCCCATCGGCGAGGGCGCTTCGGTCTTCACGCCCGAACATGTTTTCGACGGTGCTCTGCTCCAGGGGACTGTGGTCGTCTATGATGACGACCACTATGCGATCGGTTCGGCGCTGGCGGAAAAGCTCGCAGGGGAGGGCTGCACCGTGACGCTGGTTACACCCGCGCCTCTCGTGTCGCACTGGACGCACAATACGCTGGAGCAGGGTTTCATCGAGGCGCGGCTTGTCGAAAAAGGGGTCACCATCCTCACCCGGGCCATCGCGACCGATATTCGCCCGGGCCTCTTTGGGGCTGTCGACGGCGTGACCGGCCGGCTTCTCGAGATGGAGGCCGATCATGTCGTTCTGGTCGCAAGCCGGGAGCCGCAGCTCGCGCTCTTCGAAGCGCTCAAGGCCCGTCAGGCCGAATGGGCCGATGCCGGACTGGAAACGGTAACCACGATCGGGGATGCCCATGCGCCCGGCATGATCGTTCATGCCGTGCATGCGGGGCATCGCTTTGCCCGTGAACTGGACCTGCCGGTCGACAGGGATGCGGTGCCGTTCCTCAGGGATCAGCCGCGTTAAGGCCGGAAAGAGGCTGTTTCGGCGGCCGTGGCCCCGCTCATTATAGTCTTATTTCAAGATTTAAGAGCTCGGAAACCAGGTGGCAGCACACCCTGTTAAGCAAGGCTCACGGATTTTGTCCGTATTTTCACAGTCTTCGCTCCGTCTTGCCCTTCGAGACGGGGGAGGTCAAAGCACAAGGTCTGTAATTTCAGATTTCTTTAATTAGAGAATTATATCTTTCTCATGTCCGAATTAGGGACTGGGGAGAAAATAGATGGTTGAAATCAACCGCACCGAATTTGATACACTTGCCGGCAAGATTGCTGGTGCGCATTGGAGCAGCAAGACCATTACCGTCAACATCGACGGCCTCTTGAACAACCGGGGGCAGTACGATGCCGCCATGGAGGCCCTGAAAGTCTGGTCCAATTCGACAGGGCTGAAATTCAAGTTTGTCCATAACAACCAGGCGAATATCGTCATCGACAATAACTATTCCGGTGCTTTCACCAACCCGACCACGGTTGCCGGCACCAATATCATGAGCAAGGCCTATATCAACGTATCCGAAAGCTGGAACACCAACGCGCCAGCGGGAACCGATCCCTGGCAAAAGGGATATTACGGGTTCCAGACCTTCTTGCACGAGATCGGCCATGCCCTGGGGCTTTCCCATCCGGGCACCTACAACGGGAACAACCCGAGCTACAGCACCAGCCGTGGCTCCGATATCGATACGTTCCAGTATTCGATCATGTCCTATTTCTGGCAGTCCTATCATCCGCAAAACGAGGCCAGCAATCTGTTTCTCACCGGGCCGATGATGGCGGATATCGAAGCCATGAAGAAACTCTACGGCCGCCTGGACGCCAATGTCGGTAATACGGTCTATGGTTACGGTGAAACGGTGTATGGCGGATGGACCGACATCGGCAGGCACGGCAATGTCACCTACACGATCTTCGATACCGGCGGTCGAGACGTGATGGACTACAGCGATGTGACCGTCGGACGGGATCGCTTCGATGGCGCACAGTACAACATGATCGATCTGCGCGAGGGGCATTTCTCCGATATCGGCGGCTGGGTGGGCAACGTATCCATCGCGCTGGACACCGTGATCGAGGACGTCAAGGGCAGCCAGATCATGGACGTGATCCGCGGCAACAATGCAAACAACAGCATCAGCGGTCTTGCAGGCGATGACCAGCTGTTCGGCGGCGACGGCAATGACACGGTCTATGGCGGTAGTGGCAACGACTATGCCGAGGGCAATGGCGGAAACGACACCCTCGACGGAGGCGACGGCAATGACGAAATCTATGGTGGGGAAGGCCTGGACACGCTGAAGGGTGGCGTTGGCGACGACCATCTGGAAGGCGCCAGTGGCGATGACGTTCTGGATGGCGGTGCCGGAGCTGACTATATGGAAGGTGGCAGCGGCGCCGATGATTTCTACGTGGACGACCCGGGCGATGTGGTTGTCGAATTTTCCGACGGCGCCGTCGGCAACGACAATACCGTCGATCAGCCATCCGACTGGACGGCCAACTACAAGGCCATCAATGCGGCGCCGAAATCCGATCGCGTCTTTTCGACCGTGGATTACATCCTCGGCGACGCTGTCGAAACGCTGAAGTTGATGGGCAACGGCAATCTGAACGGCACGGGCAACAGCCTCAGCAATGTAATCGTGGGCTCGGCCGGCGACAATGTCCTGAAGGGGTTGGGGGGCTCGGACTACCTGACCGGTGGCGCTGGCAACGATTCACTCGATGGAGGAGCGGGAGATGACCTGCTCGAAGGCGGTTACGCACACGATGTGCTGACCGGTGGCGAGGGAAATGATGCCTTCGTTTTCGGTGTCGGGTTCCCGCAAGTCTCCAAGGGCAAAGGCTCGAGCTGGGGCACGCTCAATGCCTCCTCGGACAATGTGACGGACTTCGTCCATGGCGAGGATGTGATCTTCCTCAGCCGCACGGCTTTCTCGGGCCTGAACTCCGGTACGACGCTCAAGAGCGGTGCCTTTACCCTCGGTACGGTGGCCGACAGCAGGGACAGCCGGGTCATCTACGACCAGGCGTCCGGAAAACTCTGGTACGATGCAGATGGCACGGGCAAGGCGTTCGAAAAGGTCGTGATTGCAAGCTTCGATACAAAGCCCGCAATCGATGTCAGCGATTTCCTGCTGATTGCCTGATCATCGCATCTGCGAACCTCAAACAAAAAATCCCCCGCCAACGGCGGGGGATTTGTTTTGGTATCAGCCTCTGGAACCCTTGGCGATGGGCTCCTGGTAGGTGAAGCCCATGTCCCAGGGGAAATAGATCCAGGTATCCTGGGAAACTTCCGTGACAAAGGTATGCACCATGGGGACGCCCTTCGGCTTGGCGTAAACGCAGGCGAAATGGGCGTTCGGCAGAATGGCGCGCACTTCTGCGGCGGTTTTGCCGGTGTCGGTCAGGTCGTCGATGACCAGAACGCCTTCGCCGCCCTTCTCCATGAGCGCCGGCGTGACGCCCTTGAGAACGTTCATTTCCCCTTGGGTGTCGTAATCGTGGTAGGAGGCGATGCACACCGTTTCGATCAGGCGAATGTTCAGCTCGCGCGAAATGATCGCTGCCGGAACAAGCCCACCGCGCGTAATGCAGACAATGGCCTTGAAGTTCTGGTTGAGGCCGGACAGGCGCCATGCAAGCGCACGGGCATCACGGTGAAACTGATCCCAGGAAACGGGGAAGGCTTTATCGGGAAGGGACATGACGGACCTTTGCGAGCGAATTTTATGGGATATGTTTCGCCCATACCGGAAATGCGTCGCTTTTGGCAAGGGAAAGGGTGGTTTCCACCCGCTTCGTTCACAAGGTGGCGTAGAGAAAACGGCTGAGTTCGCGGGCATCGCTGAAAATCGACGCGATAACGGGCTGGGCCCGTCCGCGGAGAGAGATTTCCTGGCTTAATGCCGCCTCCACCCGCATGCCTGCGCCATCGAGGATCTCGGAGGATACGGCGAGCTCCGCATCATGCTCTTTCGCGATACCTTCGAGACGGCTGGCCGTGTTGATCGTATCGCCCACCACCGTCAGCTCGGAGATCTCCCCATAGCCGACCCGTCCGATGATCGCGGGACCGCCATGCATGCCCATGGCCACGCGCAAGGGTTCCTTCAGCTCGCCCTTGAAGCTGCGGTTCAGGTCCTCGATCCCCTGGGAGATGCGCACGGCCGCGGTGATCGCCTTGATGCAGGCGGTGCGATAGCCGTCCGAGAGGCCGAAATGGATCAGCGCTCCATCGCCGATGAACTTGTCTATGACGCCCCCCGATTGCTCCACCGCTTCCCCGATCATCTCGAAATAGCTGTTGAGCAGGAACATGGTGTCGAAAGGCAGCTTCTCTTCCGACAGGCGGGTGAAATCCCTGAGGTCGCAGAACAGCACCGCCAGATGCCGTTCGCGCCCCGAAGCATGGTCCTTCAGCGCCTGGGCACGGCGAATATGCGGCGCCGGCTTGATCACCGGAGAGACCGTGACGTCCGTCTTGGGACGCAACTGACAGGCAAGCCGAACATTGGAAGGCGCACCGATCCTTTCCAGCGTCGTACGCTCGATGGCGCTGGGTTCAGGCAAACTGTCCACCCCCGCAAGCACCTTCACCCGGCAGGTGGAGCAACGGCCCCGGCCACCGCAAACCGACAGATGCGGGCGGGAGGCCAGCCGGCTCGCTTCCAGAATGCTGGTGCCGGACGAAACGGTGATCGCAGCGCCATCCGCATAGGAAATCTTGACCCGATCCGCACGAGGGACGGCGCGGGCAAGGAAGACAAAGCCGACCGACGCCAGCAAGGTGGCAAAAACGGCATCCGCCAGCTTGGACAGGGTTTCCGTGTCCGCCGAACGCCCGGTAAACCAGGCGGGCGTTGGCTGCACGTCGAGCGATCGCATGGCGAGGAAAAAGCCGATGAGTGACAGCACGGGCAACAGGATGGCGATGGTGTAGAGCGGCAGCTTGGCCCGCGCATACCAGCGGCGGTTGCGCGTCCAGAACCATATCCCGAGACAAAAATGGGTCCAGGCGACAATCAGCGCCACGCTTTGCCGGACGATGGTCGGCGGGCTCTTGGCCATGCGGGCCAGAATATCCGTATAGCCCCCGGAATATCCCGTCAGACTGTAGTCGATGCGGGTGCTCACCACGTGCAAGGCGATCAGGAAAGGAAGCGAGAGCCCAAGCGTGATCTTCATGGCTTCGCCAAGCGGCATCTTCAGCGTGTGACGCCGGTAGAGCGCATCGAGCGCGAGCAGGAAATGCGTGATGATGGAGCCGTACAGAAGCACTGTCCCGGGGGCCGAACGCCAGACAAGGCCGAGTATCTCCCGCAGACGCTCCATCGCACCCAACGATACGATGCCGAGCGCATGATTGGTAAAGTGACCGAGAATGAAGGCGCCCATGATCAGGCCCGTGCCGAAGTGCAGGCGCTTTCTCAGTTGGGGAAAATCGATCCGCAATGCTTTTCTCTTCGGTCCGCCAGGGTTCATGCCCTGCATATTTCCGATGACGTTCTCAGAGGCAACGGCATTTTCGGTGAACAATGCGTGACCGATCCCGCATATCGGGGCGGAAAGCGGCAAAAACAAGAAGCGGGCCGTAAGGCCCGCCTCAATCTTTCTGAAACTGTGCTGTCCGGCTGTCAGCGAGACATGAGCGTGAGCGCCGTCATGGAATCCAGCAAGGTGCGGGTTACGCCGCCGAACAGCATTTCCCGCAGTCGGCTCTTGCTGTAGGCGCCGATGACCAGAAGGTCGATCGCCTGATCGGAAAGGCGGTTTTCCAGGACGGTCGCCGGAGAAAGCCCTTCGCTCGGGGCGGTGGAAACCGTGACCTTGATGCCATGGCGGGCAAGCGTCGCGCCGAGATCGGCTCCAGCCAGATCCTTGTTTTTATCATCGCCATTGGAGGGATCGACGGTAAACACTTCCACCGATTGCGCGCGGGTCAGGAAGGGAAGGGCGTCGAATACGGCGCGCGCCGCTTCCCGCGTCCCGTTCCACCCGATCAGCACCCGGTTGATCGGCTTGGCGTCCGTGAAGATATAGGGGACCAGCAGAACGGGACGACCGCTTTCGAACAGCACCTGCTCGATTTCCGAATCATCGCTCGCATAGGACGGATCGGATTGCGCCGTCACGATGAGATCCGCGCAGCGCAGCGTGTTGGCGGTATTGTCGGAACCGTACCCCGACATGGAAACCACATTCCGCCATTCGCCGGAAATGGCCTCCCGACGGCAGGCTTCGTCGAATATCCCCTTGAGATCGGCGCTCTGCTGATGGGCAGCATCCTGCATGGCTTGAATGCTGGCCGGGTCCGGTATCGCCATCGGCGCGGCAAGCGGAGCGATGGCAACCTGCTCCACATGCAGCCCGATCAGATGGGCGCCGTTGACCCGCGCCAGATCGATTGCGCAGTTGAGTACATGGGCAGCGTTCTTGGTATTGGAGAGAACGCACAGGATGGTCTTGTAAGCCATGGGGGCCTCCTTTTTCAGGTCACGCGCAAGGCGCAACGATGTCGCGGCACGACCGGCATCCAGCCGGTTGTGGCAGGGGCTCGGCTGCGTGCCGTCCCTTGTCGATGTCCAGATTACACCGGACGGATGACGGCCCCTTGATTTCAATCAATAACGGATGCCGGTAATTTCAACCGTGCCACCCCGAAATTTCACGCCTCCATGATAGCGGAACCTGCTTTTTTTGCTTCACCGATCTGAACCAGCATCGCCTCGACCGCCTCGGCGGCGGCCTTGCAGTCCTCGACCGAGCGCCCGCGTATGACGATTTCGGTCGAAAAACTCTTGCCATCATATTTGGGGTAGGAGCCGATCGCGGTGGCCTTGTGTGCCGCTTGCACAAGGCCGAGGGCCGTCCCGATATCGCCTTCTCCGAACGGACTTTTCACCGTCATGGAATGCATCGCCGCGCCGGTGCGGAGCGTTGGCATAACCGCCTCCACCATGGCGACGAAGACCTGCGGAACACCCGCCATAACATGCACATTCTCCACGATGAAACCGGGAGCGGTCGATACGGGATTGGGGATGTGCTTTGCGCCGCGGGGCATCCGGGCCATCCGCTGGCGGGCCTCGGTGAACTCAAGGCCACGGGCTGCATACATGTCACCGAGCAGTGTCATCGCCGCGGCATCGTGCTCGCAAGGCAGGCCGAAGGCCGCTGCCACCGCATCGGCGGTGATATCGTCGTGGGTTGGGCCGATGCCACCGGACGTGAAGATATAGTCGTAGCGGGTCCGCAGCGCATTCAGCGCTTCCACGATCGCGGCTTCCTCATCGGCGACGATTCGAACCTCCTTGAGGTCTATCCCGCTGGCGGTCAGGACGCTTGCGAGATGGCCGATATTCTTGTCGCGGGTTCGTCCGGACAGAAGCTCGTCGCCGATGGCGAGAATGGCGGCGGTGACGATGGGGGCAGGGGACGATGTCATGGGAACAATCCGGAAGGGCTGGAGTTGTCGACAATCTAGCGCTGCCCACTGTCTTTGCAATGCGCTCAGTCGAGCGATGTGCCGCGAAAAAGCGCTCGCAAGGGTTCAGTTGTTGAACAGTGCGTTTGCGCTGCGGAGGCTTACGGGGTGTCGCGATCTCCCCTATCACTTCCCCCATCAAGGCCGCGGACTGATCCGCCGGCAATCCCTCCCAGCCTCAAGGAGCTGAAAATGGCTAAAGTTCTGGTTCTCTATCATTCGGTCTACGGCCACGTCGAAACCATGGCCCATGCGGTTGCCGAGGGCGCCCGCGAAGCTGGCGCTGAGGTGGTCGTGAAGCGGGTGCCGGAAACCGTTCCGGAGGAAGTGGCAAAGGCCCATCACTTCAAGCTGGATCAGGCCGCCCCGATCGCAACCCCGGATGAACTGGCCGATTACGATGCCATCATCTTCGGTGCAGGCACCCGCTACGGCACGGTTGCTTCCCAGATGCGTGCGTTCGTGGACCAGACGGGCGGCTTGTGGGCCAAGGGTGCACTGGTCGGCAAGGTCGGCTCCGTCTTCACCTCGTCTGCCACGCAGCATGGTGGTCAGGAAAGCACGATCCTGGGCTTCATTCCCACCCTTATGCATCACGGCATGGTGGTCGTGGGCCTGCCCTACGCCTATCAGGGCCAGATGAGCATGACGGAAATCACCGGCGGCTCCCCCTATGGTGCATCGACGATCACCGGTGGCGACGGCTCCCGTCAGCCTTCGGAAAACGAGCTCGCTGCTGCGCGGTTCCAGGGCGCGCATGTCGCCAAGGTCGCGGCCAAGCTGTCGGCCTGATAGAATATACCCGTCAGTATGATCGACGCGCTGCCCTCACGGGCAGCGCGTTTTTTTGTGGCAACGAAAACGCCGGCGGACGGCACAGGCTCATTGACCGTTGCATTCGAGGTGGCCATCCTGCACCAAGCCAAATGGACCGATGCAGGAGACCGGAATGACCTATACGCTCTTTGCCAGTGAAGGGACGGGATCTGCCGTCTGCGAGGCAATCCTCGCCCTGTCAGGCTTGCCCCATCGGCGGGTCGACGTCACGATCCAGGCGTCGACCGGGCCTGATCCGGAACTCATTCAGGTCAACCCGCTCGGCCAGGTGCCGGTACTCCGCTTGCCCTCCGGCGAAATCATGACAGAGTCGGCCGCTATCGTCCTTTATCTCGCAGACCTCGTTCCCGAGAAAAGCCTGGCGCCTCGTCCGGAAGATGCCCTGCGAGCGCGATATCTGCGATGGATGGCTTTCCTTGCCTGCGCCATCTATCCGAGTTCGCTGCGCAAGTTTTATCCCGATCGCTACACGGCCGATCCCGAGGGCGGCGAAGCGGTCAAGGATTCTGCCATCGCTCGTCTCACCCGAGAATTCGCCGTTCTGGCAGCCGGCCTCGGAAATGGACCGTTCCTGTTGGGGGAAGCCATGAGTGCGGTCGATATCTATGCTGCGATGTTGATCGGGTGGGAGGAAAATCAGGAGGGCATGCGCGATGTCTTTCCAGGGCTCATACAACTCGGACAACGGGTCGCCGCCCATCCGGTCATTCGGCCGATCTGGATTCGCAATCTTCTTCCGGTCTGACTAAGCCGGTGAATCGAAAAAGCCGGCGGAGATTTCCGCCGGCTTTTTCCTTTTGCTTTCTAAAGCTTATTGAGCGCAGTCCTCGGTATCGCAAGCCGGCGCTTCTTCTGCCGGTGCTTCCTCGGCGGGGGCCTGCTCTTCATATTGCGGCTCTTCGGCCGGGGCCGGTTCCTCGTACTGGGGCTCCTCCGCAGGTGCGGGCTCTTCGGCGACAGGCTCCTCGGCAGGGGCCTGCTCTTCATACTGCGGCTCTTCAGCCGGAGCCTGCTCTTCAGCCTGAGGCTCTTCTGCTGCCGGCTCTTCAGCCTGCGGCTCTTCGGCGGCAGGCTCTTCGGCGGCAGGCTCTTCAGCCTGCGGCTCTTCGGCAGCGGGCTCTTCAGCCTGCGGCTCTTCTGCCGGAGCCTGCTCTTCAGCCTGAGGCTCTTCTGCTGCCGGCTCTTCAGCCTGGGGCTCTTCGGCGGCAGGCTCTTCAGCCTGCGGCTCTTCGGCAGCGGGCTCTTCAGCCTGCGGCTCTTCGGCGGCGGGCTCTTCAGCCTGCGGCTCTTCGGCAGCCGGCTCTTCAGCCTGGGGCTCTTCGGCAGCGGGCTCTTCAGCCTGAGGCTCTTCGGCGGCGGGCTCTTCAGCCTGAGGCTCTTCGGCGGCGGGCTCTTCAGCCTGCGGCTCTTCGGCAGCGGGCTCTTCAGCCTGCGGCTCTTCGGCAGCGGGCTCTTCAGCCTGCGGCTCTTCGGCGGCGGGCTCTTCAGCCTGGGGCTCTTCGGCGGCGGGCTCTTCAGCCTGGGGCTCTTCTGCAGCCGGTTCTTCAGCCGGGGGCTCTTCGGCGGCGGGCTCTTCAGCCTGGGGCTCTTCGGCGGCGGGTTCTTCAGCCTGGGGCTCTTCGGCAGCCGGTTCTTCAGCCTGCGGCTCTTCAGCAGCTGGTTCTTCAGCCTGCGGCTCTTCAGCAGCTGGTTCTTCAGCCTGGGGCTCTTCGGCAGCGGGTACTTCAGCCTGCGGCTCTTCGGCAGCGGGCTCTTCAGCCTGCGGCTCTTCTGCGGCCGGTTCTTCAGCCTGCGGCTCTTCAGCAGCCGGCTCTTCGGCAGCCGGTTCTTCAGCCGCGGGCTGCTCCGTCGCGGCAGGCTCTTCTGCAGCGGGTTCCGGCTGGGTGGGCTCGACAGCCGTATCGTCAACCGGAATGGCTTCCTCCGCGGCCGGTTCAGGCTGATCCAGGAACGTATCCGGTGCCGTGTTGTCGTCGACAACCTCTACCGCGTCGGCCTGAGGGTCGGGAATATCCGCGGCCGTGTCGATTTTCGCGGCATCCGCCTGGACGGATTCGTAGGCGGAATCGATCTGCTGGATTTCCTGCTGGTTGACGATCGTCGTTTCCGTCACGGTCTCGTAACGCTCGTAGGTCGATACGTAGGTGGATTCGAAACGGCTATATTCGCGGCTGTTCATGCCAAACGTGTAATCGTCATATACAACAACAGGCGCATCATAGGTGCTCCAGCTGTAGGTTTCATAGTACACGCTGTATTCCGAGTAGGAATGATACACCTCGGCAGAGAAGTAGGTGTAGGAATCCCGATAGTAAACCACGTCTTCCGGATGATAGATCACCACATAGTCGTAATAACCGGAATAGATCCCGAAGACTTCCGCGACCAGGATGGTGGCAAGCCATTGGTTGGTAAGCGACCTGTTCGCGGCTTCTGCGCGATCGAGGCGGCGCTGCATTTCAGCCAGTTCATAGCGCGCGCGGGCATCCTTGCCGCGTTTGCTGGACAGATTGGCAAGCTGCTTGCGCATGGCATTGATGCGGCGGGAGTTTGCAACGGCGTTCTTCTTGCTTGCGCCCGATTTGCTGCCGGCGGACCGCTTCAGATACTCCTGCCAGAGGCTTTTCAGAGACTTGACGCCGACCGATACTTCCTTTGCCTTGATGCCGGACAGACGGTAGGCATTGTCCAGGCGGGCCACGGCGGCCGAGGCCTTGGGCAGCGCCTGAGCCAAGGCCTTGTTGTTTTTCGATGCAGCGGCCTTTTTAACGGCCTTCAGGGCCTTGGATGTATCCACGAGTGCCTTGACCAGCGGCGCGGACCGGCTGCGTTCCTTGGCGGGACGCGCCTTGAGGCGCTGTGAAATCACCACCAGGGACTGTTCCATTTTCTTCATCAGCTGCGTCGCAGTCAGCTTGACGGTCTTCTTCGGCTGGGCAGCCTCCGCCGATGGAATATAGACGCCTTCGAAGTGTTGCCGCACCGCTAATGGGGCGATGGCGATGGAGGTGCTGAGCGCGACTGTAGAAAGCAGTCGCAGAAAGCTGGGTGTCGAACGCAAGGAGGCGGTCCTTTCAATGGAGGCGAAACGGTGGCCTGAATTCGCACGGGCAGGGCCGCACTGTCTTTGACAGCGAAAGCCAACCTGACGGAAGTCCGGCCCGTACAATCGGTACGGTGCGTTACGCTAGCCGAACAAGAAGTGGTAATAAATAATTAACTGAACCGGCGTGTGACATTTTTTGGGCCGATCGTTAACGGCGGGCCAGCCGATCCAATCCGCTGGCGGGCACAGCAATGCCGAGATACCAAACCGATGGTGCGGACGACGGGGATCGAACCCGTATACCCTGAGGTGAGGGATTTTAAGTCCCTTGCGTCTACCAGTTTCGCCACGTCCGCCTGAGGTAGCAAGTCATCCGGAGGGACTGCCCGCCGGATGCCGAACGTCTGGATGTCGGGCAATGCATCCAGAGCGCCGGGCCGAATGCATGCACTACCTTGCGACGGTTTACAACAGTTGGGGCGAGGAGATCCACCGGTCAGATGCAGGCACCCAACCCGGCAGGCGGTCTATCAGGACGATTTGAGGGGAAAGAAAATGCGGGCGACGGTCCTGGAGGTGCCACCGTCGCCCCGAGCTGAAAGAGCGGTCAATGCGGTTGCGAACGCAGCCAGGCTTCCCGTTCGTCGGCTACAAAATCGGGGTTGCCCATGCCCGGATACATCTCTTGAAGGATGGCACCCAAAGCAAGTTCGAGGCAATAGGCGGGAAATTCGGCGCCGATCTGGTTCGCCCGCTCCCGCGCATAGGTGACAAGCCGCGCTATGGAGGCCAGCTCCTTCAGTTCATTTTCGATTTCCCCATCTTCACGGGAAGCATGCAGCGGGCGGTCAAGCATAGGAGAATCCTTGCAGTTCGGCATGGTCCATATCCGGCGGGTGTGGTGATGCGGTCCCATGGATGCAAAACCCACCTACGCGCAGCGGCCTAACGCTGCGTCATGGGAAAAGATTAAGCGAGCGGTTTGAAAATTGCGCGTGACTCCGCCGTGACACACTCACTGGTTATGTTGTAATAGATAACACAACCTTTTTCGTTGAGCCCGGAGCTGGCTTGTTTCCTGAAGGATCCAATCGCGCGTCTCTGTCGATGCCGCTTGTCCGCCCGCCTGCTCCAGCATCTCGACAAGGAGAAGCGCATCGTCCCGCTTGAGGTTGATGGTCCGGGAAAGGGCGTCAAGCGTCTGCAGCGTATGGACGTCCAGCGTGTCTGCCGCTTCGGACAACATCCTTTTCCATGTGCGGTCCTTGAAGAAGAGCGCGCGGGCGGCGTGCATCAGCGTCTCCTCCTCGGAATCGGACAAGACAAGGCGCCTGCGCGCCTCCGCCAGGACGGCCTCGACATTGACGAGGGGTTCACTCAGTGAAGGATAGCCGAGCTCTTTCGGCCCATGCAATTGAGCCACATCGGAATCGTCCAGCCGCCGCCCCGTTGCATAGTCCCGGGCGATGGTGCCGACGGGGATCATGCCGAAGCGCGCACATTCCGCGGCCCGCAAGGCACCCATGGACGCCGCGCCGTAAACGGCGATGTTGCGGGAGAGCGCATAGAGAATTTCCTTGTGCCATACCGATGCCACGTGCCCGAATGCTCCATCGACGATGCCGATAGCGGTCGCACCGTTCTCCGCCGCCGCCATCACGTCGCCCTGGCGGGCAGGCGGCGCGACGGTGATGGATGGAAAGGCGAGGCGCCCGCGATCCGTATGCATCTGCGGCAGGGTCGGGCCGACAAACAGAACTTTCATGCCATGACAGCCTGCAAGAGCGCCCGTGATCCCAATCGCCGACGGCGTGCGCCCGGGGGATGCTCCAGGGCAGGCACCAGGATTTTCTCGACGGAAAAGGGCAGGGCCGGGTCGGAAAGGCCAACCGCGACGACGGGGTCACACCGTGTCGAACGGAGCTGGCGCAAAGCGTGGTCCAGCATGGCGTCCAGACCGGCCGGCGCGGTTGCCCAGGAAGGGCTGCCGGCCGCGGGAAGGGCAAAGGCTTCCCTGATCCAGGGCGGGACCGGATCATCGTAGATTGCAGGGTCGAGGTCGTCCCGCGTGCCGCCGATAAAGGTTATGCGGGACTGTACCGCTTCCGTCAGCGCGCGCAGGGCAGCGCGCACGGGGTCGGGGTGCGCACCCGCTCCGCCCGTCACCTCGGTCGCGCCAACCTGCTTTCTGAATTGTATGTCTGATGGGCCAAGGTGGCATAGCACCACGGGTATGCCATTGTCCGCCGTCATGTTGAAGAAAACCGCTTGTGTCCCGGCTTTCGTCACCGTTTCCAGCAACCCCGTGAGGAGAGCGTCATGCAAGTCGCGCGGATCGAATATGGTCCTGCCGCGCGCCTTATCATCCAGAAAATGGAAGAGACATTCCGCATCCCGCTCGATGCGCTCCATTAGACCGTGAAAACGGGCTTCCAGCGGCGAATTGCCGGACGCCAATCCGTCCGACGATTGCCAGAAGCGGCTGTTCATCAGGGTCCGGTCCAGTATGACGGCGTCCATGGGGACGAAGACCCGCGTCCCGTCGGTCAGGTCTTCTCCTGCCAGCCACTGCGTCGGCATATCCGGTTCCAGGTCTGCCGCGCCGGTCGCGGTAAGGTCCGGGAGAAAGAGGACACGCTCCCCACGCTTCATCAGCTGAGCACCGGTCGCCGTTTCTGGACGCGGCCATGGCGTGGCGGCAATTGCCCGCTCAAGCGCTTCCATGGCTGCGGAGACCCGCGCATCCATATCGGTCACACCCTTGCCCTGGCTCACGGCAAGGGACCGGGCATTCGGCGTGATGGCGTTCCAGACCGGAAGACCGAGCCGGTCCAGGCCGGTCATGCGCGCCATTCGCGTGATTCCGAAAGACAAAAGATGCGGTTCGATCCGCGTCCACGTTTCGGAGGAGGGCATGATGCGGTCGGTAGGCGGAGAAATTGGAAAGCCGGCTGGCGCCCCCGCCGCCGGCTTTCCATGGTCTCGCTCGGCAATCATGCCAGTCTCGACAACTCGACCGTATCGAACTTGCCAGCAAGAACCTGAGCATTCTGCTCGACCGCCACGGCGTAATCTACGCCCTTGATGATCGGGCGACCCGAGATGCCGATCTTGTCAGCCGCATCCTGCGGTATGGGGGAAACCGTTTTCTGGTCCAGGTCGACCATCCATACGGCCTTGTCGCCGGGTAAACCCAGCAGCACTATTTTCGTCATGTCCGTCCCTCTCTTTGCGTTACAAACCGGCCTTCTTCAGGCCCTCTCGATAGTGTTCCCGCTGCCAATCTTCCTTGATGGGCAGAACGGAGATCCACTGATCGACCTCGAAATCCGGATAGTGCTGCCGAAGCTTGCGGGCGAGAACCTTTGCTTGCTTGATTTCGCCTTGCATGGCGCGGCATGCGGCAGCGAGCCGGAGTGCAGGAGTGGGGTCGGCCATCCGGTCGATGTAACGGAGGGCTTGGGTATAGTCTTCGAGATAGTAGTTTGCCCCTGCGGCGGCCCAGAGGTAGCCATCCGGGGTAACAGGGTTGAGTTCGATCGCCTTCTCGAGTTTGACGAGACCTTCTGCGGGACGGGAGGAGTGGACGAGCGTATCGCCGAAATCGACCAGCACATCCGCATATTGCGGGCTGAGGCGTTCGGCGGTCATCAGGGCTTCGATACTTTCTTCAAATGCCCCCAGAAAGAGCTTGGAGACGCCAAGCTCGCGATAACCGGACGTGAAGTCTCCGCTGCGGTGGATGGCCTCTTTTGCATAGAGCTCTGCAGAATGCAGCAGTTCCGGCTCTCCGCGCGCGGTGACGAGCCATTCGAGATGATTGGTGCGGGCAAGGCCGCTGAGAGCCGGCCCGAAATCGGCCTTTTCCTGCAAAGCGGCGCGGAAAGATTTTCGCGCCCTGCGGATGGAAGGCAGCGTATAGCGCTGGAGCGATTTTTGCCCTTCGAGAAAATGAAAATAGGCCTGGGGGTCGCCTTCGTAGTACAGCCTCGTATCTTCGTTACGCCCAATCGCCGACGAGATGTTGCGCACCACATGAAACGCTATCTCGCGCCGGTTCGTCAGGTAATCCGCCGGATCGAGCCTGTATCGGTCAGCCCAGATGACCTCGTCATTGGCTACATAGATCAGCTGGGCAAACAAGGACGGCGTGCCGGCATCAATCCTTATCCGTGTGTCGAGGACATAATGGATGGAGTGGCGGAGGATCGTTTCCGCTTTCTCGCTCTGCCGGCTGATGCGTTGCGCCGTATAGGGCGCGACAATGCGCAGTGTCTGACAACTGCAGAGCCCGATGGTCGCGTCTTCGAGAAGCGCCGAGACGATGCCGCCATCGTCTTCGGAGGGCGGCAGGATGGCAAGGCGCGGCAGCGGTGCAATATCGAGAACCGGAGAGGGCGGGGCGATCGCGGCACTCGGAGCACTTTCGTCCTTGCGCTTCTGATAGAGGGCGCGAAGAACTCCCAGAGCATCGCCCACCGTCTCGCTGCGCAGCGGTGCCGCCGGCAGGGGCGCTGCCGTCCGGGCGATCGGCAGGCTGGCAAATCCATCCCGATCGGCGACAGCCTGCGGATTGAGAATGCTCTTCGCAACGGCATTGTCCGGATCATAGCGGAAAACCCGCATGGCGGCCTCTCGTACGAGCACGTCGTCTGCGACGGTTTTGCTCAGAGGCAAGGCTATGCGGAGGGCAGACGTATAGATCTCGCAGCAGCGATGCTGCATCTCGACGATCCAGGCCCGGAATTCCGCCGAACCGGACTGCATGTCTGCGAGAAAGGGGTGCCTGTAGAACGTGATTGCCTTGCCGAGAAGCGGATGGACATTATCCGCGTCCGCCGACTGCAGAGCGGTCAGAACATCCAGGTCACATTGAATGGTCTGCGGGATCAGCCGGACCTGACTGGCGGTAAATTCCAGAAAATGGACGCCCAGCTCATCCTGCCGCGCCATGATGCGGGAAACGGTCTGCCGGAGGTTCGTCAGGCCGCGCGCCACGTCGGGGCCGCCCCAGACCAGTCGGGAAATGCGGGTTCTCGCAACATCGGCTTCACCCGATGCCAGCAGGTAAGCGAGCATCTGCAATCCCTTTTCCGGGAAGCTCGCTTCGCTGCCGTTCAAATCGAGAAGCTTCAGCTCACCCGACGTTTGCAAACTATAGGCCATGTCCCGACCGCGCCCCAGATCGCCCCCATTGCGGCACGGTCAATTGGGGATCGCAGTTGTTTCTTCGGCCTGTTCCTGAGCGCCGATGAACGCAACTGCGGATTGGCCCTCCGCAATGCTCTTCACTAATGCCACGAACTTCTGGCGCATGTCCACATCCGTAATTTTAGCAAAGGCGCGATTGAGGGCGAGCCCCTCTTTCGAAGCCATGAATTCCGACAGAGCCTTGGACGTGGCATAGGTTTCGACGCCGTCGAGGCTGACGGTCGAGTCGCTGGCTTCCTGTTCGAAGAAGAAGGCCGGAGAGACGCCCAGAACCTCGGCAATCTTCATCAGCCTGCTGGCACCGATGCGGTTTGTGCCCTTCTCGTATTTCTGTACCTGCTGAAAGGCCACGCCAATCTGTTCGGCCAGTTTTTCCTGACTCATGCCAATCAGGCGCCGGCGCATCTTCACGCGCGCTCCCACATACTGGTCCACCGTTCCCGGCGATCGCTTGAGGCTCACTTTTATCTCCTGCTGTTTCAGCACCCTGTATTATCCTTGTATCATTTCATCAGGAATTGCAATCTTTAGTATTGCACGGTGCGTCTCAGTCAGAGCGTAATGTTTGTTGATTGATGGGATTATCTTGCGGTTTTTATTGCTAAATATAACTAAATTGCGCCCGTAACCGAGGATACTCTGTCGCATGCCATATTATTGCAGGTGATTTTTAGGATGTATCGGAATTGCGATTAGCAGTTGCGTACAGTGAGAATTCCCTAAAAAAATTACCGGTTGTGATCGAAGTGAAGGTTTTGCGACAAAAATTGGGTGCATTCGGATTTTTCGATTGTCAAAAATACAATCATAGGGGTGGCGATTGACAAGCATCCCATAAGCCAGAAAGAGTGGATGAAACGAAGCCTACCTCCCGGAGGAAAGAGGTCATGTATTCTCTTGCTCGCCTGTCTGCCGCCCTTGCCCTCAGCCTTTTTTCCTTCAGCGCGGCCCATGCCGCTGGCGAATCGCGAAAGGTGGTGACGGTCAACAACGGTGATTATTACGGTTTTGACCTCCGTAGCGTGAAGAATGTCACGCTCGATGCCTGCAAGGCGGCCTGTGTGGACGACAATGCCTGCAAGGCATTTACCTATAATCCCAAGGTCAAGTGGTGTTTCCTCAAGTCCGACTACAAGAAGCTGAACGCCTCTCCGGGCGCGGTTGCGGGACGAATCGTAACGGACAAGACGGGTGGCGAGCAGGCTGCCGCGGAACCGGATCTCGGCGCGGCCACGGCCCCGTCTTTCCTGTCGCGCCAGTTTACATCGGATGCCCGTTACTTCCGCGACAATCTCGCCATCGAAAGCGGGCAGGAAGACCTGGCGGTAGAAGCGATCCTGGGGCAAGCCCGCGAAGCTGTTGCCTCGGCGAATTTGGAGGGAGGCTTCAATCTCTTCAAGAACGCCTTGTCCTTGAAAAAAGACGAGGTGGCGCTGTGGCTCGAGGCCGCCCGGATCGGGGCGCGGGTAGAAAACAACATCGACATCGCAGGGCAGGCCGCCTTTGCGGCCTATAACGGTTACCTCCTGTCACGCACTGCCAGCGTCAGGGCGGATTCGCTCGCCATCATGGGCGCTGCCTTCGATAAGGCGGAAAACTATCGCCCGGGTCTCGAATCCTACAAGGCAAGCCTCAAGATCGTGGAATCGAAGGCGGTTCGCGCAGCCTTTGCCGACCTTCGCGCCCGTCAGGGCTTCCGCGTGACCGGCAATACGGTGGATAATGACAGCGCCACGCCGCGGGCCTGCGTGCAGTTTTCGGAGCAACTGATCAAGAGTGGCGTCGACTATGCCTCCTTCGTCCAGCTGGACGGAAAAACGCCGGAGGCGCTTGAGGCAAAAGACAACCAGGTCTGCGTCGAGGGACTGGAACATGGGAAACGCTACAAGCTCTCCCTGCGCTCCGGCCTTCCGTCTGTCTACGACGAGAGCCTTGAGGCGCCGGTCGATCTGGATGTCTATGTCCAGGACCGGAGCGCGATGGTGCGCTTTACCGGCGACAGCTTCGTTCTGCCGGGAACGGCCCGTCGCGGCATTCCGATCGTCTCGGTCAATACCGACAAGGCCGATCTGAAGCTTTATCGCGTCGGTGAGCGCAATCTGGCGCAGCTTCTCGCGAACTCGCAGTTCCTCACCCAGGTTGACGGCTACACGGCGGACCGGCTGGAAAACGAGGTCGGCCAAATGGTGTGGCAGGGCTCGATCGAGATCAAGAGCGAGGTCAACAAGGAAGTTGTGACCAGCTTCCCGGTGGATGAAGCCGTCCCGCAGCGCAAGCCGGGCGTCTATGCCCTGACGGCAAAGGCCACCAATTCTCGCATGGAAGATTGGGATGCACGCTCGACCCAGTGGTTCGTCGTCTCCGACATCGGTCTTTCCACCTATACCGGCACCGATGGTTTGACCGTTTTCGCCCGCTCGCTTGCCACCGCCAAGCCGATGGCGGGCGTCGAGCTTACTCTCCTCGCCAAGAACAACGAAGTGCTCGGCACTGCGAAGACGGACGATCAGGGGCGCGCCACCTTCGATCCGGGTCTCGTGCGCGGCACCGCAGCCAATATTCCGGCGATGATCACAGCGGCCAATGGCGCCGACGATTATGTTTTCCTCGACCTGACCCGGGCCGGCTTTGATCTTTCCGACCGCGGTGTGACAGGGCGTGCTGCCCCCGGCGCTATCGACGTCTTGGCCTGGACCGAGCGCGGCATCTATCGTCCCGGCGAAACCGTGCATGCCAGCGCGCTCGCCCGCGATATTGCGGCGGATGCCGTGGACAACCTGCCGCTGACTTTTGTCTTCAACCGGCCCGATGGCGTGGAAATGCGCCGCATCGTGACCGATGGCGGCAAGCTCGGCGGCCACGCTGTCGATCTGGACGTTCAGGACAATGCCATGCGCGGCACCTGGACGATGCAGATCTACACGGATCCCAAACAGAGCCCCATTGCCGAGAAGACATTCCTCGTCGATGACTTCGTTCCGGACCGCATCGAATTCGACATGGCCAGCGAGGCGAAGGTTCTCGATTCGGCAAGTCCCGCAGCGGTTACGGTCGATGGCCGTTACCTCTACGGCGCGCCGGCCGCTGGCCTCAAGCTTGACGGCGAAGTGACGCTGAAGCCGACCCGTGAACTCGAGGCCTATCCCGGCTATCAGTTCGGTCTGGCGGACGAGCAGGACCAGTCTGACAATCGCTTTACCCTGGATAACCTGCCGCAGCTCGATCAGAACGGGCATGCTGTTGTCGAGGTGTCCGTCGGGGAACTTCCTTCGACGACCCGGCTTCTGAATGGCGAGATCACCCTTCGCATGCGGGAGGGCACCGGTCGTGCGGTCGAGCGCAAGCTGACGCTGCCCGTTCGGCCGGAATATGACATGATCGGCATCAAGCCGGAATTCTCCGGCGAAGTTGCCGAGAATTCGGCGGCCAATTTCAACGTGATTGTCATGTCTCCGGAAGGGGACCGCAAGCAGGCCTCGGGTCTTGCGTGGACGCTCTACAAGGTCGAGCGCGATTACCAGTGGTACCGGGATGGCAACAGCTGGAAATATGAGCCGGTCGAGCGTACCCGCAAGCAGGAAAACGGTTCTCTCGACGCAACGACGGATGGAGCGAAGATTTCTGTTCCGGTCGCCTGGGGCCGTTATCGCCTCGAAGTGCAGAGTGCGGACGGTGCGGCCGTTTCTTCGGTCGAATTCGACGCCGGCTGGTATGTAGCCGCCACATCGACCGAAACGCCGGATGGGCTTGAAATCGCCCTCGACAAGGAAACCTACAAGACCGGCGAAACGGCCCATCTGAAGGTGTCGCCCCGCTTTGCCGGTGAAGTCCTGGTCAATGTGGGCACGGAAAGCCTGCTCTACAGTGCCAGCCAGACGGTGGGCGCAGAGGGCGGCGTGATCGATATTCCCGTATCGGCCGATTGGGGTGCGGGCGCCTATGTCTCGGCGACCCTGTATCGTCCGGGAGACGCACAGGAAAGCCGTATGCCCATGCGTGCCATCGGCATCAAATGGCTCGGCATCGATCCCGGCGAGCGCCAGCTCTCCGTCAAGCTTTCTCCTCCGGAAAAGATGTTGCCGCGTCAGTCCCTGACGATCCCGGTCGAAGTGGCTGGCGCAGGGGCGGGCGAGGAAGCCTATGTTTCGGTCGCGGCCGTGGATGTGGGCATTCTCAATCTGACCGCCTATGAAGCACCGAACCCGAATGACTGGTATTTCGGCCAGCGTCAGCTCGGCCTGGAAATCCGTGACCTTTACGGCCGCCTGATCGACGGCTCGCTTGGCGTGACCGGCAAGCTCCGCACCGGCGGTGACGGGGGAGAAAATGCTCTTCAGGGCTCGCCCCCGAAGGAAAAGCTCGTCGCGTTCTTCTCCGGGCCCGTAAAGCTCGATGCGTCCGGGAAGGCGATGGTCTCCTTCGATATCCCGCAGTTCAATGGTACCGCCCGCGTGATGGCGGTTGCCTGGACGAAATCCGGCGTCGGCCATGCGGAAACCGATGTCATCGTCCGTGACCCGCTGGTTCTGACGGCAAGCATGCCGCAATTCCTGGCTCCGGGGGACGAAAGCCGCATTCAGATCGATATAGCCAACACGGATGCACCGGCTGGCGATTATCAGTTGCAGATCTCGCCCAATGCCGCTGTTGAAGTGGAGGGCAACCTCACACAGGCAGTTCGTCTGGATGTCGGCGCCAAGCAGACCCTCACCTTCACCGTCAAGGGCGTATCGCCGGGAGCCGGTGAAGTGGCGATCCGCATGACCAATGACGGGGATGTGGATGTCGAGCAGGCCGTTTCCGTCAGTGTGCGGTCCGGCGCCTTGCCGATTACCACCCGTCGCCCGATCGAGATCGCCGCAGGCGGCAGTCTGACCGTGGACAGCAACCTGCTGGCCGACAGCATCCTGCCGGGATCGGCCGTTGCGATCCATGTCAGCCGTGCACCCGCTTTCGATATTCCGGCGCTGCTTTCCATGCTGGATCGCTATCCGCTCGGCTGCGCCGAGCAGACCACAAGCCGTGCCCTGCCGCTGCTCTATCTCAGCGAGATGGCCGGTGAGGCGGGCGAGCAGGATGATCCGAAGATCAAGGAACGCATCCAGGATGCCATCTATCGTGTCCTCTCCTATCAGTCTTCCTCGGGCAGCTTTGGTCTCTGGGGTCCTGGCTATGGAGATCTGTGGCTCGACTCCTACGTCACCGACTTCCTGACCCGTTCGCGCGAGCAGGGCTACACGGTGCCGGAAGATGCGATGGCGCAGGCCCTCACCAACCTGCAGAATGCGGTCGGCTACGACAACAATGTGCAGGAGCGCGGCAATGAAATGGCCTACGGATACTATGTCCTTGCCCGCAACCGGCGCGCGGCCATAGCCGATCTTCGCTACTACGCGGATACGAAACTCGACGAGTTCCCGACGCCGCTCTCCAAGGCTCATATCGCCGCCGCACTATCCCTTTATGGCGACCAGAACCGTTCGGCCCATGTCTTTGCGGAAGCATTGAAGATGGCGAAATCCACCACGGACGCCAATCTCGCCCGTTCGGACTATGGTTCGGCGGTGCGCGACGGAGCGGCCGTTCTGACGCTCGCGGCGGAAAGCCGTCCGCAGGCCTCCATCATTCCCGAAATGGCCAGCCTGACGGCGCGCCAATGGGAGGCCCAGACCTGGACCAGCACCCAGGAGCAGAGCTGGATGCTGCTTGCGGCCCGCGCGGTGAAGGAAAGCGACAAGGACCTCTCGCTCGAGGTCAATGGAGAGGCGACCTCCGGCGGCTATTCGTCCCGTATGACGGGCGACGATCTGTCGGCCAACCCGGTCACCATCACCAATCGCTCCGGCGAGAAGGTGACGGCCATGGTTACGACCATTGCGGCGCCGGCAACCCCCTTGCCGGCGGGTGGCGATGGGTTCACCATCGAGCGCTACACCTACAACATGGATGGCGAGGAAATCAGCCTCAACGAAGCCACGCAGAACGAGCGCTATGTCATCGTGCTGCAGGCCACGCCGACCAATGATTGGGCCGCGCGCATCGTCATGACCGACATGCTGCCGGCTGGCTTCGCCATCGACAATCCGAGCCTCGTCTCCAGCGCCCAGCTGACCAACTTCGATTGGCTGGGTGAGGTAACGGCGGCCCATACGGAGTTCCGGAGCGACCGTTTCGTGGCGGCTTTCGACAAGCAGGCCGGTGACGTCAATCCGATCACCGTCGCCTATGTCGTTCGCGCCGTCACGCCGGGTAAATATGACTATCCGGCCGCGGTCGTCGAGGACATGTATCGTCCGCAGTTCCAGGCCCGTACGGCGACGGGTATGCTGGAGGTCACCGAGGCGGAGTAAGCATGGGTCTCGCGCGCAAGATAGGGATCGGCCTTGGCGGGTCGGTCCTTCTGGCCGTCGCAGCGGTGTTTGCGCTGGACTGGGCGGACCGAGCCTATCCGCCGCCCTTGGACGGCCGCATGGCTGTTTCCGTGGAGGTGCGCGACGCGGACGACCGCCTGCTGCGTGCCTTCGCCACCCCGGAGGGGACATGGCGACTGAAAACAACGGCAAAAGACGTCGACCCGCAATTTCTGCGAATGCTGATCGCCTATGAAGATCAACGCTTCTACGATCATGGAGGCGTCGATCCTCTCGCGCTCTTGCGCGCGGCTGGGCAGCTTCTGACCCATGGCCGTATCGTCTCGGGCGGGTCCACCTTGACCATGCAGGTCGCGCGGCTGCTGGAGCCGCGGGGAGAACGCTCCTTGCTTGCCAAGGTTCGCCAGCTTGCCCGCGCAATCCAGATCGAGCGGCGATTGAGCAAGGCGGAAATCGTCGATCTCTATCTCCAGCTGGCGCCCTATGGCGGAAATCTCGAAGGGGTGCGTGCTGCAAGCCTCGCCTATTTCGGCAAGGAACCGCATCATCTGTCCGTCGGCGAAAGTGCGCTTCTCGTCGCATTGCCCCAGCTGCCGGAAGCCCGCCGGCCCGACCGGCATCCGGACAATGCACGGCGCGCCCGTGACCGCGTTCTGAACCGGCTTGCGGTTTCGGAAGTGATTGGCGACGGCGAATTCGATCGCGCCCAGTTGCAATCCATGCCGACGGGACGTCTGCAGCTTCCCGCCTTTGCTGCGCATCTGGCCGAAACGGCGCGGAAAAAGAAGCCGGGCGAGCTGGTCATCAAGACGACCCTGCGCCGCGAGGTGCAGAAGGGGCTCGAGACGGTCGCCGCAGAAGAATCGAAAAAGCTCGGTCCGCGCATTTCCATCGCCATGGTCATGGCGGATGCCCGCACCGGCGAAATTCTCGGCGAGGTCGGCTCAGCCAATTATTTCGAATCCGGCCGATCCGGCTGGATCGACATGACACGTGTGCTGCGTTCGCCGGGCTCCACGCTGAAGCCTTTCATTTACGGCCTTGCCTTCGAGCAGGGAATGGTCGCACAGGAAACGATCGTCGAGGATAGGCCCGCCGATTTTTCCGGCTACAGGCCGCGCAATTTTGACATGAGCTACATGGGTGACGTGAGCGTGCGGCAGGCCTTGCAGATGTCGCTGAACGTTCCCGCCGTTCGCCTCCTGTCGGCGGTGGGGCCATCCCGGCTGATGGTCCGCCTGCGCCGGTCCGAAGTGCGGCTGAAACTCCCGGAGAACGATACGCCGGGGCTGTCCATAGCGCTTGGTGGGGCGGGCATAACCCTGCGGGAACTCGTGCAGCTTTACGCCGGTCTGGCCAATCGCGGCCATCCGGTCCGGCTGGGCGACGGGGTGAATGGCGAACCCGCGCAGATCGAGGGAGACATGTTGCTCGATCCCGTGGCCGCCTGGAATGTGACCGATACGCTCTCTGCGGTGCTTCCCCCGGTCGGTGCCAAGAAGATCGGCATCGCTTACAAGACCGGCACGAGCTACGGCTATCGCGATGCCTGGTCCGTCGGCTATGACGGGCGGCACGTGCTGGGTGTCTGGGTCGGACGCGCCGACAATGGAGCGGTTCCCGGCATTGCAGGCTACAAGACCGCAGCCCCCATCCTGTTCGAAGCTTTCCAGCGCTCCGGCGTCGGTATTGAGGCCTTTCCCCCCGCTCCGGCGGGCGCCGTTCGTCTGGCCGCGGCGGAACTTCCGCCGAGCCTGAAACGGTTCTCGCTGACGGAAACTGGTCTCGTCACCGCGGGAGCACGCGAGGCACCCCCGCAGATCGTCTATCCGCCGGAAGGCGCGCGGGTCGATCTGGGCTTCGGTGGCGACGGTCCATCCTCCCCGCTGGTCCTGAAAATGCAGGGTGGCCGTGCGCCGTTTCGATGGCTTGCCAACGGCAAGCCGCTGCCCGAGCTGACCCGCCGGCGCACCAGCCAATGGATGCCGGACGGGAGCGGATTTTCCACGCTCACCGTCATCGATGCCGCAGGGAAAGCCGCCTCCGTTCGGGTTTTTGTCGATTAAGCCCGGGTTGGAGCTCCATTTTTCTTCATTCGTCCCGTTCGCTGTGCCATAGACACGCGCAACGATGAGGGATTGACCGGGGCAGGTAGGCATGAAGGACGTGGAACAGGCCGCAGAGGCCATGCGGGAACTTTTCCCGGAAACGCCGCTGCAGTACAACGATCACCTGAGCCAGCGCTATGGTGCCGATATCTGGTTGAAGCGCGAGGACCTGTCACCGGTTCGCTCCTACAAGATTCGCGGCGCCTTCAATTTCTTCCGCAAGGTTCTGGCGTCGGGACGAAAGGATCAGACCTTCGTCTGCGCATCGGCCGGCAACCACGCCCAGGGGTTTGCCTATGTCTGCCGGCATTTTGGCGTCCGGGGTACCGTTTTCATGCCGGTCACCACGCCGCAGCAGAAAATCGACAAGACCCGGATGTTCGGTGGCCCGTTCATCACGATCAGGCTGTTCGGCGATTTCTTCGACCAGTGCTATCGTGCCTCCCAGGACTATGCGGTGGAAACGGATGCGGTGATGGTGCCCCCATTCGATCACGCCGACATCATCGAAGGTCAGGCGACCGTTACAGTGGAATTCACGCGCCAGCTGGAAGGCAAAAAGCCGGATCTCGTCATTCTTCCCGTCGGCGGTGGCGGCCTTTCGGCCGGCATTACCTCCTATCTCAAGGATAGTCTGTCACCGGAAAGCTTCCTCTTCACGGAGCCCTCTGGCGCGCCAAGCCTGAAAAGAAGTCTTGAAGCCGGTCATCCCGTCACGCTGCAGAAAGTCGACAATTTCGTGGACGGCGCCGCCGTCGCCCGGGTTGGCGAACTGAACTTCCAGGCGCTCAGGAGCTTCGAACCCGAGCAGGTTCTGTTGATCCGGGAGAACGCCATCTGCGTGACGATGATCGAGATGCTGAACGTGGAAGGCGTGGTTCTGGAGCCCGCCGGCGCCCTGTCGATCGCCGCGCTGGAAGACGTCGGCAAGGCCCGTTTGAAAGGCAAGACCGTTGTCGCCGTGGTTTCCGGCGGCAATTTCGATTTCGAGCGGCTGCCCGATGTCAAGGAAAGAGCCATGCGCCATGCGGGGCTCAAGAAATACTTCATCCTGCGCCTGGCCCAGAGACCGGGCGCATTGAAGGACTTTCTCAATCTCCTCGGACCCGAGGACGATATTGCCCGCTTTGAATATCTGAAAAAATCAGCCCGAAATTTCGGTTCCATCCTGATCGGGATTGAAACCAGATCCCGGGAGAATTTCGATGCGCTCACGGCTCGCTTCGAGGCTGCGGGCATGGGATACGAAGATATTACCGACAACGAAATCATCGCCAACCTGATCATCTGACGGCTGGTGGCCTCGGAGAAATCTCCGTATGGTGGCGTCATTCCCCGCAAGCGAGTACCGGATCATGAGCAATATTCTTTCCCGTCTTTTCTCCTTTCTCGGCGGAAAGCCCGCCGAAGGCAGCCCGGCTGGTTCTGCGGAAACCCGGGAGGCCTATGGGGATGTAACGCTCGTCGCCAAGCCCATGCGGGATGGAAACCAGTTCCGCATCGCTGGCTTTATCGAGAAGCGCGCCGCAGACCAGATCATGCAGCGTCACTTCATCCGGGCGGATGTCTTCAGCGGGGAAAAGGAAGCGGTCGAATTTACCCTGCGCAAGGCAAAGCAGATCGTCGATCAGCATGGGGCATCGCTCTTTGCCGATGGGGCTGCCGAAGGTCGGGTCTGACGGCTTTTCGATCCCTCACAGGCCGACATTCGGCCTGTCGATGATCTCGCGCAGCGCAAAGCTGGAATTGATCTTGACCACGTGGGGCAGGGCGGAAAGCCAGTCCCTGTGAATGCGCTCATAGTCGGCCAGATCCTTCGCCGCGACGCGCAGAATATAATCATACTCGCCCGACATCAGATAGCAGACGAGCACGTTCGGACATTTCTTCACCGCCGCCTCGAATTCTGCAAGCGTCTTGGCAAACTGGCCAGACAGCGAAATATGGACGATCACCATCATCTTGTAGTCGAGCGCGGCATTGGACAGACGCGCGTGATAGCCGCTGATGATGCCGCTTTTTTCCAGATGATCCAGCCGCCTCGAACAGGCCGAGGGGCTTAGCCCGACCTTGGCCGCCAGGTCGGCATTTGACATTCGTCCGTTCTGCTGAAGTGCCCGCAGAATGGAAACATCCATCTTGTCCAAGTCAGACATTCGAATTTCCTTCGAAATATTTCGAAAACTTGCAATATTCTGCGAAAGACATCCCTTATCCGGCGTCTCTTTGCAAGGACATTTCCCGATTCCTTTGCTTGGATAACCGCCATTCGCCGGCTCGCTGGGAGAGCCGCAAGAGGAGAGAGAAAACATCCATGCGCGTAGGTTGCCCCAAGGAAATCAAGAACCATGAATATCGCGTCGGCCTGACGCCCGGTGCCGTCCGCGAATATGTAGCGCATGGCCACTCCGTTCTCGTGGAAACCAATGCCGGTGCCGGCATCGGCGCCGATGATGCGGCCTATGTGGCTGCCGGCGCCAAGATTGCGGCAACCGCAAAGGAAGTCTTCGACAATTCCGACATGATCGTGAAGGTCAAGGAACCGCAGCCCTCCGAATGGGTGCAGCTGCGGGAAGGCCAGATCCTGTACACCTACCTGCATCTCGCTCCGGATCCGGAGCAGACAAAGGGTCTGATCGCGTCCGGCGTCACCGCCGTCGCCTATGAAACCGTCACCGACGAGCGTGGCGGCCTCCCGCTGCTCGCCCCGATGTCCGAAGTGGCCGGGCGTCTGTCCATCCAGGCTGGTGCTTATTCGCTCCAGAAGGCCAATGGCGGCCGTGGCATTCTGCTGGGCGGCGTACCGGGTGTAACCCCGGCCAAGGTCGCCGTTATCGGCGGCGGTGTCGTGGGTCTGCACGCGGCGAAGATGGCGGTTGGCCTTGGCGCCGACGTGACCATTCTCGATCGCTCGCTGCCGCGTCTGCGTCAGCTGGACGACATCTTCAACGGTCGCGTTCACACCCTCTTCTCGACGATCGACGCGCTGGAGCAGGAGGTCTTTGCTGCCGATCTCGTGATCGGCGCGGTGCTCATCCCCGGTGCAGCGGCTCCGAAGCTGGTGACGAAGAAAATGCTCGGCGGCATGAAGAAGGGCGCGGTCATCGTGGACGTCGCCATCGACCAGGGCGGCTGCTTCGAAACCTCGCACGCCACCACCCATTCCGATCCGACCTATGAAGTTGACGGCATCATTCACTATTGCGTTGCCAACATGCCGGGCGCAGTTCCGATCACCTCTGCGCATGCCCTCAACAATGCGACGCTGGCGCATGGTCTGGCGCTCGCCGACCACGGGCTGGAGGCCATCCGCAAGGACAAGCACCTGCAGAACGGTCTGAACGTGCACAAGGGCAAGATCACCAACAAGCCCGTAGCCGACAGCCTCGGCTATGACATGCACGAGCCGGTCTCGGTTCTGTAATTCCATTCGACCAAATCAGGTCCAATCGACAAGGCCCGAACGAAAGTTCGGGCCTTTTTTCGCGTAAGTGATAATGGTGACATAAAGCACGCTTCGTTGACCGGGGTCTACGGACGCGGAGAAAACAATCACATCGGAGGATTCATGCGCAAGCGGATTGGGGCGCTTCTACTTGCGGCGGCGATGCTGGGCCAGCCAGCCAAGGCACAGGAAGATTACGTACCGAAGGAAGTGGCCGGCCTGGACGAGGAAGGGCTGAACAATGCCCTGACATTCATGTCCGGCAATGTCATCTACATTCTCTTTCACGAAGCCGGGCACATGCTCATTTCCGAGCTGAACTTGCCGGTCCTGGGGCGCGAGGAAGATGCCGTCGACACCCTGTCTTCCGTTCTTTTGCTGGAAGCCAAGGACGAGATGCTGGATCAGGCCCTGCGGGACAGCGTCGAAAGCTGGTATACGCTCGGCAACCAGTATGAGGTATCCGAGGAAGATTTCATGGATACGCACGGGCTTTCGAAGCAGCGCGCCTACAACATCGCCTGCATGATGATCGGTCAGGACCAGAAGCGGTTCAAGGATATGGCCGACAGCCTGGAAATACCGCACGAACGGCGCGACGAGTGCGAAGTGGAATACCAGAAAGCCCGCGACAGCTGGTTTTCGGTGCTGGGTCCGCATCTCGCCGACGACAATGACAAGATCAAGTTCAAGATCGCCTACTACAAGACGAAGAACAAGGATCTGAACTTCTATCGCCAGCAGGTGAAGGATTTCGGCGCCCTGGAACTGATCCGGGATACGTTTTCCGGTCTCGTGAAGCTGGATGACGGCATCAAGTTGACGGCCAATGTCTGCGGCGAGGCCAACGCCTACTGGGACGCGGACGCGCGCGAATTGACCTATTGCTACGAGGACGCGCAGAGCTACGTGCAAATGTACGCCGAAAACAACGGGGCTTCGGATGAGCAGAGTTCGGACGAGAGCGCCGACTCGAACGAAAGTTCAGACGAAGAGCAATGAACGAGCCCTGGGCCGCCCCGGTGTCGAGGGCGGACAGGTGAGCGACTTCCCGTTGGGAAGTCTGAACAGGCGGCCGGCGCCGATGAGGAGGGGTTTGAGCCCCTCCTTCTTTTTTGAGGATCAGCGCTTGTTGGGCCAAGTGTCGGAAAGCTTGTAACCGGATGGCCAGGGATCGGATGGATCCAGCATGTCCTGACGGATTCCGGTGATCCAGGCCCTGCCGGAAATCGAGGGGATTATGGCCGGCATGCCACCCACATCCGTCGTGTCCTCTATGCGGCAGAAGAAGCGCGAGCCGATGATCGATTCGCCGACGAAACGGTCGCCGACCCGCAATTGCCCGCGCGCATGCAGCACGGCCATGCGGGCCGAGCATCCTGTACCGGTCGGCGACCGATCGATTTTCCCGGGCTGGATGGCCACCGCATTGGCGCCCGTCATCACCCCGTCCACCTGCCGGACCGGCGCCGCGATCTGGCAGAAGGAGATATGGGCCCAGTCGGGATTTGCAGGGTGATGGAAGCCGAGTTGCTCGTTGGCTGCATTGGTGATGCGAATGCCGGTTTCGGCCAGGTCCCTTGCTTCATCGGGAGCGATCCGGAAGCCCAGCGCCTCGGCGTCCACGATCACGAAACTGTCCCCGCCATAGGCCGTATCGACCGTCAGCGTGCCAAGCCCTTCCACTTCGAGTGGAACGCCGAGCTTGCCCGCAAAGCTCGGCACGTTCCGGACCGTGATTCGCTCCGCCTTGCCGTTGGCACATTCGGCATGGACTTCTACGAGGCCGCCCGGCGCTTCCATATAGAAATGGGTCACCGGCTCCGTCATCGGGACGATTCCGGTATCCAGCACCACGGTGGCCACGCAGATCGAATTCGAGCCCGACATGGGCGGCGTATCTTCAGGCTCCATGATGATCCAGCCGACGGAAGCCTTGGGGTTCTTGGGCGGTACCAGGAGGTTGATGTGCCGGAATACGCCACCCCGGGGTTCGCGCAGCACGAAGTTTCTCAGGCTTTCATCCCGGGCGATAAAGCGGGATTGTTCCCAAAGCGTTTCACCGGGCGGCGGCGCAACACCGCCGACGATCACATCGCCGACTTCGCCTTCCGCATGACAGCCCACGATATGGACGGTTTTCGTCGTACGCATCTCTTCCTCCTCAATGGCTCCCTGACAGATATATCAGCATGCCCTCCGGTTTTTCCTGCGGTTTTTTAGACCTTCCACGCTGGAAACTCCGGTAAAGACGGCTGATGTCCGGCACTCTTTCCGCATCGGCCTGAGGCCGTTAGTTCTGCGAAATTGTTGTTTTCTGAAGCCAAGCGTGCTTGTGTAAACCGAGAAAACCTTTGGGGCGAAGGGAAGTATGATGCTGGAACGCTGGGGGAAGGGATTGCTTGCGGCCGTGGTCGTGCTGGCAGGTATGACACTGACGGCACGGGCAGAGGATCAGCCTGCGGAACTGACCGAAGACGAAGTCAAGGAGGCTGTACAGTTTGTGTATGGCAATGCCTTGTTCGTTCTTCTCCATGAAACGGGACACATGTTCATCTCGGAACTGCAGCTGCCGGTTCTCGGTCGTGAGGAGGATGCTGTCGATGCGCTCTCCTCCGTGCTTCTGCTGGAGGCGAGGGACGAGACGCTCGACACGGCGATCACCGATTCTGCCGACGGCTGGTTTCTTTCCGATGAGCAGCGGCAGAGTGCCGGCGGGGAAGAAGCCTTTTGGGATGCCCATGCACTCGACAAGCAGCGCGCCTACCAGATGGTGTGCATGATGGTCGGGCAGGATCCGGAAGGGTTCAAGCAATTTGCCGATTCGCTGGATTTTCCGGAGAACCGCCGCGAAGAGTGCAAGTATGAATACGAAAAGACCCGGGACAGCTGGAGCAACCTGCTCGCCCCGCATGCCCAGCCGGACGGGGCAAAAAACAACTTCACCATCACCTATGAGGATGCAGGCCCCGAGCTGGAAGCCTATGCAAACATGCTCAAGGAAACCAATCTGCTGGAAACGGTGGCTGGCACCTTTGCCAATCTATACAAACTGCAGGACGGAATTCATTTCGTCGGCACGAGCTGCGGGCAACCGAATGCCTTCTGGATGCCGGGCGAACGCAAGCTGGTTTACTGCTATGAACTTGCGGCCTACCACGACCAACTGATCAGCAAATGGCTGGTCGATAACCGGGATTCCGACAATCAGGAACAGGCCGAAGGGCAGCAGTGATGCTGCCCGCCTGTGACCGCTGACTAGCGCGTCCCTCCCGTCGCCACATCGCGACGGGCGCATTCCAGCAGTTCGGCATCCGAAAGCGGGCGGATCACGTCCTCGCGCGTGGAATAGGGCTGAAAGCCCATCCTCTGGTAAAGGGCCAGTGCCCGTGGGTGGTCCATCGAATTGGTTTCCACGATCACCTTCTGGGGCATGGTCGCCCAGGCCGCCTGAAGCGCCTGTGACAGAAACCACTTGCCGATCCCGAGGCCGAGCGCGTGCTCCATGAGCCCGAAATATTCGAGTTCCACCACGTCGATCTCGCGGCTGTTGAGTTCGAAGAATCCGGCCGGCGCTCCCTGTACATAAAGCACGGTGACATTGGTTTTCGGATCGTGGAGGCGCGCCGCCAGGGCTTCGTCATCCATGCGCATCCGGTCGCCCCATCCCCAGCGATAGCCCACCTGCCGATATATATAGCGGTAGAAGGGAAGGGGAATGTCATGGGCACGCATGAGTGCGGTGGTGATGTTCACCGGCACCGGAAAGAACGTCTTCGAATAGGCTGTCATTTCCAGAGAGGTGATGCGAACGGGTACGCTGGGTACCGCCTTTTCCTTCTTCGCCATTGTGCTCACCGACCCGATGTTTCGACCGGGGTGTCCGCGAGGCCGCCCCATTCAGACCAGGATCCGTCGAAGAGCGAATTTTCCTCGTGGCCGAGCGAATGCAAGGCGAACGTAATCGCGGCGGCCGTTACGCCCGAACCACAGGTGGTGACCACCGGCTTTGCAAGATCGATGCCGGCCTGATCGAAGAGGGCACGCAGGCTCGCAAGATCCTTCAGTCTTCCATTTTCAGACAGCGTCGTGACCGGTACATTCCGCGCGCCGGGCATGTGGCCGCCGCGGAGGCCTGCACGGGGTTCCGGATCGGTGCCTGCGAAGCGGCCAGGGCTGCGGGCATCGGCAATCTGTATACGGCCTTCGGCAACGATGCCGCGCATCCCTTCGATAACGGTAACCCGCTCAGCGGCATAGCGCGGGATGAATGTTGCTGGTGCAGGTTCGGGCAGATCCGTTTCCAGCGGTCTCCCCTCTTTCTTCCAGCCATCGATGCCGCCATCCATCACATAGACCTTTTCTGCGCCCATGACCCGGAAGAGCCACCAGACCCGAGGCGCGGTGAAAAAGCCCGGGCCGTCATAGACGACAATGGTGTCCGTGTCCCGGATACCGAGCTTTCCGACCGCTTCGGCAAAGGCTTCCGGGGAGGGGATGGTGTGAGGCAGGCCCGTCGAATGGTCTGCAATGGCATCCTGATCGAAGAAAACCGCGCCGGGAACATGCCCCTCGCTATATTCGAGGGCACCGTTACGCCCCTGGGCCGGCAGGTACCAGGACGCATCCACGATGCGGAATTCGGGCGCATGAAGTTGCTTCTCGACCCAATCGGGCGTGACAGTGTAACGGCTTCTCTCGGTCATGACTTCATTCCTCGCTCGGCAGGAAACGCCCCTCAGGCCGACGCCGCACCGAAGCGGATCCTCAGCCGGCGATTCTCCTTGCCCTTCTTCTCGATCTTCGAGATGTGGATCATACCCACTTCCTGCGTTTCGGAAACATGCGTTCCGCCGCAGGGCTGGCTGTCGATGCTTGCATTCTCACCGATGGCAACCAGGCTCACCCGTCCAAGGCCCATGGGCGGCCTGACATTCTTGGACTTGACGATGCCGGGATTGGCCTGCAGTTCCTCGTCCGTGATCCACTGCACGTAGATCGGATGGTTCTCCTGCACGAGTGCCATCATCCGCGCGGTCACGTCTTCCTTTTCGACCTGTTCGGGCAGGTCGAAATCCACCCGCGATTCCTCTTCGCCAACGGCTGCTCCCGTAATGGGATAGGGCAGGACCACGGACAGGAGGTGGCAGGCGGTGTGCATGCGCATCAGCCGATAGCGACGGGACCAGTCTATGTGAAGGACCAGTTTCTCGCCCACGTCCGGACTGGCTTCGCCTTCAAGCGGCTTGTGAAGGATAATGTCCTTGGTCGCGCCGTGGCGGGTTTCGCCAAGTGCAATCTTCGAGCCGTCGGCCCGCTCCAGAAAGCCGGTATCGCCCGGCTGCCCGCCGGATGCGGCATAGAAGCATGTCTGGTCAAGCTCGATGCTGCCATCCTCGTGAACGGCAATCACCGTGCCCTCTGCTGTGGAAAGATAAAAATCGTCACGGTAAAGGGCACGGGTGTTCATGGGAAAGGGATCTCAGACAGGTTCGAAAGGTGGGGCGATGGCCGGCTTGTCCAGCAGCCATTCAGGAATCGGCAGGTTCTTCGAGCGCAGGAATTCCGGATTGAACAGCTTGGACTGATAGCGGTTGCCGTAGTCGCACAGGATGGTCACGATCGTATGGCCCGGCCCGAGATCGCGCGCAAGCCGGATGGCGCCCGCAATATTGATGCCTGACGAGCCGCCAAGGCACAAACCCTCTTCACGCACCAGATCGAAGACGATCGGCAGCGCTTCGCTGTCGGGGATCTGGTAGGCGTAGTCCGGCCGGAAACCTTCAAGATTGGCGGTGATGCGCCCCTGGCCGATCCCCTCGGTGATCGAACCGCCGGAGGATTTCAGTTCGCCATGGGCGTAATATTCATAGAGTGCGGCCCCTTCAGGATCGGCCAGACCGATCTTGATCCCGGGGTTCCGGGCCCGCAGGCCTTCCGCTACGCCGGCAAGCGTCCCGCCGGAGCCGACTGCACAGATGAAGCCGTCGACCTTTCCATCCGTGTCGCGCCAGATCTCCGGGGCGGTCGTATCGATATGGGCCTGTCGATTGGCCACATTGTCGAACTGATTGGCCCAGATGGCGCCGTTCGGCTCCTTGCGGGCGAACTCTTCCGCCAGCCGGCCGGAAAGGCGCACGTAGTTGTTGGGGTTCTTGTAGGGAGCCGCAGGCACTTCGACCAGTTCTGCGCCGAGGAGACGCAGTGCGTCTTTCTTTTCCTGGCTCTGGGTTTCCGGGATCACGATCACGGTCCGGTAGCCGAGGGCATTGGCGACAAGCGCGAGACCGATGCCGGTATTGCCGGCAGTCCCTTCCACAATGACGCCGCCCGGCTTCAAGGCTCCGGTCTTTTCCGCATGGCGGATGATCGAGAGAGCGGCGCGGTCCTTCACCGACTGGCCGGGATTGAGAAACTCCGCCTTGCCGAGAATCGTGCATCCCGTGGCCTCCGAGGGCCCTTTCAGGCGGATCAGGGGCGTATTGCCGATGGCATCCAGGACAGACTGACGAACGGACATGGAATCTCTCTTTTGCTGGTCTGAGAATAGGAAACGACTTTTCCGATCACAAGCCGCGCAACACAAGAAAATATCTTCCAACTCCGCCGGGAGGCGTGCAAAATTTAAGCAGTTTCAGCAACTTTTGCCGCCGGGTTCCCGTCCTGCACCGGGAGAAATCAAACCTCTTGCCCTCAAAAAACCCGCTGTTGCCGCCAAGCTCCGCTGTGGAGAGGCCAACCTCGATCGGGAAAAAAGGATGGTCCACATGAAAAAGGGAATGATAGCCCCGGAAGACGGAATCGTCTGGATCACCGGGGCCAGTTCGGGGATCGGACGCGCCCTGGCCTTGCGTTTGGCGGGCTATGGTTATCGGGTCGCCGTGACGGCACGCTCGCATGAGGCGCTCTATGCTCTTCAGAGGGAGGCGGGCGGCCTGTCCGGAAGCATTATTGTCCTTGAGGGAGACGTGAGTTCCGCCGAAGACATGGCGAGAGTGCTGACCTCCATCGAATATGACCACGGGCCGTTGGCCACCGCGATTCTCAATGCGGGGATCTATGTGCCGGTGCGCGGCTTCGATTTGCATCTCAAGGATTTCGAACGAACATTTGCGGTCAATCTGTCCGGCGTGGTCCATTGCCTTTTGCCAGCAATCCGCTCGATGAAGAGCCGCGGCCGCGGCCACATCGCCATTGTCTCCTCCGTGACGGGATATGGCGGATTGCCCACAAGCGCAGCCTACGGGGCAACGAAGGCGGCGCTGATCAACATGGCGGAAAGCCTGAAGTTCGATCTCGACCGGATGAACATCAAGATCCAGATCGTCAACCCTGGTTTCGTCGAAACGGCTGCCACGGCGGGAAACCGGTTTCACATGCCAGCGCTTCAGACCCCGGAGGAAGCCGCAGCCGCCATTCACCGGGGTCTCGCAAGCAGCTCCTTTGAAATCACTTTTCCGAAGCGCTTTACCTGGTTTCTGAAACTGCTGAAGCTCTTGCCTTACAGCCTGTATTTTGCTGTCGTCAGAAAAGTCACCCGATGGTGACTTTGTCGTCCCGGAGAAAACCCGGCTGCGGGGGCAGCCGGTGCAGGGGCCTCTGTCCAAAGCCCTATTTCTTGAGCACGATCTGCCGAACATCGATGTTGCCATCGCGGAAGCCTGCTTCGCAGTAAAAGAAGTAGAATTCCCAGAGGCGCTTGAAGCGTTCATCGAAGCCAAGCGGCTTCACCTTCTCCCAGACCGCCCAGAACCGCACGCGCCACTCTTCCAGGGTGCGGGCATAGTCGCGCCCAAATCCGAAATTGGAGGTCTGCGAGAGGCCTACTGATGCCGCAAGCTCTTTCAGATGCTCCTCCGTGGGCAGCATGCCGCCCGGGAATACGTATTTCTGGATAAAGTCCGGATTGGAGCGGTATTCGAGATAGGATTCCGGCTTGATCGTGATGATCTGCAATCCTGCACTCCCACCCGGCTTGAGGCATTCGGCGAGCTTGCCGAAATACACGGGCCAATATTGTTCGCCAACGGCCTCGAACATTTCGATCGAAACAATCTTGTCGTACTGGCCCTGCTCGTCCCGGTAATCCTGGAACTTGAAGTCGACCTTGTCACTGAGCCCGGCCTTGGCGATCCGGTCCCGGGCAAAGCCAAGCTGTTCCTTGCTGATGGTCAGTCCGGTAACGCGGCAGCCGATCTCCCGGGCGGCAAATTCTGCAAAACCGCCCCAACCGCAGCCAATTTCCAGCACATGATCACCAGGCTTGATGTCAGCGGCCCGGGCCAGAGCCCGATACTTCGCTGTCTGCGCCGCGGCCAGATCCGTAACGCCTTCTTCGTACAGCGCCGAAGAATAGGTCATCGTCGAGTCGAGCCATTCCCGATAGAAGGCGTTCCCCAGGTCGTAATGGGCCGAGATATTGCGCTTCGACCCCTCTTTCGTGTTCCGGTTCAGCCAATGGCGGAACCGTTCGATCAGACGGAAAAGCCCTCGGGCACCGTTCGAAAAGCGATCGCCGATATGACGGTTGGCCAGGAAAAGTTCGAGAAAGGCACCGACATCAGGGCTATCCCAGTCCCCGTCCATGTAGCTCTCGGCCACAGCGATCGTTCCGCCGGTGATGGCGCGCTGGGGAAGGTTCCAGTTATGCAGGGTCACGGCGGCGGCGGGCCCGGCTTCCCGCCCCTTGATGAACAGGCGTCGGCCATCGGGGATGGTCAGTTCCAGCGTGCCCTTGTCCATCTGGACGAGGCTTTTCAGAACCATCTGGGCTTTCGCCGGCAAACCTTTGAGAATACGCGATATGTTTTCGACCGAGACGTGTTCGACGCCCTTGCCAGTCGACCCATTCCAAACATGCGAGTTCGACATAGAACAATTCTCCAGCAATCATCGCTTGAGCTGCAGATGCAGTTCGCTCCCGCCGTCCGATGCCGGTCTGGAACCTGCCACATCCTCCTTAAGTCTAGGATGGAATGCGGCATTCGGCAATTGTGACGAATCGGGGGCAGAGTTGAATTTTCTTGATTCAGGTATGAATTTTGCGCCCTTGATCCAGAGTTTGAGCGCTTCCCAGTGGATTCCGCCAAGAATTGTTATGGGAAGAACCGAAATTTTTCCGCATAGGGCGATCAGCGTAGCTGTGGTCAGGGGTTTCATCCGGCCGCTGAAGGTGGCGGATAAGAGCGGGCCGTCCGGATCGGTTTCGAGAATCCGCCAGCGGATTTCCTTCCCCGGCGGAAGCATGCGGAAATGATATCGCATGTTCATCTCGACGAAGGGAGACACCCGGAAGATCTTTTTGGCCTGCTGGCGCAGACCGGCTTCGCTGATCATGCCATCCTCAACGGGACAGACATAGCGATGCAGACCGCCAAACGTGTTGCGAACCTCGTAGGTGAGGCCAAGCAGCCGGCCGCTGGCATCATAACCGTAGTAGACGGCAAGGGGATTGAACACCTTTCCGAAGATCCGGGGATAGCAGACAAGCAGGATGCGGGCGAGGGGCGCAGCCACCCCTCCCTTGCGGAAACGGGCTCGCGCCACCTCCAGAAGATCGGATTCGCCCGCGTCCAGATGGTCCTTTTCATGGAAGGATACCCAGTTGAAACGATTGACCGAGAACAGGGGTGAGAGCTTCGCGGCCTCCGCCAGACGTCCAAGATCGATCATGACCGACGACACGCCGTAGGAAAAGCGATGGCCGAAAGGCTTCAAGCGTTGATGCATGACGGTGCCGTCAAAGAGGCAAGCGGCGACATCCGGCGGAGCGCCATTGGCCTGGAGATCCGTGCCGCTGGACCGGATTTGCCTCATGCTGCTTCCCCGATCGCCGGCAGGGCGGCGTTCACGGCGGGCATCCAGGGCACGGTACCGCCCAGTGCGAGGGCCGCCTTGAGGCCAGATCGCAGTCCGTCCTCATGGAAACCGTAACCGGTCCATGCGCCCGCGAAATAACAACCCTGCTGACCCTGCAATTGCTCGAGAGCGGCCTGCGCCTTCATCGCTCGCGCATCGAACAGCGGGTGTTCATAGGTAAATTCGGCAAAGACCTTGGCTGGATCGGGCTCCCGGTCCGGATTGAGCGTCACGAAGAGCGGATAGTCCCTGTCGATACCCTGAAGCCTGTTCATCCAGTAGGTAACCGTCGCCGCGCCCGTATCGCTCTTGCTGGAGCGCAGATAGTTCCAGGACGCCCACACCTTGTCTCGCACCGGCATCAGGCTGCTATCGGAATGCAGCACAACCCGGTTGGGCTGATAGGGGATGGCCGAGAGCACATGCCGTTCCTCTTCCGTGGCGTCGGACAGCATGGACAATGTCTGGTCGCTGTGGCTGGCGAAGATCACCTTGTCGAAAACGGTCTCGGTTCCGGCCGTATCGGTGAGATGGACCTGCCCGTTCCGACGGCGGACATTGACGATTCCGCAATCAAGGCGCAGCCGGGACCCCAGTGGCGCGAGAAGCTTGTCGAGGTAGTTACGGCTTCCGCCCGTGACAGTACGCCACTCATGCGGCTTGGAATAGATCAGGCGGTGATTGTCGAAGAAGTTGACGAAATGCTCGGCGGGAAAATCGAGAAGCCGTGCGGCCGGGCTCGACCAGATCGCCGCCGCCATCGGAACGAGGTAATTATTGGTGAAGCCGGGCGAAAAGCCGCGCCAGTTCAGATAATCCCCGATGGAAAGACGGGTCAGGTGCCCCTCCTTCCGGTCGTGCAGGCATTGCCGGTTGAACCGCAGGATCTCCCGGATCATCAGGAGGAACGAGGGGCGAAGCAGATTCCTCTTCTGGGCGAACAGCGTTCCCAGATTGTCGCCGGACCATTCCAGCCGGCCCTGATCGAGCGAAAGCGCGAAACTCATGTTGCTCGCATGGGTCTTCACGTCGAGTTCGGCAAACAGGGCGGTTAGGTGCGGATAGGTGGCCTCGTTATAGACGATGAAGCCGGTATCGACGGAAATGGCCTTGCCGCGGTAATCAATATCCACGGTCGCCGTATGGCCCCCCGCGATCGCGTTCTTTTCGTAAAGGATGACATCGTGATGCGGATGAAGCGCCCAGGCTGCGGAGGCCCCGGATATGCCCGAACCGATCACCGCGATCTTTTGACGATGCGGCGCGGCCGGCTGTCCCCGGGAAAAGCTCTGAAAGCTGGCGTTCATGGTACCCCCTGATAACGTCTCTGCCCAAAGCGGGCTGTCTGATCGTAACCACAGACGGATGCCAATCCAGCGAAGTTTCAGTCCTGCCTCGTTTTTTTTATCGGCGCACCGTTTTCTCCCTTGATCTTCGAGAGAGCGGCGAGCGCCCGGTCCCGCGCCATGCGATGGTCGACAATGGCGTGCGGATAGGTTTTCCCGAGGGAAATTCCAGCTGCCTTCAGCTCGATCAGCGACGCTTCGAAAGGGCGGTGTATGCGGCTGTTCGGCAGACCGGCCAGCTCCGGAACGAAGCGGCGGATGTAAGCGCCGTCCGGATCGAACTTCTCCCCCTGCAGGATCGGGTTGAAGATACGGAAAAACGGAGATGCATCCGCCCCCGACCCAGCCACCCACTGCCAGCTGGCGGCATTGGAGGCAGGATCGGCATCCACGAGGGTATCGCGAAACCAGGCCTCACCGGCACGCCAATCGATCAGGAGGTCCTTGATCAGGAAGGACGCGACGATCATGCGGACGCGGTTGTGCATCCATCCATGCTGCCACAGTTGCCGCATGCCTGCATCGACGATCGGATATCCTGTCTGCCCCTTCTTCCACGCTTCCAGTCCCGCCTTATCCCGCCGCCACTCGAAGGCATCGAAAGCCGCCGTCCAGTTGCGACGGGGCAGCTCCGGGAAATGGTGGAGAAGATGGTAGGAAAACTCCCGCCAGACGATCTCTTTCAAATAACGACTGATATCCTCGCCGTCGGGCCCGTTCCTCTCGCCCTGCTGCCGTTCTTCGACCGCCGCCCAGATGCGCCGCGGCGATATCTCTCCGAGCGCAAGATGGGGAGACAGTCCAGACGTTCCATCCATACCCGGAAGATCTCTATTGACCGCGTAGCCCTTGAGCCCTCCTTCGACGAACCGGTGGATCCGTTCAAGCGCCCCGCTTTCGCCCGGAGTCCACTGGCTGGAGAAGCCGACGGCCCAGTCCGGATGTGTTGGCAGAAGATCGAACGTGGCGAGCGTTTCGCCTTGCGGCCAATGCGCGGGGTGCGTCCAGACATCGGGCGCGGCTCGAGGCGGCGAGGGTGGTGCCTGCTGGTTCAGGGCACGCCAGAAGGGCGTATAGACCCGGAACCCGCCCCCCTGACCGGTGCGCAGGGTCGCCGGGTCATGCAGGAGCGCCCCTGCGAAACGGTGGAGCGCAAGTCCTCTGTCTGAAAGCGTGGCCGCAACCCGGTCGTCCTCTGATTGGCCGGACGGGTCTGGCAGTGCCGTCACGGCCACCACATCCGCTCCGGTTTCGTCCGCAAGGCCGCACAGCACGGCTTCCGGATTGCCCCGCCTCAGAATCAGCCTGCTGCCCTTCTCCTGCAGTGCCTTGTCCAGCGCTTCGAGCGAAAAGTGGAGCCACCACCGTTGCGCGGACCCGAGCGGCGCATAAGGCGAACCCTCTTCTGCGAGAATGAAGAGCGGAATGACAGGCCTGCCGCTCTTCGCAGCCTTGATCAGCGCGATGTGGTCGTCCAGCCGGAGGTCCTTTCGGAACCAGAGAATGAGGGGGGAGGAGGATGCCAAGACAAGGCCCTTTCTGAATGCACTTCATGCGAGCCATCCGCCCGCAAGGCGAACGACGGAACCGGTACGGGGAAAGTTTCAGGCTTGGGGGTCTCGGGAGCGACGGACTAGTCCGTTTAAATATTAGAGTTAACGAATAATTCATTCTACCCTGACGGCCTGCCTAGCCAAGAGAGGTGCCCGTGCATGGATATATTTGTCAACACCGAAAAGCAGCCGGTGGTATCGTCCAATCAGGTTCCGGTGGGAACCGCCGATTACTTCACCGTTCCGCCGGGCAACAAGCTGGTCGTCTCCGCCGCCGCCGGCCTCCTTGCCAACGATACCGACGCCGAAAAGGACAGTCTTGTCGTGACCGACGTGGCGATCAAGTCGGGCCTCGGCACGATTGAGTGGATGCCGGACGGTTCCTTCACTTTCGTCGCGGAGGACGGCTATCGCGGGCCGGTAGAGCTCGAATACACGGTTTCCGACAAGCAGGTGCATGTCGTCGAGGTGGCAACCGACGAGTTTCTCGTCAATACGGAAACCGAGTTGACACAGGGAACGCCTGCCCTGACGGAGCTCGACGACGGCGGATTCCTCGTCGTGTGGACGGACTACAGCGGCAAGGGCGGCGATGCCAGCAACACCAGCATCAAGGGCCAGTATTTCGACGCGACCGGCCAGAAGAATGGCGGCGAGTTCCTGATCAACACGCTGACCAGCGGGAACCAGGTTTTGCCATCCGTCACCCGTCTGGCCAACGGGAACCTGATCGTCGTCTGGACGGATTATAGCGGTCAGAACGGCAGCACCGATATTGCCGGCCAGTTGCTGGACGGGAAGGGAAACAAGATCGGCAGCCAGTTCACGATCAATTCCTATCTCCCGAATTCGCAGTGGGCGCCCAATGTGATCGCGCTCCTCGACGGTGGATATATGGTCACCTGGCACACCCGGAACATTACCGACGCCTGGGGCGACATCAACAGCACCAGCATCAGCGGCCGGGTTTTCGATGCCGCCGGAAAGCCTGTCGGGAACGAGTTCCTGGTCAATACCCAGTGGGCGGGCAATCAGGAATATGCGTCGCTGGGCCGCCTCGCGGACGGCAAACTGGTCGCCGTCTGGATGGATCAGCAAGGAGATGACAGCGGGGAAGGCATCAAGGCGCAGCTGTTCACAGACAAGGGTGTCAAGCTGGGCGGAGAATTCCTCATCAACACCACGACTGCTGGACGGCAAGACGGCGCCGACGTTGCCGGTCTTTCCAATGGCAATTTTGTCGTGACGTGGTCCGATGTCAGCGGAAGCAAAGGGGAAGTGGCGGGGAGCGGTATCCGGGCGCAGATATTCAACGCCAAGGGCGAAAAGGTCGGCGAGGAATTCCTGGTAAACAGTGTGGTGGCCGGAAATCAGTTTTCCGTCTCGGTTGCCGCTCTGAAATTCGGTTACTTCGTTGCCGCCTGGACCAGCGAGATCGGAGACCTGAACTCCGACTACAATACCCTGAGCGTCAAGGCACAGATCTTCGATGCGTCCGGACGAAAGGTGGGCAAGGAGTTCCTCGTCAACACCAACACCACCAAGAACCAGACCGCCCCCGATATCACGGTGCTGAAGAACGGCGATTTCGTCATAACCTGGGACGACCAGAGCGGTACGCTGGGCGATACCAGCTTGAGCAGCGTGAAGGCAAAGACCTTCCACGTCAATTACGAGGCCAAAAGCACCGCGCACATAACCGTGACCAACAGTGCGCCTGCGGTCACGGGAACCCAGTCGCCGCTTCCGCGCGGAACCGAAGACACGGTTCTGATCCTGACAAAGGAAAAACTGCTGGAAGGCATCACCGATGCCGATGGCGACAAGCTTTCGATCAGCTCGCTTACCGTCCAGAACGCAAGCGTGGTGGAGGACTCGAACGGAAACTACCGCATCACCTTCACCGAGAATGTCAACGGAACACTGGCGCTCCGATACTTCGTCAGTGATGGTTTCGCCTTTCTGACCGTCAATCGGAGCATGATGGTAGACGCCGTCAACGATGCACCGATCCTGAAAGGAACGCGAACGCCACTGCCGGAGGCGAACGAGGACAGTGTCTACACAGTGCGCGCCTCGGATCTACTTGCCGGCTTTTCGGATGCCGACGGCGACGCACTCTCGCTCACGAACGTTCGCGCCGATCATGGACTGGTCCAGCAGAACAGGGACGGGAGCTTCACGGTCACGCCGGAGCCGGATTTCACCGGAACGATGACGCTTTCCTTCGTGGTGACGGATGGCCGGGGCGGGCAACTGAATGCGACTGCGACCTACACCGTGACCGGCGTCAACGATGCGCCTGTCGTGACCGGCCAGAGGCCGGGCGTCTATCGACTGGCCAACGGTGAGAGCCTCAAGATACCGCTCGCCGATCTGCTGGCCGGGATCACCGACGCGGACGGCGACGCGCTGGCGATAAAGGACATGCAGGCCGATCACGCCGGGCTCCAGTTCAATAACGATGGCAGCGTGACCGTCACGCCCGATGCCGGTTATGTCGGCAGTCTCAACCTCACCTATACGGTGGCGGACCGTAACGGCGGGCAGATACGCGCATTGCTCACGGCCGATGTTGCTGCCGCCAACCGCGCCCCCGTCGTCACGGGCACGAGGGCGGTTCTGCCGACGCTGGAACCGGGGAAGAGCGTCACCGTTTCGGCGACCGACCTGCTGGCGGGGATAACCGATCCGGACCGGGACCAACTCACCGTCAACGGTTTGAAGGCGGACCACGCGACGGTGACGAAAAACATCAATGGCACCTATAGTCTGACCGCAGATGGTGGATACATCGGCCCTTTGGTGCTCACCTACACGGTCTCCGACGGGAAAGGCGGTGACCTGCCGGCCAGCCTCTCGACCTCCGTGAAAGCGAACCCCAATCCGCCGACCGACATCCGCCTTTCGGCACAGGTCGTTCAGGAGAATGCGAAGCCGGGGACGGTTGTGGCGATGCTGACCGGCATCGATGCGGATGGGGTGGGGGGACTGACCTACAGCCTCGTGAAGGATGCCTCCCGTTCCTTCGAGATCGTGGGCAACAGGCTGCTCTTGAAGACGGGGGCGAGCCTCGATTACGAGCGGGCGGCGGTGGTGCCCATCACGATCCGGGTCACCGATTCCACCGGCCTGAGCTTCGACAAGAATGTGAGCCTGCGGATAACGGATGTCAGCCCCATCATAAGGGGCACGCCGAAGCCGGACACGCTCTCGGGAACGGCGGAAAACGATTCCCTCTTCGGAGGCGGGGGCAACGACCGCCTGAACGGAGGCGCTGGCGCAGACCGGCTGATCGGCGAGGACGGAAACGACATCCTGACGGGCGGGCAGGGGCAGGATGTCTTCCGGTTCTCGGCGCCAAAACAGAATGGCCGCGACACGATCACCGATTTCGCGTCCCGGATCGACAAGCTGGAATTTATCGGCCGCGATTACGGTCTGAAAGCCGGCGCGACTCTCAAGGCAGGCCAGTTTCATCCGGGCAAGGGCGCCGTGGGAAAAGAAGCGCAATTCTTCTTCGATTCCGTAAGCCATACACTCTTCCACGATGCCGACGGCACCGGCAAGGCGGCCGCTTTTGCCATAGCCACGCTTCAGAACGTCAAGTCCCTCTGGGCGGGGGATTTCTTCTTCATCTGAGGGACGACAGAGCGGGAATGAAAAAGGGGTCGCTGCGTTTCCGCGCGACCCCTTCCAAATCTGGCTCCCCGGGCCGGATTCGAACCGGCGACCTATCGATTAACAGTCGAGTGCTCTACCGCTGAGCTACCAGGGAACACCGCTCGTCGCGGCGTGAGCGGGGTAATACAAATGCTTTTCCGATTTGCCAAGCGCTTTTTTCAAAAAAAATCGAAAGGACCTGTTTCATGGTTCATAAGTCCCCATATGAAGAGCAGGAGAGGGCCGCAGAATAGGGAATTTTGCAGGATGCGGTCCGGTCGAAACGAAAAAGAGGTGCCGCCTGTGGATAAGCAGATGAAGCTTGGAAACTGGACGATCCGCCTGCCGCGTGCGCGCTGGGCACGCATCGGCATGGGGGCGGGGCTGGTCTTCGGCGGACTTCTCGGATTCTTGCCCATTCTCGGTTTCTGGATGGTACCGGTCGGTATCGTCGTGCTTTCCAAGGACGTGCCAAGCGTGAGGCGATTCCGCCGCAGGGCAGAACTGTGGTGGCTGCGCCGGCGCAGAGCCAAGATGAACGGCAACAGCTGAAACGCGTCTTTATCGCAGTTTCGACGAAAAAATCCGGTTCAAATCAAAAAACGGACAGGGTTCTGTATGACCCTCTTGCAAAGCTGAATCGATTCCTCTAACACCCCGCTACCACACGCAAATACCTCCCGGATGGCCTCGTGGCGGAGTGGTGACGCAGAGGACTGCAAATCCTTGCACCCGAGTTCGATTCTCGGCGAGGCCTCCATTTTCACCGCAAGCTTTCTTGAATAGACACGCCTGGAAGAAGACTATTCCCTTCTGGCGTTTACGCGCTTTGACCTCGAAGCCGGGCTCTGAAATCCCGAAAGCCTGCTGGGGGCACCGGAAGCGCTGATAGGGAAATCATGCCGCACAAGGACGTGCCGGATTCCGGTCGCGCGGCATTCTTCGGCCATGACCGCGTCGTCAGCGTCGTCGCGCAGCCGTGTTCATACCGCTTCCCGCCTGAAGGCTTTATCCATCGAGTTGCCGGCGACGGCGCGTTGAAAGAATGGTGTCCACGACCTTTGCCATGAAGCGAAGGTTTTTAGAGTGTGGATGGGAGCGCTGGTCTTGGCGTATCGGACAGTTGTGATGTCTATATAGAGAGACAACAGCTGCAAAGGTCGTCGAAACCGGTCACTCTCTCTGGATCGACACGTGCCATTTTTTGCCGCATGGCTGCCAATTGAGATGGTTTCTGTTTACACCCGTCCCGGAACCCTTGAAAGCTGGGTCCGTCACGGTTAATACGTGTCATCGAACTGATGGGTTCAATCTGGATGCGGGCCGCCTTTTGATGCGGAGCGAAGAAATGGGGAAATCGATGGACTATGAAGCCCAACGCGTGAAGATGGTCGATAATCAGGTGCGTACGACCGATGTCACCTCGCATTCGGTGCTGTCTGCCTTCCTGAGCGTTCCGCGCGAAAATTACGTTCCAGAAGCCGTCAAGCCTCTCGCCTATGTGGATAAGGATCTTGAGATCGCTCCCGGACGGTACCTCATGCACGCGTCGCCCGTTGCAAAGCTGCTGCAGCTTGCCGCAATAGCGCAGCAGGACAGTGTTCTCGAGATCGGCTCGGGCACCGGTTATGTCACCGCATTGCTTTCGCTGCTCGCCGGCAAGGTCGTGGGTGTCGAAAGCGATCCGTCTCTGGCGGAAGCGGCGCGCGCCAACCTGGCCGGCGCAACCCATGTCAAGATACTGACCGGCGATATGGAAAAGGGCGCTGCGGGGGATGGTCCCTACGACGTCATTTTCCTCAATGGTGCCGTCGAGGAAGTGCCGGACGCCCTCTTTCAACAATTGAAGGACGGCGGACGCCTGATCGCGGTAATCGGCTATGGCAATGCCTCCCGGGCGCATGTCTTCGTGCGGGAGAAAGGCGTCATTGGCGGAACGGCGGAATTCAATACGGCTGTAAAGCCGCTGCCCGGCTTCCGGAAGGTGGCCGAATTCCAGTTCTGAGCAAGGTTGGTGCCCTATTCATGAGTCACAGCGAATATTGAATTTGTTGCACCTCCGCAACACACTTCAATTCCTGGTTTTTATGTTCGCTGTGATTATTGAAGACAACATTGTGGTGGCTGGCAGAACCTCCCATTTTGGGCGGGAATAAGTCGCAAGCCTGGCTCGCATCGCGGTGCGGGTAAGAAAGCAAATTTCAGTCTGGAGAGTGAACGTGTCTTTTCGTAAAGCATTGCTTGCTGCGGCCGTATTCCCGCTGCTGATTGCTGCCGCCTCGCCGGCGGGTGCTGAGTCGCTCAAAGGCGCACTCGCCAAGGCCTATGCGAACAATCCCGATCTCAATGCCGCCCGAGCGGCTCTCAGGGCAACGGATGAAAATGTCACCATTGCCAAGGCGGGCTACCGGCCTCAGGTCGGTGCCTCCATTTCCGGCTCGGTGACCCATCTGAACGAATTCAGTGTCGATCCCGGGCTTTCCGATACATCCCGGACGGGCCAGATCGGTGTATCCGTAACGCAGGTCATCTTCGACGGATTCCAGACGCTCAGCCGCATCCGTTCGGCCGAAGCCGGCGTCTATGCGGGGCAGGAGAACGTGAGGTCGAATGAGATCCAGATTCTGCTCTCCGCTGTCCAGGCTTATGCCGACATCGCGCGGGATCAGCAGATCGTCTCCATCCGCAAGCAGAACCTGGCCTTCCTCAATGAGCAGCTGAGCGCTTCCAAGACCCGGCTGGATGTGGGTGAGGGCACCCGGACCGACGTCAGCCAGGCAGAGGCGCAGCTCGCAGCCGGGAAAGCCCTGCTTGCCGCAGCCGTAGCGCAGCTCAAGATCAGCCGCGCCACCTACATGCAGATCGTGGGTGAGCAGCCCTCCAACATCAGCCAGCCGGCCCCGGCAACGGCGGGATTGCCCCGGAACCTCGATAGCGCCGTTCAGGTTGCCATTACCGAGCATCCTTCGGTGAAGGCTGCTCTGCACGCCGTCGATGCAGCGGGGTATCAGGTCGATGAAGCGCAAGGTACGCTTCTTCCCGGTGTTTCCCTCAAGGGAACGTTCGGGCGCAGCGGCTCCGACCAGACCGGCTCTTCCGGCTATGATTATAACGCAGCAACCCTCTCTGCCCAGGTGACGATACCGATCTATCAGGGCGGTGCGGAATATGGCCGGATCCGCCAGGCCAAGGAAAACCTTGGTGCGCAGGAGATCCGGGTGGATTCCGCCCGTGCTCAGATCCAGCAGATGGTTGTTGCAGCCTATGCCCAGCTTGAAGCCGCCCAGGCAGCGATCAGCGCCAATCAGCAGCAGCTGAAGGCGGCGAAACTGGCACTGGAAGGTGTCATCGAAGAGCGCAATGTGGGACAGGCCACCACGCTGGATGTGCTGAATGCCCAGCAGCAGGTTCTGAATGCCAAGGAAAGCCTCGCCCAGTCCGGCCGCAATGCCGTGATTTCGAGCTATTCGGCCCTTGCCGCCATGGGGCGCCTGACGGTTGCCGACCAGGGACTTCAGGTGGCGGAGTATCGGGCCAACGATCATTATGAAGCGGTCAAGGACAAGTGGTTCGGGCTGCGTACGGTCGACGGCAAGTAACCCAATTTCCTCGGGGCCGCCGCGGGGCGGCCACAAATCCTGTGCATCATCCTTAATTGTTGATTCACACTGTTTTTTTCCGCCGCTCTTTCACCTATCCTTGATGAAAGGCGAGCGGCGAAACTTGCAGTCGGCTTGCAGCGGGTCGGTATAGGAGAGCGTCTCATCGCCATTCCTGTATATCGATGGCAAAGAGGATTTTAACGGGGATTGATATGGCTCAGCCAAGCGTAGCGCGTGAACCCTCCATGGAAGAGATCCTGGCCTCCATCCGCCGGATCATCGAGAGCAACGAGCCTGAAACGGCCAATGATGAACTGGCGCGTCTGGCCGCAATGGAAATTGCAGAGCCGGAAGTGCCTGGCGCAGACCCGGAAGACATTCACCTCACCATCGAGGATGAGCTCGCCGCCTTTGTCCCGCCGCGCCCCGTCATTCAGGCCGCTCCCCAGCAAAACCAGCCTGTCGAGCGGCCCGCCGTGGTCGCGCAGCCACGCCCTCAGCCGCAGCCGGTCGCCTCTGTGGCTCCGCCTGTCGCCGCCAATGCTGCTGCAGAAAACCCCGTTGCCTCTCGTTTGCCGGAGGAGCCGCGCTCGATTTCGCTAGCCGACGTGGCGGCACGGGTTCGCGCCGCTTCGGAACGGGCCGATACCACCCGCCCGATTCAGCCTGCAGCGGAAGCCCCGCGTCCGGTTGAAATGAAATCCCAGCCGATCATCCGCACCGTGGAGCCCGCGCCGCGCGTCGAGGTCGCTCCCGCGCCGGAGCTGGACGACCATATGGCCGCGCTGGCAGACGTTTCGTTCGACGAACCTTTGCATCAAGAGCCGTCCGAGCCGGAGATGGCCACTTTTGCCGAGCCGGAAATCGATCCGGCGCCGGAGTTTCCGCAGTCGAGAGGCTCTCTGGTTTCGCGCGAAACCGGCGATCATGTTGCTCGCTCGTTCCACGAACTGGCGGAAATGGTGCACATGAGCGCACAGCGTTCGCTGGATGACATCGCCGGAGAAATGCTGCGGCCGATGTTGCAGGAATGGCTCGACGACAATCTGCCGACGCTGGTGGAGCGCTTGGTCCGCGAGGAAATCGAGCGGGTCGCGCGCGGTCCCCGTCGTTGAGATTGCCGCATTCGCAAATAGGATTACAGGGGCCTTGAAGGCCCCTTTTTCGTGGGTGAAAGGGGAACCGAAGCCTTTGCAACGGGTGCAAGTCTGCCCTTCGGGACAGGCTTTCCAGTTGACTTGGACAAAGCCATCCTATTTACCGGAAACCATATTTCCTCCTGATGCATGGTCCGTCAAATGCTCGACAAGACTTACGATTCCGCCGCTGTTGAACCCAGAATTGCCAAGGCCTGGGATGATAATGACGCATTCCGCGCGGGGGCGAATGCCAAGCCCGGCGCCGAAACCTTCTGCGTTGTCATCCCTCCGCCGAATGTCACAGGCTCCCTGCACATGGGGCATGCGCTGAACAATACGCTGCAGGACATCATGGTTCGCTTCGAGCGTATGCGCGGCAAGGACGTTCTCTGGCAGCCGGGAATGGATCATGCCGGCATCGCCACCCAAATGGTGGTCGAACGGAAATTGATGGAACAGCAGCTGCACCGCCGGGATATGGGCCGCGATGCGTTCATCGAGAAGGTCTGGGAATGGAAGGCTGAATCAGGCGGCCTGATCTTCAATCAGCTGAAGCGTCTGGGTGCGTCCTGCGACTGGTCGCGCGAGCGCTTCACCATGGACGAGGGCCTCTCCAAAGCCGTGCTTGATGTCTTCGTTCAGCTCTACAAGGAAGGCCTCATTTACAAGGACAAGCGCCTGGTAAACTGGGATCCGAAGTTGCTGACGGCCATTTCTGACCTGGAAGTCGAGCAGATCGAGATCAACGGACATCTCTGGCACCTGCGTTACCCGCTTGAACCGGGCGTTACCTATGACCATCCGGTTGCCTTCGATGCCGAAGGAAATCCGACCGAATGGGAGACACGCGATTACCTCGTGGTCGCCACCACGCGCCCAGAGACCATGCTGGGAGATACCGGTGTGGCGGTTCATCCGGACGACAAGCGCTACCAGAATATCGTCGGCAAGCATGTGATCCTGCCGCTGACCGGTCGCCGTATCCCCATCGTCGCGGACGACTATCCCGATCCGACGGCCGGGACGGGCGCCGTGAAAATGACGCCGGCCCATGATTTCAATGATTTCGAGGTCGGCAAGCGCTCAGGCCTGCGGCAGATCAACATCCTGAGCATCGATGGCCACATCGCCATTCTCGGCGATGAGGATTTTCTGGAGGGACTTGAGGCCAGCGAGGAACATGCCCGCATCTGGAACGAGCTGGATGGCATGGACCGGTTCGCCGCGCGCAAGCGGATTGTCGAACTTCTGGAAGAACGGGATCTGGTGGACCGGATCGAACCTCACAAGCACATGGTTCCCCATGGAGATCGCGGTGGCGTTCCGATCGAGCCGCGGCTGACCGAGCAGTGGTACGTGGATGCCAAGACGCTGGCACAGCCCGCGATCGCTTCCGTTCGGGAAGGGCGAACCAAGTTCGTCCCGAAGAACTGGGAAAAGACCTATTACGAATGGATGGAAAACATCCAGCCCTGGTGCGTATCGCGGCAGCTCTGGTGGGGCCACCAGATTCCGGCCTGGTATGGCCCCGACGGGCAGGTATTCGTCGAGAAGACGGAAGAGGAAGCGCTGGACGCCGCCGTGCAGCATTATCTTGCCCACGAAGGACCTTGGAAAGCCTGGGTTCAGGAGAAACTCGAGAACTTCCAGCCCGGTGAAATCTTGACGCGCGACGAAGACGTGCTCGACACCTGGTTTTCTTCCGCGCTCTGGCCTTTCTCGACGCTGGGCTGGCCGGACCAGACACCGGAGCTGGACAAATATTACCAGACGGACGTGCTGGTCACGGGGTTCGATATCATCTTCTTCTGGGTCGCCCGTATGATGATGATGGCACTTCATTTCATGAAGGATGAAGACGGCAATCCGATCGAGCCGTTCCATACCGTCTATGTTCATGCGCTCGTGCGGGACAAGAACGGTCAGAAGATGTCGAAATCCAAGGGGAACGTCATCGATCCGCTTGAGCTGATCGACGAATACGGCGCCGATGCCCTTCGCTTCACTCTGGCCATCATGGCGGCGCAGGGGCGCGACGTGAAGCTCGATCCCGCCCGCATCGCCGGATACCGCAATTTCGGTACCAAGCTGTGGAATGCGACGCGCTTTGCCGAAATGAACGGCGTAAAGCGTGACCCGCATTTCAATCCGGAAAGCGCAGTCCTGACGATCAACCGCTGGATCCTCACCGAGCTTGCCCGTACGGAGCGTGACGTAACGGAAGCCATCGAGTCCCATCGCTTCAACGATGCGGCCGGCAGCCTCTACCGCTTCGTCTGGAACCAGTTCTGTGATTGGTATCTGGAGCTTCTGAAGCCGGTCTTCGGCGGGGAAGATGTCGCAGCCAAGGCGGAAGCCCAGGCTTGCGCCGCTTACGTTCTTGAAGAAACCTACAAGCTGCTCCATCCCTTCATGCCCTTCATGACCGAAGAGCTCTGGGCGCATACGGCAGGCGAGGGGGCTATGCGCCCGACGCTGCTGTGCCATGCAGAATGGCCGGCGCCCTCCTTCGCAGACGATGCGGCGGCAGAGGAAATCAACTGGCTGATTGATCTGGTGACCGGCATCCGTTCGGCTCGTGCCGAAATGAACGTACCGCCGTCTGCGATATCGCCGCTCGTCATGGTCGGTGCCCACGGCGTCGTTCGTGAAAGACTGGATCGTCATGAGGCTGCCATCAAGCGGCTTGCCCGTATCGATGGCGTGAGTTTCGCGGATCACGCGCCCAAAGGCTCAGCCCAGATTGTCATCGGCGAGGCCACTGCCTGCCTGCCCCTCGGTGCACTCATCGATGTCGCCGCAGAAAAGGGCCGCCTGGAAAAGGCGCTCGGCAAGGTGGACCAGGAAATGGGCCGCATTGCTGCCAAGCTCTCGAATGAGAAATTCGTAGCCAATGCAAACCCGGACATTGTGGCGGCAGAACGGGAACGGCACGAAGAGCTCTTGACACAGAAGAACAACCTCTTGACGGCGCTTGAGCGGGTAAAGGAAGCCGAATAAATCTAAAGGTTGTGTATTAGTCTTTCGAATCACCCTCCCCAATGGAGGGTGATTTTTTGTTTGGAATCAAATTGTTATAGGACGTGCCTGGTTTAACGAAGCGGGCAGGAATGTGATGCCCGGGGAAAAGACGGCGAAAATGTATTCCAATATGGCAAACGCCGCGCCGCACTGTCAGAAACTGTCGCTGTCACACTGTTGCAACACACTCTGTAATGTGTGGAATATTCATATCGATTTTTGATGTACGGACGGCAGGTATCGGAATTTTTTTCCAACGGCGATTTTTTCGAAAAGGTTTGTCGTTAACTTACGTAAAATTTTCGGGCTCCGCCGGATCTGCGGCACGTATGGGCTGCATTGCGCAAAAAAAACGCCTGCATACACTCTCCGCATGGGTAGATCCTTTTTGGGGGGAATTTGAACGTGTCTCAGGCTGTAACCAAGGGAATTTTGGCAATCGCGATTCTGTCCGGTCTCGCCGGCACCGCATTTGCCGGTGGTTTTTCACGGGGAGATGCGGATACCGACCTGATCTATGAAGATGGTGCCTTCGACATGCGTTTTGGTGCAACCATGGTCGCTCCCAAGCGTGGCTTCGACACGATCAACGGTGCCGCTGCAACGGATGATGTCTATACGAACAACTACATCATCCCCAATTTCGGCGCCAAGCTGAAGATCTCCGACCGCTTCTCCTGCGTCGGCACCTATACACAGCCGTTCGGCGCTTCGTCCGACTACGGCCCGCAGTCGCAGCTCGCTGACATCATGGGTGATATCGCAGCTGGTCGTCCCCGGAACGCGGTAAAGCACGCCGATTTCGAAACCAACGAATATGGCGCGACCTGCGGCGTCAACATGGAAGCCGGCAGCGGCAAGGCTTGGCTGCTCGGCGGCGTCTTCGTCCAGGATTTCGATTACACCGAAGTCAAGACACTGGGCACGCTGAACCTGCGGGACAAGGGCGCGCTTGGCTATCGTTTGGGCGCAGCATACGAGATCACCGAATATGCGCTCCGCGCAGAATTGATGTATCGCTCGCAGATCGACATCGATGCCGATGGCACCTTCCGCAATGCGGTTCCGCTTCCGACGCCCATTCCGGGCGTGACCGTTCCGGTCGGGACACCATTCTCCTCCACCGGCACGGGCTCGTTGCCTCAGTCCGTTGAGTTGAATGTCCAGAGCGGTATCGCGCCCGGCTGGTTGGCCTACGGCTCGGTGAAGTGGACCGACTGGAGCGTTCTGCAGACGCTGAACTACAACATCCGTGGCCTCGGCCCCAACACCAAGGATTTCTTCTGGCAGGACGGCTGGACGGTGCAGGGCGGTATTGCCCATGCCTTTACGGATGATATCTCCGGCACGGTCAACGTCACCTGGGATCGTGGCGTGGGTACGGGCGCCGACATCATGACGGATACCTGGACCTTCGGTGCCGGTACGCAGATCAAGGCTGGCCCGGGTGCGCTTCGTCTCGGTGGCGCCGTGTCTTACCTGACCTCCGGCAGCCAGTCGATTTCCGATGGCGCGTCCTTCAATGCAACGGCAAACGGCGACTGGGCCTACGCGGTCGGCGGTTCTTATACCGTCAAGTTCTGAGCCTGACACAGGTGTATCTTCAAAAGCCCCGGACATTGTTCGGGGCTTTTTGATATTCGGCGTTCATTCGAATGTGACGATTCGGCAACATCTAAAAAACTTGAAACTGCGGCGTGGCGGCGAGGCAAATTGTGTCCATTTCCTGCCACAAACAGGGAGCAGCGTCTCGCTATGGGATGCGGAACCAGAAGGTTTCCCGCATATGAGAAAAGAATGAGCGAACGGGTTTTGGGTTTGATGGCCTTCGAACGGGTTGCCCCTCGGGCAGCGGATCTGCAAGACCGCCTTGGCGGCCTTTTGAGCGGATATTCGAAGGCTCGGTGCCTGCGGGAGAGGCATCTGGAAAAAACACTGCCCTCTAATCGCCATCAACAGAGAATAGAAACAAGGTCTAACGTCCTTGCCGACCTGAGCGCTCGATTTGCGGCTCGGTGGCACAGGTCAGGGAAACCGTGCAAGATGGTAAATGTCGAGTATCTCTCTGTGAAGGCGATCGCGTTGGGTTTCGGCCTGGCCATTTCCGCATGCGGCGCCGCGCAGGCTTTTGACATCAACGCGGGCGTCACGAAAGAATCCGGCCCATTCGACCTCTTCAAGTTTGGCTTCAAGGCCTACAAGAGCGGCCAGAAACAGGACGCGGTGGAAGCCTACCGCTACGCGGCCGAAAAGGGGCACACCGGCTCCCGTTGGGCGCTTGCAAACATGTATGCTTATGGCGACGGCGTGGCGCAAAGCGACTTCGAAGCCTTCAAGATCTATAACGAAATTGCGGGGCAGGGCATCGAGCCCGGTTCGGAAGATACCGGATTTTTCGTCAATGCCCTGATGTCCCTGGCCGAGTATTATCGCCACGGGATCCAGAACAGCCCCGTGAAGGCCGATCTGGGACAGGCGCGTCAGCTATATTTTCAGGCCGCTTCCGCTTTCGGCGTGCCCGAGGCGCAATATCAGCTTGCCCGCATGATGCTGCGCGGCGAGGGCGGTTCGCGCAATGTGGAACAGGCCAAGAAATGGCTGAACCGGGCGCGAAAGAACGGGCATGTCGGCGCCATGGGCATCTTCGGCAGCCTTCTCTTCCAGGAGGGGCAGACCGCGCGCGGGCTCGGCTATATGACTGCTGCGCTGGATCACTGTTCGCCGCAGGACCGTCCCTGGATACAGGATCTCCAGGAGCAGGCCTTCTCGGTCGCGACGGAGGACGATCGTCGGGCTGCCATCCAGATGGCTCAGGAAATTGAAGCAAATCTTCCCGGTGCTGCCCTTTCCGCCGCAGGTTCCGTGCCTGTGCCCCCCGCCGCGGTGGGTGGCGGTGTCAGCGCATCCTTCAGTGGCGAGAGCGATGGACCCGAGGGCGGGAATATCGCAACCGATGTGCCTTCGCCCCCGGAAACCGGCACGCTTGAAGGTCCGGTAGAATAAGGCAAGACGCCGTCAGGCGAAGTCGAATGTTCCTATGACGGGAACATGATCGGATGGCTTCTCCCAAGCCCTGACATGCTTGTCGACGGTGACCGAGTGCAACCTGTCGGTGGCCTCCGCCGAGAGAAGCAGGTGGTCGATGCGTATGCCATTGTTTTTTGGCCAGGCGCCGGCCTGATAATCCCAGAACGTATAGATCTTCGATGCGCCGGATGTTGCGCGCAATGCATCGGTCAGCCCCAGATTCTGGAGCGATCGGAACGCCGAGCGCGTCTCTGGCAGGAAGAGCGCGTCATTTGCCCAAACCGCCGGATCATGGCAATCGATTGCTTCGGGGATCACGTTGTAATCTCCGGCGAGGATCAGGGGCTCTTCGAATGCGAGGCGATCGGCGGCAAAGCGATTCAGGCGGTCCATCCAGCGCAGCTTGTACGGATATTTTTCCGTGTCCACCGGGTTCCCATTCGGCAAATAGAGGGAACAGACGCGAATGGCCCTGGAGCCGACGGTGAAAACGCCCTCGATAAAGCGTGCCTGTTCGTCCGTGTCTTCGCCCGGCAGCCCCCGGTTGACTTCATCCGGCTGCAGCTTCGACAGAAGGGCAACGCCGTTGAAGCCCTTTTGCCCATGGGTTTCCACATGATAGCCCAGGGCTTCGATCTCGGAGCGGGGAAAGGCTTCGTCGACCGACTTTATTTCCTGGAGGCAAGCAATGTCCGGGCTGGAATCCTTGAGCCACTGGCACAGATTTTCGATGCGCGCCTTCACGCCATTGATGTTCCAGGTGGCAATCTGCATCATGTACCGGCCTTTCCTCAACCATGGGCCCGGGTGACCGGGCGTCGGGTAGAAGTGTTAGCGGCTTGCCGGCGGGGACGCCACCGCCAAACGCCCTCTCCCCTAGAAACTTCCTCTCAGATGGAAAAGCTGGTGCCGCAACCGCAGCTCGCCACTGCGTTCGGGTTGTGAATTTGAAAGGACTGCCCGAGGAGATTGTCGACGAAATCGATTTCGGATCCCGCCATGTAAATCAGGGACATCTGGTCGACCAGAACCTTTGCATTGTCTCTGGCGATCACCACATCCTCTGTGGGATTGAGGGCATCCTCACCGACAAGGTCAAACTTGTAGGAAAAACCCGAGCACCCCCCGCCTTCGACGGAGACGCGCATGGCGCTCTTTCCGGGTTCGGTTGCGAGGATTTCCGCGATTCGCTTCGCGGCGCTTTCGGAAAGGCTGACTGTCTGTTCGCTCATTCTTTGCCTCCTGCCGGGTTCAAGGCCCGGAGAGCCGTTTATCACACTCGCCGTTATTCCGGCGCAAGTTTCTGATATTACACGATAGTGTGAGCCGCAGCCCTCCCATGCGCCGATCCGGCGACTTGGAACAGATTGCGGTCCACGGCACTATAGGTATGAACGGGTTTCAACGGCGTCAATGAGGATACGCCCAAAGGAATGCGAATGACGATCGACAGAGTGGCACTTGGTTTCGGCAGCGGGGAGCGGGCAATCTATGCCGCAGACCCTTGGACCAGCCGCGGCCGGTTCTATCCGGAACCCTCAAGTCTCACCCGGTCCGAGTTCCAGCGCGATCGCGATCGCATCGTTCACACGACCGCCTTTCGGCGCCTGAAGCACAAGACACAGGTCTTCATCGGCACGGATAGCGATCATTATCGCACCCGCCTCACACACACGATCGAGGTCGCGCAGATCGCCCGTGCCCTGGCCCGTGCCCTCAAGCTCGATGAGGATCTCGCAGAAGGCGTGGCGCTTGTGCATGATTTCGGGCACACGCCCTTCGGACACACCGGCGAAGACGCCCTGCATGAGATGCTGGCGCCCTTCGGCGGCTTCGATCACAACGCCCAATCGCTGCGTATCGTCACCAAGCTCGAGCGCCGTTATGCCGAATTCGACGGGCTGAACCTGACCTGGGAAACGCTCGAAGGCCTGGTCAAGCACAATGGTCCCTTGATGGACCCGTCCGGGGCGGGAACGCGCGGCCCGGTCCCTCAACCCATTCTCGATTATTGCGAGCTGCACGATCTGGAACTGGCGAGCTTTGCCAGCCTCGAGGCGCAAGTTGCAGCGATTGCCGATGATATCGCCTATAACACGCATGACATCGATGACGGCTTGCGCTCCGGCTATCTGACGTTCGACATGCTGGAGGATATTCCGTTCCTGGCCGGATTGATGGCCGAGGTGCGCGGCAAATATGCCCATCTGGAAGCAGACCGCTTCACCCATGAAATCATGCGGCGGCAGATTACCCGCATGGTCGAGGACGTGATAGCCGTTGCCCAGCAGCGCTTGCAGCGCCTGAAGCCCCAATGTGCTCAGGACATCCGCGATGCACCTGAAGTGACCGCCACCTTCTCCGAAGGCATGGCCGAGACGGATCGGCAGATCAAGGGCATGCTCTTCAAGCGCATCTATCGCCATCCCGATATCATGCGTGTGCGGGCAGGGGCCGCGCAGATCGTTACCGACCTGTTCAAGGCCTACATGAACGACCCCGCCCTGATGGAAAGCCATTACTGGGTCGATCATATCGCCGGGCTGAACGACAATGGCCGAGCGCGCCATGTCGGCGATTTTCTCGCGGGAATGACCGATACCTACGCCATTCGCGCGCACAAGCGCCTGTTTGACCACACTCCCGATTTGCGATAGGCAGCGGCCAGAACCGGCTCTTCACGCTTCGAAGAGCCCTTCCTTTTGCCTGGATGGTAGCGATGAATCTCTTCACGGACTTCGAAGACAGAATTAAGAACGCTTTGGAAAGCCTTGATATCGTTAAGGAAAAGCGATCCGAAATTGACTTCGCCCGCGTCAATGCGGAGCCGCCGCGCGATAGCGCGCATGGCGATGTCGCCACCAATGCTGCCATGGTTCTGGCAAAGCCGCTGGGAACCAATCCCCGTGCGCTTGCCGATCTCTTGTGCGCCAAGCTGAGGGAAGATGCTGATATTGCCGATGTCTCGGTCGCCGGACCGGGCTTCATCAATGTGCGGCTGTCGACGGCTTACTGGCAAAGGCTCCTGGCGAAGATGGTTGTGCAGGGCACCGATTTCGGTCGCTCCGGTCTCGGCGCCGGCCGCAAGGTGAATGTCGAATATGTTTCCGCCAATCCGACGGGGCCCATGCATGTCGGTCATTGCCGCGGCGCCGTGGTGGGCGATGCGCTTGCGAACTTGCTGGCCTTTGCGGGCTATGGCGTGACCAAGGAATATTACATCAACGATGCGGGATCGCAGATCGATGTTCTCGCGCGCTCGGTGTTTCTGCGTTACCGGGAAGCCCTGGGCGAAACGGTCGGAGACATTCCGGCTGGCCTCTATCCGGGCGACTATCTGGTCCCGGTCGGGCAGGCTCTCAAGCAGGAATTCGGAACCAGGCTGCGCGGCATGCCGGAAGATCAGTGGCTTCCGATCGTGAAAGACCGGGCGATCGACGCCATGATGGCGATGATCCGGGAGGATCTTTCCGCACTCAACGTCACGCATGACGTGTTCTATTCGGAGCGTAGCCTGCATGCGGACGGCGCGACGGCGATCCGCACGGCCATCAATGATCTGACCTACAAAGGCCATGTGTACAAGGGCACCTTGCCCCCGCCGAAGGGCCAGCTTCCCGAGGACTGGGAGGATCGCGAACAGGTTCTTTTCCGCTCTACCGAGGTGGGGGACGATATCGACAGGCCGCTGATCAAGTCGGACGGAAGCTATACCTATTTTGCCGCGGACGTCGCCTACTTCAAGGACAAGTATGATCGCGGCTTTAACGAGATGATCTACGTGCTCGGCGCCGATCACGGCGGCTACGTAAAGCGCCTGGAGGCCGTCGCGCGCGCCGTGTCAGGCGGCGAAGCGAAGCTCACCGTGCTGCTCTGCCAGCTGGTAAAGCTGTTCCGGAATGGCGAGCCGGTGAAAATGTCCAAGCGTTCGGGCGATTTCGTCACGCTCCGTGAAGTGGTCGAAGAGGTCGGGCGCGACCCTGTCCGCTTCATGATGCTTTATCGAAAGAATTCCGAGCCGCTGGATTTCGATTTTGCCAAGGTGACGGAACAGTCGAAGGATAATCCCGTTTTCTACGTGCAGTATGCCCATGCCCGCTGCATGTCCGTCTTCCGGCAGGCCAAGGAAGCCTTCCCCGACCTGGTGACTGATTCGGAAATCATGTCCGCAGCGGTGCAGAAATCCATCGACGATCCGAATGAATTGCAGCTCGTAGCAAAGGTTGCAGAATATCCGCGGGTTATCGAGCAGGCAGCGCAGGCGCAGGAGCCCCACAGACTGGCATTTTATCTGTATGATCTGGCCAGCGCCTTCCATGCCCACTGGAATAAGGGTAAGGATCAGCCTGAGTTACGCTTTGTTAACGATAAAAACCGAGAATTGAGCATTGCCAGACTCGGGCTGGTGTACGCTGTCGCTTCGGTGCTGAAGTCCGGTCTCCAGATTGTTGGGGCGGAAGCCAAGGAAGAAATGCGGTAGCGCCACCAATTACCCACATTGCACTGGCAATTTCACGTTGACAGTAGTGAGTGGGAAAGTAATGGCAGAAAAACAGTTCGCCCTTGGCGGTACCCGGAGCGTCGGCTTTCACGAGGATGATGATCCTCTCGCCGAGCTGGCCCGGATCGTGGGTTTCCAGGAACCGTCTGCAAACCGCTCCGAGCGCGTCGAGACGCGTCGCGAGCCCGTCATTACTGAATTTCCGGTTGCGCCTGCTCCGGGCTCAGCCCAATCTCCGTCCGGACCCAATCCGGTTGCAGATCTCGAGGATGAACTTCTGCGCGCGTTCGAGACCTATGATGGTCCCCGGGCGGAAGATGTTGCGCCTGTCGCGCAGTCCCCGAGGATGGAGCCGTCCGCGCTTCCCGTAACGGCGCCCGATGAAGACGATGATCCCTTTGCAGCGCTGGCGGCCGTTGTGGCGCAGTCCGAATCCGTATCGAGGGCTGCACCGGTTCGCGCCGCGCCCGCCCAACCCGTAGAGCCGACATTCGCGGAGGCGCCGGCTTCTGCGCCGGAGCCGCAGGTCGATTTCTCCGTGGATCTGTTGGAAGCCGAGCTTTTGCAGTCGCTGGACGAAGCGGAGCTGGATTGGAAGGGCAGTGGGCAGGTAGAGTCTGCGGCGCCAGCCATGGCGTCGCCCACCGCTCCATCCGCGCCCGCCGTGACCGCCCGCGCCGACTTCAGAATGCCGCTGGCGAACTTCCATGCCGTCGCCCCGGTTGCGCAGGGCAGCGTCGCGCCGAAGACCGACATGCCGCCGCCGCGTATCGAGCCTGTCGCATGGGATCGCCCCGGCACCGAAGAGTCGGCTTTTGCCGACCGCGACGCACACCTGCGTGACATCGCCCCGTCCGTGGTCAGCGTGGAAGCCGACCGCCTCTCTGCACCCGCCGCATCGGTCGATACGCAGAGACCGGCAGCCTATCGCCCTGATCCCGTTTTCGGTGCCTCTCTCGCGGCGATTTCCAATGTCGCCGCCGAGGTGGCTCCCCCGGTTGCCGCCGAACCGGTTTATGATTTTTCCGCAAACGCGTCTCAAGCGGCAGATGAGCCTGACTTCGACGATCTGTTTGTCGCGGGAGAATTCGAGCTCGATCTGGACGATTTCGAGCAGCAGCTTTCGGACATCTCGCGCGATGCCCGTGACTCCGAGTTGCAGTCTCCGACCCTCGACAGCGCGCGCAAGGCCTTTGCCGAATTCGTTCCGGAGAAGGCGGCTGTCGTCGAACAGCCCTTTGTCGCTCGTCCGCGCGATGCGGATTTCTCCGCAGAGCCCTATGGGCAGCCTTCGCAGCCGGTCTCCCGTCCGGTCGAAAGACCTGCACCGGCATCCGTCGTGCCTCAGGCCGTATCCGCACCCATCCCGTCCACGCCCTTCTCGGCGGGAGCGTCCAACGACCGGATGGACTTCGACAACGAACTGTTCGACCCGACCCTTCTTTCGGAATCCGATGATCCGGTAGAAGCGGTTGCCGATTTCGACGTCCCGGAAATCAAGATGCCGGAACCGGAGGAGCCTGCGGTTGTCGTACCGGATTACGATCTTGATATCGACGCCGAGATGGCCAACCTGTTCAGCAGCCTTCCTCCCTTGGGGGCGGCCGCTTCCGAAACCAAAGCCGTCAAAGAAGTGCCGGCTGCTCGTGCCTACAATGCGCCGCTTGGCGCGCCTGCGGCCCAGCCCGCTTCCGTGATCGACAGCTTCGATGATTTCGAGAAGGCGCTGGAAGAGGATTTCCGCTCGATGCTGAGCCAGCCGCTCGGGCAGACGTTCGACCCGGCTCCGCGCTACGAACCGCAGGTCCTGCCGGTTGCCCCTCAGAGATTGAACAATTTCCGATCCATTCTCCTGGCAGCCTGTGCGACCGGCGCCGTCGCCCTGGTCGGTCTCGGTGGTTACTTTATGCTGTCCGGCAAGGCAGGTGTCATGGCCTCCGGCGAGCCGAAGGTCATTCTGGCAGACAAGGGGCCGGTGAAGGTCGTTCCGGAAAACAAGGGCGGGGTCACCGTCCCCAATCAGGACAAGGCCGTCTATGATCGTGTCGCCGGCAATGGCGACGAACCGGTCAAGCAGACCGCACTGATCACGTCGGAAGAAGAGCCGGTCGACGTGGTTCAGAAAACGTTGATGCCCGAAAACATGGACGACACGGCGGGCGATACGCCAGCCGTTGCGACGCCAGTCGAAGACACCAAGGATGCCCGTCTGTTGCCGGCTGCTGAAAAGCCTGACAATTCGGAAGCGGCCAACACGCCGGGCGGCGTTCAGGTGCGGAAGGTTCGCACCATGATCGTAAAGGCCGATGGCACGCTGGTCCCGCGCGAGGAGGAGCCCGCACCGGCTGCCGCTCAGGCGGAGGCTCCGAAGTCGGACGTGGCGGCTCCGGCCGCTGAAACCACCGCTGCCGTACCGCAGGATCGTGTCACGCCTGAAACCGGTGCGGCTCAGGCCTCGCCCGACGCGCTTGCGGCCGTTGCCAACACCGATGTCCCGAATGAGGCGGCTCCGGTTCCGGCCAAGCCCGTCAAGACCAGCAAGCTTGCCGATACGGCGCCGGTTCCGACGTCCCGCCCGGCCGACCAGCCGGTCAACGTCGTCGGTACCGTGACGGAAAATGGCAAGGTCAAGACAGACGCGCCGCAGGAAACGGCGGCACTGGATCCGGCCGCAGCCAAGCCCGCCACAGCCCCGGCGTCCGGCAGCTATGGAATCCAGATTGCCTCTCTCCCCAGCGAAGCGGATGCGAAGGCATCGATCGGCAAGATGTCGGCCAAGTTCGGTTCCGTTCTCGGCGGACGCCCGATCGGCATCCGTCAGGCGAACATTCCCAACAAGGGAACCTATTATCGTCTGCGGGTGGATGTCGGCTCGAAGGATGACGCCATCGCCTTGTGCAGCAAGCTGAAGGCCGCCGGCGGGAGCTGCCTTGTCTCGAAATAACGGGACGCTCGGATCGCAATTCGGAACGGCGGGCTCGGCCCGCCGTTTTGCATTGCGCCGAAAGCTGTGAAAAACCGGTGGGAAAATACCCTTTCGGCGGATTGGTTGTATGATTCTCGAATGACCGAATCAAAAGCACTCATTCTTGGCTGTAGCGGCCTTTCCCTGACCCCCGACGAGAAGGCGTTCTACCGGGAGCATCGCCCCTGGGGGTTCATCCTGTTCGGCCGCAATATCGGTGATGCAGCACAGATCACCGATCTTGTTGCCTCCATGCGCGACAGCGTGGGGTGGCATGCTCCGGTTCTCATCGATCAGGAAGGAGGGCGGGTACAACGCATCAAGCCGCCGATTCTCCAGTCCTATCCTTCGGCCCAGGTGCTGGGCGACATATATCGGCAGGACCGGGAGAGGGGCTTGCGCGCGGCATGGCTGATGTCGCGGCTTCATGCCTTCGACCTGACGCGCTTCGGCTTCACGATGGACTGTCTGCCGGTGCTGGATGTGCCCGTCGAGGGGGCGAGCAACGTGATCGGCAACCGCGCCTATGGCTTCGATCCGGCGATGGTCACCGAAATGGGCATGGCCGCTTCCGAAGGCCTGAAGGCCGGCGGAATGCTTTCCTGTATGAAGCACATGCCCGGACACGGACGCGGTATGGCAGATTCCCATCATGAGCTGCCGGTCGTTCACGCCAGTCGTGAAGAGCTCGAAGCCCATGATTTTGCACCGTTCCGCGCAATGAGGGACGAGCCCTGTGGTATGAGCTGCCACGTGGTGTTTTCCGCCTATGATCGCGACAACCCTGCCACGACCTCGCCTCGCGTGATCGACGAAGTCATCAGGGGCTATATCGGCTTCGACGGTCTTCTGATTTCGGACGACAGTTCCATGAACGCGCTGAAGGGCACTCTGGGGGACCGCGCCCGGGCTATCGCAGCCAGCGGCATCGACATCGTCCTGCATTGCAACGGCGTCATGGACGAAATGAAGCAGGTCGTCGCCGAAGCGAGGCCCCTGGCCGGCAAGTCCGCCGAACGGGCGGCCCGGGCGCTTTCCTCGATCCGGCCGGCCGACGGCGGCTCGGAGGAGGCCCTGCGGGCCGAGTTCAACGCCCTTCTTCCGACTGTCTGATTGGAAAGGGTGAGCCATGGCCACCACGCGGGGGAGGATCGATCCGACATCCACAGGCGCGCCTCTGGAGCGGCTGTGGAGCGAGGTCGAGGATGACCGCGCATCCACCGACCCGGCATTGATCATCGATGTCGCCGGATTTGAAGGTCCGCTGGATCTTTTGCTGCATCTGGCCCGCAGTCAGAAAGTCGATCTTGCCCGGATTTCCGTGCTGGCCCTTGCAGAACAATATCTGACCTTTGTCGAGACAGCACGAAAGGTGCGGATCGAGCTGGCGGCCGACTATCTCGTCATGGCCGCCTGGCTTGCTTTCCTGAAGTCACGCCTTTTGATCCCCCAGCAGGCCAAGGATGAAGGTCCGAGCGGCGAGGAAATGGCGGCAACGCTCGCCTTTCGCCTGAAGCGGCTCGAGGCCATGCGCCTTGCCGCCGAACGTCTGATCAATCGGGATCGCCTGGGCCGCGAGGTGTTCGCCAGAGGCGCTCCGGAGCATATCGCCGAGATACGGCGATCCGCCTATGATGCCTCGCTCTATGATCTGCTGACCGCCTACGCGGCTCTTCGTCAGCGTCAGGCCATCACACAGGTCACGATCGAGAAGCGGCGCGTCTGGTCGCTGGCCGATGCGCGCGGCATCCTGAACCGCCTGATCGGAGAATTGCCGGAATGGACCGCTCTCGACCGGTACCTGCTCAACTATCTGACGGAGCCATCGGATCGGGTGACAGCCTTGGCGAGTGCCTTTGCCGCTTCCCTTGAAATGGTGCGGGAAGGCAGTCTGGAGATCCGGCAGGAAGGGGCATTTCAGCCTATTTTCATGCGGCGCGGACCGGGGCGCGTGACGTCCCGGCCGGAAGGGGGATCCGATGACCAGTGACAATCCATCCCCCCAGGACGATCAGCAGGAGCCACAGGCGTCACCGGAACCCCGCTTGCATCCGGTGCTGGCAGAAGCCAAACGCATCGCTGAAGCCCTGGTCTTCGCTTCTGCCGCGCCCGTGAGTGAAACCTATCTGGAAGCACGGCTGCCGCGCGGCATGTCGCCGCGGGTGGTCATGCAATCGCTCAAGGCCGATTATGCGGGCAGGGGCGTCAATCTGGTGCAGGTCGGCGACAGTTGGGCCTTTCGCACCGCCGGCGACCTTTCGTTCTACATCCGGTCGGATCAGGAGGAGGTCAAGAAACTCTCCCGCGCGGCCTTGGAAGTCCTTGCCATTATCGCATATCACCAGCCGGTGACGCGGGCCGAGATCGAAGAAATACGCGGTGTCGCCACATCGCGCGGCACGCTGGATGTTCTGCTTGAGTCCGGCTGGATCCGCTTCCGGGGCCGGCGGCGAACGCCGGGACGGCCTGTCACGCTGGGCACCACCGTTGAATTTCTCGATCACTTCGGCCTCGAGGAACTGCGCGATCTGCCCGGTCTTGAGGAATTGCGCGGCGCGGGGCTGCTTTCCAGCCGCATTCCCGCAAACTTCCAGGTGCCGCTGCCGCTGATGCAGGAGGAACTGGCAGAGGACGAGGATCCCATCACCCAGCTCGACCTTGAAGAGCTGGGCCTCTTGACACCGGGTGGAGAACCGGACCAATAAAATCATGTTTTCTTTGAGCCGCTTTTTCGAAGAGACAAGCGAGGAGCGGCGCTTGTAAGTGAGTGTTCGGGAATGACCCCAGACGGACTGTCAGCGCAAGGCGCCCATTCGAAGCGCACGGCAGGTGTCACGTTTGCGGCCCGGCTGACCTTCGATAACATACGCCACAGCTATCACGGCAAGGAAACCATCAAGGGCGTGTCGCTGACCGCCGAACCCGGAGAGGTTCTGTGTCTGCTCGGACCGTCCGGCTCCGGAAAGACCACCTTGCTTCGCATCGCCGCAGGCATAGAAGCGCAGACGCATGGACGGCTTTTGCTCAACGAGCAGGAAATTGCCGGTCCCTCCCAGTTCGTGCCTCCGGAAAAGCGGGGCATCGGATTGATGTTCCAGGACTTCGCCCTGTTCCCGCATATGACCATTCTTGACAATGTCCGTTTCGGGCTGACGGCGCTGCCCGGCCGGGAAGCGGCCGCTGAAGCCATGGCGGCACTGGAGCGGGTAGGGCTTTCCCGGTATGCCGACAGCTACCCCCATGTGCTCTCGGGCGGCGAACAGCAGCGCGTTGCCCTGGCCCGCGCTCTTGCGCCGCGCCCGAGCGTTCTTCTGATGGATGAGCCATTCTCCGGTCTCGACTCCCGCCTGAAGGATACGATCCGGGCGGATACGCTCGCCATTTTGCGTGAAACAAGGGCCACCGCCATCGTCGTGACCCATGATGCCGAAGAAGCCATGCGGATGGGTGACCGCATCGCTTTGCTGAAGGATGGACGACTGGTCCAGGCAGGCACCGCAGACGATCTTTATCGCCGTCCGCGCAACCTCTTCACTGCGGCCTTCTTTTCTGAGATCAACGAGTTTGAAACCCGCGTGATCGACGGATTGGCAGAAACCCCCCTCGGGCAGGCGCCCGCTTCGCATCTCAAGGATGGCGCGGCGGTCTCGGTCGCCGTCCGCCTGTCGGGCGTTTCCGTCCTCGCCGAGGGCGGCCCGATACCCGCCCGTATCGTGGCACGGCGTTTTCTCGGTGTCGTGGAGTTGCTGAGCCTTGCCGTGCCGGGCAGCGAGCAGCCTGTCCGGGCCCGCATCCGCGCGGACCAATTGCCGCAGGGCATCCGGGATGTCACGGTTGCGGTTAACCCACAGGCCATTTTGGTGTTTGAAAAAGACACCTAAACATCATACATCAGGTCTACATCAAATCAGGGAGTACGAACCATGGGTTCTTTCAGCATCTGGCATTGGTTGATCGTGCTGGCGATCGTGTTGCTCATGTTCGGCCGTGGCAAGATCCCGGAACTCATGGGTGATGTTGCCAAGGGCATCAAGAGCTTCAAGAAGGGCATGGCCGACGACGACGCGCCTGTCGATACCGCGAAGACGGTCGATCACAAGGCTGACGAGGTCAAGTAAATCTTCTGGCGTTGGGGTGCGCTTTGCCTACCGGGGCGCGCTCGTTGCTTCAGAAATTTCGGTCTAACCTCGCGCCCGGTTTTTGCGCAGGTCGATTGCAGGGGCGTCAGGAGCCTTTTACATGCTTGATGTGGGCTGGTCCGAATTACTCGTGATCGCGGTCGTTCTGATCGTCGTGGTGGGTCCGAAGGACTTGCCGCCGATGTTGCGTGCATTCGCCAAGATGTCGCGGAAGTTCTCCGGGATGGCGAGCGAGTTCCGCAAGCAGTTCGACGATGCGTTGAACGAGGCGGATATGGGAGACCTGCGGCAGACCATCAGCGATGTTCAGAAACTTCATCCGGTCAACTCCCTCCGGGAAGCCATGAACCCGTTGCGCCAGGCGGCGGAAGATATTCGTTCCGATATCAAGAGGACGGTGGAAGCGCCCGCCGCTCCGGTTCCTGCCCCCGTGTTGCCCGAGGCTCCCGTCTCGCTTGATCCGGCGGGTTCGCCCGCCGCCGCAGCGGCCAGCACAACAGTTCCGGGTGAGGCCAAGGCCGTTACGACCACGGAGGCTCTCGCTGCTGCACTGCCGGTGCCGCCAGTAGCTGAAGTGGTGACGCCCAAGCCGAAGGCAAAACGCGCAACCAAGGCGGTGGCTGACACGGTCCCCGTGGCCGAGCCTGCAAAGCCGGTGCGCCGCAAGAAGGCGGATGCCCAGCCATTAACCGCTGAAGAAGCCAAACCCCGCAAGAAAGCAGCCGCGAAAAAGAAGGACGAGGCATGATCGGCGACTATGAAGACAAGCCCCAGCCCTTGCTGGAGCATCTGATCGAGCTGCGCCGCCGTCTGATCTGGTCGCTTGGCGCTTTCTTCCTCGCGTTTCTCGTCAGCTTCTATTTTGCCAAGCAGATCTTCAATCTGCTGGTCTATCCCTACAAGTGGGCGGTCCTTTGGGCCGGGCTGGACATCGCCAAGTCGGAGCTGATCTATACCGCTCCGCAAGAGTTTTTCTTCACGCAGGTGAAGGTGGCGGCGTTTACCGCCATGGTGGTCGCCTTCCCGGTGATCGCATCGCAGATCTACAAATTCGTGGCGCCGGGCCTCTACAAGAACGAGCGGGCCGCATTCCTGCCGTTCCTGATCGCCTCTCCGCTCCTGTTTCTGATGGGCGGGGCTCTGGTCTATTTCTTCTTCACGCCCATGGTCATGTGGTTCTTCCTCGCCATGCAGCAGGCCCCGGAAAAAGGCCAGGTCGCCATTTCGCTCATGCCGAAGGTGTCTGAATATCTCAGCCTCATCATGACGCTGGTATTCTCCTTCGGGCTCGTTTTCCAGCTTCCGGTCATCACCTCGCTTCTGGCGCGTGTCGGGCTTGTGACCGCGAAGTCCCTCGCTGAAAAGCGCAAATATGCGGTCGTGATTGCTTTCGTGGTGGCTGCGGTCCTCACCCCGCCCGATCCCATGTCCCAGATCGGCCTTGCACTGCCGACGATCCTTCTCTACGAAATCTCCATCTATACCGCCCGACTCATCGAGCGGGGCAGGGACAAGGAAGCACTTGCCCGGGCCGCGGCTGACGCGGAATGATCCGTCCGCTGCGGTCAGGCCGCGGCGGTCTCGATAGCCCTCTCCGAAGAAATGTTCGAGGCGGTGTCCGATACCGGCGCCGCCTTTGCCGTGTCCGGTCCACTGAAACGACTTGGAACGACGATGCTTGATATTAAATGGATACGCGAAAATGCCGCCGAGCTGGATGCAGCGCTTGCCAAGCGCGGTGCAGAGCCGTTGGCTGCCGAACTGATTGCTCTGGACGAAAAGCGCCGCGCGGCGGTGCAGTCGCTTCAGGACATGCAGTCCCGGCGGAATGCCGCATCCAAGGAAATCGGCGTCGCCATGGCGCAGAAGGATGGGGCACGCGCGGACGCGCTGAAGGCTGAGGTCGCCGAATTCAAGACCTCCATGCCGGCCATGGAAGAGGAAGAGCGCAATCTCACGGCCGCGCTGAATGACGCCTTGTCGCGTATTCCCAACATCCCTCTGGACGATGTGCCGGTCGGCAAGGACGAACACGACAACGTCGTGGCACGCATGCATGGGGAAAAGCCCGCATTTGCCTACAAGCCGCTCGAACATTTCGAGATCGGCGAAGGCTTGGGCTACATGAACTTCGAGGGGGCGGCCAAGCTCTCCGGCGCCCGCTTTACCGTTCTGTCCGGTCCGCTCGCGCGGCTTGAGCGCGCGCTCGGCCAGTTCATGATGGACACGCATACGACGGAGCACGGCTATACGGAAGTCAATCCGCCGCTTCTCGTCCGTGACGATGCGATGTACGGCACGGGCCAGCTGCCGAAATTCTCGGAGGATCTGTTTCAGACGACGGATGGTCGCTGGTTGATCCCCACCGCCGAAGTTCCGCTGACCAATCTGGTCTCCGGCGATATCATCGAGCAGGACAAGCTGCCACTGCGCTTTACCGCCTTGACCCCTTGCTTCCGCTCGGAAGCTGGATCGGCAGGGCGCGATACGCGCGGAATGCTGCGCCAGCACCAGTTCATGAAATGCGAGCTTGTCTCGATCACCGATGCGGAAACCGCTGTTGCCGAACATGAACGGATGACGGCGTCTGCCGAAACAATCCTGAAGCGCCTCGGCCTGCATTTCCGCACCATGACGCTGTGCACGGGCGATATGGGCTTCGGATCGCGCAAGACTTACGATATCGAAGTCTGGCTCCCCGGTCAGGACGCCTATCGCGAGATCTCCTCCTGCTCGGTTTGCGGCGATTTCCAGGGGCGGCGCATGAACGCCCGCTACCGCGCCAAGGACGACAAGGCGACCCGTTTCGTGCATACCCTGAACGGCTCTGGCGTGGCGGTCGGCCGCGCTCTGATCGCAGTCCTCGAGAATTACCAGAACCCGGACGGTTCCGTGACCGTACCCGACGTGCTGGTGCCCTATATGGGTGGAACGAAGGTGATCACCAGAGCTGCCTGAGCGGTTCCGGATAGCAAAGGGCGGGCCTGATGAGAATTCTTCTGACCAACGACGACGGCATTCATGCCGAAGGCCTGGCAGTTCTGGAGCGTGTGGCCCGCCAGTTTTCCGATGATGTCTGGATCGTTGCACCGGAAACGGACCAGAGCGGTCTTGCGCATTCGCTCACGCTGTCGGAGCCGCTGCGTCTCCGGCGGATCGGGCCCACGCGCTTCGCCCTGAAGGGCACGCCGACCGACTGCGTGATCATGGGCGTGAGAGAGGTGCTCGACACGCCTCCGGACCTCATCTTGTCCGGTGTGAATTCAGGGTCGAATATCGCGGATGACGTGACCTATTCCGGCACGGTTGCAGGCGCCATCGAGGGCACGTTGCTGGGTATACCGTCCATCGCTCTCTCACAGGCCTATATTCCGAATTCGGGGCGGACGATTTCCTGGAAAAATACCGAGAAATTCGCCCCCGGCATAATCCAGCAGCTGCTCGATGGCAAACCGGGCCGAGGTACCCTGGTCAATATCAATTTCCCGCACTGCCTGCCCGAAGAGGTGAGGGGTGTCTCCGTCACCCGGCAGGGCAAGCTGGATCACGGGCTGGTCATCGACGAACGCGCCGACGGTCGCGGCTTTCCCTATTACTGGTTACGCTTCGGTGAGCGGAAAGGCGCTTTCGAAGAGGGGACGGATATTCATGCTCTACGCAACAACCGCATTTCGGTCACGCCCCTGAAGCTCGATCTGACCGATTACGACGCGATCGGCCAGCTGGGTGCCCAGTTCGGTGCGGGGGGAACAGAATGAACGCCCGTGTGGCCGAGAAGGAAGGATTTGCCGCGCTTGTCCTTCGTTTGCGCGCCGAAGGCGTCAACGATATCGATCTGCTGACTGCGGTAGAGCAGACACCCCGGACCCAGTTTGTTCCTTCCGCCTTTACCTCGTCCGCCTATTCCAGCCGGACGATCCCCATCGAATGTGGATCGTTCATGGAAGGTGCGGACCTCGCGGTTCGCATCGTTGACCGCTTGAAGCTCAAGGCAGGACACCGGGTTCTGGAAATCGGGACCGGAAGCGGTTTCACTGCGGCGGTCATGGCGCGGCTTGTCGAGCGCGTGCTGACGGTTGACCGCTATCGAACCCTGACAGCCGAGGCGCAGAAAAGGTTCGATGACCTCGGGCTCAGGAATATCATCGTACGCCACGCCGATGGCAGTGCAGGCCTTCAGGGCGATGGCACCTTCGACCGTATTCTCGTGACCTGCGCCTTTCCCTCCATGCCTCGCTTCTATGCCGAGCAACTCGTTTCTGGCGGTTCCATGATTGCGCCTCTTCTCGTCGGGGAAGATCGGTGCCAGATGGCTCGTCTGACAAAGGTCGGCAGTCGGTTCGAAACGGAAATCCTTTTCGACGCGCCCTATCTTCCGATCGTGTCCAAGCTTTCTTCCCACCTCTGAACGCATCGGTTGCAGCGGATGCGAGGTGTGACCCTGCGGGTCCCTCGCTCTCCGCAACGGCCTTCAAGGCGCCTGCAAACACGTTTTCTTAACCGAGCCGGGCTGTGTTTGCGTGGGAATTCAGCAGGTTGAGATTAGATTATAATCAAAAAATCCACGCATGCCCTTCATGCAGGTACAGACCCTTAACCGCATAGTAACACTAACGCGCTTTAATCATATCCAAGAGTTCGCGTAATTGGTGGGTGCGAGTCATGCGTGTTTGGGTTTCGGGAAGGGTAGGCAAGTCCACGGCAAAGGCCATGGTTGCCATGCTGCTCGCCGGTTCTGCGGCGGGGTGCAGCTCGGATGTCAGCCGGTTCGGCGGACTGTTTTCATCGTCGTCTTCCAATCCGGATACGATCACGACCAGTGCGATTCCGCAGCGCCATATAACGGGCCTGAACGGCGAAGCGCCCATTCCGCGGCAGGACATCGGCTCCTACACCGGCCAGGCGGCCCAGGGGCAAGTCTACCAGCAGCAGCCGGTCTACACCGCCAGCGCCCGCAATGATGCGCTCAGCCAGCCCATGCCGGGCAAGGTCTATGACAACGTAACCACCGGCACGACCTCGGTATCCCAGGCCCGCCTTGCCTCGACACCCGTGACCGTGGAGAGAGCGACGCTGGCCGCACCTGGAGAAAAGGTGGCGCTTGCGCAGCCGCTGCCGTCCAAGCTGTCGGACAAGCCCAAGCTTGCAGACGTCCCGTCAAAGTCAGGCTGGAGCGCGAACGGCGCCCCGACCGTCACCTTGAGGCCGGGTGAAACCATCGGCGGCCTGTCCCGTCGTTATGGCGTTCCTGAAAAGGAGATCCTGCGGGTCAATGGTCTTGCCTCTGCCGGTCAGGTCTCCGTCGGACAGCAGATCATCATCCCCACATTCGGCAAGGCGCCGAATGCCGCCAAGGGATCGGCCCAGGTCGCGGATCTGCCCGCCGGCAAGCTTCCGCTGCCCGGCAAGGAGCCGACCAACGACGTGGCGACCCTGCCGGCAGGAAATACGCTTCGCGTCAAGCAGACGGCCGAGGGTGCCAAACTGCCCCAGCCTGCCGCAGGTGGCGGCGATGAAGGCTCCTACACCGTCAAGCCCGGTGACTCTCTGGCGAAAATCGCCAAGGCCACCGGTACGCCGATCGATGCCCTCAAGGCTGCCAATGGTCTTTCTGCCTCCACCATTCGCGTGGGGCAGGTGCTGAAGCTGCCGGGCAAGGGTGGCGTTCCTGCAACCGCCGATGCGGCAGATGCTGTGAAGACTGCCTCCATTCCCGCGAAAGCGGCGCCGGCTGCGGTCGCCCAGCCCAAGCCCGCGGCGGAGCCCGCGTCCTACAAGCCTCCGGTCGCCAAGGAAACGGTCAGCGAAGCCGCCGCCAAGGGCGACGATGCGGAAGCCCCCGATCAGACGGGTATCGGCAAGTATCGCTGGCCGGTCCGTGGCGCCGTCATTGCCGGTTACGGCAGCAATGTCGAAGGCAGCCGCAACGATGGGATCGACATCTCTGTTCCGGAAGGCACGCCGATCAAGGCTGCCGAAAACGGCGTGGTCATCTATGCCGGGAATGGTCTGAAAGAACTCGGAAATACGGTTCTCGTCCGCCACGACGACGGCACGGTAACGGTCTATGGCAATGCAAACAGCCTGAACGTCAGCCGCGGCCAGAAGGTCCAGCGCGGTCAGACTCTTGCGGCCTCCGGCATGAGCGGAAACGCCAAACGGCCCCAGGTTCACTTCGAAGTCCGCAAGGATGCGACCCCGGTCAACCCGATGACCTTCCTGAACTGAGCGATCCTTCAGCCAAGATGAAGAGCCCGGCCTTGCGGTCGGGCCTTCTTGCTTTCAGTCCCTTTGCAGAACCTTGCGCTGCCGGCCGGCGAGATCCTGTATGTACTGCCAGGCAACGCGCCCGGAGCGTCCGCCCCGGGTAGTGGCCCATTCAAGCGCCTCCCGATGCATCTCGTCCCGAGTGAGTTCGAGCGCGTAATGGGCGGCATAACCGTCGATCATCGCGAGATAATCATCCTGGCTGCATTTGTGGAATCCAAGCCACAGGCCAAACCGATCCGACAGCGATACCTTCTCCTCAACCGCTTCCGATGGATTGATGGCGGTGGATTGCTCGTTCTCGATCATGTGGCGAGGCAGCAGGTGGCGGCGATTGGACGTTGCGTAGAACACTACATTGTCCGGACGCCCCTCCACGCCCCCGTCCAGGGCCGCCTTCAGCGATTTGTAGGACGAGTCGTCATGGTCGAAGGACAGGTCGTCGCAGAACAGGATGAAACGCTCGGGCCGTTCGCGGATGATCTCGAGCAAACCCGGCAATGTGGAAACGTCCTCCCGGTGAATTTCCACCAGCTTGAGGTCGGGGGATATGCTCTTGCGCACATCCGCATGGACGGACTTCACCAGCGAAGACTTGCCCATGCCGCGCGCGCCCCAGAGAAGGACATTGTTGGCGGCAAAGCCTTGGGCAAACCGTATCGTGTTCTCGTGAAGAATATCACGAACGCGGTCTACACCCCGGATGAGCGAAAGCGAAATGCGGTTCGGTTGGGGCACCGGCTGCAACCAGTGTCGCGCGGGCGACCACACGAAGCAGTCCGCCTTTGAAACGTCATTCTCGGCCGGACGGGGACCGGCCAGACGCTCCGTGGCATCGGCCAGGCGAGCGATCTCCTTCAGCAAGAGGTCCAGTTTGGCTTCATCCATGGTCCTGCTCCGATATTCGATGAGGGAAAAGCCGAATAATTTCCGTCGTGCCGATCCGCTACCATGGCCTTTCGGAACCGAAAAGGCTAAGAGCGCTGGAAACGGTACGGCTGCGCGCCCCGCCCAGTTGTAATCATGGCGTTCGTCGTTATATTCCGCCGGTCCGTGCGGAAGCGCGGCCACGCCTATTCTTTCAGATTCAGGAGCTCCTTGATGTTTTTCACCGAAGCCTACGCGCAGACTGCAACCGGCGAGGCCGCTGGCGGCATTTTCGGTTCGGGCATGGAAATGTTCGTTCTGTTCGTCCCGCTCATGGTCGTCTGGTACTTCCTGCTGATCCGTCCGCAGACCCAGCAGCGCAAGCGCCGTGAAGAAACGCTGAAGAACATCCGTCGCGGCGACCAGGTTGTGACCGGTGGCGGCGTTGTGGGCAAAGTCACCAAGGTGATTGACGACAATGAGCTTGAAGTGGAAATCGCCGATGGCGTGCGCGTTCGCATCGTTCGCACGTTCGTTGCCGATGTCCGCGTGAAGGGCGAACCGGTCAAGTCGGAATAATCGTCCGGACACAGGTCCGGCCGAACCTCAAGATATCGAGATACCCATGCTGTATTTTTCCCGGTGGAAAACCATCCTGATCTGGCTCGTCGTTGCGGTGTCAGCCGTCATATCGCTGCCCAATGCTCTCAGCAGCGACCTGCTGGCGACGTTCCCGAGCTTCATGCCGCAGAAGAAGGTAACGCTGGGTCTCGATCTGCAGGGTGGCTCGCACATCATGCTCAAGCTCGAGCGGGCCGATATCGTCAAGGAACGGCTTGAGACAACGGTGGGCGACGTCCGCCAGAAACTGCGTGAAGCAAATATTCGCTACACCGGTCTGGCAGGTGTCGGCCAGTCCGTTCAGGTCCGCATCAGTGATGTGAACCAGGTCGAAGCCGCCAAGGAAGCTTTGAAACCGCTGACGGCCCTCGTCAGCACGGGAAATCTGGGTGGAAGCATCCAGGAAGCAACCCTCGAAGACGGCACGGACGGGCTGCTGAAGCTCAATATTACCGATGACGGGATCGATTACCGTATTTCGGCGGCGGTTACGCAATCCATCGAAGTGGTTCGCCGGCGTGTCGACGAACTCGGCAATACGGAGCCGTTGATCCAACGGCAAGGCAAGGACCGCATCATCGTGCAGGTTCCGGGTCTGCAGGATCCGCAGCGCCTCAAGGCGCTGCTGAACCAGACGGCCAAGCTGACCTTCCGCATGGTGGACCTGTCGGTCCCGGTCCAGGAAGCCATCAATGGCCGTCCGCCGGCCGGAACCGAAGTTCTCTATTCGCCGGATGATCCGCCCGTGCCCTATGTGGTCGAGAAGCGGGTGCTGGTGTCTGGCGAAGACCTTGTCGACGCGCAGGCGAACATCAATCAGCAGAACAGTGAGCCGGTCGTCTCGTTCCGCTTCAACTCCAAGGGCTCGCTTCGCTTTGCCGAGGCCACCCAGCAGAATGTCGGCAAGCCCTTCGCCATCATTCTGGACAATCAGGTCATTTCCGCGCCGCGCATCAACGAGCCGATCATCGGCGGTTCCGGTCAGATCTCCGGCAATTTCACGGTCGAGACGGCCAATGATCTGGCCGTGCTTCTGCGCGCCGGCGCTTTGCCGGCGACGCTGACGGTGGTCGAGGAACGGACCGTCGGACCGAGCCTCGGTGCCGACTCCATCCATGCCGGTCTGGTTGCCGGTGCGATCGGGGCGGTCGCCGTCGTCGCCTTCATGCTAATTTTCTACGGTTTCCTCGGAATGATCGCAAACGTGGCCCTCGCGGCCAACGTGATCATGATGCTCGCCGTTCTGACGACGCTTGGATCGACGCTCACCCTTCCCGGTATTGCCGGTATCGTGCTGACCATGGGGATGGCCGTCGACTCGAACGTTCTCATTTACGAGCGCGTGCGCGAGGAAGTGCGCAACGGTCGCAGCTTCATTCAGGCTCTCGATCTCGGGTTCGAAAAGGCGCTGGCAACCATCGTGGATGCCAACCTGACGACGCTGATTGCCGCGGTCGTCCTGTTCTTCATGGGCTCCGGCCCCGTCCGCGGTTTCGCGGTTACATTGTCGGTCGGTATCGTAACCACCGTGTTCACCGCCTACACGCTCACCCGCTGGCTCGTTGCCGTATGGGTCAAGACGCGCCGTCCCAAGCACCTGCCGAACGGCGTTCGTTCCGGCATTCTCGATGGCACCAATATCGGCTTCATGTCTTTCCGCCGGTATACCTTCATCGTGTCGGCAGCGCTCTCCATTGCTTCGGTGGTCGGTTTCGCCACCATCGGCATGAACCTGGGGATCGACTTCAAGGGGGGCTCCATCATCGAGCTCAAGGCGAAGCAGGGCAATGCCGATCTGGGTGACATTCGCGAACGGTTGAGCGAGCTGAACCTCGGTGAAATCCAGGCGCAGGGTTTTGGCGATCCCGCCAGTGCCCTCGTGCGTGTTCAGGCGCAGGAAGGCGGCGAGAATGCAGAGCAATCCGCTGTCAATCTGATCCGCAGCGAGCTGGAAGAACAGTATGAATTCCGTCGTGTGGAAGTGGTCGGGCCCGCCGTCTCCGGCGAGCTGACAACCATGGCGACCCTCGGCGTGCTGGCGTCGCTCGGCGCGATTCTCATCTACATCTGGTTCCGGTTCGAATGGCAGTTCGCCCTCGGTGCGATCATCGCCACGCTCCATGACGTCATGCTCACGCTTGGACTCTTCGTCTTCACCGGCGTGGAATTCAACCTGACCAGCATCGCAGCGGTTCTGACCATCGTTGGCTATTCGCTGAACGACACCGTCGTCGTTTATGACCGCATGCGTGAAAATCTCCGCCGGTTCAAGAAGATGCCCTTGCCGTTGCTGATTGATACGTCGATCAATACGACGCTTTCGCGAACCATCCTCACGTCAGCAACCACGCTGATTGCGCTTCTGTCTCTCTGGCTGTTCGGCGGGGAAGTCATTCGCTCCTTCACCTTCGCCATGCTGTTCGGTGTGGCTGTCGGTACTTTCTCCTCGATCTATATTGCTGCACCGGTGCTGATCGCGTTCAAGTTGCGCACCGATGCCTTCGAGAAGAACGATGACGAAAAGGCGCCTGAGGTCGGCGAAGCGGCGGTCTGATGGCGCGGGGCATAGAAATCCGCGATGCCCATTTCCCGGGGCGCGCGCCCATCGATGCCTATGGCAACGGTGGATTTCGTTTCGCGGATATGTCCCATCGCGGGTCCATCCTCTGCCTTCCATCGGGGATTTACGGATGGGAGGCGGAAGAGGGCGGCGCGCTCACGGCTGATTTGTTCGCCAGGGTCCTCGCGGAGGCGGAAGGCATCGAAGTGCTGCTGGTCGGGACCGGCAAGGAACTGCGCCCCTTGCCTGCGCCCTTGAAGGCGGCGTTGCGGGAAAAGGGCATTGGCAGCGATCCGATGAGTACGGGGGCCGCCGTGCGCACCTTCAATATCATGCTGTCCGAGTCCCGCGCCGTGGCCGCGGCATTGATTGCGGTCTGACGCGATGAGCGACCCCGCGGACAATGCGGCACTCTGCCTGGCGTCTCTGCGCGAGCTGGATATCGATCGGTATCTTGCTGTCCTGTTGTCGCCGGAAGACAAACGCCGGGCATTGACCGCGCTCTACCTTTTCAATGCTGAACTGGCCCGTGTTCGCGATGTGGTGCATGAGCCTTTGCCGGGGGAAATTCGCCTTCAGTATTGGCGCGACCTGCTTGAGGGGCAGGCACATGGCGCAACCGCCGCCAATCCGGTTGCCGCCGAACTGCTGGAGGCCATTGACCGCCACCGGTTGCCGGTCCCTCCATTGGCGGCGATGACCGAGGCGCGGATCTTCGATCTGTATGACGATCCGATGGAAACCCTTGCCGCCTTCGAAGGCTATGCAGGCGAAACGGCGTCTTCCCTCCTGCAATTGGCCAGTCTGGTCGTGGATCCGGAGACGGCACCGTCCTGCGCGGAGATCGCAGGCCATGCCGGCGTTGCCCAGGCGGTCGCCGGCGCCTTGCTTCTTCTCCCGAACCACAGGGCGAGGGGACAGGTCTACTTTCCCCAACCGGTCCTGGCGTCGACCGGCCTCGACCGGGAGAGCTTTCTGGCCGGTGAAGAGACCGCCAAGGTCAAAGCTGCGATCCAGGCTTTCGCCGGTTATGGTCTGGATCACCTCGCCAAGGCGTCGTCGCCCGGACAGAGGCTGCCGGACAGCCTTGCCGCAGCTTACCTCCCGCTGGCACCCGTGCGGACGATGCTCGCCGCAGCCGCCAAGGATGGCGGGCAGGTGCTTGCCGGTCGGTTGAGGCCCGCCCAATGGCGGCGCCAGCTGTCCATGGCGATGTTTTTGTGGCGCCATCGCTTCTGACGCCGGACCGCTGGCCGCACCGGTTTCCCGACGGTTCAGGCGGCCTATATCCAACAGTTACAATCAAGCTTGGACTGCTAACGCAATCTCCAGATGAGCGGGTATGCTGATCGCCGCAGAGGAGTGCATTCGATGAGTTTTGGCATGCTGGTCTGGTCCATTTTGCTGGGGGGCATCTTCTGGGTGGCCTACCGGGCGAACCGGCTTGGTGAAAAATCGGAGGAGACGGGTTTTCACGATACGGGACTGGCCATCGTGGAATTTGGACGCGCTTTTCCCCACGAAGCAATCCGGCAGCTCCATGCGACAGCCAACGGCGAAGTGGTGTTCGTGCGCCTGCACGATAACAAGGCCGGCTTTATGCGCAGCATGCGCGGCCATTATTCCTGCCATTTGATTCACCCGGGCACCGTCCAGGTTTCCGGAACCCCGGATGGCCGCGGACTGCGCATCGATTTTGCCGATGCTCCCCACCACAGTGGCACATTCACGTTCGCGAATCCGGAAGATACGGCCGAAGTCTCGCTTTGGCTTCTCGGCAATTTCGTGCCGGAAAGCAGCAGGGCGCCCCTGCCGCACGGGCAGGGCTACCCCGTCTAGCGCGACCTTTACTGATCGCGGGACCATGCGCCTTTCATCAAGGCGCACGAAGGTCGAAATGGGTATCAGGCCTGCAAAAGGCCTTTCCCGAGCCATTCGCCACAGTGGTCCAGCGCCCGGCGCGCCAGTAGCTGGCGCTTGAAGACGGTCTTTTCTTTTCCGCGAAGACGCTTCGACCCGTCCGGACGCTGCATCGCCCCGGCCTCCAGTTCTGGAAAAAGACCGAAATTGATGTTCATCGGCTGAAAGGATCGCTTGCCCGGCTCGTCGTCCGAGATGATGTGACCGCCGGTAATGTGATTGAGCAGCGCGCCGAGTGCCGTGGTAGCAGGCGGCACCGATGGCTTGCCGCCCAGCCGTTCCGCCGCAGCGAAGCGTCCGGCAAGCAAGCCGATGCTGGCGCTTTCCACATAGCCTTCGCAACCGGTGATCTGACCGGCAAAGCGCAGACCTGGCCGCGTTTTCAGCGTCAGGGTGGAATCGAGCAAGCGGGGCGACTGTAAATAGGTGTTGCGATGCAGGCCGCCCAGTCGTGCAAACTCGGCATTCTCCAATCCCGGGATCATGCGGAAAATGTCGGCCTGAGCCCCATATTTCAGTTTGGTCTGGAAACCGACCATATTGTACAGCGTGCCGAGCGCATTGTCCTGCCGGAGCTGGACGACCGCGTACGGCTTCACGGTGGGATTATGCGCGTTCGTAAGGCCCATGGGCTTCATGGGGCCATGGCGCAAGGTTTCGCGGCCTCTTTCGGCCATCACTTCGATCGGCAGGCAGCCGTCGAAATACGGCGTGCCCTCCCATTCCTTGAAGCCCACCGCGTCGCCGGCAATCAGGGCATCGATGAAGGCAGCATACTGCGCCTCGTCCATCGGGCAGTTGATGTAATCCTTGCCGTTGCCCCCCGGTCCGACCTTGTCGTAGCGGGACTGATACCAGCATATGTCCATATTGATGCTGTCGCGATGGACGATGGGTGCAATCGCATCGAAGAAGGCGAGCGCCTCTTCGCCGGTTTCCTGCCGGATGGCCTCCGCCAGCGAGGGCGCGGTGAGCGGCCCCGTCGCAATGATCGCGCTGTCCCACTCGGCGGGCGGCAGCCCCGAAATCTCTTCGCGCACAAGCGTGATGAGGGGATGATCGGCAATCGCCGCCGTTACCGCATCGGAGAAACCGTCCCGGTCGACAGCAAGCGCACCGCCGGCCGGCACCTGATGGGAATCTGCGGCGCGCATGATCAGTGAGCCTGCCAGGCGCATCTCCGCATGGATGACGCCCACCGCATTGCTGGTTGCGTCATCGGAGCGGAAGGAGTTGGAGCAGACGAGTTCGGCCAGTCCGTCGGTTTTATGCGCATCGGTTCCACGAACCCCGCGCATTTCGTGCAGGATAACGGGAATACCCGCTTGGGCGATTTGCCAGGCCGCTTCCGATCCGGCCAGTCCGCCGCCGATCACATGGATGGGTTTTGAGTTCTGAGCGTGTGTCATGGGCGGCTGCTTATCACGGCAAAGAGTTGCTTCCAATCGCCCGGAATCAAAAACGGCGCCTCAGGGGCGCCGTCTTGAAGGGAAGTCGCTACGCAACACCCAAGCGATTAGCGGAAATTGCGAGCCGCGATGGAACGGATATCGTGGCGGGTGATGCCGATATCGTTCAGGGTCTGGTTGGAGAGCGAGCCCAGCTCGTTCAGCGTGCGGCGGTAGTTGATCCAGTTCTTGGCGGCGCGAATCGGGTTCATGGCGGTCATCCTTCGTTCAATCTCGGTGATGAAGTCTCGCTTCATCGTTTCGTTGCGTTTCTTATACACTCGTACAGGAGTGATGTGCACTGCAATATTCGCCGGGCTGATATGCATTTTCCGGATGCCCGGTTAATGCGGCTTGGGAGGATTGGGATCACTCCGGCGATCTGCGTATTGTCTAATCCGGAACCCGGGTCAAAAGCAGGCGCGTTTGCGTCTTTTTGGTGGATCCACAAGTCGCAATCAGAGCAAAACGACAATGTCGTATTGTTTCCCCTGCGCCATGTATCAGGTTTCTCTCATTTGCAGCCGTTTGCTGCATTTCAAACAAAAAAGAAGCGCCCCGGAGGAGGGGCGCTTCAGATGCGTATTTTTTATACCGATTTTGTGCCGTCAAAGACGGAAATCGGTGAAATCAGATGCCGACGGCTTCCTTGGCGACGCGGCGGATTTCCGAGCGGTGGATGCCCAGATCGTGCAGTTCGCGGTTGGACATGCGGCCGAGTTCGTTGATGGTCTGACGGTACTTGCGCCAGTTGCTGAAGCTACGTGCGATGTTCATGGTCGTCTTCCTTTTTCACATTGTAGGGCGGCGGTCTTGGGAGGCGCCTGCCGAATTCGTTGAACCCTATGTATGTTGCGACGCACAAAATGAACAGCGCTCTTCTGGCAGGTCACCTATGCACTAAATGCATGACCCCGTGAATTTCACGCCATACAGCCGTCACAAACCCTGAAATTCCCCGCCAGCCGGCCATGATTTGGGCCAAATGGTAAAATCAAGCGGCGTTTCCCAGGGTTTTCCCGTATTTGAAGACAAAAAAAGACCCTTCGACGCATGGTCGAAGGGTCTCTAGTCTGGGCCGGTCCCCGGGAGGAGAGGAAAAACCGGCCGTCGATGAAACCAGCCCGGGAGGAGGTAGGACGGTTTCAGAACGCTTGCATCCAGCGCGTGGATGCGAAAAATCGATAAGGAAGACTGACAAGACAGACAATTTTGCGCGAACACATTGGGAAGCGTCCACAAAATGCGCCGCGCACAAGGCAACCGGACTGGACGATTGCCATCCCCTGAACACTGGGGGCAGACATGCTACACATGCATATCTAAGCTTCGTATATGAGCCTGATTTGATTATTGCGTACATTCCTTGCCGAAAGCTTAACAAATCCTGTCCTGGAGGAGGTCCTTGCCCATTTTTTGTGCGCTCAGGGTTCATTTTTGAACATAGGCTCGACTGGTCTTCCGCAACCTCCGGCGATGCGTTAGCTTTTGCCTCAGCATCAGGAGGGGCGGAAGAGATGTATCGGGGCAGATTGAAACGGGATCTCGACCTTTGGGTCAGTCAGGGAATCATGCCGGCGGATGCGGCACAGGCGGCGCTCCGGGAATTCGATTCCCGTCCTCAGAGCTTTACCGTCGGTCGTGTCCTTGTCATGCTGGCTGCGGTGCTTCTCTCCGCTGCCATTCTGCTTTTCATTGCATCGAACTGGGAAGGGCTGGATCGCTGGCTTCGCGTCGGGCTCTTGCTCACGGCCGTCTGGGGCTTTCACGGGCTGGCGTCGTTTACGGCAGATCGCGGATCTTCCTACCTTCCGGGTCTGTTCCTGGTGTTGGGCACCGCTAGCTTCGGTGCGTCGATAGCGTTGATCGGACAGATGTTTAATCTCTCGGGAGACGGCATGTCTGCCGCCTTCCTCTGGTTCTCCATGGCCGCCGCGTCGACGCTGCTCTATCGCTCGGGCGCGCTTACCTATGTGACGGGTCTGCTTGCCCTCTTCCAGTTTGGCGTGATGGTTTCGGAGGCGAGGGGCGGACCGTCCAATCCCTGGTTCTATGTACCGCTCATTCAGGCTGTCCTGGTGATTGCCTTTGCCTATTACACCGGCGCTATGCGGGCGCGTCATCTGGCCTATGTCCTGCTCTTTTCCTGGATCGGTTGGATTTATATCGATCATCAACTGCCTGTAACCGGACCGGAAATTGCCCTTCTTGGCCTTGTTCTTTTCCTGGCAGCGGCCCTTCCTGTCTCTCCGCTTCACCGCCTGGCGCGCAATGCCGGCCCGGCGCCGGGCTTTTATGCCTTTGCCCTCACGCTTATGGGATTGTTGCTCTATCAGATCGACCGGGGCGATTTCTTCGGTTCGGGAGCGAGCACATTGGCGAATTCCTGGCCTGCCATCGCCAGTGCCGGTTTTGCCGTGCTGGCGATCGCGCTCGAGGGGCGCGACAATGGCGCCATCCGCTATTGCGGCTATGCCGTCTTCGCATTGGAGATTCTGTATCTCTCCATGGAAGTGGTCGGTTCTATCCTCGGCACTTCCGGCCTGTTCCTGGGAGCGGGGCTCATTTTGGCCGCGGTGGGCTGGCTGGTGATCAGACTTGAACGACGGTTCGCCGCAATCCATGCAGAAAGGGGAGCATGAGGATGGTTTACCCGACTGGGCTCTCGCGTCGGCGGCTCGTGATTGCCGCCATACTGGCCGCCACCATGCAGACCGGCATACTGGCTTCGATGATCCGGGAGGGCACTGCCATACTGGCAGACGGCGTTCCGGTGACGCTCAGGACCGTGCCCGTTGATCCACGCGACCTTTTTCGCGGGGAATATGTTGTCTTGAGCTACGACATTTCCCGGATTGAAAGCGGCCAAATCGTCGGCGATTGGCCACAGGCCACCGGAGACGCCATGCTTTACGTGGAACTGGCCCCCGAGGCGGATGGCGTCTGGCATCCGCTGATCGCATCCTTCTCCCCACTGGAGCCGGCAAAGGGCAATGTGGTCATCCGGTCCCATCCATTTTCCTACCTGCCGTCCTCGCCGCCGCCGTCTTCCTTCTCTCTCGAATACGGGCTGGAGCGATATTACGTGCCGGAAGGGCAGGGGAAGGAACTGGAGAAGGCGAGGAATGACAGCCGAATTCTGGTAGATGCGCGCATCATGCCGGATGGCACGGCTCGCATCGCATCGCTTCGCGTCGAACCGGAGCCTCCGAAGCCCGCGTCATGAGCGGGGTATAGGCTTCACCGAAGCGTCATTTTCCCTTTGCGCGCGTCAAAACGGGTGATATAGAGACGCCGCGCTCCGGAAGGCCTTTGCGCAGGCATCGGATTCATGGGCGCGGGTATGGTGAAATTGGTAGACACGCCAGATTTAGGTTCTGGTGCCGCAAGGCGTGGGAGTTCAAGTCTCTCTACCCGCACCAGAATAGCCGCTGGCCGCGACGGGGTGAAAGCCCGGTTCGCGGCAAAACCGTTCCGGCGCCATCTTGCTCGGGGCAAGATGTAAGGAATTTCTTCAAGAGGCCGCGCGGGAAAACCCGACGACGTGCCCACCGAACAACCGGCTGGCTGGGCACGGCCGCCATGAAATAAAGGTACGAACATGCAGGTAATCGAAACGCTCTCGGAAGGCCTGAAGCGCGAGTTGAAGGTCGTGATTCCGGCCAAGGACATGGAAGCCCAGATGAACGAACGTCTGGCTGACGTGAAGGACCGCGTGAAGATCAACGGTTTCCGTCCCGGCAAGGTGCCGGTCGGTCATCTGAAGAAGATGTACGGCAAGTCGATCATGGCCGAGCTGGTCAACGATATCGTCCGCGAACGTCCGACCGCGATCCTTTCCGAGCGTGGCGAAAAGTCTGCCACCCAGCCGGAAGTGTCGATGACGGAAGACCAGGGCGAAGCCGAGAAGATCCTCAGCGCCCAGGCAGATTTCGAATTCACCCTGTCCTACGAAATCATCCCGTCCTTCGAGCTGAAGTCTGTAGAAGGCCTCAAGGTCACCCGTGAAGTCGTGGAGATCGCGGAAGACGAAGTAACCGAGCAGATCAAGCGCATTGCCGAAAGCGCCCGTTCCTTCGAGCCGAAGAAGGGCAAGGCCGCCGATGGCGACCGCGTGACCATGGATTACCTCGGCAAGGTCGACGGCGAGCCCTTCGACGGCGGCAAGGATGAGGACGCACAGCTCGTTCTCGGCTCCGGCCGTTTCATCACCGGCTTCGAAGAGCAGCTGGTCGGCCTGAAGGCTGGCGATGAGAAGGTCATCACCGTAACCTTCCCCGCCGACTACCCGGCAACCAACCTGGCCGGCAAGGAAGCCACCTTTGACATCACCGTCAAGGAAGTCGCCGCTGCCGGCGAAGTCGAGATCAATGATGAACTCGCTTCGAAGCTGGGTGTCGAATCCGCCGACAAGCTGAAGGAAATCGTCCGCGGCCAGATCGAAGGCCAGTACAGCTCGGTTACCCGCCAGAAGGTCAAGCGTCAGATCCTCGACCAGCTCGATGGGCTGTACCAGTTCGAAACGCCTTCCCGCCTGGTTGACGCCGAGTTCGAAAACATCTGGCGCCAGATCAACACCGATCTCGCCCAGTCCGGCAAGACCTTCGACGATGAAGACACGACCGAGGAAAAGGCTCGCGAAGAATATCGCAAGCTCGCCGAGCGTCGCGTTCGTCTCGGCCTCGTCCTCTCCGAAATCGGCGAGAAGGCCGGCATCGAAGTTTCCGAGGACGAAATGCAGCGCGCTCTCTACGATCAGCTGCGCCAGTTCCCCGGTCAGGAAAAGGAGATCATCGAATTCTTCCGCAAGACCCCGGGTGCCGCCGCTTCGCTGCGCGCTCCGATCTTCGAAGAAAAGGTTGTCGATCACCTGCTGTCGCAGGTTGAAGTGACCGACAAGGTCGTTTCCAAGGAAGCCCTGATGGCTGACGACGAAGACGAGGCTTCTGAAGCCAAGTCCGAGAAGAAGGCTGCTCCGAAGAAGAAGGCTGCAAAGGCCGAAGCCGCTGCTGAAGGCGAAGAAGCCGCAGCACCGAAGAAGAAGGCTGCGCCGAAGAAGAAGGCTGCAGAAGACAGCGCCGAGTAATCGGCGCTTCCCTTCCGGGACATCGAAAAACCCGCTGGAGCGATCCGGCGGGTTTTTCATGCGATGAAGTGGGGGAAGGCGAAGCTGTTACGCGCTCTTCGCCGTGGTCTGTTGCTGCGGGCGCTCGATTTCGCCCATGCGGTTCCACGCATCGAGACCAGCGATCTTGTAGGCTTCGGCAAGCGTCGGGTAATTGAAGGTGTTTTCGACGAAATACTCGACGGTGCCCTTCAGGTTCAGAACAGCTTGTCCGATGTGAACGAGTTCGGTCGCACCTTCACCGACGATGTGGACGCCAAGCAACCGGCGGGTTTTCAGCGAGAAGATCATCTTCAGCATGCCATTGTCGAGACCCATGATATGGCCACGGGAGGTCTCGCGGAAGCGGGCAATACCGCATTCATAGGGAATGCCCCGCTGCTTGACTTCCTCTTCGGTCAGTCCGCAGGTGGATATCTCCGGGACGGCATAAATGCCGTAAGGGAAGTATTGCGGCGGATCCTGATACGGGGCGCCGACCGCATGTCGCGAGGCGATGCGCCCCTGTTCCATGGATGTCGACGCAAGGCTCGGGAAGCCGACCACGTCGCCGGCGGCGTAGATATGCGGCACATCCGTCTGGAAGGTTTCCGGGTTGACCTTCAGGCGACCGCGATTGTCGGCTTCCAGCCCGGCGGCTTCTAGATTGAGTGTATCGGTTGCGCCGACGCGACCGGCGGCAAACAGCACCATATCGGCATTCAGCGTGCGACCGTTCTGAAGCGTGACGCGGCATTTGCCATTGTCCAGCTTTTCCACCTGATCGGCAGTTTGCCCGAACAGGAGCTTCATGTTCCGGTCGCGCAGCTGGTAGGAAAAATCCTCCACGATCTCCTTGTCAATGAAGTCGAGCATGGTGTTGCGCGGTTCCACGACCGTCACAGCCGTATCGAGCGCCGAAAAGATCGTGGCATATTCGATGCCGATCACGCCGGCGCCGATCACCACCATCGAACGGGGCAGCTCCTGGATATCGAGAAGCTCGTCGCTGTCGAGCACGGATTTTCCATCAAAGGGAATGTTTGTGGGACGGTGAGGGCGGGTGCCGACGGCCAGCAGGATCGCAGCCCCATGCACGCGAACGACCTCGCCATCCGCCTTCTCCACCTCCAGCGTATGGCTGTCGATAAAGACGGCCTTGCCACGCATATGCTGCACCCGATTGCGGGCAAACTGGTGTTCGAGCACCTCGACTTCATGATCCAGCGTGATCAGCAGGCGACGGCGAAGATCCTCCGCGCTGATCTCCTGCTTGACGCGATAGCTGCGGCCGTAAAAGCCGCGCTCCCGCCAGCCGGTCAGATTGAGCGCCGTCTCGCGCAGTGTTTTCGAAGGAATGGTGCCGGTGTGAACCGATACACCGCCCACACGGGTGCCCTTTTCGATCACCAGCACCCGTTTGCCGAGCTTGGCAGCCTGAATGGCGCCGCGGCGACCTGCCGGACCACTTCCGACGACGATGAAATCGTAATGTATCATGAAGCTACCGAACCTTTTGACAGGAAGAGCAAGGACAAGGGGAAACCTCGTTGACTCTATGATTAATAGATCAAGATAACTGTTTCGTTAGCGACGCCTGCCTGAGCCTTGCGCCAACCCGCTTGACGTCTGTCATGTCCGGCCGTTCCAGGCCTGATTGGCCCGGCGAGAGCAGCGCGGATGATCACCAGCCGGTCAGATCATCCTGAGCCCGCGCAGGCTCGCATGGCCATCCCGGCCGATGATGACGTGATCGTGCACGGTGATGCCGAGCGGCATCGCAACTTCGATGATCGTCTTTGTCATATCCACATCCGCACGGGAGGGCGTCGGGTCACCGGAAGGGTGATTATGAACCAGAATGATTGCCGTGGCGGAAAGTTCCAGCGCCCGTTTGACGACCTCGCGGGGATAGACGGGCGTATGATCCACCGTACCGCGGCCCTGGATCTCGTCCGCAATCACCGCGTTCCGCTTGTCGAGGAAGATGATGCGGAAATGCTCGACAGGCTCATGGGCCATGATCGCATGGCAGTAATCGATCAAGGCAGACCAGGAGCTTAAGACTTGTTTGCCCCGTATTTCCCGCTTCAGCGTCCGGCTGGAAAGTGCCGCGAAGAGCTTGAGCTCCAGGGCGACCGTCTCGCCGATACCGTCAACTTCCTGCAGCAGCACCGGCGACGCGCCAAAGACGCCACCCAGTGTCCCGAAGCGGTCGATCAGCGCTTTCGCAATCGGTTTGGTGTCGCGGCGGGGAAGGAGACGAAAGAGGAAAAGCTCGAGCAACTCGTAATCGGCAAGCGCCGCTTCGCCTTGCTCACGGAACCGCTCGCGCAATCGTTCCCGATGTCCGTGATAATGGGCCGGGGCCGGACGATCACCACTTTCGTTCTTTCCGATGGGCGACTTCTGTCGATTGACGGATTCGAGGAAAAATCCCCTCTCGTCTCCTTCGCCGCCAGGGGGCAGGGGAAAGAGTTCGTCACCGGGCATCAGCGGCGGTCGGCGGCTCATGCTGGGGCCTCAACTCTTTCGCCCTGCCGGGCTGCAAGGGGAAAGTTCGAGGCCATGGCAGTCAGCCCTTGAGCGGAGGAAGGCCGGGCCGGTCGAGCCCCGCAGGCGAAAGAGTAAACACCTCGCAACCCGTTGCCGTCACCCCGACCGCGTGCTCATATTGCGCCGACAGCGATCTGTCGCGCGAAACCGCCGTCCAGCCATCCGACAGAACCTTCACATGCGGTCGACCGAGGTTGATCATCGGTTCGATCGTGAAGATCATGCCTTCGCGCAGTTCGGGACCTTCATCCGAGCGGCCATAGTGCAGGATATTGGGCGCATCATGAAACAGGCGACCGACGCCGTGCCCGCAAAAATCCCGCACCACCGAGCATCTTTCGGCTTCCGCATAGGTCTGAATGGCTTCGCCGATTGCCCCGGTCCGCGCACCGGGTCTGACGGCCGCGATGCCCCGGAGCAGGCATTCATAGGTGACTTCCAGCAGCCGCTCGGCGGCGCGTTTGATTTCACCCACCGGATACATCCGGCTGGAATCGCCATGCCAGCCATCCAGCACATAGGTCACATCGATGTTGACGATGTCGCCTTCGCGCAACGGCTTGTCATCGGGAATGCCATGACAGATGACGTGATTGATCGAGGTACAGCTGGATTTCGTATATCCCCGATAATTGAGCGTGGCCGGAAGTGCGCCGTGGTCCATGCCGAACTCGAACACGAAGCGATCGATGGCATTGGTCGTCACGCCGGGCTTCACCATCGGCACCAGGGCATCAAGGCAACGGGCCGTCAATTGGCAGGCTTTGCGCATTCCGTCGAACGCATCCGGCCCATATAGCCGTATGGCGCCCGTGTTGCGCATCGGCGCGGAAAATGCCTCGATGTAATTCACCATCACTCAATAACCCGGATCAAATCGCTGTTTCTTGTCTTTTCATAATGCAGGCATGGTGTCGTCGTCTATCGGGATTGCCTGAAGAGGCACAATTTCCAGCGCGTTGATACGGCATTTCACGGCATAGGCCTCCACGCCGCGTGCCTTTGCCCGTCTGAATGCCCGCCCGTAGACCGGGTCCAGATCTTCCGACAGCGCAAATCGCAGGCAATCTTCCCGCTGGATCAGGTAAAGCATCACCGCGCGGTGACCAGCCTCGGCCATGTCCCCCAGCTCTTCCAGATGCTTCGCGCCGCGCGCGGTGACCGTATCGGGAAATTCGGCCAGACCCGGCTTCCGGATAAAATGCACATTCTTGACTTCCACATAGGCCAGCGGCAGGCCGGCGCCGGACAGCAGAAGGTCGATCCGTGAATTTCTACCGTATTTCCGCTCCCGTTCCGTCCGTTCGTAGGTCGCAAGGGAAGGAATGAGCCCGGCACGGATGGCCTCTTCCGCCAGCCGGTTCGGCAAACCGGTATTGATGCCGACCAGCGTGCCATCCGCTTCGACGATCTCCAGCATGTGCCGGTATTTCCGGGTGGGACTGTCGTGTTCCGACATGAAAATGCGGGAGCCCGGCGCCGTGAGCCCCTGCATGGAACCGGTATTGGGGCAAGAGCCGGTAATGACCGAGCCATCGTCCAGTTCCGCATCGAAAAGAAAGCGCTTGTAACGCTGGATCAGGCGGCCGGAAACCAGAGGACGTTCAAACTGCACCGGAAGGGCCTGCGGTTTTCACGCTCATACGCGCGCCATGACATAGGAGCCCGGCGCTTCCTCGATGGCGTTCAGATGGCCGCCACCCGGCTGCCGCGCCTTGACCCGCCGGCCATCCTCCTTCTCGATCCAGGCATGCCAATGCGGCCACCAGGAGCCGGGCATTTCCTCAGCCTCTTCCAGCCAGTCTTCGTAAGCGCCTTGCACCGGGCCGCCGGTCCAGTACTGGTATTTGCCCTTGTCGGGCGGATTGACCACGCCGGCAATGTGCCCGGAACCGGTCAGGACAAAATCGACGCGCCCACCGAATTTCTGGGAGCCCAGAAACACCGAATTCGCTGGCGCGATGTGATCCTCGCGGGTCGCGAGATTGTAGATCGGTATCTTGATGTCTTTGAGGGAGACGGTCTTGCCCGCAAGCTTCATCTCGCCCTTCGACAGCGTGTTGTTGAGATAGCAATTCCGGAGATAGAAGGAATGATTTGCTGCCGGCATTCGCGTCGAGTCGGAATTCCAGTAGAGAAGATCGAAGGGCATGGGTTCCTGACCCTTCAGGTAATTGTTCACGAAATAGGGCCAGATCAGTTCGGACGAGCGCAGCATGTTGAAGGCTGCGGCCATCTTGGAGCCGTCGAGGTAGCCATGTTCCGCCATCCGGTCTTCGAGGGCCGAAAGCTGGTCCTCGTCGACGAAGACTTTCAAATCGCCCGCATGGGTGAAATCGACCTGCGTCGTAAAGAGCGTCGCCGAACGGATGCGACGGTTCTTTTCTTTCGCGTGTAGCGCAAGCGCCGCGGTCAGCAAGGTTCCCCCGACACAATAGCCGATGGCATTCACGTCCTTTTCGCCCGTCGATTTCTCGACGGTGGAAAGTGCAAAATCCACGCCTTCCCGAATATAGCTTTCCCAATCCTTGTCCCGATGCCGCTCATCAGGGTTCACCCAGGAAATCACGAACACCGTGTGCCCCTGGTCCACGCACCATTTGATGAAGGATTTCTGCGGGTTGAGGTCGAGAATATAGAATTTGTTGATCCAGGGCGGGCAAATCAGCAGCGGGCGCTTCAGAACGGTTTCGGTCGTCGGATAATACTGGATGACCTGACAGACATCACTCTGGGCGATGACCTGACCGGGGGTCATCGCAAGGTTCTTGCCCACCGCGAACTTGGTGGTATCGGTCTGCCGGATCCGGAGCTCTCCGCCGCCTGCCTTGATATCTTCCGCAAGCATCTGCATGCCCTTCACCAGGTTCGAGCCGGATGAGGAGACGGTTTGCCGGTAGAGTTCCGGGTTTGTTGCGATGAAATTGGCAGGCGACAGCGCCGCGGTCACCTGCTTCATGTAAAACTGCGCCTTGTGGCGGGTATGCTCGTCAAGCCCCTGCGTATCGGCAACCATGCGCTCCGCCCAATCCGCGGTGGCCATGTAGACCTGACGGATGACGTCGAAGAAAGGGTTCTTGACCCAATCCGCATCGGAAAAGCGCTTGTCCTTCAGAGGCGGCGAGGGGACGGCGGACGAAGGATCTTCCGAAAGCCTCTGGACGCTGCGGGACCATATCTGGAAATAGCTGCCGAGCAGATGGGTCTGGGCTTCGAGAACCCGGCGCGGGTCGGACATCCAGTATTCCGAGACCCGGGACAGGGTCTTCACCATGTCGGCCATGGGTTCCGAAACCGAATCGGCAACCTCGCCCTTTTCACGGGGCTCGATCCAGGCGGATGCGGCCTTGCCCAGATTTTCCACCATGCGCGCCACATTGATGGCCATCGCCTCTGGATCCTTGACGATATAGGGTTCTATCGCCTTGGGATCGATGGTGCCGAAGGTGGGCCCGCTGCCGGTGGCCTGTTCCGTCTTTTCGGTCACGCATTGTCCTCCCGGTGCATGATCCATCCATTTCCGTTTGTACATTCTGACCGAATTTGAATACAAGTACCAGCACGCGAGGTTTCAACTCTTGTCTAGGGTGCCAGGCGAACTGTTAAAGCGCAGGCTGTAAAGCGTCTGCGTTGGCAAGATCGAAACACGCAAAAGTTTCAACAAATACAGGCGCAGATCATGTTCAGGACAGCCGTTAAGACTCTTCTTCTCGCCGGTGCCGGATGTGCGGCCGTGGCGTGCAGCACGGCCACGCCGCGGACGGCCGCCCAGTATGCTCCGAAGGTCGTCGTTACCGGCACGCAGCCCGTATCCGCCGTCAAGCCAGCCATTGCCAATTCTGGCAACTATCCCACTTTCGGACCGCCGATCACGGCCGCCAACAGTCAGATGGACGATTCGGAGGCAACCCGTATCCAGGCCCAGATGGCCGGCCTGACCGCCTCTCGGCAGGCGGGCAAGATGACCGAAGCGGAATACCAGAAGCAGCTTGCCGATCTCCGGCTGCTCGCTGCCACTCATGGTGCCGCAATGCAGGCGAAGATCGCGAATTAAGGCTTGCCTTTCCGCGCCTTTCGCCGCAAACGTGCCCCCCAACGATTTGTGGCAAATCGTGGCGCCATGCTGCTGATTTCTGGGAAATATTCGAGGCTTGAAACAGTTTTTCCTCGCTGCCTCCGGATCTGCGGATGTCGCCTTTTGGATCGGTGAGAGCTTGGCCTTCCAGGCTCGACAGAAGAGAGGGTCATGCACATGGAAGAGTTCCACAAGGTCAAGAGGCTGCCGCCTTACGTCTTCGAACAGGTAAACCGGCTGAAGGCCAGCGCCCGTGCGAACGGCGCGGACATCATTGACCTCGGCATGGGCAACCCCGATCTTCCGACACCGCAGGCCATCGTCGACAAGCTGTGCGAAGTGGTGAAAGATCCGCGTACCCACCGCTATTCTTCCTCCAAGGGCATTCCGGGTCTGCGCCGTGCGCAGGCCGGCTATTATGGTCGCCGCTTCGGCGTCAAGCTCAATCCCGATACCCAGGTCATTGCCACACTCGGGTCCAAGGAAGGTTTCGCCAACATGGCCCAGGCGATCACCGCGCCGGGCGATGTTATCCTGTGCCCCAACCCGACCTATCCCATCCATGCCTTCGGCTTCCTGATGGCTGGTGGCGTGATCCGCTCGCTGCCGGTCGAGCCGGATGAGAGCTTCTTCGGCCCCCTCGAGCGCGCGGTTCGCCACTCGATCCCGAAGCCCCTGGCGCTGATCGTCAACTATCCCTCGAACCCGACGGCGCATGTCGCCTCGCTGGATTTCTACAAGGATGTCATTGCCTTCGCCCGCAAGCATGACCTGATCGTGCTGTCGGACCTCGCCTATTCGGAAATCTATTTCGACGAAAGCAACCCGCCCCCTTCCGTGCTGGAAGTGCCGGGCGCCATGGATTGCACGGTTGAATTCACCTCCATGTCGAAGACCTTTTCCATGCCCGGCTGGCGCATGGGCTTTGCCGTCGGCAACGAGCGTCTCATTGCCGCTCTTGCCCGCGTGAAGTCCTATCTGGATTACGGGGCCTTCACGCCGATCCAGGTTGCTGCCACCCATGCGTTGAACGGCGACGGCACGGATATTGCCGAAGTCCGCGCGGTTTATCGCCGCCGCCGCGACACGCTGGTCGATGCCTTCGGAAAGGCGGGCTTCGATGTGCCTCCGCCGGCGGCCACCATGTTCGCCTGGGCAAAGATCCCCGAGAAATTTCGCCATCTCGGCTCTCTGGACTTTTCGAAGCTCCTCGTGGAAAAAGCGGACATCGCAGTTGCCCCGGGGATCGGCTTCGGTGAGCAGGGGGACGATTATGTCCGCATCGCGCTCGTGGAAAACGAGCATCGCATCCGCCAGGCGGCCCGGAACCTGAAGAAGTTCCTGTCCACGGCAGATGAGACGATGCACAACGTCATCTCGCTCAACCTGCACCGCTAAGACGGGGCATGCATTACAAGCCCGCCCGCCGGCCAATGCTGCGGGCAGGCATCAACTTGGCTTCCCCCACAGGGCAGCCACAATCGGGAAGATCACATGGCAGATGCCCTTAAAATTGGCATAGCGGGTCTCGGCACGGTCGGTGCCTCGCTTGTCCGGATCCTTCAGCAACGCCGCAATGAACTGGCCGTTTCCTGCGGTCGCTCCATCGATGTCGTTGCCGTCAGCGCACGTGATCGTTCGCGTGATCGCGGCTTCGACATGTCCGGCATGATGTGGTTCGACAATCCGGTCGCCATGGCCGAAACGGCGGATATCGATGTCTTTGTCGAGTTGATGGGCGGAGCCGAGGGCGCGGCCAGCGATGCGGTACGGGCAGCGCTCACACGGGGTCTGCATGTGGTGACAGCCAACAAGGCCCTGCTGGCGCGCGATGGCGTCAAGCTCGCTGCTCTGGCGGAAGAGAAGGGTGTGCTCCTCAATTATGAGGCGGCGGTGGCCGGTGGCATTCCCGTTATCAAGGCGCTGCGCGAGTCTCTGACCGGGAATACCGTTTCCCGGGTCTATGGCATCATGAACGGCACCTGCAATTACATCCTGACGAAGATGGAAAAGGAGGGGTTGTCCTTCGAGGCATGCCTCAAGGAAGCCCAGCGTCTCGGCTATGCCGAAGCCGATCCCGCTTTCGACATCGAGGGCAACGATACCGCCCACAAGCTGTCCATTCTGACGACGCTTGCCTTCGGTTCGGAAATCGCTGCCGACGATATCTATCTTGAGGGCATCACCAATATTTCCATCGAGGATATCCACGCTGCCGCCGAACTCGGCTACCGCATCAAGCTTCTGGGCGTGGCCCAGCGGACGGAAACCGGTATCGAACAGCGCGTGCATCCCACCATGGTGCCGATGGAATCGGTCATCGCCCAGGTGGATGGGGTAACCAATGCGGTTGCGATCGAGTCCGACATTCTGGGCGAGTTGCTGATGGTGGGGCCGGGCGCAGGCGGCAATGCAACGGCTTCTGCGGTTCTCGGCGATATCGCCGACATCGCCAAGAGCCGTCCGGGCGCGCAACTGGTTCCGGTATTGGGTCGTCCGGCCAAATCGCTCGAAGCCTATCGGCGCGCTCAGATCCAGAGCCACGAAGGTGGCTATTTCATCCGTTTGACGGTCGAAGATCGAACCGGCGTCTTCGCATCGATTGCCACCCGCATGGCGGAAAACCGTATTTCGCTGGAATCGATCGTGCAGCATTCGAAGCAGCCGGAACCGGGCAAACCGCAGACGATTATTCTCGTCACCCATGCAACGCGGGAAGACAGCGTCCGCAAGGCGATCGATGCGATCAAGACCGAAGGCTATCTGGTCGGCGAGCCGCAGGTGATCCGCATCGAGCGACCGAAGGACGCCTGATCCTTCCTGACCACAGACCCGAACGAGGCGCGGCCCTTCAGCCGCGCCTTTTTCTTTGCAACGGCAGGCGCGTTGCGCCTCTTCGGCGTTCCCATTCTTCGTGGCCCACCTTATATACGGTTGCCGAGAGAAAAGAGTGATGCAACGCATGCCCGAACAGCCCGCAGATCCCGTCAGCCGCGCCTTCCTGACCGTCGAGAGCTCCGTCTCGGGTCAGCGCTGGGTCTCGCGCCTCGATCAGGCTGGGCTAAATCGGGCCATGGCCATCAGCCAGCTGCATGGACTGCCTGATGTGGTCGCCCGGGTTCTGGCAGGGCGCGACGTGCCGGTCGATGCAGCCCCAGCCTTTCTCGACCCGACCATTCGTGCACTGATGCCCGATCCCGCGACCCTGACCGATTGCCTGAAGGCCGCTGAACGGCTGGCTGGCGCGATCCGGCGCCGCGAGAAGGTGGCGATTTTCGGCGACTATGATGTGGATGGCGCAGCATCTTCAGCCCTCATGTTCCGCTTTCTCGCCCATTTTGGCATCACGGCCCCCATCTACATTCCGGACCGCATCTTCGAAGGCTATGGCCCTAACCCTGCGGCCATCAATCAGCTGATCGATCAGGGCGCTGACTTGATCGTCACGGTAGATTGCGGCTCGACGAGCCATGAATCTCTGGCGGCCGCGGCTGCGCGGGGAATCGATGTGGTCGTCATCGATCATCATCAGATCGCCCAACCCTATCCGCAGGCTGTCGCTATCGTGAATCCGAACCGGGATGACGACCTGTCAGGGCAGGGACACCTTTGCGCGGCGGGTGTGGTCTATCTCGTTCTGGTCGCAACAGCCCGCCTCCTTCGCGAGACGAAGGACACGCGCGCCTTCACGCTCGATCTGCTTGCCTGGCTCGATCTTGTCGCGCTGGCGACCGTCTGCGATGTGGTGCCGCTCAAGGGGCTCAACCGTGCCTATGTGGTCAAGGGCCTGCTCGCGGCTCGAAACATGGGCAATGCCGGGCTGGCGGCCCTGTTTCGCAAGGCGGGCCTCGGCGGCCCGGTGACCACCTATCATCTCGGTTTTCTCATCGGCCCCCGCATCAATGCCGGCGGCCGCATCGGCGATGCGGCGCTGGGTAGCCGTCTTCTCACGGTCGATGATCCGAACATCGCTGCCGAAATTGCCGAACGCCTGGACGACCTCAATCGCGAGCGCCAGGCCATGGAGGCTGTCATGCTCCAGGAGGCCGAAGCGGAAGTCATGGCCGAGTATGGTGATGGCGAAGGGGCGGCGGTCATCGTCACCGCGCGGGAAAACTGGCATCCCGGTATTGCCGGCCTGCTGGCTTCCCGTCTGAAGGAGCGTTATCGCCGTCCCGCCTTTGCCATTGCCTTCGATCCGAACGGCAAGGGCACGGGGTCCGGCAGATCCATCTCCGGTTTCGATATGGGCAAGATGGTCCGTGCCGCCGTCGAGGAAGGCCTGTTGGTCAAGGGTGGTGGTCATGCCATGGCGGCCGGACTGACGGTGGAGCGGGCCCAGCTCGGGCGCCTGCGCCATTTCTTCGAGGAAAGGGCCTCAAGGGTTGTTCCCGGTCTGGTGGCCTCCCATACCCTGAAAATAGATGGTGCTGTGGGTGCAAGCGGAGCGACGCTGACGCTGATCGATCAGCTTGAGTCCGCCGGGCCCTATGGCGCAGGCCATCCTCAGCCTGTATTGGCTCTTCCTGCCCATCGGCTGGCAGATGCGCGCATGGTGGGCGCTAATCATGTGAAAATCACCGTCGAATCCATGGATGGCAACCGTCTGGATGGCATCGCCTTCCGGGCGGTCGAAACGCCCCTCGGACAATTTCTGCTGAACGGGCGGGGACGAAGCATTCATGTCGCTGGAAGTTTGAGTGCCGATTTCTGGCAAGGCACAAGGCGGGTCCAGTTGCGCGTGCTGGACGCAGCGCCCGCCCCCTGACCTTCAGAAGGGAAGGTGCGCCGCAGCTTTGACCTCACTGATCACCACGCTCGTCTCGATTCCGAAAACACCGGGTAACTCCGCCAGGACCCCGCGCAGATAGTCGTTATAGGCTGTCATATCGGCCACCCGGAGCGTCAGCAGATAGTCCGCCGAGCCGGTAATGAGCGTGCATGTCAGCACCTCCTTAAGGCTTCGTATCCGCGATTCGAACTGGGCGATGGTGGCGCGGTCCCGGCTCTGCAGCTTTACGAAGACAAGAAGCGTGAGAGGCAGCCCGCATTCCGTCAGGTCCACGTCTGCCCGATACCCTCGGATGATGCCTGTATCTTCCATCTGCCGGATTCGTCGTCGCACCGGCGTGGGAGAGAGATCGACCCGGGCGGCCACCGTTTCGACGCTGGCGCGTCCATCTTCATAAAGGCATTGGAGGATTTTTCGGTCGATTTGATCCATGATGAGCGGATTTCCTCCATGATGAGCGGATTTCCCCATTGAATTAGCGTGGAACCGACTGACCTAAAAGCGGAAAGATCAGGGCTGGCAACGAACCGGGAGAAGGAAATGGCCAGAAACTATCGACGCACCACGCTGGATGGCAAGCCGCTGCACCCCAGCACGCAAATGATGTCCTACGGATATGATGCCGCTCTTTCGGAAGGCTCCGTCAAACCACCGGTCTTTCTCACCTCGACCTTTGCCTTTTCCAGCGCGGAGGAGGGGGCCGCCTTCTTCGATGTGGTTGCAGGGCGCAAACCCGCACCGGAAGGCATGGGAGCAGGGGGACTGGTTTACAGCCGCTTCAACCATCCGAACACGGAAATCGTAGAGGATCGCCTCGCCCTGCTGGATAGCGCCGAGACAGCGCTGGTCACCTCGTCAGGCATGGCGGCGATCAGCGCGGTTGCCTTGAGCTTTCTCCGCCCCGGCGATGCAGTGGTGCAGTATACGCCCCTCTATGGCGGCACGGAAACCTTGTTCGGCAAGGTGTTGACCCAGTGGGGCATCAAGCCGATCCCCTTTACAGACGGACAATCGGAATCCCTCCTCCTTTACGCGCTGGAAAAGGCGGCCCGTCACGGGCCGGTCAAGATGGTGTATCTGGAGACACCCGCTAATCCTACCAATGCGATGACGGATATTCGCATGGTCAGGCGGGTGGTCGACCACTGGGCCGAGCGCACGGGCGCCCGCCCGTTGATCGTCTGCGACAACACCATGCTGGGCCCGGTTTTCCAGCGTCCCCTGGAGATAGGGGCGGATATCTGCGTCTATTCCCTGACCAAATATGTGGGAGGGCATTCGGATCTGGTAGCGGGCGGCGTGACCGGGCGAAAGGATCTGATGAAGGCTGTCCGCCAGACCCGCAGTGCGTTCGGCTTCCAGCTGGATCCGCATTCCTGCTGGATGCTCTCCCGATCCATGGAAACGCTCTCGCTCCGGATGGAGCGTGCAGCAGAGAGCGGGCGGGCCGTGGCGCGGTGGCTGCACGAAAATCCGCTGATTCCCTGCCGCGTGCTTCACCCAGAAATCGAACCCGATGAGGCGAATCGTCGTCTATACGAGACCCAGTGCACGGGGCCGGGCAGTACCTTCTCATTCGTGGTGGAAGACGATCGCGCTCTCGCTTTCCGTATCTTGAACGGATTGCAGCTATTCAAGCTGGCCGTCAGCCTCGGTGGAACAGAATCACTGGTCTGCCACCCGGCATCCACCACCCATTCGGGCGTTCCGAAGGAAGCGCGAGATTCCGCCGGCGTTCATGACGGGCTGATCCGTCTCTCCGTCGGTCTTGAGCATCCGGAAGATTTGATCCGGGATCTCGAGCAATCCTTCCGGCAGGCCGCGCAGGCTGAAGATAAAGCCGCCTGATCGCACGGCTATGACACCAAAAAGCGGGCGCTGCCGAAGCGCCCGCTCTGTAGAGGTCAGCAGGATGGGAAAACCTGCGCAACAAAACCGCTTGCGGGCATTTCCTGGAGTAAATTGTGAGGGGAAGGGGTGGCACGCCCTAGGGGAATCGAACCCCTCTCTGCACCGTGAAAGGGTGCCGTCCTAACCGATAGACGAAGGGCGCGTGCCGTGGCGCCCTTATAGGCGGGGTCGCCGAAGCGCGCAAGCGGGAAATTGCATTTTTATGTCAAAAAAATCGTCTTGCATCGTCGCCGGGCCGCAAGCCCTGGAAACACGATATAGGCCAAGCAATTCCACGACTTAGCGTGAATGGCGCAGCCTCTGGAAATCGACATGACGTAAGGGGAGGAGGTGGCACGCCCTAGGGGAATCGAACCCCTCTCTGCACCGTGAAAGGGTGCCGTCCTAACCGATAGACGAAGGGCGCGTGCCGTGGCGCCCTTATAGGCGGGGACCTGATTTGCCGCAAGCGGGTTTTTGAAAAAAATCGAGAAAAAATCGACGCTGTGGAAAAACGCGTGGCGCAATGCAATCAAGCACTTGTGCCCGCAACGGGCTTGAACCCGCGAGCATCAGAGCTCGGTATCAGGCCTGCATTTCCAGTTCCAGTCACGCCGCGGGCCGATATCCACATGGATCGAATTGGTGCTGCAATAGGTGCCGACCCCGCCGATATCCGCGCGGCTGCGGAAATAGCGCGCCAGGTCCCACTTGCTCACGCCCACCATCTGTATGTCCGCCGCATTGCACGACAGGTGCTGCGAATGCTTTGCCCCGCCGACGCGCTGATTGTGCTCGGGATCGCGGAAGCCGGATGTGACCACGATCTTTTTGCCGAAATGCGTTTCCGCCTCGCGCAACATGGTTACGAGCTGCGGTTTGAAGCAGGATGTCTGGACACTGGGATTTTGCACCAGAAGGCCGGTGAGGGATTGGCGAGTCATGCTGGGCAGGGCCGCCATGGTGACCATGTCACTCGCCGTATCGTTCGGATCAGGCCCGAGATCGTTGGAGGAATAGAGCTTGCCCCTTAGGATCAGCGGCACATCGTCGGCTTCCATGTCATCGTCCGAGGCAGATTGCGTCCCTGCTGTGGATGCAAGGAGCGGGTTCTTGCCGGAAGCCGAGAAGAAACTTGCATTGGTGGCATTGAAACCGCTTGGCGTGACGCCGGCGCCGGAAGCGCCCTCCGGCGTAGTATTCTGGCTCGCCAGGGCAAAAATGCTGTTGCGATTCGCGTTGATTCCCGTGCCCTGCATCACGGCTGCGCCCATGCCCGCCGCTTCCGTTGCTCCCGTCGAAGGCTTTGCCGGTGCGTCCGGGGCATCTGCGGTCGATGCGTATTCTGCGGTCGGGCTGGCCGGATCCGCCGGGACGCCACCGCTCTGATCTTTTGCGGCGGCAACGGAATCGCTATCGGGCGTCAGCAGATCGGAAACCGGATCGCCCTTTGACGAGACGCAGCCGGATAGCGTGAGGTTCGCCGCAAGAAGCAGCGCGAGCGGGGATAATCCGGCAGGTCGCATTCGCACGCGGCGAAGCGGAGCAAAATGAGGCATGTCGCATCCTATGGCCTGGTGGGACTGACCTCGAATGCAGCACTGGATAAGCTGCATGGAACGACATCATGTCCCTCGATGCGCATGCATGACATGCAAGCCTTGCCCGAAGCCGGTTTCGGGCAAGGCGAGGGCGACTTACCAGGCGCCGGTATTGGGCATCGAGGCCCAGGGCTCGGCCGGCGCCTTGCTTTCCCCCTTCTGGAGTAGCTCGATGGAAATGCCGTCGGGCGAGCGGACGAACGCCATATGACCGTCCCGCGGCGGACGGTTGATGGTGACGCCGTTATCCATCAGCTTTTGGCACAGGGCATAGATATCGTCGACTTCATAGGCCAGATGACCGAAATTGCGGCCGCCCTGATAATCCTCGGAATCCCAGTTGTAGGTCAGCTCGACGCAGGGGGCGAGGTTTTGGCGGGCCTGTCCCAGATCGTCCGCAGCAGCGAGGAAGATCAGCGTGAAGCGACCCTTTTCATTGTCCATACGGCGAACTTCGGTCATGCCGAGGAGGTTGCAATAGAAATTCAGGGACTGGTCGACGTCTTTCACTCGGACCATCGTGTGGAGATAGCGCATGGATTTTTCCTGTTTCGGTAAGGGATGGCGCAAAGATAGGCCGCATCAAGCTTCAAGCAAGCCAGAATGGTTAAAAATCCGTATGTGTAAATGGTCCTTGGGTCTTGCGCGCATCCGATCTCCGGATGTTAATCTGATGGGCAAGAATCAGTTAACGGTAATCATGTGAAGCGTAATCGAGAGGCTGGCGGGAAAAATGGCGGATAGGGTTTCATCGAAAGGGCTTGCATATTTCGAGGAGCTTCAGGGCGAGCCGGTTGAGCTGATCGAGATTACCGGGGTCGTGAAGTGGTTCGACGTGGCCAAAGGCTTTGGTTTCATCGTGCCCGACAATGGCATGCAGGACGTGCTGCTGCATGTCACCTGCCTTCGCCGTGACGGTTACCAGACAATTCTTGAGGGAACGCGCATCGTTGCCCTGATCCACAAGCGGGAGCGCGGATACCAGGCGTTCCGTATTCTCTCCATGGACCAGTCTACGGCGGTTCATCCCTCTCAGCTTCCGCCGGTGCGAACCCATGTGCAGGTGGTGCCCACGAGCGGGCTGGAGCGTGCGATCGTGAAGTGGTTCAACCGCACCAAGGGTTTCGGGTTCCTGACCCGGGGCGAGGGGACCGAAGACATCTTCATCCACATGGAAACGCTCCGGCGCTTCGGCCTGACGGAGCTTCGTCCGGGGCAGGTCGTGCTGGTTCGCTTTGGCGATGGCGACAAGGGTCTGATGGCCGCCGAAATTCATCCTGATATGCCGACTGGCGTATCCCGGGCCCATTGACGCCCGTCCGTGCCATGATCGTTATCGGAAGAAGCGCCCTAGCGGGGCTCTTTCTGTTTCTGTCACTCACTGGCGCTGCGGTTATGGCGGCGGAATTTTTCGCTCGCGAACCCCTGACGCTGGAACGCAAGTCGGGGGCACCGGAGACCTTCAATGTCGAATTGGCCCTGACCGCAGAACAGCGCGAGCAAGGCCTGATGAAACGGCACGCGATCGGCGAAAATGAAGGGATGCTGTTCGATTTTGGGGAAAGCCGAATCGTCTACATGTGGATGAAGAATACGATTCTTCCGCTCGACATGATCTTTCTCGACGAGACGGGCACTGTGGTCCATATCCACGAAAACGCTGTCCCCTATTCCGAAGCCATCATTCCTTCGGTCGAGCCCGTACGATTTGTTCTTGAGGTCAGCGCCGGTACGGTCAGGCGCCTTCAGATCTGGAAGGGTGATCGCCTGCGCTCCGAACAAATCGCACGGGCCACGTCCGGTCGCTAACCGTTCGTCAGCCCCTCCGAAAGGGGCCAAAATCCCTCTCGAATGCAACGGAAACTGCCGGAGCGAAAGAGAACGCCGGCGGTTGGGGGCATGGGATACGGCTCCTCGCCTTCAGGCCGGAAAATATAGGCTAGCGGGTCAGGATCCCAATACCCCGCAATCGTACGGAATTTCTCCGCACCTCAAAAAAGAAATGAAATCAAAGGCTTACTGAAAAATGGCGACCCCTGCAGGATTCGAACCTGCGACAACCTGCTTAGAAGGCAGGTGCTCTATCCAGCTGAGCTAAGGGGCCGTCCGGAAACTCGATGGCCAGGAGCGCCGATGCGTCCTGTTTCAGTGAGTCCAAGGCTGGAGGCGATTGAAGCGGAAATTGTCGGTGTAGGAAACCTGCTTGCGCGTGGCTTCCTTGGGTTCGATCACCCGGTATTCGATCCCGTTGCGCTGGGCATACGCCTCGGCCAGTTCCTGGGTTTCGAAACTCAGTTTCACCTGCTGCTGGGTGTCGGCGCTGCTGGTATAGCCCATCATCGGATCGATTTTCCGGGGCTTCTCCTGATCGAATTCCAGAATCCAGCGGTGCGTCTTGGCCTTGCCGGATTGCATTGGGGTTTTTGCCGGGCGGTAAATCTTGGCAGACATGCTTTCACATCGCTCCCTTGGCAGCGGGATTAGTCCCGCATTCACGTCCTAACATCCCCGCATGCGCGTGGCGATATCGACGGTGGTCGGAGTGGAGAGATTCGAACTCCCGACCCTCTGGTCCCAAACCAGATGCGCTACCAGACTGCGCTACACTCCGAGACGCCGATGGGGCGGAGATACACGGTATAACCTGTTCCCGCAACTCCTAAAATTGCGTTTCCAGCGAGAACCAACAGGGCAGCTGCCATACCGGCATCGAGCGCGGATCGGCCCAATAATGATCCTCGCAATCATCGACTGTCGCCACGAATCGGACTTTGCGATTATTTACAGCAAATTGTTATTCGCGGCATAAAGTCGCCACGACATCATCCGCCATGCGGTCTGGACCGTGCGGCTTGCAATTTGGATGCGGGGGCATCATGAAAAACAATGTTCGGCTGCGGGATAAGCTCCGCTACGAGTTTGACAAGACAATGGCCGCCGGTACGGGCGCTCTCATCGGCTGGCTGGGCGTCATCTCCCTTGCCATTATCCTTTTCTTTGGAGCCTTCGTCGCTTTGGCGGGAATCGCGCCGGAAGGGGCAGGACCCATGGGCTTTGGCGAAGCCGTGTGGGAATCCATGATGCGCGCCATGGACGCCGGAACCATCGGCGGAGACAATGGCTGGGGCTTCCGCTTCACCATGATCTTCGTGACGTTCGGCGGCATCTTCATCGTCTCGGCCCTTATCGGTGTTCTGAATTCCGGCCTGGAAGCCAAGCTGGATATTCTGCGGAAGGGCCGTTCCAAGGTTCTGGAACAGGATCACACCATTATCCTGAACTGGTCATCCTCCATCTTCGATATCATCTCGGAGCTGGTGATCGCCAATGAGAGCCGCAAGAAACCGCGGATCGTCATCATGTCCAACCGTGACAAGGTGGAAATGGAAGACGAGATTGCCGACAAGATCGGCGACTTGAAGAATACGAGGATCATTTGCCGGAGCGGGGATCCAACCGACCTCTACGATCTCGGCATCGTCAACCCGCAGACGTCCAGGTCCATCATCGTGCTCTCGCCCGACGCCGAGGACCCTGATTCTTGCGTGATCAAATCGGTACTCGCCCTGACCAACGATCCAGGCCGCCGCAAGGAGCGCTATCGCATCGTGGCCGAACTGCGCGACATGGAGAGCCGTGAGCTGGGCCATGCCGTTGGTGGCGACGAAGTTCAGCTCGTGCTGGCAGATGACCTCATTGCCCGGATCATGGTCCAGTCGTGCCGGCAGTCGGGCCTCAGCGCCGTCTATTCGGAACTTCTCGATTTCGATGGCTGCGAGATCTACACGATCGAGCAGAAAGAACTGGTCGGTCGCCCGTTTGGCAGTGCCATCATGGGGTATGACAGCTCCACGCTGATCGGCATCGTCACCCTCGCGGGCGAAGTTATTCTCAATCCGCCCATGGAAACCGTTATTGAAGACGGCATGAAGCTCATCATCATCGCCGAAGACGACGATGCGATCAAGCTTGCCCAGGTCAAGCGCGAGTTCAACCGCTCGCTTCTGTCGTCGCCGGCGCCGGTCGAGAAGAAGCCGGAACAGACGCTCATTCTCGGCTGGAACCGTCGCGGACCGCTGATCGTCCGTGAGCTGGCCCGTTACGTTGAACCCGGCTCCCATCTGACGATTTGCGCCAGCACACCCGGCCTGGCGGAACGGCTGATGCCGACCGAATTTCCGGAAAGCCGGATGAGGGTTGAGGTCGTCACAGAAGACAGTTCCAATCGCGGCGTGCTGAACGGCCTCGATATTCACCGCTTCGATCATGTGCTGGTTCTGGGTTACAATGACGACATGGCCGCACAGGCGGCGGATACACGCACGCTCGTGACCCTTCTGCATCTGCGCAAGATCGCTGAAAACTCGGGCCGCCATATCAGTGTGGTCAGCGAAATGATCGACGTGCGTAACCGGGAGCTGGCCGAAGTTTCAAAGGCCGATGACTTCGTCGTCAGCAACAAGCTTGTCAGCTTGATGCTGTCCCAGGCTTCGGAGAACGAGTTCATGTCCTCGATCTTTGGCAGCCTGCTCGATGAAAATGGTTCCGAAATATATCTGCGTCCGGTGGAAGACTATATCGTGACCGGAAAGCCGGTCGATTTTGCAACCGTTGTGCTGTCCGCACGGGCCCGTGGCGAGGTTGCCATCGGCTATCGCCGCCAACGCGCTGGCGAGAAGGACGACCGCAATCTGGGCGGCGTCGTGATCAATCCGACCAAGTCGGAAAAGCTGGTCTACGAGCCCGAAGACCGAATCGTGGTCCTGGCCTCGAGCTGAGCCTGCCGGCGCCCGATGGCGCTGCGGGCTTGCGAGCGCACATGAAAAAAGCCTCCCGGACTGTTCCGGGAGGCCTTTCTCATAGGGAGAGCTTTATGCTCAGTGCAGGATCTGGCTGAGGAACAGCTTCGTGCGCTCGTGCTGGGGATTATCGAAGAATTCTGCAGGAGAATTCTGTTCGACGATCTGGCCCTGGTCCATGAAGATCACACGGTTGGCCACCTGGCGCGCAAAGCCCATTTCGTGGGTCACGCACAGCATGGTCATGCCTTCTTCGGCAAGGCCTACCATCGTGTCGAGCACTTCCTTGATCATTTCGGGGTCGAGCGCAGAAGTGGGCTCATCGAACAGCATGATCTTCGGATTCATGCAGAGCGAGCGGGCAATCGCCACGCGCTGCTGCTGACCGCCCGAAAGCTGGCCCGGATATTTGTGCGCCTGCTCGGGGATCTTGACCCGCTTCAGGAAGTGCATCGCCACTTCCTCTGCCTGCTTCTTCGGCATCTTGCGTACCCAGATCGGCGCAAGCGTGCAGTTTTCCAGAATCGTCAGGTGAGGGAACAGATTGAAGTGCTGGAACACCATGCCCACTTCGCGGCGCACTTCGTCGATCTTCTTCAGATCGTTGGTCAGCTCGGTGCCATCCACGATGATCTTGCCCTGCTGGTGCTCCTCCAGGCGGTTGATGCAGCGGATCATCGTCGATTTGCCGGATCCGGAGGGACCGGCAATGACGATTCGCTCGCCCTTCATCACGCGAAGGTTGATATCGCGAAGAACGTGGAACTCACCGTACCACTTGTTCATGCCGATGATGTCAACGGCCACTTCGGTGTCCGAAACTTTGAGTTCCTTGGTCTGTGCTTGCGCCATGGGTAGTTGCCCCCTTTTTATCGTTTATGACCCGTGTCGAGATGACGTTCGATGAAGTTCGAGTAGCGCGACATGCTAAAGCAAAATAGCCAAAAGACAAATCCCGCAAAGATCAGGCCGGTCAGCGGCGTGACCGCTGTGACCCATGTGGCATCGGCAAAGCTCGCCCGCACAATACCCAACAAGTCATACATGCTGATGATCGAGACGAGCGACGTGTCCTTGAACATGCCGATGAATGTGTTGACGATGCCGGGTATGACGAGCTTGATCGCCTGCGGCATGATGATGAGGCCCATCTTCTGCCAGTAGGAAAGGCCGAGCGAATCGGCACCTTCGAACTGCCCCTTCGGAATGGCCTGCAGGCCACCGCGGATCACCTCTGCCATATAGGCGGAAGCGAACATGGAAACGCCGATCACCGCCCGCAGGAACTTGTCGATCGACGTGCCCGGCGGCAGGAAGAGCGGCAGCATGAAGCTGGCCAGGAACAGAACCGTGATCAGCGGCACGCCGCGGATGAGTTCGATGAAGGCAACGCACAGGATGCGGATGACGCCCATCTGCGACCGTCGGCCGAGAGCCAGCAGAATCCCGACCGGAAGCGACACAGCGATGCCGACATAGGAGATGATCAGCGTCACAAGCAGGCCGCCCCAGAGCGCCGTCTCGACGACCGGCAGCCCAAACACCCCGCCGTGGAGAAGGAAGAACGAAATCACCGGCATGACAATCAGGGCCGCCAGGGCATTCGCCACCTTGTAGGGCATTTTCGGCATCAGCAAAGGCGCCAATGTCAGCGCGAAGATCACGAAGACCAGCGTCGGGCGCCAGCGCTCGTCGACGGGATAGCTACCGAAGAGGAAGAACTGGATCTTGTCGCCGACAAAGGCCCAGCAAGCGCCGCTCCAGCCCTCCGGCTGAATACCGCCCTGCGCTACGGTTGCACAGAAGGTGCGATCCGTGCCGGACCAGATGGCATCGATGAAAAGCCAGTTGAGCAGATCCGGAAGGATCCAGACGAGCGCCAGAAGGGCAATAATCGTCAGGATCGAATCGAACGCACTGCCGAACAGATTGCGGCGCGCCCAGGCCCAAGGGCCGATTTCCTGCGAGGGCGGCTTCTGCGGTGCCGCGAGCTCCTGTCGGACGAAATGAAGGCTGTTGTTTTCTGCCATGATCAGCGCTCCACCAGGGCCATCTTGCGATTGAACCAGTTCATGAACAGCGACGTGGCCAAGCTGATCGACACGTAGACCAGCAGCCAGATCGCGACAACCTCGATGGCGCGTCCGGTCTGGTTGAGGATGGTTCCGCCGACAGCCACCAGATCCGCATAGCCGATGGCCACTGCCAGCGACGAGTTCTTCGTCAGGTTGAGATACTGACTGGTCATGGGCGGAATGATGATCCGCAAGGCCTGCGGCAGGATGACCAGCCGCATGGTTCTGCCAGGCTGTATGCCCAGCGCATAGGCGGCTTCCGTCTGTCCCTTTGGCACGCCGCGGATACCCGCCCGGACGATCTCGGCAATGAAGGCCGCGGTATAGAAGGACAGGGCAAGGTAGAGCGACATGAATTCCGGCCCGACAAAGCTGCCGCCGGAAATGTTGAACTTGCCAGCCACCGGCTCGTCAAAGGTCAGAGGTGCCCCAAGTGCGAGAAAGGCCAGAAGAGGCAGGCCGAGCACAAGGCCCACATTGACCCAGAACACCGGAGGGCGCCGCCCGGTGGAGATCTGCGCAGCCTTGGCACGGCGCGACCAGATGACGGCCGCAACAATACCGGCAACGAAAGCCGACAGAATGATCCCCGCCCCGTCGCCGAGAATCGGCGCGGGAAAATAGAAACCGCGATTGTTGAGGATCATGCCAAAAGGCATGACAATCGATTCCCGCACGTTGGGAAGTGCGTTGAGCACGCCCTTGTACCAGAAGAAGATGATGACCAGCAGCGGGATGTTGCGGAAACCTTCGACATAGATGGTCGCCAGCTTGCGTACCAGCCAGTTGCTGGAGAGCCTTCCGATACCGACCAGCAATCCGAGGACGGTTGTCGTCAGGATACCGAGCGCGGCGACCGCCAGCGTGTTCAGCAGACCGACCTGAAGGGCGCGGAAGTAGCTGGAATCGCTTGTGTAGGGAATGAGTGTCTGGGCAAGATCGAAACCGGCACGACTCTGTAGAAACCCGAAACCGGAGGCCAGATTGGCCCGCTTGAGGTTTTCCAGCGTATTCAGCCACATCCAGATGACGGCGCCGGCAAGGATGGCAAGCGTTACGGCCTGATAGGCAAGGCTGCGCCAGAAGGGATCATTGTAAAAGGCCGCCTTTTCTGGGCGGCGCGCAGCGGAAAGCTCCGCTTCTTCCATGGTCATGCTTTTTCCCCCGTTTGCCTCTTGTTGAAGGCCCCCTTTGAACCCTTGAGCGGGTTGTTCTTTTTCAGGGTTGGTATCCGGCGGCGGGCGCCGGATACCGTCTATCGGTCTGCTGACGGGATCAGCGGATCGGCGGCGCGTACTGCAGGCCGCCCTTGCTCCAGAGTGCGTTCAGGCCGCGTGCGATCTTCAGCGGGCTGCCTTCGCCGACATTGCGCTCGAAGGATTCGCCGTAGTTACCGACGGACTTCACGATGTTGTAGGCCCACTTGTTGTCGACGCCGAGATCCTTGCCGATAGTGGATTCGGCTTCTTCGCCCAGGAAGCGCTTGATGTCGGGATTTTCCGACTTCAGCATCTCGTCCACATTGGCCTGCGTAATGCCGAATTCCTCAGCGGTTACCATGGCATAATGGGCGTAGGTCACGATGTCGAACCACTTGTCGTCGCCCTGGCGAACGGCCGGACCGAGCGGCTCCTTGGAGATGATTTCCGGAAGGATCACATGCTCGTCGGGCTGCTTCAGGTGCGTACGAATGGCATAGAGGCCGGACTGGTCGGTCGTATAGGCATCGCAACGGCCAGCGTCATAGGCCGCGTCGACTTCTTCCTGCTTCTCGAACACGACCGGCTTGTATTCCATCTTGTTGGACTTGAAGTAGTCGGCCAGGTTGAGTTCCGTCGTGGTGCCGGTCTGAACGCAGATCGCTGCTCCAGAAAGCTCAAGCGCCGACTTCACACCCAGGCTCTTTTTGGCCATGAAACCCTGACCGTCGTAATAGTTGACGGCGCGGAAGTTGAAGCCCAGCTGGGTGTCGCGGCTGATGGTCCAGGTCGTGTTGCGGGCGAGAAGGTCGATTTCACCCGACTGCAGGGCCGGGAAGCGGTCCTTGGCGGAGAGGGGGGTATACTTCACCTTGGACGCATCGCCGAAAACGGCAGCGGCCACGGCCTTGCAGAGATCGATATCCAGACCCGACCAGGCGCCGGCGCTATCCTGAGAGGCAAAGCCCTGCAGGCCCGCGCCGTTGACACCGCACTGCACGAAGCCCTTCTGCTTTACGTTGTCCAGCGTGTCGGCCGATGCCTCGGTGGCCGCAAAACCGGCGGCTGCGCTCACGATGGCAGCTGTAAGGAGTGTTTTTTTCATGTTCCATCCCTCTGATATTGTTGTTGTGGACATGGGTAGGCCCGGAGAGGCCCAAAATTCGGCGCCGAGTGATTTGTACGCGGCGTGAACGGCTATCACAGTCAGAAATGCAGTCTGGGTCAAGCCTCGTCTCACGCGCCATTATCGGAACAATTCCATGCATTTGCATGGTTTTCCCGGGAGTTCCTCACCAGCACATTGTATTAATTGTACTTTTTTTGGCGAAGCCTTGGCGGAGCGTGCCTTAACGAAAGATCAAAGATAGCGCTCCATCCATCACAATTTTTGGGGAAACAGCCTGTGCATGCGGGGTTGACCGACTGCGGGCCGGCTTGCCACAAAGTTTGCTTTAAATTGAAAGGGGTGCAGGACATGGCAAGCAAGGCGGATACGACGGGCGATATCGGCATCAACACCAAGCTGGCCCATATCGGACCGCCGCCGGGAGAACGGCATGGATTCGTCAATCCGGGAATTCAGCGCGGCTCGACCGTCCTGTTTCCCACGGCCCAGTCCATGCGCAGCGAATCGCAGAAATACACCTACGGGACGCATGGCACACCGACCACGGACGCGCTTTGCGATGCCTTGAACGAGCTGGAAGGCTCGGCCGGGACGCTGCTGCTCCCCTCCGGCCTTGCTGCCGTCACTCTGCCACTGATGGCCTGCCTCTCTGCAGGCGACCACATGCTGATGGTCGATTCGGTCTATGCGCCGGCCCGCCGCTTCTGCGAAAATGTGCTGAAAAGACTGGGCATTGAGACCGATTACTACGATCCGGCCATCGGAACCGGGATCGAGGCAATGATCAAGTCGAACACCAAGCTGGTGCACATGGAAGCGCCTGCGTCCAATACGTTCGAGATGCAGGATATCGGTGCGATGGCAGCGGTCGCCAAGCGGCACGGCTGCATCGTCACCATGGACAATACCTGGGCAACCCCTCTCTATTTCAAGCCCCTCGATCATGGCGTGGATATTTCCATGCATGCCGCCACGAAATATCCATCCGGCCATTCGGACATCCTGATGGGCACGGTCTCCGCGAATGCCGAAACCTGGGAACGGCTCAATGCCGCGAACCGCGATTTCGGCCTCTGCGTCACCTCCGACGACGCCTATCAGATCCTGCGCGGCTTGCGCACCATGGGCGTGCGCCTCGCCCATCACATGGACAGCGCCCTGGATGTGGCGAACTGGCTCGAGGGTCGTGACGACGTGGCAGAGGTTCTGCATCCGGGTTTGCCGAGCTTTCCGGGGCACGCGCTCTGGAAGCGGGATTTCAAGGGCGCGAGCGGCGTGTTTTCCTTCGTCCTCAAGGTCGAACGGCCGGAGGATTGGACGCGAAAGGCGCAAGCCTTTCTGGACGCCCTGAGCTATTTCGGGCTCGGCTATTCCTGGGGCGGATATGAAAGTCTTGCGGTGCACGTGTTCCTGGGCGATCGCCGCATCCGGAAGGGTCCGACGACAGGTCCGCTCATCCGCCTGCAAATCGGTCTGGAAGATGTAAAGGATCTGAAAGCCGATCTCGAGCGCGCATTCGCCGCAGCCCGCCTCGCATAAAGGAAAGGGCGGAAGCGCCGCCCGTTCAGAGGGCGGCGCGGTAGCCGTAGATCCAGTCGAAGTCCCGGGTGAAGGCCGATGTGGGACGAAGCGCGAGCGCCAGATCGCGGCCAAGGCGAAGCGGGCCGGAAGCGTGGTAGATCTTGCGGTTGAATTCTGCCCGGTCCCTGAGCCGGCTGGCCCTTGGCTTTCGGCGTGCCTCATAGGCGGCCAGCGCCCGCGGCAGGGGCAGGGAGCTCAGCGCCTCCGCCAGAACATACGCATCCTCCAGCGCGGCTGCTGCGCCCTGGGCCATGAACGGCATCATCGCATGCGCGGAATCGCCGAGAAGCACAACCCCGCGTCCATCATGCCAGGCGCCGTCGGTCGCCTGACAAAGCGGCCAGTAGAGCAGGTCGTCCCCGCGTCCGATCAGGCTCTTCAGAACCGGATGCCAGCGTCCGAAGTGATCGCGCAGAGCCACGGTTCGGCCTCGCTCCACCCTCGCATCCCAGGTTTCGCCCGGATCGAACCCGCCCGTGATCGCCACAAGATTGAACCCGCCTGCATCGCTTAACGGATAGCAGACAAGATGCGCGCCCGGTCCTAGAAAGGCGGAGACCCGATCCCGTGGCAGTTCGGGTGGCGCTTCCGAGAAGGGCACGACAATGCGCCACGCCACATTTCCGGAAAAGACGCTCTTCGGTGCGCCCGGAACGAGACGCCTGACCTGCGACCAGACGCCGTCGGCCCCGGCGATCAGATCCGGCTCGCGGTTGCAGCGCAGGGCGATTTCGGAAGCGGCCCGGGCGCCGATCTGCTGGCCGAGATGCATTGTGCAAAGCGGCGAAGCGCGCACGGCGTCGAGCAGCGTCGATTGAAGCGTGGCCCGATGAACGACCGCGTAAGGTGCGCCCCAACGGGCGACGGCTGCCTTTCCAAGGGGAATGCTTATCCGGTTTGCAAGGGTCAGGCCGGAATTCAGATCAATGGAAGCCGGCTCCGTCCATCGGGAGCGGAGCGCGTCAAGCACTCCCAGATCGGCCAGGACGCGGGTGGCGTTCGGCGAAAGCTGCAGGCCGGCCCCCACTTCACGCAGCGCGTCGGCCTGCTCGATGATTTCCGAAGCGATTCCCTTGCGGGAAAGGGCCAGCGCAAGGGCGAGACCGGCAATGCCGGCGCCCACGATGGCAACAGATTTTACAGGCATGGGAGCCTCGATCGCACCATCAGGTGCGTTAAGCGGCCTTGACGTGGAACACGCATCCGGCCGGATTGGTCTGGTTGGGCTTCAGATCCGGGTTATGGCGATAATGCGTCGAGCAATAGGGACAGATCTTTTCCTGCTCGTCACCCATGTCGATGTAAATGTGCGGATGATCGTAGGGCGCCGATGCACCGGTGCACATGAATTCCTTCACGCCCACCTCGATCTGGCGATGCCCGCCGTCATTCTGAAAGTGAGGGATGTGATGGCCCGCCATGAGACTCTCCGCAATCGATAGTGTGTCTTAGCCTCTCTTTAAATCGCTTTTGTGCGAATGGGTAGGGCCAAGACGCCGCATGTCGCGTCTTTTCGACAGGCGACACGGGCCGGTTTTCCTGACGCACGCTTTGCTCTAAGGAGACATCGGATACCGAACGCCAACGGAACCTGACATGCATCTCAACGCTCCACATTTCATGGATTTTTCGCATCAAGGACTGAAGTTCGCCTATTTCGACGAAGGTGACCCCTCCGGTGAGCCCGTGCTGCTGATTCATGGCTTTGCCTCCAGCGCCCTGGTGAACTGGGTGCATCCCGGCTGGCTCAAAACGCTCGGGGATGCAGGCTATCGTGTCATCGCCATCGACAACCGCGGTCACGGCAGAAGCGACAAGCCGCACGATCCCGCCGCCTATCATCCCTCGCTCATGGCCGGGGATGCGGTTGCACTCCTCGATCATCTCGGTCTTTCGACGGCGCATGTCATGGGCTATTCCATGGGCGCGCGCATCTCCGCCTTTATCGGACTGGAGCATCCCGAGCGGGTACGCACGCTGGTTTTCGGTGGTCTCGGCATTGGAATGGTCGAGGGCGTCGGCGACTGGGATCCGATAGCAGACGCCTTGAGGGCCGCCTCGCTGGACGATGTCACCCATGAACGGGGCCGCATGTTCCGGGCATTTGCCGAGCAGACGCGCAGCGATCGACTGGCATTGGCGGCCTGTATCGAAACATCCCGCGAACTCGTGACTGTCGAGCAGGCCGCGCGCCTGGATATGCCCACGCTGATCGCCGTCGGCACCCGCGACGACATTGCCGGTTCGCCGCAGGCGTTGGCGAGCCTGATGCCGCATGCCACGGCCATCGACATCCCGGGGAGGGACCATATGCTTGCGGTGGGGGACAAGGTGTTCAAGCAGGCCGTCCTGCATTTTTACGAGCACCGGTGACATCGATTCCGAAGGTCACCGGCCGGTGAATAACGGTTTCCGCCTTTCGGCAAAGGCGCGGCGGCCTTCCGCATAGTCCTCGCTTTCGAACGTGGCCGCGCCAAGGGCCGCCGCATCGGCGGTGGCCACCGGGTCGTTCTCGCTTGCCCCCCGCACCGCCAGCTTCGATGCCCGGATCGACAGCGGCGCGTTCCGCGCGATCGTCGATGCCATGGCATCCGCCGCCTCGTCCAGCCGCTCCGGGGGCAGGCACTCCAGCAGAAATCCGCTCATGGCAAGCCGTTCGGGAAGCATGACCTCGCCCGTATAGAGGGCGAAGCGGGCAATCTGATCCCCGAGCGACAGAACGATGTCATGCACCGCATCCGCCGGATAGGCGAGGCCAAGCCGTGCCGGCGGCACGCAAAAACGGGCGGTGGGATCGGCAAGCCGCAGATCGGCCGCCGCCGCCAGTCCGAAGCCGCCGCCATAGCAGATCCCGCGGATCACCGCGATGACCGGCACCGGCGCCTGCCGGATGGCGGCAAAGGCCGCCGAATTCTCCGTCTCGTAAAGGCGGGCTGTGGTGGCATCGCGCCGCACCTCGGCAAATTCGGATATGTCCGCTCCCGCCGAAAAATCCGTTTCGCCGGCCCCTTTCAACAGGATGACGCGCGCCTGCGCTTCGTTGCAGAGCCAGCGAATGGCCAAGGGAAGCTCGCGCCACATCGAAAGGGTCACCGCATTCTTGCGGCGCGGATTGTCGATCAGAAGTGTGCCTACTCCCTCGGAAACCGAGGCCTTGAGCATGTCTGAGGCAAAGCTGCGTTCCATCTTCTGCCATTCCCCATTTAAGTCAGCTGCAATCTGTCCTATACTAACGGAAGTTATGCATTCGGGCCGACCGTTTGAAGAGGAGACCCAGCATGGGCTTCGTAAGTGATATTCGCCAGAAGGACCAGGTAAAGATCGTCGATCCGATATGGGATACGATGCTCCACGAGGCCCGTGCCGCCGCGGAGAAAGATCCGATTCTGGCCGCTTTCCTCTATTCCACGGTCCTCAATCACCGGTCGCTGGAAGACAGCGTTATCTATCGGATCTGCGAGCGGTTGGATCATCCGGACATGCAGGCCGTTCTGCTGCGCCAGACCTTTGAGGAAATGTTGGCGGACTGGCCGGAATGGGGTGCAGTCCTGCGCGTCGATATTCAGGCGGTCTACGATCGCGACCCCGCCTGCACGCGCTTTATCGAACCCGTGCTCTACTTCAAGGGTTTCCATGCCATCCAGACCCATCGTCTGGCCCACTGGCTATGGAAGCGGGGCCGGCAGGACTTCGCCCTTTATCTGCAGAGTCGAGCTTCCAGCGTCTTCCAGACGGACATCAATCCTGCCGCCCGTATCGGTCGCGGCCTTTTCCTGGACCATGCCACGGGTCTCGTCGTCGGCAGCACGGCCGTCATTGGCGACAATGTTTCCATTCTCCAGGGCGTGACCCTGGGGGGGACCGGCAAGGAAACGGGCGACCGGCATCCGAAGATCGCAGACGGCGTGTTGATCGGCGCCGGAGCGAAGATTCTCGGCAATATCGAAATTGGCCATTGCTCGCGAGTCGCCGCCGGCTCGGTCGTCTTGAAGCCCGTTCCGCCGAAATCGACGGTCGCGGGCGTGCCGGCAAAGGTGGTCGGGGAGGCCGGATGCTCGGAACCCGCACGCTCCATGGACCAGGTCATCAACGCAGCCGATTGAACCCCGGACCGTGTTCCGTGCCCGCATGGGGCGCGGCGGTCTTTTGCTGCGGATGAGGAGCGATGGCGGGTTTACAGCCGCCTCCGCTCCTGCCAAAAGCGCTGCCTCACGACAAAACACGAACGGAGAATCCGGTGAAGCCCGACGAAATCAAGAAACTCGACGCCTATATGAAGCGCACGCTCAACCCCAACCTGGTGGTCAAGGCTCGCCCGCGCAAAAACGACAGCGGCGAAGTATATCTGGGCGACGAATTCCTCGGCGTTCTCTACCGCGATGACGAAGACGGCGACGTTTCCTACAATTTCTCGATGGCCATTCTGGACGTCGATCTCTGACAGGCCGCGGCGCCGGGTTTCTTGTGCGCCGCACAAAATTATTGACCTGCCTTGTGCATCGCATTAGAGTCGGGCTTCCATCGTGTAGAAGGAGGCTCCGGCATGTTCAATTTCGATGAAGCCAACCAAAAGGGCAGGGAAGTCATGGACGGCATGCTGAAAAGCTATGCGGACGTGAGCAAGGTCTTTCAGGCAATTGCCGAAGAAGCGGCTGAATACAGCAAGAAATCCTATATGGATGGCGTCGCCCATCTGGAAGCTCTCAGCTCGGCCAAGTCCCCGGACGTCGCCTTCGAGCTGCAGGCAACCTATCTGCGCACCGCCTACGAAGGCGCGATTGCCGGCATGTCCCGCATCGGTGACATGTATGTGGACCTGGCGCGTAACGCCTACAAACCGTTCGAGGCACCCGTGGTGAAGAAGACGGGCGCAAAGGCTCCCGCAGCCGCGGCCACCGTTCCCGCAACGGTGGAAACGCCTGCCGTCAGCGCTGCCTGATATCAGGGCTCTTTCGTCCGGTCATCCGATCAAGGCCGCGTCCTCCCGGGGGGCGCGGCTTTTTGTTTGTGCCGGCCCATCCCCTGTTACGCCAACTTCACACAGGGTTGATGCTGCATTTCTGATGCAGCAGGATGAATAGTCGTTGCAGTGTGGAACGGGGGGCTTAAAATCACTCCCGCGAATACTAAGTATAGGTGGCTGAGGATTACGAGCAGCCTCGAATTGGGAATGGAAGACGATGACGGTGAAGAGGGTCCTGATGCAGGGCGATTCCGAAGGTGACGGGGGCGTTCCCGGCCGCGGCACTTCGGTGATTACGCGTACCAAGCCAAAGACCAAGAAACCGAACCTTTATCGCGTTCTGCTCCTGAATGACGACTACACGCCGATGGAATTCGTGATCCATATCCTGGAGCGATTTTTCCAGAAGGATCGTGAAGCCGCCACGCGCATCATGCTTCTCGTGCACAATCACGGCGTTGGCGAATGCGGGGTCTACACCTACGAAGTGGCCGAAACCAAGGTCAGTCAGGTGATGGACTTCGCCCGCCAGCACCAACATCCTTTGCAGTGTGTCATGGAAAAGAAGTGAGGATCTGAACGTGCCAACATTTTCTCCTAGTCTGGAAAAGGCGCTGCACCAGGCCCTGACCTATGCGAATGAGCGGCACCACGAATATGCCACGCTCGAGCATCTGCTTCTGGCGCTGATGGACGATCCGGATGCGGCCGCCGTCATGGGGGCCTGCAATGTCGATTTCGACGCGCTGCGGAAAACGCTGACGTCCTACGTGGACAATGAGCTCTCCAATCTGGTGACCGGATACGACGAGGACTCCAAGCCGACCTCGGGTTTCCAGCGGGTCATCCAGCGCGCCGTCATCCACGTCCAGTCGTCGGGCCGCGAAGAAGTGACCGGCGCAAACGTGCTGGTCGCAATTTTCGCCGAGCGCGAGAGCCATGCGGCCTATTTCCTGCAAGAACAGGAAATGACCCGCTACGATGCGGTGAACTTCATTTCGCACGGCATCGGCAAGCGTCCGGGCGCGTCGCAGGTGCGCTCTCCACGCGGAGCGGAAGAACCCGAGAGCGAGGCCAAACCCGGCCGCGATCAGGAAGAAGGCGCCGCCGCCAAGAAGACCACCGAGGCGCTCAAGGCCTATTGTGTCAATCTCAACGAGAAGGCCAAGAACGGCAAGATCGACCCGCTCATCGGCCGGCATGACGAGGTGAACCGGACGATCCAGGTTCTGTGCCGTCGCTCGAAGAACAACCCTCTCTATGTGGGTGATCCGGGCGTGGGCAAGACCGCGATTGCCGAAGGTCTTGCCAAGCGCATCATCGAGAAGAAGGTACCCGAGGCGCTTCAGGATGCCACGATTTTCTCGCTCGACATGGGGACGCTGCTGGCAGGCACCCGCTACCGCGGCGACTTTGAGGAGCGTCTGAAACAGGTCGTCAAGGAGCTCGAGGAATATCCGGGTGCCGTGTTGTTCATCGATGAAATTCATACGGTGATCGGTGCGGGCGCGACCTCCGGCGGGGCGATGGATGCATCGAACCTGCTGAAGCCGGCGCTGTCCTCCGGCGCGATCCGCTGCATCGGTTCGACGACCTACAAGGAATACCGCCAGTTCTTCGAGAAGGACCGAGCGCTGGTGCGGCGCTTCCAGAAGATCGACGTCAATGAACCGTCGATCCCCGATGCCATCGAGATCATGAAGGGCCTCAAGCCCTATTTCGAGGAATATCACAAGCTGCGTTACTCCAACGAGGCGATCAAGTCGGCGGTGGAGCTCTCGGCCCGCTATATCTCTGACCGCAAGCTGCCGGACAAGGCGATCGACGTGATCGACGAGACCGGTGCGGCTCAGATGTTGCTGCCGGTTTCCAAGCGGCGCAAGCTGATCACCGAAAAGGAGATCGAGGTAACGATCGCCACCATGGCCCGCATTCCGCCGAAGACGGTGTCCAAGGATGACGAGATGGTCCTCGCCAACCTGGAAAAGGATCTCCGCTCGGTCGTCTATGGTCAGGACAAGGCCATCGAAGCGCTTGCGACGTCGATCAAGCTGGCTCGCGCCGGCCTGCGGGAACCGAACAAGCCGATTGGCTGCTATGTCTTCTCCGGCCCCACGGGCGTCGGCAAGACGGAAGTGGCCAAGCAGCTGGCAAGCTCGCTCGGGGTGGAACTGCTCCGCTTCGACATGTCGGAATATATGGAGCGCCATACGGTTTCGCGCCTGCTCGGTGCACCTCCCGGCTATGTCGGCTTCGATCAGGGCGGCCTGCTGACCGATGGCGTCGATCAGCATCCGCATAGCGTCGTGCTGCTGGACGAAATCGAGAAAGCGCATCCCGACATCTTCAACATCCTGCTGCAGGTCATGGATCATGGCTCGCTGACGGACCACAATGGCAAGAAGATCGACTTCCGCAACGTGATACTCATCATGACCACGAATGCGGGCGCATCGGAAATGCAGAAGGCCGCCATCGGCTTTGGTTCGTCCAAGCGGACGGGCGAAGATACGGAAGCGCTGAACCGGCTGTTCACGCCGGAATTCCGCAACCGTCTCGATGCCACCATCGCCTTCGCGCCGCTGCCGACGGAAGTGATCCACAAGGTGGTGCACAAGTTCGTCATGCAGCTGGAAACCCAGCTCTCCGAGCGCAGCGTCACCTTTGACGTCAAGCCGGATGCCGTGGAATGGCTGGCCACCCGCGGCTATGACGAGAAGATGGGCGCCAGGCCATTGGCCCGCGTCATCCAGGAGCACATCAAGAAGCCGCTCGCCGAAGAAATCCTTTTCGGCAAGCTCAAGAAGGGCGGCGTCGTGCATGTCTCCACCGGCAAGGATGCGGAAGGCAAGGATGGCCTCGTGCTGACCTGCGAACCGGAATCCGCGCCGGTCAAGCCCAAGCCTGAAGCCGAAGTGGAAGCGCCGAAGGCGAAGCGGGGCGAGAAAGCGGTGGAGCTCGTCGCTGCAGAAGAGCCCGCAGTCGCGGAAAAACCTGCCGCGAAACCCAAGCGTGCTTCGGTTCCCAAAGTGCCCAAGAAGAAGTGAACGTCTTCCGCGGCAATCATTGAGGCGGCCTTCGGGCCGCCTTTCCCATTCCAAGAGTGACGTCCTTGATCGATACCGAAATCTACAGGCCCGCAGAGGCCCGGCGCTGGTTCCTGACCGGCGTTGCGCAGGTGGCGACCATTCCCTCAGTCATCCTGATGTTCGCGTTCATCGGCTTTGCAGGTCTCTGCCGAGACGCGGGCTTCACCATGGCGGAAACGGTCTTCATGGCCGCGACCATCTGGGCGCTTCCGGCGAATGTGGTCCTGGTCGGCGCGATTCTCTCGAAAGCGTCGCTGATCACCGCCGTGGTCTCGGTTGCGCTCTCGTCGATCCGCCTTCTTCCCATGGCGGTCGCCATTCTTCCGGAAATGCGCACGCCGAAGACCCGGAAGATCACGCTTTACCTTCTCTCCCATTTCGTCGCGATCACCGCCTGGGTCATGGCGCTGGAGCGATTCCGCGTGATTCCCAAACCCTATCGCACGGCCTTTTTCGGCGGAATGGGTGGAACCTTTCTCGTGGTGAATGTCGCTCTGGTCGCCGTGACGTTCGAGCTGGCGGACAAGCTGCCGCCGCTCCTTGCAGCGGCGCTGATCTTCATCACGCCCCTCTATTTTCTCTTTTCGCTCTGGGGCTCGGCCCGCGAGAAGGAGAGCCATCTCGCCATGGGCATCGGCCTTGGCCTCACGCCGTTTTTCCACTGGCTGGCCCCGCAGATGGATATTCTGCTGACGGGCATTGTCGGCGGTTCCGTCGCCTATGCTGCCGGCTGGCTTCTCCGGAGGCGGCGGACATGAGCTTTACCGCCTATGACTATCCGTGGTGGCCCTTCGCCTTCATCCTGCTTGCCGGTTGGCTTCCGACGGATATCTGGCGCTTCATGGGTGTCTATCTCGCCGGGCATGTCCGCGAAGAAAGTCCGCTGCTCGTCTTTGCCCGGACCATTGCAACGGCGCTCGTCGCTGCGGTCATTGCTAAGCTGGTTCTTTACCCGGAGGGTGCGCTTGCCGCATCGCCGCTCGCCTTGCGGCTTTCCGCCATGGCGCTCGGCTTTCTGGTCTACACGGTCTTCGGGCGAAAGGTCTATCGCGGGGTGATCGCGGGGGAAGCATTGCTGATCGGCTACATGTGGCTCAGCCAGACCTTCCCCCACTGAGCGATCGGTCAGGCGTCGGCAAGCGCCGCGCGGATCTTTTCCGCGTGGGCGGCAAGAACGGCGCCATCTTCCATTTTGCCGGTGTGAGGCTTCAAGCCGACGCCTTCATGGCGCGGTATGACGTGGAAATGCAGGTGGAACACCGTCTGGCCGGCTGCCGGTTCGTTGAATTGCGCAATGAACACGCCATCCGCCTCGAAGGCCTCCCGGACCGCATTCGCCATCTTCTGGACCACGGGAATGGTCTGGGCGAGAACAGCCGGATCGGCATCGAGAAGATTACGCGAGCCTGCGCGGGGGATGACCAGCACATGGCCGGGGGCCTGCGGCATCACATCCATGAAGGCAATCGTATGCTCGTCCTCGTAGACCCGCACCGAGGGGATTTCTCCGCGCAGGATTTTGGCGAAGATATTGTTGTTGTCGTAGCCGGACGTTGTCATGCCTGTTTCTCCTGTATTTCTCGTGTCCCCTTGCGGTGACATCAGTCGTCCTGTTGCCGCTCTCCCTTTCGGAATGGGCTGTGCTCGCTGAGAATGTCCGACATTTCCGCCACATCCGCCCGTTCCCGCTCGAGATAGTCGGCAACGGCCCGCCGCAGGCCCGGATGGGTAAGGTCATGCACGGAATGGGTCGTGACGGGCAGATAGCCGCGGGCAAGCTTGTGCTCGCCCTGCGCGCCCGCTTCCACGCGCTTCAGCCCCCGGGACAGGGCAAAATCGATGGCCTGATGATAGCAGACCTCGAAATGGAGGAAGGGGTGGTCTTCGATACAGCCCCAATGCCGGCCGTAAAGCGCGTCCGAACCGATGAAATTGATGGCTCCGGCCACGTAGCGTCCCGCTCTCTTGGCCATGACGAGCAGGATGTCCTCGGGCATGCGCTCGCCAATCAGCGAGTAGAACGCGCGTGTCAGGTAGGGCCGGCCCCATTTTCGGCTGCCCGTATCCATATAAAATGTGAAGAACTGATCCCAGATGTCCTCGGTCAGATCCTTGCCGGTCAGCCATTCAATGCTGATGCCATTTTCCAGTCCGCTTCTCCGCTCTTTTTTCAGGGCCTTGCGCTTGCGCGAGGCGAGCGTTTCCAGAAAAGCATCGTGGTTTTCATAGCCTTCGTTGAGAAAGTGGAATTGTTGGTCCGTGCGGTGCAGGAACCCTTCCTCCAGGAAGACATCGAGATCGGCTTCCGTCACGAAGGTCGCATGGGCAGAGGAAACGCCGAGTTTGCGGGCAATCTGCTTGAAGCCTGAGGCCAGTGCATGGCGACTGGGCTCCGCCGTCTCTCCGGCGCGCACCAGCAGCCTTGGCCCGGTGGCCGGCGTGAAGGGAACGGAGGCCTGAAGCTTCGGGTAATACTGCCCACCGGCACGCTCGAAGGCATCGGCCCAGCCGTGGTCGAAGACATATTCGCCCTGGCTATGGCTTTTCAGATAGCAGGGCAGGGCACCGAGCAGCCTTCCTTTTCCGTCCTCCATCAGAAGATGATGGGGCATCCAGCCTGCTTTCGCCGTTGCCGATCCCGATTCCTCCAGAGCGGAGAGGAAGGCATGGGAAACGAAGGGATTGTACAGGCCGCCCGCGCCACGCGCCGTTCCCTCGAGAGCGCTCCATTGAGCGGAGTCGATCTCCTGAAAACTGCGGACGGCGCGGATGGTGACGTCTTCGCTCATGCGGTCGCAGTTGCCCGTGGGTCGAATGCTTCGAAGGTTATCTGGTCCGCATGGGCATAGCTATGGCTGGCGCCTTGATCGTTTCTTACGGTCCAGGTGATGACGGGAATGCCTCTTTGTCTCTGGGCGGTGACGAAGCTGTTCGGCAGGTGCTCGTAGCAATAGGAGATGAAATCGAGCCCCAGATGCATCGCCTCGTCATGGGCGAAGAACTCCTCCGGCTTGGTGCCTTCCGCCGTCAGGCCGACCGGGTAGGGCGCGCCGAGCTCCTTCAGGTCCTTGAGCAACCACACGTCGAAGCTCATCAGGGCAACCGGGCCCTTGTAACCTTCGAGCACTTCGAGAACCGATGCGGCAAAACCTTCGTCGTCGTCCTTTCGGCCCTTGAGTTCCAGCACGAGCGGGACTTTTCCGGCGGTCAGGTCGAGCAGCTGCTTCAGTGTCGGCACCCGGTCAGCCGTACCGCCGACGGAGAGAAGACCGAGCTCGGCCGACGTGCGTTCCCGCACATCGCCCTTCAGCTTGCAGAGCCGCTCCAGCCCGTCATCGTGAAACACGACCGGTACGCCATCGGAGGCATATTGCAGGTCGCATTCGATGGCATATCCGGCCTCGATTGCCTTGCGAAAGGCCGACAGCGTGTTTTCCCAAACGCTCCGGTTGGAATCGTGGAGGCCGCGATGGGCAATGGGCGTGGCAGTGAGAAAGGAGACATCCATGGTCATGCGATTTCGATGACCGCATCGATTTCAACAGCCGCATTCAGCGGAAGTGAAGCCATGCCGACCGCAGCGCGTGCGTGCTTGCCGGGTTCACCGAGAACTGCGGCAATCAGGTTTGATGCACCGTTCATGACCAGATGCTGCTCGACAAAGGTGGGCATCGAGGCCACGAAGCCGTTCAGTTTCACCACGCGCTTGATCCGGGAGAGATCGCCAAGAGCGGCCTGCGCCTGAGCCAGAATGTTGATGGCGCACAGTTCGGCCGCGCGCTGCCCCCGAGCGACATCCACATCACGACCCAGAAGGCCAGTAACGGCAACCGCGCCATTTTCGATGGGAAGCTGGCCGGAGAGGTACAGATGATGTCCGGAAATGACATAGGGCACATAATTGGCGGCCGGTGCAGCGGCGGGCGGCAGGGTGATGCCAAGCTGAGCAAGGCGATCCTGGATGGAATCGGACATTTTTGTTCTCCCGTCGGTTTTTCCCGCGCCGAGGCCCCTCCGGGACCGTCGGCGCGCATAAGTCTTGCAATTTGGATTCGATTTAAAGAAGAGATTAGGACGCGCATCAAGCCTTGCTGTGGTCAGGATGCGTCATAAATTGCAGATTGTCCTCCGAGCTGGCGGATGAACGGATAAGTGCAGGGCGGTTAGTCCGCCGAACTGGGGAGTTTAGAATGGTCCGTTTGCGTCTAGCAGCGATCCTGCTTGCTTTTGCCGGAACCGGCCCGGCTGTGGCGCTGCCGGCTGCCGATGCGCTCGCTCCACACCGTGCCGTTTACGACCTCACGCTGAGGGAGGCCAATGAGAGAGCCGGGATTGCCGGCATTTCCGGACGAATGGTCTATGAATTCAAGGGCTCGTCCTGCGCGGGCTACACCACCAATTTTCGCTTTGTCACCGAAATCGACACGGGCGAGGAAAAGCGGATTTCCGACCAGCGCACCACCACCTTCGAGGACTTGAACCAGCGGACCTTCCGGTTTTCCACGAAATCCTTCACAGACCAGCAACTGGACAAGGAAGTAACGGGTGACGCCGCCGAACGGGCAGGGCGGATCAAGGTTGCTCTGGAGGCGCCGCAGAAACGGGATGTCGATCTGGACATGGGCCGTTTTCCCACCGAACACCTGATCGATGTTCTGGAAAGCGCCCGGGCGGGAAAGCCCTTGTTCGAGTCCCGCATTTTCGACGGCAGTGACAATGCCGACCAGACGCTTCTTGCCACAACGGTGATTGGGAAGAGCGCTGTTTCCGATGCCACCGATCCCGAGCTGGCCGCAGCAAAACCGCTCGGCAACAGTGCCTTCTGGCCGGTGACGATCGCCTATTTCAATGACGACAAGGCGGCCGATGCTCCTCCGGTCTACCGTATGGCGTTCAAGCTTTACGACAATGGCATCATTCGGGATCTGACGATGGATTACAGCGATTACGTATTGTCGGGAAAGCTGACGAAGCTGGAAATGCTTCCCCTCGAGACGTGCAAATAGGAAAAGAAAGCCATTTTTTCCCGGGGAACGCTTGCATTCGCAGGCTTTCGGGGATAAGGGCTCACCCATTCCACACGTGGGGCTGGGGATGTCGGGGAGAAATCCCGATATTTCCGACCGGTGGCCCGGACCGCAAGGACAAGGGCTGTTCACCCCACGGAGGTTCAACCGGAAAAGGAGAAACACGGCATGGCATTGCCTGACTTCACCATGCGCCAGCTTCTGGAAGCCGGCGTTCACTTTGGTCACCAGACCCACCGCTGGAACCCGAAGATGAAGCCCTACATCTTTGGTGACCGCAACAACATCCACATCATCGACCTCGCACAGACGGTTCCGATGCTGTCGAGCGCCCTGAAGGTCGTTTCCGACACCGTCGCCCGTGGCGGCCGCGTTCTGTTCGTCGGCACCAAGCGCCAGGCTTCGGACATCATCTCCGACGCCGCCAAGCGTTCGGCCCAGTACTACGTCAACTCCCGCTGGCTCGGCGGCATGATGACCAACTGGAAGACGATCTCCAACTCGATCCAGCGCCTGCGCAAGCTCGACGAAATCCTGTCCTCGGAAGGCTCCGGCTATTCCAAGAAGGAGCGTCTGAACCTGGAGCGCGAGCGTGAGAAGCTGGAAAAGGCTCTCGGCGGTATCCGCGACATGGGCGGCACGCCGGACCTGATGTTCATCATCGACACCAACAAGGAAAAGATCGCGATCGACGAAGCCAAGCGCCTCGGCATCCCGGTTGTTGCCATCATCGACTCCAACTGCGATCCGGATGCGATTGACTACCCGATCCCGGGTAACGACGACGCCTCCCGTGCGATCTCGCTCTATTGCGACCTGATTGCCCGCGCTGCGATCGACGGCATTGCCCGTCAGCAGGGTGCAGCAGGCCGTGACATCGGCGCTTCTGCCGAAGCTCCGGTCGAGCCCGTGCTCGAAGACACCGGCGCCTGATAAAGGGCCGTGGGCCGGGCGGCAGCGCCGCCCGGAACAGACGGAATGGAATTGAGGCCGTTGTGACACCTGGCGTTCAGCGGCCTTATCCATTTCCAGCGCGGGGTGCATGACCCCGGCGCGACGGGAGCCCCGGGCTCCGATATCCGTGATGTTTCATCACGTTGTTACAATTTCGGGGGATAGCGTTCCCCACCTTCAGGTACCGTGCCCAGCGCCGGTACCGATCGAACCCGTAAAGAGGCAGACAATGAGCAACGTAACTGCAGCAATGGTGAAGGACCTGCGCGAAAAGACCGGCGCAGGCATGATGGACTGCAAGAAGGCGCTGGCCGAGACCAATGGCGACATGGAAGCCGCCATCGACTGGCTGCGCGCCAAGGGCATCGCGAAGGCCGACAAGAAGTCGGGCCGCACCGCTGCCGAAGGCCTGATCGGGATCGCTTCCGCCGGCAACAAGGCCGTTGTCGTCGAAGTCAACTCCGAAACCGACTTCGTTGCCCGTAACGATGCCTTCCAGGATCTGGTCCGTGGCGTGGCTTCTGTTGCCCTCGGCACCGATGGTACCGTTGACGCCATTTCGGCTGCTTCCTACCCGGCTTCCGGCAAGTCCGTTGCTGACACCATCAAGGACGCAATCGCCCATATCGGCGAAAACATGAACCTGCGCCGTTCGGCTGCGCTTTCCGTCGATGATGGCGTCGTCGCCACCTACATCCACAACGGTGTTGCCGATGGCCTCGGCAAGCTCGGCGTTCTCGTTGCCCTGAAGTCCACCGGCGACAAGGAAGCCCTGAATGCCATCGGCCGTCAGGTCGCCATGCATGTTGCCGCCACCAGCCCGCTCGCTCTCCGTCCGGAAGACGTCGATGCAGCTGTTGCCGAGCGTGAGCGCAACGTGTTCATCGAGCAGTCCCGCGCCTCGGGCAAGCCGGACAACATCATCGAAAAGATGGTTGAAGGCCGCATGCGCAAGTTCTTCGAGGAAGTTGCCCTTCTCTCGCAGTCCTTCGTCATGAACCCCGACCTGACCGTTGCCGCTGCCGTCAAGGAAGCTGAAAAGTCTGTCGGCGCCCCGATCGAAGTGGTCGGCATGGCACGTCTGCTGCTCGGCGACGGCATCGAGAAGGAAGAAACCGATTTCGCAGCCGAAGTGGCTGCCGCTGCCAAGGGTTGATCCCCAAACAGCGGGATTTGCGCGTTTCGCTCAAATCTACCCGGTGAAAAACAAAGGGCATCGCGTGACAACGCGGTGCCCTTCGTGTATCGGGCATTCGATGAACGATAAGGAGAAACCATGACGTCCCAGCCTGTTTACAAGCGTGTTCTTCTGAAGGCTTCCGGCGAAGCCCTGATGGGCAGCCAGGGTTTCGGGATCGACGTGGCGGTGGCCGACCGGATCGCCTCCGATATCGCTCGCGCGCGGGCGCTGGGCGTTGAAGTGGGCGTCGTCGTGGGCGGCGGCAATATCTTCCGTGGCGTCGCCGTGGCCTCCAAGGGTGGCGACCGGGTTACCGGTGACCACATGGGCATGCTCGCAACGGTGATCAATGCGCTGGCGCTGGCGACGTCGCTGCGCAAGCTGAATATCGATACAGTGGTTCTTTCGGCCATCGCCATGCCGGAAATCTGCGAAAGCTTCTCCCAGCGTGCGACCCTCTATCACCTGTCGCTCGGCCGCGTGGTGATCTTTGCCGGCGGCACCGGCAATCCTTTCTTCACGACCGATTCCGCCGCTGCCCTGCGCGCTGCCGAAATGGGCGCCGAGGCGATCTTCAAGGGCACCCAGGTGGACGGCATCTATTCCGCGGACCCGAAAAAGGTGCCTGATGCGGCCCGCTTCGACCGGTTGACCCATTCCGAGGTTCTCGAAAAGGGGCTCGCCGTCATGGACGTGGCCGCCGTCGCTCTCGCGCGCGAAAACGCGATCCCGATCATCGTCTTCTCGATTCACGAGGAGGGCGGTTTCGTCGATATCCTGCAGGGCGGTGGCCGCAAGACCATCGTGACCGACAACTGAGTTCTGCATATTTCCGCCATAGCGGGCGATAGGGCTTGCACCTGATCGCCGCCAAAGCCCTTATGGGCGTCAGACTGATCTAGCACGGAGTTGACCAATGAGTGATGGTGTTGACCTCAAGGAACTGAAGCGCCGTATGGATGGCGGGGTTTCCGCCTTCAAGAGCGATATCGCGTCGCTGCGGACCGGCCGCGCATCCGCAAACATTCTCGATCCGATTACGGTCGAGGCCTACGGTTCGCGCGTCCCGCTGAACCAGGTGTCGAATATCAGCGTGCCGGAAGCCCGCATGCTCTCGGTGTCCATTTGGGACAAGTCGATGGTGTCCGCCGTCGAACGCGCCATTCGCGAATCCCATCTCGGCCTCAACCCGATCGTCGACGGCCAGAACCTGCGCATTCCGCTGCCCGAGTTGAACGAGGAACGCCGCAAGTCGCTGGTCAAGGTCGCCCATGAATATTCCGAAAAGGCCAAGGTCGCGATCCGCCACGTCCGCCGTGACGGAATGGACAACCTGAAAAAAGCCGAAAAGGACGGTGTAATCAGTCAGGACGACAGCCGTTCGCTCTCCGAAAAAGTGCAGAAGATGACGGACGAGTGCATTGCTGACATCGACCGCTTGCTTGCGGACAAGGAAAAGGAAATCATGCAGGTCTGATTTCGGCGACCGGAATCGATTTCTGCCAATTCTGACGGATACCCTATGGCCGATCCTACACATCCCAACATGCCCCGGCATGTTGCAATCATCATGGACGGCAACGGCCGATGGGCCCGTGCGCGGGGTCTTCCGCGCACCATGGGGCACAAGAAGGGCGTAGAGGCGGTCCGCGAAGTGGTGCGGACTGCAGGCGATATCGGCATTTCCTATCTGACGCTGTTTGCCTTTTCTTCCGAAAACTGGCGCCGGCCCGAGGCCGAAGTGACCGACCTCATGGGGTTGCTCAAGGCTTTCATCCGGCGCGACCTCGCCGATCTGCACAGCCAGAATGTCCGTATCCGGATTATCGGCGAGCGGGAGCATCTCAGGAGCGATATTCTGCCCCTGCTGCTGGAGGCTGAGGAAACGACCCGCAACAATACCGCCCTCAATCTTGTGATCGCCTTCAATTACGGCTCGCGGGACGAAATGGTGCGCGCCATGCAAAAGATCGGCGAGAAAATCCGCGAAGGCTATCTGACCCCGGACATGATCACGCCGGATCTCGTCGATGCCCATCTGGATACGGCCGGCATTCCCGACCCCGATCTGATCATCCGCACCAGCGGCGAAGAGCGCCTGTCCAATTTCCTTCTATGGCAGGCTGCCTATTCGGAGCTGGTCTTCGTCCCGGAATTCTGGCCCGACTTCAATCGAGAGCTTTTCCTCGCGACACTCGACAAATATGCCGGTCGCGAGCGGCGTTTCGGAGGTCTGGCAGAGGCCTCGTCGGTTCTGGCAGGTGAATGATGAGTGAGGAACTGCGTCTCCGGATCCAGTCCGGCATTGTCATGGCCCTTGGCGTGCTCGTGGCGACCTGGCTGGGTGGGCTGGCTTTCCGTGTTCTTGCCGTGGCGATTGGTCTGCTCGTCTTCTACGAGTGGTCGACCATGACCCGGATGAAGGACGTCGACCGGACCGGCTTCGCCCTTGCCTGGGCATCCCAGGCGCTCCTTGCCCTTGCCATCCTTTTCGGCTTTCTGTCCTTTGCCGGCGCCATGCTGCTTGCCTTCACGCTTCTGGCGATTGGCTATGCGGTTATGAGGCAGAGCGGTGGCTGGTTGCCCGGCGGCGTTGTTTACGCAGGCCTCAGCGCTCTCTCGCTTGCCTCTATCCGTGGCCAGGACGATACGGGCCTGAAAGCCATGCTGATGCTCTTCGCCATCGTCTGGGCGACGGACATCCTCGCCTATTTCGTGGGCCGCGCGATCGGCGGTCCCAAGCTGGCGCCGCGGATCTCGCCCGGCAAGACCTGGTCCGGCGCTGTGGGCGGGACGGTTGCCGCTCTCGTATTCGGGCTGCTGGCCGTGGCCGCGGCCGGCGGGACGCCATCGCTTCGCATGGCCGTCCTGATCGTCATTCTCTCGGTTTTCAGCCAGATAGGCGATCTTTTTGAGAGCTTCATCAAACGCCGCTTCGGGGTCAAGGATTCGAGCAAGCTCATCCCGGGCCATGGGGGTGTTATGGATCGCGTTGACGGGCTTGTTTTTGCCTGTTTTGCAGCGTTTCTTCTGGCAAGCGCGGCTCATGGCTTCGCAAGCTGCGCGCAATGTTCGGTTGGGACATTCCTCCTGGATGTGAAGTCGCTCTAATTTAGGGATTTTTCTGAATGGGATTGCTGGGATCCATCGCGGGTGAAGTCATACCCTTTGTCTTGATCCTGTCGCTGCTCGTATTCGTTCACGAGATGGGTCACTATCTGGTCGGTCGCTGGTCAGGGATCGGCATCTCGGTCTTTTCCGTCGGCTTCGGCCCGGAACTGGTCGGGCGGACGGACAGGCATGGCACCCGGTGGAAGATTTCCATGATCCCGCTTGGCGGTTATGTGAAGTTCTATGGCGACGAGGATGCTTCGAGCCGGCAGGATTTTGAACGTCTGGCCGAACTGACGCCGGAGGAGCGGGCGCGGACTTTCGCCGGCGCCTCTCTCGGGCGGCGCGCGGCAACGGTGGCAGCCGGCCCGATTGCGAATTTCCTGCTGGCGATTCTGATCTTTGCCGCGCTGTTTTCCATTTACGGGCGGCCGGTGTCCGATCCCGTCGTATCCGAGGTGGCCTCTCCGAGCGCAGCCGAGCGGGCAGGGGTGAAGCCTGGCGATCTGCTGGTCTCCATCGACGGCATCACGGTGACCACCTTCGAGGATGTGCGCCGTTATGTCAGCGCTCGCCCGGAAATCCCCATGAAGATGACCGTCAAGCGCGATGGCGCGCTGGTCGAGCTTCCCATCACGCCTGAACGCAAGATGGTGGACGAGTTCGGCTCGAAGATGGAAATGGGCCAGATCGGTATCCGTACGGATGACAAGGCGGGCAAGTTCCGCATGGTCCATTATTCCATTCCGGGTGCCGTGGCCGAAGGTGCAAAAGAATGCTGGTACATCGTCACCAGCACCTTTGAATACCTGGGCAATGTCATCACCGGGCACATGAAGCCGGATAAGCTCGGCGGTCCCATTCGGGTGGCGCAGGCCTCGGGACAGATGGCTTCCATCGGCTTCTGGGCCCTGCTCCAGCTGGCCGCGGTTCTCTCCGTTTCGATCGGTTTGCTTAACCTTATGCCCATCCCCGTTCTGGACGGCGGGCATCTCTTCTTCTATGCGGTGGAAGCGGTGCTGGGGCGTCCCCTTCCGGCACGCGCGCAGGAAATTGCCTTCCGCATCGGGTTCGCTATCGTGTTGACACTCATGGTCTTTACGACCTGGAACGATATCTCGGCGCGCTTTGGATAAAGTATGAGAATGATTGCTTCGCTTTAACCGTTCATTTACGATAAAGCGAAGCTGGCGTGGCGTATCGGTCACGCTTTTTGATGAAGTAAACAGAAATTAACGCCCGCCCTTGCTTGTATGGGAAAAGCGGGTAAAACGGCACACGTGACCGGAGTCGGGTGACGGGCTCAGGGGCAACGTAAAAAAGGTAAGAAGTGAAATGAAGGCTGGTTCAAGGTTTTTGAACGCGGTATCGGCGGTTGCGCTGTCTGCAAGTGTTGTTGCTTCCGGTGCAGCTGTGTTGACCGTGGCTTCCGCAACCTCTGCCGAGGCGGCCGTGGTAAAGCGAATCAATGTTAAGGGCGCAACCCGCGCCGGCGCAGACACGGTCCGCGCGAACATCGACATCGTTCCCGGCAAGAGCTTCTCGAGCGCCGATATCGACTCCTCCGTTCGCCGTCTTTATGCGACCGGCTTCTTCTCCGATGTGAAGATGAGCGTGTCCGGCGGTGCTCTCAACGTTACCGTGAGCGAGAACGGCCAGCTGAACGAAGTTGTCTTCAACGGCAACCGCAAGATCAAGGACGAGAAGCTGCAGGCGATCGTTCAGACCCATTCCATGGGTCCGATGAACGACACCACGATCCAGTCCGATATCCAGACCATCAAGGATGCCTACGCATCCATCGGTCGCTCCGACGTGACCGTAACCACGCAGACCTACCCCGTCGGCGATGGCCGCGTGAACCTGGCTTTCGTGATCAACGAAGGCGAGCGCACCAAGATCAACGCGATCAATTTCGAAGGCAACAACGCCTATAGCGACGGCCGTCTGCATTCGGTCATCAACACGAAGGAATCCAACTTCCTCTCGTGGCTGACCCGCCGTGACGTCTATGGCGAAGACAAGCTCCGCGCCGACGAAGACGCGCTGCGTCAGTTCTACTTCAATCATGGTTATGCGGACTTCAAGGTCGTTTCCTCCGATGCGACCCTCGATCCTGCTACCAATGAATACACCATCAATTTCGTGGTCGATGAAGGCCCGCGCTATACGTTCGGCAATATCAACGTCGAATCGACGGTCGATGGCGTGAACGGCGATGACCTGAAGGGTCTCGTGGAGACCCGCGAAGGCGCGAACTACTCGGCCAAGGACGTGCAGAAGACCATGGAGGCCATCTCCAAGCGTGTTGCTTCTGCCGGCTATCCTTTTGCGCGCGTCACGCCGCGCGGCAACCGCGACTTCCAGAACAACACGATCGGCGTCGACTATCTGGTCGATCAGGGCGAGCGCGCCTATGTGGAGCGCATCGAAATCCGCGGCAACACCCGCAGCCGCGATTACGTCATCCGCCGCGAATTCGATCTGTCGGAAGGCGATGCATTCAACCAGGAAATGATCGCACGCGCCAAGCGTCGCCTTGAGGCCCTGGGTTACTTCTCGTCCGTCAATGTTTCGACCCAGCAGGGCAGCTCGCCTGATCGCGTGGTGATCGTTGTCGACGTCGCCGATCAGCCGACCGGCTCCTTCGGGATCGGCGCCGGCTATACGACCGGTGACGATGGCGGCTTTACGGTTGAAGCCTCGGTCGAAGAAAAGAACTTCCTGGGCCGTGGTCAGTATATTCGTGTCGCGGCAGGTGGCGGTGGCGACAACGCCCGTAGCTACAGCCTGAACTTCACCGAGCCCTATTTCCTCGGTTACCGTCTGGCTGCCGGCTTCGATCTGTTCAAGAACAACACCTCGCGCAACACCTACTACGATTATTCGGAACAGGGTGTGACGCTGCGGGTGACCGCTCCGATCACCGAAGAGTTGGCCACGACCTTCAAGTACAACTACAAAGAGTTCGAATATAACGGTCGTGACGGCTGGAACAACGACAAGAATCTTGCTCCGGCCTACCAGGACCTGATCGCTGGCAGCCCCTGGACCCAGTCCTCGGTCTCTCAGACGCTGACCTACAACACGCTGGACGATCAGAACCTTCCGCATGAAGGCATCTACGCCCAGTTCACCCACGAATATGCCGGTCTCGGTGGGGACTCCGATTTCTACCGCCTGTACGGCAAGTTCCGTTATTATCAGACGCTGTCTGATGAAATGGATCTCGTCGGCTCGCTCACGGTTGCGGGCGGCCATGTGATGGCCACGGGTGACACGCTGAACGTGTTCGACCAGTTCCGCATCGGTGGTCGTGAAATCCGCGGCTTCGAATCGGCTGGTATCGGCCCGCGCGATGCCGTCACGGGCGACTCGCTGGGTGGTACGACCTACTTCACGGCGTCGGCCGAAGCATCCTTCCCGCTTCCGGGCATCCCGCAGGATCTCGGCCTGCGCGGCGCGCTCTTTGCCGATGCCGGTACGCTTTACGGCAACGAGGTCGACAATGGCTCCAATGCTGTCGTCGGTACCGACTCCGCGTTCCGTGCGTCCGTCGGCGCCAGCATCGTCTGGGCTTCGCCGTTTGGTCCGCTGCGCGTGGATTACGGTGTTCCGGTCGTGAAGGAAGAATTCGACAAGGAACAGCGTTTCCGCTTTGGCATTTCGAACCAGTTCTGATATCGGCATTCCAGACCTGCGGGCACCATTGCCGTACTGGAGCATTTGCTGATGGAACTGTCGCCATTTTTTCCGCCCCATACGGGGGTCACTCTTTCAGAGTTGGCCTCCCGGATTGGGGCGGAATTGGTTGATCCCTCCAACGGGGATCGTCTTATTCGAAGCGTATCGCCTGTAAGTCGCGGCCGGGAAGGGGATATCTGTTATCTGCTTTCGCGCCGCCACAAGGAAGAGCTGGAGACCTGTCAGGCTTCCGCTATTCTATGCGACAAAGCGCTTCAGCCCTTGATCCCGTCCCACATTCCCGTGCTTCTCTCGGGTCGACCGCAAACCGCGTTTGCCGTCGCCGGATCCCTGCTTCACCCGAATGCCATGCGTCCGGACCCGATTCTGTCGGGAACAGGAATTTCGGATCGCGCCGTGATCGATCCCACAGCGAAGCTCGAAGCCGATGTGAACGTCGAGGCACTGGCCGTGATCGGCGCAGGCGCGGAAATCGGTGCCGGCACACGAATCGGCGCCGGAGCCATTATTGGCGCCGGTGTGAAGATAGGGCGGGATTGCACCATTGCTGCAGGCGCCAGCATCCTGTGTGCCTATATCGGCAATCACGTTATCATTCATAACGGGGCCCGTATCGGCCAGGACGGGTTCGGATATGCACCGGGCCCGCGTGGAATGATCAAGATCGTGCAGATCGGGCGTGTCATCATCCAGGATCACGTCGAAATCGGCGCCAATACCACCGTCGACCGTGGCACGATGGATGACACGGTGATCGGCGAGGGGACGAAGATCGATAATCAGGTGCAGATCGGCCACAATGTTCGCATCGGCAGACATTGCGGCATCGTCAGCCAGGTGGGAATTGCCGGCAGCGCGCGTATCGGCGATGGGGTCATGATCGGCGGCGCTGTAGGCGTGAACGGTCATATCACGATTGGCGATGGCGCACAGATTGCCGCCATGAGCGGTGTTGCCGCCGATGTGCCGCCTGGCGAACGCTATGGCGGCCTCCCGGCGCGCCCCATGAAGGACTTCCTCCGTGATGTGGCTGAAATGACAGCCCGCTCGGCGAACCGAAACAAAAAGACCACGGGAGAAAAGAATGACTGAAACGAAGGCGGAATTGGGCACTGCCGACATTCTGGAGATCATGACGCTCCTCCCGCACCGCTATCCTTTCCTGCTGGTGGACCGCATCGTGGAGATCGACGGCGATGAGTCGGCGATCGGGATCAAGAATGTCACGGCAAACGAGCCGCATTTCACCGGACACTTCCCGACGTCGCCGATCATGCCGGGCGTTCTTCTCGTGGAAGGCATGGCGCAGACGGCCGGTGCCATTTGCGCCCGAAAGGCTGGCCAAACCGGCAATCTCGTTTACTTCATGACCATAGACAATGCGCGCTTCCGCAAGCCCGTCGTGCCCGGTGACCGTGTCGAATATCATGTGACCAAGCAGAAGCAGCGCGGCAACATCTGGAAGTTCCATTGCGATGCCAAGGTGGACGGCGCTCTTGTGGCTGAAGCCGATATTGGCGCGATGATCGTCAAGCAGGACAAGGAACAGGCATGAGCTCCATTGCTGCCAGCGCCCGTATTCATCCCCTGTCCGTGGTCGAACCCGGCGCGCAGATCGGTGAAGACTGTGTGATCGGTCCTTTCTGCCATGTCGGTCCGGAGGTCGTGCTGAAGGATCGGGTCCAGTTGATGACCCATGCCGTCGTTACCGGCAAGACGGTCATCGGCGCGGGGTGCCGGATGTTCCCCAATTCGGTGATCGGAGGGGATCCGCAGAGCGTTCATCATGAAGGTGAGAAAACGACGTTGACCGTCGGGGATCATTGCACGTTCCGCGAAGGCGTGACGGTCAATACCGGGACGGTTGGCGGCGGCGGCAAGACGGTGATCGGTAGCCACAACCTCTTTCTGGCAAACTCCCATGTCGCGCATGATTGCATCCTCGGGGATCACATCATCATGTCGAACAATGTGATGCTGGCTGGCCATGTGGTGGTGGAAGACCGCGTGATCCTGGGTGGCGGTTCTGCAGTGCACCAGTTCACCCGCATCGGCAAGCAGGCCTTTATCGGCGGCCTGTCTGCGGTAAGCTATGATGTCATCCCCTATGGCATGCTGAATGGCAATCCGGGTATCCTCAGCGGACTCAACGTGGTTGGCATGACGCGCGCAGGCATTGACCGTGCGGTCATCCATACGGTGCGCCGGGCCTATAAGGCCATTTTCGAAGGGCCGCAGTCCATTCGCGCCAATGCCGCCGCAGCGCGCGACGACTATCTCGATTGCCCGCAGGCGCTGGAGATTTTCGATTTCATTGCCGCCGAGAGCGATCGCGCATTGTCATCGCCGAACCGGGGCAAGGCCTGAGGTCATGTCAGCCTCACCGAATGAGAAGAAGGGCCGCCTTGGCATCATTGCCGGGAGCGGCCTTTTGCCTGTTTATGTGGCGGATGCCGCACGCCGCGCTGGCGAGGACCCATTGATCATCGCGCTGAGACACGAAAGCGACAGCCGGTTTGACGGCTATGAACGCGTGGAGATCGGCGTTGGCGACATGGCCGGTCTGAAGGCTGCGCTTTCGCGCGGTCCTATCCAGCGCGTCGTGCTTTCCGGGGGCGTCGCGCGCCGGCCCGAGCTTCGGGAAATCAGGCCCACTCTGGCCACGCTCGCTCGTGTTCCGTCTATCGTCAGGACGCTGCTGTCCGGCGGGGATGATACGGTTCTGCAGATGGTGATACGGCTGATCGAAGCCCATGGCGCGACCGTCATCGGTGCCCATGAGGTTGCTCCGGACCTGATTGCCGAGATCGGTCCTGCCGGGTCGGTTATGCCGGACGAGGAATCCCGGCGGGATATCGCCCGTGCCGCCGCTGCGGCCATCGCGCTGGGCGCTCTGGATGTCGGGCAGGGCGCCGTGTCTGTAGGCGGACGTATTGTGGCGCTCGAGGGCGTGGAAGGCACCGACCGTATGCTCGGCCGCGTCGCGGAGCTGCGTCAGGAGGGCCGTATTTCGAGCAAGCGACGGGGTGTGCTTGTGAAGATGTGCAAGCCGACCCAAGACATTCGGGCCGATCTTCCGACAATCGGACGGTCCACCGTGGTCAATGCCGGTCGCGCCGGTCTCGCGGGCATCGCGGTCGAGGCGGGCAGGGCTCTGGTTCTCGAACGACACGAAATGATTGCCGCTGCCAACGAGCTCGGTCTGTTTGTCTGCGGGATCGACCGGGAGCAGGAGGGACTGGGATTATGAGCGCCCCCCTCAAGGTTGGCATCGTGGCAGGGGAGGTTTCCGGCGATCTGCTGGGCGCCGATCTGATTGCGGCCCTCAAATCCATCAGCGGGCGGCCCGTGACGCTCGTCGGTGTGGGCGGCGAAGCACTCGGACGCGAAGGTCTGACCTCCCTGTTCGATTATTCCGAATTGTCGATCATGGGCTTCACGCAGGTGCTGGTGCGCTTGCTGCAATTGATGCGTCGCATCCGCCAGACGGCGGATTACCTCGCCGCAGAAAAGCCGGACGTCGTGCTTGTCATCGACAGCCCGGATTTTACCCACCGTGTCGCCAGACGGTTCCGGGAGAAATGCCCGACGATCCCGGTCATCAAATATGTTTGCCCCAGTGTCTGGGCCTGGAAGGAGCATAGGGCGGCCGCCATGCGCCCTTATGTGGACCACGTTCTGGCCCTCCTGCCTTTCGAACCGGACGTGATGGCTCGCCTGGACGGACCCCAAACCAGTTTCGTGGGGCACCGTCTGACCGCCGACGCGGATGTTCTGAGCGTCAGACAGGTTAGGGCGGACAGGACCGTGGCCTCCGCCCTGCCGAAGACCATCGTGCTGCTACCGGGATCCCGCGGGTCGGAAGTACGACGGTTGCTTCCCGTGTTTCGCGACGTAGCCGAGCAGTTTGTTGCCCGAAACGGCGCAACCCGCTTTCTGCTGCCGACGGTTCCGCGGATGGAAGCGCTGGTGAGGGACATGACGGCCGACTGGTCGGTCAAACCCGAAATCAGTGCGGACGGCGCATTCAAGTGGCAGGCCTTTTCCGAGGCGGATGCAGCAATCGCGGCGTCCGGCACCGTGATCCTGGAGCTGGGACTGTGCGGCGTGCCCATGGTTTCGGTGTACAAGACGGATTGGCTGATCAAACTAATCACGGATCGGATCAAGATCTGGAGCGGCGCGTTGCCGAACCTGATCGCTGACTATGTGATCGTCCCGGAATATTTCAATGCACAGATCCGTGCCGGAGCTTTGGTGCGCTGGCTGGAACGGCTCTCCGGTGACACGCCCGAACGGAACGCTATGCAACTCGGTTTCGACGCTGTCTGGCGAGCGATGGCCCGACCTGAGCCACCGGGCATGACCGGTGCAAAAATTCTTCTCGACTGCACATACAAAAAACCCGGCCAGATTTGACCGGGTTCTTTTTTTGCTGCGTCATCGCGTTTCAGCGCTTGGACACCGGCACATAGTCGCGCTGCGGGGCGCCGGTATAAAGCTGGCGCGGACGGCCGATGCGCTGCTGCGGGTCTTCGATCATCTCGTTCCACTGCGCGATCCAGCCGACGGTGCGGGCGAGCGCGAAGAGCACGGTGAACATGGTGGTCGGGAAACCAAGAGCGCGCAACGTGATGCCGGAATAGAAGTCCACGTTGGGGTAGAGCTTCTTGTCCTTGAAGTATTCATCGTTGAGGGCGATCTTTTCCAGCTCCAGGGCAACCTGCATCAGCGGGTCGTCGCCGTGGCCGGTGGCCTCCAGCACTTCATACATGGTCTTCTGCATGATGCGTGCGCGCGGATCGTAGTTCTTGTACACCCGGTGGCCAAAGCCCATCAGACGGAACGGGTCGTTCTTGTCCTTGGCACGGGCGATGTATTCGGGAATACGGTCGACCGTTCCAATCTCCTGAAGCATGTTCAGGGCTGCTTCGTTGGCGCCGCCATGAGCAGGCCCCCAAAGGCAGGCAATGCCCGCTGCAATGCAGGCGAACGGGTTCGCGCCGGAAGAGCCGGCCAGACGGACGGTGGAGGTCGATGCGTTCTGCTCGTGATCGGCGTGAAGAATGAAAATACGGTCCATGGCACGCGCCAGAACCGGGTTCACCACATAATCCTCGCACGGAACGGCAAAGCACATCCGCAGGAAGTTCGCGGCATAATCCAGATCGTTCTTCGGGTAAACGAACGGCTGCCCGACGTGATACTTGTAGGCCATCGCCGCGATCGTCGGCATCTTGGCGATCATGCGCAGCGAAGCGACCATGCGCTGGTGCGGATCGGTGATGTCGGTCGAGTCGTGGTAGAAGGCGGAGAGGGCGCCAACCGTACCGACCATGACGGCCATCGGATGGGCGTCGCGGCGGAAGCCGGTAAAGAAGCGGGACATCTGTTCGTGAACCATGGTGTGGCGGGTTACACGGGTATCGAAGTCCTTCTTCTGCGCAGCGGTCGGAAGGTCGCCGTAAAGCAGCAGGTAGCAGACTTCGAGAAAATCACCCTGCTCGGCCAGCTGGTCGATCGGATAACCGCGGTGAAGCAGGACACCCTCGTCGCCGTCGATATAGGTGATCTTCGACTCGCAGGAGGCGGTGGAGGTAAAGCCCGGGTCGTAAGTGAAAGCACCGGTGTGCTTGTAGAGCGTGCCGATGTCGATGACATCCGGTCCGATCGTTCCCTGCTTCACCGGCAGGTCTATCGACTTGCCACCTAGCGCCAAAGAAGCGTTCTTATCAGTCATGCTGGTCCTCCGAGTGCCCGGGCGCGAACCCGCGCCTTAAGGGTTAAACTGACAAACTTGCATCCAGATCTGCGCCAGGCTTATGGCCAGTCGCAGATCCTGCCTATCCTTTTTGCAGACCAAGCCCGCGGACATCCTGTCCGGGCCACCCACCCTTCATCCGGCGACGAAAGGGGCAAGGTCTCTGCATCGCGAATTGTGCAGCGCATGGTAGACCCTTTTGCGTCGCAAAATCCACTGAAAACATGGCCTTGATTGCTTGTTCATACGAATCTTAAGTCGAATTCTTTCCAATCCCGTTAACTCGATAAAATGCTGATCTGCCTTCATTAGAGAATTGAAGAACACTGAAATACCATGCGATACTCTGCCATGAATTTGAGCAGAGCCGTTCAGAAACTGGTCATTCCGCGCAATCGCCCGGTCAGGCGAGGGCAAGAGCCGGTGCCTGCCAACGAGAACGGGCAAACAGGCTCGCCAAACCCTCGCTGGAGCGCAACGGCGACCCCGCCGCGCAAGCAATCGGCTATTTTCCGGATTTCGGAGCTGGCCCACTTCTGTGTCGCCTGTTTTCGGGAAGAGGTTGCATTTCGGACCCCGTTTCTCTTCGCCCCGTTGGCCGCCGGGGCCGGCGCAAGCCTGTGGTTTCGATCCGACTCGGTTGCTGATTCGGACCTGTCTGCATTAGCAGCCGGCCTTGCCCTCCTTGCCGCATGGTGGCTCCGGCGGAGGCGGCCCGTCGTCGCTGCCATCGCACTGGGCTTCGCTCTGTTTGCTGCGGGTGCACTGCTGGCGGCTTTTGAAACGGCCCGATCCGCGACCATCCTCTTGGACCAGCCGGTGACGACTGTCGTAACAGCCCGCATCCTCGATCGGGAAGCGAGTGGCGAAAGGCAATGGCGTTATCGATTGGCGGTGATCTCGACCCGGTCGCCGCAGTTGCGGAGACCGCCACACGAAATCGCGCTGACCGCCCGTCAACCCGCTCCCTTCGAAGCGGGTGAAATTCTCGTCGGTCGGGCGCGTCTTTCGCCTCCCTCTGGGCCGGCCGCACCCGGTGCCATGGATTTCTCTTTCGCCGCCTATTTCTCGGGAACCGGCGCGAGCGGCTTTTTCTACGGAGCACCAGCGAGGATGCAGGGGCCGCCACCGGCGGCAGCGTCCCCGGCGGACAGGGTCTTCCTCCGCATCGCCCGGGCTCGTTCGTCCATTGGAGAACACATCCGCCGAACCATTGGCGGAGACGAGGGGGCCCTGGCGGCTGCCTTGATAACCAACGAGCAGCGGGCGATTTCCCGCGATACGGTCGAAACGCTCCGGAAATCCGGTCTGGCCCATATCATCGCCATTTCCGGGATGAATATGGTGCTGGCGGCCGCCGTGTTCTTTATCGGGCTCCGCTCGGTCTTCAGTCTTTCCCTCGGCTTCAGTCATGCCTATTCGGGCAAGAAACTGGCGGCGGTGGGCGCCGTGATCGGGACGGGCAGCTACTATCTTCTGTCCGGCTTTGCCGTTTCGGCGGAGCGTGCCTTTCTGATGATGCTGCTCTCTCTCGGCGCGGTCCTGGCGGATCGTCCGGCCATCAGCCAGCGCACCGTTGCCTTGACCGCCTGGATCATCCTGATCCAAAGCCCGTCCGCCGGGTTGTCGGCCAGTTTTCAGCTTTCCTTTTCCGGTACGATCGGATTGATAGCCGTGTACGAAGCCTGGGCGAGGTGGGGGAAGCCCCAGAGGCCGAAGTCCCGCCATCCTGTGCTCAGTGCCGTCGGCCGCGGGGCCCGGCTATTGACCGGGATCGCCGCGACGGCGCTTGTGGGCGGTCTGTCCACGGCCATTTTCTCCATGGCCCATTTCCAGCGTTTCCCGCTGCAAGGCTTCCTCGCCAACATGCTGGCGGCCCCCCTTCTCGATATGCTGGTCATGCCCATGGCGTTGGCAGCCATGCTGCTCATGCCTGTAGGACTGGATGTCGTGCCCCTGAAGCTTATGGGGCTTGGACTGGGCGCTGTAATTGCCGTCGGGAATAAGGTGGCGGCAATCGGCGGCGAACTTACGGTGCTCCCGATTCCCGCTTCGGCATTTTTATGTGCCGGCTCAGGATTTCTGATTTTATGCCTCCTGCGTACCCCGCTGAGGATCTCGGGACTTGTGATTCTGCTCGCAGCCGGATTTCTCTATGCTTTGGAGCCCCGTGAAAAACCGCCTGACCTTGTTCTGCACGAAGGGGGAGAGGTGGCCGCCTTTGTCTCGTCCGGACGCCTCTGGACTGCGGATCCCTCAGGCCAATCCTTTGTTACGGACCAGTGGCAAAGACTATATGGTCTGGGCGACGTCATGCCACCCCTGACGGTCGAACCCGACAGTGCAGGCCGGAAGGACCAACCGGATGACCGCTATCGGCCCTTGACGGATACGGAAGAGATCGTTGAACGCGGTCTGCTGGCAACCACAATCGACCTGCTCTCCGGGCAGCGCTTTGCCTGCAAGGATCGATCCTGGTGCATTGGAAAGGCGGCAGACCATACCGTCGCGCTTGTCGTCAACAGCATCTATACGGGCATTGCCTGTGATCTTGCGGATATCGTTGTGGCCAGAACCGGAAGAGGTTTCACGGAATGCCGCTCGGGCGCGCTGCTGATCAGCCGAGATACTCTCCGCATGACCGGTTCAGAGGAAATCCGCTTCGACGAGGCTACGGGGGCAGTCGTGATCAAACCGTCCTATACGCGTCTCGACCGACCCTGGCTCGCCAACAGAACCTATGACTGGCACACCGGAGGCCCAAGGAATCCCGTCCCCGAGACCCTGCAGCGGCTCCTCACAGGTGCGGAGCCTAACGCAGGCTCGAACCGACCCCTGGCAGTCCTGCCTAGTGATAGCGACGAATCAGGCCGACCAGTTTTCCCTGAACCTTGACCCGATCGGCCGCGAAAATGCGCGTTTCATAGGCGGGATTCGCCGCTTCGAGCGCGATGGACGCGCCTTTGCGCCGAAACCGCTTCAGAGTCGCTTCCTCGTCATCAACCAGCGCCACGACAATATCGCCGGGGGTCGCACTGGCGGTATTGCGAATGATCACCGTGTCTCCATCCAGGATACCGGCATCGATCATCGAGTCGCCCTTGACTTCCAGCGCATAATGGTCGCCGCTCGCCAGCATCTCCACTGGCACGGAAATCTCGTGCGTGTTGTTCTGGATCGCCGAGATCGGGACACCGGCGGCGATACGGCCCATGACCGGCACTGCAACCGTCGTCGCATCATTGGCAGGAGCGGGGGCGGGCTTTGCCGGAGCGGGAGCTGGCTGCGGTTTTCCGAGACTGCCTTCGATCACGCTCGGCGAAAAGCCGCGGCGCGGCTGCAAGCTGGGCGTATAGGCCTCCGGCAGTTTGATGACCTCGAGCGCCCGGGCCCGGTTGGGCAGGCGGCGAATGAAGCCGCGCTCTTCCAGGGCCGTGATCAGCCGATGAATCCCGGACTTCGATGCAAGGTCCAAGGCATCCTTCATCTCATCGAAAGAAGGCGGAATACCCGACTCCTTCATTCGCTCGTGAATGAAGAGCAGCAATTCCTGTTGTTTGCGCGTCAGCATCTCGCCAATCCCCAGAATCGTGAAACAAATCCAGAACGGACCCTATATGTTCCATTTGTGTTCCGCAAGTGGCAAATATTCGATTAAAGCCAGCAAAGGATCGATGAAATTTTTATATGTTTCCCCAAGGGTGAGAAAGCGCCACCGCCCGGGTCCCGATAAGGCCCCGGACGGGTGGAACGAGCGGCTCAAATCCGGCTCATGCGGCGTTTCAGCCTTGTCTCCATATGGTGACACCGCAGGGCGCAATTGCCTTTTCGCCCACGAGAATATCCGCCTTCGCCGGCAGCTCCAGATCCGTGGTCTCGCTCCCGAAATTGAACGCGAAGCTCAGCTCGCCCCGCCGGACAATCCGGATGTCGCCAAGATCCGGCATCCATGCGACACCCGCCCAGTCCAGTGAGTCGCGCATCAGAGCGTGAAGGAAATCGGGCGTGGGGATCGTCGCGAGATAGCGGGCCTTGTCATTTCCGACGATGGCGGGCGCTCCGGTACGATAGGGTCCCTGGAACGTAGCCAAGACCGGCTCGTCCGTTTCGATAGTTTCCCGCCAGGTACCGGCAGCGAACTGTCGATTGCCGAAAAGCACGGGTTCACCGAGAGCCGAGGGCAGGCTTTCCACACGAACCACCTTCAGGGAGAGAAGATCGCGGAGCGGCCCCGGGGGAAGTCCGTCCGGAATGTGCATGTCTCCTGTCTTGCTGCCGGAGCGGGGGCCGAACAGCACCTTCGCCCCGGAAGCCTGGAGGCGAGCGATGAAGCCGGGATCGGCGATCAGCAGATCCGGACACAGCACCAGCCGGTAATCCGAGACATCGCTGGACTGATTGATAATGTCCACATCCACGCCATGGCGGGAAAGGGCTGCATACCAGTCCAGGCAAAGCGCGGACGCGGAATAGGTTCTTCCTTGCGGAAGTGCCCGGCTCGCCCATCGCGATTCGTAATCCATGAGAAGGGCAACAGACGCCTTCGCCTTGGTCTGCGCGGCAGGCAGGCATTTTCGCTCGGCTGCCACGAGGGCGGTTTCATGAAAGGCCTGATCCGGGGTCGAATCCGGCAGCAGCAGGCCGGCATGAAACTGTTCCTGCGCAAAGGGGGCCTGACGCCAGCGGAAATACGCCACCATATCCACCCCATGCGCATAGGCGAGCCATGTCCACAAGCGCACCATTCCATCGTCGGGCGACTGGTTATGCGCGGCCCAGTTCACGGGGCCGGGCTGCTGTTCCATCACCCACACGCGGCCTTTTCCGGTGGCGCGATAAAGATCGTGGTTGAAGGCGACCTGGTCGGGATCGCCGGTGCGCAGCCTCCGTTCCTTTTCCGCATTGGAGAGGCGCCCATTGATCAACCCGCCCATCGGATAAACGTCCCACGAGGCGACATCGAGGTCCGCCGAGAGTTTGAAATGATCGAAGTCGATGTTGTGCGACATGAAATTATGCGTCACTGGCCGACCGGGCGATCCGGCGCGAATAATGTCGACCTGCTGGCGATTGAAGCGCACGACCTGATCGGACGAGAAGCGCACGAAATCCACCAGATGGGTCGGGCTTGGTTCCTCCACGACCTGAAGGGGCACGTCCACCTCCTCGAAGGATCGGTAGCGCATCGACCAGAAACGCGTACCCCAGGCGGTGTTCAGCGCGTCGATCGTGCCATACCGCGCCTCGAGCCACTGCCGGAAGGCGCGATGTGCGCTTTCGGAGTAGCTGTAAATGGTGTCGTGGTCGCCATATTCGTTATCCGTCTGCCAGGCCTTGACGAAAGGATGATGCCCATACCGGTCCACGAAAGCGCGGGTAATCCGGCCCGCCTCGCGGAAATAGGTTTCGCTCGAGAAGCAGTAGTGACGTCGTGCGCCGAAGCGCCGCTGCCGACCGTCCGGACCGACGGCAAGGATATCCGGGTACCGGTCCACCAGCCATTTCGGCGGCGCGGCCGTGGGCGTCCCGAGAATGACCTTCAGCCCGGCTTTGCCGAGGATGTCGATCGCCTCGTCCATCCATCCCCAATCGAACTGGCCGGGCTCGGGCTCGATCAGCGCCCAGCTGAACTCGCCGATCCGAACCCAATCGAGCCCGAGGTCAGCCATTCGGGCGGCATCCTCACCCCATTTTTCCTTGGGCCATTGTTCGGGATAGTAGCAGACCCCAAGCTCGAGCCGGTCGGGAGCGATATAGGGGGAGGGAGGAACGGATTTGCCGGGCTCGGTGACTGACACGGGCGCAAGCTCCTTGCATGGATGTGCACATTCGAAGGCAGGCGTTGCAGCCATGCCGGTTCAGATTTCGGGTGTGGTTCAGCGGTCCGCGCGAACCAGGCTGGCGGAGAGCACGAGATAGGCGGCAGAAGTCCATGCAAACGCGGGATCGCGCAAACCGCGACCCGACAGCGCATCGAAATTCTCTGCAAGACCGTTGAGCGAGGCCAGCCTGCAGAAACGCCGGGCGATCTCGTCGGCGAGCTCGCGTTCGCCCTGCCGGCGCAGGCCGTCCCAGACCAGAAGGGTGGTCGGAGCCCAGATCGGTCCGCGCCAATATCCATCCGCCTCGTAAAGAGGGCTTGTCGGGCATTCCGTCGCCAATCCCCACTCGGTGAGATATCCACCCTCGCGAAGCCGAGCGAGCATCCGGTCTCTCACGTTGTCAGGTAGTCGGCTACCGAGAAGCAGCGGCATGAATTGCACAAGGCTATCCCGCGGCAATGTCCGGTCGGGGTCGGACAGCAGCCGGGTACGGAACATCTCGCCATCCCAAAGCCATTCCTTCAAAAGGGTAAAGAGACGGTCGGCTTCCTGCCGGTAGCGGAGCGCCTCTCCCTTATTGTCAATCAGCACGTCAGCGAGCGTGTCGCACGCAAGAATGAGGAAGACCGGCAGATCCGGCGACATCACCGGGCCGCCTTCGGCAAAGAAGCTCGCATTGTCCCAGCCGCTGTCATTGCCATGGAAATAGGTGGGCAGGCTTTCCGCATCCGGCCGGGTATGGGTCAGCCAATAGTCCACCTGCGCGGCAAGGGCGCGAGAAAGGTAGGCCCGCCGCTCGGCTGTCAGAAAGCCCGGATTGTCCGCATGGATCAGTTGCACCGCCCAGCCATGCACCGGTGGCTTCGTAAAGGCGAACAGCATGTGCCTGTCATTGACGAAATCGGGCAGGCAGCCGCTTTCATGCTGGTGATCGAAAATGGCTGCGAACTGATCGAAGGCGAGCTGCGGGTCGGCCCGGTGTACGCCGAGCGCCGAAAAGGCATTGTCCCAGCTCCAGATATTGATCATCCAGTTCTTGGACATGAAGATGGATGGCCGGGTGAGCAACCCCCGCTCCGGCACGCGGTTCGCCCAAAGCAGATAGGAGGCAAGCCGATGAACCTCCTCCTCACCGGGTCGAGGCCCGTCCTGAAGGGCAAGCCAGCGTTCGAATTCCGCGCGGACGTCCGCCTCAGACTGTGAAAGCTCGGGTGGGGACACGGACGACGCGATCACCTCGAAGAGCTCGAGCGTGCCTTCCCAGTCGCTGGCCGGTTCAAAGGCGATACTGACATCGTCTGCATGATCGCGGCGCCACTGCCCGCTGACGACAAGCCGTGTGCCGGCTGCCAGCGGACGGATCTTGATATTCTCTCCGGAGGCGACGATGCAATCTTCGCCAGAGGGCAGGCGGAAAGCATAATCGTAGCGGGAACCCTTGAGCGCCAGCCGAAGGCCGAGGTCTTTCCCCTTCAGATGCAGTGTTTCGCCCGAACCGATCACGAAAGAAATCTGCCCGTTATCGGTTTCGGCGGTGAGGCGGTGGGGTTCGAGCGTGAAACGCGGTTCCACGGGATGACCGTCCGGCCCGAGGAAAGCAAGCCGGCAAAGCCTTCCGAGCGAGGCGCGTTCATCCCCGCCGGATACATGGCGCAACCAGGTATCCGTGCGGCCGTCCGCGTCTGCCATCCGCGATAGTGTGAGGAACCGGTCCGCGCGGCTGAAGGGAATGCGGTCGAAATCGAACAGCATGGCCTAGCCCTTCACCGCCGAGCCGACCGCGCCTTCCATGATGTAGCGCTGGGCGAAGAAGAACAGCACGAGCGGCGGCAGGCAAAGCAGGGTGGTAATGGCCGCAACAGCCGTGATGTCCACATCATGCGGGTTCTTGAACAGGGCAAGACCGAGCGTCAGCGTGTATTGGGACTGATCGTTCAGGAAGATCAACGGCCCGAGATAGTCATTCCAGGCATTCATGAAATGGATCGTGCCGACAAGGATCAGCGCCGGCAGCATCAGCGGCAGATGGATACGCCAGTAGATGTCGAAGCTCGACGCCCCATCCATACGCGCCGCCTCGTCGATCTCGAGCGGGATCGTCATGATGAACTGCCGAAGCATGAAGACGAAGAAGGCATCGGAAAAATAGGAGGGCACGATCAGCGGCTTCAGCGTGTTGATCCAGCCGAGATAGTTGAACTCCATGTAGAGCGGGATCATCTTCACGTCCCACGGGATCATCATGGTGGCGAGCAGCAGGATGAACAGCGCGTCGCGGCCGGGAAAACGGAACCGTGCGAAGCCGAAGGCGACAAGCGAGGACGAAATCAGCTGGCCGATGGTCGACAGCACGACGACGATCGTCGAGTTCCACAGGAAGGTGTTGAAGGGCAGCTTGTTCCAGGATTCGGCAAAGTTCTCGAAATGCCATTCGGATGGCCAGAAGACGGGCGGGAACTGATAGAGTTCGGCTGTGCTTTTTATCGCGGACAGGAAGGTCCAGTAGAAGGGCAGGATAAAAAGGACCGCGAAGAATGTCAGGGCGGAATGGATGAGGAGCTTACGCATCGTCGCCCTCCTTGGACTTCAGCTCGCCCTCGTAATAGGACCAGGCGGCCGACCAGCGCATGACGACAAGCGAGAGCGCCAGAACGATCAGGAACATGATCCACGAGCCGGCGGCGGCATAGCCCATGTCGTAGAACTTGAAGGCATTGTCATAGATGTACATGGCGAAGAAATAGGTCGCTTTCAGCGGCCCACCCTTGGTCAGCAGCAGCGCGATGGTCAGTTGCTGGAAGGCGGCGATGATCGAAGTGATGAAAGTGAAAACCAGCATCGGGCCGAGCATGGGAAGCGTGATGAAGATCATCTGCGCCCATCCCGGAACGCCGGAGACGGTCGCGGCCTCGTAGAGTTCGCGGGGGATGCCCTTGAGGCCCGTCAGCAGGATCAGCATCGTGCCGCCCAATCCCCAGAGCGAGGCGACGATGATGGCGATCACGGCCAGATTGCGGTCGCCGAGCCAGTTTACCGGGCCGATGCCGGCAAAGGACAGCATATAGTTCAACAGGCCGTATTCGCTGCTGTAGATCCAGTTCCAGATCATGACAAGCGCCACGCCCGAGATGACGCTCGGCAGGTAGAAGGCCGTGCGGAATATGCCGACGCCGAATTTTGCATGGTGGAGCAGAAGCGCCAGCAGAAACGACAGCACAATGTTGAAGGGCACATAGATCAGCGCGAAGCGGGTGGTGATGCCGAGGCTTTCCCAGAATAGGGGATCTTCCGTCAGCATGGATCGGTAGTTGCCAAGCCCGACAAAGGTTCGCTCCCCGACCACCGGCCAGTCATGCAGGCTCATCACCAGCGAGAAGACCAGCGGGCCGAGTGTGAAGAGCATGAAGCCCAGAATCCAGGGAGAAATGAAGAGATAAGGTGTGATCGGAAAACGGTTTCGCCGTCTTTCCGCGCGTGTCGCATCCATCTCGATCGTCCTCCCTGGATTGCTCAAGGCACTGGCTTTACTTCAGGAAGCGCTGCGAGCGCTGGACAGCTTCGTCCAGATGCGCTTGTGCATTGCCCTGCTCGGTGATCGCCGCTTCGATGGCGACTGCGAGGTTTTCCTGGATCTGTGCCCATTTCGGGTTCTTCAGGAAGGCGGGGCGCTCCTTGGTGGAGATGGCCAGCACGTCGAAGAAGGGCTTGTAGACGGGATCCTTCGTCATGCCCTGGTTTTCCGCCACGCTGGTGCGGACCGGCAGGTCGTTCTTGCGCATGGCGATGGCTTCGGGGGACGTGTAGAATTTCACGAATTCCCAGGCGAGATCCTTCTCTTTCGCGTCCTTGGCAATCGACATGGCCGAAATCGAAATAGCCGACTGGACCTCCTTGCCGGGGAAAGCGGGAAGGTGGGCCACGCCATATTTCACGCCCGACTCGTCGATGCCCGACTTGTTCCACATGGCGCCTTCCAGCATGGCGATCTTGCCGCCCTTGAAGAGGGCGCTGGCGCTCGTATTGTCGCCCACATTGACCGTGACGGCTTCCTGCTTCTTGGCCATATCGCCAAACATGTCGAGCACTTCGGCGGCTTCCTTGCTGTTCATGAAGCCATCGATCGTCTTGCCGTCTTCAGAAATGTAGCGGGTGCCGTTCGACCAGAGGAACTGCTCGAAATCATAGGGATCGGGCTTGGCATCCACGGCAAAACCGTAGGTCTTTTCGCCTTCGTTACGGAATTTCGCCGCCTTGGTGCGCAGATCGTCCCAGGTCCAGCCGTCTTTCGGCTCTTCCACGCCCGCCTTGGCGAACATATCCTTGTTGTAGAACACCACATGGGTGGTGAAACCTGCGGGCATGCCATAGATCTTGCCGTCGATCTTCGAGGCATTCAGCAGGCCTTCCGGAATGTCCTTGACGTCAAGGGCAGCCGCATCCTTGGCGATCAGCTCGTCCAGCGGCATCAGCGACGTGTGGTACTGGGGGAAGTTCCACATATACATTACGTCCGGCGGGTTGCCGGCGCCGAAACCGGCGGCGAGCTTCTGGTCGTAGCCGTCCCCGCCATAGGCTTCCACCTGAACCTTCACGCCCGGATGGGATTCCTCGAACTTCTTGGCGATAGCCTGCTCGATCGCCAGGCTTTCGTCGCTGTCCCAGGTGGCGAAGCGCAGCACCTGTTCCGCAAAGGCGGCGGAGCTGGCGAGCGACAGCGCGACAAGGGCGCCGGCGGTTCTCTTGATGGCCTTATGCATGGGTCTCCTCCTTGGTTGAGCTGTTGGACCTGACCTGTTTCTCCCGGTCGATCAGGCTGAGTGTTTCGGGGTCGAGCGCGCGGGGCAGGGCCAGCCCTGCCTCGTCGAAGAGATGGCATTGCGCTGGATCGAGGCGCAGGCCGACCTCCTGTCCGGCCTGAACCGGATGGTTGCCGCGCACGATGGCGGTCATGCGCTGCCCCAGTGCCGGCAACATAAGGTGGACGTGGCTCTCCGTGCCGAGCCGTTCCACCAGATCGACATGGGCGGACAGTTCACCCTCACCCATGGGGCGGATCTCGAGGGCGTCGGGACGGATGCCCAGTGTCAGCCGGGTGCCGGCGGGGCAGTCGATGCTGCGGGCGAGGTTGACCGTCAACGAACGGTCGAAGCCCTCGCCGGAGACAGAAATCTGCTGCCCTGCCGAGCCCCGGGAGGCCGTGGAAAAGAAATTCATCTTTGGAGAGCCGATGAATCCCGCGACGAAAAGGTTGGCGGGGCGGTAAAACAGCTCCAGCGGCGTGCCGAACTGGCTGACGGTTCCCTTGTCCAGCACCACCACTCGGGATGAAAGCGTCATCGCCTCCACCTGGTCGTGGGTGACGTAGATCATGGTGGTCTTCAGCCGCGCGTGCAGGGCCGCAAGCTCCACGCGCATACTGACGCGCAGACCGGCATCGAGGTTCGACAACGGTTCGTCCAGCAGGAAAAGGACGGGTTCCCGCACAATGGCGCGGCCGATGGCAACACGCTGCCGCTGGCCGCCGGAAAGCTGCTTCGGCCTGCGGTCGAGCAGATCGGTAATCTGCAGGATATGCGCAGCCGCAGCCACCCGGCGCTCGATTTCGGCGCGGGGCATGCCGTTCAGGGATAGCCCGAAGGCAATATTCTTGCGCACCGACATATGCGGATAGAGAGCGTAGGACTGGAACACCATCGCGATGTTGCGCTTCGCCGAAGGAACGTCGGTAACATCCTGACCCCCCAGCAGGATTTGCCCGTCAGTGGGTTCCTCCAGCCCGGCGATAAGGCGGAGCAGCGTGCTCTTGCCGCAGCCCGAGGGGCCGAGAAAGGAGACGAATTCCCCATCGTGAATATCGAGATCGATCCCTTTCAGGACCGGATGCGACCCGAAGGATTTCTTCAAGCCCTGAATCTGGATTGGAGCCAATTTGGAAGCGCCTCCCATGCACGCTCGACTCAAGTTCAACCTTTCGCAAATGCGATATGTTAAACGTTTATATCGCGCAATATAAACGTTTAACATGAATTGGCAAGCGGGCTTTTTGTGGGAATGGCGCCGGTGCTGTTGATAATCCTGCCCGGCACCCTTTCCCGCCTCTGCCTTGACAGAGCCAAACCTTTGTCGGACAGGCATTTCAACGGCGACGGATGACCACTTCCGCGCCCAGCCGAAGAAGGAGTGCAGCATGTCCGCCAGCCAGAGCGTCACGAACAATGAAGCGGTCACCATCGGCGAGGGCGCCGGCAAGGTCACCTTTTCCAACCGGGCGCCCATTTCCCTGATTGCCGGACCCTGCCAGATGGAAAGCCGCGACCACGCTTTTGCAGTGGCGGGCCGACTCGCGGAAATCTGCAAGGCCGCCGGGATCGGCCTTGTCTACAAGTCCTCCTTCGACAAGGCGAACCGCACCTCGCTTTCGGCCGAGCGTGGCATTGGACTTGAGAAGGCCATGGAGGTTTTCGCGGATCTGAAAAAGGAATTCGGCTTCCCCGTTATCACGGATATCCACACCGAAGAGCAGTGCGCGCTCGTGTCTCCGACCGTTGACATGCTGCAAATCCCGGCCTTTCTCTGCCGCCAGACCGATCTCCTGATCGCCGCCGCGAAGACCGGCCGTGCGATCAATGTCAAGAAGGGCCAGTTCTTGGCGCCCTGGGACATGAAGAACGTACTGGCCAAGATCAACGGCAGCGGCAATCCGAATGTCCTACTCTGCGAGCGCGGCGCCTCCTTCGGATACAACACGCTCGTCTCCGACATGCGCGCCCTGCCGATCATGGCGGCCATGGGCGCCCCTGTCATCTTCGATGCGACCCACTCCGTGCAGCAGCCAGGCGGGCAGGGCGGCTCCTCGGGCGGCCAGCGCGAGTTCGTGGAAACACTGGCACGGGCCGCCGTGGCTGTCGGCGTTGCCGGGCTGTTCATCGAAACCCATGAAAACCCCGATCACGCACCGTCGGATGGGCCGAACATGGTTCCCCTCGACCAGATGCCACGCCTCATCGAAAAGCTGATGGCCTTCGATGCCATCGCGAAAGCGTAACGGGGCTCTGGTAACCAGGTATTCCGCGACGCGGATTGTATTTTTCGCGTCATGCAGTATGAAAACCCATCTCCCTTCACCCGTGAAAACAGGAAGCTGAAATGACCGCCATTACCGACATTATCGCCCGCGAGATCCTCGATAGCCGCGGCAACCCGACCGTTGAAGTCGATGTCTACCTGGAAGACGGAAGCTTCGGCCGGGCCGCGGTTCCCTCGGGCGCATCGACCGGTGCGCATGAGGCGGTGGAACTGCGCGATGGAGGCAAGCGCTACCATGGCAAGGGCGTCGAAAAGGCGGTCGAAGCCGTCAACACCGAAATCTTCGATGCGGTCGGCGGGCTCGATGCCGAGAACCAGCGCCAGATCGACCGGGTCATGATCGAGCTCGACGGAACGCCGAACAAGTCGCGCCTCGGCGCCAATGCGATCCTCGGCGTCTCGCTCGCCGTCGCCAAGGCTGCGGCCGATTCGGCTGCCCTGCCGCTCTACCGCTATGTGGGCGGCTCGAATGCCCATCTTCTTCCGGTGCCGATGATGAACATCATCAACGGCGGCGCCCATGCCGACAACCCGATCGACTTCCAGGAATTCATGATCATGCCCGTCGGCGCGGAAAACATCCGTGACGCCGTGCGCATGGGCTCGGAAGTCTTCCACGTCCTCAAGAAGGAGCTCGCCGCCCAGGGCCACAACACCAACGTGGGCGACGAAGGCGGCTTTGCTCCCGGTCTCGCTTCGGCTCCCGACGCCCTCGACTTCATCATGAAATCCATCGAGAAGGCCGGCTATCGTCCGGGTGAGGACATGTATCTGGCGCTCGACTGCGCCTCGACCGAATTCTTCAAGGACGGCAAGTACCACCTCGAAGGCGAAGGCCGCGTGCTGGAGCCGGAAGCCATGGCCTCCTACTTGGCCGAACTCGCCGGCAAGTACCCGATCATCTCCATCGAAGACGGCATGGCCGAAGACGACTGGGATGGCTGGAAGGCGCTTACCGACAAGATCGGTTCCAAAGTCCAGCTCGTCGGCGACGACCTGTTCGTCACCAACACCGCCCGCCTGAAGGACGGCATCCGTATGGGCGTCGCCAATTCCATCCTGGTCAAGGTGAACCAGATCGGCTCGCTGACCGAGACGCTGGAAGCGGTCGAAACCGCCCACAAGGCCCGCTACACCTCGGTCATGTCGCACCGCTCCGGCGAAACGGAAGATTCGACGATCGCCGACCTCGCGGTTGCCCTGAACTGCGGCCAGATCAAGACTGGCTCGCTCGCCCGTTCCGACCGGACCGCCAAGTACAACCAGCTGATCCGTATCGAGGAAGGTCTTGGACCCCAGGCTTCCTTCGCCGGCCGGTCGATCCTGAAGGGCTGAAACGCAGCGCCTCCACGTGAATGAGAAAAGCCCCTCCCGCCTGCGCTGGAGGGGCTTTTTTGATCGGCATCCGATCAGCGGTCTTCTCTGTTCTCGATACTGTCTCGAATGACCGTTTCCGCCCATCCCAGGAACGAGCGAAGCTTTGCGGAAAGATGGCGTCGTGTCGGATAGATGGCATAGATCGGCCGCGTAACGCCTCTCCATTGCGGAAGCACCGGTTCCAGGCGTCTTTCTTTCACATGCGGGCGAGCGGCAAAATCCGGAGCCAGGACGATGCCACATCCATGCAGGGCTGCATCCAGTGCGGCCTTGTCATCATCGACTTCGAGGACACCTCGACCATCGATCCTTGTCGCCCCTGCCGGGCCCGTGAGATCCCATGCACGAACGCTGCCGTCCCGTTGGTCCACCATCTTGATGAGGCTTGCGCCCTGCAATGCGTCCGGGCTCTCGATGGGGTCGGCGTTGCGAAGCCAGGCCGGCGCGGCATAAAGGCCAAAAGTCACATCGCAGAGATGTTTGGAAATCAGCGAGGAACTCTGGAGGCTGCCGCCCCGGATGGCGCAATCCCATCCGGCTTCGTTCAGGTTCTCGATCCGGTCCGATAGGGAAAGTGTCAGCGAGACATTGGGGAAGGCCGAGCGGAACGCGGAAAGCTGTGGAAGCAGCAGGGTGCCTCCGATCAGGCTCATCGTGGAGACGCGTAGCCGGCCTGTCGGCATTTCTCCTGCTTGCCGGAGACTTTGTTCGACAGCGTCAATCTCCTCGAGGATATGAAGACATTTCTCATAATAGAGCCGGCCTTCTTCCGTCAGCGACACCGTACGGGTCGTCCTGTAGAGAAGCCGCGTCGAAAGTTGCGCCTCCAGCTCCTGAATACGCTGGGAAACCCGAGTTTTCGGCACAGACATTGTCTGCGCGGCGCGTGAAAAGCTCCCTCGGCTGACGACGGTAACGAAGGTTCTGATGGCCGTCAGCTTGTCCATGCGATCGGGTTTTCCATTGTGCAGCAATCCTGCACAATCAAATCAGATTTCCGGGCATTGTCCATCAATTCCAGCGCGACAATACTGATCTCCGTAACGGTGAGCTTGCTTCGAAGGAATGTTTCCGCGTCCGGGAGGGACAAGGATGGAGCGTAGCCACCGGATAGGACGTCCATGAAAGGGAGGACATTTGCATGGCAGGTGAACTGGAAGGCGGCATTACCAGGGACGGGGAAGGTCTGGACGCCGTGGAGTGGAACATTCTGGGGCAAAAATATTTCCCGAAGGCCGACTGTGAAGCTGCCTTTGCTTTCGAAACCAATTCAGAGCCCGGCCAGTTCGTGCCGGTTCATGTCCATCCGACCCAGGACGAATTCATTCTGGTGCAGGAAGGTCAGCTTGAGCTCAAGCTGAATGGACAATGGTCCACTGCGAGAGCGGGTGATCTCGTCCGCATGCCGCGTGGCGTGCCGCATGGTTACTTCAACAAATCCGACAAGCCGGCGCGAGCCCTGTTCTGGGTATCCCCGGCGAGGAAGCTTCACGACCTCTTCAAGGTTTTGCACAACATGACGGATGTAGAGGCCGTCGTGCGGGCATCCGCCGAACACGAGGTGGATTTCCTGCCACCCGAGGCCAATGATTGAGGGTGCCGGCCTATGATGGGAACACCACCTGTCATAGGCCAAAAAGACCAAACTCTTGGCTGCTGGCACATGAATCCCGAACCGCCTTTTTCACGGAAGGGGAGGGCTTCATCGAAGGGATGGTCCGCGTGGCCATTATTCGCCAATTCCTCGATCACGACACAGTGTGAGGTTGCTGCTCGGAGGGCCTGCGTGGCAGGCCCTTCTCGTCCTCTCCTGTTTTGTTGCTCGGGCCGGAGATCATGATGCCGTAATGTTCCCCTGCATGGTCAACGGTCGGTTAAGAACTCCCGGGTAATTTGATGGTCAGGTTCTGTCGCGTTCGGGTTAGTGGTTTGAGTATGTGGACCAAACATCACAAGAAGCGGAGATTGGGGCGTTTTGTCATGCCTCTCATCACCGTCGCCTTCCTCTCCTATTTCGGTTATCATTCCATCCATGGCGACTACGGTCTGATCGCCACGGAGGAGTTCGAACGCCAGCGCGTAACCCGCATGGCCGAGCTGGAGGAGTTGACCGAAAAGCGCAAGGCCCTGGAGCTTCAGGTCAGCCTGTTGAGCGGCGGCTCCATGGAAAAGGATATTCTGGACGAGAAGGCGCGTTACGAACTCAACGTCTCGCGGGCGGACGAAATCGTGATTTTCAACTCCTATTTCGATTAACCGGAATTTGGTTAATTCAAAATTCTGCTTGTTTTACAGTGCGTTAATTAGAATAGAAGGCATGCATTATAGGCATTGCTGAGAACAGGATTCTCCCATAAGCTTGCACCACTTTTGGTCCGAGGAAACCCGAGGAGGATCCTGCATGGCGACGCGTAAATCCGCGCCCGCAACCGCTCGCAAGACGGCGGTGAAATCCGGAAAGAAAGACTTTAACGGCGGTAACTTCCTGGAGTTCGACCGGGATACCGAGCTGAAGGCCTATCGCGAAATGATGCTGATTCGCCGCTTCGAGGAGAAGGCCGGCCAGCTTTACGGCATGGGCTTCATCGGCGGCTTCTGTCATCTCTACATCGGCCAGGAAGCGGTCGTTGTCGGCATGCAGATGATGCTGAAGGATGGCGACCAGGTCATCACCGGCTATCGTGACCACGGCCACATGCTGGCTTGCGGCATGAGCGCCCGGGGCGTCATGGCCGAACTGACCGGACGCCGCGGCGGCCTTTCCAAGGGGAAGGGCGGCTCCATGCACATGTTCTCCAAGGAAAAGAATTTCTACGGCGGCCATGGCATCGTCGGTGCGCAGGTGTCGCTCGGCACCGGGCTTGCCTTCGCCAACCGCTATCGTGGCAATGACAATGTCTCGCTCGCCTATTTCGGCGACGGCGCGGCCAACCAGGGCCAGGTCTACGAGAGCTTCAACATGGCGGCGCTCTGGAAGCTGCCGGTCATCTACATCATCGAGAACAACCGCTACGCCATGGGCACCGCCGTATCGCGCGCCTCGGCGCAGACCGACTTCTCCATGCGCGGCGCCTCCTTCGGCATTCCGGGCTATCAGGTGGATGGCATGGATGTGCGCGCGGTGGCTGCTGCTGCGGAAGAAGCCGTTGCCCATTGCCGCGCCGGCAAGGGCCCGCTGATCCTCGAAATGCTCACCTATCGTTACCGGGGCCACTCCATGTCGGACCCGGCCAAGTACCGCTCCAAGGATGAAGTGCAGAAGATGCGCTCCGAGCACGACCCGATCGAACAGGTGCGTGCGCGCCTGCTGGAAAAGGGCTGGGCGACGGAAGACGAGCTGCGCGCCATCGACAAGGATGTCCGCGACATCGTCGCCGACAGTGCCGATTTTGCCCAGTCCGATCCGGAACCGGATGTCTCCGAACTCTACACCGACATTCTGCTCTGATCCCCGGGGAGGTTTTAAGACATGCCGATTGATATCCTGATGCCTGCACTCTCCCCGACGATGGAAGAGGGCAAACTGTCCAAATGGCTGAAGAACGAAGGCGACGCCGTGAAGGCGGGCGACGTGATCGCCGAAATCGAAACCGACAAGGCGACCATGGAAGTGGAAGCCGTCGATGAAGGCACCATCGGCAAGCTGCTGGTGGCCGCCGGAACCGAAGGCGTGAAGGTGAATACGCCGATTGCCGTCCTGCTGCAGGAAGGCGAAAGCGCCGATGCGGCTGCCAAGGCACCCGCGCCGGCGGCCCCGCAGCAGCCTGCCGCTGCCGAGACTGTCTCCGCCCAGCCGCAGATCGCCAAGCCGGTTCCGGCCGCACCGAAGAGCGAGCCCGCCGCCGATCCGGACATTCCGGCCGGCACGGAAATGGTGACGATGACCGTACGCGAAGCGCTCCGCGACGCCATGGCCGAAGAAATGCGCGCCAATGACGACGTCTTCATCATGGGTGAGGAAGTCGCCGAATATCAGGGCGCCTACAAGATCACCCAGGGCCTCCTGCAGGAATTCGGTGCCCGCCGCGTGGTGGATACCCCGATCACCGAGCACGGTTTTGCTGGTATCGGCGTCGGCGCGGCCATGGCCGGCCTGCGGCCGATCGTCGAGTTCATGACCTTCAACTTCGCCATGCAGGCGATCGACCAGATCATCAACTCGGCAGCAAAGACCCTCTACATGTCCGGCGGCCAGATGGGCGCGCCGATCGTGTTCCGCGGTCCGAACGGTGCGGCCGCCCGCGTGGCGGCCCAGCACAGCCAGGATTATGCGGCCTGGTACAGCCACATTCCCGGCCTCAAGGTCGTGCAGCCCTATACGGCGGCCGATGCGAAAGGCTTGCTGAAGGCGGCGATCCGCGATCCGAACCCCGTGATCTTCCTTGAAAACGAAATCCTCTACGGCCAGTCCTTCGAAGTGCCGAAGATGGATAATTTCGTTTTGCCGATTGGCAAGGCGCGCATCCACCGCAAGGGCAATGATGCGACCATCGTTTCCTTCGGCATCGGCATGACTTATGCGGTCAAGGCCGCCGACGAGCTGGCAAAGGAAGGCATCGACGTCGAGCTGATCGATCTGCGCACCATCCGCCCGATGGACCTGCCGACCGTCATCGAATCGGTGAAGAAGACCGGCCGTCTGGTGACGGTCGAGGAAGGCTATCCGCAGTCTTCCGTCGGCACGGAAATTGCCACCCGCGTGATGCAGCAGGCCTTCGACTATCTCGATGCGCCGATCCTGACCATTGCCGGCAAGGATGTGCCCATGCCCTATGCGGCGAACCTCGAGAAGCTGGCTCTGCCGAATGTCGGCGAAGTCGTCCAGGCGGTGAAGACCGTCTGCTACCGCTAAGGGGAGGGAAGGCTCATGCCCGTCAACATCACCATGCCGGCCCTTTCTCCCACCATGGAAGAGGGCAAGCTCTCCAAGTGGCTGAAGAAGGAAGGCGATGCCATCCGCTCCGGCGACGTGATCGCCGAGATCGAAACCGACAAGGCAACCATGGAAGTGGAAGCCGTGGATGAAGGCACGCTCGCGAAGATCCTCGTTCCTGCCGGAACCGAGGGTGTGAAGGTCAACACCGTGATTGCGGTTCTCGCCGGCGAAGGCGAGGATGCGAGCGCGGTGAGCGCGCCTGCGGCATCGACGGCACCAGCCGCCGCAACGCCTGCTCCTGCCGCCCCAGCTCCTGCCCCGGCACAGGCTGCTCCCGCAGCCCCTGCACCGCCGGCGGCAGCCCCTGAGGCCGCCAAGGGTAACCGCGTGTTCTCCTCGCCGCTCGCGCGGCGTCTCGCCAAGGAAGCCGGGATCGACCTTTCCGCCGTCTCCGGCACCGGCCCGCATGGCCGCGTGGTGAAGTCGGACATCGAGAAGGCCGTTGCCGGCGGAACCGCGAAGGCGGCTCCGGCCAATGCTGCCGCCGCACCGGCCGCGCCGCTTGCTACCGGCATGTCGTCCGATCAGGTGCTCAAGCTCTTTGCCGAAGGCTCCTACGAGCTCGTGCCGCATGATGGCATGCGCAAGACGATTGCCAAGCGCCTGCAGGAATCCAAGCAGACGATCCCGCATTTCTACGTCTCCGTGGATTGCGAGCTCGATACGCTTCTGGCGCTGCGCACGCAGATCAACGATGCCGCTCCCGTGCGCGACGGCAAACCGGCCTACAAGCTGTCCGTTAATGACATGGTCATCAAGGCCATGGCGCTGGCGCTGCGCGACGTGCCCGACGCCAACGTCTCCTGGACCGATCAGGCCATGGTGAAGCACAAGCACGCCGATGTGGGCGTGGCCGTGTCGATCCCCGGCGGCCTGATCACGCCGATCATCCGCAAGGCGGAGGAGAAGAGCCTGTCGGCCATCTCCAACGAGATGAAGGATCTCGGCAAGCGCGCCAAGGACCGCAAGCTGAAGCCCGAGGAATATCAGGGCGGCACCACCGCCGTGTCCAACATGGGCATGATGGGCGTGAAGAACTTCGCCGCCGTCGTCAACCCGCCGCATGCGACCATTCTGGCCGTCGGCGCGGGCGAACAGCGTCCGGTGGTCAAGAATGGCCAGCTGGCGATCGCCACCGTCATGACGGTGACGCTCTCCACCGACCATCGCGCCGTCGATGGCGCGCTGGGGGCCGAGCTGCTCGCCGCCTTCAAGGGCTATATCGAAAACCCGATGGGCATGCTGGTATAAGCCATGGCAAAAACCGTGCTCTGCTACGGCGACAGCCTGACCTGGGGTTATGACGCCGAAACCATGGGGCGGCACCGGTTCGAGGACCGGTGGCCCTCCGTGCTGCAAAAGGCGCTGGGCTCCGAAGTGCAGGTGATCGCGGAAGGTCTGAACGGCCGCACGACGGCTTATGACGATCATCTCTCCGATTCCGACCGGAACGGGGCACGGGTACTGCCGACAGTGTTGCAGACGCATGCGCCGCTCGATCTCGTCATCATCCTGCTTGGCACCAATGACATGAAGCGCGGCATTGCCGGCAATGCCTTTCTTGCCCGCCAGGGTATGGAAAGGCTGGTCAGCCTGATCCGCCATCATGACTGGCCGATGGATGGTATGGAAACGCCGGAAATCCTGCTGGTTTCGCCGCCGCCCTGCCGGGAGACGGCGAACCCGATCTTCGCAGCCATGTTCAAGGGTGCGGTGGAAGAATCGGCGATGCTCGCCACCTTCTACCGGGATCTGGCGGGCGATCTGGATTGCAGCTTTTTCGATGCGGGCTCGGTCGCTGAAACGACACCGCTCGACGGCATCCATCTCGATGCGGAAAACACCCGCGCCATCGGGCGCGGGCTGGAGCCGCTGGTGCGCATGTTGCTTGGCATTTGACAGGTGCTTTCGAAGGGGCTTGATCAAGATCAAGGCCCTTCAGGATCAGGGGCTTAGGCTGAACCTATCGAACCCATACAAGGAGATAGGGAATGTCGAACACCCCCCATGAACTCGCCGAGGAGTTTCCGGAATTCGTCGCGAAGATGCATGATCTGAAGGTCAGCGACGCGCATTTCGCCAAGCTCTTCGAGGAGTATCACGAGGTCAATCGCGCCATTCACCGCGCGGAGACAAACATCGAGCCGGTGGGTGATGTGCATATGGAAACCATGCGCAAAACCCGGATGGCTCTGAAGGACAAGATTTACGGGATGCTGGCCAAGGCCGCCTGAGGGCGCTGACCTTCATCCCGAACCGGACCGGGTGGGTGGACCACCCGGCCTCCGGCACCCAAGAGGAGATGAAGGCCCGTGGCGAATTCCTATGACGTGATCATCATCGGCTCCGGCCCCGGCGGCTATGTGGCGGCCATCCGCGCGGCGCAGCTGGGCCTCAAGACGGCCATCGTCGAGCGCGAGCACCTGGGCGGCATCTGCCTGAACTGGGGCTGCATCCCGACCAAGGCGCTGCTGCGATCCGCCGACGTTCTCGACAACACCAACCATGCCAAGGCCTATGGGCTGGTGCTGAACGGCTCGATCAGCGCCGATGTCACGGCTGTCGTCAATCGTTCGCGCGGCGTCTCGCAGCGCCTGAACGGCGGCGTCGGCTTTCTGATGAAGAAGAACAAGATCGACGTGATCTGGGGCGAGGCGAAGCTTGCCAAGGCCAACGAGATCGTCGTTTCCAAGCCGTCCAAGCCGGCCGTGCAGCCGCAGAACCCGGTTCCGAAGAACGTACTCGGCGAGGGCACCTATACGGCCAAGCACATCATCGTCGCGACCGGCGCGCGTCCGCGGGCACTCCCCGGCATCGAGCCCGACGGCAAGCTGATCTGGACCTATTTCGAGGCCATGGTGCCGAAGGAACTGCCCAAAAGCCTGCTCGTCATGGGCTCCGGCGCGATCGGCATCGAGTTCGCGAGCTTCTATCGCTCCATGGGCTGCGACGTCACCGTCGTCGAAGTCATGGACCGCATCATGCCGGTCGAAGATGCGGAAATCTCCGGCATCGCCCGCAAGGCACTGGAAAAGCGCGGCCTGAAGATCATCACCTCCGCCAAGGTGACGAAGGTCGAGAAGGGCGCGAACAGCATCAGCGCGACCGTCGAGACGGCCGATGGCAAGAGCCAGCAGATTACCGCCGATCGGATGATCTCCGCCGTCGGTGTGCAGGGCAATATCGAAAATCTCGGTCTGGAGGCGCTGGGCGTCAAGACCGACCGCGGCTGCATCGTCATCGACGGTTATGGCAAGACGAATGTGCCGGGCCTCTACGCCATCGGCGATGTGGCCGGTCCGCCGATGCTCGCCCACAAGGCCGAGCATGAGGGCGTCGTGTGTGTCGAAAAGATCGCGGGTCTTCCGAATGTCCATGCAACGGACAAGGGCAAGATCCCCGGCTGCACCTATTGCAACCCGCAGGTCGCCTCCGTTGGCCTGACGGAGGCAAAGGCGAAGGAACTCGGCCGCGACATCCGTGTCGGTCGTTTCTCCTTCGGCGCGAACGGCAAGGCGATTGCGCTTGGCGAAGACAACGGCCTCGTGAAGGTCATCTTCGACAAGAAGACCGGAGAGCTTCTCGGCGCCCACATGGTGGGCACGGAAGTGACCGAACTCATCCAGGGCTTCGTCGTCGCCATGAACCTCGAAACGACCGAGGAAGAGCTGATGCACACGATCTTCCCGCATCCGACGCTGTCGGAAATGATGAAGGAAGCGGTATTGGATGCCTATGGCCGCGTACTGAACGCGTAAGGACATGGGCGCGGCCTGCTGCGCCCGAAAGAGACATTGCTCTTGCTGCGCTCAGCCCTTATCTAGAGCGCAAAGGGACTGACGGGGAAACGGGACGATGGCAATCGGCTGGTTCATGGCAATCATCATCGGCGGCTTGGCAGGCTGGCTCGCCGGCAAATTCATGGATATGCGTTATGGCATCTTCATGAACATCGTCATCGGCATCGTGGGCTCGGCGGTGGCGACCGCCGTTCTCCAGCGCTTCGGCATTTTCGTTGCGGAAGACAAGCTCGGCTATCTCATCACCAGCTTCATCGGCGCCTGCATATTGCTCTTCGTCGTCAAGCTCGTACGGCGCTAGACAAGGTCAAAAGACATGGTCACCATCCTCGATACTATCGGCACGGACGCAACGGAAAAGCGTGTGCGCCATCCGGAAAAGGCCCACCGGCCCGACACGGAGGTGATGCGCAAGCCGGAGTGGATCCGCGTCAAGGCGCCGACTTCCAAGGGCTATGCTGAAACCCGCTCCATCGTGAAGGACAACAAGCTCGTCACGGTGTGCGAAGAGGCTGGCTGCCCCAATATCGGTGAATGCTGGGACAAGAAGCACGCCACCTTCATGATCATGGGTGAAATTTGCACCCGCGCCTGTGCCTTCTGCAACGTGGCAACCGGCAAGCCAAATCCTCTCGATCTGGACGAACCGGAGAATGTCGCCAAGGCCGTAAAGCAGATGGGGCTTTCCCATGTGGTCATCACCTCGGTCGACCGGGACGACCTGGAAGACGGCGGCGCCGAGCATTTTGAAAAGGTGATCTTTGCGATCCGCGCGGCCTCGCCGACGACGACCATCGAAATCCTCACGCCGGATTTCCTGAAGAAGCCCGGCGCGCTGGAGCGTGTCGTTGCCGCCAAGCCCGACGTGTTCAACCACAATCTGGAAACCGTTCCCGGCAATTACCTGACAGTTCGCCCCGGCGCCCGCTATTTCCACTCGATTCGCCTGCTCCAGCGGGTGAAGGAACTGGATCCGACCATGTTCACCAAGTCGGGCATCATGGTGGGCCTCGGCGAGGAGCGCAACGAAGTGCTTCAGCTCATGGATGACCTGCGCACGGCGGATGTGGACTTCCTCACCATCGGCCAGTATCTGCAGCCGACCCGCAAGCACCACCGGGTCGTGTCGTTCGTGACGCCGGACGAGTTCAAGTCTTATGAAACAGTGGCCTATACCAAGGGCTTCCTCATGGTTTCTGCCAGCCCGCTGACCCGGTCTTCGCATCATGCGGGGGACGATTTTGCCCGGCTCAAGGCCGCACGGGAAAGGAAGCTTGCCGGCGCCGCCTGAGCGGCCCGGCCGGATGACGCAATGCCCAAGTTCGAAAGCCAGAGAAAGGTGCCTCACAGCCCGGACCAGATGTTCGATCTGGTCGCGGATGTCGAGCGCTATCCGGAATTTCTGCCGCTTTGCGAAGCTCTGACTGTCCGCTCCCGCAAGGAGCGCGATGGCAAGCAGCTGTTGATCGCGGACATGACCGTTGGCTACAAGGCCATTCGCGAGACCTTCACCACGCAGGTGCTGTTAAACCGCGAAAGCCACACGATCGACGTGCAGTATATCGACGGCCCGTTCCGTTACCTGAACAACCGGTGGACCTTCCTGCCGGACGGGCAGGGCGGCTGTACCGTGAACTTCTTCATCGACTACGAATTCAAGAGCCGCATCCTCGGTGCCCTGATGGGCTCCATGTTCGACCGCGCCTTCCGCATGTTCGCCGAAGCCTTCGAGACACGTGCGGCGAACGTGTACCGTCCTTAACGGCGTTTGGTGAGCCGTACGAATTGCGCTGCGCCCGATCCTGTCATGATGCGAGTTCAATCAGCATTTCGAGTGCGGTTCGAACCGTCGCGAGTCGGATGCCGTCGCGGCCGAGATCGCCGTAGCGCATCTCCCGATGGAGGATACGCCCGTCGCGGCATTTGGCGGCGAGGTGGACGAGGCCGACCGGTTTTTCCTCCGAGCCACCGCCCGGTCCGGCAATGCCGGTCACGGCGACCGATACATGGGCGCGGGAGCGGGTGAGGGCGCCTGCCGCCATCTGCAGCGCCGTCTGGCGGGATACCGCGCCATAGGCCGCAAGGACTGCCGGCTGGACCCCGATAAGGTCCATCTTGGCCTCATTGGTGTAGGTCACGAAGCCGCGATCCACCACGGCTGATGAACCGGGCACATCGGTCAGTGCCCCCGCAATCAAGCCCCCGGTGCAGCTTTCGGCTGTCGTGATCATATGACCCGCAGTAGAATAGCGGGCAATAATGTTGTGCGCATCCGCGGCGATATCGGAGGGAAACAGGCTCACGATCCGGTCCTCCCGAAGACGACCGTTGCCGTGGCAATCGCGGCGATGCCTTCGCGCCGGCCCACGAAGCCGATCTTCTCGTTGGTCGTCGCCTTCACCGAACAACGGTCGAGCGAAATACCCAGGATTTCGGAGAGCTTTTCCCGCATCGCCTGCCGGTGCGGACCGACTTTCGGCGCTTCAGCGATCAGCGAAACATCCGCATTCATGATCGTACCGCCATGCTCGCGCACCACTTTGGTGGCATGTTCGAGAAAGATCCGGGACGGTGCGCCCTTCCACTGCATGTCGGACGGCGGGAAATGGTCGCCGATATCGCCCGCGCCGCAGGTGGCGAGAAGCGCATCGGTCAGGGCATGCAGCGCCACATCCGCATCGGAATGGCCCTTCAGCCGCTGATCGTGGGGGATAAAGATGCCGCAGAGCGTGACGCCATCTCCCGGTTCCAACTGGTGGACATCATAGCCATTTCCGGTGCGAACATCGGGAAGGGCGGACCGGGTAAGCTTTTCATCAGCCATGGCAATGTCCCGCTTGACGGTGAGTTTGACATTATCGGGCGTACCTTCGACCAACCGGACGGGGATACCGGCCCATTCCGCGATGGAAGCATCGTCTGTGAAGTCGCTGCGACCGCTGGCGGCGGCCTGTCGATGGGCATCCAGGATGGCGGCAAATTCGAAGACCTGAGGTGTCTGGGCCGCGTAAAGGCCGGCGCGGGGTACGGTATCGATCACCAGACCGTCCGGCGATCCCCGTTTCAGCGTATCGGCGACGGCCATAACCGGCAAAATGCCGCTGGCGCCCTGTTCGATGGCGGTCTCGATGCGAGCGAGAAGCTTCCCGTCGAGGAACGGGCGAACCGCATCCTGAATCCAGGCATGCGTGATTCCCAGCCCGGAAAGTGCTTCCAATCCCCTCAAGACGCTCTGCTGGCGGGTTGCCCCGCCATGCACCACCTTAAGCGACGATTTGCCGGAAAGGAGGCTGGTCGCACGCTCGAACAACGCCTCGTCATCGGGATGGATGACCACGACGACAGCGGCTGCCCGGTTCCACCGCAGAAACGCATCCAGCGTGTGCGCGATGACGGCGCGTCCTCCGATCGGCCTGTACTGTTTCGGGCCTTCCGCCGGGTCGCCCGCTCGTTCGCCTCGCCCCGCCGCGACGATAACGATGCCATGGGAATGCTTCTGGGACATGGGAGCCTTGTGCAGCGATTGTCTTGTTCTTGTCGTGGGGCGGGTTTAACGGCTCGCGAGGCATTTGACCAGCAGTGCGCCTGTCATCCCTTTTTCACTTGGCAGCGCGACCGTTCGGTGATTAAAAATAATGCACGAATTTCTCATGCCTCAAGAATATGCAGGATGATGCCCTTGACTGCCTTCGCCCTTGACGATCCGTTTCGGATCGGGCCTGTCGAAATCCGCAACCGGGTTATTCTCGCGCCCATGTCGGGCGTGACGGATCTGCCGTTCCGGTCGCTCGCCTGGCAATGGGGAGCGGGCCTTGTGGTCACGGAAATGGTGGCCAGTCGCGAGCTTGCTCACGATCACGGCGAGTCCTGGGCTCGGTTGAAGGGGACCGGCATTCGCCCCCACATGGTGCAGCTTGCCGGGCGCGAGGCGCACTGGATGGCGGAAGCGGCGCGGATCGCCGAGGCGAACGGGGCCGATATCATCGACATCAACATGGGGTGCCCGGCGAAGAAGGTAACCGGCGGCTATTCCGGCTCGGCGCTGATGCGCGATCCCGATCACGCGCTGTCTCTCATCGAGGCGACCGTGAGGGCGGTAAAGGTTCCTGTCACCGTAAAGATGCGGCTGGGCTGGGATGAAAACTCGCTAAACGCCCCGCTGATCGCCGCTCGCGCGGAGCAGGCCGGGGTCCGGCTCGTCACCGTGCACGGCCGCACCCGCATGCAGTTTTACGAGGGCCGGGCGGACTGGGCGGCGATTCGCGCTGTCCGGGAGGCGATTTCCATTCCCCTCGTGGCCAATGGCGATGTGGAAACGCCCGACGATGCGCGGATGATCCTGCAGCTGTCGGGAGCCGATGCGGTCATGATCGGTCGTGCCTGTCAGGGGCGGCCCTGGCATGCGGGCTGGCTTGCCGGAGGGAAGGCCCCGGAACCGGAGCGAATTCCCGCATTGGCCGCGGACCACTATCGGTCCATGCTCGACTTCTATGGAAGCCATGTCGCCGTTCGCCATGCCCGCAAGCACGTGGGCTGGTATCTGGATCGACATGCGCCGGGCGTGCCCGGCGAAATCCGCGCCCGGTTGATGACGGAACGGGATCCGGAAGCGGCCGCCGCCCAATTCCGCGACACGCTCGAAACCTATCGGCAACAACGTATCGACGCCTCGGAGGCTGCATGAGCGACCAGCAGAAGTCCACCGAGATGATGGCCGCAACCGTGCTGAATGCCATCCGCAATCCGGTGATCATGGTGGATGAGAAGGGCATCGTCCGATTCGCCAATGGTGAAGCGGAGCATTTTTTCGCGGCCAGCGCGGCCCATCTGGCCAGGCACCATATCGGCGCCTTCGTGCCGTTCGGAAGCCCGCTGCTCTCCCTTCTGGATCAGGTGCGGGAGCGGCGCTCGCCGGTGAACGAATATCGGGTCGATCTCAGTTCGCCGAGGATCGGGCCGGACAAGCTCGTTGATATCTATGCGGCACCGGTGCCCGGCGAGCCGGGCTGTGTCGTCGTGGTCGTGCAGGAGCGCACCATGGCCGACAAGATCGACCGCCAGCTCACCCATCGCGGCGCAGCGCGCTCGGTATCGGGTCTTGCCTCGATGCTCGCCCATGAAATCAAGAATCCGCTCTCCGGCATCCGTGGAGCGGCCCAGCTCCTCGAAATGTCCGTGGGAACGGAGGATCGGGCGCTGACCCGCCTGATCTGCGACGAAACGGACCGGATCGTCTCTTTGGTTGATCGCATGGAGGTCTTTTCCGATGAACGGCCGGTGGATCGGGTGCCGGTGAACATTCATTCCGTGCTGGAACACGTGAAAGTACTGGCACAGGCGGGCTTTGCGCGTCATATCAAGATCGCGGAGATCTACGATCCTTCCCTGCCGCCGGTCTTTGCCAATCGGGATCAGTTGATCCAGGTTTTCCTCAACCTGATCAAGAATGCGGCCGAATCCATCGGAAGCCGTCCGAATGGCGAAATCCTGCTCACCACTGCCTATAAACCGGGCATCCGCCTCTCGGTGGCCGGTAGCCAGGAAAAAGTATCGCTGCCTCTGGAGTTTTGCGTTCAGGATAACGGCCCAGGCGTGCCGGCAGACCTGTTGCCGCATCTGTTCGATCCCTTCATCACCACGAAGACAAACGGTTCTGGCCTGGGTCTTGCATTGGTGGCGAAGATCATCGGTGACCATGGCGGGATCATCGAATGCGACAGCCACGCAAACAAGACCGTATTCCGTGTGCTGATGCCCGTTTCCCGCGGTGGCCTCGCCGATGACCAGACACCGCAAACAGTTGAAGACATGAGGGCCTCCGGGTCCGGGGGAGTTTCCCGATGAATGCCACGATTCTGGTCGCCGACGACGACGCCGCTATCCGCACGGTTCTTAATCAGGCGCTTTCGCGCGCCGGATACGAGGTCCGCGTCACCTCCAATGCGTCTACGCTGTGGCGCTGGGTCGCGGCCGGCGAGGGCAACCTCGTGGTCACAGATGTGGTGATGCCGGACGAGAACGCCTTCGATCTGCTGCCCCGGATCAAGAAGGCGCGACCCGACTTGCCCGTGGTGGTGATGAGTGCGCAGAACACCTTTATGACGGCGATCAAGGCCTCGGAAAAAGGGGCCTATGATTATCTGCCGAAGCCGTTCGATCTTACCGAGCTCATTGCCATCATCGGTCGGGCGCTTGCAGAGCCCAAGAAGGTCCAGGTTCGGGGCGAGGAAGACAATCAGGACGGCATGCCGTTGGTCGGCCGTTCGGCGGCCATGCAGGAGGTTTATCGGGTCCTGGCCCGGATGATGCAGACGGACCTGACTTTGATGATCACCGGCGAGTCCGGGACCGGCAAGGAACTGGTGGCGCGGGCGCTGCATGATTACGGCAAGCGCCGCAAGGGCCCGTTCGTCGCGATCAACATGGCGGCCATTCCGCGCGATCTGATCGAATCGGAGCTGTTCGGCCACGAAAAGGGTGCCTTTACGGGCGCGCAATCCCGTTCCAGCGGCCGCTTCGAGCAGGCCGAAGGCGGCACCCTGTTCCTCGATGAAATCGGCGACATGCCCATGGATGCCCAGACCCGGCTTTTGCGCGTTCTCCAGCAGGGAGAATACATGACGGTCGGTGGGCGGACGCCGATCCGCACCAATGTGCGCATCGTCGCCGCGACCAACAAGGATCTGAAGCAGTCGATCCAGCAGGGTCTTTTCCGCGAAGATCTCTATTACCGGCTGAATGTGGTGCCCTTGCGGCTTCCGCCGCTCCGCGACCGACGGGAAGACGTGCCGGATCTCGTGCGCCATTTTGCACTCATCGCCGAAAAGGAAGGGCTGGGCGCGAAGCGGTTCGATGTTTCGGCGCTGGAAGCAATGAAATCCTACGACTGGCCCGGCAATGTTCGCGAGCTGGAAAACCTGGTCCGCCGCCTCGTCGCGCTCTATCCGCAGGATGTCATCACCCGCGAGATCGTGGAGGCTGAACTCAACCCACCGCAGAGCTCGCCGGTGCAGCAGGACCGTCCTGCCGAGAAGACCGGACAATTGACCTTGCGACAATCGGTGGAACAGGCTGTCGGGCGGTATTTCGCTGGCTTCGGCCAGGAGCTGCCGCCACCCGGCCTCTATGACCGGGTCTTGGTGGAAGTCGAACATCCGCTGATCATGGCGGCGCTTGCCGCGACCGGCGGCAACCAGATCCGTGCGGCGGACCTGCTCGGCATGAACCGGAACACGCTGCGCAAGAAGATCCGCGACCTCGGCATTTCCGTCTACCGCGATGCCCGTAATGCTTGACAGAGCGGAGAGAAGCGTTGCATTTTCGCCACAATGCGTTGCTTGAAAGTCACGATTACAGGTCGAGTCGCTTGAAGTCGTGATCTTCCCGCTGGGTGAAGTTCATTCCCTTACGGCAGGCTCGTGCGCGTTCAGGAGAAAAGCCGCATGAGCGGTTGGGGATTGGCATGGTAACGCCACTGGTCGAGGAAGAAGCGGGAGGCGCGGCGCAGGACCGGCGGGCGCGTTTTGCCGTGCCCGGGCTGGGATTGGCGGCCGGTGCTCTCGTTTCCGCCGTGCTCACGCTCTTCGTGCTGCTGGGTCTCACGCCGCTTGCGCCGACGCGACCGGTGGTCATCGCATCGGCCGGCCTGAATTCACTCTTCATTCTGGGACTTATATTCCTGATCGTCCGCGAGATCGGACGGCTCTGGAAAGCCCGTCTCAAGGGGCGCGCTGCGGCACGTCTGCATGTGCGCATCGTGGCGCTGTTTTCGATCGTTGCGATCACGCCTGCGATTCTGGTCGCGATCTTTGCCAGCATTTTTCTGAACGTCGGTCTGGATCGATGGTTCTCCATCCGCACCCAGTCCATCGTGCGCAATTCCATGAATGTCGCGCAGGCCTACGTTATGGAAAATGCCGCCTATCTCCAGGGGCAAACCCTGTCGATGGCAAACGACCTGGAACGCAACCGCGTTCTTTTCAATCTGGACCGCAACGGTTTTGTCGAGCTTTTGACCCGGCAGGCAAGGGGCCGCGGCATGCTCGGTGCATTCCTGTTGCGATCGGATGGGTCGGTGATCGTGCAGGCGAACATCAAGACGGAAAATCCGCTGCCGCCGGTTCCGAAGGATGCGCTCGCCTCGTCTGTCGCGGGTCAGCCCACCCTGATCCCGCCGGGCGGAACCAATCTCGTGGGCGCCATCCTGCAGCTGAAGGACATCACCGGGGCCCACCTTTATACGATACGTGCCGTCGATCCGAAGGTCATGCGCGCCATGCGCGAGGTGGAGGACAATTCCGCCGAATACAAGTCGATGGAGGCGGGCCGCACCTCGCTTCAGGTTGCCTTTGCCGTGGTCTATCTGGGTTTTGCCCTCATCGTGCTGCTTGCGGCGATCTGGACTGCCATTGCCATTGCAGACCGCATCGTAAGGCCGATCCGCCTTCTGATCAGTGCCGCCGACAGCGTGGCCAGCGGCAATCTGAATGTCATCGTACCGGTTCGCGCCGCCGATGGCGACGTGGGCAGCCTGTCGCGCACCTTCAACAAGATGATCAGCGAAATCCGCTCCCAGCGCGACGAAATTCTGGTGGCCAAGGACGAAGTGGATGACCGGCGCCGCTTTATCGAGGCGGTGCTGTCTGGCGTGACTGCGGCCGTTATCGGCGTCGAGGAAGATCGACGCATCACCATCGCCAATCCGTCTGCGGAGATCCTGCTCGGCCGCAAGGCAGAAGACCTGATCGGTCGCCGGCTGCCCGATCTCGTACCGGAAGTGGATGCCGTTCTGTCCGAGGCGGCGTCGCGCGCCCGCTCCGATTATCGCAAGCAGATCGATCTCATCCGGTCCGGCAAGGAGCGCACGCTCTCGGTGCAGGTGACGCGAGAGGAAGCCAACGACAAGACAGACTCCTACGTCATCACGCTTGATGACATCACGGACCTGGTGATCGCCCAGCGTTCCACGGCCTGGTCGGACGTGGCGCGGCGCATCGCGCACGAAATCAAGAACCCTTTGACACCGATCCAGCTTTCGGCCGAACGCATCAAGCGCCGGTTCGGCAAGCTGATCAGCGAGGAAGACCGGCCCGTCTTCGACCAGTGCACGGACACGATCGTCCGGCAGGTCGGCGACATCGGACGGATGGTGGATGAATTTTCCGCCTTTGCCCGCATGCCGAAACCCACCAAGCAGGAAACGGATCTGCGCGATATTCTGCGCGACAGCGTGTTCCTGCGTGAAGTCGGGTCTAGTGACATCGCCTTCGAGCAGGAGTTCGGCGATGAACGCCAGATGGGCCTTTTCGACGGCCGCATGCTGGGGCAGGCCTTCGGCAATCTCATCAAGAATGCGGTGGAGTCGATCGAGTCCGTCCTGGGTTCCGGCGACAGAACAGAGGGCAAGATCCTCGTCCGCTCGCGCTTCGATGCCGAACACGATCTCTTCACGGTTGATATTGTCGACAACGGGCGGGGCCTGCCGGTGGAAAACCGGCATCGAATTCTGGAACCCTATATGACGATGCGGGAAAAAGGCACCGGCCTCGGACTCGCCATCGTGAAGAAGATCATCGAGGAACATGGCGGGCAGCTTGAGCTGCATGATGCACCGCCGGAATTCGATCATGGCCATGGTGCCATGATCCGGGTTCTCCTGCCGCGCCGGGAAACGGCTGCTGCCGGAGACGCAAGACACAAGGAAATGGCCGATGGCGTCTGATATTCTGGTCGTGGACGACGAAGAAGACATCCGTGAAATCGTGTCGGGCATTCTGTCCGACGAAGGGCATGAAACCCGCATCGCCCATGACAGCGACAGCGCGCTCGCCGCCATCTCCGACCGCGTGCCGCGGCTGGTGTTCCTGGATATCTGGATGCAGGGCTCGAAGCTCGACGGTCTGGCCCTGTTGGACGAGATCAAGGCCCGCCATCCGGAATTGCCTGTGGTGATGATATCAGGTCATGGCAATATCGAGACTGCCGTTTCCGCCATTCGTCGTGGCGCGTTCGATTTCATCGAGAAGCCCTTCAAGGCAGACCGCCTCATTCTTGTGGCAGAACGGGCGCTCGAAACCTCCAAGTTGCGCAAGGAAGTCACGGAACTGAAGCGGCGGACGGGCGATCATGGCGACCTGATCGGCACCTCCGTTGCCGTGTCGCAACTGCGCCAGACCATCGAGAAGGTCTCTCCGACCAACAGCCGCATCATGATCCTCGGACCTTCCGGGTCCGGCAAGGAGCTGGTCGCGCGCATCATCCACCGCAAGTCGTCACGCGCCGGCGGCCCCTTCGTCGCGCTCAATGCGGCCGCGATCACTCCGGAACGCATGGAGATTGCGCTGTTCGGCACGGAGGGCGGCCCCGGCCAACCGCGCAAGATCGGCGCTCTGGAAGAGGCCCATCGAGGCATTCTCTATCTGGATGAAGTGGGCGAGATGCCACGCGAAACCCAGAACAAGATCCTTCGTGTTCTGGTCGACCAGCAATTCGAGCGGGTGGGCGGATCGAAGCGGGTGAAGGTGGACGTGCGCATCATCTCTTCCACCGCCTACAATCTGGAAAGCAAGATTGCCGAAGGCACTTTCCGCGAAGACCTCTACCACCGCCTGGCGGTCGTTCCTGTGAAGGTCCCGCCGCTGGCAGAGCGGCGAGAGGATATTCCGTTTCTCGTCGACCAGTTCATGCGACAGATTTCCGAACAGGCCGGCATTCGGGCCCGCAAGATCGGCGACGATGCGATGGCCGTGCTGCAAGCCCATGACTGGCCGGGTAACATCCGGCAGCTGCGCAACAATATCGAGCGCCTGATGATCCTCGCCCAGACCGATGGCCCGGACACGCCGATCACTGCCGACATGCTTCCGACCGATCTGGGAGACATGCTGCCCAAGGTTTCCGGCAACAGTGATTATCACATCATGACCCTGCCGCTCCGCGAGGCGCGCGAAATGTTCGAACGGGATTATCTGGTCGCGCAGATCAACCGTTTCGGCGGCAATATCTCGCGCACTGCCGAGTTCGTCGGCATGGAGCGCTCGGCGCTGCATCGCAAACTGAAATCGCTCGGCGTCTGACCGGACGCCGGATCTTCCCCTGTCTAGAACCAGCCAAGAGGCCGATTATGCCCAGGATTGCCTATGTGAACGGACGCTATCAGCCGCATGACGATGCGGCCGTCCATATCGAGGACCGGGGATTCCAGTTCGCCGATGGCGTTTACGAGGTATGTGAGGTTCGCCACGGCGTTATTGTCGATCTGACGCGTCATCTCAATCGTCTGGAGCGCTCTCTGGGCGAGCTGGACATGCGGATGCCGATGAGCCGTGCAGCGCTTACACAGGTCATCCGGGAAGTGCTGCGGCGCAACCGGGTCAAGAACGGTCTCTATTACCTTCAGGTGACCCGCGGACGGGCGAAAAGAGACCATGTCTATCCCGCGGCCGATACGCCCATGACCGTGGTGGTCACGGCCAAGAGCACCGATCCGGCGATCATCGCGAATAAGAACGCGCGGGGAATCGCTGCCATTACCGTGCCTGACAACCGCTGGGAGCGGGTCGATATCAAGACGGTGGGTCTTCTGCCCAACTGCATGGCGCGTCAGAAGGCCAAGGAAGCGGGAGCGCAGGAAGCGATTTATGTGGATGAACAGGGTCGCGTCACAGAAGGTGCCGCCACCAATGTCTGGATCGTGGACGGCGAGGGCCGTCTCGTCACCCGACCCGCCGAACAGGGCATTTTGCGCGGGATTACACGCACAACGCTGATGGATGTGACGAAAACTCTCGGAATCGAGGTGAAGGAAGCCTATTTTTCCGTTGAAGACATGCTGAATGCCCGCGAGGTCTTCATAACGGCCGCCACCAGCATTTGCTTTCCCATCGTTTCGATCGATGGAAAAACCGTCGCAAACGGCCATCCGGGCAGCGTGTCACAGAAAATTCGTGAGGCCTTTTTCGACATTGCGGAAAAGACGCCGATTTGATACTCAATTCGCGGGGGCCAGACGGCGGGTAATCCACGTTGGCCAAGGGACGGACGTGATTAGTAACCGGTCGTAAGACCGGCAAGAACGAAAGAAAGAATCGGCGCTATGGCGGAACGTTCTCAGAACTTGCAGGACCTTTTTCTCAATACGGTTCGCAAGCAGAAGATTTCCCTTACAATATTCTTGATCAACGGCGTCAAACTGACGGGCGTTGTCACTTCATTTGATAATTTCTGCGTTCTGCTTCGCCGCGATGGGCATTCTCAGCTTGTCTACAAGCATGCCATTTCGACCATCATGCCCGGCCAGCCGATGCAGATGTTCGAGTCGGAAGAACAATCGGCCTGATTTTCCCGGGATCCTGAACGGGCGAAACGGCGTTGCCTTAGCGGCGGCGCCGTCATAGTCTGTTGGATCAAGAGCAGCGAACCGCCTTCACCACCGTCGCCGATCCGTGAGAACACAGGAAGCGGCCGCCATTTGCCAGGACAAGTCCCATAAGCATTCGCGACACGAACAACGAATCGATCATTCCCGAGAAGGAAAAGCACCGCGACGACATGCGCGCAGTGGTGATCGTTCCCGTACTCAAACAGCCTGCCAAGCCCCAACGGGGCCAGCCGGGCGCGGACGTGCCGCCGCAGGCCGCCCCTCGCTCCAACGAGGCGCGGCTGGAGGAGGCGATCGGTCTTGCCCGTGCGATTGAGCTGGTCATTGCGGAGGGGCTGATCGTGACCATCGCGGCGCCGCGCCCGGCGACCCTGCTCGGAACGGGAAAGATTGAAGAAGTCAAGGATCTGCTCGATGCGCACGATGCCGGGCTCGTCATCCTCGACCACCCGCTCACGCCCGTGCAGCAGCGCAATCTGGAAAAGGAATGGAATGCGAAGGTGATCGACCGCACCGGTCTGATCCTGGAGATCTTCGGCCGCCGCGCCTCCACCAAGGAAGGCACGCTGCAGGTCGATCTCGCCCATCTCAATTATCAGAAGGGCCGGCTCGTTCGGTCCTGGACCCACCTTGAGCGCCAGCGCGGCGGTGCGGGTTTCATGGGCGGTCCCGGCGAAACGCAGATCGAGGCCGACCGCCGCCTGTTGCAGGACCGGATCGTCCGACTGGAGCGCGAGCTGGAACAGGTGGTGCGCACCCGCCAGCTGCATCGCGCCAAGCGCCGAAAGGTGCCACATCCCATCGTGGCGCTGGTCGGCTATACCAATGCCGGTAAGTCCACCCTGTTCAACCGGATCACCGGGGCAGGGGTGCTGGCCGAAGACATGCTTTTCGCAACGCTTGATCCCACGCTTCGGCGCATGAAACTGCCACATGGCCGGACCGTCATTCTCTCCGATACGGTGGGCTTCATTTCCGACCTGCCGACCCATCTGGTTGCGGCCTTCCGCGCGACGCTGGAAGAGGTGCTGGAGGCCAACATCATCCTGCATGTGCGGGATATGTCCGACCCCGACAATGGCGCGCAGGCGGCCGACGTCTATCGCATCCTCGGCGATCTCGGCATTGACGAGAAAGATCGATCCGAGCGACTGATCGAAGTCTGGAACAAGATCGACAAGCTGGAGCTCGAAGCGGCGGATGCCTTGACCCAGAAGGCGGCAGCGACGCAGAACACCATGGCGGTCTCCGCCATCGCCGGCACGGGTATCGACCATCTTCTGGAAGAGGTGCAGGAACGGCTCTCGGGGGTGATGACCGAGACATCGGTCGTTCTGCCACCGGAAAAGATGAAGCTTCTGCCCTGGATCTATTCCAACGCGATTGTCGACGAGCGCGAGGATCTGGAGGACGGCTCCGTCCGCCTCGACCTCCGCCTGACCGAAAGCCAGGCCGAGGAACTCGACGGCCGCCTCGGCAACGCCCGCCCCAAACCGGAATGGTGAGGCTTGCGGCATTTCCACGTCGTGCTAATATGCGCGAAATGGAGACTGTACGATGACGAAACCGAATTCGACCGGGACCGATGTGGACTTCCTGGAATTCGTCGGTGACGACGACGAGGACGTGGTTTTGACGGCTGAAGACGAGACCTGGCTTCGGGCGGAAATCCAAAAGTCACTGGATGATCCGCGGCCGAGCGTGTCCATCGAGGAGGTGGAGCGCAGGTTGGATGCCATGTTCCGCAAGCACCGGCAGATGGCGGGCTGATGACCGGGTTTCCGGTCATTCTGAGACCGGAGGCATTTCGTGATATACGCGCAATATATTTTTATATTTTAGATATTACAAAAGATGCTGCCTTTGCCGAGGCCTATGTCATGCGCTTGCGTGGCAGGATAAGGGCATTGAGCGGATTTCCCCATGTCGGTAAGCGCCGTGACACGCTGTCACCAGGACTGCGGTCCATCCGGTTCGAGCGCACATACACGATCTTTTACGTGATTACCGAGAGCCACGTGGAAATCACGCGTATTCTCGGCTCGCGACAGGATCACGAGCGGATCCTCCAGAGGCGTAAGGAAACCTGAGCCGCCGCGAGGGTGGGCGGCCGTCCTACTCCCGCTCACCCTTCTTGGCGTCCTGCCAGAATTCCTCCATGCGGTCGAGGCTGGCGGCTTCGAGTGTTTCGCCGGCTTCGGTGAGCTTCTTCTCGATATGGGCGAAGCGACGGCGGAACTTGGTGTTGGTGCCGCGCAGCGCCATTTCCGGATCGGCTTTCACATGCCGGCCGATATTGACGGTGGCGAAGATGAGGTCGCCGAGTTCGTCCGCGACCTTGTCCTTACGGCCTTCGGCCAGCGCCTGGCGCAGCTCGCCGATTTCCTCCTCGATCTTGTCGAGGATAGGGGCGGGGTCGGACCAGTCGAAGCCAACTTTTGCCGCCTGCTCCTGCAGCTTGAGCGCTTCCATCAGGGCGGGGAAGGCGCGGGGGACGGAGCCGAGATGGCCCGCCTTGAAGTCCTCGGTGATGCCGCGTTTCGCCCGACGCTCGGCCCGTTCTGCCTTCTCGGCCTTCTTGATTGCATCCCACTGGAGCTTCACCGCACCCGGTGTATCTGCGTCAGAGCGGGCAAAGACATGCGGATGGCGGCGGATCATCTTGGACGTCACGGCCTTCACCACGTCTTCGAAGGTGAATTCACCGGCCTCCTCGGCCATGCGCGCATGGAAGACCACCTGTAGCAGCAAGTCGCCCAGTTCCTCGCAGAGATCGTCCATGTCGCCGCGCTCGATGGCATCGGCGACCTCATAGGCTTCCTCGATCGTATAGGGCTTGATCGTCTCGAAATCCTGTTCGAGATCCCAGGGACAGCCGGTCACGGGCGTGCGAAGCGCCGCCATGATCTCGAGCAGGCGTTTGATGTCGCCAGACGGTTCCATGATGTCGGTCCGATCAGTTCAGCGGAATGGAGTTGCCGGATTTCGAGGCCTGATAGGTCTCGGAAAGACGGGCGTATTCGGCGTTGATCCGTGCCCATTGGTCTTGCATGCGCGCCTTCTCGGCGTCGGGTGCGGCAGCGACCATTTCGCGGAGCGAGCCGGAATGCCAGAAGGCATTCGTCTTGCGATAGCCACCGGGCTCAAGCCCGAAGACCTCTTTCAGGATCTTCAGGTCGTGGGGGATGGCGAAGGCGTCGCGACTGTCCTCGTAAGAGAAGAAGTAGTAGAAATTGTCGAAACCGGCCCAGGTGATTGCCGACATGCACATGGTGCAGGGTTCATGGGTAGAGAGGAAGATCAGGTCCTTCGTGTCCGGCCGTTCGCCCATTTCGTAGAAGCGCTTCAGCGTGTGCACCTCACCGTGCCAGAGCGGATTTTCCAGCTCGTTATTGGTTTCGGCCAGCACCAGCGAGAGATCGGATTTGCGCAGAATGGCGGCGCCAAAAACCTTGTTTCCGGCGGCTACCCCCTTTTGCGTCAGCGGAATGATGTCTTTTTCGATGACATCGAGGAGGCGGGCGGAAAGGGCGGCGTCGGACACGGTCTTTGTTTCCTGTCGGGATTGAGATTGGAGGGTCACCTCAAAACAAATCATCGACCGAGTCAATTGCAGGTGCGCGGCAATCCCCGGCGCTGTCAGGACTGGGCAAATACAGCATCCGGTGATATTTGCTCCAAAACGCCATACACCGAGCAAAGAAATACCAGAGGCCTATCTCCTCGGGATTTCTGTTTCTTCAATAAAATGGCGCTAGAGGCGATAGTCAGGCCTTCTTGAAACAGGATCACCCCATGCGCGAGGCGGCAGATCAGCTCACCGTTTTCCCTGCGTTTTTCCGCGTTGCCGGAAAGACCGTGGCGGTGTTCGGCAATGGCGACGAGGCCTTTGCGAAGGCCCGCCTGCTGCGCAACACACAAGCCGTGATCATCGCCTTCGGCGCCGATCCCGAACCCGACTATGCCGCCTTCCTGAAAGCCGAAGGCATCGCCCATGTGGCTGCGGAGTTCGCACACGCGCAGGTAAAGGGCATGGTGCTGGTCTTTGCGGCGACGGGTGACGAACACCTCGATCAGCAGATCGTGGCGGCTGCCCGGGCGGAAAAGATTCCGGCAAATGCCGTCGACCAGCCCGAATTCTGCGATTTCATCACGCCCGCTCTGGTCAACCGTGCGCCTGTGGCCGTTGCGATCGGCACGGAAGGGGCGGGTCCGGTGCTTGCCCAGATGATCAGGGCGCAGGTGGACCAGATCCTTGCGCCTTCGCTTGGCCGGCTTGCGCAGATGGCCAATCTCTATCGCCGCGCCGCTGACCATCTCCTTCCGAAGGGAGCAGCCCGCCGGATTTTCTGGCGCCGCTTCTTCACCGGCGAAGTGGCCGATGCGGTCAATCGCGGCGATCTCTCCGAAGCGCGCCGCAAGGCGACCCGCCTCATCCGTTCCATCGACCGCCCCGAAGGCCATGTCTGGCTGGTGGGCGCCGGCCCCGGCGCGGAAGACCTTCTGACGCTCCGCGCCCAGCGCGTGATGATGGAAGCGGACGTGATCGTCTTCGACGCCCTCGTCCCGCAGGAGATCGTTGACATGGGTCGCCGCGATGCGGAGCGCATTTCGGTCGGCAAGCGCAAGGGCTGCCATTCCAAGAAGCAGGACGAGATCAGCGATCTGCTGGTGGAGCTGGGTCAGGCCGGTAAGCGCGTGGTGCGCCTCAAGTCGGGCGATCCGCTGGTCTATGGCCGTGCGATGGAGGAAATGCAGGCGCTGCGCGATGCGGGAATTTCCTACGAGATCGTGCCCGGTATCACCTCCGCTTTTGCCGCGGCTGCGGATTTCGAGCTGCCGCTGACGCTGCGCGGCGTCGCCTCCTCGCTGATCTTCACGACAGGTCATGATCTGGCTGGCGACGTGCTGCCCGACTGGGCGAGCCTTGCCATCTCCGGCGCAACGGTCGCCGTCTACATGGGCCGCACGGTGGCGGCCTCGGTGGCCGAAAGGCTGATGCAGGTTGGCCTGTCGCCGGATACGACGGTTGCCGTCATTGAAAATGCCAGCCGCCGCAATCGCCGGCTGCTGCACGGAACGCTGAAGGATCTGCCCGATCTCGAGCATCGCGACGAGCTGACGGGACCCGTCATGGTCATCATCGGCGATGCGGTGGCGGGCGCAAACTTCGCACAGTCTCAATCGCTGGTCGGCGAAAAAGCCGAAGCCCGCGAACTGGTAGGGAATGGAAGCCATGGCTGACAAGGTATTGACGGGAAACAGGCTGACGGACGGTATCGCCGTGTGGCTGGATGCATCGGGCCATTGGACCGAGAGCCTTCAGGATGCGCTGGTGGCGCGCCATGCGGAGGCCGTCGCCTCGCTGGAGGAGATCGGCAAGCGCGACTTTGCCGCCAATCTGGTGCTTGACGTCAATGTCATCGATGTGGTCGAGGTGAACGGCAGGATCCGTCCTCTGCGCCTGCGCGAGCGCATCCGCGCCGAAGGCCCGACCATGGAATATGCCGCCGGCTACAAGGCCGCCGATCCCGACTTCATTGCCGCCTGAGAGAACCCATGTACCGTTACGATGAATTCGACCACGCCTTTGTGAATGCGCGCGTCGCCCAGTTCCGCGATCAGGTAGAGCGCCGCCTCTCCGGCGAGCTGTCCGAGGATGCCTTCCGCCCGCTGCGCCTGATGAATGGCGTCTATCTGCAGCTGCATGCTTACATGCTGCGCGTGGCCATTCCCTATGGCACGCTGAATTCGAAGCAGATGCGGATGCTCGCACACATCGCCCGGAAATATGACCGCGGCTATGGCCATTTCACCACCCGCCAGAACATCCAGTACAACTGGCCGAAGCTGTCGGACACGCCGGATATTCTGGCCGAACTCGCGACCGTGGAAATGCACGCGCTGCAGACCTCGGGCAACTGCATCCGCAACGTGACGGCGGATCATTTCGCCGGAGCCGCGCAGGACGAGGTCGCCGATCCCCGGCCTTATGCAGAAATTCTGCGCCAGTGGTCGTCGGTCCACCCGGAATTCTCGTTCCTGCCGCGTAAGTTCAAGATTGCCGTAACGGGTGCCGAGCGTGACCGCGCCGCGATCCAGGTGCACGATATCGGCCTGCATCTGAAGAAGAACGATACGGGCGAGCTGGGCTTTGCCGTCTATGTCGGGGGCGGGCAGGGCCGTACGCCGATGATCGCCAAGAAGCTCAAGGACTTCCTTCCGGAGGAAGACCTGCTCTCCTACATCACCGCCATCATGCGCGTGTACAACCTGCATGGCCGGCGCGACAACAAGTACAAGGCGCGCATCAAGATCCTCGTGCACGAAACGGGCACCGAAGAACTGGCCCGCCAGGTGGATGCGGAATTCGCCGAGCTGAAGAACACCGAGCTGAAGCTTCCGGAAGCCGACGTGAAGGCGATTGCCGCCTATTTCGCGCCGCCGGATCTGCCGGCCCGTGCCGAAGGCTGGGCAAGCCTTGCCGAGTGGAAGAAGCGCGATGAGGAATTCGCCCGCTGGGTGAACAACAACGTCAAGCCGCACAAGCATCCCGACTACGGCATGGTGACGATTTCCCTGAAGCCCATCGGCGGCATTCCGGGCGATGCGACCGATGCGCAGATGGACGTGGTGGCAAACATCGCCGCTGAATATGCACAGGACGAGATCCGCATCAGCCACGAGCAGAACATCGTGCTGCCGCATGTGGCGCTGGCCGATCTCGAGCCGGTCTACCGGGCACTGGTGGTAAGCGGTCTTGCGACCGCCAATTCCAACCTGATCACCGATATCATCGCCTGCCCGGGGCTGGATTATTGCGCGCTTGCCAATGCCCGCTCGATCCCCGTCGCGCAGGAAATCTCCTCCCGTTTCGGCGCACCCGAGCGGCAGGAGGAAATCGGCGAACTGAAGATCAAGATCTCCGGCTGCATCAATGCCTGCGGCCATCACCATGTCGGCCATATCGGCCTTCTGGGCGTGGAGAAGAAGGGCGCCGAGCTCTACCAGATCACGCTCGGTGGTTCGGGTGATGAAAACACCTCCATCGGCGAAATCATCGGCCGTGGCTTCGAGCCGGAAAAGGTGACGGATGCGGTGGCAACCATTGTCGACACCTATCTCGGCCTGCGGCTTTCGAAGGAAGAGACCTTCCTCGACGCCTATCGCCGTGTCGGGCCGCAGCCCTTCAAGGTGGCGCTCTACGGCGCCGTGACCGAAGCCGCGGAATAAGGATCTATCAATGACCAGACTCTGGACCGAAGCAGGTTTCGTCACGAACGATCCCTTTGTCATCGAAACCGAAGACCGCAAGGCGGGCGAGGGCGAGCAGCCCGTTCGGCCGTTGGCGGATTTCCTGGCCTATGCCGAAGCCAGCAACGAGAGCGGCCTGGCCGTGCTGATCAAGCCCGCCGACGATGTGCGGGCGCTTGCGCCCTATCTCGACCGCATTGCCCTTGTGGCCGTGGAATTTCCCGCCTTCAACGATGGCCGGGCCTTCAGCCATGCCTCGCTGCTGCGCGACCGCCTGAACTATCAGGGTGACGTGCGGGCTGTGGGAGACGTGCTGATCGACCCGATCCCGCTCATGCTCCGCTGCGGCATCACCAGCTTTGCGGTGAAGAATGCGACGGCTCTGAAGCGGCTTGCGGAAGGCCGCCTGCCGGGCATCGACCAGCATTACCAGCCGGCCGCACGCGAAAGCGCCAATCCCGGCTCCTATAGCTGGCGTCGCAACGCCAAGCCGGCGGCCTGATCGCCGAACCCGGCCCTACCATGCGGCGCGATGACGTGCCGCATGGCTTCTTGATCAAAATCAAGGTAGACGCCCCCGGCATAGGGCATACAGAATGCCATCGGCTTGGGGCCGGAATATTCTCCATCGGCTGAAGACCGTGGCACGCTTTACCTTTATCTGCAGCGCAACATGTAATATCAGCCTAGCCGTGCCCAAAAGGCAGTGAACCGGAAGACCACAGGACTCGACCGCTGATGAACGCTCCCGCCAAGACCGAAGATTTCGCTGAATCCATTCCCGCCGGCGTCTATGCCGAGAAGGTGCTGAGCGTCACTCACTACACGGATCGCCTGTTCCGTTTCCGCATGACGCGCCCGGAAGGCTTCCGCTTCCGCTCCGGCGAGTTCGCCATGATTGGCTTGATGGTCGAGGGCAAGCCGATTTATCGCGCCTATTCGATTGCCAGCCCTTCCTGGGATGAGGAGTTGGAATTCTTCTCGATCAAGGTTCCGGATGGCCCGCTGACCCAGCACCTCCAGAAGATCCAGCCGGGCGACACCGTGCTGATGCGCAAGAAGCCGACCGGCACGCTGGTGCTCGATGCGCTCACCCCCGGCAAGCGCCTCTACATGTTCTCGACCGGTACCGGCATCGCGCCCTTCGCCAGTCTGATCCGCGACCCCGAGACCTATGAAAAGTTCGAGGAAGTCATCCTCACCCATACCTGCCGCGAAGTGGCAGAGCTGAAATATGGTTTCGACCTGATCGAGGAAATTCGCTCCAACGAGCTGCTCTCCGAAATCGTTGGCGACAAGTTGAAGCACTATGCGACCGTCACCCGCGAAGACTACCCCTTCCAGGGTCGCATCACCGACCTGATGGCCAATGGCAAGCTGTTTGCGGATCTCGGCGTGCCCGCGCTCGACCCGGCGGTCGACCGTGGCATGATCTGCGGTTCCGCCGCCATGTTGAAGGACACCAAGGAATTGCTGGAAAAGGCCGGACTGACCGAAGGTGCCAACAACAAGCCGGCCGAATTCGTTATCGAGCGCGCCTTCGTCGGCTGATCTCTCGAAACCGCGTGCCTGTTTCGACGCCGCTCTCCCTCCGGAGGGCGGCGTTTTTCATGGCCTTGGCACCGTCATTTTTCCTGCGCCAGGCGATCCATGTCCCGCAGCTCCGCCATGGCCAGATCGAGCCGCACCGGCGCAGGTGGCAGCACTTCGACCACGGAAGGGGAGGAAGACTTCGGGGCAGGGGGCGATGACGCACCCGGGCGCCTGAAGATCAGCCATGCCACGCCATAGATCGTCGCATGGGGCAAAACCACCATCAGGGCTTTGATCCAATCCGGTGAGGATGTGTAGAGCTCGTTGATATCCATGCTGACTCCCGCGTCAAGAGGAGCCACCGGCGGCCATGGATTAGCCACCGGTGACCGGGGAGTAGAAAAACCGTACATCAACGGCCGCCCCGGCTTTTAAACCGAAGTTCTGGACATGACCGGGGCCTCCCGGCCGCTTGGCAGGAAAGCTAATGGGTTCGGGAGGCGCTGATCAAGGCGCCGCCGATTGATGTAAGGGGTTTTCTAAGCCCCGGGACACAGGAATTCTCCCGCATCCTGAAGGGAAGGTTAGCAGTGCCGCATATTTAGTCAACGCTTTTTTAGGCCGACCTCAATATGTATCACCGCTTCACCAGATAATCCATCAGCGCCGTCATGGCGCGGGAGGCGCCGGACACATCGCCCTGCTGGATTGCGCGGATGACGGCGACGTGGAGGGAGATGGAGCGGTCCATCCGCTCGTGACTGGCCGTCGAGAACCACAGCCGCCGCGCATGGGTCTGCAGAGGCGCCAGCGCCGACGTCAGAAAGCGGTTCGGGCAGGCATCTTCCATGATTTCGTCGAAGAGCTTGTCGGCCGCAAGAAAGGCGGCCATGTCGCCCGTCACGGCGCAGGTGGTCATCGTCTGCGCGCAGGCGAGCAGGCGGGCGCGCTGCTCCGCATTGGCATGCCGGGCGACGAGACCGGCGGCAACCGGCTCCAGTTCTGCCCGCACCTGCAGGATCTGTGCATAGTCGTCGGGGCCGATCTCGGTCACCTGGAGCCCGACCCGGGGCCGCACTTCGATCAGGCCCTGCCAGGCGAGCTTCTGTATCGCTTCCCGCACCGGCGTGCGGCCCTGACCGGCAAGGTCGATCAGCTGTTTTTCCGTCACCAGCGAGCCGGGCTTGAGCTTCAGCGTGACGATCAGGCTCTCCAGCGCGAGATAGGCCTGATGGCTGAGGGAATCGGCTGCTGCGGCCATGACAATAGTCCTAACTGATATATCAGGATGGTGGCAGAGCAGGGCGGCAAGATCAAGGTGGGTGATATATCAGTCTGATCTTTTGCGCTGCGTCCGAATACGACGTCTTTCCATCTTTTCTTTGCCCCTATGGCATGCGAACGTCATCAGAATGAATGCCTTCGCCCCTGATAAGAGGGGTCGGGGAAAATTATAGATAATTCTTGAAACTATCTACGAAAGCGGGCAAGGGTGAGTGCCCTAGCGCTTTCGACATGCCAACAGAAGGACTGCGACACGCGATGCTCGACAAGATTTCCGCCGACCAGACGCCCTCTGCCGTATCCGGTGCCTCCACCGGCCGCGTGACAGCCGAAGAGGCCCGGCGCATCTATAACCAGCCCTTCAACGATCTGATGTTCGAGGCGCAGACGGTCCATCGCCGCCATTTCGATGCCAATGCGGTCCAGATGAGCCGCCTTCTGTCCATCAAGACCGGCGGTTGCCCGGAGGATTGCGGCTATTGCAGCCAGTCTGCCCACGCCCCGACCGGCCTCAAGGCCTCCAAGCTGATGGAGGTGGAGCGCGTGCTGGCCGAGGCCCGCAAAGCCAAGGAGCAGGGCTCGACCCGCTATTGCATGGGCGCCGCCTGGCGCAGCCCGAAAGAGCGCGACATGGACATGGTCATCGCCATGGTCTCCGGCGTGAAGGCCATGGGCATGGAAACCTGCATGACGCTTGGCATGCTTTCGCCCGAGCAGGCCTTGCGCCTGAAGGATGCCGGCCTCGATTACTATAACCACAATGTCGATACGTCCGAGCGTTACTATAACGAGATCATCACCAGCCGCACCTTCGCAGACCGCCTGGAAACGCTGGACAATGTTCGCAATGCGGGCATGAAGGTCTGCTCCGGCGGCATTCTCGGCATGGGCGAGACGACCGAAGACCGCATCGACATGCTTGTCACGCTCGCCAACCTGCCCGAGCCGCCCGAGAGCGTTCCGATCAACATGCTGATCCCGATCCCCGGCACGAAGCTCGAGAATGCCGATCCCGTCGATCCGATCGATTTCGTCCGCGCCATCGCGCTTGCCCGCATCCTGATGCCGACCAGTCATGTGCGGCTCTCGGCGGGGCGCACCGAAATGAGCGACGAACTGCAGGCGCTCTGCTTCATGGCCGGTGCCAACTCGATCTTTACGGGCGATGTTCTGCTGACGGCCGACAATCCCGGCGAAAGCCATGACGAGGCGCTGTTCCGCAAGCTCGGCCTGAAGCCGGAACCGCTGGGGTGCGATGCGGAATGAGCGACCGGCTTGCCCGGTACAGCCGCACACTCGCCGGCCTTGAGAGAAAAGGCCGGCGCCGCGCGCTGCTTCCGGAGGCGGGACGCGATTTCACCTCCAACGACTTTCTCGGCCTTGCCAATTCTCCACGCCTGAAGGGCGCGATAGAAGATGCTCTTTCTCGCGGCGTGCCCGTCGGCTCCGGCGGCTCTCGGCTGCTGCGCGGCAACCATCCGGAACACGAAGCGCTGGAGGCGGAAGCCGCCGCCTTTTTCGGCGTGGGTGCCTGCCTCTATTTCGGCAACGGCTTCACGGCAAACCTGGCGCTCTTCTCGGCCCTGCCACAGCGCGAGGACTGCATCTTTCACGATGACCTCGTGCATGCGAGCGCGCTCGACGGAATCAGCCAGAGCAAGGCATCGGCTGTCGCCTTTCCCCACAATGACCTCGATGCCCTGGAAGACGCCATCGCCGCATGGCGGCGCGGTGGGGGCAGGGGCCATGCCTGGATCGCGGTCGAAAGCCTGTATTCCATGGATGGCGATTTCGCGCCGCTTGCCGATCTGGCCGCACTCGCGGACCGCCACGATGCCTTTCTGGTGATCGATGAGGCCCACGCGACCGGTGTCCATGGAGAGGGCGGCCGGGGCGCCGGGCATTTCCTCGAAGGCCGGGAAAACGTGATCTCGCTGCACACCTGCGGCAAGGGACTTGGCGCATCCGGTGCCCTCCTGGGCGCGGATCGCGTGCTGGTCGACTATCTCGTCAACAGGGCCCGGCCCTTCATCTATTCCACCTCGCCTTCGCCGCTGATGGCGGCTTGCGTGCGCGAGGCCCTGAAGATCGTGGCGGATGAGCCCGAGCGGCGGGAGAACCTCGCCGCTCGGATGTCACGGGCCGGTGACCTGCTGCGCCAGCGGCTGGGGATCGATCCCGGCCCCTCGCAGATCATCCCCGTCCCGATCGGCGACAATGCCCGCTCCGTGCGCATTGCCGCCCGGATGCGCGAGGCGGGTTTCGACATCCGCGCCATCCGTCCTCCGACGGTGCCGGAGGGCACAGCCCGGCTCAGGCTCTCCTTGACGTTGAATGTAACGATGGACGACATCTCTGCCATGGTGGACCGCCTGGCAGAAATCATGCAGTCCGAAATGCCCGGAGAATGATCATGACGACCCCCATCATCGTGACCGGAACCGATACCGGCATTGGCAAGACCGTGTTTTCCGCTGCCCTGTCGGGCGCACTTCAGGCGCGGTACTGGAAGCCGGTGCAATCGGGTCTCGAGGAAGAAACCGATAGCGAGCTGGTGGCTCGTCTTGGCGGCTTGCCTGCGGAAAAGGTGCTGCCGGAACTCTATCGCCTGAAGACGCCGGCATCGCCCCACTATGCCGCCCGCCTCGATGCGGTGGAAATCGCGCTCGACCGGCTGGTGCCGCCGGGAGGCGAGGGGCCGCTCGTGATCGAGGGGGCCGGCGGGCTGATGGTTCCGCTGAACGAGACCGCGACCTATATCGATGTTTTTGCCCGCTGGAAGCACCCGGTCGTGCTCTGTGCCCGCACCATGCTGGGCACGATCAACCACACGCTTCTCTCGCTGGAGGCCCTGCGCGCGCGAAACGTGCCGGTGCTGGGTGTCGCCTTCATCGGCGACGAGATGGAGGAGACACAGCGCATCATCGGCGTGATGGGCAAGGTGAAGATCCTCGGGCGCTTGCCGATGCTGCCGCATCTGGACCGCGATGCGCTCGCCGCGGTCTTTGCCGCAAACTTCCGTCTTGCGGATTTCGAAGAGGTGCTGAAATGAACCATTCGTCGCCCGTCTGGCATCCCTTCACCCAGCATGCGCTGGAACCCGAGATGCGCAAGGCCGTCCGCACGGAGGGAGCCACGATCTTCGACGCGGAAGGCCATGCCATCCTCGATGGCATTTCTTCCTGGTGGGTGATTACCCACGGGCACCGCTATCCCCCCATCATGGAGGCGATCCGCAAGGCGTCGGAAAGCCTCGATCAGGTGATCTTTGCCGAATTCACCCACGAACCGGCTGAAGCCCTGGCCCGCGCGCTTGTGGAGATCGCACCCGAGGGCCTGACCCGGGTTTTCTACTCCGACAGCGGCTCCACCTGTGTGGAGGTGGCGCTGAAGATGGCGCTCGGTCATTTCCACAATCAGGGCATCGACCGCCGCCGGATTGCCGTGCTTGAAGACGGCTATCACGGCGACACGATCGGCACCATGTCGACGGGCGAGCGCGGCGTCTTCAACGCGCCCTATGATCCGCTGCTGTTTTCGGTCGAGCGGCTGCCCTTTCCGGGCCCCTCCCGCGAGAAGGAGCAGGAAACGCTCGATGCCTTCGAGCGCCTGTGCCGCGAAGGTGGCATGGCGGCGCTGCTGGTCGAGCCGCTTGTGCTGGGTGCCGGCGGCATGCGCTTCTACCGGCCAGAGGTGTTGAAGGAGCTGCACCGTATCGCCCGCACCCATGGCGTGCTGGTCATCTTCGACGAGGTCATGACCGGCTGGGGACGAACCGGCACCCGCTTCGCCTGCGAGCAGGCAGGTGTTGCGCCCGACATTCTCTGCACCTCCAAAGGCCTGACCGGCGGTGCCATCCCGCTCGCGGTCACGCTATCGACCGAGGAAATTTTCGCCTCCCACCTTTCCACCGACCGCCGGAAGACCTTCTTCCACTCCAGCTCCTTCACCGCCAATCCCATCGCCTGCGCCGCCGGGCTTGCCAATATGGAGGTCTGGGCGAACGAACCGGTGCAGGCGCGCATCGATGCGCTCGGCGAAGCCCATGATCGTCATCTGAAGCGTTTTGCGGGCGACCCGCGCTTCGAGAATATCCGCCGCATGGGCACCATTGCCGCGCTCGACCTCGTGTTTCCGGGGGGTGGTTACCTTGCCGAATGCGGCCCGAAGCTGCGTGCTTTTTTCCGGGAAAAACAATTGCTGATCCGCCCACTCGGCAATGTACTCTATCTCATGACACCCTATTGCGTGACGGAGGCCGAGCTCGACCGCTTCTATGATGGCATCAACGAGGCGGTCAGCCATGTGCTTGGGGAGTTTGGCCGGTGACCGCGGCGCGGACGAGCCGGATGGCTGGCTTCGGCCATGCTGTTCCTGCCCGGATTGTCTCCAATGGCGAGATCGAGACGCAACTTGGCCTTGAAGCCGGCTGGATCGAGCGCCGCACCGGCATTCGGACCCGTCGCTGGGCTGAGCCGGGCGAAACGCTGAGCGATCTGGCGGCCGAAGCGGCCCGCAAGGCGCTTGCCGACAGCGGACTTGCCGCGAACGACATCGGTCTCCTGCTTCTTGCCACCTCCACCCCGGATCATCTTTTGCCGCCCAGCGCCCCCCTTGTCGCCCGTAAGGCCGGTTTGGCGCGGGCAGGGGGCATCGATCTCGCCGGGGCCTGCGCGGGCTTCATCTATGCCCTCACCCTTGCCGATGGTTTCGTGCGGAGCCAGAACAGGCCTGTTCTGATCGTGGCGGCGAATATCCTTTCCCGCCGCATCAATCCGCAGGAACGGGCGAGCGCCGTGCTGTTTGCCGATGCGGCCGGCGCCGTCGTGCTGTCACCGCATGGGGACGCAGGAACCGGCCTGCTGGGCGCCGATCTCCAGGCGGACGGTTCAGCCTATGATCTGATCACCATTCCCGCTGGCGGCTCGGCCAATCCCTTCGCACCCGCCATGGACGCGGACGCGGCGCTGATGACCATGCGCGACGGCCGCGCTGTCTACGAAAAGGCGGTGCGGATGATGGAGGAAACCGGACGGAACGCGCTTGCCGCGGCCGAATTGCCCGCATCTGCGATCACCCGCTTCATTCCGCATCAGGCCAATACGCGCATTTTCGATACGGTCGCGGATCACCTGAAGATCGGCCGTGATCGCACAGAGCGATCCGTGGTGGACTACGGGAACTCTTCCGCGGCCACCATCCCGCTCACGCTTTCCCTTGCCCGGCAAGCCGGCCGTATCGGCCGCCACGACGTGGCGCTGATGACGGCCGCCGGCGCCGGAATGACAGGGGGCGCAGCGGTGTGGCGCTTCTGAAGGCCGTGTGCCCGTAGCGGTCCCTCCGGCCCGAATTTGGACTTGTTCGCCGCTTTCCGAGGCCACAAAATTCAAGGCAGAATCATGCACCGCAGAAATTGTCGCCACAGTGTCCTCGGGAGGGACCGATGCCTCTATTAATTCGTAGAAACGCCTCTCGCCTGATGGCGTTCTTGGCCATCGGCGGCACCTTCCTGGCTGGCAACACGGCATTTGCCGAGGCGCGATTCGAGGATTTCCCCGCGAAAATCTACACCGGCAAAAACGCCAGGCTGAAGCTGGATAGCCCGGAGGTTCGGGCGTTTCGGACCCGGCTGAAGGCGGCCGCAAACGACAAGCCCAATTTCGCGGGACATTACGTGCTTGTGACCTGGGGCTGCGGTGCCCAGTGCGAGCATGGCGCGGCCATCGACGTCACGAATGGTGCGGTCACCTTCCTGCCTGCCACCGTCTGTTGTTGGGAAGACAAGGAGCCCTTGTCCTATCGCCCGGACAGTAACCTCATCGTCGTCGGTGGTGTGCTGGATGAGAGCAGCGAGGATGGCTATCACCCCTTCGTCATGGAAAACGGCACGTTCCGAAAGCTCGGTCCCTGATCGGGCGGAACGGTCCTGCGCCAAAGCTGGTCAAGCCGACGCCGCTCCATCGGCCCCGAAACGCCTCGCCTCGAAGAAACGGGAGCAGGTTGACCCACATGGGAAAGCTGTTAAAAAGCCGGACATTGGTTGATCGACCGTCCCGCCTGTCTTAAAGGGCGGCCTGCTTCCAGCAGAGCCGAGAGGCACAGACGGAGCGATCAAACCGTGGGAAGAGTGTCCGAGTGGTTTAAGGAACCGGTCTTGAAAACCGGCGTGCGGGAAACCGTACCGTGGGTTCGAATCCCACCTCTTCCGCCAATCTTCAGCCTTTTATACGCCGCAGACCAAGCCCGCATGCGGAAGCGCCGTGCAGCGTTTGCCGAGCCTTCACGGTCTTTTTTGTTTCCACGATTGGCCTGAGGCCCTAAGCTCGCTTCGGTCGACTTGCGGGGGCAATCGGGATGACGGGGATTATGGAATGGACGTGCGAGCGGCTGCTGAGGCGGCTCGCGCGGAGAAACCTGCGGTTGGCAGGGGATCACATGGCCATCTACGCTTGGGATTATATCGGTCTCCAGGTGATGATACATGGGGTCTACGAAGGGGACTTCCTGGAGAAAGCCATGCGGTTTCTCCGTGAGCGGGGAACCGACACGGCCGGGATTTTCCTGGATATCGGAGCCAATATCGGAAACCACGCGGTCTATTTTTCCAGATCAGCCAGTCGCGTTCTGGCTTTCGAACCAAATCCGAAAGTTTTCCGGATTCTCGAAATCAACGCCGACGGAAAAGCCATCGAGCCGTGGAATTGCGGCCTGAGCGATCGGGACGCGATGCTCACCTTCCAGCTATCACCGGACAATCTTGGAGAATCGCAGATCGTGGCGAGCCCGGAGGGAGCAGATGGCGAAACCACCCAGATCCTCGTGCGAAAATATGATGGCATTGCAGAGCTGACCGATCTCACCATCGACGTGATGAAGATCGATGTGGAGTTCCACGAATATGAAGTCCTGTCCGGCTGCCGCGAGATGATCGCTCGCTCGAGGCCAGCCATTCTTTTCGAGCAGATGGCAGGCGAGGTGAAGAACGGGACCAGCCGCAGCGTGGAATTCCTGAGAGACCTTGGCTACACGGTCTTTTATTTCGGCCCTGCGTTCGATCTGCCCAAGGGAATTCGGGGCGTTGGCGGTCTGGTTCTCCGCCTCTTCGGTAGTTCGGAAACGTTCCGGCCGCTCACGACCATGCGCAGCAAATCCTACAATCTCGTCGCAATTGCGAACGGGTGAGGGGCTATTCGCTTTGGAACGGTAAGACTGGGTTAACCATATCAATAAGTTAAAAACCGTTCTCCACAATTTAATTCGCATTTTTGCCATCTTCCGCGCATGTTCTGGCAGCCGGTCGACACTGCTCCGGGGGCTATGGATTCCGGGCCGGGCAGTGAACCTGTAAGAGTTATGCGTTGAGGGTAATGATCATGAGCCGTGATGGACGGGGGGTACTTTCCATGGCCTCCAGCATGCGATGGTTCGCGCTGGGCGCTTTATGCGTTGGGCTCGCTTCCTGCGGCACCACCCAAGGTCCGCGGTCCTCCGGAAAGCATGGCAAGGAATATTTCGCGGAGTCCGAATATGGTGTGAAGGCCAGTCCGCGCGTCGTTTTTGGCAAGAATGTCCCGAAGGGCGGCGGCCGCTACATGGTCGGCAAGCCCTATGTCGTCAAGGGCAAGACCTATTACCCCAAGGAAGACAAGAGCTATAACAAGGTCGGAGTCGCGTCCTGGTACGGGTCCGCGTTCCACGGTCGCCTGACGGCCAATGGTGAAGTCTACGATCTTCAGGGGCTGACTGCAGCGCATCCGACGTTTCCCTTGCCTTCCTACGCCCGGGTAACCAACGTCGAGAACGGTTCGTCGATCATCGTGCGTGTCAACGATCGCGGTCCCTACCATTCGAACCGCATTATCGATCTCTCGGGCAAGACGGCCGAAATGCTCGATCTGAAGCACAGCGGAACGGGCAAGGTGCGGGTCCAGTATGTGGGCCGTGCACGGATGGATGGTCACGATATGCCGATGCTCATGGCATCCTATCGGCCGGCTGGCAGCCGTGCACCGTCGGTCATGCCGGAAGGTCAGATTGCGACGGGTGTGATGGTCGCTTCGGCCGAACCGCTGCGCAAGCAGGTTCAGACGCTGGATGCGCAGGCATCGGCTATTGGATATGAAGGCAGCACGCCGAGCGGCGGTGCACCCCGTGCGGATGCTGGCGCGGCCTTTGCCGCCATGCCGGCGGTTGCCGCCGCACCCGCCACCCTGGATGCGCAAGCCGAACTGGCAAGCTTCCCGTCACTTCCTGACGTGGGCCCGTTCCCCTATGAACGCCCCATGTTCTCGTTGGGCGGCGCATCGACGGCTTCCGCCTATATCGAAGTGCCCGATCATGCCGAAGGTCCTTTCGACGCCGTTTTGATCTTCAAGGGTGAGCTGACCGCAGACTCCATCCTCGCCTCCTATCGCCGATCCCATTCCTGACCGGCCTTCGGCGCCAATCGTTGCAAGGATGCCGCGCATTGGCGCGGCCATAGGCACAACTGGCCCATTTCGCACCGTCGCGCTTGGCAATGGCGGGTGCCTGTCGCTAGATGGCACAGGACCAGTGGACGGGAATCATGACGACAATTCAGCAGGATTCGCTTTTCGCAACCCGGACGGCTCGGCGCACGCAAGGGCTTTACGCGGTCATGCGCCGGTGTGTGACCGGCTTGCTGGCGACAGTGCTGATCGGTGGCTCCGTGTTTGCCGCAGAGCAACCGGCGAGCGGCTTCGACACAAAGGCAAAGCAGGCCTATATGATCGAAGCGAAGACCGGAACCGTGCTTCTCGCCAAGGGCGAGAACGAGCCTGTGTCGCCGGCATCTCTGGCCAAGATCCTTGTGGTGGATACGGTTGCGGGGGCGATCGAGAACGGGGAGATCAACCCGGATACACCGTTCAAGGTCAGCGAACATGCCTGGAGAACCGGCGGCGCCCCCTCCGGCACCGCGACCATGTTCGCTGCACTCAAATCCGAAATCTCCGTCGGTGACCTCCTGAAAGGGGTGATCATCCTGTCAGCCAACGATGCCTGCATCATCCTCGGCGAGGGGCTTTCCGGTTCGGAGGAGAAGTTCGCCGAACGCATGACCAGCCGTGCCCGCGATCTCGGCCTCAAGGTCACCACCTTGAAGAACGCGTCCGGACTGCCTGATCCTGGAAACCGCACGACAATGAAGGAGCTCGTCCTGCTGTCCCGGCACCTGCAGCAGACCTATCCCGAGATCTACAAGACCTATGTCGCAGCCGATTTCGAGTGGAACAAGATCCGCCAGCGCAATCGCAATCCGCTCGCAACCCAGGGCCTCGGCATTGATGGTCTTGCGGCAGGCTTCACGGAAGGGCAGGGCTATTCCATCGCGGTTTCCATCGAGCGCGACGGCAAGCGGCTGTTCCTTGCGCTGGGCGGGCTTGCCACCGATAAGGAGCGCCAGGAAGAGGCCAAGCGTGTTCTCGAATGGGGCCTCGCCAATTTTGACTACCGCAAGCTCTTCGCGGCCCAACAGCCCGTAGGCGAGGTCAGCGTCTATGGCGGCGTACGCTCCTCGGTGGAAGTGGCGGCGAAGGAGGATGTCGATGTCTTCATCCCCTCGACCAACCCCGAGCGCATTACAGGACATATCACCTATCGCTGGCCAATCTATGCGCCGGTGGAGCCAGGCAAAGAAGTGGGCAGACTGTCACTTTACGCCGGGCCCAAGCTGCTGCGCGAGGTTCCTCTCTACACGAGCGGCAGCGTGGCAGAGGGAAGTCTGACAGACCGGGCGCTGGATGCCGTGAAGGAGCTTCTGCTTTTCTGGTGGTGACCGCCTAAAAGTACATTGGAAGCGGCGGGAACGGTTTGCCTGGAACCGAAGTTCGATTAAAGGAAGAGGTAAGGCAGCGGTCTGCCTCCCATTTCAGGAAGTTATCCTTGGCGCGCTCGGGTCTATTCATCAGTTTTGAAGGCGGGGAAGGGGCGGGAAAGTCCACCCAGATCCACCGTTTGGCCGGTGCCCTGCGGGCTAAGGGCCATGATGTTCTGGTGACCCGGGAACCTGGCGGGTCGCCGGGGGCCGAGGCCGTGCGCCATGTTCTGCTGAACGGTGCGGCAGAGGCCTATGGCACCCGCATGGAAGCCCTTCTCTTCGCGGCAGCGCGGTCCGATCACGTCGAGCAGGTCATCCGGCCGGCTCTGCAAAGAGGCAGCATCGTTCTGTGCGACCGGTTCATGGACAGCTCGCGGGTCTATCAGGGCGTAACCGGCAATCTGGAACATGACTTTATCGAGGCGCTGCAGCGGGTCGCGGTCAATGGTGTGGTTCCGGACAGAACCATCATCCTGGACATTCCGGCCGATATCGGTCTTGAACGGGCGCGCAGCCGTGGAGAAGCGGAACGCACCGGTCCCGACCGGTATGAACGGGAGCAACTCGATACACACGAAAAGCGGCGGCATGGGTTTCTGGACATTGCGATCCGCGAGCCGGAGCGCTGCAAGGTGGTGGATGCCACGCGCAGCGAGGACGAAATCGCCGCAGAAATCAGAAAGCTTGTGGAAATCCTGTTGAAGCCGACATCCGCCCGGGCCAGTCAGCGCATGGACAATGCGCGATGAGCGAAACCGACCCCGGATTGCTCGACGGCGCGATTCCGCCCGCCGCAAACACTGCTCTCTTCGGCCATGCAGATGCGGAATCCTTCCTCGCTGAATCCTACCGGTCCGGCAAGGGACACCACGCCATCTTGATCGAAGGGCCGGAAGGGATCGGCAAGGCGACGCTGGCCTTTCGGTTTGCCGCGCACGTCCTGAAACACGAGAGCCCTCTCGATGCACCGGGGCAACTCGATGTGCCGGATCCCAGTTCCGTGTTGGGGCGACAGATGGCGTCTGGCGCGTCGCACAATGTCTTGCATGTCGAACGCCCGGTCGACGAGAAAAGCGGTCGGCTGAAAAGCGCGATCACGGTAGACGAGGTGAGGAAAGTCGGGAAGTTCTTCGGCCAAACCTCCGGCTCCGGCAATTGGCGGATCGCCATCATCGATCCGGCGGATGACATGAACCGGAACGCCGCCAATGCTCTGCTGAAGATCCTGGAGGAACCGCCAAAGAAATCGCTGCTCCTCCTTCTGACCCATGCGCCGGGAAAATTGTTGCCCACGATCCGGTCCCGCTGCATGCGCCTCAGGCTGGAGCCCCTCGGTACCCATGATATGGAGGCCGCTCTCGGCCATCTCGGTCTGACCGTTCCCCCCGCCTCCCGGGACACAGTGCTGTCGCTTGCGGGCGGAAGCGTCGGCGAAGCTTTGAAACTCGTCAATTATGGCGGGTTGGACATTATCGCGGCTTTTCGCGAGGTCCTGTCCTCGCAAGGTCCGGTCCGGCGCCGCAAGATGCACAAGCTTGCGGATGTGCTGGCTGCGAAGGACGCCGAGGTGATCCACGGGTTCTTCATCAGCCATGTGACGGGCGAGCTGATGCGCATGGCGCGGGAACAGGCTATCGCCGGTGATTTGGCCGAAGCCGACCGCCTTTCCCGTCTGTCGACCGATCTCGGAGAGCGGATCGCCATTTCCCAGGGCTATAATCTGGACAAGAAGCAGACGATCATGTCCATTCTCGAAGCCTTCGCCTGACGCTTTCTCCAAACTTGCTGTTTCACCCGCCGCAAACATGCGCTAAGAGCGGGCAGCCAAAGATTTCAAGACCATCGGACACCCCGGATCATGACCGACAAGACGCCTTTTTACATCACGACGGCAATCTCCTATCCCAATGGCAAGCCCCATATCGGCCATGCCTATGAGCTGATTGCAACCGATGCCATGGCGCGTTTCCAGCGGCTTGACGGCCGCGAGGTCTTCTTCCTGACGGGCACGGACGAGCATGGGCAGAAGATGCAGCAGACGGCCCGCAACGAGGGCATTACTGCGCAGGCACTCGCTGATCGCAACTCCGCTGAGTTCCGGGCGATGACCACGCTTCTGAACGCCTCCAACGACGATTTCATCCGCACCACCGAACAGCGCCACCACAAGACCGTGCAGGAACTGTGGCGTCGCATGGAAAAGAACGGCGACATCTACAAGGACAGCTACGCGGGCTGGTATTCGGTGCGCGACGAAGCCTTCTACGCCGAGGACGAGACCGAGGTGAGGGCGGATGGGGTGCGCTACGGGCCACAGGGCACGCCGGTGGAATGGGTGTCGGAGGAAAGCTATTTCTTCCGCTTGTCCGCCTATGGCGACCGGCTTCTGGCGCACTACGAAGCGAATCCCGAGTTCATCGGTCCGCAGGAGCGGAAGAACGAGATCATCTCCTTCGTGAAGTCGGGCCTGAAGGATCTTTCGATTTCACGCACCACCTTCGACTGGGGCATTCCGGTTCCCGGCGATCCCGCCCATGTCATGTATGTCTGGGTGGACGCGCTGACCAATTACCTCACCGCCACCGGCTGGATCGAGGGCGGCGAGCGGGCAAAGTTCTGGCCCGCCAACATTCACATCATCGGCAAGGACATCATCCGTTTCCACGCGGTCTACTGGCCCGCCTTCCTGATGTCGGCAGGCGTTCCGCTTCCGGAGAGGGTCTTCGCCCACGGCTTCCTGCTCAACAAGGGCGAGAAGATGTCGAAATCGCTCGGCAACGTGGTGGACCCGGTCAATCTGGTGAACCATTTCGGCCTTGATCAGGTGCGCTATTTCTTCCTGCGCGAAGTCTCCTTCGGCCAGGACGGTTCCTATAGCGAAGAACAGATCGGAATTCGCATAAATGCGGATCTTGCGAACGGCATCGGCAATCTGGCAAGCCGCTCGCTGTCCATGATTGTCAAGAACTGCGATGGTGCCATTCCCGCGCCGGGTGAACTGACCGATGCGGACAAGGCAATCCTTGCTCTTGCCGACGAGACCGTCGCGACCGCGCGTGAGGAAATGAACCGGTTGCAAATTCACAAGGCGCTGACGGCGATCATTGCGCTGGTTTCCGAAGGCGATCGCTATTTTGCGGGCCAGGAGCCCTGGGCTCTGAAAAAGACGGACCCTGCCCGCATGGCGACCGTGCTTTACGTCACCGCAGAAGTGGTGCGGCAGATCTCCATCCTGCTGCAGCCCTTCGTGCCTGCCTCGGCGGGCAAGCTGCTTGATCTCGTCGCCGTCCCGGAAGACCGCCGCTCCTTCGAATGGCTGGGCGAAAAGGGCAGGTTGACCGCCGGCACACCGCTCGTTGCGCCGACGCCGGTCTTCCCGCGTTATGTCCCCAAGGAGGATTGAGCCGGTGCTGATCGATACCCATTGCCATCTGGATTTCCCCGATTTCGCCGAGGAACTGGATCAGGTCGTGGCCCGTGCGCATGCGGCAGGCGTCAAGCAGATGGTCACCATTTCGACCCGGGTGCGGAAGCTGCCTCAGCTTCTGGACATATGCGCCCGTTTTCCTTCCGTATTCTGCTCGGTGGGCACCCATCCCAACAATGCCAACGAAGAGCTTGACGTTACGGCAGACGAGCTGGTGCGTCTTTCCGACAACGAGAAGGTCGTGGCTATCGGCGAGGCTGGACTGGATTATTTTTACGACACGCAGAAGCCGGAAGACCAAAAGACCGGCCTGCTGGTCCATATCGACGCCGCTCGCCGGACTGGGCTGCCGCTGGTGATCCACAGCCGTTCGGCAGACGAGGATATGGCTTCCATTCTGAGAGACGAAACAGGGAAGGGGGCGTTCCCCTTCATTCTCCACTGCTTCTCCTCGGGCGCCGAGCTTGCCCGGGTGGGCGTGGAGATGGGCGGTTATGTGTCCTTTTCGGGGATTCTCACCTTCCCGAAGTCGGAAGAGATCCGCGAGATAGCGGCCACGGTGCCGATGGACCGTCTGCTGGTGGAAACGGATGCGCCATATCTCGCGCCAAAGAAATGGCGAGGGAGGCGAAACGAACCTTCCTATGTGGTCAACACGGCGGAATTTCTGGCCGACGCCAAGGGCGTTTCTTACGAGGATATGGCGGCGGCCAGCACGGACAACGCCTACCGGATCTTCTCAAAACTGCCAAGGATCTGACGCGTGGCGATAACACGGCGCTTCACCATTCTCGGATGCGGATCTTCGCCGGGCGTGCCGCGCATTACCGGCGACTGGGGCGCCTGCGATCCGAACAACCCGCGCAATCGGCGGCTCCGGGCGGCCTTTCTGGTAGAGCAGATCGGCGAGGATGGCGGCAAAACCTCGGTTGTCATCGATACAGGCCCCGATTTCCGGCAGCAGATGATCAATGCCGGCGTGCAGCATATCGATGCGGTTCTTTATACCCACGCGCATGCCGATCATCTGCACGGGATCGACGATCTCAGGGGCTATTTCCACGCCACGCACAAACGCATTCCCATATATGCCGAACCCATCACCATGGAGCGCATCCGCCAGGGCTTCGGCTATTGCCTCGAAACGCCGCCGGGTTCCAGTTATCCGCCGATTGTCCGGCCGGAACTGATCGAAGACCTGGAAAAACCGGTCGTGATCGAAGGGGCGGGTGGGGCGATCGAATTTCGCCCGCTGAAGCAGATTCATGGCGATATCATCTCGCTCGGCTTCCGCATCGGTGATCTCGCCTATTGCAGCGATGTCAGCGACTTTCCGGAAGAGACCGTGGGCAAACTCTTCGATCTCGATGTGCTGATCATCGATACGCTGCAATACCGCTTTCACCCGAGCCATCTTTCGCTCGAGCAATCGCTTGGCTGGATCGAGCATGTTCAGCCGAAGCGTGCCGTGCTGACCCATATGCATACGCCTCTGGACTATGAGACGGTGATGGGGGAAACTCCGCCGCATGTGGAACCAGCCTATGACGGACTCGTCATGGAAATTGACGTAACCAACTGATCCATCAGGAGAAATGCAGTGGATGTCCGCAAGCCAATGGACGGACAGGCCGTTCTCCTGATGCTGATGTGCTGCTCGATCTGGGCGGTTCAGCAAATCGGGCTGAAGGTGACCGCTGCGGATGCGCCACCGGTGCTCCAGATCGGCTTGCGCTCCGGGATAGCAGCGGCCTGCGTTCTGATACTGATTGCCATCCGGCGCGAGCGCATTTCTCTGGCGCGCAATCTGCTGATCGCCGGGATCGGGGCAGGGCTCGTCTTCTCCATCGAGTTCATCCTTGTCGGCGAAAGCATCAAGCTGACATCCGCCTCCCATGTCGTGGTCTTCCTCTACACGGCGCCGATCTTTGCGGCACTGGGCCTGCATTGGCTTCTGCCATCGGAGCGACTTGCTCCCATGCAGTGGGCAGGAATAGCCGTGGCCTCAGCGGGCATCGCGATTGCCTTTCTGGCCCATGAAACCAATGTCGGACAGGATTTGCCGCAGATGCTGATCGGCGATCTCTTCGCGCTGCTTGGCGGCGCATGCTGGGGTCTGTCCACAGTGATCATTCGCGGAACGGCGCTCAGCCGTGCGCCCGGTGCCCATACGCTGTTCTACCAGCTGGCCACCGGCTTCGTCTGCATGACATCCGCCGCCATCTCCATGGGCCAAGGCACCATCAATCCCGGTCCTGCCGTCTTCGCCAACATTGCCTTTCAGGGCTTCGTCGTATCCTTCTTCAGCTATCTCGTCTGGTTCCAGCTGCTGACGAAGTACAAGGCTGGACAGCTGGGCGTCTTTTCCTTCCTGACGCCCATTCTCGGCGTAATCGCCGGCATCGTTCTTCTGGGCGAACCCTTGACGCGCGAATTCGTCATCGGCGCCGTCTGCGTCCTGACCGGTGTCATCACCGTCAGTGCTTATCCCTGGCTGCGCAAGGATCGACGCAATCCAGCCTGATGGACGCGATGCCGGATCGGGCATATCAATAAGTTCCATAATCTATCTTATGTGATTTGGATTTTGCCTTTGGTGCGGTCGTTCTTTTCAATGCCGCCGGTCTTCCCGCGCGCTTGGCTCTGCCCTAGCTTAAGACTGTCGATTTTCCCACGCTCGGAAGGTTTGAGAGATGCGCCGCACGGAATTCTGCCTCACTGGACGCCGTTGGGTTTTGGCTGCCCTTGTCGCGGGCCTGGCACTTCTGCCATGGACCGGTACGGCATGGGCAGATCCGACAACAGATGCGCAATCGGTTATCACCAAACAGATCGAAGCATTTCTCACCGATGACGCCGATACCGCCTATGCCTTTGCCTCGCCGTCCATAAAAAGCCTGTTTCCCGACAAGGATCGCTTCTTTGCCATGGTGCGGAAAAGCTATCAGCCCGTCTACAGGCCCGGAAACTATGCTTTCGGTCGTTCCCGTGTCGTCGGCAATGGGGCTGCCGTTTTCCAGGAAGTCCTGATTCAGGGAAAGGACGGACTGGATTGGTCTGCGGTCTATGAATTGCTGCGCCAGCCGGACGGCGGCTACCGCATCAATGGTGTCCAGATGTTCAAGAACACGACCAGCCAAGGCATCTGAAGCTGATCAAGGGTAGGGGAGCCCCCTACCCTAAGCATCTGTTTTTATTTTGTTTTATACGGGCTCGATATCGCCTTTTGCCCACATTTCCTGCGTTTCCGCCATGAAATCGGCGAACCTGTCCTCGGCAATCGCCGTCCGGATACCCTGCATCAGCTCCTGATAGTAAGCAAGATTGTGCCAGGACAGCAGCATGCCGCCCAGCGCTTCGTTGGCGCGGACGAGATGGTGGAGATAGGCACGGGAATAACCGCGGCTGGCCGGGCAGCTCGACTGCTCATCCAGCGGACGCGTGTCTTCCGCGTGGCGCGCGTTGCGGATGTTGACCTTTCCACGCCGGGTGAAGGCCAGCCCGTGGCGGCCCGACCGGGTCGGCATCACGCAGTCGAACATGTCGATTCCGCAGGCGACGGATTTCAGGATGTCGTCCGGTGTCCCGACGCCCATGAGATAGCGCGGCTTTTCCGTCGGAAGAACCGGCAGCGTCGCGTCAAGCATGCGCAGCATGACGTCCTGCGGCTCGCCGACAGCAAGCCCGCCGACCGCGTAGCCCTTCAAGTCCAGCTCCTTGAGGCCTTCCGCGCTTTTCACGCGGAGCGCCTCGATATCGCCCCCTTGAACGATGCCGAACATGGCCTTGCCCGGCTGGTTGCCGAAAGCAACCTTGCAACGATCCGCCCAGCGCAGCGACATTTCCATGGCTCGCTGGATTTCCTTCGGTTCTGCCGGAAGTGCCACGCATTCGTCGAGCTGCATCTGGATATCGCTGCCCAGCAGGCCCTGTATCTCGATGGAGCGTTCGGGCGACATGTGGTGTTCACGGCCGTCGATATGGCTCTTGAAGGTCACGCCCCGTTCGTCGAGCTTGCGCAGCCCGGAGAGCGACATGACCTGAAAGCCGCCGCTGTCCGTCAGGATCGGGTGCGGCCAGCGGATCAGTTCGTGCAGACCGCCGAGGCGCGCCACGCGCTCCGGGCCGGGCCGCAGCATCAGATGGTAGGTGTTGCCGAGAATGATATCTGCGCCGAGATCCCTCACTTGATCCAGGTACATCGCCTTGACCGTACCGACGGTGCCGACAGGCATAAAGGCTGGCGTTCGGATCGTACCGCGCGGCATGGTGATAGCGCCAAGCCGCGCCTTCCCGTCGGTCTTCTTCAGGTGAAACTGGAAGTTCTCGGTGGGTGCGTCACGCACCGTATCGTCATAGGCGAAGGTCATCGGTCATCCCGGAAAAGCAGGCTGCCATCCCCGTAGGAATAGAAGCGGTAACCCGTTGAAATGGCGTGGTTATAGGCGTTTCGCATGGTTTCCAGCCCGGAAAAGGCGGAAACCAGCATGAAAAGCGTCGATTTCGGCAGGTGGAAATTGGTCATGAGGACATCGACAAAACGGAAGCGGTAGCCGGGCGTGATGAAGATGTCGGTCGCGCCTGACCATGCCTTTAGCGTTCCATCCACTTCTGCGGCACTTTCGAGCAAGCGCAGCGAGGTGGTGCCGACGGAAACGATGCGCCCGCCCCTCGCCTTCACCGCATTGAGCGCCGCGGCAGTCTCCGCACTCACATGGCCGATTTCGGAATGCATCTTGTGATCGGCCGTATCGTCCGCCTTGACGGGCAGGAAGGTCCCCGCGCCCACATGGAGGGTCACGAAGTGCCGTTCGACGCCCGCCGCATCGAGGCGTGCGAAAAGCTCCGGCGTGAAGTGCAGGCCAGCGGTCGGGGCGGCCACGGCGCCCTCTTCGCGCGCATAAATGGTCTGGTAGTCCTTGCGGTCGCGTTCGTCCTCGTGCCGCTTGGCGGCGATATAGGGCGGCAGCGGAATGTGGCCGACGGCAGCGATGGCCTGGTCGAGATCCGGTCCGGAGAAATCGAAAGCAAGTTCGATCTCACCCGCCTCCCCCTTTTCGGCGACGGTGGCGACCAGCGTGCCCAGCAGGCAAGTCTCGCCCGTTCCGCTACCGAAATCGATCCGGTCACCCTGCTTGATCCGCTTGCCGGGACGGGCAAAGGCTTTCCATCGGCTCGCGCCGACACGCATGTGCAAGGTGCAGGAAACGGGGGTGCGTTCCGCTCCGTCGCGCAACCGGACCCCCTCCAGCTGCGCGGGGATGACACGGGTGTCGTTGAACACCATGGCATCGCCAGGCCGCAGGAAATGCGCGAGATCCCTGACCACCTGATCGGAAAGCTCCGGCATTTGCCCGGGCTTCACGACAAGCAGGCGAGCGCTGTCGCGCGGTTCGGCAGGCCGAAGCGCGATATTCTCCTCAGGCAGGTCGAAATCGAACAGGTCTACGCGCATGCAGCGCCCTTCCCTTTACAAAGCGAAACCCGCCCGGCGCCATGGAGACATCGGGCGGGTTGTTTCCTGGTACAAACCGATCAGAGATCGGCGGCAACCCGCATGGAGACGATGACGTCGGGATCCTTCACGGGCTCGCCGCGCTTGATCTGGTCGACAGTGTCCATGCCTTCGATCACCTGACCCCAGACCGAATACTGGCGGTTCAGCCAGGGTGCATCGGTGAAGCAGATGAAAAACTGCGAATTGGCCGAGTTGGGGTTCTGGCTGCGGGCCATGGAGCAGGTGCCGCGCACATGGCTCATGTTCGAAAATTCCGCCTTCAGGTCCGGCTTTTCAGAGCCGCCCATGCCGGCCCGGGCCGGATTGAAGCTGTCGGAACCCTGCTTGCCATACTGGACGTCGCCGGTCTGGGCCATGAAGTCCTCGATCACGCGGTGAAACACCACGCCGTCATAGGCCTTTTCACGCGCCAGTTCCTTGATGCGGGCCACATGGCCGGGGGCCACGTCGGGAAGAAGCTGGATCACAACCTTGCCCTTCGTGGTTTCCATGACGATCGTGTTTTCCGGATCCTTGATCTCGGCCATGTCTCTTCTCCTTCGTTGGGGGTCCCGTGCCCCATTTTGGCGAGGGCGACGTCATCGCCCCCTTCGTTGCGTGCGGCGGCTCACTGCGCGCCGACGGTAACCTTGATCATCCGGTCAGGGTCGGTGACTTCCCCGTTGCCGCCCTCACCGCGCTTGATCTTGTCCACGGCGTCCATGCCGGAAACGACTTTGCCGACGACCGTATACTGGCCGTTCAGGAAATCGCCGGGCGCGAACATGATGAAAAACTGGGAATTGGCAGAATTCGGGTCCTGCGCGCGCGCCATGCCGACGGTACCCCGTTCGAAAGGCTTGTCGGAGAATTCGGCAGGCAGGTCGGGCAAGTCGGAACCGCCGGTGCCGGCGAGCAACGGTTCGTAACCCTTGTCGGCATTGCCGTATTTCACGTCGCCCGTCTGGGCCATGAAGCCGTCGATCACCCGGTGGAAGACCACGTTGTCATAGGCGCCCTTGGAGGCGAGTTCCTTGATGCGCGCCACATGCTTGGGCGCGACATCATTGGCAAGCTCGATCACGACCGGACCGTCCTTCAGCTGGATGGTCAGCATGTCGGCTGCGCGCGCCGCGCCCGTAAGCGAGGCGGCAACCAGAAGTCCGGCGAAGGCCAGTTTGAAGATCTTCATGAAAGCTCCGTTCTCTTCAGATCGATAAAGGCTTTTATCGTTTTTGCATCTTCGCAGCGAGCGGTCCCAGCACCTGCGGCGGTACGAATGGGCTCACATCGCCACCCATGCCGGCTATCTGCCGCACCAATGTGGCCGTTATGGGCCGCGACAGGGTGCCTGCGGGCAGAAACACCGTCTGCACATCAGGCGCCATGCGGCTGTTCATGCCGGCCATCTGCATTTCGTAATCGAGATCGGTTCCGTCGCGCAGACCGCGGATCAGCAGAGAAGCACCCTGCGCCCGGGCCGCATCCACCACGAGATTGGCGAAGGAGACCACGCTTACACGCTGGCGCGCTTCGGGCAGCGCTGCAGCCAGGCTTGCCTCAAGCAGGCCGGCCCGTTCCTCGAAGGTAAACAAGGGCACCTTGCCCGGATGAATGCCGATACCAACCACCAGCTTGTCGGCGATGTTCAGCGCCTGAAGCAGCACGTCCATATGGCCATTGGTCAGCGGGTCGAAAGACCCGGGATAAAAGGCGGTCGTCATGGTCGGTCCGATTTGAATTTCCGGCTCGCCTTTTGTCACGGATGGCCGTGCGCCGCAAGTGCAGCGCCGCCAGACGCGAGCGAAGCGGGCAAGATGAACGGCAGATGAACGGACTATTCAAGATGGTTTCAGGCGACGGATGGTTAAACATCGCTCATGGAACCAAAAGGACGCCCGGCCATTTACCCCGGCGACGTCCCGACCGGTTCCAGCCGGCCCATGAGAGGACGGTTGGATGAGGAAGATTACGATCATGCTTAATGCTTTCCTCACGGAACTTTCCTCTCGCGTGCCGCGTTGAAGTTCGAATTCCAGACACCAGGCACAGAGAAATTATATTGGAGGATCAGCGAGATGCCCGATAAGATTACCATGATCAGCGTGTGCTGGATGACCCTGATGGGTGTTATGTTCGCTGCGATGTTCACGCTTTCCGACAATGATGCGCGAACCATTCACCACACCACCTCACGGGTCGTAACCGCCCATTCATAATCGCATTTCATGCTCGTGGCTGCGGGACGAGACAGTCCCCAAGGATGGAGGGAATTGAGATGGTAATGAGTTTGATAATGCTCGCCGCCCTCATCGGCCTGATGTTTTTCGGAAGCATGGCCTCCGCATTTTCGGAGATGCGCCGCGAACAGCACGACGGCGACGATATGCCCGTACTGCACTCCTGATCGCTGCGACTTCCCACGCGGCCAGTTCCAGAAATAGAAAAAAGCCGGAGGTTCGCCACCTCCGGCTTTTTGATTTGTCGAACCGGGGTTGGGCGCCTCAGGCGCCCTCGCCCTCTTCCGTGTCAGGAGCAGGCTCGCCCTGCGCCATCGTTTCCACGACTTCTGCCTCTGCAATCGGATCGTCATCGCCCTCAGGCTCACTGATCCGCTCGACAGACACGACCTTTTCATCTTGCGCCGTCGAGAAGATCGTTACGCCCTTTGTTGCGCGGCTGGCGATGCGAATGCCATCAACCGGCACGCGGATGAGCTGCCCCCCATCGGACACCAGCATGAGCTGATCCTTTTCCTCGACGGGGAAAGCGGCCACCAGTTCGCCGATTTCGTTGGTCTTCGACGTGTCGGTGGCGCGGATGCCCTTGCCGCCACGGCCGGAGATGCGGAAATCATAGGACGATGAACGCTTGCCATAGCCTTTCTCGGAAACGGTGAGCACGAACTGCTCCCGCGCCTTCAGCTCCTGGTACCGCTCTTCCGAGAGATCGCCCATTTCGGTGACTTCTTCGCCGACCAGCGCAATATCTTCCTCGTCAACACCGCTGGCGCGGCGTTCGGCGGCGGAACGCTTGAGATAGGCGGCACGCTCCCAGGCCTCCGCATCCACATGGCTGATGATCGTCATCGAAATGAGGCGATCACTCTCCGCCAGCGAAATGCCGCGGACACCGATGGAGTTACGGCCAGCGAAGACGCGCACGTCATCGACCGAGAAGCGGATGGCCTGACCGAGCGCGGTCGTCAGCAGCACGTCATCGCGATCCGTACAGGTCTCGACCGAGAGGATTTCGTCGCCGTCATCCTCCAGCTTCATGGCGATCTTGCCGTTGCGGTTGACCTGCACAAAGTCCGACAGCTTGTTGCGGCGCACCGTGCCACGCGTGGTCGAGAACATGACGTCGAGGTTGTCCCACGTCGTCTCGTCCTCGGGCAGCGGCATGATGGTCGTGATGCGTTCGCCCTGCTCGAGCGGCAGCATGTTGATCAGGGCCTTGCCCTTGGACTGCGGCGTGCCGATCGGCAGGCGCCAGACCTTCTCCTTGTAGACGATGCCACGGGAGGAGAAGAACAGAACCGGCGTATGCGTATTCGCCACGAAGAGCCGCGTGACGAAATCCTCGTCGCGGGTTGCCATGCCGGAACGGCCCTTGCCGCCGCGACGCTGGGCGCGATAGGTGGTCAGCGGCACCCGCTTGATGTAGCCGAGGTGGGACACGGTCACGACCATGTCTTCCCGGGCGATCAGGTCCTCGTCGTCCATGTCCGGGCCGCCATCGACGATTTCCGTGCGGCGCGGCGTGCCGAATTCGTCGCGGACCGCGGCGAGTTCGTCCTTCACGATGGTCTGGATGCGCAGACGGGACGAGAGGATATCGAGGTAGTCCTTGATCTCGCCGCCGATCTTGGCAAGTTCGTCGCCGATTTCGTCGCGGCCAAGTGCCGTTAGGCGGGCAAGACGCAGCTCGAGGATGGCGCGGGCCTGCTCCTCGGAAAGGTTATAGGTACCGTCCTCGTTGATCCTGTGGCGCGGATCGTCGATCAGCAGGATCAACGATTCCACGTCGGCGGCCGGCCAGCGGCGCTCCATCAGCTGCTCGCGCGCCGTCTGCGGATCGGGTGCGGTGCGGATGAGGCGGATGATCTCGTCGATATTGGCGACCGCGATGGCAAGACCCACCAACACATGCGCCCGCTCGCGCACCTTGCGCAGCAGGTACTTTGTCCGTCGGCTGACCACTTCCTCGCGGAAAGCCACGAAAGCACGCAACATGTCGAGCAGCGCGAGCTGCTCCGGCTTGCCGCCGTTCAGCGCCACCATGTTGCAGCCGAAGGAGGTCTGCAGCGGGGTGTAGCGATAGAGTTGGTTGAGAATCACTTCCGCATTCGCATCGCGCTTCAGCTCGATCACGACGCGGTAGCCTTCGCGGTCCGACTCGTCGCGCAGATCGGAAATGCCCTCGATGCGCTTCTCGCGCACCAGTTCGGCCATCTTCTCGATCATCGTCGCCTTGTTCACCTGATAGGGAACCTCGGTGATGATGATCTGCTCCCGGTCACCGCGCATCGGCTCGATGCGGGCACGGCCGCGCATGATCACGGAGCCCCTGCCCGTCTCGTAGGCCGATTTGATGCCGGCCCGGCCGAGCACCAGCGCGCCCGTCGGAAAGTCCGGACCCGGAATGATCTTCATCATCTCGGGCAGGTCGATGGCGGGATCGTCGATCAGCGCGATGCAGCCGTCGATCACTTCGGAGAGATTGTGCGGCGGGATATTGGTCGCCATGCCGACCGCGATGCCGCCCGCGCCGTTGACCAGCAGATTGGGGAATTTCGCGGGAACGACGACCGGCTCATGAAGGGTGCCGTCATAGTTGTCGCGGAAGTCGACCGTTTCCTTGTCCAGGTCGTCGAGCAGCGAATGGGCGGCCTTCTGGAGACGGCATTCCGTGTAGCGCTCGGCTGCCGGCGGGTCGCCGTCGATAGAGCCGAAATTGCCCTGCCCGTCGATCAGCGGCAGGCGGAGCGACCAGTCCTGCGCCATGCGCGCCAGCGCATCATAGATCGCCAGGTTGCCGTGCGGGTGATATTTACCCATCACGTCCCCGGTCACACGGGCGCATTTGACGTATTTCTTGTTCCAGTCGATGCCCAGTTCCGACATGCCGTACAGGATACGGCGATGCACGGGCTTCAAGCCGTCGCGCACGTCGGGCAGCGCACGGCTCACGATCACGCTCATTGCGTAATCGAGGTACGACCGCTGCATTTCCTCCATGATGGAAATGGGTTCGATGCCTGGGGGGAGCTTCCCGCCGCCTGGTGTGGATAAGTCAGTCAATTCGGATCACATCTCTGTTGAGAATCAGTCAGATTTTTATAGCGGAAAGCGCCCTGTAGCGCCAATTTGCGGGGCGTTTTTGGCCGGTAGAGCAAGGTTTTACACAGGAAGTGAGCCAATTCGAAGGCAGGGCTCCGGGCCATGCCCGCGCTCTCAGCCCGGCCCATCCGCGATGCCGTGCATTCGCTGTCGTTTATGCCTATAATCGACCTCTGCCGGATGCGATTCTGGCCACGCAAAACGATCCGATGGAGAACCAAGGCCTATGGAAGCGCTGATCAGTGCCTTTACGACGCTCATCGTGACGCTCGATCCTCCCGGCATGGCGCCCCTGTTCCTCGGTCTCACCGCCGGCATGAACCGGGACCAGCGAAAGCAGGTGGCGGTGCGCGGCTGTCTGATCGCGTTTGGGATCCTTGCGGTCTTCGCGCTCTTCGGGTCGAAAGTCCTCGGAACGCTCGGCATTTCCATCGGCGCCTTCCGTATCGCCGGCGGCATGCTGCTGTTCTGGATCGCCTTCGAGATGATTTTCGAGAAGCGTCAGGAGCGCAAGGAAAAGACCTCGGAAGTGGCCATCACCAAGGACCACATCCATCACGTCGCCGTCTTCCCGCTCGCCCTGCCGCTGATCGCCGGTCCCGGTGCAATTTCCGCCACGATCCTGATTGCTGGCTCCATGCCCGGCACGCTGGAGCGTGTGGAGCTTCTGGGCGTCATCGGCTTCTCGATCGGCTTGCTGTTCCTGGTCATGCTGATTGCAGACCGCTTCGACAAGCTTCTGGGCGTCACCGGACGGGCGATCATGACCCGCCTTCTGGGCGTGATCCTCGCGGCGCTCTCTGTCCAGTTCGTGGTGGATGGCGTGAAATCCGCTTTCCGGCTCGGCTGAGCCGGCTCAGGCGGTCCGGCGACGTGCCCGCACCTCCTGGCATACATCCAGGGAAGACAGGACACGATTGCTCGACGGCGGGTACTTCTCAAGCAGATGTGTCGGCCGGATAGGACGTGAAACCAGGTTGCCGCTACAGTTGGGGCAACGCATTCCCAGCACGGTCTCCGCACAATCGAGGCACCAGGTACATTCGAAAGTGCAGATCAGCGCATCGGCGCTCTCCGGCGGAAGATCCCGGTCACAGCATTCGCAGTTGGGGCGCAGCGCGAGCATCATGATCCTTTCCTGAAAACACAAAACCCGCAGGCAGAACCTGCGGGCTTGAAAAACGTCGATCAGAACGGAATGTCGTCATCGAGATCACTGGAGAAGCCACCCCCGCCTTGTGCGCCGCCGCGGCTTCCGCCGCCGCCGCCGCGGGCAGGCGAACCACCGCCGCCGCCGGAGCCGTAATCGTCGTAGCCACCGCCGTAATTGCCGCCACCGCCGCCGAAGTCACCACCCTGGGACATGCCGCGACCGCCGCCCTGCCCGGCACCGTCGCCGCGGCCCCCGAGCATGGTCAGCGTGGAGTTGAAGCCCTGCAGGACGACTTCCGTCGAGTAGCGATCCTGACCGTTCTGGTCCTGCCACTTGCGCGTCTGCAGCTGGCCCTCGACATAAACGGTCGAGCCCTTCTTGAGGTACTGCTCGGCCACCTTGCAGAGGCCTTCGTTGAAAATGACGACCGTATGCCATTCGGTCTTTTCGCGGCGCTCGCCGCTGTTGCGGTCGCGCCAGCTTTCCGAGGTCGCAATCCGAAGATTGGCAATCGGCCGACCGTCCTGCGTACGACGGATTTCAGGATCCGCCCCCAGATTTCCGACCAGGATCACCTTGTTGACGCTGCCAGCCATGCTCACCATCCCTGCTGCCCTGATGGCAGTCGATCTTGCTGCCCGGCCAGGCCGGGTCTCTTCCAAAAATTCGTCAGCACCTTAACGCATGCCGGGAGGAAAGGTCGCCCTCCCCTCCCCAAAACGCACAGGTTTTTTGTTCTTTTTTTGTTCTAGTCTTTCGCTAAACTCACGTCAACCGAATCGATTTCCTGCCGCTGCTGTCGCTTTCCCGCTCGACAGCGCCGACGTGATCACTACATAGAGGCTTCCTAATCCAAAAGCCGATAGCCCGAGCGAAGACGATGAGCGAACTGAAGACGATTTCCATACGCGGCGCGCGCGAACACAATCTGAAGGGCATCGATCTCGATCTGCCCCGTAACTCGCTGATTGTGATGACCGGACTGTCCGGTTCGGGCAAGTCGTCGCTCGCTTTCGATACGATCTATGCGGAAGGCCAACGCCGCTATGTGGAAAGCCTGTCCGCCTATGCGCGCCAGTTCCTGGAAATGATGCAGAAGCCGGATGTCGACCAGATCGACGGCCTGTCGCCGGCGATTTCCATCGAGCAGAAGACCACCTCGCGCAATCCCCGCTCGACGGTCGGCACGGTGACGGAGATCTACGACTATCTTCGTTTGCTTTTCGCCCGCACCGCCGTGCCCTATTCGCCGGCGACCGGCCTGCCCATCGAAAGCCAGACCGTCAGCCAGATGGTGGATCGCATTCTCGATCTGGAGGAAGGCACGCGCCTTTATATTCTTGCGCCCATGGTTCGCGGCCGCAAGGGCGAGTACAAGAAGGAACTCGCCGAGCTGATGAAGAAGGGCTTCCAGCGCGTCAAGGTGGACGGCCAGTTCTACGAGATCGCGGAAGCCCCTGCCCTCGACAAGAAGTACAAGCACGACATCGATGTGGTGGTGGACCGTGTCGTGGTGCGAAAGGATATCGCCGCCCGCCTGGCGGACAGTCTCGAAACCTGCCTCAAGCTCGCCGACGGCCTGGCGGTCGCCGAATTTGCCGACAAGCCCCTGGCGGCTGAGGATACCGCGGCCGGAGGTTCTGCGAACAAATCGCTGAACGAAACCCATGAACGGGTGCTTTTCTCGGAAAAATTCGCCTGCCCGGTATCCGGCTTCACCATTCCCGAAATCGAGCCCCGGCTGTTTTCCTTCAACAATCCGGCCGGCGCCTGCCCGACCTGCGACGGCCTCGGCTCACAGCAGAAGATCGATCCGGCGCTGATCGTGCCGGAGCCGGAGCGGACCTTGCGCGATGGGGCGATTGCGCCCTGGGCCAAATCCACCTCGCCCTATTATAACCAGACGCTGGAAGCGCTCGGAAAGGCCTATGGTTTCAAGCTCGGCAGCCGATGGAACGACCTGCCGGAAGAGGCGAAGGACGTGATCCTGAACGGAACGGAGCGGCTGATCGAATTCCAGTATGCGGACGGTGCCCGCAGCTACAAGACGACCAAGAATTTCGAAGGCATCATTCCGAACCTCGAGCGCCGGTGGAAGGAAACCGACAGCGCCTGGTCGCGCGAGGAAATCGAGAAATACATGTCGGCGGCACCCTGCCCGGCCTGCAACGGCTTCCGCCTGAAGCCGGAGGCCCTCGCGGTCAAGATACAGGGTCTGCATATCGGCCAGGTGACGGAAATGTCGATCCGGACTGCCCGGGACTGGTTCGAGGAACTGCCGGCAAAGATGAGCGCCAAGCAGAACGAGATCGCCGTCCGCATCTTCAAGGAAATTCGTGACCGGCTGCGCTTCCTCAACGATGTCGGGCTCGATTATCTCAGCCTGTCGCGAAATTCCGGCACCCTCTCCGGCGGCGAGAGCCAGCGCATTCGTCTCGCCTCGCAGATCGGCTCGGGACTGACGGGCGTGCTTTACGTCCTGGATGAACCGTCCATCGGTCTGCACCAGCGCGACAATGCCCGGCTGCTCGAAACCCTGAAACATCTGCGGGATATCGGCAATACGGTCATCGTCGTCGAACATGACGAGGACGCGATCCTGACCGCTGACCACGTTGTCGATATCGGCCCGGCTGCCGGTATCCATGGCGGCCAGATTGTCGCCGAGGGTACGCCACGGCAGATCATGGACAATCCGAAGTCTCTCACGGGAAAGTATCTTTCCGGTGAGCTCGGCGTCGCCGTTCCGGCCGAACGGCGCAAGCCGAAGAAGGGCAAGGAAATCAAGGTTATCGGCGCCCGCGGCAACAATTTGAAGAATGTGACGGCCGCGATCCCGCTTGGCCTTTTCACCGCTGTGACGGGTGTTTCAGGTGGCGGCAAGTCCACGTTCCTGATCGAAACGCTCTACAAGGCCGCCGCACGCCGCGTCATGGGCGCGCGCGAAAATCCCGCAGAACATGATCGCATCGATGGCTTCGAGCATATCGACAAGGTCATCGATATCGACCAGTCGCCGATCGGCCGCACCCCGCGCTCGAACCCGGCGACCTATACGGGCGCTTTCACGCCGATCCGCGACTGGTTCGCCGGTCTGCCGGAGGCGAAGGCGCGCGGCTATCAGCCGGGCCGCTTCTCCTTCAACGTGAAGGGTGGGCGGTGCGAGGCCTGCCAGGGCGATGGTGTCATCAAGATCGAAATGCACTTCCTGCCGGACGTCTACGTGACCTGCGACGTTTGCCACGGCAAGCGCTACAATCGCGAAACGCTGGATGTGCAGTTCAAGGGCAAGTCGATTGCCGACGTGCTGGACATGACCGTGGAAGAAGGCGTGGAATTCTTTGCGGCCGTGCCCGCGGTGCGCGACAAGCTGCAGGCGCTCTCCGATGTGGGGCTCGGCTATATCAAGGTGGGCCAGCAGGCGAACACGCTTTCGGGTGGCGAGGCGCAGCGCGTCAAGCTAGCCAAGGAATTGTCGAAGCGCTCGACCGGCCGCACGCTCTATATTCTGGACGAGCCGACGACCGGCCTGCACTTCCACGACGTCGCGAAGCTGCTGGAAATGTTGCATGAACTGGTCAATCAGGGCAATTCGGTCGTGGTCATCGAGCACAATCTCGAAGTCATCAAGACCGCCGACTGGATCCTCGATATCGGACCTGAAGGGGGCGATGGCGGCGGCGAGCTTGTCGCTTGCGGGCCGCCGGAGAAGATCGTCGACGAGCCCCGCTCCTATACGGGCCAGTTCCTCAAGGAGCTTCTGGAGCGGCGGCCAGCCCGCCGCGCTGCGGCGGAATGAACCGATAGAACGCTCGGGAGGAGCGATATGACCCGATCAGGAACAGTGCGCGTGGGTATCGGAGGCTGGACCTTCGAGCCCTGGCAGGGACATTTTTACCCTGAGAAACTCAAGGCGAAGGACGAGCTTGCCTATGCCAGCAGCAAGTTGAGGACGATCGAGGTCAACGGCACCTATTACAGCACCCAGAAGCCGGAGACTTTCGCCCGATGGGCTGCGGAAGTGCCGGACGGTTTCGTCTTCACGCTCAAAGCGAGCCGTTATGCCACCAACAAGAAGGTGCTGGGGGAAGCGGGCGAATCCGTCTCCCGCTTCCTGAATTCCGGCGTTGCGGAGCTTGGCGATCGCCTCGGCCCGATCCTCTGGCAATTCATGGCAACAAAGAAGTTCGATCCCGAGGATTTCGAGGCCTTTATGAAACTGCTTCCGGCCTCGCAGGCAGGCGTTCCGCTGCGCCACGCCGTGGAGGTCCGCCATGAGAGCTTCGGCGTGCCCGAGTTCGCGGCGCTTTTGCGGAAATATGGCATTGGCCTCGTGATCGCCGATCACGCCGAGTACCCCATGTTGGCGGATGTCACCGCGGACTTCACCTATCTGCGCCTCCAGACGGGCTCGGATGCCGAACCTTTCTGCTATGACGAGGTGCGCATGGCTCAATGGGCCGAACGCCTGGCCGCCCTCGCAGAAGGGGAAGCCCTGTCCGGTCTCCCCTTGGCCGATTCCACGTATAAGACGAAAAAACAACCAAGAGATGTATTCGCTTACTTCATAACGGAGGGAAAGGTGAATGCACCTGCGGGAGCCATGCATTTGCAAGCGATAATCGATGCTAAATAAGGTGTTTGGCCGCCTGGAGGTCAAATATTTTTGTTAGCCGTCTACGCACGTGCTGGTTAGTAAATTGTGACAATGTCGTGAATGGGGTAATGAGAGACGCAGGACTCGTCGCAACGCAAGCCTGGAAATAGGAGTGTCATGCGATTGTGTTTAGGCAAATAGACTTTGCCGTTTCTCGCACCCTTTTCAGGATACCCGCATGACCGGTTCCATTGTCTTCATCAATCTGGCAGGCGCTGTGGCGCTTCTTCTGTGGGCCACCCGCATGGTGAGGACAGGAGTGGAACGGGCTTATGGCAACCTGCTCCGTGAAAAGCTGCGCCACGCCATCGGCAACCGTCTGACGGCAGCCATTGCGGGCTTCTTCATGGCCATCGGGCTGCAAAGCGCCACGGCGGTGGCCCTGATCGTGTCAGGATTTGTGGCCTCCAGTTACATTTCCACCACCATCGGCATTGCGACGCTTCTGGGGGCGGACTTCGGTTCGGCCTTCGTCGTACGCCTGCTTCGGCACGATCTCTCGCTGCTCGTGCCGGTGCTCATGCTGCTCGGCACCCTCTGTTTCCGCGCCAGTGAAAAACGTGACTGGCGCCAGTTGGGTCGCATCTTTTTCGGTCTCGGGCTTCTGCTGCTCTCCCTGAGGCTCATCGGCGAGGCGTCGGATCCGCTGAAGCACAGTGATCTGCTGCCGGTCGTCATCAACTATCTCTCCAAGGACTGGATCACCGCATTTCTGCTCGCCGCGCTTCTGGCCTGGGCCTTTCATTCCAGCGTGGCGTCCGTGCTCCTCTTTGCCTCGCTCGCCGACCGGCACCTGCTCACCAACGAACTCCTGATTCCGCTGGTGCTCGGCGTGAATTTCGGCGGAGCGGTCATCGGGGCGATGCTGACGAGAAGCGAAGCGCCGGCCGCCCGCGTGGTACCGCTCGGGAATGTGGCCATCCGTGGCTTCGGAACCCTTCTGGCGCTCGTTCTGCAGCTCGTATTCAAGATCTCGCCGGACATCTTCGCGTCAGGACCCGGCGATGCCGTGGTGCTGATCCACATGAGCATCAACCTCGCGGTCATCATTCTCGGCTTGCCGGTGTGCCATCTGGTGGCCAGAGCTCTCGAGGGTTGGCTCGGAAAACCGGTGGCCACCGAGGCGGCCAATCAGGACGACCGCATTTCGGCTCTCAGCCCCGCCGATCTTGCCAATCCCCGGCAGGCCATCAACAATGCGACGCGTGAAGTCATGGCGGTCTGCGACAAGATCGAGGTGATGCTGACCCGCATTCCGGAGGTCTTCGAGAAGGCGGACGAGAGGGGCATGGCTCGCATCGAGGCGCTGGACGATGAGGTTGACCGGCTGCATCGGGACATAAAGTTTTACCTGGCCCGTATTTCCCAGACAGCGCTCGACCCCAAGTCGGCGGCCCAGTGCCAGGACCTTCTGGGGGCCACGATCAAGCTCGAACAGACCGCCGATATCATCTCCCAGAACATGCTGACGCGGGCCCGCAAGAAGCATGCCCGCGACATCCAGTTTTCGGCGGAAGGCTGGAAGGAACTGCGGGAGATGCATGACGAAGTGGTGCGGAATGTCCGCATGGCGTTCAATCTCCTCGTCAATCCCGATGTCGAACAGGCCCGCCAGCTGGTGGCGCAAAAGGAAGCGGTGCGCAATCTGGTGCGCTTGAGCGAGGAAAAGCATATGCAGCGGCTGCGCGACGGCAATGTGGCGAGCTATGACTCCAGCTCCATTCACATCGATACGATCCGCGATCTCAAGGAAATCAACTCGCTGGCGATTTCCATCGCCTACCCCGTGCTGGAAAGCGCAGGCATGCTGCGCCAGAGCCGCCTGCTTTAAAAGGCGCCAAGCCGTTCACCATCCTCCCGGTCGGCGAACAGAGTGGAAATGGCGGCCGGTAAATCTTCGGCCGTCAGCCCCTCGCCCGCTTTTGCACCTGCGGCCCCATGCAGCCAAACACCGGCAGCCGCCGCATCGAAAGCGGGCATGCCTTGCGCCATCAATCCTGCGATAAGACCGGCGAGCACATCGCCGGAACCCGCTGTTGCCAGCCATGGCGGGGCATTGTCGTTGATATGCACGCGGCCGTCCGGAGCGGCGATCACGGTGTCGGCGCCCTTGTAAACGATGATGGCCTTCGAGCGGCGGGCGGCCTGAAGGGCCTTTTCGACCTTGCCTTCCCCTTCCGCAGCAAGATCGGGAAACAATCTTGCAAACTCTCCTTCGTGAGGCGTCAGAACCAATGTGGGGTCCGCATTGTCGTCATAAAGCGAAAAGAGTTGGTCTGGATTGTCGCGAAAGCTGCTGATCCCGTCTGCATCGAGAACCAGGGGACGTCCCGCAATCCGTTCGACGAAATCCCGCGCGGTCTTTCCAGCTCCAAAGCCGGGCCCCAGAACAAAGGCTGTCAGGCGCGGATCCGCGACCCACGCGTTCAGCGCGGCAAGATCCGGCAAGGGGCGGATCATGACTGCGGTGAGATGGGCGGAAAGTGTGGCCACCGCCGCCGGCTCGGCACCGATCGTTACAAGTCCGGCGCCGGCGTGAAGGCCCGCCATGGCCGAAAGCCGGGCGGCACCGGTTGCCGCAGCTGGACCGCTGAACACGGCGAGATGCCCTCGCCGAAACTTGTGACTTCCGGCATCCGTCCGCGGCAGCCGCCACAGCGAGGGCCCATTGCGACGGATCGCACCCGCCTCGGAACGGATGATCCGCCCGGGGATGCCGATGTCGAAAACCTCCACTGGGCCGCAAAGCATTCGTCCCGGCAGCAGCAGATGGCCCGGCTTGCGCGTCATGAAGGTGATTGTTCGGGTCGCACGAAAGGCTGCGCCGCGGATCTGACCCGTGGAACCGTCCAGACCGGAGGGCAGATCGACCGCAAGGACGGGAATGCCGCAATCGGCAATTCGCGAAATCAGGCTTGCGAGTTCATCGGGAACGTCGCGGGCAAGGCCGGCGCCGAAGACGGCGTCAATCACCACATCGCCGGGAGACGGTCTGTAATGGAAGAGCGGCTCTGCATGGACGGGACACCGTCGCCACGCTTCCGCCGCATCGCCCTTGAGTTGATCAGCTGCACCGAGCGCAAATACGGAACAGGACGCACCGGACTGAGCAAGCGCGCGCGCAGCTACATAACCATCGCCCCCGTTGTTGCCGGGTCCGCACAGGATCACGAAACGGAGCGCTTCGGGAAAGTGCCGCAGCGCCGCAGCGGCCACGGCCTGACCGGCCCGTTCCATCAATCCGAAACTGTTTATGCCGGAGCGAGCAGCCGCTAGATCCGCCTGTCCCATCTCCCGGGGTGTCAAAAGAATGTCGTTCAGTAAAGTGTGCATAAGCCCAATTTGAAGCCATTCCGGATGCTTTGCAACCGGACGCCAGGGTGGTCACATGATGAATAATTAGGCATTTGCACAAAGTACAGGCATTCATATTTTGTACTGCACGCATCGTTTCGCTCGAGACGCCTTTCTGGGCCAATTTCGGGTAAAAAACTTGGATTGGGAGGCTCCAGAGGCCCGAAAATCCGGCCACTTGCCGCTATTCGAAAAAAAATCATAAATTTTCGGACCAAATCGAAGTTTGGCACGCGGTGTGCATTCGTTAATGGCGAGCGGGTCAAAGCCTGCTTTAACCGGAACGCGGAGAGACATTTTCTCATGAAAAAGATCGAAGCCATCATCAAGCCGTTCAAGCTCGACGAGGTCAAGGAAGCCCTTCAGGAAGTAGGCCTGCAGGGCATCACGGTAACCGAGGCCAAGGGTTTCGGCCGCCAGAAGGGGCATACGGAATTGTACCGTGGCGCTGAGTACGTGGTCGATTTCCTCCCCAAGGTGAAAGTTGAAGTCGTCGTTGCCGATGAAAATGCGGAAGCAGTCATTGACGCGATCCGCAAGGCGGCGCAAACCGGACGGATCGGGGATGGCAAGATCTTCGTATCGAATGTGGAAGAGGTCATTCGCATCCGCACCGGCGAAACGGGCACAGACGCAATCTGATCCCGCCTGAGCCGGTGTCGGCTCGGGTTCCCTCTCGTTGTTTACAATCTCAAGGAAAACGTCAAATGACGACTGCAAAAGACGTTCTGAAGCAAATCAAAGAAAACGACGTAAAGTTCGTTGACCTGCGCTTCACGGATCCCAAGGGCAAGCTGCAGCACGTGACCATGGACATCGTCTGCGTAGACGAAGACATGTTCGCTGACGGCGTCATGTTCGACGGCTCGTCGATCGGTGGCTGGAAGGCCATCAACGAGTCCGACATGGTGCTGATGCCCGACCTCGACACCGTGCACATGGACCCCTTCTTCGCCCAGTCCACGATGGTGATCCTCTGCGATATCCTGGACCCGGTTTCCGGCGAAGCCTATAACCGCGATCCGCGCGGCACCGCCAAGAAGGCCGAAGCCTACCTGAAGGCATCCGGTATCGGTGACACCATTTTCGTTGGCCCGGAAGCAGAATTCTTCGTCTTTGACGACGTCAAGTACAAGGCCGATCCCTATAACACCGGCTTCAAGCTCGACTCCACCGAACTGCCGTCCAACGACGACACCGACTATGAGACCGGCAACCTCGGCCACCGTCCGCGCGTCAAGGGCGGCTACTTCCCGGTTCCCCCGATCGACAGCCTCCAGGACATGCGCTCCGAAATGCTGACGGTCCTGTCGGAAATGGGCGTCGTCGTCGAAAAGCACCACCACGAAGTGGCTGCCGCACAGCACGAACTGGGCGTGAAGTTCGACGCGCTTGTCCGCAACGCCGACAAGATGCAGATCTACAAGTATGTCGTGCACCAGGTTGCCAATGCCTATGGCAAGACCGCAACCTTCATGCCGAAGCCGATCTTCGGCGACAACGGCTCGGGCATGCACGTTCACATGTCCATCTGGAAGGACGGCAAGCCGACCTTCGCTGGTGACGAATATGCCGGCCTGTCCGAGAACTGCCTGTATTACATCGGCGGCATCATCAAGCATGCCAAGGCCCTGAACGCCTTCACCAACCCGTCGACCAACTCCTACAAGCGTCTGGTCCCGGGCTATGAAGCGCCGGTTCTGCTGGCCTACTCCGCCCGCAACCGTTCGGCCTCCTGCCGCATTCCGTTCGGCACCAACCCGAAGGCAAAGCGCGTTGAAATCCGCTTCCCGGATCCGACCGCCAACCCCTACCTCGCCTTCGCTGCCATGCTGATGGCCGGTCTTGACGGCATCAAGAACAAGATCCATCCGGGCAAGGCCATGGACAAGGATCTGTACGACCTGCCGCCGAAGGAACTCAAGAAGATCCCGACCGTCTGCGGCTCGCTGCGCGAAGCGCTGGAATCGCTGGACAAGGACCGCAAGTTCCTCACCGCCGGCGGCGTCTTCGACGACGACCAGATCGACTCCTTCATCGAACTGAAGATGGCCGAAGTGATGCGTTTCGAAATGACCCCGCACCCGGTCGAATTCGACATGTACTACTCGGTCTGATGACCTGAAAGATCGGGACGGCTTCACGCGAAGCCGTCTCTTTCAAAAAAAACCGGCCCATTGCGATGGGCCGGTTTTTTGTTGCCGGAAGCCGGAAGGATCAGGGTTTGCTGAGCCGTTGCTTCAGAAGCTTCAAATAATCGTCGTTCTCCCCCTCCGAACCGCTGGAAGCCTGGCCTTTGCACTGCGGGTCGTAGTCGGGCTGCATGCCCATCCTGACACAGGAGGCCACCTTCCAGCCCGGCGGAAGGGCTGTCAGATCCACCTGCTTCCACTTCGGATGTCCCTTGGCCGTCAGGTCGGAGAGATGGGTGAGGATGAGGTTGGAGATATCCGCGACTGCGGTGCAGCTTTGCCTTTGGTAGGCTTTCCCCTTGGCATCATAATCGAAGGTCATCAGGACCGCCTTGACCGCCACCGCATCCACCGGCTCCTTCTGGAACGGATAGGTACCGCCTTCGATGCGAGCCGGAATGTAGCTGGCGAGCAGGGGCTCCTCTTTCACCGGCACGAGATGGAACTTCTGCGGGTCGATCTCCGCCCCGGCAAAGAGGGCGGCCGGCGCGCCGGCGACGTAGAACAGGGCGTCGATTTCGCCTGAAAGCAGCTTTGGAAGCGCCTCGTCGGGGTTGATCGGCAAACGCTCCCCACCCTTGACCTGAAGAATGTCGAGCATCAGGGAGGACGTCAGATAGGTACCGCTATCCTTCTTGCCGACGGCGAAGGTCTTGCCGGCCAGATCCTTCAGCGACCCAATGTCCCGCCGGGCCAGCACATGCACCTCTTCATTGTAGAGAGGGAACATGATGCGGACACCGCGCACCGCCTTCTGTAGTTCCTTGTCCTCCGCTTCGAAGGTTTTCAGGTAATCGAGGACATCGCTCTGAACGATCCCGAACTGGGTGTTCTTCCGGTTGCGCACCGCGGCAAAGTTTTCGAGGGAACCGGCGCTTTCCACCACATTCAACGGCTTGCCGCAGCGATCGGCGAGCCCGGCGATGTCGCGGCCTATCTGGATATAGGTCCCCTTCGGGCCTCCTGTCATGATGCTCCGCTCCACATCGGCCGCCGCTGCCGGCAATGTGAGCGAAACGGCAAGCGAGGTGAGAAACAGTCGCCGCGAAATCATCAGGCAAATCCTTTCAGCAGGGGCTATCGAGGTCTCGGATGAGGCTGCGCAAGGTCAGAACCGGGACACGCACGAAAATGTCCTCAAGGGCATCGGTAATGCAAGCCCCGCCCTCCAGCGTTTCCGCCAGTCGCTGGCGCTCGGCGAACGAGATCGATTTCAGGCCGGGGGCCCGCGCAAGGGCGTCGGCAACCCGATCGCCCGGTCGGGGGCCAGCCTTGCGGTCGCCGGGTGCGTCCGGCTGTTCGGGCTCCGGTTGTTCAACGGCCTGGTCTGTCGCGATTTCTTGCCGGGCCTCCGCCTCCAGTTGCTCGAGCCGTTGACGGGCGGCAGCAAGGTCTCTGGCGAGACTGTCGCGCTCGGCCGAGATCCGCTCGTTGGATTTCCGCGCGTCCTCCAGTTCTTTTCCCGTTTGCCGGCTGTGAAGCTCCACATTTTCTTTCGCCGCTTCCAGCGCATTCATCTGTCCGGTCAGGTCGGACAGCTTCAGCTTCAGCTCGCCGGCTTCGCGCAGGGCCTGCTCCCGTTGCCGGGAGAGCCTTACATTGGCGCTCTGTTGCCGGTCGAGATCGTCTTTGACCTTGGCAAGCTCGGCCGCTGCCAGCTCGATCTGACGGTGAAGCTCGTCTTCCGCGCTCGTATCGGCCTGCGTGCCCGTGGCCTTGAGCCGCAATGCCTTCAGTTCGGCCTCTACCGATGCCGCGCGGCTTTTCAATTGCACCAGTTCGGTGCGCAGCTCAGCGGCATCCCGCATCGCATCCTCGCGTTGCTTCAGCGCATCCTGGTAGAGCTTATAGAGCGGACCGTCGCTGGAAGCCGGCGGTGTCGCCGGCTTTGCCGGAGGCTCGGCGCGGTCGATGAGAAAGCGTGCACCGGCGTAACCGCCACCCAGTCCCAGAGCCAGCGCCAGAACCCCGGTGATGATGATCGCGGCAGCCCCGCCGCCTTGCCCGCCGGAATTGCCGTCCCTGCCCCATTGATTGGCCAAATTATGCCCCCTTGATAATCGTCAGGATTGCGCGGAACGATTTTGCCGCCCGCCCGCTTGCAATCATGCATACACAAACGCTTGAAAACCATCGAAATCAAGGGCCTCTTCCAAGGAAACCCTTGATGTCCGCTTCGAGTGTCACCACATTGTCATTGAAAGGAAGTGCCCATGAAACAACGATTTGCCAAGTTCAGAATAGGTGAAGTTGTACGCCACCGGGTCTTTCCCTTCCGTGGCGTCATCTTCGATGTGGATCCGGAATTTGCCAATACCGAGGAATGGTGGAATGCCATTCCGGCGGAAGTCAGGCCGTCCAAGGATCAACCCTTCTATCACCTGCTCGCGGAAAACGACCAAAGCGAATATGTCGCCTACGTCTCCGAGCAGAATCTGGTTCATGACGATAGTGGAGAGCCCCTGCGCAATCCGAACATCGGCCAGATCTTCGAAGGGCAACTCGGTCATTACAAACCGAAATTCACCACTGCCCATTGATCGGGTCGCTGTCTGCAACGGAAAAGCCCGGCACGTAGGCCGGGCTTTCTCGTTTGTGTCGACAGAGCGAGATTACTGAGCCTGAGTGGCCTTCTTCTGGGCTTCCTCGAGCTTCTTGCGTGCTTCCTCAGCCTTCTTCTGCAGGCCTTCTTCCAGCGAACGCTGGGTTTCGGCAAGCTTGGATTCGGAGATCGGCTCACCGTCGAATACGCCGGAGAAACCCTGCAGCGAAATCTTGATCGGGTTCGGCTGGCGACGGAAGTTCATCGAGGTCAGAACCATCTCGTTACCCTTGCGGATCGAAGACAGCATTCCGTCGGTCAGCGGAACTTCGGCCGTGCAACGGTCCGGCAGGCAGACGACGTAGTCAAGCTTGGAACCCTTGCCGCCATCGATCTGCATGACGATGCCCGGGGGGATCAGGCGGGCGGACGGGACCGAGACCTGCATGATCTTGCGATTGACTTTGCCGGACACGGAGATCAGGCCAACCGCCGTGATCATCTGGCCGTTATTGGCGCGCTGGATGTTCTGAACCGCGCAGATATCGTTGTCTTCCTGCTTGGCGCAGGTCTTGTACCAGCCGAGCGGTCCGGCACCGGCAGCGGGTGCTGCGGACTGGGCGTTAGCGAAGGACGGCACAGCAGCGGCAGCCGTGGCAATCGCCAGCGCCGAAAGAGCCGTCTTGAGGGTTTTGTCTGCCTTGAAGATCATAACGATGTCCGTCTCCTGAAATCCTGTCGCCAGCATCGCGGCGGTGCCGGAATATCTCCTCACCAGTCGCTCTAGGGCCTTGCCAGACCACCTGTGGGGCAAATGAGGCAATTGAATGACCCTGCTGCTTCGGCCCTCCTGTTACATTGCCGACGGAGGGATATCCAGTCTTTCTTTAGGACTTTTTGGGCGCTTCTTGCGGTTTTCGGGCAGGCGTGTTGGATTTGAAACGCTCATGATACGATTTCGCTCGAATCATACTCCACCGAGCGGATCGACGATCATGAAACGGCTTTTCATTTCCCTGTATTTATTGCTTTTTTGCACGATTGCCCACGCAGAACCCCTCCACGGAATAGCCATGCACGGAAGTGCGGCGTTGCCTGCGGATTACACGGCCTTCCCTTACGTCAATCCGGGCGTGAAAAAGGGCGGCAAGATCAGCTATGGCGTGGTCGGCACCTTCGACAGCCTCAACCCCTTCATTCTGAAAAGCATGCGTACCACGGCGCGCGGCATGTGGGATCCGGAATATGGGAACCTCGTCTTCGAATCGCTGATGCAGCGCTCGCGCGATGAAAATTTTGCCCTTTACGGTCTCCTCGCGGAAACCGTGGAATGGGATGATGCCCGGTCCTTCATCCAGTTCAATCTCAATCCAAAGGCAAAATGGTCTGACGGGCAGCCCGTGACGCCAGAGGACGTCATCTTCTCGTTTGAGCTCATGCGGGACAAGGGGCGGACGCCCTTCTCCAAGCGCCTCGATGGCGTGGCGCGGCTGGAAAAAGTGGGCGATCGCAGCGTGCGTTTCACCTTCAACGAAAAGGCCGATCGCGAAACGCCCTTGCTGATCGGCATGTCGCCCATCCTGCCCAAACATGCGGTCAAGGTGGAAAGCTTTGACCAGACATCGCTCGAGCCGCCCATGGGGTCCGGGCCCTACAAGGTCAAGTCGCTCAATCCCGGCACATCGATTACCTACGAGCGCGACCCCAACTATTGGGCCAAAGACCTGCCGTCGAAGATCGGCTTCGATAATTACGACCAGATTACTGTCCAGTACTTCCTCCAGGACACAGCGCTTTTCGAAGCATTCAAGAAAGGCGATGTCGACATCTATGCCGAGGGCAGCCCGACCCATTGGACGCGGGCTTATGATTTCCCGGCCGTGAAGAATGGCGATATCGTCAAGGCGGAGTTCAAGCCCGCCCTGCCCTCCGGCATGTTTGGCTTCGTGTTCAATACGCGCAAGCCGATGTTTGCGGATGTGAAGGTCAGGCAGGCGCTCAGCCTCGCGTTCGACTTCGAATGGGCCAACAAGAACCTCTTCGACAACGCCTATGAGCGCACGCAGAGCTTCTGGCAGAATTCCACCTTCTCCAGTTTTGGAGTGGCCGCAAGCGACGCGGAAAAGGCGCTGCTCGGCCCGGCGGCTGCCAAGGTCGAACCGGCGATTCTCGATGGAACGTACAAGCTTCCCGTGTCAGATGCGTCAGGGCGGGACCGCAAGCTGTTGCGGCAGGCCGTCGATCTCATGAAGGAGGCGGGCTACACGATCAAGGGGTCCCAGATGGTGGATACCACCGGCAAACCCCTCGCCTTTGAAATCATGACCCAGAATGCAGACCAGGAGAAATTGGCTATCGCCTATCAGCGTTCGCTGAAGGCCATCGGCATCAGCGCGAGCATCCGCACGGTCGATGACAGCCAGTACCAGTCCCGCACCAACAGCTTCGACTATGACATGATCCTGAAGGGCTATGTCTCCTCGCTTTCGCCGGGGGTTGAACAGTCGGGCCGCTGGAGTTCGGCGGCGCGGGACAGGCAGGGAGCCGACAGCTTTGCCGGGGCCAACGATCCGGACCTTGACCGCATGATCGAGGCGATGGAAAAGGCCCATTCTCCGGAGGAATTCCAGACCGCCGTCCGTGCGTTCGACCGGTTGCTGCTTTCTGGCCATTATGTTGTGCCACTTTACTTCTCGCCGCTGCAGCGGGTTGCCTATCGCAAGACGGTCGGTCATCCCGAGAAGCTGCCGCTTTATGGTGTGCAACTCTCCACTTGGTGGGATCAGCGTGCACAGTGAATGACTGGCGCGAGGGGGGCAGACAAAGTCTCCCCTGTCGCGAAAGTGAACGGACGGCGGTTTTTCTTTTGGGTAAGCTGTCGAATAAGAGGCCTCGTATTTGGCCGGGAAAGGACATCCCATGGAAAATATCGTGATCGACATCATTTCGGATGTCGTATGCCCCTGGTGCTATCTGGGCAAGGCGAGGCTCGATCTCGCCATTGCCGAAGTGCAGGACACCGTTGGGGTGGAAATCAATTGGCGCCCCTATCAACTCAATCCCGATTACCCGCCGGAAGGCGTCGACCAGAAGCGTGCGCTTGCCGCCAAGCTCGGCGGCCAGGAGAATGTGGACCGCGCCCATGCCATGCTGACCGATTTCGGCAAGCAGGTGGGCATCCACTTCAATTTCGATGCCATCAGCATCGGGCCGAATACGATGGACGCGCATCGTCTTCTCCTGTGGGCCCACACCGAAGGCCGGGACATGCAAGGACGGGTGGCGCAGGCGCTTTTCAAGGCGAATTTCGAGGAAGGTCGCAATGTGGGTGACCACGCCGTCCTCCTCGACATTGCAGAAAAGGCAGGCCTTGACCGGGCCGTGATCGCCCGGCTTCTGGCGAGCGATGCGGATAAGGATGTGATCCGCGGCGAGATCGCCGCCGCCCAGCAAATGGGTGTTTCCGGGGTGCCTTTCATGGTCTTCGATCAGCAATATGCGATATCCGGCGCGCAGACCCCGGATGTGCTGGCTGGCGCGTTGCGTGACATCGCCCGCATGAAGGCGGAGGCTCGGGCCAAGGCAAACTGACCGATACCTCAGGCGTATCTGAGTACGATCTGGCCGCCGGCTCCGTCAGGGACCGGCGGCTTTTTGCGCGGAGGCCAACAGGGCAGCGGCAAGGTTTCCCGCTTCCCGAAAATAGTCTGGGTCGCGATGCATCAGCACGGTTGCAAAGCCCCCATCCATCAGAAGCATGAGCTGCCTTCCAACCTTTGCCGGTTCGGCGCATCCTGACGCGCTGCTGATGTCGACAAACCAGGATTCCACCCGTTTCTTGTGCTCCCTGGCGGCCACAATGGCAGGGTGACCGGGCATGTTGGCGAGTTCAGCCGACGTCCTCAGAAAGCCGCATCCGCTCCATTTTCGATTTGTTGCTGCACGGGCAAGGCCGTTGAAGACGGCCCTTATCCGGTCCGGCGCGGCACCGTCGGCCTTGTCGAACCAAAGGCGGAACCGGTCGAGATTGGGCTGGTCCCGTTCCGCCAGATAGGCGGCAATCAAGGAATCCTTGCTGTCGAAATGGTAATAGAGCGTCCGCTTGGTCACGCCGGCACGCTCGGCCACCGCATCCATGCTGACAGCACGGATGCCGTCGCCGTAGAAGAGATCGGCGGCAGCGGCAATGATCTTCTGGCGGGTATCAGATGGAGCTTTCATACCGGTTATGTATACCGGGTAGTGAGTATACACAAGCCATTACGTTGGTCAGATTTGTCTCGTAAAACCAAACGGAAAGGAATTTACGATGACACATCTCGTCTTGTTCGAACGGCGTGGAGAAATCGCCATCCTGACACTCAATCGTCCGGAAAAGCTGAACGCCCTGTCCTACAACCTGATCGACGAATTGCTCGGCCTCCTCGACCGGGTGGAAACCGCACCCGATCTGCGCGCCATCGTCCTCACCGGCGCAGGTCGCGCCTTTTCGGCTGGCGGAGACATCCCCGAGTTTGCCGAAAGCGTGGCCCGGGGCACGGACGAGGCCCTGCAGAAGTTCCTGGCCCGCGGGCAACGATTGACTGCCCGCATAGAGTCCTATGCCAAGCCTTTGATCGTAGCGGTGAACGGCCTTGCCTATGGCGGCGGTTGCGAAATCACCGAAGCGGCACCGCTTTCCCTTGCGGCCCAATCGGCGGTCTTTGCAAAGCCCGAAATCCGGCTCGGCATGCCGCCGACCTTCGGCGGCACGCAACGCCTTCCCCGCCTCGCGGGGCGTAAGCGCGCCATGGAACTGCTGCTGACCGGAGAGCATTTTTCCGCCGGCCGCGCACTCGAGCTGGGGCTTGTCAACGCGGTGGTTCCCGATGCCGAGCTTATGGAGCGGAGCCTGGATTTGGCCGCGCGGATCCTTCGGCATTCATCGCTCGCCATTGCGACGGTGATGACAGCGGTCACGCGTGGGCTGAACCACAGCATCGCGGAAGGGCTGGCTGTCGAGGCGGCGCAATTTGCGCGCATGGTGCCCACACGCGATCTCGCGGAGGGCTTGGCGGCCTGGCAAGAGCGCCGCGCCCCGGATTGGCGCGGCGTGTAGGGTTTAGCTGCCGACCAGACCGGCCAACTGGGTCATGATGACAGCCGCGCCGGAGAGACGCTTTTCCGGTGTCGGCAGATCCCGCGACAGGAAGACCGAATGATCGGGGCGGATCTTCGCCATCGATCCCTGCTTGCCGATATAGCCGACCAGCGCTGCGGGATTGGGAAACTCCCGATTGCGGAACTGGATGACCACGCCCTTGGGCCCGGCTTCCAGCTTTTCCACATTCGCCACGCGGCAAAGAGACTTGATGTAGACCACCTTGAGCAGGTGCTGCACTTCGATGGGCAGCGGCCCGAAACGGTCGATCATCTCCGCGCCGAAACCGTCGATGTCCTTCAGGTCGTCGATCTCGCCGAGGCGGCGATAGAGGCCCATGCGCAGATGCAGGTCCGGCACGTAGTCTTCCGGGATCATCACGGTCGCACCGACGGAAATCTGCGGCGACCAGCCGCTTTCCTGCACGTCCTCGTCGCCCTTCACTTCGGCGACAGCCTCTTCCAGCATCTGCTGGTAAAGCTCGAAGCCGACTTCCTTGATGTGACCGGACTGTTCCTCGCCAAGCAGGTTCCCCGCCCCGCGAATATCCAGATCGTGGCTTGCAAGCTGGAAGCCCGCGCCGAGCGTATCCAGCGACTGCAGCACTTTCAGCCGGCGTTCGGCCGTCGCCGTCAGCACCTTGTTGACCGGCAGCGTAAAGAGCGCAAAGGCACGGATTTTCGAACGGCCAACGCGGCCGCGGAGCTGATACAGCTGGGCAAGACCGAACATGTCGGCCCGGTGCACAATCAGTGTATTGGCGGTCGGCACGTCGAGTCCCGATTCCACGATGGTCGTCGAAAGCAGCACGTCATATTTGCCGTCATAGAAGGCGTTCATCACGTCTTCCAGTTCGCCGGCCGGCATCTGCCCATGGGCAACGGCGACCTTCAGCTCCGGCACGTCCGATTGCAGGAAGGCCTGGATGTCTTCAAGATCCGCAAGGCGTGGGCAAACGTAGAAGCTCTGCCCGCCGCGATAGTGCTCGCGCATCAGCGTCTCGCGGATGACGAGCGGATCGAAGGGCGAGATGAAGGTACGCACCGCCATGCGATCGACAGGCGGCGTCGTGATCAGCGAAAGCTCGCGAACCCCGGTCATGGCAAGCTGCAACGTACGGGGGATCGGCGTCGCCGAAAGCGTCAGCACATGCACGTCGCTCTTCAGCTCCTTCAGGCGCTCCTTGTGCTTCACGCCGAAATGCTGCTCCTCATCGATGATCAACAGGCCGAGATTGGCAAACTGGATGCCGGAGCCGAGCAGTGCATGGGTGCCGACGACGATATCGACCTTTCCGTCGGCGAGTTCCTTCTTTGTCAGCGCCAGCTCCTTGGCGGTGACGAGGCGGGACGCCTGCGCCAGCCGGATCGGCAGACCGCGGAACCGTTGCGAAAAAGTCTTGAAATGCTGACGGGCAAGCAGCGTCGTGGGCACGACCACGGCCACCTGCACTCCGTTCATGGCGGCCAGGAAGGCGGCGCGCAGTGCCACTTCCGTCTTGCCAAAACCCACGTCCCCACAGACGAGGCGGTCCATGGGTCGACCGAGGGACAGGTCGTCGCGCACGGACTCGATGGCCGTCAACTGGTCCTCGGTCTCGTCATAGGGGAAGCGCGCGGAGAACTCGTCGTATAGCCCGTCCGGGGCGGCCAGCACTGGCGCCTTGCGCACCATGCGCGCGGCGGCGACCTGAATAAGCTGGCCGGCCATGTAGAGCAGGCGCTTCTTGAGCTTGGCCTTGCGCATCTGCCATGCGCCGCCGCCAAGCTTGTCCAGCACCGCTTCGTTTCCATCCGAACCGTAGCGGGAGAGCAGATCGATGTTCTCGACCGGCAGGAAGAGCTTTGCCTCATCGGCATAAAGAAGCTCGAGGCAGGCATGCGGCGCGCCGGCAGCCTCGATGGTGCGAAGGCCGATGAACTTGCCGATGCCGTGCTGCGCATGAACGACGAGCGAGCCCTCGTCCAGCCCCGCGACTTCAGCAATAAAGTCCGCGCCGCGCTTTCGCCGTTTGGAGCGGCGCACCATGCGGTCGCCGAGAATATCCTGTTCGCCGATGATGGAGAGATTGCCGGTTTCGAATCCTCCCTCCAGACTGAGAACCGCCGATGCCGCCTCACCCTTGCCGAGGCGCTCCAGATCGGAGAGCGCCTTGACCGGCTTGACCTTTTCCAGCCCGTGTTCGTTCAGAACCTGCATCAGCCGGTCAAGCGATCCTTCGGTCCAGCCGGTCACGAGCACCTTGCGGCCCTTGGCGCGGCGCTCGGCAATATGCTTGACCGCAAGATCGAAGACATTGGCCCGCTCGCCATCCGCATTCTCGGCCTGGGTCTTGGCCCAGCGCGGGCCGGTCTGCGCGTCGATGCTGATAACCTTGCGGCCTGCCGCATCCATCTCGTTGAAAGGCGACAGCCGAAGGGCGCCCAATGCTTCCAGCATCGCATTGAAATCCCGGGGAGCCAGATAGAGCTCGCCCGGCGAAACGGGCTTGTAGGGCGCGCCCTGGGCCATCTGCCCCTTTTTCTGCTCGCCCGCCTGCAGGCGCGCCTCGAAATAGTCATGCACCAGCTTCGAACGCTCTTCGGCGGACTCACGCAGCGTATGGTCGCTGACGATACGGAAACCCTGGAGATAGTCGAATACCGTTTCCAGCTTTTCGTAGAAGAGCGGAAGCCAGTGTTCGAGACCCGCATAGCGGCGCCCTTCCGACACCGCCGCATAAAGCGCATCGTCGCGGGTGGCCGCGCCGAACATGGAGAGATAGCGGCTGCGGAACCGCGAAATCGTGTCCGGCGTCAGCGACACCTCGCTCATCGGGTTGAGATCGAGGGAGCGGGCCTGCCCTGTCGTGCGCTGGCTGGCCGGATCGAAGGTGCGGATGCTCTCCAGCGTGTCGCCGAAGAAATCGAGGCGCACCGGCTCTTCCTGTCCCGGCACGAAGACATCGAGAATACCGCCGCGCACGGCATATTCCCCGACTTCCCGCACCGTCGGCACCCGGTCGAAACCGTTCCGTTCCAGCCGCGCCGCGATATCGTCCATCTTCAGCTGATTTCCGGGCCGCGCCGAAAAGGCAAGGCTTTCGATCACGTCCCGCGGTGCGACCTTCTGCAACATGGCATTGGCTGTGGTCAGCACGATGGCCGGATGGGGCTTGCGGGCATGCGCGATCAGACCGGAAAGTGCGGCCAGCCGGCGGGCGGAATTGTCTGCGCTCGGCGATACCCGGTCATAGGGAAGGCAATCCCAGGACGGAAGCGTCAGCACGGGAATGTCAGGCGCGATGAAGCCCAGCATTTGCTCGAAATCCGCAAGCCTCTGCCCATCGGACATGATGAAGGCGACAGGCGCGCCCGCACGGGCAAGCTCGGCCAGAATCAGCGGCTCCATGCCGGCCGGGACATTGGCAAGGGTCAGAGGCTCGCCGGCCGCGGCGATCTTCCGCGCGTCAAATCCAGAAATCATCGGTTCTCACTGTCCCGGTCTGTCGTTCCGGCCGGTCACCGTCACGGGGTCGAAGTCCGGACTATAGCTCGCAACACGGCGGAAGAGTTCCGTATGGTGGCGCTCGGGCGTCGGTGCCGCACCGGTTACCCAGGACAGGAGGTCATGGTCGTCTTCCGCCATGATCACCTCGAGCGCGTCGAGCTGCTCCTCGCTGAGATCGGCAATTTCCGCTTCGGCGAACTGGCCGAGCACCAGGTCCATCTCGCGGATGCCCCGATGCCAGCACCGGTAAAGAATCCGGCGCCTGCGGGGATCGAGATCGGCACTCGTGCGGCTAAGCCCAGTCATATGAACCATCCCTTGCTGTGGTTGCGCCTCTATACCCCCTGCGGGATGGTTTGTCAGCCTTGCCAAGGACGCATTTTCCATAGCATTTACTGCATCATGCGCCCGCAATTGCTCGATCCCCTGTTTGCCTCCGTCACATCGCTATCCGGCGTTGGGCCGAAGCTCGCTGCCCTCATTGCCCGCCTGCTCGGCAAGGAGGATGTGGAGGATGCGCGGGTGGTCGATCTCGTGTTCCATGCGCCCTCCTCCATCATAGACCGGCGCAACCAGCCGGGCATCGCCCTGGCGCCCCAGGGCGTCGTCGTGACGATCACCGCGCGCGTCGATCGTCACCAGCCCCCGCCAAGGGGAAAAAGCAATGTGCCCTACCGCGTGATGCTGCATGATGACACGGGAGAGCTGTCTCTGGTTTTCTTCAAGGGCAATGCCCAGTGGCTCGAAAAGGCGCTGCCGCTCGATGAAACCGTGATCGTCTCCGGCAAGGTCGATTGGTTCAATGGCCGGCCGAGCATGGTGCATCCCGACTACATCATGCGGGAGGCGGCAGCCGAAGACATGCCGCTTGTCGAGCCGATCTATCCCCTGACGGCGGGTCTTTCCCTCAAGGTGCTGCGGCGCGCGGTCGGCGAAGCGGTCGTGCGGGTGCCATCGCTGCCTGAATGGATCGATGCGGAATTTGCGCGCCGCCAAGGATTTCCCGACCTGAAACAGGCCTTTACCGAGCTCCATAGCCCCCGGGACGGCATCGATCTCGAGCCGCAGGCACCCCATCGCCGACGGCTTGCCTATGACGAATTTCTGGCGGGTCAGCTCTCGCTGTCGCTGGTCCGGCAGCGTCTCCGGCGGGTGCCGGGTACGCCGGTGCGCCCCACGGGAAAAATCACAGATGCCATCCTCGCCGCCCTTCCCTTCCGCCCGACCGGCAGTCAGGCCGCCGCAGTCCGGGATATCCTGAAGGACATGGCCAGCGACCAGCGGATGCTCCGCCTTCTGCAAGGCGATGTCGGTTCCGGCAAGACGCTGGTTGCCCTGCTTTCCATGGCCGCCGCAGTGGAAGCCGGCGGGCAGGCCGTGCTGATGGCGCCGACGGAAATCCTCGCCCGCCAGCACCACGCCACCATCTCGAAGATGGCCGCGCCTGCGGGCCTTGGGGTGGAAATGCTGACCGGTCGCACGAAGGGCAAGGAGCGTGAAGCGATCCTCCAACGCATTGCTTCCGGGGAGGCCCAGATCATTATCGGCACCCATGCGCTTTTTCAGGATCAGGTTTCCTACAGCAACCTGTTGATGGCCGTCGTGGACGAGCAGCACCGCTTCGGCGTTCACCAGCGATTGCGCCTGACCGCGAAAGGCATCTCGCCGCACATGCTGGTCATGACGGCGACCCCCATTCCGCGCACGCTCGTGCTGGCGGCTTTCGGCGATATGGACGTTTCGAAACTCACGGAAAAGCCGGCCGGCCGCAAGCCGATCCAGACGATCACCGTCCCTTCCGAACGCACCGGCGAAATCATCGACCGCCTTCGCGCTGCGCTTTCCGAAGGCAAGAAAGCCTACTGGATCTGTCCGTTGGTGGAAGAATCGGATGTGGTGGAGCTGATGTCCGCCGAAGAGCGCTTCGCTGTCCTGCAAGGCGAATTACGCGCCCCGATCGGTCTCGTGCACGGCCGCATGACCGGTCCGGAAAAAGATGCGGTGATGCAGGCCTTCAAGGCCGGCGAAACCCGCCTTCTGGTGGCAACCACCGTCGTGGAGGTGGGCGTCGATGTACCGGACGCGACGATCATGGTCATCGAACATGCCGAGCGATTTGGCCTTGCGCAGCTCCATCAGTTGCGGGGCCGTGTCGGGCGCGGCGACGAGGCCTCCACCTGCATCCTGCTTTACAAGGGGCCGCTCGGCGAAACCGGCAAGGCACGGCTTTCGATCCTGCGGGACACGGAAGACGGTTTCGTCATTGCCGAAGAGGATCTCAAGCTGCGCGGCGAAGGCGAATTGCTGGGAACACGCCAGTCCGGAACGCCAGGTTTCCGGATTGCCAGCCTGGAAGCCCATGCAGACCTGCTGGAAGTGGCGCGCAAGGACGCCGCCTATGTCCTCGAGAAGGATCCCGATCTCGTGTCACCGCGCGGTGAGGCGCTGCGCGCCCTTCTCTATCTGCACCGACGCGACGAGGCGATCCGTTTCCTAAGAGCTGGTTGAACCAGCCGGTGCCGTATCCATTATTTGCGGCACGACCTTGGGCATATAATCCGGCGTGATCAGACCCGCCGACAAGAGAACCTTGGCGGCATCCTCGGGGCTCATGTCCAGCATCACGATCTTCCGCTTCGGCACATAGATCAGGAATCCGGCCGTCGGGATGGGCGTCGGCGGCAGGAATACCGCAACGACCTCTTCCCCCAATTCGTTGAAACGGACGGCAAGCTCACCTTTCGGCTCCCCGGAAATGAAAACCAGCGACCAGAGCCCAGGGCTCGGATATTCGATCAGTCCGACCTTCTTGAACGAGGTCGACTGTTCCTTCAGCACCGACTCGAAGATCTGCTTCACACCCTTGTAGATGGAGCTGACCAGCGGCATGCGATGCACCAGCCGCTCGCCGAAATCCACGACGCTGCGCCCGATGAGGTTCTTGCCGAGCAGCCCGACGACAGTAATCAAAACCACCGCGATCAGCAGGCCGAAGCCGGGAATCGCAAATTTCAGATAGCTTTCCGGGTTGTAGCGGACAGGAATATAGGGCTTCACCCAGCTGTCGGCCCAGTGAATAAAGGTCCAGGTGAGCCAGATGGTGATTGCCATCGGCGCACAGATGATCAACCCGGTCAGAAAATTGTTCCGAAGCCGGGTTGTGAAGCTTTCGCGCTGAATTGAAGGCTCCATCGGAAGGAAACTCTCCTCATCCGGTGGTTAGAAGATGCTACGCCGACAATGCAGGATCGAACCGGGACATGCAAGGGCGCAGTTGCCGCTGCCTGCACCCACCTTCGTTTCAGAGAAGAAAGTCCGAAGCGGACAGTGCCGATACATTCTTGACCAGAATGGAGAAATCTGCGCCCGCGAGGCCATCGACATCCGCATAAACGACGACGTCGGTGCCAGATTTCACGTACCAGACATCATAGCCATGGTGAGCGCTTGCCAAATGGTAGACGAACTGCTGATCGCCGCCGACGCGGACATTCGCATCGACGCCAGTCAGATCGATCTTGTCGGAACCCCGGACGAAATCGAAGATCGTATCGCGGCCGGCAACGGCCACGGTTGATTCAGAAATCGCGTTGAAATCGAAATAGTCCTTACCCGCGCCGCCGAACAGCCGGTCAGCCCCCATGCCCCCGTTCAGGAGGTCGTTGCCGGTATCGCCGGCGAGCGAGTCGTTGCCGGCGCCGCCATAAATGCGGTCATCGCCGGCAAAGCCTGACACGATGTCGTTGTCTCTGGACAGGCTGATCGTATCATTGCCCGCGAAGATGGCCTTGAGAAGGTTTGCGTCGTCGGCTCTGGTGGCAGAGGCCGCCACCCGTGCCAGTGTCGCCCCGTCAAGAGCGAGGCCCTTCAGGGTCCAGTCACTCCGGAACAAGCCCGCAGCATCGTCATGCAGTCCTGCGGAAAGGGCATTGACCGGTCCGCGAAGATATCCGAATCCGGTCATCTGCAACGTGCTTGCACCGCTTGCCGCAAAATCCTGACCGCTCGCATTGTCGTACACGAATGTGTGGAAATATCGGGTTCCGCCGATCGACAGGAAGTTGTCCGCCGTTGCCGTCGTGCCTGCGCCAAACATCCCTGACAGGCTGAAATTGCCGTAGTTGAAACTCTTGCTCGCGATAAACTGCACCATCGGCATCCCTCCTGAATCGATGCCATTTAAAACAATTTATCGGCAAACACACAGCGGCCGCGCTGGACTAGTCCAACGCGGCCTGCTCAAGCCGGTTTCGGGCAGTTGTAGTTGCGTCTCATTCCACCGTGACGGATTTCGCCAGGTTACGCGGCTGGTCCACGTCGGTGCCCATGAAGACCGCCGTGTGATAGGCAAGCAGCTGGATCGGCAGCGAGAAAATCATCGGCGCGATCAGTTCGTCGACTTCGGGCAGGACGATCGTGGCCATGGTCGGCAGGGTCGAGGCAGCAGCGCCTTTGGCGTCGGTCACGAAAATGATCTTGCCGCCGCGCGCGGCGACCTCCTGCATGTTCGAGACCGTCTTCTCGAAGAACCGATCATGCGGTGCAATGACGATAACCGGCATGTTTTCATCGATGAGGGCAATCGGCCCATGCTTCAGCTCGCCGGCCGCATAGCCTTCGGCATGGATATAGGAGATTTCCTTGAGCTTCAGCGCGCCTTCCATGGCGAGCGGGAAGCTGGTGCCGCGTCCGATATAGAGCACGTCCTTGACCTTGGAGAGATCGCGGGACAGCTGCTCGATCTGACCATGAATGCTGTTCAGTACCGCGCTCATCACGCGGGGAACCTCGGTGAGGTGGCGCACCAGTTCCTTTTCCTCTTCGGCCGTCAGCGTGCCGCGGGCCCGGCCGGCAGCGATGGCCAGCGAGGCCAGCACCGTCAGCTGGCAGGTAAAGGCCTTTGTGGACGCAACGCCGATCTCGGGACCAGCCAGGATCGGAAACACCGCATCGGATTCCCGGGCAATGGTCGATTCCTTCACATTGACAACCGCGCCGATCTTCAGGCCGTTTTCCTTGCAATAGCGCAGCGAGGCCAGGGTATCGGCGGTTTCGCCGGACTGCGAAATGAAAAGCGCGGCCTGATCCGGGGAAAGCGGCATTTCCCGATAGCGGAATTCGGAGGCGACATCGATTTCCACCGGAAGACGGGCGTAGCGTTCGAACCAGTATTTGCCGACAAGGCCGGCGAGATAGGCGGTACCGCAGGCGGAGATCGCCAGACGCGAAACACCGGAAAAGTCGATCAGACCGGTTTCACCATTCACGGTATGGTTGGCGAAATCCACGTAATGGCCGAGAGCATGGGAAATGACCTCGGGCTGTTCGTAGATTTCCTTTTCCATGAAGTGACGGTGGTTGCCCTTGTCGACCAGGAATGCGGATGCCTGGGAGATCTGGCGGGGACGTTCTACCGGATTGCCCGCGAAATCGGTAACTTGCGCGCCCTCATGGGTGATGATCGCGCAGTCGCCATCCTGCAGATAGGCAATCTGGTTCGTGAAAGGAGAAAGGGCGATCGCATCCGACCCGAGGAAGGTTTCGCCCTTGCCGAAACCGAGTGCCAGCGGCGGGCCGGAGCGCGCACCGAGCAGTGTGTGGGGATCGTCCTGGAACAGGACAACCAGGGCATAAGCGCCGCGCACACGGTTCAGCATCTTCAGCATGGCATCGCGGTGGGAAAGCCCCTCGCGGGTATATTTCGCGAGCAGATGCGCCACCACTTCCGTATCGGTCTGGGAAGCGAAATGCGCGCCTTCGGCCTTCAGTTCGTCGCGGAGTTCGGAGAAGTTTTCGATGATCCCGTTGTGAACCACGGCCACGCCTTCGACGAAATGCGGATGCGCATTGGTCTCGTTCGGCACCCCATGGGTAGCCCAGCGGGTATGGGCAATACCCGTCGCGCCCGGCAAGGGCTCTTCGGCAAGCTTCTTGCGGAGGTTGACGAGCTTGCCTTCGGCGCGGCGGCGGTCGAGGACGCCGTCATTGACGGTGGCAACACCGGCGGAATCGTAGCCGCGATATTCGAGGCGGGTCAGGGCTTCCACAAGCCGGTCGGCAACCGGTTCAGTCCCGACGATACCTACAATTCCGCACATGAAAGCCTCTCCGTTTTGCAGTGCAACAGTTGCGCCTTTCCTAGCGAATTCCCCCAGGAACTCAACCGTCGAGGCGGTCACATTCGGTTTCGAAGCGTTACAACCGGCCCGCTTCTTTGATCGTGGTAAAAATGGGCGTCAGCTACGCTTCTTCGCGGCCTTGATCGCCGCATTGCGCTCGCGGATCACCTTGGCGCGCCCTTCCTTCAACTGCTGTCGACCGCGCCCCAGAGCCAGTGCATCTTCCGGCACATCCGCGGTGATGACACTGCCAGAGCCGATGATCGCACCATCTCCGATTGTGACGGGGGCGACGAGGGAGCTGTTCGATCCCACAAAGGCATGCGCGCCGATGCGCGTCTCGAATTTGTTGTATCCATCATAATTGCAGGTAATGGTCCCCGCGCCGATATTGGCATGGGCGCCGATAAAGGCATCGCCGATATAGGTGAGGTGATTGACCTTTGCGCCCTCGCCGATTTCCGCCTTCTTCACCTCGCAGAAATTTCCAACCTTGGCATTCTTGCCGAGTTGCGTTCCGGGACGAAGCCGCGCAAAGGGGCCGACCGCAGCGCCGGTGGAGACATGGGCGCCCTCGATATGGCTGAATGCATGAATGACCGCACCGGACTCGATGCGGACGCCTGGACCGAAAACCACGTTCGGTTCGATCAGCACGTCGGGTTCGATGACCGTGTCATGACACAGGAACACGGTCTCCGGCGCAATCATGGAAACGCCTGACAGCATCAGCTCCGTACGGCGGCGCTGTTGCCACATCCGTTCGATGACGGCCAGTTCGGCCCGGGTGTTGCAACCGGTCATTTCCTCTTCCGGCGCATCGACAGCCGCGACCTTGCCGCCGAGAGACCGGGCGATTTCGACGATATCCGTGAGATAGAATTCGCCTTTGGCATTGTTATTGGTGATGCGCGAGAGAAGGTCGGCAGCCTTCGCTCCGCTGATCGCCATCAAGCCGCTGTTGCACCAGGTGACTTTCCGCTCTTCCTCCGAGGCGTCTTTCTCCTCGCGAATGGCGATAAGCTCGCCCTGATCCACCAGCAAGCGGCCGTAGCCATGGGGATTGTCGGTTCTGAAGCCGATGACGACCACGTCGAAGCCTTCGCGCAGCTTGGCGCGGGCTGCGACCAGCGGGGCCTTCGTCAGCAGGGGTACGTCGCCATAGGCGACCAGAATGTCGTCGAAGCCTTCAGCAATGGCGTCCTTCGCCATTTGCACCGCATGGCCGGTTCCCCTTCGCTCGCTCTGGAAATAGGAGCGGACCTGCAGGCCCCCGATCTTGGCAGCCTCGGTGACTTTTTCCGCATCACGCCCCGTCACCAGCGCGATATCGCCGATATCTGCATCGCGGATCGCCTGCATGACATGGGCAATCATCGGACGTCCGCCCACCGGGTGGAGGACTTTGGACATGGACGATTTCATGCGGGTGCTGTCCCCGGCGGCAAGCACTACGGCCAGGCAACGATTTGCGGTCATCATCTCTCTCCCCATTCCCGAAACAGCCCGCCTCGCGCCAGGGCGCAGACGGTTGCAGGGCCAGCAAAATCTTTCCGTGCTCTATCAAAAAAGCCGGCATTATCAATATGGGCGCATTCAACCTTCGCTGCGCGCGTCCACCCGGGTCAGAAGAATCTTGTCGATCCGCCGCCCATCCATGTCGATAACCTCGAAGCGATAGCCGAAGCGCTCGAGCACGTCGCCCTCCTCGGGTGACTTGCGCAGTTCCTGCACCAGATAACCCGCAATGGTCTCGAAGTGCCCTTCGGTTTCGATGGCATCCAGCTCCAGCGCCAGCTCCACTTCGTGGATCGGCGTGCGGCCGTCGATGAGATAGCTGCCATCGTCCCGTTGACGGATGAGGGCGGAATCCTCCTCGTCGTAATTGGAGGGCAGAATGCCGACGATCGCTTCCAGCAGGTCCGATGGTGTGAGAATGCCTTCCGTGCTGCCATATTCATCGACGATGATGGCGATGTGCATGGGTGTGGCCTTGAAGATTTCCAGCGCCTTCAGGCAGGACGACGTTTCCGGGATCGCGGGAATATCCTTGACCAGATCGCGCAGGCTGAACGTGTTCGGGTCGATGGCGCTGGAAAGGATTTCCCGCGCATGAACCGCGCCGATCACATTGCGGTCGTCGCCTTCCACCACGAGATATCGAGAATGGCGGGTCGCCTCGATTTCCTGGCGGATTTCATCAAGACTGTCATGAACGTCGAGCGACACGACCTCTGTGCGATGGGTCATGATGGATTTGACCGAACGGTCACCGAGACCGATGATGCGGCGGAGAATATCGTGCTCCCCCTTCTCGATCACCCCGCTCTCCGCGCCTTCGGCAAGGACCGCATGGACTTCCGCTTCCGTTACTTCATCGGCGCTTTTGGAAAGCATGCCGGTCACCCGCATCAGCACATGCGCCGATGCCTCGAACAGAAAAACCACGGGAGCCGCGATTTTCGACAACACGGACATGGGCTTGGCGACGAAAAGCGCCAGCGCTTCAGCATTCCCGAGAGCGAGCTGTTTCGGAATCAGCTCGCCAATGATGACGGAGAAGTACGTAATGCCGGTCACGACGACGGCAACGGCCACGGAATCGGCGTAGGGACCGACCCAGGGCATGGCCGCAAAGACAGGGGCAATCTTGTCGGAAATGGTTGCGCCACCATAGGTACCGGCGAGGGTCCCGACGAGGGTAATGCCCACCTGAACCGTCGAGAGGAAGTTGCCCGGATCCTCAGCAAGCCTCAAGGCCGTCAATGCACGGCGGTCGCCCTGCTTCGCCTTCTGCCGCAGAATCGGCTTGCTGGCCGAGACGATGGCCATTTCGGACAACGAAAAGAAGGCATTGATCAGAAGCAGGATGAAGATGACTGCCAATTCAGTCGTAATCATAAACCACCATGGGTTGGGTCGCACCGGTGCCGGTCCGGACGATCAGCGTGTCAGGCGGAACCGCGCCCTTATCCGGCTGGGTCGCACGGCGCCAGAAGGAGCGCGGAACCCAGGAGGCAAGACGGAGCCGTGCTCCGTCAGATAGAGCAGGCGGCGGGCAAATACAATCTCCCGCAGCTCTAAATGAAAAGGGCGCCACGAAAGCGCCCTTTCCCAGACCGTTTGGATCGACGCTTTCCGCGTTTACTGCGGCAGCTTGTCGTCAACGCCTTCGATGTAGAAGTTCATGCCGAGAATGGTGCCATCATCGGCGCTCTCGCCATCCTTCAGCCAGTCGGAACCGTCCTGCTTCTTGATCGGGCCTGTGAAGGGCTTCAGTTCGCCGGACTTGATCTTGGCTTCGGTTTCCTCGGCCATCTTCTTCACGTCATCGGGGATGTTCGTGTACGGCGCCATGGTGAGAATGCCGTCCTTCAGGCCGTCGAAGCTCTGTTCGGACTTCCAGGTGCCGTCGAGCAGCGCCTTGGTGCGCTTGACATAGTAGGCGCCCCAGGTGTCGACGATCGCGCTCATCTGCGCATTCGGGCCGGCCTTGATCATGTCGGATGCCTGACCGAAGGCCTTGATGCCGCGTTCTTCGGCAACCTGCATCGGCGCAGTCGTGTCGGTGTGCTGGGTCAGCACATCGACGCCCTGGTCGATGAGCGCCTTGGCCGCATCCGCTTCCTTGCCCGGATCGAACCAGGTGTTCACCCAGATGACCTTCAGCTTGAAGTTCGGGTTGACGGTGCGGGCGCCATGCAGGAACGAGTTGATGCCAGCCACCACTTCCGGAATCGGGAAGGACGCGATGTAGCCGGCAACACCGGTCTTCGACATCTTCGCAGCGATCTGGCCGTTGATGAAGCGACCTTCATAGAAACGGGAATTGTAGGTGGAGACGTTCGGCGCAGCCTTGTAGCCGGTCGCGTGCTCGAACTTCACGTCCGGGAACTTGGCAGCAACCTTCAGCGTGGCATCCATGAAGCCGAAGGATGTGGTGAAGATCATGGCGCAGCCGGAACGGGCCATGCGCTCGATGGCGCGCTCGGCATCCGGACCTTCCGGCACGTTTTCGAGAAACGGCGCTTCGACCTTGTCGCCCATTTCCTTTTCAAGCTGCTGGCGGCCGAGTTCGTGGGCCTGTGTCCAGCCGCCGTCCGTCTTGGAACCGACATAGACGAAGCAGACCTTCGTCTTGTCGGCGGCCAGCGACGCGCCGGCAGACACGACCATGGCCGCGGTTGCAGCCAGTGCGAGAGCAAGTTTCTTCATGCGTGTACCCCTCTTTTGTTTTGGGTCTTTTCAATTGGTGGCGGGTTGGGAGCTCGCCATGGTATCCGGATGCAAGCGTTTCACATTTTCGATGGGAGACGCAAGCATCCACTTCGGATTTTTATCGGTCCGGAACAAACGGCTTGCCGAGGCAGGCAGGCGTGTTGATCAGCGTTGTCCGACGGTTGTGGGAAATCACGATCAGCACGACGACCGTGGCGATATAGGGCAAGGACGACAGGAACTGCGACGGGATCGACAGGCCGAGCGCCTGAGCGTGCAATTGCCCGATGGTCACGGCCCCGAACAGATAGCCTCCCGCCAAGACCCGCCAGGGGCGCCAGGATGCGAAGACCACCAGCGCCAGCGCAATCCAGCCACGCCCGGCCGACATGTTCTCCACCCATTGCGGTGTATAAATCAGCGACAGCTGCGCACCGGCAAGACCGGCGCAAGCGCCTCCGAACATGACCGCCAGATAGCGGGTCCGGATCACGGAAATGCCGAGCGCATGGGCCGAACCGTGATTGTCGCCGATGGCGCGGATCTTCAGACCGGTTCTCGTCTTGAACAGGAACCAGTTGACGCCCGCCACGAGCGCAATCGACGCATAGAAGACAATGTCCTGCTTGAAGAAGATCGGCCCCACGAAGGGAATATCGGAGAGGACGGGGAACACGATTTGCGGCAGCTTGATGCCGGGAACACCGACGAAGCTTTCACCCAGATTGCCCGAAACACCCAGACCGAGAATGGTCAGCGCAAGCCCGGTCGCCACCTGGTTTGCCACCAGTGTCAAGGTGAGGAAGCCGAAGAGCAGCGAGAAAAGTGCCCCCATGGCAATGCCGGCAAGAATGCCGAGGTAAGGTGACCCGGTCGTTTGCGCCGTTGCGAATGCGGCGACGGCGCCCATGATCATCATGCCTTCGACGCCGAGGTTCAAAACCCCTGCCCTTTCGGTCACGAGTTCGCCCATGGCGGCGATGACCAGCGGTGTCGCTGCGGTAATGACGGTGAGGATGATGGCTTCGAGAATCATGTCACGCGCCTCCCTGAACCTTGCTGGAGAAGGCGTTCCACACCACCCTTATCTTGTAGCGGATGAGCGTATCGCAGGACAGAACGAAAAACAGCAACATACCCTGGAACACCCGCGTCACCTTGTCGGACACGCCGATCGAGAGCTGTGCGGCCTCGCCACTGACATAGGTCAGCGCCAGGACGAGACCGGAGGCAATCGCGCCCAGGGGATTGAGGCGGCCAAGAAAGGCAACGATGATTGCGGTGAAGCCGTAACCCGGGGAAATGCTGGGCTGGAGATGCCCGATCGAACCGGACACTTCGGAAATGCCGGCAAGACCCGCCAGCCCGCCCGAAAGCAACATCGAGAACCAGATCATGCGCCGGCTCGAGAAACCGGCAAAGCGTCCTGCCCGCTCGCTCTCGCCCAACACCGTGACTTCGAAACCCTTGAGGGTGAAATTCATCATGATCCACACGGCAACGGCCACGACGATCGCGAAGATGAATTCCGCATGCATGGAGCCCGTGGAAAAAAGCGGCTGGAGCACGGCGGACGGAGAGAAATCCAGCGAAACCGGAAAGTTCATACCCCCCGGGTCTCGCCAGGGTCCACGCACCAGCCAATCGAGGAACAGCTGCGAGATATAGACGAGCATCAGGCTGGTCAGAATTTCGCTTGTGTTGAGCCGGCTTTTCAGGAAAGCGGGAATGGCTGCATAGGCCGCGCCCCCGATCATGCCCATGATGAGCATCAGGGGCAAAAGCGCTGCATTCTGGAACCCGGGAACGAGGATCGGCAGCATCGAACCGGTGATGGCGCCAATGGTGAATTGCCCCTCGGCGCCGATATTCCAGTTGTTCGACCGATAGGCCACGCAAAGACCGACGCCCATGAGAATGAGCGGACCGGCCTTGACCGCGATCTGGTCGAGCGACCATGGATCGACAAGCGGCTCGATGAAGAAGGTATAGAGCGCCTCGGTCGGGCTTTTGCCCAACAGCGCAAAGAGAATGGCGCCAGCGATTCCGGTCAGGATCAGGGCCAGCAAAGGGGAAACGAAAGCATAGAAGGCCGATTGCCCCGCCCGCTTTTCCAGTTCAATGCGCATGGGCAGCCTCCGGCGCGGATTTTGTCTCGTGAATACCGCCCATCAGCAACCCGATCTTTTCCAGCGTCAGCTCGCCGGCCGGATAGGGTTTTGAAAGCCGTCCCTCGGAAATGACCGCGATTTCCGTGGCCACTTCGAAAATTTCGTCCAGATCCTGGCTGATCACCAGCACCGCGGAGCCACTGCGCGCGAGATCGACGAGCGCCTGACGGATCCGGCTGGCCGCGCCTGCATCCACACCCCAGGTGGGTTGGTTGACGATGAGCACGGAGGGCTGGCGGTCCAGCTCCCGGCCAACGATGAATTTCTGCAGGTTGCCGCCGGAAAGCGAACCCGCGGCCGGATCCTCTCCGCTTTTGCGGACATCCATGGCGTCGCAAATGCGCTTGGTCGCCGCCTTGACGGCCGCATGGCGGATGATCCTCAGGGAACCGGATATGAAGGCCTTCCGGTCGGACTTGTGACGCGCCAGGACGAGATTGTCGGACAGTGGCAAGGTTGTCACCGCGCCGTGACCATGCCTCTCCTCGGGAACGAAGCCCGCACCGAGGAGGCGCCGCGCGGAAATGCCGAGCCGTCCGACGGGTTGCTCCCGAATGCGAACCGCCGTGTTGTCCGGTGTGGGATATTCGCCGGAAAGCGCGTCGAAGAGTTCACCCTGGCCGTTCCCGGCTACGCCGGCAATCGCAAGGATTTCTCCGGCCCTGACGCGCAGGTTGACGTCCTTCAGCGAGACCGCAAAAGGTGTTCGCGCAGGCACGTTGAGGTTCACCGCCTCGAGCTGCGTGCCGCCGGAGGGAATATCGGCAATGCGCTTCACCGATTCCACATCGCTGCCCACCATCATGCGGGCCAGCGAGGCCGGCGTTTCCTGGCGCGGGTCGCAGGCCCCTGTCACCTTGCCATGCCGCAAAACGGTGGCCCGGTCGCAGATTCGCTGCACTTCCTCGAGACGGTGGCTGATGTAGAGAACGGAGCGACCCTCCGCCTTCAACTTCGCCAGCGTTTCGAACAGCCGGTCCGCTTCCTGGGGGGTGAGAACCGAAGTCGGTTCATCCAGAATGATCAGGCTGGGATTTTGCAGGAGCGCGCGCACAATCTCGATGCGCTGGCGCTCACCGACGGAAAGGTCGGCCACATGCGCCTTCGGATCGAGCGGCAGGCCGTAGTTTCGCGACAATGTTGCCGCTTCGTCGGAAATCTTGGCGAGCGAAATTCCCGGGTCGAGCGACAAGGCGATATTCTCGGCAACGGTCAGTGCCTCGAACAGGGAGAAATGCTGGAAAACCATGCCGATGCCGGTCTTCCGGGCTTCGCCCGGCGATCCGATGCGCACCGGTTCGCCCTTCCATATGATTTGCCCAGACGTCGGCGCGAGAACGCCGAACAGCATTTTCACAAGTGTGGATTTGCCCGCGCCGTTCTCACCGAGAAGGGCGTGTATTTCGCCTGGCTGTATTTCCAGGTCGATGCCGTTGCAGGCTGCGAATTGACCGAAAAGCTTGGTCAGCTTGTTCACGGTCAGCAAGGCGACGTTCCGAGACGCGTCCAATGCCGGCACCTATCCCCCATTTTCTCCTGCCATATCCCTCCGGATATGGGTCCGGATCTTCAGGGGATCAGCAGCGTTGTTCCGCTCGTTTTTCTGGCTTCAAGGTCCGCATGGGCCCTGCCCGCCTCTTCGAGCGGGTATTGCTGGTTTATATTGATACGCACTTTGTCCGTTTGGACAATATCGAATAGCGCATTTGCACAAGCCTGCAGCGCCTCCGGAGTGGCAGTATAGCCGAAAAGCGTCGGCCGTGTCGCAAACAGTGAACCTTTCTGCGAAAGCATCGCCATTTCGAAGGGCGGCACAGGGCCGGAAGAGTTCCCGAAACTCACCCACAAACCCCGCAGCTTCAGACAATCCAGCGAGCCCGGAAACGTATCCTTGCCGACGGAGTCATAAACCACGTCCACGCCCTTGCCCCCGGTCAGCTCCCTGACGCGGGCAACAAAATCCTCTTTTCGGTAATTGATGATGTGGTCATAGCCATGGGTGCGGGCAAGCTCGGCTTTTTCCTCCGAACCGACGGTGCCGATGACAGTCGCGCCGAGCGCCTTGGCCCATTGTCCGGCGATCAGCCCGACACCACCGGCTGCCGCATGGAACAGAAGAACAGTTTCCTTGCCCACCTGAAAGGTCTGGTTCAGCAGATATTGCGCTGTCATGCCCTTCAGCATCATGGCTGCGGCCGTTTCGAAGGACACGCCTTCCGGCAGCTTCACCAGCTGGCGGGCTGCCAGATTTGCCTTTCGGCTGTAGGCCTTGTCGCCCGTCCCGTAAGCCACCCGGTCGCCCACCGAAAAACCCGTGACATCAGGGCCGACCTTGACCACAAGCCCCGCCCCTTCCTTGCCGGGAATGAAGGGCAGTCCGTTTGGTGCCTTGTACAGGCCGGTGCGGAAATACACATCGATGAAGTTGAGGCCGATGGCCCTGTGCTCCACCTGCACCTCGCCGGACGACGGTTCGGGGAGATCCACCGTTTCGAGCCTGAGAACTTCCGGGCCGCCGAGTTCGCGGATGAGAATCGCTTCGGTCTTTTCCATGTCAGAGTTCCTTGCGCCCGAGATTCGGGAAAAGCTGGAGGACTGCACCGATGAAGTAGAGGTAGAGGCCCGTTGCCGAAAACAGCACGATGACCCAGACCGGCGTCACGAAGTGCAGAAGCAGCGAGTAGGCGCCGAGAACACACCAGAGCAGAAAGATGGCGAGATTGACCGGACGCAACCGCTGAACCCGGACCGGATGCAGGAAGTGCACGGGCAGGAAGGTGAGCAGCACCGAACCGAAGACCAGAATGCTCGTCACAACCGGTCCCGCACCCGTCACGAATATGGTGAGGATGATCATGTTCCAGACCACCGGAAATCCCGAGAAGAAATACTCGTCCGTCTTCATGCCCGTATCGGCATAATAGATGGCGCTGGAAACCACGATCAGACCAGCCGCGACAAAGGACCAGGGTGCACCCAGGATGCCGCTTTCATACAGCGCAAAGGCCGGCACCAGCACGTAAGTCACGTAATCGATGATATTGTCGAGCGTATCGCCCGACCAGTTCGGCAGCACTTCCTTGACGCTGAGCTTGCGGGCGATGGGCCCGTCGATTCCATCGACGAGCAGCGCCAGACCGAGCCACCAGAACATATCCACGAACCGGTGCTCGGCCGCCGCAATGACACTGAGCAAGGCGAGGAAGGAGCCGGATGCCGTAAGGATATGAACGGAAAAGGCGCGGATTTCCGCATAGGGAACCGGCTTGTAGTTGAAGATTCGCTTCAGCAGAGTCATGGCCTCTTTCGCCTTCTCCCAGAACGACCCGGCGCATGTTTCCGGTCCGTCGAACCCCGAAAGGCCTGTCCTGCCGGCCCTCTCTCCCTTTCGGATGCCACGTATGGGCTGCTGTCGTCCAGCAAAAACACCGCCCATGCGTTGTCCGTCCCCAAAAGCTGCGTCCAATCATCCCATGGATTTCATCACGGAAAAGGCCTAAATTTTGTGACATCTGAATGAGATTCCGGACGTGTATGATGGACATTTTCGAGGTTGCGGTCGTCGGTGGCGGCTTGGCAGGGCGTATTGCGGCTTTGGCGCTGGCCCGCGCAGGCCGCAAGGTTGTGCTTCTGGCTCCGGAGGCAAAGCCCGACCAGAGAACCACCGCACTGATGGACCAGTCGATCGCCTTCATGGAGAGGCTCGGCGTGTGGCAGGAGATGGTAGAAAGTGCAGCCGCGCTCTCGACCATGCAGATCATCGACGGAACGAGCCGTCTGCTGCGCGCGCCCCCCGTTGCTTTTCGGGCCTCGGAAGTGGGCCTTCCGGCATTCGGCTATAATTTCCCCAATGCAGCCATGCTCCCGGTTCTTGAAAAGGCGCTTTCCGCCGAAGCCAATGTGAGCGTCATCGAACAGGCGGCGCGAGACATCCATCCCGGCCCGGATTCCGTCCGGCTGACCCTTGAGGATGGCCGCGAGATCGAAGCGGCCTTTGTTGTCGGCGCCGATGGACGCAGTTCCGCTGTCCGCGAAAGCGCCCATATCGATGTTCGCACCTGGTCCTATCCCCAAAGCGCGCTGGTGCTGAATTTCCGGCACGAACGCCCGCATCGCAACATGTCGACGGAGTTTCACACGGAATCGGGGCCTTTCACGCAGGTGCCCCTGCCCGGCAATCGCTCAAGTCTCGTCTGGGTTCTGAAGCCGGCGGAAGCCGAAGCCTTGCGGGACCTGCCGGCAGAAGTGCTCGGCGCCCGCGTCGAAGCGCGCATGCAATCGCTGCTCGGCAAGGTCGAGGTGGAGGCCGGCGTTCAGGCCTGGCCGCTGTCCGGCATGATGGCGAAGGCATTCGGCAAGGGACGCGTTGCCCTGGTCGGCGAAGCCAGTCACGTCTTTCCGCCGATCGGCGCCCAGGGCCTGAACCTCAGCTTGCGCGATATCATGGCGCTTGTCGAAATCGTGGCGCCGCTGTCAGGCGGACCGATACCTGCGGATGCAGGCAATCGCTTCGACCGCAGGCGCCGGGCGGATGTCATGACCCGAACCGCCAGCGTCGATATGCTCAACCGTTCGCTCCTGTCGGATTTCTTGCCGATGCAGGTGCTTCGGGCAGCCGGTTTGCACGTGCTGGCTGGTTTTTCGCCGCTGCGCAATCTGGTGATGCGCGAAGGCGTAGAGCCAGGGCGTGGTTTCCGCTCGATACCCTCAGTGTTGCGCGAGCAGTTCCGTCGGAAGCAGGCCTGACCGCAAGGCGTAAAGAACGGCGGTAATCGTTCCTACGGACAGGACGGTCGAAATCAGGATCGTGGCTGACGCCCGCTCCTGCCAAACGCCATATTGCTGACCGATGACGAAGACATTGGCCGCTGTCGGCAAAGCCGCCAGCAGCACGGCCGCCTGGACCCAGACCGGATCGAAGCCACCGACCGTCGCAAGAACCAGATAGACCGCCAGGGGATGAAGCAGCAGCTTGGCGGGGATGATATAATAGATTTCCGCCGGAACCCGCCGCAGCGGTCGCAGCGCCAGTGTCACCCCCATGGCAAACAGCGCGCAAGGGGCCGCCGCCTGGGCCAGTGTATCTATGAACTGTTGCGCCGGCCGTGGCACGGGGATGGCAAAAAGCACGAAAAGAAAACCCGCCGCGCAGGACAGGATGAAGGGGTGGAACGCCACCTTCCTGACGATGTCGTAAGCAAGTCTGCCAAGCGAGCGCTTTTCCCCGCCGGCAAGAGCCATCATGGCCGGTGCGACGACAAAATGCATGGCATTCTCGAAGCACACGATCAGCGCGACCGGAACGGCCGCCCTTTCGCCGAGAGCAAGCAATGCCAGACCGGGGCCCATATACCCGATGTTTCCATAGGCAGCGCCGAAGGCTTGGAGCGTCGCTTCTCCGACCGGGTTGCGCCGGAGCCATCGTCCCGCACAAAAAACCAGGGCAAAGACGCAATAGGTCGCCGCAATATCGGCCAGGATGAAATCGGCCCGGGTGAGATCCTCCAGCGGCGTTCTGGCCACAAGTTTGAAAAACAGCGCAGGCAAAGCGGCATAGATGATGAACGTGTTCATCCATCCCAGCGCATCGGCTGGCTGCCGGGTGATGCGGGCCGCGATGTAACCGATCAGGATCAGGCCGAAAAACGGCAGGAGGAGCGCCAGAATATCGAGCATCGGCCTGTCTTCATGCGATGGAATTCGGGATAGGCTCTATCCGATTTGACCGAGGATTGGAAAGGTCTGCTGAAACCAGATGGCCATATCGCTGATATAGCCGAAGATGAAGGCAAGGCCCGTCAAGACGAGGAGGAGGCCGAGAATCTTTTCCACCATCCCGAGATGCCGGCGGAAACGGGTGAGGAAACGCATGAACGCGCCGGAAAAACCGGCGGCGATCCAGAACGGAACCGCAAGCCCCAGCGAATAGATGGCCAGCAGAAGAGCCCCGCCACCGACCGTATCCCTGGAGGCGGCGACGCCCAGAATCGCGCCGAGGACCGGGCCGATGCAGGGGGTCCAGCCAAAAGCAAAGGCAAGACCCATGATATAGGCGCCCGTCAGCGTGGCCGGTTTGGCGCTGGCCTGAAAGCGGGCTTCGCGCGCCAGCAGTCCGATGCGGAAGACCCCCAGAAAATTCAACCCCATGATGATGATGATCAGCCCGCCGATCTTGGAAAGAAGATCGAGATGCTGGCGCAACAGCCCGCCAATCGTTGAGGCCCCTGCCCCAAGCGCCACGAAGACGGTCGCAAAGCCGAGCGTGAAGAGGAAGGCCGGACCCAGAACGGCCCAGCGTCCCGCGGAAGCCCCCTTGTCGCGCTCCATTCCGGACCGGAAATCATCCACGGAAATACCGGCCATATAGCAGAGGTAAGGCGGCACGAGCGGCAGGACGCAGGGCGACAGGAAGGACAGGGCTCCCGCGAGGAGCGCGCTGAAAAAGGAGATATCTGCGATCATGGGGTGGCCTTGTTTTTATTCGCCTTGCGCTGGCGTTGTCCTACCCAAACCACCCCTCCCATGCCAATCACCTTTCCGTTTGCCGGCTCGGCAAATTGTCGCGGAAAAAGCGAAAAAAGCACGAAAATCTGGGTTGACCGGACCGAACCTCGTGCCTATGTTCCGCGCACTTCCCGCCGGGGTGCTTCGAAGCGCCGATAGCGGCTCGGGAGCGCGTAGCTCAGTCGGTAGAGCAACTGACTTTTAATCAGTAGGTCCAGGGTTCGAATCCCTGCGCGCTCACCATCGTTTTCCTGTCCATACCGAAGATATCGATAACGGCTCGTGCCGTGCGTGCCAGCGAACTCCCGGTTATACCCCTGCTTTGCGATAGAGGGCGGCGAGCTGTGTCTGGGAAGACGGCAGTTCCGGTACGACGACCATCGTGGTGATCTTGCCGCGCTTGAAGGCGTTGAGGAAGGGCTGGTAGTCCTGGAAAGCGACGCAGCCATGGGAGCCCTTCTGGCCGCGCAGCAGATTGGTATGGGTGAGCAGACCCGTGCGATTCTTGGGATCCCGGCCGTCGATGGACGTCATGCGGATCGCCTCGACGCCATAGAAGCGCTTCTCACGCATCGAAAGGCGATAGATGCCGGCAGGCGTCGGACCGCGCATCTTCACGTGTTCGTAACGCGGATTGTCTCGCATTGCGCCAATGCCCGAATGCGCGCGAAGCTTCGTGCCGTCGGGCAGATAAACCGTCGCGTTGGAAACGTCGTAAATGGCGACTTTCCTGTTGTTGCCGGTCCAGCCGCCGCCATCCGATTTGCGCTTGAAGAGATCGCCGAACAGGGAGCGCTCCGGCTTTGCCACCGCCACCGCGTCGGGCGTGTCGGTATTCTTGCGAATGGAAGGCTTTTGCGGAGCAGGCGTCGCATCGGGAATCACCTTCGCGACAGAGGGCCGAGCCTCAGGCAAGGGGATCACGCTCGGCAGGGCAAAATCCTGTTCCGTCTTGCCTTCGTCCAGCACCAGGTCGAACGGTTGCGCAGACCGGGTCGGCAGATCCTCCACCAGCGCGGTCATCAGGGACGAGCCTGCGGCAATTGCCTGCCCCTGGAAGAGAGGCGAAGGCTTGGCGGGAGCCGCCGCCGCGACGAGGGTGACCCGGTCAGCCTTCTCGGCTTTGTCGGCCAGCGCGAGCTTGGCAAAGACACTCCGATGATGCGCCTTCTGAATGGCCTCTGCGGTCAATTGGCTCTGGCGGATCTCGCTTTCCGACGTCTTCCTGTATCGGCCGGACTTGATCGCGGTCGGTTCCTGCTCCAGAACGCGGCCATTCGCCAGCGCGACCGAGAATTGCATGTTGTGATCAGAAATGGTGCGGCCTGCTTCGTGCAGGGCACTCAAGCCTGTCGCCACGGCCCAGATGGAGCCGGCGACAACGCCACAGGAGAGCACGGCGCTCAAAGCGATGCTCAGGGAAAGGCTGCGGGACGATTTCGCCGCAGAACGCGCAAACCTATTCACAGACGCCATGACTACCGTTACCCGAAACACGTTACTGGACCCGGACCAACACCCTTGTCCGTGGGTCGTTACACTGGCCGAAGCACGGGGCCATCAAGCCTCCGCACCTGAGCTGAACGGGTAAAGCATGAACAAATATGGTAAGTAATTTCTAAACGGATGTCCCGTCCCGGGATAAAAAAGCGAAATTTCACAGTGTCTTGTAGAATAGCTCGGTTTGTCCGGGCGGGCTTGTACGGGAACAATCGGCCGACTGTGCTGTTGAACCATAACGAAAGGAGACCTGCCATGTTCACGACAAATACCTGGCTGCGGATCGTCGTTTCCATGCAGCTGAACGCCATCCTGTTCGGCATCGGCGCAATTACTGTCCTGTCGGTTCCCGCACTTGCGGCACACGCAAAGTTTCTGATTCCCGCGGTTGTGGTTGCCGCTTTCGGGTTGGCGCCATTCCTGTCGCTGGTGGTTTACCCGCGCATGCGGCTACGGCATTGGGGCAAACGTAACTGGATCCGCGGCGATATCGTTTCCGGACACGGCTAAAAGCCCGCGCACCCTTTGAGGGCACCGAGCCATTTGACACATGTTCCCTTCGCTCCGCACCCGCGAAGCGAAGGGGTACATTCCTGACTGGAGCAAGGCAGGCCCTACGGCATCTTATCCGTTTGCGTCGTCCATCTTGGTATTCAGCGTGTTGAAAGTCGTGCCGATCTGTCCGCCGAGCGACGTCGCTCCTGCAATCAGCGCTACCGAGATCAGGGCCGCTATCAGTCCATATTCAATAGCCGTTGCGCCTGCTTCATCCCGAAGGAAGCGGGAAAGAATGCTCATCATGGTCGTACCCTTCTACAAATCGAACCGTCGATCACAAAAAGCATCACAGGCAATGATGGAAAGAAGCTTACATAGGAGTACAATTTATTACTCAATAAAACCTATAGATTATAATCACATCATAGGAAATGTTTACGCCCTTACATGCTCCGGACCGGAGGGTGCCTTCCGGTCCGGAGCAGAAAATCGCCCTTCACACGCTCGTGTCGCTCAGGGTATCCAATCCTGCGCATAGGCCCATTGGTTGAATTTCCACCAACACTCCTTGGCATTGCCGCCGGCCGCAAAGTCCAGCAGCTCGTCGGGCAGTTCATCGCTTTCAATAGACCGAGGCAAGATCAGGATGGCCTCGCCTTCGGCCTCTTCCAGCACCCGGATACGGATAGCGGGGATAGGATCGTTACCCAACAGCTGGCGGAGTGCCGCATGGGGGTCCGTCAACAGCAAGGCGCGGAACGCGCCATCCTCCTGTGCACGCTGAAGCGCTGCACTTTCAATGCGTGCGCGCGCCTGTCGGAACATTTCCGGCTCGATCAACATGGAGAGACTGTCCTTTCCGTGCTTCAATTGACCCGGCTGCGCGGGCACGGTGTCTGGCCCACGCCGAACGGGTATTCGAGGAAGGCCATGAAAAGCGTCCCACCCGAGGCCAGATCCAGCAGCTCGTCAGGAAGTTCGTCATCGGCAATATTGCGCGGAAGCACCAGCGTCACCTCGCCGGGCGCCTCTTCGATGACTCGAATTTTCATCGACGGGATCGGATCGCTGCCCATGAGGTCCCGCAGCGCTGCGTGGGGATCTGCCTTCAGCAACTCCCGGAAAGCGGGATCGGAGCTGGCGCGCGAGATCAGACCGGTTTCAAGATGGGCACGCGCCTTGGCAAGGCCCTCACTAAAGTCACTCATGACAATTTTCTCCGATTGGGTTCGTCCTTTACAAACCCCGAAAAGAAAAGCCGCTGCAAAAAGCAGTTTCACGACAGCTTAAAATTCGCTGGTCCGAAATTTATCTCGATTTTTATTCGGGATATTCGGCGAAATCCGGGGCTGGTGATGAAGGTTATAAAACAGACTTGCGCTCTCGATATTGAAGTACCCGAAAAATTTCATGTCATCTTTCACCGGCGTCCTCGCCCGGGAACGGGATCACAGCATGAAGCAAGCCCCCTGCCCGTGAATGCAAGCGCAGCGAGCAGGAAGGCAAAACAAACTCTATTTTCCCGCGCGGTATAATTGACGTTTGGCATGATTAATTTATGGTAAATTTCAATCAAAGGTGGGAGGAACATGCAATGGCTCTATTTACATACACGCTGGGAACTCCGGTTTTCCCGAGTTACGACTACAACCCCTTTTTCGATGCGCTTGTGGATTTCAGAACGGCGACAGAAGGGGCGAAATCGGCAACGCTTCTGAACATGACCTTGGCAAACGGTCTAAAAATTCAGATTGCCGGTTCTGGATTTACTTATGATTCTGGAAATGAATTTGTCGGCGGTACCATTAGCTCCATAAAAGTGTTCAAGGCCGATGGCATAACGCAAGTTATGTCCTGGATGAATCTGTCGGTTGCCGCGGGGACATTCAGCGATATTGCCGGGTTCTTCTCGCCTTATGACCTGACGGCGTGGATCGGGCGGAACAACGACACGATCAACGGTGGCGCTGGCGATGACGACCTGTTCGGCTTCGATGGTAACGACATCATCAATGGCGGCGGCGGTAGCGACTTCATCGATGGGGGCCGCGGCGACGACACCTATAGTGGCGGAGACGGATATGATCAGTTGTCCTTCGCAACCACCTTTGGCGATCCGCTGGCATTCCGGGGCATAGACCTGAACGCGACGACGGGCACGGTCATCGATCCCTATGGAAATTCGGAGACGTTTACGAGCTTCGAATCCTTCCGCGGGAGCAGCTTCGGCGACCGTATCGTCGGCAGCGGGGCTGACGAGGAGTTCATGGGCCTGGGTGGCAGCGACTACATGGATGGCGGCGGGGGCTTCGACATGGTCCGCTATCATCGTGACGACAGAAGCGGTGGCCTGGGCGGCGTGACCGTCAATCTGACCACGGGCATTGCAATCGACGGCTTCGGTCGAAGGGATACGCTTGTCAGTATCGAGGGCGCGCGAGGCACCGAAAAGAACGATACGCTGATTGGCTCGAGCGTGCACAATGTTCTGATCGGCGGCGGCGGCAATGATTATCTGGACGGCGGGCTCGGGGCGGACACACTGCGCGGAGGCGCTGGAAACGACACCTACATCATCGACAATGCGGGTGACGTCGTGCAGGAAAATCCGGATGGAAACCTGGGCGTGGACACCGTCCGCGCCTCGATTTCCATCAATCTGGCCTCCACCGCGATGTTCAATGGAACGGTCGAAAACCTCATACTGCTCGGCTCCACCGCCCTCAATGGCATCGGCAATGCAGCAAACAACGTCATCACCGGCAACGATGCGGCAAACACGCTGATGGGGCAGGACGGGATCGATACGCTGAATGGTGTCGGCGGCAGCGATACGCTGTATGGCGGTAACGGAAACGATGTGCTGACGGGCGGACTGGGTGCCGATTTCTTCGTCTTCAATACCGCACTCAATGCGTCGACAAATGTGGATCGCATTACCGATTTCACCGTAGTGGATGACACCATCCGGTTGGAAAACGCCATATTCACCGCACTGACCACAGCGGGTACGCTCAATGCCGCCTTCTTCGTCAAGAATACCACCGGTCTGGCCGGCGATGCGGATGATCGGATCATCTACGAAACCGATACCGGCAAGCTGTATTATGACAGCAATGGCAGCGCAGCAGGCGGGGCGATTCACTTTGCGACGCTCGCACCCAATCTCACCACCCTGACCGCTGCCGATTTTGTCGTCATCTGAACGAAGGCGGAGCGTATCTCACGGAAAAAAGGGGTCCGGTCGGAATGGCCGGACCCCTTTTGATGGAAGGCGTTTTTCTCTTGTCAGGCAGCGGTGATGCAGGCCTTCCGTCCAGCCTGTTTCCCACGCCTTCGCGCCTCTACTCCTACGGCGCGCTGCAATGCCTCGCTAATGGCGCGCTGCGGTAACTAATTGATATTTATGCGGAACTCCATCCATCCTTATCCGTTTTCAGGACGCGGGGCAATGATACACAACAGGAGTTACGACAATGGCAAATCAGCAGCAGCAGTCCTCCGGTGATACCTCCAAGCGCGGCTTTGCGTCCATGGACGAAGACAAGCAGCGCGAAATTGCATCCAAGGGCGGACAGGCCTCTGGCGGCAATTTCAAGAATGATCCGGAACGGGCTGCCGAAGCCGGCCGTAAGGGCGGACAGCACTAAAGCGTGCCATTCCTTGACGAGAGAGGCGGGGCGATTGCTCCGCCTCTTTTCCGTGAAAGCCCTTACCAGGAAAAAATCCCATGCAGGAACAAACCGTATTACGCGACATCTTTGTAACGGGCTTGCGAAATGCCCATGCGATGGAAAATCAGGCCTTGTCCATGCTGAAACCGCAGGTCTCGCGCATCGAAAACTATCCGGAAATGGCTGCACGCCTGCAAACCCACATTTCCGAAACCGAAGGCCAGATCGAGCGGCTGGAAACCATTCTCGGCAGTCTGGATGAGGACCACTCCACGCTGAAGGATTTCGCCCTCTCCATTGGCGGTTCCGTGGCGGCGATGGGGCATACCCTGGCCGACGACGAGATTCTGAAGAACACCCTCGCCTCGTTCGCTTTCGAAAATTACGAGATAGCGGCGTACCGTTCCCTGATTTCCTTGAGCGAACGGGGCGGCTTTCAGGCGGCTCGGCCCCTTCTGGAGCAGAACCTCCGGGAGGAGAAGGATATGGCGGGCTGGCTCGAGACCGAGTTGCCCTCCATTACCGGACGGTATGCCGATCTTTCCATGGCCGGCCAGGACGCGAGTGCCTGACCCGGTCGCCGGACAAGGGAAATAGGCCCCGAACGGGGCTTATTTTCACGATGCATAAAATTTTGTCGAATTTTTTCAGCGGATTTCCTTCCCTTGTCACTACTGTTGTCCTTGGCAGCTACTTTCGACCCGGTCTCCCGGAAAGAAAGCGCTGATCTCAATCCAACAGAGAATTGGAAGCGAAAATGTACAAGATAGCCCTCACATCCCGCGTCATCGACACTATCCATTTTACGGACGAAGACGGCCGCCTTCGGGTCTGCTTCATCAACGGAGCGGAGAAAGTGTTCACGGGTGTCCCCGCAGCGGTGGTTCAGGAAATGGCCTCGTCCCCGTCGCCCTGCGATTACTATCTCAACAAGGTCCATAACTGCTATCGCCGCGCCGCCTGAGGCGTGTCCGGCAAAAGGCTGAGAGCGCGGCTTTCGGACGGCCGGCGCGTCATGCACCGGCAACCGACGGCCACAGGATGTGACCCGGTTCGGAAACGGATCATCTGTCTCCGCGCCCCGCCTTGCGGCAAGCGGACAATGGCTCGTTTCGCTTGGTAATGCACCTCCGAAAATCTACGGGGTTTTTTCGTTATAGGTGGCAGGCCGGATCTGCATCCATTCCGGATCGTCACCGGTGAGGTCCCGGATAGATCTGTTCACCGAGTCCGAAAGCGCCAGAAGCGCCAGATAGTCGGCCGATCCAGGCTGAAGATTGGTCATGTCGATCCGCAGATGTCGATGAAGCCTCGCGGCTGCCTCCACCGCGGCAGCCCGTTCCCGATCGCTCAATTCCTTTCGTCGCTTGTGTCGCGTCATGGTTCTTCTCCTGCTCAAGCGGAAAAGAACATAAAGTGAACAAATTTCATTTCAAGCAAAAACTGTTCGCTTAGACGCAGAAATGCAAAGGGAGGGTTTCCCCTCCCCTTGCAAGCGGCCTGTTGCGGTCCGTCGGATCAGGCAGCGTAACGGCCTGCCTGATAACCCTGGCCCTGGGACAGGGTAAACCGGGCCACCAGATCGCGCAGGCGGTCGGTTTCGGCGGCGAGGGTCGCGCTCGCTGCGTTGTTTTCCTCCACCATGGCCGCATTCTGCTGGGTCATCTGGTCCATCTGGTTGACGGCTGCGTTGATTTCCCGAAGGCCGACGGATTGTTCCTGTGCCGAAGAGGCGATCCGCTCCATATGGCCATTGACCGCGGAGATGAGGTCCTCGATCTTGCGAAGGGCAGCGCCCGTTTCGCTGACATACTGGACACCGCCCCGAACCGCGACATTGGACGTTTCGATCAGGCCCTTGATCTCTTTCGCCGCATTGGCGGATCGCTGCGCGAGTTCCCGCACTTCCTGGGCGACGACGGCGAAGCCCTTGCCGGCTTCGCCTGCCCGGGCGGCTTCCACCCCGGCATTGAGTGCCAGGAGGTTCGTCTGGAAGGCGATTTCATCGATGACACCGATGATGTTGGAAATCTGGTTGGCGGAGCCCTCGATACGGCCCATGGCATCGACCGCCTTGGACACGATTTCGCCCGAGAGACGCGTGCTGGAATTGGCTTCGGTGGTCACCCCCCGCGCCTCTTCCACGCGACGCTGCGCATTGCTGACATTGACCGTAATCTCGTCGAGAGCAGCGGCGGTTTCTTCCAGGGATGCCGCTTGTTGCTCTGTCCGCCGGGAAAGGTCGCCGGCACCCGCATTGATCTCCCGGGTACCATTGTCGATATTGCCAACGGCCGCGGCCACGGACCGGATCGTTTCTTCCAGCGCTTCGGCCGTACGGTTGAAATAGTCCCGGACGACGTCGAAATCATTGTTGAAGGCGGTCGTGATCCGGACCGTCAGATCGCCAGCCGCAAGGCGCGCGAAAGCCGGTTCGACGGCATCGATCAGCGCGCGCCGTGCGTGAATGGTCGCCTGTTCCGAGGCCTCCGACATTTCTTCACGGCTGCGCAGCTCCATCTCGGCCGCCTGTCTCTGCATCTCGTCGCGCTCGTCCTGCGCCCGGCGCAGCACTTCGAGCGCCACGAACATGGATCCGATCTCCGCCTTGTTGGTGGTCTTGGGAAGAGCCAGACCCCGCTCTCCGCCGGCCAGGCGCCGCATGACATCCGTCAGCACGTTGATCGGCTTCGCAATGCTGCGGCCGAGCGCCGTCACGATCACGGCTGTCGCCAGCGCCAGAAAGCTCGCCATGCCGAAAACGGCGATGTTCACATAGAAGGCAGCGGTATCGCGGGCATCTCCGGCTTCGGCGGCGGCCTTGTCCAGCTCTGCATCCAGACCTGAAATGGTCGCCGATATGCTCTCGAAAGCCTTGTTCATCTCACCACGCGCCGCCGTCTCGTCGGCGATGGCTTGAACAATGGCGTTGAAAGCAGCGGTGTAGGCATCGAGCTTCTCGAAAGCGCTCTTCTTGTTGTCAGCCCCTCCGAACGAGGCTTCGGGAGAATTGCGGATCGCTGCCACCGTATCCAGCACATTCCCGGCATACTTGTCGGTCCGGTGCAGCAGGAAGTCCTTCTCGTTGCGGCGCAGAGACAGAAGGATGATTTGCAGGCTGGCATTGTTCAGCGGCCGGAAGTTCACTTCCAGCGAATGCGCCGCCTTGCGCAGCGCGCCGAGCTGTCCGCTTTCGTCATCCAGACCGACCGCCATTTCCCGATCGATGACCCCCTGAAGATTGGTGCTATAGGCCTCGAGGCTTCCCTGCAGGGCATCGATACTGGGTTTCATCGACGGGTCGATGGACTGCGACAGCGTCTGAGACGCCGAGACACCGGCCTCCACGCTGCTCTTGACCGTCCCGACCAGCGTCTCCACCTTGGTCAGCAGGAAGTCGTTCATTCCCGACCAGGACTGAAGCAGATGGACCTTGATCGTCTGCGCCTGGCTTCTGGCACGGGCCATGTCGTCGAGGCGACCATCGTAGTGTTTATTGATAAAAGTCCCGACGACGAAGGTCGTTACCAGGCCGCCAAGCCCAAGGCAGGCCAGCACCGCAATCAGGGTCATCTTGGCGGTAATTGTCATCCGGTTCAAAAAAGGCATGGCGAAGCATCCGATAACGAAATTTCCGGGACAGGCGGATACGCCGGAAGATCATCGACCGGGAGCCGAACTCGGCTAGACGCATAAAAGCGGTATTCACAAGCTATGCGCTGTTAATTTTAAACGAATGTTACTTTTTGGCCCGTGAGACCCCGTGAAAGGGCCAAAAAATACCCGATAAATTGTAGGGTTACACCAAAAAATAGATCCAGGCGCAAATCGCTTGCCGTTAGGGCGCATCGTCAGCCGTCTGTCCTTTCTCCACAGCCCGACCGTCATCTCAGGCAACAATCAAAGTTGACTCCTTTAATCATCTATTGCAGTAAACATGACAAAATGACTCATATTAAATGGCAGTGCAGGAGGCGGAATGACCAGCCGTGAACCCCTTGGCGGAAAAGAACCACCCCCGACCCTCTGCCTGCACCGGGTTGAGAACGGTCAGGGCAGGATGGTCGACGGCGAATCCCTTTTTGGCGGACGCCGGGAGATCGACATCCGCTTCGGTCAGTCCGTCTACCGTCTCCGCATTACCCGGCAAGGCAAGCTTATCTTGAATAAATGAGGATCCCCATGACGTCCAAAATGACCCCCGACGCCATTCGTGCCGCGCGCGAAGACCATGCCAACCTGCGCGAAAGAGATATTGCCGCCCGGCTGGGCATATCGGAGGCAGAACTTGTGGCCGCCGATACGGGCTATTCGGCGACACGGATTCAGGCCGATCCAGCCGCCCTACTCGCCCATGTCAAACCTCTGGGCGAAGTCATGGTGCTGACGCGCAACGAGACCGCTGTCCATGAGAAGATCGGCCTTTTTGAAGAGCTGCACCCGGGGAAACAGGTATCCATGACCCTCGGCGAAAACATCGACCTGCGCATATTCGGCAATCGCTGGAAACATGGCTTTGCCGTCCGCCGCCCGGTCAATGGCGACATGCGCCGCAGCCTCCAGTTCTTCGATGGAGCCGGCAGCGCCGTTTTCAAGCTGCATCTCCGCCCCGCTTCCGATATTGACGCCTTCGACCGCCTCGTTGCCGCCCTCGCCCTGCAAGATCAGAGCCGGACATTTTCGGCGGATCCCGGCCGGGCTGAAAACATCGATGACACCCTCGTCGACCGGGACCGGCTGCGCCGCGAGTGGCAGGGCATGACCGATCCCCACCAGTTCTTCGGCATGCTGAAGCGACTGAACATATCAAGGCGTACGGCGATACGCGAAGTCGGCGACGATATTGCCTGGTCGCTGGATCGATCGGCGGTGGAAATCCTGCTGGAGCGGGCTGCCGCCAGCGAAGCCGAACTCATGTGCTTCGTTTCGAATCCGGGATGCGTGCAAATTCACACCGGTCGCATATTCCATGTGCAAAAGATGGGTCCCTGGATCAATGTGATGGACCCGACCTTCCACCTTCATCTGCGACAGGATCGCATCGCCGAGGTCTGGGCGGTTCGCAAGCCAGCCGATACGGGCCACGTTACCTCCATCGAAGCCTATGACCGGGACGGCGAAATGGTCATCCAGTTCTTCGGCAAGCGAAAGGAAGGCAAGGCCGAGCTCGACCTCTGGCGCGATCTTGCCGAGGCGCTCCCTCGCGCATCGAGCAGCGTGGCGTGAGGGGATCTGCCATGCTCATGCGTTGCTCCCTTCTGGCGTTCACCCTGCTTTGGCCCCTGCATTCCAATGCCATGGCTGCCGACTACAAAAGGATCGTGTCGATCGGCGGTGACGTAACGGAGATCGTCTTCGCGCTCGGCGAAGGCAATCGCCTCGTCGCCCGCGATACGACAAGCACCTATCCCGCCGAGGCGAAGGCCCTTCCGGATGCGGGCTATGTCAGGGCTCTTTCGGCGGAAGGGATTCTCGGCATGCGCCCGGATGCCGTGCTCTCCAGCGCGGGAGCCGGCCCACCGGAGCAAATGGAGGTGCTCAAGGCGGCCGGGATTCCCGTGGCGACCGTGCCGGAAGGCCATGACGGTGCGGCCATCATGGCCAAGATCGAAGCGGTCGGCACGTTCCTTGGCCGCAAGACAGAAGCCGACCTGCTGGCGCGGAAGGTCAAGGCGGATCTGGACGAGGCGATTGCCGCCGCCAGCAGGCCGGCCGACCGGCAAAGCCGGGTTCTTTTCATTCTGAGCCTCGCCGGAGGAAAGATCGTTGCGGCAGGGGAAGGCAGCTCTGCCGATGCCATGCTGCACATGGCAGGCGCGCAAAACGCCGTCTCCGGCTTCCGCGGCTTCAAGGCCTTGACCACCGAAGCCATCATCGACGCAAGACCGGATGCGATTTTGCTCATGGACCGGGCCGATCACGCCGCGGCAATGGACCAGATCGAGAATGACCCGGCCCTCGGCACCACGCCCGCCGTTCGCAACCGACGCATTATCCGAATGGATGGCCTCACTCTCCTGGGGTTCGGACCACGCACCGCGACGGCAGTCCGGGATCTTTCCCGCGCGCTTTACGGCTCAAAACCATGAGCGCCATCGGAAATGCCTTGCCCGGAGCGCCGGAACAGGAAGACCGTCCGGCCGACGGCGGGGCGCAACCCTTGGCTTGGATCCTGCCCGGGCTGGCGATTGTCTCGCTGCTCGCCATCGGCTTTGCGGTGACGGTCGGCGCGTCCGATGCGTCGCTCCTGCGCCTCGTCCGGGCCCTCCTCGGGCAGGGCGTGGATATGACGGCTCTCGAGCGGGATCGCCTGATCCTGCTGGACCTGCGCCTCCCCCGCGTCATCATGGGATTTCTGGTCGGCGCCTCCCTTGCGGTTTCCGGCGCCGTCATGCAGGGCCTGTTCCGCAACCCGCTGGCAGATCCCGGTCTGACCGGCGTTTCGTCAGGCGCAAGCCTCGGTGCGGTCCTCGCAATCCTGCTGGGAGACCGCCTTTTCGGTGGATTCGCCCCTTCCCTCGGAACGTTTGCATTGCCCGTCGCCGCCTTTATGGGCGGATTGCTCAGCACCTGGCTGCTTTACCGCGTTGCAACGCAGGGAGGGCGCACCTCGGTCGCGATCCTGCTTCTGTCGGGCATTGCGCTCGCCGCCCTGACCGGGGCGCTGACGGGGTTCCTGATCTTTCTCGCCGATGATCGCGAATTGCGCGATCTGACATTCTGGAGCATGGGATCGCTGGCCGCCGCAAGCTGGTCCAAGCTCGCGGCCGCAACAGCCATCATGCTTCCCGGATTGCTTGTGGCACCGTTTCTGTCGCGGGGCCTGAATGCGCTGGCCCTGGGAGAAGCGGCGGCTTTCCACATGGGCATCCGCCTTCAGCGGCTGAAGGCGGTCGCCATCGCCAGCGTTGCAGCGGCAACGGGAGCAGCCGTAGCCCTGAGTGGCGGAATAGGCTTTGTGGGCATCGTCGCACCCCATCTGGTACGCATGATGTTGGGGCCGGATCATCGCCGCCTTCTGCCCGCATCGGGTCTGATCGGAGGGGCCCTGCTGGTGTTGGCCGATAGCGCCGCCCGCACCCTCGCCGCCCCTGCGGAACTGCCCATCGGCCTTCTCACGGCTGCGGCGGGCGGACCGTTTTTCCTCTGGATCCTGTTGAAGAACCGCGCCCGTCTGGCTGCGTGAAAGGAACGATCATGATCGAGGCCAACACCCTCTCGGTCGCCATCGGCGGTCGACCCATTCTCCGTGGAGTGGATTTGGCAATAAAGCCCGGCCGGCTGACGGCCATTGCCGGCCCGAACGGTTCCGGCAAGAGCACCCTGCTGAAGACACTGGCAGGCGAATTGCCCTACACCGGAACCCTGACCCTTTTCGACCGATCCCTGAGCCTCTACGCACCGGAACAGCTGGCCGCCCTGCGGGGCGTCATGCCCCAGTCCTGCGACGTCGCTTTTCCATTCACGGTGTCGGATATCGTCGCTCTGGGGTTTGAAAGCAGCCGCAGGATGCGCGGGCAGGAAAGGTCCACGGCCATCGCCCGCGCCCTGGATCGAGCCGGATTGGCCGGCTTCGCAACGCGGAACTATCTGGAGCTATCGGGCGGGGAACAACAGCGTGTCCAGTTTGCCCGCGTGCTTTGCCAGATCCCGCAGCCGGTTGCCGAAACGGGCCGGCCAAGCCTGCTCCTGCTCGACGAACCCGTGGCGAGCCTGGACATACGGCATCAGATCGCCATCATGCAGCAAGCCCGCGCCTATGCCCGGCAGGGCGCCATGGTGGTGGCCGTGATGCACGACCTTAATCTCACGGCTCTGTTCTGCGATGACCTTCTCCTGATGCGGGAGGGACACCTTCTCATATCCGGCCCCGTGGGCGAGGTGATAACGGACGCCATCCTCGAAAAGGTCTACGGATGCCGGCTCAAGGTCAATGCCGTTCCGCCGGCCGGAATGCCTTTTGTGCTGCCCCAGACAGCCGCGTAAATCCCGTCTGAGCACCAGCAGGCCCCGTGGCCTTCCCGACACGCCGAACGACGAAGCCCGGTTTTCGGTTTTCAAACAGTCGAAAGGCCCGCCTGGACGCGGGCCTCCCCGTTTCGGTCTATGGCAACGGTTCAGAAGGTTGCCTTTGCGGTGACAAGGAAGGTCCTCCCGCGCCCCGTGTCGATGCTGGAGCCGCCGGGCGGCGTGCTGAGCGCCGGCGTATAGGTTTCATCGAACAGATTGACGACATTGCCGGACACTTCGAAGCCGTTCCGGAATTTGTAGTTGGCAAAGAGATCGACCAGACCGTATCCGGATTCGAAAGGCGATTGTCCGGGAGCGGCATTAACCTGCCCCACATAGCTTTCCGACACGGCGTAAAGCCGGGTTCCGACCGTCAGGACCTGATCTTCGAGGAAACGCGCGCCGAATGTTGCCGAGAAGACGTGATCCGGCACATAGGATTGCGCGCCAAGACCGTTGACCTGTGAAGGCAGTTGGCTGTCCGTGTAGGTATAGGCAGCACTGGCGAAATAGTCGCCATTGTCATAGGCCGTTTGCAGTTCGACGCCCTGGACCGTGGATTCACCCGCATTGTTGCGGAAATAGGCCCCACCGGTCGGAGTAAAGGCGGCCGTAATGTAATTCTCGATCCGGTTATGGAAATAGTTGGCCTTGAACCGAAGGCTGTCCGTTTCCGTGACCACGCCATCCAGAACGAAGTTCGCGCCCACTTCCCATCCACGCGAGGTTTCCGGTTCGAGGAAGGGATTGGGGAAGAAGGATTGCCGAACGCCCGACGAAGGATGGCTACCGCCCATGAAAATCTCGTTGATCGTCGGCCCGCGCGAAGTTTCCGCATAGGTGACGTAGGGCTGGAACCAGTCGAGCGGCTTCAAGGCCAGCGTGGCGCTCGGGTTGAGCCGCCCCTCGCTGCGGTCGACGCTGTAGGGACCGGCAGGAAGGCCCACCGGATTTCCCGCCGCCACCGAACCATCGCCCGTCAGGTGGAACCGGTCGTAGCGCAGACCGAGTGTAAGGTCGGTGATCCCGTAGGAAAACGTGGTGCTTGAAAAGACGCTTGTCGTCTGGTTTCTGCCCGAGCCGTTCACGCCCCGGTCCGTCACATTGCGGCTGTTCACGACATCATAGATGTCCTGAAAGAATTCGACGCCGTAGTTCGATGTGACGGCCACTTCGCCCAGATCAAATCTCGACGTATTGGACAGATCGAAGCCTGTGCCCCGGTTTGAAATGTTTCGGCCCTGCGCGTTGCCACCGCCCGGAAAGATCGGGCTATGGTCATAGTGCATGGTGACATCGCTGAGATAGGCATTGGCCCTGAAATCGATCAGGTCGTCATCCGGCGTATAGGCATAGTTGAGGGCGTAGTTTTGGGCATTGACGGTCTGGTAATAGGAGTTGGCGAGGAAATCGTCGTTGAACAGGTTACCGGTCAGCTTGAGGCTATGGGCATCGGAAGGCGTAAGCTCCACTTTGAACAGGCCGTTCAGCACATCCTGCTCGGTTCCACCCACAATATCCCCGTTGCCGTTCCGATAGTTGCCGGGATCGCGCTTCGATAGGCCACCCGTGATGACAATCGCATCATTGGGCCTGATCGCACCGATGATCGCCTCCGACCAGCCAGCGCGATTGGTGCCATAGGTAGCCGTGGCAAATCCGCCATAGGACTTGCCCTCCCCGATCAGGTCAGCCGCATCGTAAGTCTTGAAATTGACCGAGCCGGCAAGGCTGTTGCCGGAGCCGGCGCCGCCTCCATAGCCCCTGGTGATGTCGATCCCGCCGAGAAAGGCCGGGTCCACATAGGCGAGGCCCTGCGCTTCATGGCCGGTGAAGCGGAAATTCTGACGCACGCCATCGATCATCATGTTGACGCGGCCTGAGCCCTCGAGACCCCTTATATTCACGGCAAGGCCGGGGTTCTGGACGTTGTCTCGCGTGAAGGTCCCGGGCGTGGCACGCAGCACGTCGTCAAGGTTCTTGCCCCCGAACTGCTCGATCTCGTCCGCCGTCACATGGCTCTTAAGTTGGGCGGTCCCGTAAGCATCCGCCTCGCCTCCGTCGAGAATGATGGGTGTGAGGTAGCCGTCATCCTTCTGTTCTTCAGCAGCGGAAGAAGTTTTCTTTTCCTCCTGCGCGGCAGAAACGCCTGCGGCAGCAAGAAGGGCAAGGGCGGTGCAGGCGAGAAGAGCTGGCTTCGAAAACCGGGCAGCCATGATCGTTCCTTTCGGTGAGAAAAGGCCGGGCTGGCTGGGTCGCACAGGCGAGGTGGCTGGCTGGGCAGGACTGGAGCGCCTTGTCAGGCGGTGCTGTCGATCTATTTTACATGAGTTTTTGAGTCAAGTATTTCTGCCCGCTTTTCGCCGTGTTTTCCAATGGTCCTCAGCTCTCGATCCGGAGCTTGATACGGTCCGCCGCAAATCGGGTGCGCGAGTATTGAAAGCGCCGTCCGTCCGGATCCGCATTCACAGCAAGCGTTTCCAGCAGAATGGCGCCAGGGGAGAGTTTCAGTTCCGCAACCTCCTCGGCAAGGGCATGCCGGGCGATGACGTCAGTGGAGTGCCTGACATAATCGGCGATGCCCACTTGTTCCAGCGCCCGGGTAATCGAGCCGTAAATTTCGAAAAGCCGGGGAATGTCGGCAAATTCCAGACCGGCGAAAACATGGCTTGCGCGGGACAGCGGCACGCCATCCGCCCCGCCCAACGTCTCCAAGGTGATGCACTCCGTGCCTTCGGCAATGCCCAGCGCCGCAGCAAGGTCCACATCCGCCCGTTTCCTGCCATGGCCGAGGGACTGAAAACCGATCCGCTCCGCCTGTCCCTGAAGCCCTTCGGAAAATCGCGTCCGTCGACCGATGGGATAGCTGAGGCGGTCGCGCCGCAGAATCATCGTGCCCCTGCCCTGCACGGCCTGCACCAGGCCTTCCGAGGCAAGCGAGGCAAGCGCGTTGCGTACCGTGTGACGGTTGACGCCGAACCGTTCCGCCAGCTGCATTTCCGACGGCATCATCCCGCTGTCACCGAACTCCCCCATGGTGATGGCCTGCCGGATACGGTCGGCAATCTGCCGCCACAGAGCGACACCAACGCGCCGCTCGACCAGTTTTTCCCGCTGCGAACCGTTGGCCATGTCATCCCCCTGTCATTTGCACCGGGTAATCCTATAATCAACATGTATGGTTGTCTATATAAATAGACATTTCGACGGGACAAACAGGAGTACCGCGATGGAGAAGGACTTCCCCTCCCGCCCGGAACGGGCGGAGCGCATGGGGTTGCTGGCAAGGGCAAGCCTTGCGGAGCTGCAAGCATATCTCGCGCACATCGGAGATGCGATGGAAGCCGAGCCCGTACGCGGCCCGGAAACCGGACTGGTGATGCTTCGTGGTCGGATCGGCGGCGGCGGCAACGCCTTCAACCTCGGCGAGGCAACGGTGACCCGCGCGACGGTACGACTGGGAAGCGGCGAGATCGGCCACGGCCAGCGTCTGGGGACTGACCGGGAGGCCGTTCGCCTGTCGGCCATCGCCGATGCGCTCGCAGAAAGCGGGCGTCATCAGGCGGAACTGAATGCTCTTCTCGATCAGGTGCGAAAGCGGGTCACGGAGGAAGCAGCCCGCCTTGCCGAGGAAACGGCGGCCACCCGCGTCGACTTCTTCACCATGGTCCGCGGAGAGGATTGAACCATGCAGGACACCAGCATTTTCACCGGCGGCTTTGCCGATCCCGTCTTCCAGGGACAGGCCGCTTTCCGCGCCGTGATGGATGCCATGGCCAATCCGGGTCGCATCGGCGAAACCGATGGTACGGCAACGGCTCCGGGGAATGTGCCCTCGGCCATGGCCGCACTGGCGCTCACGCTGTGCGACCATGAAACGCCCGTCGGCCTCTCCGAAAGCCTGAAACAGTCGGCCTTTCCCGCTTGGCTTGCCTTCCATGCGGGCGCACCTCTCGCCGAAACCGCCTTCGATGCGGCTTTTGCCTTCATCACCGCAGCCGATGGCTTCCCCGACTTCCAGGGCTTTCCGATCGGCAGCGACGAATATCCTGACCGTTCCGTGACGCTTGTCGTGGAAATCGACGCGCTGGAGGGAGGTCCGGACCTGACCGCCCGTGGCCCCGGCATTCGCGACCGTATCACCATCGCGCCGAAGGGCCTGCCCGCCGATTTCCTCGCCCGCTGGCAGGAAAACGGCGCGCTCTTTCCCTGTGGCATTGATCTCGTTCTGGTCGAGGGGCAGCGTTTCCTCTGCCTGCCCCGCACCACCCGTCTGCAATCCAGGGAGGCCTGAGCCATGTATGTTGCCGTCAAGGGCGGGGAAGCCGCCATTGCCCATGCCCATCGCCTGCTTGCCGACCGCCGAAGGGGCGAGCGCGCCATTCCCGCGATCGGAATCGACCAGATCGAAAGCCAGCTTTCGCTTGCCGTCGACCGCGTGATGGCCGAGGCGTCGCTGTACGATCCGGCGCTTGCCGCACTCGCCATCAAGCAGTCACGCGGTGACATGATCGAGGCGATCTTCCTGCTGCGCGCCTATCGCACCACGCTGCCCCGCTTCGGCTACAGCCAGCCGGTGGATACGGGCGAGATGCGGATCGAGCGGCGCGTATCCGCCACCTACAAGGACCTTCCGGGCGGCCAACTGCTCGGCCCCACCTTCGACTACACCCATCGCTTGCTCGACCCCGCCCTTCAGGCAGACGAGAGCGTGGAAGAGCCGGTCACCCGCACGCCCTCGCCCGAGAATACCAGCCGGGTCACGGACATCCTGAACGGCGAAGGCCTGATCGAGGCGGACAGCAGCATGGATGTAAACCACCAGCCGGGCGATATCACCCGCACACCCATGGATTTCCCCATGACCCGCGACACGCGCCTGCAGGCGCTTGCCCGTGGCGACGAGGGTTTCCTGCTGGCGCTCGCCTATTCCACGCAGCGCGGCTATGCCCGTACCCATCCCTTCGCCGGTGAAATCCGGATCGGGATGGTCGAGGTGGAGATGGATCTACCGGAACTCGGCTTCAGCGTGCCACTCGGCGAGGTGCGCCTCACCGAATGCCAGAGCGTCAACCAGTTCAAGGGCTCGTCCACCCAGCCGCCGCAATTCACCCGCGGCTACGGCCTTGTCTTCGGCCAGAGCGAGCGCAAGGCCATGGCCATGTCGCTGGTCGACCGGGCGCTTCGTGCAGAGGAGTTCGGCGAGGACATCGTCGCCCCCGCGCAGGACGAGGAATTCGTCATCGCCCATTCCGACAACGTGCAGGCCAAGGGCTTCGTCGAGCATCTGAAGCTCCCGCATTACGTCGACTTCCAGGCCGAACTGGACCTCGTCCGCCGCATGCGCGCCGAACAGGGAATAGCGCCCTCCACCCCTACCAGCGAACACAAGGAGGCAGCCGAATGAGCGGGCTTGCGACCTATAATTTCGCCTATCTGGACGAACAGACCAAGCGGATGATCCGCCGCGCCATCCTGAAGGCCATCGCCATTCCCGGCTATCAGGTCCCCTTCGCCTCTCGCGAAATGCCCATGCCCTATGGCTGGGGCACTGGCGGCGTGCAGGTGACGGCAGCGATCCTCGGACCCTCCGACGTGCTGAAGGTCATCGACCAGGGCGCCGACGACACCACCAATGCGGTCTCCATTCGCGCCTTCTTTCAGAAGGTCTCCAACGTGGAGGTCACCACTCACACGAAGGATGCCACGATCATCCAGACCCGCCATCGCATTCCGGAAGAGAAGCTCACGGAAGGCCAGGTGCTCGTCTATCAGGTGCCGATCCCGGAACCCTTGCGCTTCCTCGAACCGCGCGAGACCGAGACCCGCAAGATGCATGCGCTCTCCGAATACGGCCTCATGCATGTAAAGCTCTACGAGGACATTGCCCGCAACGGCCATATCGCCACCACCTATGCCTATCCGGTGAAGGTCGAGGGGCGCTATGTGATGGACCCCTCGCCGACCCCGAAATTCGACAATCCAAAGATGCACATGTCGGAGGCGCTCCAGCTGTTCGGCGCGGGCCGCGAGAAGCGCATCTATGCGCTGCCCCCCTTCACCGATGTGGTCAGCCTCGATTTCGACGATCACCCCTTCACTGTCCAGCACTTCGACAAGCCCTGCGCGCTCTGCGGCGCGGACGGCGTCTATCTGGACGAGGTGGTGCTGGATGACCGTGGCGGACGCATGTTCGTCTGCTCGGATACCGATCATTGCGAGGACCGCCGCGCGCAGGGCTTCCTCGGCGATCAGGGCGTGCCCCTGAAGGAGGCTGCGGAATGAGCACCCAACCGCTTCTGAAAGTGAATAACCTGACAAAGATGTACGGGGCGCGGATCGGCTGTGCCGATGTCAGCTTCGATCTATGGCCGGGCGAAGTGCTCGCCATCGTCGGGGAATCCGGCTCCGGCAAGACCACCCTGCTTTCCTGCCTCTCGACCCGGCTCGAAGCGACCTCCGGTTCTGTCGAATACCACATGCGCGACGGGGCCTACCGGGAGCTTTCGCATCTGACCGAGGCCGAACGGCGCTTCCTCATGCGCACCGACTGGGGCTTCGTGCACCAGAACCCGGCAGACGGGCTGCGCATGACGGTATCGGCCGGTGCCAATGTGGGCGAACGGCTGATGGCCATCGGGCATCGCCATTATGCCGAGATCCGCGAGGCCGCCTCCGACTGGCTGTCCCGGGTGGAAATCTCGCCGAGCCGCATCGATGACCAGCCGCGCGCCTTCTCCGGCGGCATGCGCCAGCGCCTGCAGATCGCTCGCAACCTCATCACCGGTCCGCGCCTCGTCTTCATGGACGAGCCGACCGGCGGCCTCGATGTCTCGGTGCAGGCCCGCCTCCTCGATCTCGTTCGCGGCCTCGTGCACGATCTCGGCCTGTCGGCCATCGTCGTCACCCATGACCTTGCGGTCGCCCGGCTGCTGTCACACCGGATGATGGTGATGAAGGACGGCCACGTGATCGAGCAGGGTCTCACCGACCGTGTGCTGGACGATCCGCGCGAGCCCTACACCCAGCTTCTCGTTTCCTCGATCCTGCAGGTCTGATGTGATGACCCATCCCCTCGAAGTCTCCCGCGTGGCGAAAAGCTTCACCATGCATCTGCGCGACGGCATCCGGCTGGATGTGGTGCGCAATGTCTCCTTCTCCGTGCCCTCCGGTCGCTGCGTCGTTCTCGGCGGCCCCTCGGGCGTCGGAAAGAGCTCTATCCTCAAGATGCTCTACGGCAATTACGGCGTCGATAGCGGCGAAATCCGCGTTCTGCATCGCGGCGAACCGGTCGATCTTGCGACGGCCGATCCTCGCACCGTGCTTGAAGTACGCCGTGAAACCCTCGGATATGTCAGCCAATTCCTGCGTGTAGTCCCCCGCGTCAGTGCGCTGGATGTCGTTGCCGAACCGCTGGTTGCCCGTGGCACTCACGTCCATGAGGCCCGAGCAACGGCCGCCTGTCTTCTGGCGCGCCTGAACCTGCCGGAAACGCTCTGGAGCCTCCCGCCCGCGACTTTCTCCGGCGGCGAGCAGCAGCGCGTGAACATCGCCCGAGGTTTCATCACCGATCACAGAGTCCTGCTCCTCGATGAGCCGACCGCCTCGCTCGACGCCCGTAACCGGCAAGTGGTGGTGGAGATGATACGCGAGAAAAAGCAGACCGGTACAGCCCTGCTCGGCATTTTCCATGATGAGGAAGTGCGCGATGCCGTCGCCGACGAGATCCTCGATGTGTCGACCTTTTCAGTCCGGGAAATGGCCGCATGACCAAGCTGAGCGAAACACCCCTCATTCATCCGACCGCCGAACTGCACGACGTCAAGCTCGGTCGTTACACCGAAGTGGCAGACCGCTGCCGCATCAGCGAGACGGAGATCGGCGATTATTCCTACATCATGCAGGATGGTTCGGTCTGGTGTGCCACTATCGGCAAGTTCGCCAATATCGCATCGTCGGTTCGCCTGAATGCCACCAACCACCCGACCTGGCGGCCAACGCTTCATCACTTCACCTACAGGGCAGGTGATTACTGGACCGAAGAGCAGAACGAGACGGACTTCTTTGCCTGGCGACGCGATAACCGTGTGATCATCGGACATGATGTCTGGATTGGCCATGGCGCAACGGTGCTGCCCGGCGTGACCGTCGGCGACGGAGCCGTGATTGGCGCGGGCGCCGTCGTCTCGAAAGATGTGGAACCCTACACGATCGTCGGCGGCGTCCCGGCCCGCACCATCCGCGAGCGCTTTGACAGAAAGACTGCAGAAGCCTTCATCCAGCTTGCCTGGTGGGATTGGGACCATGACAGGCTCCGTTCAGCACTTCCGGATTTTCGTACCTTAAGCGCTGCGGATTTCATCTGCAAATACAGCGCCTAACAGGCAATTGTTACAGTTAATGTATAACTTTCATACTGCAACAAAACCGCCTTCGAACTGACATCCAGCCTTCATGAAGCTCCTGTATGTCAATGATCAGACGAATGAAGGGCGCGCTTCCGGCCGCCCGAACCGAGAAGAGGGATGAACCCATGTTCCAGCTCCGAGACGTGACCTGCCAGTTCGGCCGCAAGCTTGCGGTGAACAATGTCAGCCTCACCATTCCGCAGGGACAGATGGTGGGCATTATCGGGCGCTCGGGGGCGGGCAAGTCCACCCTTCTGCGGATGCTGAACCGGCTGGCCGCTGCCACCGCAGGTTCGATCCACTACGGCGATCTGGAAGTCGGCCGACTGAAGGGCGCCGCCCTGCGCGCCTGGCAGAAGGACTGCGCCATGATCTTCCAGCAGTTCAATCTGGTCCCGCGACTGGACGTGCTGACCAACGTGCTTCTCGGACGCCTCAACGAGCGCTCCACCTTGATGAATGTCCTCGGGCTTTTCAGCCGCGAGGAACGCATAGAGGCGATTGCAGCGCTGGAGCGTCTGGGGATCGAGCAGGTGGCCCTGCAGCCCGCCGGTACGCTTTCCGGTGGCCAGCAGCAGCGTGTCGCCATTGCCCGGGCACTGATGCAGCGTCCAAAGGTCCTGCTCGCCGACGAGCCCATCGCCTCGCTCGATCCGCTGAATGCCAAGATCGTCATGGATGCGCTGCGCGACATCAACGAGCGGGAAGGCATCACCGTTATCGTCAACCTGCACACGCTCGATACCGCCCGTGCCTATTGCCAGCGCATCGTCGGCATGGCCGATGGTCGCGTGGTCTTCGACGGCCCGGCGGAGCATCTGGACGGCCAGGCCGTCGCCACCATCTACGGAACCGAAGACGGACTGGACGAAACGATGACCTCGACCGCCCTGCCCGAGCGCCCCGCTGTCGCGGCTCGCAAAACCGCATCCTCCAGCCTCCAGCCACTGGTTCTGGCGGGCCTGTAACCGGTCCGGATCGTCAGCCCGCGTCAAGGGCCCCCACTTCATCTGCCACGCAATGTTCCGGCAAGGACCGGACGAGGGAGACTATTGTCATGAAGAAGATCCTGTTCAGCACGGTCGCGCTGCTGTCGCTCATGGGTGCAGCCCATGCCGAAGACCTGAAGGAGTTCCGCATCGGCCTGATCGGCGGCGAGAACGAAGCAGACCGTCTGCGCAATCATCAGTGCCTCACGGAAAAGCTTCCGGCCGTTCTGGGCGTCGAGAAGGTCTCGCTCTTCCCGGCTGCCGATTATGACGGCGTCATTCAGGGCCTGCTCGGCGGTACGCTCGACTTCGCCGAACTCGGCGCCTCCGGCTATGCCAAGGTTGCGCTTGCCAAGGCCGATGCCGTGCAGCCGATCCTGACCACCGTCCAGACCGACGGCTCCAAGGGCTATTACTCCATCATGGTCGCCCGCAAGGACAGTGGCATCACCAAGCTTGAGGACCTGAAGGGCAAGAAGCTCGGCTTCGCCGATCCGGACAGCACCTCCGGCTATCTCGTTCCGCTGGTTTCGCTGCCGAAGGACATCGGCATGCCGGTGAAGGAATTCTTCGCCGAAACCGGCTTCGGCGGTGGCCACGAAAATCTGGTTCTCGAAGTGCTGAAGGGCACCTTCGATGCCGGCACCACCTTCGGTTCGGGTGTGGGCGAGTTCAAGACCGGCTACACCTCCGGCAACCTGAAGAAGATGGTCGACAAGGGCATCCTGAACATGGACGACCTGGTCGAGCTGTGGCGTTCGCCGATGATCCCGAACGGTCCGCTCGTCGTCCGTACCTCGCTCAACGACGACATGAAGGCCAAGTTCAAGCAGTTCATGCTCGATCTGCCGAAGTCCGATCCGGCCTGCTTCGCGGCTATCGAAGGCGGCGACTTCCAGTCCTTCACGGAAGTGACCCCGGATTTCTACGCACCGATCATCGAAGCCCGCAAGGCAACCGTCGGCGGCTGATCCCCTTCCGCCCCCCTGGCCGGCAGAGTCTGAGGGCTCTGCCGGCTTTTTTCCGATCCGGCGAATGGCGTAACGACATGACAAATCCCCAGCCAAACCACGCGCGGCTTTCCCCCCGGGGCAGCGACGTCGAACGCCACTGGGCGGAACTGGCCGCCCGTCGGCGCATGTACAGTATCCTCGGCCTCGTGGGCATTATCGTCGCGACCATGGGATCGCTCTGGTTCGCAAACGAAACGAATGCAGGCAAGTTTTTCGACCGCCTGCCCTATTTCTTCGACTTCTTCCGCGATTTCGTCCCGCGGGACGGATGGGAGATTTTCCGCGCCCTTCTCGACCTGCCCTCGCCCTATGACAATGGCAGTTTCGAGTATAATTATCCGGAGGGGCGGCACTATCTGACCAGAAGCCTCTACCTTCCCGAATATGTCTACAAGATGATCGAGACGCTGAACATCGCGCTCTTCTCGACCGTTATTTCCGCCATCATCGCGTTCTTCCTGGCTTTTCTGGCCGCCCGCAACCTCATGCCGAATGCCTGGCTTCGCAACGGCGTTCGCCGCCTTCTGGAAGTGCTGCGGGCCTTTCCCGAAGTGGTCGTGGCCGGCTTTTTTCTCGCCATCCTCTCACTCGGGCCGCTGCCCGCCATCGCAGCCGTCACGCTGCACACGATCGGCGCTCTCGGGAAGCTCTTCTTCGAGGTGATCGAGAATGCCGACATGAAGGCGGAGGAAGGTCTGCGCGCCGCCGGCGCCAACTGGATCGAGCGGGTCTGGTTCGGCATCGTGCCGCAGGTGCTTCCCAACCTCGCCAGCTATACGCTTCTGCGCCTTGAGATCAATGTGCGCGCCTCCACCATCATCGGCGCCGTCGGTGGCGGCGGCATCGGGGAGTTGCTCCGCCTGTCGATCAGCCAGAACCACGAGGCGAAAACCCTCGCCATTGTCCTGCTGCTCCTGCTCACCATCATCGGGGTAGACCAGCTTTCCGCCTGGTTGCGGGAGCGGATGGTCGGCGCACAGGCCTTCCGCACGGCATAAGGAAAAATTTGCATGCAACAGGTTGTCGACCGCCCCCCGCTGCAGACCGTGGCTCTCCGATACGGCGAGATTCTCCGGATCAGCGACCGCCGGAAGTACCGTATGCCGCTGGCCCTCCTCGCGCTGACGCTCTATTTCGTTGCGAGCTGGTGGTTCTTCTCCATCGGCACGGTCCTGTCCCGCGCAAACTGGTCCATTGCCGGAAGCTATCTCGCCCAATGGGTGAGCTACGAAATCCGGCCCGAATTCCGCATTGCCCCCGACGGCTCGATGACCCTGAATTACGGTCGCCACTCCCCGCTCGGCGACAATCCGCAGCCGGATTGGGTCACGGTCCAGACCGAAACGCGCACTGTCAGCCTTCCCGCAACCATCCCCTCCGCGCCGGCACCGGCACCGGCACCAGCGGCGGCGGCAAGCGGCTTCATGGCGCCCTCGGCCCCGACCACGACGACCGCGCCAACCTCCGCGCCCGCCCCCGTCAGCCAGACCGTGATCACCCATGCCGAGGTCACCTACGACCGGAGCACCGCGATGGTTCTCGACCCCGGCAAGGTCACCATCCGTCATCGCGGCGAGATCCTGGAAATCGCCCTGTCGGGAGGCCGGGCCGAGCCGCTCGGCCCGTTGCCGGTCTGGGCCGAGCAGAAACGCCCCGGCGAGAAGATCGTGCTCTCCTACGGCCTGACCGGATGGGCGGAAGTCTCTGCGGATCGGGTGGTTGCCCGCAATCGCTTTTTCGGTTGGGCGAACTTCTTCTTCGACACGCAGTCGGCTTTTTTCGGCAAGCCCTACACCGACGTGCTGGGTCTGATCCTGTGGGGTGAGCGCCTCGATCCCGCCCGTTCCAATCTGGCGCTGGCATGGGACGATATCTGCCACAATGCGGAATGGCAGCACTTGGACGTCTGGACCAAGCTGCTGCAGACCATCGTGATGGCCTTTGCCGGGACTTTGTTCGCCTGCCTTGTCGCCTTTCCCATGGCGTTCCTCGCCGCACGAAACGTGACCCGATCCTGGCCCGCGAACCAGCTGACGAAACGATTTTTCGATTTCCTTCGATCGGTGGACATGCTGATCTGGGCTCTTTTCTTCACAAGGGCATTTGGTCCCGGGCCGCTCGCCGGCATGTCGGCGATCTTTTTCACCGATACGGGGACGCTCGGAAAACTCTACTCGGAAGCCCTGGAAAACATCGACGACAAGCAGCGCGAGGGTGTCCGGTCCGTCGGTGCCTCGCCGGTCAGCGTCCAGCGTTTCGGCGTGCTGCCGCAAGTCATGCCGGTTTTCGCAAGCCAGGCGCTTTATTTCTGGGAGTCCAACACACGCTCCGCCACCGTCATCGGCGCGGTGGGAGCCGGCGGCATCGGTCTCAAGCTCTGGGAAGCGATCCGCACCAACTCCAACTGGCACAACGTCGCCTACATGGTCCTGCTGCTGCTGATTGTCGTCTTCCTGTTCGACGCCATCTCGAATGCGCTGCGCAGCCGGCTGATCAATCGCAGCCGGGCCTGAAACCGGCGCCTCATTCTCAAGGACCCATTCCATGACCAGCGAATTTGCGATCCGCAACGCCCGCATCGTTCTCGGCGACGAAGTGATCCGTGGCGACCTTCTCATCCGGGACGGCACGATTGCCGCCATCGCCAGCGGATTGTCGGTACAGGGCGAAGACTGGGACGGCGATTATCTGATCCCCGGGCTCGTCGAACTCCACACCGATCATCTGGAAGGGCATTATGCCCCGCGGCCCGGCGTGCGTTGGGACAAACTGGCCGCCATCCAGGCCCATGACGCACAGGTGGCGTCTGCGGGCATCACCACCGTCTTCGATTGCCTTCGTCTCGGCTCCGACGAGAAGAAGGGCTTTGATGCCGGTGAAATGCGGGACATGGCCGATGCGCTCGAGCAAGCGGCCGGAGACGGTCGCCTTCGCGCTGAACATGCCCTTCATCTGCGCTGCGAAGTCTCCGCACCTGATGTCCTCGACCATTTCGAGCCTTTTCTGGAAGACCGCCATGTCGGATTGATTTCGCTGATGGATCACGCGCCTGGCCAACGCCAGTTCCAGACGCTCGATCAGTACACGCTCTACTACAAGGGCAAGACGGGCATGTCCGACACAGAATTTGCCACGTTTGTGGCCCGTCGGCAGGCCAATTCCCAGGAATTCGCCGCCCGTCATCGCCGCATTCTCGCCGATCATTGCCAGGCCCGCGGAATTCCGGTCGCCAGCCATGACGACGCGACGCTCGACCATGTGAAGGAGTCGCTGGACCATGGTGTGGCTCTCGCAGAATTCCCGACGAGTATGGAAGCGGCCCGGGCTTCGCACGCCGCCGGTCTCAGCGTCCTGATGGGCGCGCCCAACATCGTGCGTGGAAAATCCCATTCCGGAAACATCGCGGCGCGCGATCTCGCAGACGCCGGGGTGCTCGATGTACTCTCTTCCGATTATGTACCCCTGAGCCTGGTGCACGCTCCCTTTGTTCTGGCGGGCGAGATGGAGGCCATGAGCCTGCCGCAGGCGATCGCGCTCGTGACGTCTACCCCTGCGAGAACGGTCGGTCTCACCGATCGCGGCGAGATTGCCCCCGGCAAGCGGGCGGATCTGGTCCGCATCCGGCATCGGCAAGGCGTTCCGGTGGTCCGAAGCGTCTGGCGTCAGGGCATGAGGGTTGCGTGACGGTGCAGCGACAATTGTACAAATCTTCAAATAAAACCTGAGCATAGGTGCAATTAATTTCAGGTTTCGCTCCCCTAGCGAAAGGCCGGCCTTTCCGCTTAGTCTCTGTTCGAAACCGAGCCCGAACGGCTCGCGGCCGAGACCCGTCATCATCCATGGCGGGTCTCGGCCTCTTTGGAAGCGAGGCAGACTCATGAGCACCCTGGAACAACGTCTGGCGCAGGCACGAGCAGAAGCGGGTCTTGCCGATCTGCCCCACGGCCATTTCATCGACGGCGCTTACCTTGTTTCTCCGGGCACGGAGGAGATGGAAAGCTTCGATCCCGGACTTGGCAAGCCATTTGCCCGTTTCGCCAACGGAACGGCGGAGGATGTGGATCGCGCGGTGACGTCCGCGCGAAAGGCGCAACGCGCCTGGGCCCGCACCGCACCCGTGGAGCGCGGCCGCGTGCTCCGTCGTATTTCCGATATGATCCTCGCCGAAGGCCGGCGCCTGGCACTGGTCGAGATGTTCGACGCGGGCAAGCGATTGAGCGAAGCGGAGGGTGACGTCCGCAGCGCGGCGCGAACCTTCGAATATTATGCCGGCGCGGCCGACAAGCTCGAAGGGGCGCAGATCCCCGTCGGCGACGACTATCTGGCCTACACCGTGCATGAACCCGTGGGCGTTGTGGCCCAGATCATCCCCTGGAACTACCCCCTCACCTCGGCTGTGCGCGGCGTGGCGCCGGCGCTTGCCTGCGGGTGTTCCGTGGTGCTGAAGCCGGCCGAGCAGACGCCCTTCACCGCCCTGCTGCTGGCAGATATCGGCCATAGGGCGGGCGTTCCCGCCGGCGTCTTCAATGTGGTGACCGGTACAGGCCAGCGCGTCGGCGGCCCCCTGACCGCCCATCCCGATATCGATCACATCACCTTCACCGGCTCGGTTCCGACCGGCAGCCGGGTGATGACCGAGGCAGCGCGCAACATCACCCGGGTAACGCTGGAGCTCGGCGGCAAGTCGCCGCACGTGCTGCTGGCCGATTGCGATCTCGACCGTGCCATTCAGGATGCCATGGGCGCCATCTTTGAAAATGCCGGCCAGATATGCTCCGCCGGCTCCAGGCTGATCGTCGAGCGCAGCATTCGCGACGAAGTCGCGGAGCGGCTGGCAAGCGCCATGGCAAAGCTGAAAACCGGCCATGGCTATGCCAATCTGGATGTCGGCGCCGTGAATTCCGCCGAACAGCTCGACCGCATCGAAGCCCATGTGGAGCGTGCCCGGGGCCAGGGTGATCCCGTCATTGCCGGCGGCAGCCGCATCCGCCCGGACGATGCGCCGGAAGGTTGGTATTTCGCACCGACCGTGGTCGAGGCTGCGAGCCCGCAGGATCCCATCGTCCAGGAAGAGATCTTCGGACCGGTGCTGGCCCTTCAGGTTGCCGAGGATTTCGACCACGCGATCGCCCTCGCGGACGGGACGGATTATGCCCTCGCGGGCGCGATCCATACCCGCGACCTGACCAAGGCGATCCGCTTTGCGCGGGAAGTGGATGCAGGCCAGATCTACGTCAACGAATATTTCGCAGCCTCCGTGGAAGTCCCCTTCGGCGGCAATGGAAAATCGGGCTTCGGACGAGCCAAGGGTCTGGAAGGCCTCAAGACCTATTGCAAGCTGAAATCGGTTGCGATGAAGCTCGTTTAACCAGTCGGCGCCTTCCCTTCCCCGCACTCCGCGCTTTCCCTTCGGAACCAACGCTGACCTCGCCGGTTTTCGGCGAGGTGCCCGCCTTACGCGTTGGCCCGGAAGGAAGGAGTGTCCTCATGAAACCCGAACCCCACCATCTCCAGCCGGATCCGCCCGAAGGCGACCCGGCCGTGATTGATCGCGAGCTGGCCCGTCAGGACCGGAACGAAGGTCGGCAGACGGCCCGCGAGATCCTCTCCGGGCAGGCAAAGCAGCCGGGAGAAGGCCCCTCCAGCGATGCGCGCGCCGCCGCAGAACTGCGAGAGGGCGCCGAAGCGGATACGGCCAAGCCCGTTTCCGAGGCGCCTGCCCGCAAGAGCGCAGCCGCGCGGTCCATGGACGAAGCGGCCCCACAGACCGGCGTGCGTCCCGGTCCCTGATCCCAACCGACCCGGAGAATACCATGGGAAGAAAGAACCTGCATGAATCCGTCGTGGTCATCATGGGTGCTTCGAGCGGCATCGGCGAAGCGACCGCACTGGCCTTTGCGCGGCGTGGCGCGCGCCTCGTCCTCGCCGCCCGAAATGCAGCCGCCCTTCAGGCTGTCGCGAAACTCTGCCGCGATGAAGGAGTGGACGTGCTGGTGCACCCGACCGATGTGACCAAGGCCGAGAAGGTCCGTGCGCTTGCGGAAGCGGCCCAGAGTTTCGGCGAGATCGACATCTGGGTCAGCAATGCCGGGGTCGGTGCGGTTGGCGCTTTCGAGGAAACGCCCATTGAGGCCCATCACAAGGTGATCGAAACGAACCTCATCGGCCACATCAATGACGCCCATGCTATCTTGCCGATCTTTCGCAAGCAGGGGCACGGCATTTTCGTCAACATGATCTCGCTCGGCGGCTTTGCCTCCACGCCGTTTGCCGCGGCCTATGGCGCCAGCAAGTTTGGCCTCAAGGGATTGTCTGAAGCCCTTCGGGCCGAGGTGTCGGATATGCCGGATATCCATATTTGCGATATCTACCCCGCCTTCATCGACACGCCGGGCCTTCATCACGGGGCGAACTATACCGGCGCGGAACTGGCGGCGCCTCCTCCCGTCTACGATGCGCGCAGCGTGGCGGATGCCATCGTCCGCGTGGCCACACAGCCGAAAGACACGACCACGGTCGGGAGCTTTACCGATCTTGTGCGGGTCGGACATTTCCTTGCGCCGGCACTGACGGCACGCGCCATGGCCTGGGTGATGCGTCGGCATTTCGAAAAGGCTCGCCGGACGACGGCTTCGTCGGGAAACCTGTTCCGACCGGCAGCGGATCCGGGCGGGATCGATGGAGGGTTACGTCCCTCCGTTCCGGCTTCGATCGGCATCGGCCTTGCAGCGACCTTGTTCGTGACCGGCTTCGTGTTGGGCGCCTCGGGCGAAACACGACGCATGTAACAGGAGAAGGGCCCGCCGTTTCAGCGGGCCCTTTCCATCAACGCTTGCGATCAGGCGCTTCGGTCGCGGGGTCCTCGCCGAGAACCGAGGTGTTTTCCTCGAGCAGAGATTGGGGCGCCTCGGGCCCGAGACGGCGCTCCGCCTCCATCCAGTGCTCCAGATCCTGCCCATCCGGTTGACCACGCTCCAGCCAGATGGCGTGGGCCTGCTCCCGGATGAGATCGGCGCGGTTTCGCGATGAAGTCTGTGACGGGCTGCCTGTGTTCATGACTGTCTCCTTTTTGCGGGCTGATAACGACCCGCAAATTCAGATGGTTCCGTCACGCGGCGGCTTTCGGAGAAGCGGTCAGTCCGGGGCAATTCAGGCCGGCTTCCTCGCATGCATCCAGGAGCGCGAAGCGGGCCGCCGTGCAGGTCTCGCCGTCTTCAAGCGCGCTTCGGCATGCCTCAAGCGCCCTTTGATAGGCAGCGCCGGAGCGGATGGGCCATTCGTTTTCCAGAAAATCGAGAGCGTCGTAAACGTTCAGAAATATTCGCTCCAGTCCCCCCTGCAGCTCGACGCGAAAGGGTGGGGCGAAAGGCATGGCATTCAAAGTCATGGATATGCGGCTCCTTGTCGGCCCACAAACGTCCCTTTCGGTGAAAGGTTCCATCGGTCCTGTTCCTGCGCTTCCAATGTTGTGCAGACCTGTCCTTTGGAAGGGCGCGGCGGGAGAACTCCAGCGCAGCATTCTTTTTCATGCGCGCGGCGCTTCAATTCCGCTGCGGTTTCCTCTAAGGAACGGTATTTGCGTGCCGCCCCAGGGGTGGCAGGACTTCATCGATTGCGAGGAAATGGCATCCCATGCTCGAACTGCTCAGAAAAGCGTCCAAAACGGTGGTTGCGAAGGCCCTGTTCGTTCTGCTCATCGCATCCTTTGGCATTTGGGGCGCATCCCAGCGCATGGAGCATGGCTCATCCACGACGGTCATGACTGTCGGCGACGAACAGATCAGCCTGTCCGAATTCCGCCTCGCCTTCCAGCGGCAGGTGGCGAATCTCTCGCAGCAGCTGGGTACGCAGCTGTCCACCGAACAGGCCCGCGCCTTTGGCGTCGAACAGCAGCTCTACGCCGAACTTTCGGCCGGCGCTGCGCTCGACCAGCTGGCCTCCGACATGAAGCTTGGCCTTTCTGAGGATCGCCTGGCCCGCATCATCGCGGAAGATCCGGCCTTCAAATCCGTCAACGGCGCCTTTGACCGCCAGCTTTTCGAAAGCCGTCTGCGCAATGCAGGTCTGGCTCCCGACCAGTATATTGCGGAACGCAGCAAGGTGGCCGTGCGTGGCCAGATCGTGGATGCCGTCTCCGACGGGTTTACGGCCCCGAAGGCGCTGGTCGATGCGCTGACGCTCTATCGCGATGAAAGCCGCACGATCGACTATCTGCTGTTGTCCAATGCCAATATCGATCCGATCAAGGCTCCCGCAGATGATGTGCTGGCGAAGTGGTTCGAGGGCGTAAAGGCGCGCTATCGTGCGCCGGAATTCCGCAAGATGTCCTATGTCCACCTGAAACCGGAAGATATCGCCGATGGTTCGGCCGTGACCGAGGATGCCATCAAGGCCGAATTCGAGAAGCGCAAGGAAAGCTTCAAGACGCCCGCTTCGCGCACGATCGAGCAACTCTCCTTCCCGAGCAAGGAAATGGCGGAAGCGGCCGAGACGGCGCTGAAATCCGGCACCACCTTCGACCAGCTCGTCAAGGATCAGGGCAAGGCGGAAGCCGATGTCCTTCTCGGCGAATTCACAAAGGACAAGGTTCCCGATCCGGCGATTGCGGATGCAGCATTCGCGGTCACCAAGGATGGCGGCACGTCGGATGTGATCGACGGCTCCTTCGGTCCGGTCATCCTGCGCATCACCAACATCAAGGCGGAAAGCGCGCGGGACTTTGACTCCGTCAAGGAAGAGATCCGCAAGGAACTGGCCCTCGTCAACGCGGGCGAGGAAATCCTGAACGTGCATGACCGCTTCGAGGACCTCCGCGCGTCCGGCATGACCATCCCGCAGGTGGCCGCGCAGCTGAAGCTGAAGACGGCAACTGTCGAAGCGGTCGATGCCAATGGTCAGGATCCGGACGGCAACCCGGTCAAGGACCTGCCGGAAGGCAAGAAGCTGCTCGATGCGGTCTTCAAGACCGAACAGGGCGCGGAAACCACGCCGCTCGCCGCTTCCGACAACGGCTACATCTGGTACGAGCTGACCGAGGTGAAGCCTGCCCGCGACCGCACGCTTGCCGAGGTTAAGGACAAGGCCATTGCCGACTGGACTGCCGAGCAGCAGGCGGCCGCGCTGGCTGCGAAGACCGAAGAGCTGGCCAAGGAAGTCAAGGCCGGCAAGGCGCTCACCGATATTGCAACCGCCATGGGTCTCCAGGTCGAGAACAAGGCAGGCCTGAAGCGCGGCGCGGAGGACACGGTTCTCGGACGCGGCGCAATCGCTGCGGCCTTCTCCGGCCCGGTCGGCACGGTTGCCCATGATCTGTCAGCCGATGGTACCGGCCAGATCCTGCTCAAGGTCACCGACGTTTCCACGACGGGCACCACGGACGCGCTCTCGCCCGAGCAGGACGTGACCGGCCTTGCCCGCGCGGCCGGCGACGACATTCTCGACCAGATGGTGTCGCGCCTCCAGACGGACTATGGCGTGACCGTCAACCGTGACCTCGCCCAGCAGGCGATGACGCTGAGATAAGCCCGCACCGGAGGGGCAAAAATGGCCGAACTGAAACCGCTCATCGCAAAAGCCGCCAATGGCGAGGCGCTGACGCGCGACGAGGCACGCGCTGCCTTCGAGATCCTGATGTCCGGCGAAGCGACGCCCTCGCAGATCGGCGGCTTTCTGATGGCCCTGCGTGTCCGCGGCGAAACCGTCGACGAGATCGTCGGCGCCGTCGAGGTCATGCGCTCCAAGATGCTGCCGGTGGAAGCCCCGGCCCATGCCATCGACGTGGTGGGGACCGGGGGCGACGGAAGCCATACCTACAATATCTCCACGCTCGCCTCGCTGATTGTCGCCGGCGCGGGCGTTCCTGTCGCCAAGCATGGCAATCGCGCCCTGTCGTCCAAGTCGGGCACAGCGGATGCGCTGTCAGCACTCGGCGTCAATCTGGAGATCGGTCCGGATCAGATTTCCCGCTGCATTTCCGGCGCCAATATCGGCTTCATGTTCGCGCAGCTGCACCATTCGGCCATGCGCCATGTGGGACCGACCCGTGTCGAACTCGGCACCCGCACCATTTTCAATCTGCTCGGTCCGCTCTCGAACCCGGCCGGCACGAAAACGCATCTTCTCGGCGTCTTCGCACCGAAGTGGGTAACGCCCATGGCAGAGGTGCTGAAGGACCTGGGTTCCGAAAGCCTCTGGATCGTGCACGGCTCCGGGCTTGATGAAATCACTACCACCGGCAAGACCGAGGTGGCTGCGCTGGAACATGGAAAGATCCGCACCTTCGAACTGACGCCGGCCGATTTCGGCGTGGAGGTTGCCACCATCGAATCGCTGCGCGGCGGCGATGGCGTGGCCAACGCAGCCGCCTTGAAGGCGGTGCTCGAAGGCGCCCGCAATGCCTATCGCGACATCGCGGTCTGCAATGCGGCGGCAGCCCTGGTGGTCGCCGGCAAGGCGGAAACCATCCGCGACGGCGTGCGCCTCGCCAACCTGTCGCTGGACGATGGCGGCGCCGCGGAAGCCCTTTCGCGGCTCGTCGCGCTCTCCAACGAAGCGTAAGGAGCGCCCGATGAGCGATATCCTGAAGAAGATCGAAGACTACAAGCGGGTGGAAATCGAGGCTGCCAAGGCCCGCTTGCCGCTTGCAGACCTCAAGGCCCGAGCCGCCGATGTCGAGCCGCCGCGCGGCTTTCTCGATGCCTTGCGGCGGAAGAAGGCAGCCGGTCAGTTCGGCCTGATTGCGGAAATCAAGAAGGCCAGCCCGTCCAAGGGCCTGATCCGCCCGGATTTCGATCCGCCGGCGCTGGCGGAAGCCTATGAGGCCGGCGGAGCCGCCTGCCTTTCCGTTCTGACCGATACGCCGAGCTTTCAGGGCGCGCCCGAATTTCTCACCGCGGCCCGCGCTGCCTGCAGCCTTCCCGCGCTGCGCAAGGATTTCATGTTCGACACCTATCAGGTCCATGAAGCCCGGGCCTGGGGCGCGGATTGCATCCTGCTGATCATGGCGTCGCTCACGGACGACGATGCCCGCCGGCTGGAGGACGAAGCCTTCTCGCTCGGCATGGACGTGCTGGTGGAAGTCCACGACGCGCCGGAAATGGAACGGGCGCTGACACTCTCCTCGCCGATGATCGGCATCAACAACCGGAACCTGCGGACCTTCGAGGTCAGCCTGTCCGTCAGCGAGGCACTGGCGCCTATGGTGCCGGAGGACCGGCTGCTTGTCGGCGAGAGCGGCATTTTCACGCCTGCGGATTGCGCCCGCCTGCAGCAGGCCGGCATTACCACCTATCTGGTCGGCGAAAGCCTGATGCGGCAGGAGGACGTGACGTCTGCGACGCGCACGCTTCTCGGGCTCGACACCAGGGCAGCGGCCGAGTGATGAGCGGCGACGGTCTCACCCATATCGGGGCATCCGGCGAGGCCCACATGGTCGATGTGGGCGACAAGGCGGAAACCGTGCGCAGCGCAACCGCCGAAGGCACCGTTCGCATGAAGCCGGAAACGCTGGAGATCATCCTGGCGGGCGACGCCAAGAAGGGCGATGTCATCGGCACGGCGCGTCTTGCGGGCATCATGGCGGCGAAGCAGACCGCCAACCTCATCCCGCTCTGCCATCCGTTGATGCTGACCAAGGTGGTGGTCGACATCACCCCGGATGCGGCGCTGCCCGGCCTGAAGGTTCAGGCCACCGCGAAACTGACGGGCAAGACCGGCGTTGAGATGGAGGCCCTCACCGCCGTTTCCGTCGCCTGCCTGACGATCTATGACATGGCCAAGGCCGTGGACAAGGCAATGGAAATCGGGGGTATCAGGCTGCTCGAGAAAACCGGGGGGAAATCCGGCGATTTCAGACATCCAGAAGGACGCTAGACGATGACACTGCTTCCCGTTGCAACGGCTCTTTCCCGCCTGCTCGACAAGGCGTCTCCCATTGACGAACGCGAGGATGTCTCGCTTGACGAAGCCGTCGGGCGCGTTCTGGCCGATGACATTGCCGCGAAACTGACCCAGCCGCCCTTCGATGCCTCCGCCATGGACGGCTATGCGCTTCGTGCAGCCGATATTGCCGAAGTGGGCGCGGAACTGAAGGTGATCGGGGAATCGGCCGCAGGCCATGGTTTTCCCGGCACGGTCTCCGAAGGGGAGGCCGTGCGGATCTTCACCGGTGCGCCCGTTCCCGAGGGCGCGGACACCGTCATGCTCCAGGAAGATGCCGAAGTGCTCGAAGGCGGGCGCATGCGCTCCAGCTTCGCGACCGCCAAAGGCCGCCACATTCGCCCGAAGGGGCAGGATTTCGCGCTCGGTGAAGTGGTGCTCGAAACCGGCCGCCGGATGGATTTCGCCAGCCTTCTGGTGGCAGCGGGCATGAACCATGGCACCCTGCCCGTCTGGCGCAAGCCGGTGGTCGCCCTTCTCGCGACCGGTGACGAACTGGCAAGCCCCGGCACGGAACCCGGTCCGAACCAGATCATCGCCTCCAGCACCTATGCGGTGGCGGCGCTCGCCCGCCAGTCCGGTGCAACGGTCATCGATCTCGGCATCGTGCCCGATCGACGCGAAGCGATCTCCGCCGCCATCGCCGAAGCGCGGGCGCGCCGTGCGGATGTGCTTGTCACGCTCGGCGGCGCTTCCGTCGGCGATCACGATCTCGTCCAGGGCGTGCTGACCGATGCGGGCATGGAGCTCGATTTCTGGAAGATCGCCATGCGCCCCGGCAAGCCGCTGATGGTCGGCAATCTCGGCGCCATGCATGTGCTGGGCCTGCCCGGCAATCCCGTCTCCAGCATGGTCTGCGCGCTGCTCTTCATGGAGCCGCTGATCCGCAAGCTGGCGCATCAGCCTTCGGCCCGTCGGGAAGCCATGGCGACCACGGTCACGGCGCTTGCCCCCAACGATCACCGTCAGGATTACATCCGCGCCCGTCTGCAGAAAGATGTCGCCGGCAAGCTCTCGGTGGAAAGCTTCGGCAAGCAGGATTCATCCCTGATGAAGCAGTTCAGCCAGTCCGATTGCCTGATCATCCGCCCGCCGCACGCGCCCGCCCTGCCGGCTGGCATGGGCTGCCCGGTGCTGCTCCTGCATCCGGAAAATCTCTGATCCCACCGGATAAAACGTTTCTGGCCGTCCGTTTGGGCGGCCTTTGCTTTTTTATTGTTATGATAATTCTATAAAAGCAATAGACCGGGGCCAGCGTCCGGCTATGCTGGGCCATTGCCGAATCCAGTCGTGACGTGAGGGGTGCCATGTTGGAACGAAGCCCGAGGCATCGTGAAATCCAGATCAGCTTCCGCTCGCTTGCCGAGAAGATCCTCGCCCGCGAGGGGGCGATCGTGGTGGAAACGGGCTGGAAGAGCAAGACCGGGAAGGCCCCGGCCACCACCGCCGATTTCGTCTTCAAGCGGCCGCCGGAAAACGAGCTGACCGTGGTGGAAGCCCGCCTTTCGCGGACCCGGCGCATGGATGACGGCCTGTTCCGCAATGCGCTGGAAGAGGTCAAGCGCCATCGAGAGGCAAAGAAAGCCAAGAATGCCCTTCTGATCCTGACGGCGGAGCCGACCTCTTTCCAGGCGCAGGACGCCGAGCGGCAGGGCGTTGCGCTCTGGGGCATCGCGCAACTCGTGCCGCTCGCCATCAAGACGCCGACCCTGGCCGAAGCGCTGGCGGATCTGCTCCGGGAAATTTCAAGCGATCCCCACCATTTTGCCGAGCCGATGCAGGTGCTGGAGGCCCACACCGCCCGCGCAAAGGCCCGTGGCGAGGGTGCAAAGCTGATCGCGGAGCTGGACCAGACCAAGCCCGGCCGGGAAAATCACCGCAAATTCGAGCAGATCGGCGAAAAGGCCGTCCGCCTTCTGTTCTCCGAACAGGTCCAGCGCTGGAGCGTGCCCGTGATCATCGAGGACGGGCTGAACCGGCCGACGCTGGTGGTGCGCCTCGCCCCCCGCCACGATGTCTGGCAGGCCCTTTCGACAGAGTTTTCAAGCCGGTACATGACCATGGGTTTCGCCAATGCCGCCGAACCCGCCGGACAGGGTGAGGTGCTGGCCGTCAGCCGGCACCTGCATCCGAAAGCACGCCGCTCCATCGGCATCCTGATTGCCCGTGGCGGCTTTGAGCAAGGCGCGCGCCGCGCGGCCGTGGAAACGCTGCGCGACCATGGAAAGCTGGTGCTGCTCGTCAGCCTCCAGGAGCTCAAGGAGATGCTGATCGCCCGCGACGCAGGCGACGAGTATCACGATTTCTTCCACGAACGCGCCAGCGACCTGATGGCGGACAATCTCGTCTGATCACTGCTTCTCACGCTCGGACTGCTCCCCCTCCTTCTGCTCGATCAAGCGCAGAATATGGCGGTTGACGGCAGCCTCGTCGCCGGAAAGAGCCAACAGCTGAGCCTCCAGCACGTCGATGTCGATTTCATCCCGCTCGAGCCGTACCGGAGTCGCATCCGCGAGCTTTGCGCTGGAAAGGTTCGGCGGAAGCGGTGCGGGCTCCGGTCGCGGCGGGGGGCTGGTGGCGGCCCTGTTGCGCAGCAGGGCAAGCCTTGCGATGCCATAGGCGGTGAAAAACGGCGCGATGACCAGAATGACCTTTATCCAGTCCGGTGAGTTGAAATAGATCTGGTTCACGTCCAAGCAAGCGGCCCTCCCCTTCGGAACGAGTGCCACCGGAGGCTGACGAAGCCACCGGTGACCGGGAAGTTAGAAAACCGTCAACGAACGGCCGCCCCGGCTTTTAAACCGAAGTTCTGGACATGACCGAGGCCTCCCGGCCGCAATGGCCAAGACGCTAGAGCGGGCGGGATGCACCTTGCAAGATGCCGCCGCTTCGTTGACAGGGTTTCTACGCCCCTGGACACGGGATTTTGCCCGTATCCTGAAGGCAACGTTAGCAGGCCTGAAAATGCAGTCAACGCTTAATTAGGATGACATCAAGTTTCCCATTCGCAGCGGGTGACAGCGTCCCTGCTTTCCCGTTCGGAACGAGTGCCACCGGAGGCTGACGAAGCCACCGGTGACCGGGAGATCAAAAAACCGCAAACCTACGGCCGCCCTGGCTTTTAAACCGAAGTTCTGGACATGACCGGGGCCTCCCGGCCGCAATAGCCAAGGCACTCATGGCTTCGGGGGTTGAACCCCTGTGCTGAGGTAAATGGTAGCGGCAGGAAATCTGCAGTCAATTCTTAATTAGATTTCTCTGCAACTGCTGACGCTATCACAAGCGCCAGCAAAAAGGGCAGGACCCTTTCGGACCCTGCCCCTGATTGTCACACCAGCCGGCTCTGTTCGAGTGCGGCGGAGATGAAGCTCTGGAAGAGCGGATGCGGTTCGAGCGGCCGGCTCTTCAGTTCCGGATGGTACTGAACACCGATGAACCACGGGTGATCGGGATACTCCACCGTTTCCGGCAGCACGCCATCCGGCGACATGCCCGAGAACAGCAGGCCGCACTGCTCCAGCCGCTCCTTGTAGTCCACATTCACCTCGTAGCGGTGGCGGTGGCGCTCGGAAATATCCGTGGAGCCATAGATGTCGGCGATACGGGTGCCCTTCTTGAGCGCAGCCGTGTAGGCGCCGAGGCGCATCGTGCCGCCGAGATCGCCGGATGCCTTGCGCTTTTCCAGCTGGTTGCCCTTGACCCACTCGGTCATCAGGCCGACCACCGGCTCCTTGGTCGGGCCGAATTCGGTCGACGAGGCATTGTCGATGCCAGCGAGGTGACGGGCTGCTTCCACGACGGCCATCTGCATGCCGAAGCAGATGCCGAAATAGGGCACCTTGCGCTCACGGGCGAATTTCGCCGCCGCGATCTTGCCTTCCGATCCGCGCTCGCCGAAGCCGCCGGGAACGAGAATGCCATGCACCTTTTCCAGATAGGGCGACGGATCTTCCTTTTCGAAGATCTCGGACTCGATCCATTCCAGCTTCACCTTCACCCGGTTGGCAAAGCCGCCGTGATGCAGCGCCTCGATGAGCGACTTGTAGGCGTCCTTGAGGCCCGTATACTTGCCGACGATGGCGATGGTGACTTCGCCTTCCGGATTGTGGATGCGCTCGCAAACCTGCTGCCAGGCATCCAGACGCGGCTTCGGCGCCGGCTCGATGCCAAAAGCGGCCAGCACTTCCGAGTCGAGACCTTCCTTGTGATAGGCCATCGGCACGTCATAGATATTCGCAACGTCGAGCGCCTGAATGACGGCGGACGGACGGACGTTGCAGAAGAGCGAGAGCTTGCGGCGTTCCGCTTCCGGGATTTCCCGGTCCGCACGCACCAGCAGGATGTCGGGACGCAGGCCAAGCGCCTGCAGTTCCTTCACCGAATGCTGGGTCGGCTTGGTCTTCAGTTCCCCGGCAGCCGGGATATAGGGCATCAGGGTCAGGTGGACATAGACGGCCGTGCCGCGCGGCAGATCGTTGCCGAGCTGGCGGATCGCCTCCATGAAGGGCATCGCCTCGATATCGCCGACCGTGCCGCCGATTTCGCAGAGCACGAAATCATAGTCTTCGTTGCCCTCGGTGACGAAATCCTTGATCTCGTTGGTGACGTGCGGGATCACCTGAACGGTCGCGCCGAGATAGTCGCCGCGGCGTTCCTTGTCGATGATGTTCTTGTAGATCCGCCCGGTGGTGATGTTGTCGCTCTTGGTCGCGGAACGCCCCGTAAAGCGTTCGTAGTGACCGAGATCGAGGTCCGTCTCGGCACCGTCATCGGTCACGAACACTTCGCCGTGTTGCGTGGGAGACATCGTGCCGGGATCGACGTTCAGGTAGGGGTCAAGCTTGCGAAGGCGAACCCGATAGCCTCGGGCTTGCAGCAACGCGCCAAGAGCTGCGGCCGCGATCCCCTTGCCAAGGGAGGAAACCACGCCGCCAGTGATGAATACATATCGCGCCATGGGCTTCACCGATTACCGTTTCCGAATTGATTCCGCCAGCCCCCGAAACGACATTTCTGCCGAAGACCTGTGGATGCTGACGTCTGCACAAAAGAAATCCGGCAGGCTTTTGGCCTGCCGGACGGGGTGATGTTCAGGGACCTCACTGGCCCGTGGGAACGCCGGACTTGTCGGCGGGTGCCGCCGGCTGGGCCGGAGCGGCAGGAGCAGCCTGACCGTTGGTGGCGGGCGCTGCGGGCGCAGCCGGAGCCGCCTGGCCGTTCGTTGCCGGTGCCGCGGGCGCCTTCTCGCCGCCGAGCTGGTCGAGAACGCCGTTCTGGCCGGCGCCCTGCGGGATCCTGTCCAGAATGTCGGTCGGCTTCGCCTCGTACTTGGCCAGGATGCCCATACCGAGCGCCAGCACAAAGAACAGCGTCGCGAGGATCGCTGTGGTGCGGGTCAGCGCATTGGCCGTGCCGCGCGCCGACATGAAGCCGGAGCCGCCGCCGATGCCGAGACCGCCGCCTTCCGAGCGCTGGATGAGAACCACGCCAATCAGCGCGATCACCACCATGAGATAGATGACAAGCAATACGGTTTGCATGGGTGTCCAATCCTGCCCCGTCATGCGGGGCGAAAGTCGTTTTGCGGGCTCTTTACAGGAGGCAGGGGCTTATTCCAAGCCCCCTGCCGCCCTCAGGCCAGCAATTCTTCATAAGCATTGTAGATGGCAAGGAAGTCGGCGGCTTTCAAGCTCGCCCCACCGATAAGCGCGCCGTCCACATTGGCAACGCCCATCAACTCCTTAGCATTGCCCGGCTTTACCGAACCGCCATAGAGCAGGCGCATCCCCTCGCCTTCCTTGCCGAAGCGCGCCTTCAGCTCGCTGCGCATGAAGGCATGGGCCTCGGCCACGTCGCCGGCCGTCGGGGTCAGGCCGGTGCCGATCGCCCAGACGGGCTCATAGGCAATCACGGTATTCTCGGCGGTTGCCTCGTCGGGAACAGAGCCGGCAAGCTGGCGCTTCAGCACGTCGAGCGTCTCGCCCCCCTTGCGCTGCGCCTCGGTCTCGCCGATGCAGATGATGGCGACAAGGCCGGCCGACCAGGCAGCCGCCGCCTTTTCCGACACCAGTTCATCCGATTCGGCATGATCGGTGCGACGCTCGGAATGGCCGACGATCACATGCGTGCCGAAGCAATCGGCAATCATGTCCGCGGAAATGTCGCCGGTATGGGCGCCGGATTGCTTGGTGTGGCAATCCTGCGCGCCGATCATCAGCGGGCTGTCGGTTGAGAGCGCGGTCGCCACGTAGAGCAGCGTCGCCGGCGGGCAGATGAGGCTTTCCACCTTTTCGCTCAAGTCCCCCTGGACGCCAGCGGCCATCGCCTTCAGCTCGTCGAGGGAGTTGCGAACGCCGTTCATTTTCCAGTTGCCAGCCACGAGCGGCTTAACGTCAGGTGTCATCGGTCCTCATCCTTCAAATGGTGCCGCCTCCCCTAGCAAAAGCCTTGCGAAAAGGGAAGCGAAGCCTTGTCATTCCGGATAGGCGCTCAGCGCGTCAGCAGCCAGTTCAGCACCCGGCGCCAGTCGGTCATCCGCACCGGCGTTCCGTGCGAGCCCGAATTGTAGAGCGTGAAGCGCACCGGATAGCCCTTGGCATGCAGCTTGTCGTAGATCGCCGCCTGATCCTTCGCGCTATAGACCTTGTCCGATCCGCCATGGGTAAACCACAGCGGACGCTTGGACTTGAAGAAGGCGCTCTTGAAAAAATCCGGATCCGGCGCCCCGCCCATGATCAGCATGCCCTTCAGATTGGCCACCGCATCCGCCTCGCGGGTAATGCCCCAGCAGAGAAAGCTGCCCATGGAGGCACAGGAAAGAATGACCGGATTGCCGCCGCTCGCCGCCTTGGTTGCCGCAATGAGTTCCGCCACCTGACGGACGCCATCCGTATCGAAATGCCGGATCGTCGGCGCGTAGTAGACGCCTCCATTTTCTACAGCCAGGTTCTTCAGCCGGTTGAAATTGCCGCCAAAGCGGTAATCGTTGGAGCCGAGCCGGCGATCCCCGTCGCGGCCATGGATGAAGATGACGGTGAAACTCGCCCCTTCCGCCGCGCCGACCCGTGTTACCTCAAGGGGACCCGAGGGAAGCGCGACCGCCTCGTCCGCCTGCATCCTGCGCGGCGCAAGATCCACCCAGGCACGCTTGACGCGCCGCTCCGGCTCCTCGTCGCGCCCGTTGATATCCCGCATCTCCTGATAATCGATGACCTCGTAATCGCCGCCGTCGCGGCTTTCCATCACCGTCTGGGTGGAGAAAAGCTCGTCCTTGAAGGGGGCAAGCGGACCGTTTTCGGCAGCAAGGGCCACATCCGAAGCCACGGACAGCAGCACAAGGCAGGCTGCAAGGGAACGTTTCAGCATGGCAGGAGCCCTCCGGACCGCAAAATCTGCCGGCTAATGGCACGCAAATAGTGGAAATCGCAAGGGCCGGGGGCAATTCCACGGCGGCGTCCATCGCGAACAAATGCGGAATCTGCCAGTATCCGACAAGCGATTCGCAGCCTTCGAACGATTGCGGTGAAATTCCGACTATCCTAGAAGGCAGGCGCATCACCCCCTGCATTCTGTGAAGAACCGATTGGCCCATGGACGATAACAACGATCTCTTCTCCTCCATCCCCCCGGAACCGAGGCGGGAGAGCCAGAGCCCAAAGGCTGACCCCGTGACCCCAAAGCCCGCAAAGGCGGAAGCGCCGCGCGCACCCGCAGCGCCCGCGTCACCCTCCGGTGACAGCTACGATGCCTCTGCCATCCGGGTTCTCGAGGGACTGGAGCCGGTGCGCATGCGTCCCGGCATGTATATCGGCGGCACGGACGAAAAGGCGATGCATCACCTTTTCGCCGAGGTGATCGACAATTCGATGGACGAGGCCGTGGCCGGCCACGCCAATTTCATCGAAGTGTATCTGAACAAGGAAGGCTTCCTCTCCGTCACCGATAACGGGCGCGGCATGCCGGTGGAAAACCATCCGCAGGTGCCGGGCGTCTCCACGCTCGAAGTCATCATGACCAAGCTGCATGCCGGCGGCAAATTCGACGGCAAGGCGTATGAAACCTCGGGCGGTCTGCATGGCGTGGGCGTTTCGGTGGTGAATGCGCTGTCCGACTTCGTGGAAGTGGAAGTCGCCCGCAACCGCAAGCTCTACCGCCAGACCTTCTCGCGCGGCATTCCGCAAACGGGCCTGCAGGAACTCGGCGACGTCCATAACCGGCGCGGCACGAAGGTGACCTTCCGCCCCGACAAGCAGATCTTCGGCGAGCATGCCCGCTTCGATCCGGGCCGCATTTTCCGCATGGCCCGGTCCAAGGCCTATCTCTTCGGCGGCGTCGAAATCCGCTGGGCCTGCGATCCCGACCTGTTGCCGCAAGGCTCCGAAGTGCCGGAAAAGGCGGTGTTCCATTTCCCCGGCGGCCTCAAGGATTATCTCCAGGCCAATCTCGGCAAGGATTTCACCGTCACCCGCGAAATCTTCGCCGGCAAGTCGGAGAAGACCGGCGGCCATGGTGCGATCGAGTGGGCGGTGACCTGGTATGGCGGCGACCAGCAGATCCATTCCTATTGCAACACCATCCCGACGCCCGAAGGCGGCACCCATGAGGCGGGCCTGCGCATCGCGCTTACCAAGGGCCTGAAGAACTATGCCGAGCTGATCCAGAACAAGCGCGCCGCGCAGATCACTACCGACGATGTGATGATCTCGGCCATGGGCATGCTCTCGGTCTTCATCCGCGAACCGGAATTCGTCGGCCAGACGAAGGACAAGCTGGCGACCGTCGAGGCCCAGCGCATCGTGGAAAATGCGCTGCGCGATCCCTTCGATCACTATCTGGCGGACAATCCGGCGGAAGCGGCCAAGCTGCTCGACTGGGTGATCGAGCGCGCCGAAGAGCGCCTGCGCCGCCGCAAGGAAAAGGAAGTCAACCGCAAGACGGCGGTGCGCAAGCTGCGCCTCCCCGGCAAGCTCGCCGACTGCGCGCAGAACACGGCCGAAGGCGCAGAACTCTTCATCGTCGAGGGCGACTCGGCAGGCGGTTCCGCCAAGCAGGCCCGCAACCGCGCCAACCAGGCCATCCTGCCGCTGCGCGGCAAGATCCTGAACGTGGCGAGTGCCGGGCGCGAAAAGCTCTCCGCCAACCAGCAGATCGCCGACCTCATCCAGGCGCTCGGCTGCGGCACCCGCACCAAGTATCGCGAGGAAGACCTCCGCTACGAGCGCGTCATCATCATGACCGATGCGGATGTGGACGGCGCGCATATCGCCTCGCTGCTGATCACGCTCTTCTATCAGGAAATGCCGGAGCTGATCCGGGGCGGCCATCTCTATCTGGCAGTCCCGCCGCTCTATCGCATGACGGGCGGGGGCAAGACCTATTATGCCCGGGACGATTCCCATCGTGCCGAACTGATGGCGTCGGTCTTCAAGGGCAAGAAGGTGGAAATCGGCCGCTTCAAGGGCCTCGGCGAAATGATGCCGGCGCAGTTGAAGGAAACGACCATGGACCCCGCCAACCGCACGCTGCTGAAGGTCGCCATCGACGATGCCGATTTCGAAGGTACCCGCGATGCGGTGGATGCCCTGATGGGCACCAAGCCGGAAGCCCGCTTCCGCTTCATCCAGGACCGCGCGGCCTTCGCGGACAACCTGGACATCTGACGGGCGGCGGTGACCCCGCCTGCCCGTCCGACAAGAGGCGCGAGAAAAGAAGTGTAATCTAATAAAGATTTGACTGATCCAATTTTCGTGATAGCCTCCTTGTGATTGGGTAGGCGACGCTTGATAGTTTCGTCCCGAACCCATGAGCGTCTTGGCCGGTGCGGCCGGGAGGCCTCGGTCATGTCCAGAACTTCGGTTTAAAAACCGGGGCGACCGTATGTGTGCGGTTTTTTGAGCTCCCGGTCACCGGTTGCCTTACGAGGCTTCCGGTGACTTTACCCCAAGGGAGAAAGCCAATGGACTTCACACAAATTTACATGGCATCGCCGGACTGGATAAAGGGTCTATTCGTGGTCCTGCCGTTTCTGACGCTCTATGGAACGGCGCGCCTGTTTGCCCACCCCAAGCGCCCAGATGAAAGACACGTCGCACCGCCCGTCATCATCGCGGTCCCGGAGAAAAATCCGGCGGACACATTCCCACCGGAAATTTCGTCGGAGGCCCTGAAAGCCCTTCCGCTCGCCGATACGTCGGAAACGCAAAAGGACGGGTCTAGGCCAGACTCTTCTCCATAAAGACGCTGAGCGGGTCGGGCTGATAGCTGCCGAAGGGGCCGATCTCCCGGTAGCCGAAGGCGCGATAGAGGCCGAGGGCTTCCGGCTGGTAAATCCCGGTTTCGAGACGGATGGCGCCGAGGCCCTTCTCCACACCGATCGCCTCGAGGGCTTCCAGCAACCGACGGCCGAGCTTCAGCCCCCGGGCCTCCGGATCCACGAACATGCGCTTGATTTCCGCTGTCCCGTCGCCGGCGTCGACAAGCGAGGCGCAGCCGAGAACCACATCACCCTGCCGCGCAACCAGAAAGGTCACCTCCCGCTGTTCCAGGGAACGAATATCGAGCATGTGGTTGCTTTCCGCAGGATAGAGCGACGCCGCATAGGCATCGGACATTTCGAGCAGGCGTAGCACGCCGGGTTGTCTGGGCGGTTCAGGCTGGATCGTAACGGTCATTGCGGGCACATGTATCGTGAAGGATCATGCGACTGTTTCCGAGGCTGCCGTTGCGGTCAAGCCCCTTGCCCCCGATGCCATTTAGGGGGATACGTAATGACATTCGCATGTTTTAACGGATTCTTGACCGGTTTTTGCGAGCCTCGCGGAATGTGATGTTTTCGTCCGTGCAATGATTGCGCAAGTGTGATCCGAGGCCTGTTCCATGCGTCCCTTCGCCATTCTTGCCAGCAGCCTGCTGCTGCTCGCCACCACTGCATCCGTCGGCATGGGCAGCAATACGCCCCACTGGACCTACGAAGGCGAGGAAGGCCCCCAGCACTGGGCAAAGCTCGACCACTCTTTCGAGGCCTGCGAGCTCGGCCAGCAGCAATCGCCGGTGGATCTCGTCACGCATATCAAGGCCGACCTGCCCTCGATCAAATTCGATTACGGAGAAATCCCCACCGAAGTGGTCAACAATGGCCATACGATGCAGGTCAACGTGCCCTATGGTTATTCGATCACCATTGAGGACCACACCTACCAGCTCGTGCAGTTTCACTTCCACACGCCGAGCGAATATCAGATTGCCGGAGAAAGCTTCCCGCTGGAGCTGCATCTGGTCCACAAGGATGAAGATGGCAATCTTGCCGTCGTGGGCGTGCTGATCAAGGAAGGCGGCGTCAGCCCGGCGCTGGAGCGGATTTTCTGGGATGGTCCGGCCGAAGCCGGCAAGACAAAGCGCCTGATCGACGTCAAGACCGATCTTGAGTCCTTCCTGCCAAAGGAAAAAACCTATTTCCGCTTCATGGGTTCCCTCACCACGCCGCCCTGCTCGGAAGGGGTGAACTGGTTCGAGATGCGCAATCCGATCGAGGCTTCGATGGCCCAGATCGAGAAGTTCAAGCAGCTCTTCCCGATGAATGCGCGGCCGATCCAGCCGCTCAACAACCGGCTTGTCGTTGAAGACATCAAATAAGGCGGGAAAGGCTCAGGCCGCGCAGGCGACCTGAACGGCAAAACTCCGTGCTCTGGCGCGTTCTTCCATGATGGCCAGCTTCTCGACCATTTCCAGGAGGTCGCTGGCGGCGCTGCGGGCGGCCCCCTGCTTGCGGAAGACCGCGAGAAGGGCGGCGGCAATGGTAACCGCACCGGTTCCCCGGGCCGCCTTGCGCAACTGGAAGACGGCTTCGACGAAAACGACGCTGATATCGCGCTGAAGGCCTGCCGCCTCGAACAGGGCGCGCACCGCATGCATCCGCCCGTTGGACAGCACGGAGCGTACACGCCGCTCCTCGACGCCGGTCAGATTGACCAGCACACAGGCGATGAAATCGATGCGTCCTGCACAAAGTGCATGCATGAGAAAGGCAGGCGTGAGCCGGCAACCGGCACGAAGATGCTCCACCAGCGCCGGAATATCGCGCTCGTCCGCATCGGCAGCGATGGTGAGGGTGCCGGTATCGGCCGCTTCACGGGCTATGCGTTCGACACGCTTTTCCCCAACGGTCAAGCGTACGAAATCGAAGGCCGCGAGCGCCTCGCTGACGTGTTGCATCAACATATGGCGGACATCCGCTGGAAGATCGTCGCGTTCGAGGAGCAGGCTCCGAACCTCCGCGCTGCTGCCATGGCGGCGCGCGATCTCCCGGAATGCCGCGGGTGCGAACTGGTGTTCGGGATTTTCGAGCAGAAGCAGGATTTCGGGCTCGTCGCCGACTGCGGCAATCGCAGCCGAAACAATCACCGAAACCGACCGGCGCGAGGCAATCAGGCTGCGGCGCAGGCTGTCGCCGCGCGCGGCAAGCTCGACGAAATCGTCATCGGTAATCACGGGAGACTGGGTGATCACGGTTGCGGCAATTTCGGGCTGGTCTTCGGCAAGCGACAGCACCAGCGTGCGCGGCACGTTGGGCGAATCGGCGAGGGCTTCGGCGAGCGCAAGGCGCACCTTGGGGGACGGATCGTCCAGCAGATAGGTCATCGCCATGATGGCAGCCCGCTTTTCCTCCTCTCCCATGGTGGATCGAAGATAGGCGCGCCCGAGCGCATTGGCCGCCCTGGCGCGATCTGCAACCCTTGCCGTTTCCGACCACTTGAGAAAAGCCTGTACAATCACGGATACTGCCCCACAACGTGAATGATCACTGCATTCAACCCTTGAGGCAGCCTAGCGATGAATGGATTACGATTGGTTAACTACGTTCATTAAGAATATAAAGAATAGCCACCGCGATCGCCGGCCTTTCCCTCAATCCTGCGCAGAAATTGCCGCAAATCGCGGCTAGAATGGCTTTCTTACGATTCCCGGACTGGAATCCCGTCTTGGCCGGAAGGCCCGCAAGGAGACATGGAACCGGATGACCCTGCCCCCGAACGGCCTCCCCGTGGATTTCCTCACCCGATCCTGGCTGCTGATTCCCTCGCTCGAGGAGGCCGCAATCGCTGCCGGTTTCAGGAGCGGCGCCGACATCGTGGCCTTCGATCTTGCGTCGTTGAGTGCCGTCCGCCGCCCGGTCGCCGCCGAAACGCTCGTGCAGTTTCTCTTGCACGCCGAGCCTGGTTCCGAAAACGGGGGTGCGCCCGCAGTCTTCTTTCTGCTGCCTGAAATGGACGATATCACCGATCAGCTTCTGGAAATTCTCATGCCCGCGCAGCCGGCTGGCATTCTCTTTCATCTGAAGGATCCGCGCGACGTTCAGGAGATGGATGTTCTGCTCGCCGTTCATGAGGCCCTGAACGACTTGGAAGACGGCGTCACCCGTCTTGCCTGCGTGCTCGGCCATGGCTTCGAGCGCAACTTCGCCGGGCTTTCCCGTCGCCTGATGGCCCTTGGCTGGGATGCGGAGGCTTTTCGGGAGCATGTCGGCGCGCACCGCATGTTCGATTCCGAAGGCTCGTTGACCGACGGCTTCCGCATGGCGCGGGTTTCGGTGCTGAATGCAGCCGCCACGGCAGGCCTGGAGGCCATCGACGCCTCGTCCGGCCTGTGGGGGCCGGATCGCCTGATGCGAGACGTGGCGGAAGCGGCTGCCGACGGATTTACCGGCAAATTCGCACTCTCGCCCCGGCAGGTAACCGCGATCAACCACGGTTTCATCCCGAGCGAAGAAGAACTCGCTGCGGCGCAGGCTGTCCTCCAGCAGGCGGATCCCTCTGACGGCAAGCGCGCTCTTCGCGCCCTCAGAACAGTGCAGCGGGCCGCACCGCCAAAGGCACGAAACGATCAGGGTGCCTTGGGGCGAAGCATTTCGAAGACATCGCCGCCGTCGCAGTAATCCATATAGCCGAGCCGTCCGATAGGGCGTACGATCCCCATATCGATACGGCCGTCCCGGATGATTGCCTCATCCAGATGGATACCCACAACCTGCCCGAACGTGATGACCGTATCGGCGGGCTCGCCGGATAATCCCGTTGGCGCATGCACCTGGGTGACCTTGCATTCCAGCACCGCATGCGCCTCCCCCACAAAGGGAGCCGCAACGAGCGTTCCAGCCACAGGGGTCAGTCCGGCGATGGCAAATTCGTCGATCCCATAGGGCACGGCGACCGAGGATTCGTTCATGGCGCGCATCAGATCCCGGCTGACCATGCTGACCGTGAATTCGCCCGTTTCTGCAGCATTTCGCGGCGAATCCTTCCCGACCCCGGCCGCAAACATCACGATCTTCGGTTGATCCGAGACGATGTTGAAGAAGGAATAGGGAGAGAGATTGCGCGAACCGTCGCGACCCCGGGTTCCGATCCAGCCAATCGGTCGCGGCGACACGATCGCCTTGAACGGATCGTGCCGGAGGCCGTGGCGATTGCCGGACGTCTCATAAAATCGCATCAGTCCCCACCGACCCAGGTGACCGTGTCCGCAAGCTCCGGCCTTGGGCGTTCGACAGCCGGAAAATCGGTCGAGCCGATATGGATGAATCCGGCGACTTTCTCACCGGCATGGATGCCGAGCAGCGGATAGGCCCGGCTGTCGAAGGCAAACCATTCCGTCAGCCAATTGGCCACATAGCCAAGCGCATTGGCGGCAAGCAGCGTATTCAGGCAAAGCGCCCCTGCAGACATCACCTGCTCCCATTCGGGAATCTTTGCATGCGGTGCGGCCTTGCTGACGATGGCGACCACGACGGGCGCCCGGGTAAACCGGGTTTTCTCCACCGCGATCAGTTCGTCGCTCAGTCCCGGCTCTACGGCCAGACGCAAGGCCAGCAGCGCCTCGCCAATGCGCGCCCTCTCCTCGCCGCGATAGACGATGAAACGCCAGGGAGCCAGTTTTCCATGATCGGGAACGCGCGAGGCGAGCCGGAGCAGCTCCTCGATTTCCGCGCGCGAAGGCCCGGGCTCGCGCATCTGGAAAGCGGGGATCGACCGACGAACGGAAAGATAATCCTTGAGGGCCTGGTTTTCAGTCATGGGGCATCCATCGGGGTTTGTTGCAGGGAAAGACTCCGCGCAGAAGCGAGGCGGGTCTTGAAATTGCCATGGGCTTCGTTTTGAAGTGAAGCGGCGCGCAACAGATGTCAACCGGGTATCGCACATGTCGAGACTTACACGGGTTCTCCGGAGCCTTCTTCTTCTCCTGGCCATGCTTGGCTGGATGGGCAGCGCCCACGCCCAGGATGCGGGTTCGCTGAGTACCCCCGATGGCGGCACAGGCGGCGAGTCCGTCGGCAGCATGGCGGGCGGGGGAGAGGCGCCGGACGATTCCCTCAACGCTTTTCAGCAACTCGATGGCGTGGCGAAGATGCCGAAGCTCAACGCCTTCTCGGCAACCAACGACCCGCTGTCGCCAGCCGCCATGCTGAAGACCGTCAAACTGCAGGCGAAGCTGAAGGCTGACGGCAAGCCAGTGGAAGACGGCCTGATCTGGAGCATTTTCAGCCCCAATGCCGGTCCGGACGAAAAATTGCCGCTGGTTGCCACCGCCACCGGAGGATCCTCCACCTTCCAGCTGGCCCCCGGTGATTATTTTGTCAACGTGGCCTTCGGGCGCGCCGGCGTGACCAAGCGTCTGAAGGTGCCCATGGTCGGGGAAGTGGATCGGCAGTCCCTGGTGCTGGATGCCGGCGGGCTTCTGCTCAACGCCGTCTCCGGCACCGATCGGCGCATTCCGGCCGACGATCTCAGCTTCACCATCTATTCCACCGATATCAAGGAAGACGGAGAGCGCGGCCTGGTCATGGACGATGTCAGCCCGAACGAGGTGGTCCGTCTTAACGCCGGTACCTACCACATCGTCTCGAATTACGGTGATATCAACGCCATCATTCGCGCCGACATCCAGGTGGAGGCCGGCCGCCTGACCAAGGCAACCTTGCAGCATCGCGCGGCCCAGATCACCCTGAAGCTCGTCTCCGACAAGGGCGGCGAGGCCCTGGCCGATACGGCCTGGTCGGTTCTGACCTCCGCCGGCGATACGCTGGCGGAAAGCGTCAGCCCCTTCCCCACCGTCATCCTGGCTGAAGGCCAGTATACCGCGGTCGCAAAGAACAAGGACAAGATCTACCAGAAGGATTTCAAGGTGGTCGCGGGCGAGAACGTGGATGTCGAAGTGATTACCAGCCAGACCCTGCACCGACCGAATGGCGATCAGGCTTTCGTGGCGGACTAACCATGGCTGGGCAGCGCTTATGGACCGGTGGCTGCCTCTGCGGATCGATCCGCTTCACCGCGGAAGGAGAGCCGGGCTTTCCGCATAGCTGTTCTTGCCGCATGTGCCAGCGCGCCACGGGCGCCCTCACGGCCGTTTGGGTGGAATTTGATCGGCAGCGGGTGCATTGGACGGGAGACGGCGGCGCGCCGACACTTTACCGGTCCTCGGCCCGATCCAGTCGCGCTTTCTGCCCCCGATGCGGCTCTTCGCTCGGCGCAGTCGATGACGCACCCGTGATCGCTCTCTTGACCGGCTGTTTCGACACGCCGCATCATCTGCCGCTCAAGCCGAAGTCCCATTCCTATCGCGGTTCACGGCCGCGATGGTGGCATGTGACGGTCGATGACTAGCCCGCAGCAACCCGTCGCTGTCCCGTGGGAGCGAGGGAGAACACGGCATTATACAGATAGGTCAGAATTTCCTGCCTGCCCGCCATGCGGCTCAGCTCTTCCCAGTAGATCGTGCTGCCCACCGTTGAATTGATCATCGATCCGGACAGGCGACGGAATTCGCGGATAAGCAGCGAAATCCGCAGCGTGAGGGAGAAGCGGCTCACCAGATGGAAGAGCCGGCCATTCTGCCCCTCGAAATAGATCGGAATCACATTCGCTTTGGCCGCCTGGACCAGTTTGGCGGTGAAAATCTTCCAGGGCAGGTCTTCCGCCTTGCCAAAGGCCTTTTTCGCCGTTGCAACGCCGCCCGCCGGAAAGACCACGATGGTGACCCCTTCCTTCAGAAGGCGTACGGCCTCATTGCGCGTCTGCATGTTCATGGCAAGCGCTTCCTTGGTTTCCTCGAAACACACGGGAAGCGAATAGGGTGCCATTTCCGGCACCTTCAGAAGCTCGTTGTTGATGAGAACCCGGAAGGGACGACCAAGCTGTTCGGCAAGCGCCAGAACGGCAATGCCATCGCCAATGCCATAGGGATGATTGGCAACGATAACGACGGGGTTTTCGGAAAGATCCTGCGGCGGCCACTGTCCGTTCACATGCATCTTGACGTCGATGAGCTCGAGCATCTGCCCGAAGACACGATCACCCCGCGCGACGATCTGATCCCTCCAGGTCTCGTAGAGGTCGACGAAGCGGTCACGGCCCGACAACCCCTCAATCGTCCGGATAATCCAGCGCTTCAGCCTGGGATCCCGTTCGTTCGCGTAGGAAAGTTCCTTGAACCGCACCTTCGTCCGGGCCTAGTGCCCGCCCCCTTGATGTGCGGCGGTCCGATCCCCGGTCCGCCGCCTGCATTCGCTGATGATCATACTGATTACCATCATACTCCATTTGCGGAGATGATAACTAAGCAATGTTACGGATTTCTGACGGAAATCTGTGCATTTCGCCTCGATTTCCGTTCAGACGATCCGAACCTTGTCTCAGCCCCGGCGGGCTGCGGCCTTGCGCTTCAGGTCCGGGGCGGTTGCCTCGTCCTTCAGCGCGGCGATGGCATCCTCCAGGGAGAGCGAAACCTGGGCCTGCGAACCGAGTCGACGGATGTTCACCGAGCGCTCTTCCGCTTCCTTCTTTCCGCAGACGATGATGACCGGAACCTTGGTGACCGAGTGTTCCCGGACCTTGTAGTTGATCTTCTCGTTACGGAAATCGGTTTCCACGTTCAGCCCGGCATCGCGCAGCGCATCGGCCACTTCCTGGCCATAGGCATCGGCTTCGGACGTGATGGTCGCGACCACCACCTGCAACGGCGAGACCCAGAGCGGCATATGGCCGGCGAAGTTCTCGATCAGAATGCCGAGGAAGCGCTCCATCGAACCGCAGATGGCGCGATGGATCATGACCGGCTGGGTCTTTTCCGAATTCTGGTCGATGTAGAAGGCGCCGAAGCGCTCCGGCAGGTTGAAGTCCACCTGCGTAGTGCCGCACTGCCAGTCACGGCCGATGGCATCCTTGAGCGTATATTCGAACTTCGGACCGTAGAACGCGCCCTCGCCCGGCAAAATGCCGGTCTTGATGCGCCCGCCAGACTGCTCCTCGATGGTCTTCAGCACGTCCATCATCACGCGCTCGGCGCGATCCCAGAGATCGTCGGAGCCGACGCGCTTTTCCGGACGGGTCGACAGCTTGACGACGATTTCCTTGAAGCCGAAATCCTCATAGACCGAGAGAATGAGATCGTTAATCTTCAGGCACTCGGCCGCCATCTGCTCGTCGGTGCAGAAGATATGCGCATCGTCCTGCGTGAAGCCGCGCACACGCATCAACCCGTGCAGCGCGCCGGAGGGCTCGTAGCGGTGCACGGCGCCGAACTCCGCAAGGCGGATCGGCAGTTCGCGATAGGACTTCAGGCCATGCTTGAAAATCTGGATATGACCCGGGCAGTTCATCGGCTTCAGCGCGAAGACACGCTCGTCGTCGGTCTCGTCACCGGCAACCGTCACCTTGAACATGTTGTCGCGATACCAGCCCCAGTGACCGGAGGTTTCCCAGAGCGACTTGTCCAGCACCTGCGGCGCGTTGACTTCCTGATAGTCACCCTCGAGCCGGCGGCGCATGTAGGACACCAGCGACTGGAACATGCGCCAGCCCTTGCCGTGCCAGAACACCACGCCCGGCCCTTCTTCCTGGAAATGGAAGAGATCCATTTCGCGGCCCAGGCGGCGATGATCGCGCTTCTCGGCTTCCGCGAGCACGTGCAGATAGTTGTCGAGGTCTTCCTGCTCGGCCCAGGCCGTACCGTAGATGCGGGTCAGCATCGGATTGTTGCTGTCGCCGCGCCAATAGGCGCCGGCCACCTTCATCAGCTTGAAGGCGGTACCGATCTGGCCTGTCGAGGCCATGTGCGGACCGCGGCAGAGGTCGAACCAGTCGCCCTGATAGTAGATCTTCAGGTCCTGCCCTTCCGGAATCGCATCGACCAGCTCCACCTTGTACTTCTCGCCCTTGGAGGCAAAGACGTCCTTCGCCTTGTCGCGCGACCAGATCTCTTTGGTGAAGGGCTTGTTGCGCTGGATGATTTCCTTCATCCGCTTTTCGATCTTGGGCAGATCTTCGGGCGTAAAGGGCTCGTCCTTGGCAAAATCGTAATAGAAGCCGTTGTCGATGACCGGACCGATGGTCACCTGCGTGCCGGGCCACAGCTCCTGCACGGCTTCGGCCATCACGTGGGCGCAGTCATGCCGGATCAGTTCCAGCGCGCGCGGATCGGTGCGGGTGACAATCTCCACCTTTCCCTCGGATACGGGATCGGCAAGGTCCTGGACGGTACCGTTGACGGCAAAGGCAAGCGCCTTCTTCGCAAGCGACTTCGAGATCGACTCGGCCACTTCGCGGCCAGTCGTCCCCGGCGCAAACTGCCTGACGGAACCATCGGGAAATGTGAGGGAAACAGCTTCGGACATCTTCAAACTCCTTGATCCAGTCCCGCCAACGAATGCGGGTGGTCTGCGGTGGGGCACCAGGCCCCGGAAACGGGGCGGGTTTAGTATGATTTGACGCTCAAGTAAAGGAAGCGGCTTGCCTCAGCCCTGCCAGAAGTCAAGCGCAAGAGCGGTTGTCGGGAACGCGACGATCACCGCGGACGGAGACGGAAATCTGCCCATGTCATTTCAGGCGATTTTCAAAACGTCCGCGAATTTTGCGTCCCGGGGTGGGGAGATAACCATGAAACACCCGGCTAGCCGGTCGTACCCTGCCGCCAATAGCTCCACGGCTTCCACCACACCTGCCGCTCCGCCAGACGTTCGGGCACGGGATCGAAACCGGACGTTCCGCCGGGCCCGCAGCGTGTGACGCGGAAGAAGGTCATCCAGCCGCCGGCCCAGAGCCCGTGGCGGGCTATCGCCTCGTAGCCGAATTCGGAACAGGTCGGCATATGCCGGCAACTGTTGCCGATGAGGCTGGAAAGGGTCAACTGGTAGAGGCGGATGAAACCCATGCCGAAAAGCCGGTCGGGTGTCCTGGCGAAAGGGCCGGACCAGTTGCGGCCCCGCCGGGTCGGCTTGGACGGGCCGGGCGTCTCGTGCCGACATTCCGGAGCATTGCACATTGTGTCCGTATCCTCAGGCCGGAACGGCGCGTCTGGCCTCGATCTCGTCGATGGCTTTCACCACCGCATCGAAGGTCAGCATCGTGGACGCATGGCGCGCCTTGTAATCCTTGACGGGCTTCAGGAAACGCATGTCCTCGAAACGACCCTCAGGCCCCTCGCCGCCCTCCTTCAGCATGGCGAGCATATCCGCCCGCGCCTTGCGCACCTCGTCCACCTTTGCGCCCACTACATGCCGCGCCATGATCGACGAGGAGGCCTGGCCGAGCGCACAGGCCTTCACCTCATGCGAGAAGGCTGAAACCGTATCGCCCGTGAGCTTCACATAGACCTTCACCCGGGAGCCGCAGAGTTTCGAATGGGCATCGGCGGCCGCATCCGCATCCGGCATGGCCCCGGTCAGGGGAATATTGCCGGCAAATTCGAGAATCTTTGTGTTGTAGATGTCGTCCATGGACAAGTCCCGTATCCTGCGCCCCGCGAAAACCCTTGCTTCCGAAGCGCTTCAAAAGAAAAACAGAGCGTGTCGTTTTCCAGCTCTTTTCCGTGCCTTCCTCCATACTATATGTTAGGTCGTGTGCCGGTCACGAAAAAACAATGGTCTTTCGCATAAGCAGGCGACATGAGCAGAGTGAACAAGCGTGGTGCCGGCCAACACCGGAAAGCGTGATACGCCGGGCCACCCGACAAGGGCGATGCCCGGATTTTGCGTTTTTGGAATGGCTTGCGGTCAGGACAGCACGGTCCGCCCCGGCGGATCAGGAGGCAACAGACGAATGGATGCAATCATCAAGAACTTCCCGCGGGGCGCAGCCGACCAGGGCCGCCCGACGCAACAGGAAGCCGAAGACGCCGTTCGCGTATTGCTGCGCTGGGCCGGTGACGACCCGAGCCGTGAGGGCCTGCTGGACACGCCCGCCCGGGTCGCGAAAGCCTATCGGGAGCTGTTCGGCGGTTATGACCTCGCCGCCGAGGACGTTCTCGGACGCACCTTCGAGGAAGTCGCGGGCTATGACGAGATGGTCCTCGTGCGCGATATTCCCTTCTATTCCCACTGCGAACATCACATGGTGCCGATCATCGGCAAGGCGCATATCGCCTATCTGCCGGACGGGCGAGTGCTGGGCCTTTCCAAGATGGCGCGCGTCGTCGAGATCTACGCCCGCCGTCTCCAGACCCAGGAAACCATGACTGCGCAGATCGCAAAGTCGATCGACGAAACCCTTCGTCCCCGTGGTGTGGCCGTGCTGATCGAGGCCGAGCATATGTGCATGGCCATGAGAGGCGTGCAGAAGCAGGGTTCCACCACGCTCACATCCACCTTCACCGGTGCTTTCAAGTCCGACGCCGCCGAGCAGGCGCGCTTCATGATGATGGTTCGCAACCGCTGAAACCGACTGCAGGACAGAAAAATGACGACCTCTTTCGCCGCCCCGTCGGCCGACAAGGCCGTGCTGGAAGGTGCTGGCGCCTTCACGCCGAAATTTGACCGGAACGGGCTCGTGACCGCCGTGGTCACGGACTTCACCGACGGCGAACTGCTGATGGTCGCCCATATGAACGCAGAAGCGCTGGCGCTGACGCTCGAGACGGGCATTGCCCACTATTACAGCCGCTCGCGCAACATGATCTGGAAGAAGGGCGAGACGTCAGGAAACCTGCAGAAGGTCATGGATTTCCGCACGGATTGCGACCAGGACGCTGTCTGGCTGAAGGTAACGGTGGCCGGCCATGATGCGACCTGCCACACGGGACGCCGCTCCTGCTTCTACCGCACCGTATCGGCAGGCGCGGACGGCCCGCAACTCACCATTGCCGACGACAAGAGGCACTTCGATCCGGCGACCGTTTATGGAAGCGTTAAAGACGTTTCCAGATAGTCGAATCCGGTCTGCAACGGCCGTCCGGACAATTTGAAATAAATACTCGTTATATTCCAGAACCTTATCCGGGCCGCTGCGTTGAAAGCGCAGTGTACCGCATTACATGCATGGAAGAGTGGTAGCGGCTTAAACCAATTTGAAACCGGAACGGGCGCTTCATAGGGGCGAGGAGTGTTCAGCCAGGGGAAAATGATCATGCTGAACTGGAACTTGCACAGGTCCAACGCAACGCCGACACTCGATCCGATCGGCCCCAGCCCGCCGGCCGCCGATATCTCGCCGCCCGTTGCGCCGAAGAAGCCACGCACCCGCATCGCGCTTGCGCTTGGCGGCGGTGCAGCTCGCGGCTGGGCCCATATCGGTGTGCTGCGGGCGCTCGACGAGGCGGGAATAGAAGTGGGCATGATTGCCGGCACATCCATCGGTGCCCTTGTCGGAGGCTGTTATCTGGCCGGAAAGCTGGATGAACTGGAAGCCTTTGCCCGCTCCCTTACCATGCGGCGCATCGCAGGCCTGCTCGATTTCACCATCGGCGGCGGCGGCCTTTTCGGCGGCATGCGCCTGACCCGCCGGATGCAGGAGCATCTGCAAGGATTGAACATCGAAGATCTGGACCGCCCCTTCGTGGCGGTTGCAGCCGAAGTGAACACGGGCCACGAGGTCTGGATCACCAATGGTTCGCTGATCACCGCGCTCAGGGCCTCCTACGCCCTCCCCGGCATTTTCGAGCCGATCACCTGCAACAATCGTACGTTGATCGATGGCGCCATCGTGAATCCGGTCCCGGTCTCGGTCTGCCGCGCCCATGAAGAGCCGCTCGTGGTTGCGGTCAACCTGCACTACGATCTGTATGGACGCTCCGCAGTGGTCAAGCACAGTGCCAGCGTGCAGACGCAGGAACCCGCTCCGGCAAAGACCAGCGACATGCGTCTCGGTCTCACGGGCGTCATGGTGCAGGCGTTCAACATTATTCAGGACCGGATATCCCGCGCACGCCTTGCCGGCGATCCGCCGGATCTCGCCCTGCTGCCTCGTCTCAACGATATTGGCCTGTCGGAATTCCACCGGGCCGGCGAAGCCATCGAGCGCGGTTATGAAGAAGGGCGATCCAAGATCGCCGAACTCAAGCGACTTCAGGAAACCTTCGCCCGTTGACGAAGGTTTCCACATCGCGGGTCTTTCAACCGGCGATGTAAGCCTTGATATGCTCGGCTTCCTGCTCGATCTCGCGAATGCGGGATTTCACCACGTCCCCGATCGATATCATCCCGGACAGCTTGCCTTCCTTTTCCACCGGCACGTGCCGGAAACGGCGGCTGCTCATCATTTCCATAAGCTGGTTGACCGTATGGTCTTCGGTGCAACGATGGACGTTGGAGGTCATGGCGGTGGCAACCGGCATGTCGAGGGCCTGCGTGCCATGTTTGGCGATGGCACTGACCACGTCGCGCTCGGAAAAGATCCCGGCTATCTTGCCTTCCACTCCGACGATCACGATGGCACCGATTTTCCGTTCATGCAGAATGCGGGCCGTATCCCCGACTGTCGTATTCGGGCCGGTGGTGACGACGTCACGGCCCTTCTGGTCGAGAATAGACTTTACAGATACAGACATTCGCTTCCTCCCTTAGAAGATGCAACGTCCGGATCACACGGCCAGCAGACCGTCCTCCCAGATCCGGTCAAGGAATGGTGCCTGTCCTCGCCCGTGAATGCAATAGATTGTTTTTAGAGATCGTTAACTGGTGGCGCAGGCGCTTCCCAGGAAGAGCGCTCGAACAACGGGAAGGCGAAAAATCCGAAGACCAGACCACCGATATGGGCCTCCCAGGCCACCGCGGCCGAGGCATTCCCGAGAATCGGCAGGCCGAAAGCGACAAGAACGTTGCCCGCGAGCCAGACCAGGAGGAAGCTCACCGCCGGCCGGCTTGCCAGCACCTGGCTTACGGACAGGAGCGGATAGGCGAACACCGGGCGCCTCGAAAAGCGCATGCCGCGCGGCGGAAAGGCGAATCGGCAGGCCGCCCCCATGAAGGCGGAAATCACGCCGGATGCCCCGATCACCAGTTGCACTTCGCCCCAGTGGAGGACGGCGAAAAAGCCGGCCGATGCCACCGCCGAAACAACCCAGAAGACGGCCGAGCGAACCGTGCCGATCCGCATCGCGACAGGTGTCGCAAAACAGGCCAGCCACAGGCAGTTGAAAATCAGATGCTCCATGCTCCCGTGGAGGAAGGAATAGGTCAGTGGCGTCCACAACCAGGCCGGATCATCCATTGTCAGCGGATGAACATAGCGCGCCGGAATGAATCCGAACTCCCAGTCGATCCAGTTGGCCACGGCCGGACGAAGCACATAGGCTTGCGCCACATAGACAGCGGCCATGAACAGGATGATGGCGAGGAGCGGCCCGGGCACATTGATGGCCCGTTCACGTCGGGGATATTCGGGTTGGGGAAGCCGGTTTTCCGGCAGGTCTTGCGATTCGGTCATGAGGGGGAGCTTACTGCGGATTTGGTTTTTTCTGCGAGCGGATAAAAAAAGAGCCGTCCGGTTTTCACCGAACGGCTTCCGGGTCCCCCGGGCATGCCCGCTCCCGATAGTCGAGTGCTGAAGCGCGTGTCTTCAGATGTGCTGGATCTGCTTCTGCCATCAATCGGCCGACCCGGCAACGTCAACCCTTTGTTAACCTTAACGGTCCTTTCGTGGCACGGTTCTCGCTCCATGCCCTGCGTCCGGTCATTACGGCAGGCCGGGCGTATCAAGAGAGGACAGGCAGAATGAAACTGGCAGTCTCAAGGGCCATCGTCAGCTACTGGAATGAACTCCGGGGGATGGACCCTGCACCCACACGCGCCGCCCTGAAGCCTGGCTCGATCTCGAGCCTGCTTCCGGATCTCTTCATCCTGCAAAGGGACAAGGTCGGTACACCCCTCTTCCGGCTCGCGGGAACGCGGGTCTGCACCCTGATGGGCAAGGAATTGCGTCAGCAATCCTTCGCGGCCCTTTTTTCCGAAGACCAGCAACACAAGCTGAAGATGATGGTGCATGGCGTCGCCGACCGGTTGCGCCCCTGCATCCTTGCGCTGTCTCCGCGCCCCGATGACAGGGATCCCCTGGATCTGGAAATGGTTCTGTTGCCGATCATCGAGGAGGATCAGGATCTCCGGCTTGTTCTGGGCGTGATTTCGCCGGTGAACCGCAACCCTTCGCGTATCCTCTCCCCCCTCCAGAATCTGTACATCAGGGAGGTACAACCGCTGCGGCCGGAACAGGAGCAGATTGACCCGTTTCCAGTCGAGAATGGCGATGACGGCATCTTCACCATCCTGAAACGGATCATGGGTTTCGAAGGCAGTAAGCGCGGAAACACAATTGCTTAAGCCGCGGCGGCGAAAGTTTTAGAGGTTGAGAAGAATCAATCTTCACCCCAACCGAAACACGAACTTTTAACCGGGGATATTTATTGTCTGTGCAAACGCAACAGCAAGAAGACGTCTATGCAATCGTTTTCGGCCACATTCCACTCCGCAGCCGCGCAGCGCCCGCCTGAAACGCGGTCGTTTCAGCGTGTTACGGTCAATCTTCCTGGCCGCCTCATGCTTGCGAACTACGATGAGTTCGAATGCGTTGCAGCAGAAATGTCTCCCGGCGACACCCTCATCACCTGCCGCGGAAAACCCTCCGCCGGCGAACGCGTGATTGCCTATATCGACCACCTCGGCCGCATCGAGGGCACCGTGCTGCATCTGGTTCACGGCGGCTTCGTCATGAGCATCGTCGCCTCGGAGCGCAAGCGCGAAAAGCTGGCCGCCCAGCTTACCTGGATTGCCAACAAGCATGAACTCGGGCTGCCCGAAGATCGCCGCCATGACCGCCTGACGCCCCGCGACACCCGTGCCGAGTTGCTGCTCGACGACGGTCGTCGCTATGTCTGCCGGATCATGGACCTCTCGCTGTCCGGGGCCGCCCTGGACGTGGAATACCGTCCGCCGATCGGCACAGCCGTCCAGCTGGGCAACATGAAGGGCCGCATCGTTCGCCATTTTATGGAAGGCGTCGCGATGGAGTTCGCCTCGGTACAATCGAAAGATACGCTGCGCGAATTCCTGTAACCGCAACCGATCAGATCAATCCCACCGACCCGCCGAAAGGCGGGTTTTTTCATGGGCTCGACCAAGAAAAATCGCCCTTCTCCGAAAAAAGATTCAGGATATTTTTGCGCCATAACCGGTGCGACGCGAAGAATTGATATTAAAATATGTTTTATGCCGCATTTTATTCAATTTATACTTGTCGCAACGCGAAACGGCATCGCCCCAGCCGACCGAAAAACATCTGCAGTGATGCCAACCAAGCCACTGATAAAAAACATGTTTTTCCTAAACTCAGACAATTTTACGGGCTTTTTATCGGTGTTTTAGTCGATTACGCCTCGCATTTTCCGCAAATTTTCCGAAAGTTTAATTCAAGTCAAATTCAAACTATAATAGAGTTAAGCGCGCATTTGTACTTCATTTGAACGTGAAATTTCGCGAGGAATAAAAACATCCGTGTCATTGTGCTCTCAATCGGGGAGAACAACGATGACAACAAAAACAAAAATCAAGAACTGCATCGCCGTACTGGGTTTCACGCTTGTTTCTGCTGGCATGGCCCACGCAACTCCAGCCACGATGAACGTCATCGGCCGCGCCAACCCGCCGATCGGTGCCTATGAATTCTGCAAGGACAATCCGGGTGAATGCGACCAGACCTATTCGGATGTTGGTCCGATCGAGCTGACGGAAGCAAGCTGGAAACAGATCCTCAAGGTGAACTACAAGGTCAATTCCACGGTCGTACCGATGACTGACCAGGACATTTATGGCGTCGAAGAGAAATGGGCCTACCCCACGGATGTGGGCGACTGCGAGGATTATGCGCTGGAAAAGCGCAAGGAGCTGATCAAGGCCGGCTTCTCGCCTTCCGACCTGCTGATTGCGGTTGTCCTTCAGCCGAATGGCGAAGGCCATGCGGTTCTGACGGTCCGCACCGACCGGGGCGATTTCATTCTCGACAACATGCAGAACAAGGTCCTCCTCTGGTCTGAAACACCCTATCGCTACCTGAAGCGCCAGTCGGTGAACAATTTTGCCAGCTGGGACAAGATCCAGGACGGCCGGGCCACCGTGGTGGGCAGCGTCGGTCAGTAAGTTTTTTCGCTGGTGCCGGCCCCTGCCCGGCACTGGCACCCCCCTTGCACCGTCCCGATGCCGTCGGGCTGGCGCAGGATGGCAAGCCGGTCAGTCCCCCGCACCCGTCCCCCGACCGGAGCCATTGAGCCGATCCCGACTGTCCCCGGGATCGGCTTTTTCTTTTCAGGCCAAAAGCCGCGCCAGGCTCACGACGCACTGGCCGTAACTCCCGGACCAGAGCACCAGAACGAATCCTGCGGCCACAAGATCGCCCGTCCGCGCCCGGCCCTGCCGGGCCCAGACCGCCGCGACATCGTAGAGCAGCGCCGGCCCCGCAAGGAGCGTCAGCAGCCAGGGCAAGGGCCGGAGCTCCAGCCTTAGTCCGGGTTCCTGGACGGGCCAGCAAAAGCCGAGCGACAGGCGCAGGCAATCCTCCATCAGCAGGGAAACGAGAAAACCCATCAGGGCATGGGCCACCAGATCGATCAGGTTCATGTGTTGTTAACCATATTTGCAGAGTCTCGATGCATCGATTCCAGTGCAAGTGCCGTGCCGGCGCGCCACGAGGTCAAGCCTGACCCGAGACGCCCGAACCGCCCATCGAAGCGATTGCGAGAGACAGATGACGATTAGCATGCAGGCGACGGCCGAAGTCGAGGAAGAACCGCTGATTTCCAACAGCTTTCTCCTACGCGCCCTGATTTATCTCGGAATCATGGCCTCCCTGACGCTGATGCTCGTGTTTGGCGGACACTGGCTTGGCAAGCGCATCACCCTGGCCGGACATACGGATAGCCGCGAAATCGTGACCATAGACATCGGCCGGGACCGGCTGATGGTTCCGGCCAACGTGATCCGTTTTGATACGCAGCGTCATTCCGGCACAGCCGAACGGGTGGATCTCTACCTCGCCTGGCCGACGATGGAAGGCTATTCCCGCGAGGACTCCGCCCGTTTTAACAATGTTTCGGGAAGCCGTTCGCTGATCTTCCTGCAGATGACCCAGTCCGTCATGTCGCGCGACATGTCCGGGCGCATCCAGCCGATCTATAGCCATTATTTCGACGGTCAGCCGGAAGCCTTCGGGAGCGGCCTGACCCTGCATCGGTTCAAGCCGGAGGCCGGCTATCAGGATGACGTGCTGCTGACAGCGCCTCGTGGAGACGAGCCGGAATATGCGGTTCGCTGCATCCTTCCCGGCGCCGATGCCGGCGCGACGGGCGGGGATTGCCAGCGCGATATCGTGGTCGGCAACGACCTGTCCGTGCTCTACCGCTTTTCCAGCAATCTCCTTCCCCAATGGCGGGAAATCGATCGCGCCGTGACCGACTACATCGGCGATCGCGTCAGCCAACCCTCGGGCGCACATCGATAAAATGCGCGTGGTGAGAAGAACCGATCATTAAACATAAACCGATTGGTAACGCTAATCCGATAGCGTTCCAGTCAAGCGGCAGTCCGGAGATCGATCCGGCCATGGCAATACAAATGCAAGCAAAGAGTAGTGTAGTGTCAAAAACAGCATCCACCGTAGCAGCCGGACGCACCGGCATGTTCGTCATCCGTACGGTCACATGCCTGCTTTTCGCAGCGGCCCTTCTTCTGACCGGTACCGGTACGGAGGCCTTCGCGAAAGGCTCCAAATATGCCGGCATCGTCGTCGACGCCAAGACGGGAAACGTCCTCTACAGCGAAAACCCGGATAGCCTGCGTTACCCGGCCTCGCTGACCAAGATGATGACGCTCTATCTGGTGTTCGAGGCGCTCGAAAGCGGACGCATCACGCTCAACACCCGCGTTCCGGTCTCGAAGAATGCTGCGGCGGAACCCCCGTCCAAGCTTGGCCTGCGCCCGGGCAACACGATCACCGTGGAACAGGGTATTCTCGGTCTGGTGACCCGGTCTGCCAACGACGCCGCCACCGCACTCGGTGAATTCATCGGTGGCTCGGAAGGCCGCTTTGCCCAACTGATGACGGCAAAGGCCCGCGCGCTCGGGATGACACGCACCACCTACCGTAACGCCAATGGTCTTCCGAACACCGCACAGATGACGACGGCACGGGATCAGGCCCGCCTTGGCATCGCTCTTCGCAAGCATTTTCCGCAGTACTACCACTATTTCTCCACCCGCAGCTTCAAGTTCGGCAAGCAGGTGATCGGCAACCACAACCGGCTTCTTGGCGCGGTGAAGGGCGTTGACGGCATCAAGACCGGTTACACGCAGGCTGCGGGCTTCAACCTGGTTACCTCGGCACAGGCCGGTGGCCGCTCCATCGTCGGTGTCGTCATGGGCGCTCCGTCCGGCGGTTGGCGCAATGCCCGCATGACCAAACTCGTTCAGGCTTACCTTCCGCAGGCCTCGCGCCGTGGCGGCGGCGAAGAAATCGTCGCAAAGGTCGATCCGGCGCCCGAGCCGGTCGAGGAGCAGTCCACCCAGGCAGCCTACGCGCCGGAGCAGTCTGAAGACAATGCAGCATCCGCCGCTCTTGCGCCCGCCGGCCATGGCGTCGTCCTGCCACAGACCGGCCCGCTGCCCGACAGCCGCTACCAGGCCGAGCCCGATCTCGCCAATGCGACGCTGACGCCCGACGGCACCGCTGGCGTTCGCCAGAAGGCTTCCGCCGACGAGAATTCCGGTATACAGCCGCTTGCCGCCCCGATCCCTGCTGCCAGCGTCGGCAACGACGACCAGGATATCGACACCCTCACCACCGCTTCCACGCCCAAGGGTTGGGTCGTTCAGGTCGGTGTCTCCCCCACCCCCAAATTGGCCATGGGCCTGCTTGAAGCAGCCAAGGCCAAAGGCGGAAAGGTATTGCGTTCCGCCAAACCCATCACCGTTGCTGTCGCAAGCGGCAGCGGCAAGCTCTACCGCGCCCGCTTCGCCGGTTTCGATGGCCAGTCCGATGCCGTCAATGCGTGCAAGGTGTTGAAGCGCCGCGGTGTGAGCTGCTGGGCCAGCGCCCAGTAAAGGCAGCCCGACCAATGCCCCTCCGCACCGGGCGGAGAGGCACCCCGGGGACGGAGGGCATCCGTCTCGAAGACCCTCGATTTGTTTGTTTTGCGTGACGAGGAAAATAGTAATGGCCATCAATGAAAACCGGCCCGGACCGGTGGACTATCCGGTCAAGCCCATGAGCAGCCTGGGGCCGACTCTCCATCCCCTGCACGAGGCCGCGCTCAAGCTCGCCGATTTCGGGCTCACCCGGGTCCGGTCGAAATCCAAGACCCGCGATCTTGTGGCCATGCTGCTCTCGCACGGCGCCCGCGCCTGGCGGCTCAACCAGCCACCCGTTTCGGTGCATCTCTATGTGGCGCCGACCGAAGGACGGTTCCCCGTCTATCTGCGTATACGCTAGGCGGCGGACCCATTCGATACGAACAGGGCGGCATCCCGCGATGCCGCCTTTTTTCATGCCCTATTTGAGGTTGGATCTATCCAGGATCGCTGTCCCCACACGGCCGGCTCCTGGTGAGCCCGCCCCTCACGCCCATGTTCTCGATAGAATCGAGTTCGCGGAGAACCTCTTCCAAACAATCCATGACGAAATCATCGGCCCGTTCCCGAAAGCGCTTCGGGGTGGGCTCTGGCGGTAACCGGATCACGAGGGGCTCGGGGCGGGACATATAGCCCAGCATGAACATGCTGCCACCGATCAGGCTGTGATAGGCCAGGACCATGACAAACTTGATCCAGTCCGGCGAAACGGCATAGATTTTCAAGAATTCCATTCCCGGCGCTCCCACGAGAGGGCGTCACCGGAGCCCGCAGGCTCCAGTGACCGGGAGATAGAAAACCGCTAAAAGACGGCCGCCCCGGCTTTTAAACCGAAGTTCTGGACATGACCGAGGCCTCCCGGCCGCAATGGCCAGAAACGAATGGGTACGGGACTCGACTATCAAAGCATGGTCGCTCTTTTGGACGGGGTTTCCATGCCCCGGGGCACAGTAATTTGCTGGCACCCTGAAGACGACGTTAGCAAGCGCTGAAATTCAGTCAAGCCTTTTTTAGATAACACGAAATCTCGATGTGGCGGGCGGGCTTAGAGAAGACCCAGCTCCATCAGCTCCCGCTTCAGGTCGTCGGGCATGTCGGTCACGCCCTGCCCCAGACTGGAGACATCCTTCGGCGCATCTTCAGGCTTGAGATAGCGCCATCCCTGAAACGGCCGCTTCGGCTGGAGCGCGGTTTCGATCACTTCCGGCCCCAGCACCAGATCGCAGCGGGTAATCCCGTCCTCGCCCTGGAACGTCCTGATATCGATGAGGATCTGGCGCGCCTGCACCTGCCCCTTGATCACCCAATACAGCGAGCCGCCGTCGAGCAGCTCCTCGATGCGCTTCGGCACCATGCGGGTCGTGTGGATGCTGTGCGGTTCAAGTCCTACCGCCATGGCAATCAGCGAACGCCGGCTGACCCATTCGCGCAGGTCCTCGATGCTTTCGGCACCGACGCAAAGTTTGAGCATATGAAGGGCCATGCCATGCTTTCCATCACGGGAAGGGCGCGCCCTTCCCTCAGCACTCCACGAGGTTGACGGCGAGGCCGCCGGTGGAGGTTTCCTTGTATTTTTCGCTCATGTCGTAGCCGGTCTGGCGCATGGTTTCAATACAGGCGTCCAGCGGCACGAAGTGCGTCCCGTCGCCCTTCAGCGCCAGGGACGCTGCGGTCACCGCCTTCACGGCACCCAGCGCATTGCGCTCGATACAGGGAACCTGCACCAGTCCCGCAACGGGATCGCAGGTCATGCCGAGGTGATGCTCAAGGGCAATCTCGGCAGCATTCTCGATCTGGGCCGGCGTGCCGCCCATGACGGCTGCGAGACCGGCCGCCGCCATCGCGGCCGCGGACCCCACTTCACCCTGACAGCCCACTTCCGCGCCGGAAATGGATGCGTTGTGCTTGATGATGCCGCCGACCGCCGCCGCGGTCAGCAGATAGTCGCGAATGCCGCGCTCGTCCGCATCCTCATGGAAATGCAGGTAATACCGGATGGTCGCCGGCACGACGCCCGCCGCCCCATTGGTCGGCGCGGTCACCACGCGGCCCCCGGCGGCATTCTCCTCGTTTACCGCCATGGCATAGACGCTCAGCCAGTCATTGGCGAGCAGCGGATTGACCCGGTTGCTGCGCCATTCCTCATGCAGCTTGTCGTGGATCGAGCGCGCGCGGCGGCGGACGTTCAGGCCGCCCGGCATGATGCCTTCGCCACGAAGGCCCCGGTCGATACAACTGGTCATCGCCTGCCAGATCCGGTCCAGACCGGCATCGAGCTCTTCGCGGCTCATCCGGGCCTCTTCATTGGCGCGCTTCATCTGGGCAATCGTCTTGCCGGAGCGCGCGGCCATGGCCAGCATTTCCTCTGCCGTCCCAAAGGGATAGGGCACATTGGCGGGCGGCTTGGCCGACTGGTCGCTGCGGCGCATCGCCTCCAGTTCCAGGTCTGTCACCACGAAACCGCCGCCGATGGAATAATAGATCTGCGTCAGCAGCACCCGGCCGTCCCGGTCGAGCGCCGAGAGGCTCATCCCGTTCGCATGACCCGTCAGCGGCGTCTTCTTGTCGTAGACCAGATCGGTGGCGGGCTGAAAGGCGTAAGACGGATGTCCCAGCGGCTGCACGGTTCCCGTGCGCTCCACCTCGGCCACGATGGCGTCCATCCGATCGGGATCGACGAGATCAGGACGCTCGCCGGTCAGGCCAAGAATGACTGCCCTGCCCGTTCCGTGCCCGATGCCGGTATAGGCCAGCGATCCATGCAAACTCACTTTCAGTGCCTTCACCTCGGCACCGGCGGGGCGCGGCCAGTCGGACGAGGCGACGAGATCGAGAAAGCGGTTCGCCGCCGTCATGGGTCCCATCGTATGGGAGCTCGACGGACCAACGCCGATCTTGAACACATCGAAAACCGAAAGAAACATCCTGATACCCCCCGAATCCCGGCAATTTGCCGGGTAAAATTGACGGATGCAAGGCAGGTATAGGCTCTTCAGGCCCTTTGCCATGGCGATCCACCGACACACGATCCTTAAGCGGCGACATCCGATTCCGCCATCGCCTTTCGCTCGGGCAGGGCGGCGGCCCGTGTTATTGTACGGGCGGAATCACAGGCGCGGCACAGGCTGGAGACATCGAATGCAGGCCATAGACTATTTTGCCCTGACACTCTTCATTCTCGCCTGGACCCTTTATTCCCACGTCACCAACGGCACCATACGCCTGTTTAAGCGGGAGAGCCTGACCCGAATCATGACCGAGTACCGCCGGCGCTGGATTCTGAATTCGCTGGGCCGTGACCTGAAAATGATCGATACGCAGATTCTGGCCGGCCTGCAGAACGGCACGGCCTTCTTTGCCTCCACCTCCATTTTCGCGCTCGGCGGCTGCTTCGCGCTTCTCGGCGCCACGGAAAAGGTGGATGCGATCTTCCGCGATCTGCCGATTGCCTTCCATGGGGGCCGCACCGCCTTCGAGCTGAAGGTTGGCGGCCTGACGGGGCTCTTCGGCTATTCCTTCTTCAAGTTCGGCTGGTCATACCGGCTGTTCAACTACTGCACCATTCTCTTCGGTGGCTTGCCCATGCTGGAGGACACCCGGAAGAATCCTGTAGCGGCCCGCGCCGCGGCCGAACGCGTGATCCAGATGAATGCCATAGCCGCCAGCCATTTCAATGCGGGCCTGAGGGCCATTTTCCTTTCCATCGGCTATCTCGGCTGGTTCGTGAATGCCTATCTTTTCCTGATCACCACCGCCTTCGTGCTGGTCATCCTGATCCGCCGGCAGTTTTTCTCGCCGGCCCGGCGCGTTCTCATGGAAGACATTGCAGCCGGCGACAAAGGGCCTTCACCGGCAATTCATTGACGGCAGGCTGTCCATGACCGGGCGGCTGCGCTATGTGACGCCTCGTCCCGATCACAACAGGCACAACCGATGACCGACCCCGCAAGCCGTCCCGAGACCCAAGCCCCCGCCATCCGCATCGGCTGGCTCGATGCCTTCAGAGGCCTCGCGCTGGTGGCCATGGCGAGCTATCACCTGATCTGGGATTTCGAGTATTTCGGCTATCTGGCGCCGGGCACGGCGGGCCATGGCCTGCCAAAGCTCTATGCACGCGGCATCGCCACTACCTTCCTTTTTCTTGCCGGGCTCGGTCTCGTGCTGGCGCACCGAAACGGGATCCGGTGGGATCGCTTCGGTCTGCGCTTCGCCAAGGTGGCCGGCGCGGCCGCGCTGGTGACGGTTGCGACCTGGTTCGCCATGCCCGAGGGCTTCATCCATTTCGGCATCCTGCACCAGATCGCGCTGGCAAGCGTGGTCGGTATTGCCTTCCTCAACCTGCCGCCGCTGGTCACCCTCATGGCAGCGGTTGGCGTTCTGGCGCTGCCCTTCTTCTACCAGTCGACCCTGTTCGATCACCCGGCCCTCTGGTGGGTGGGCCTTCAACCAAAGCCGCGGCTCTCCTTCGATTATGTGCCCTTCTTCCCCTGGTTCGCACCGGTGCTCGTCGGAATCGCGGTGGGAAACATTGGGGCATTCAGGGCCTGGCTCGGCCGTTTGGGGCAGCCGCCCAAGAGTGCGCGCCCGCTGGGATTTATGGGCCGGCACAGCCTGCTGGTCTATCTGCTGCACCAGATCCCGTTGTTCGGCCTCGTCTGGCTGCTCAGCATGGTCGCACCGCCAGATCGCGCCGCATCCTACACCCAGGAATGCATGCAAAGCTGCTCCGCCTCAGGCGGTGAGGCTTTGTGCCGCAAATTCTGCCAATGCACCCTGGATGCGCTGCAGGCCGATAACATGCTGGAGCCGCTCCAGACCGGGAAGATCAGGGTCGAGGATGAAAAAATCCAGTCGCTGGCGCTGCAATGCTCGATGAAAGCCCAGCAGCAGTAAAAAGCGGGAACGGCGTCAGGTTCCGACGCCAATTTCCGCAAGCCGCGTCAGGCACGCTTCTTCGACATTGTCGAGTTCGGACAGGGTATCATCAATATCCTTGCGCTTCTGGCGCAATTCGTCCCGCTTTTCATCCACCCGCTTCATGAGAAGCTTCAGTTGCCCGATCTCGCCCGGGGGTTCCTTGTAGACCTGAATGATTTCCCGGATTTCGGCAATCGTGAAGCCGATGCGCCGGCCCCGCAAAATCTCCTGAATGAGGGCCCGATCCGCAGGCCGGAACAGACGCGTACGCCCCCGCCGCTCCGGATGAATCAATCCCTCATCTTCGTAAAAACGAAGCGTACGCGTGGAAACGCCGAACTCGCGCGTCAACTCCGTAATCGAATAATACTTCTTCACAGCTCTTGCTTCCTGTCCGCCGGTCGACGCAGATCCCCGCGCAACCTCTTTGCCTTCCGGAAAGGCTCATTCCCGTCCTGTTGCCGGTCATACTAATTTGATTTACGTAAAAGTCAATTTTCGTGGCGCGGCGTCCACCTAGGACAACATGAACCACCAGGTCGCGAGGCCCAGGAAGGAAAAGAAGCCACAGACATCGGTCAGCGCCGTCACAAAGACTGCCGATGATACGGCCGGGTCCGCTCCGCTTCGGTCAAGCAGAAGCGGAATCAGGATGCCGCCCAGCGCGGCCACCAGGAAATTGATGATATTGGCGGTGGCGAAGACACAGCCGAGTTGAAGATCGCCGAACCAGAGGCCCGCGACCAGCCCCATCACCGTTGCCAGCACCAGCCCGTTGGCCAGACCGACACCCGCCTCGCGCCGGATGATGCGGGGCGCATTATAGAGATCGAGTTCCCGGGTCGCGAGCGCCCGCACGGAGACCGTCATAGTCTGGGTGCCCGCATTTCCGCCGATGGCGGATACGATCGGCATCAGCACCGCCAGCGCCACCATTTTCTCGATGGAATGGTCGAACAGGCCGATGATGCTCGCGCCGAGGGCTGCCGTCAGCAGATTGACGAACAGCCAGGGCAAACGCGACCGCGCAATGGAAATCACGCTGTCGGACAGTTCTTCGTCACCCACGCCGGCGAGACGCTTGATATCCTCGTCGGCCTCCTCGTGGATCACGTCCACGATGTCGTCGATGGTCAGCACGCCGACCAGACGGTTGTTCTCATCCACGACAGCGGCGGAGAGAAGGTCGTATTGTTCGAAGAGCTGCGCCGCCTCTTCCTGGTCCATTTCGGCCGGAATGGGGTAGCTCGTATCGCGCATGATCTCTTCGATGCGCACCTGGCGCTTGGTCCTGAGGATCTTGTCCAGATCCACGGCACCCAGCAGCTTGAAGGTGGGATCGATCACGAAAATCAGCGAAAAATGCTCCGGCAGGTCCTCTCCGTTGCGCATGTAGTCGATGGTCTGGCCCACGCTCCAGAAAGGGGGGACGGCGACGAATTCCGTCTGCATCCGTCGACCGGCCGAGCTTTCCGGATAGTCGAGCGCGCGGCGCAGCCTGACCCGCTCCGTAAAGGGCAGTTGCGCAAGGATTTCCTCGCGGTCTTCCTCATCCAGATCTTCGAGAATGTAGACGGCGTCATCCGAATCGAGATCGCCGATCGCCTCTGCGATCCTCTCGTTCGGTATCTGCTCGAAGATTTCGAGACGGATCGCTTCGTCCACCTCGGTCAGCGCCGTCATGTCGAAGTCGTCGCCGAGCAGGCTGATCAGCGCGATGCGCTGCTCCGCGCCCAGCGCCGCAATCAGGTCGCCCAGTTCCGATTCGTGCAGCCGCGCCACATCGCGTCGAAGGAAGAGAATGTCGCGGTCCGCGATGGCCGCGCCGACAAGCGCGAGGAAATCGGGCCGGATGGAACCGTCTTCGGTATAAATGTCGAGGGCAGGTTCGTCGGCTGGTTTGCGGGGGCGGACCTGTTCCAGCGTTTCCGTCATCTGACCGCCCTCCCCGTATGAAATGACTGACCGTTCGTCGTGCAAACCCCGAAAGGCTCAAAAACAAAGTATGTGCAAGCGCATAGCCTGTTGTCGAAACCGCACCGGACTGCCTGTTTCAACCCGCCTCGCCCTGCCCTCCTGCTACTCCAAGAGCGGCGCAAGGTCCAGCGCTGCCGGCGATTTTTGACGCCCTGCCGAAGGCATTTTCATGGCTGCCCGAAAGGTTTAGGGTCCGCACCGAAAACTCCACCCGTGAAAGCGCCGCAATGCCCGTTCTGACGATCCTCCAATATCCCGATCCGCGCCTGAAAACGCCCGCCGTCCCCGTCACATACTTCGATGACGCCCTCTCGACGCTCGCCGACAATCTGCTCGAGACCATGCGGGCCGCACCCGGTGTCGGCATTACGGCCTGTCATGTTGGCATTTTCGAACGTGTCGTCGTGATCGAGCTGAAGCCCGGCGAACCGCGGCTTTACATCAACCCTGAAATAGAGGCCTTTTCAGACGAACGCATGACAGCCACCGAAGGCAGCGTCTCCATGCCGGGCGTGACGGACGATATCGAGCGGCCACGCGCCATCAGGCTCCACTGGCAGGATCTCGAGGGCAAACGCCACGAGGGCGTCATGTCCGGATTCGAAGCCGTCTGTATGCAGCACGAGATCGACCAGCTCGATGGCATTTTCTGGCTGCAGCGCCTCTCGCGCCTCAAGCGGGAACGGCTGGTGAAGCGATTCCAGAAGGCAAGCCGTTGATCGCTTCCGGCGCGGTCGTGACCGCAGGTCCGAACACCGCCTCGAACGCCGCCTTGAGCAGGATATCCACATCGCTCATCATCACCGGCAGCCCCAGATCTACCAGGCTGGTCACGCCATAGGCGGTGATGCCGCAGGGGACAATTCCCCCGAAATGGGAAAGATCCGGATCCACATTCAACGAAAAGCCATGGAAGCTCACCCAGCGGCGCAGGCGTATGCCCAGCGCCGCCACCTTGTCTTCGGCCATCGATCCGTCGGGCAGCGTCGGCTTTTCCGGTCTGCGAACCCATACGCCCACCCGGTCTTCCCGGCGCTCGCCCTTGATGTTCATCTGGTCGAGCGTGCCGATCACCATCGCCTCCAGGGCGGCGACGAAGGCGCGGACGTCCTGCTTGCGCCGCTTGAGATCGAGCATCACATACCCCACCCGCTGACCGGGCCCGTGATAGGTATATTCGCCACCTCGCCCCGTTTCATGAACGGGGAATCGGTCCGGATCGATCAAGTCCTTCGAATCGGCACTGGTGCCTGCGGTATAGAGCGGCGGATGCTCAAGCAGCCAGACAAGCTCATCCGCCCGACCGTCCGCAATGGCCGCGACGTGATTTTCCATGAAATCGACGGCATCGCGGTACGCGATCAGACCGTCGCTGACCACCCAGCGCACCGGCGGAGAGCCGGCTACAGCAGAAAAGAGCGGCGCGAAATCATTGCGGTCCATCGGGATTCTCCGGTTCATCAGGCAGCCCGTCCCGGATTCATCGAGCGGCGGACAGCATAAGCCTATGTGGCAAAAAACTTTTCCGATGCCAAGATGCCCGGAAAACAAGGCGCTCCGGCGCGCTTCGTCCCCGGCAATGTCATAGTTTTGAAAAATTCTCTCGGAGTGCCCTTGCACCCCCCAAACGCTTTTGCTACATGCAGCCCCGCCGGAGCAATTCGGCCTACCACGATGCGGTCGTGGCGGAATTGGTAGACGCGCAGCGTTGAGGTCGCTGTGGGGCAACCCGTGGAAGTTCGAGTCTTCTCGACCGCACCAAATAAAACCCGCTTCGGCGGGTTTTATTGTTTTTGGCAAAGCCTTTGCCGTTGTTTCCTGAAGTCAGATGTTAAACGCGTCCGCGCCTCTGCCGGTGAAGCTTCCGGCTGAAATCGCGCGACACGAGCGGAAGAAGCGGCGTGTCGGGGCATCCATGGCCGGGCCCCTCGCCATCCCCTGTCAGCAACCAGAGCTGCGACACACCGAGAATGGCGGCAAGCTTGCGCAACGCGCCATGGGAGGGTGCGGCACGATCCGCTTCCCAGTACCGAATGGTCGCGGAATGAAGGTTCATCTCGCGAGCGACGGCCTCCAGCGTCATTCCGGCCGCGTCACGGGCGTGACTGAGCCGTCCACCGAGCGTGTCGTCCAGATCGCCTTCCGCCATGTCGTCAGGCGGGCGGGAATGCGGCATGCCGAACCTCCTGCTGGCGAAAGAGTTTCGCCGGTTCACTGCGTCCACGGGGCGCCGCTCTGCCAGAGCTTTTGCGCGTTGGACATAAGCTATTACAAAAATCCCGGATTTAAAGGGGCAAAGACGACATTCCTCGCCGGATGCGGTCAAGAGGGAACGCTTCACGGCGTCGCCGCGCTTGCGGCAAGGGGGCGACTCTGCTTCTCGTGTCCTCCGCCTCCGCTCGCACCCAACCGGTTCAACGCACCATGTCTGAGACACCCACGATCATCCGCGGCATGCTCCTGATGACCGCCTGCATGGCCGTGCTTCCGACCATGGATGCGATTGCCAAATACATGGCCGTCGTCGAAGGCATGTCGCCCGGACAGGTGACCTTCTACCGGTTCTTCTTCCAGATGGTCGCAACCGTGCCCCTGCTGGTTTCCATGAGCGGCCGGGATGCCTTTCGCGCCAAGCGCCCATTTGCCAACCTGCTGCGCGGCGTTCTGCACGGGGCCGCGAGCCTGCTGTTCTTCGTTGCGGTAAAATACATGCCGCTGGCCGACGTCTTTGCGATCTATTTCGTGGAGCCCTTCATGCTGACGGCTCTGTCCGCCCTGTTTCTCGGCGATAAGGTGGGCTGGCGGCGGTGGCTGGCGATTGTCATCGGCTTCGGCGGCGCCATGATCGTCATCCAGCCGAGCTGGGAGATTTTCGGATGGACGGCGCTTCTTCCGGTACTGTGCGCCTTTCTCTTCGCGCTTTACATGTTCCTGAACCGAGCGATCGGTGATGCCGATCCTCCACTGACCATGCAAACGGTTGCCGGGATGGGCGGCACGGTGTTCATGGGCCTTGCTCTCTTTGCAGGCCACCGGATCGGCAATGCGGACTTTGTGCCCTCCCTGCCGCAAAGCGGGCTTTCGCTCGCCCTTCTCGTCATTCTCGGCGCCATATCCGGTTATGCCCATCTGCTGGTGGTAAAGGCCTTCCGAATGGCGCCCCTGTCTGTTCTGGCGCCCTTTCAGTATTTCGAAATCATCTCGGCCACCATCCTCGGCTATATGCTTTTCGGTGATTTTCCCAATCCCGCCAAATGGTTGGGCATATCGATCATCGTCGGCTCGGGCCTGTTTATTCTCTGGCGGGAGCAGGTAAGGGCCAAGAGCGCCGCGGCACCCGTATAAAATTGCACCGCAGGGTGTAAGCTCGCGTTTACCGCCCTTCTTGCGAGTTTTTCAACATTGGGTGGGTAAGTTGCAACTCGGTTTCATGATGAAACGGAGCTGCAAGATGAGTGAACTCAGACTCCCGTTCCCGGCCAATGTCATCGCCGGAAAGGGCAAGATTACCGCCCGCGACGTCGCCCAGCTGAAGGCCGAGGCGTTTTCCGAGGGGATCAAGGATGCCGAAGGCGCGGTGCTACTTTTCGCCCTTAACGGCGCCTGCCGCGAGACCTGCCCGGAATGGGCGCAATTCTTCGTCGAAAGTCTGTCCGAATTTATCCTGAATCGCTGCCACCCGAAGGGAACGCTGGACGTGACCAACGCCTTGTGGCTGGAGCGCATGCTGGCCGCGGACGGCATCATCGGGACGCCGCTGGAGTTTGAATTGCTCCACAGCCTTCTCAAGCGGGCGCCCTACGTCCCGGACAGCCTGAAAGTGTTTGCTCTGAGCCAGATCCGGCATGCCATCCATTCCGGCAGCGGAGCGTATGCCCGGCTTCGGCCCGCGCCGCAGAAGGGCGTCTCTGAAACCGACATGGCATTTGCCCGCCTGGTCATCGATGCCGGCGGTGGAGAAGGCGTCGCCTCCCCGGCCCAGTACCGGGTGCTCCTGTCCATCGATGCGATTGCGCATCCGGGATTGAACGAAAACGGCTGGGTACGCTTTCTGTTTATGGTTCGGCCTCAACCGGAATCCCGCAGCGACCGCAAGCGGACAAACCGCGCCGCTGCGTGACCGCTTCCGGCAGCGGATCGTAGGCTTTGCTAAAATTGTCAGCCCGATGGTAACGGATCGTCGTGGCCGGGAATGCTAGAGACCTGAGGGACAACCCGTATTAACCGGAGGTGTGACTTGAACGGTCTGGTTGCCGCTTCGCTGCTGCTCGTCATCAATTTGGGGCTGATCTGGCTTCTGATGGCCGCCCCTCTGGGGCGCCGGACCCTGACCTTTCGCCGTCGGTACAAGCTGCACCAGGACGCGCTCTGGCAGGCTGTCTATCCTCTGGGTGAAAATGCTGCCTGGAACCCAAACATCGTGGAGAGCGGCCCGGCGGGTGAAAAGCCGGGCCATGCCCGGCAGGCCTATTCCTACCCGGATCGTCACGGCAGACCCATCACACGCATATTGGCGCTCGAAACCCGGGTGGATGAGACCGGGAAGTCCTTTTCGAGCCAGATCGTCGAAGACAGTGCGCTGGATCCATCCTACTGGAAGCATTTCGATGAACGCAGGCGGGTCCTGCCCACCGTCGATGGCGCTGTCCTCGAAGTGGAGGTAACGGATCGCTATCGCGGGCTTGCCATGTTGCTGTTCCGCTATTTCGCCACGCGCCGCGAGCTGGACAAGCTCGCACAATGGGCGGAGACCGGGGCCGCGACGAGCGGCGGCCTGATCGAACATCCGCTGACGCAGGTGGCGAGCGCCATTCTTTCGACCCTGTTGCTGTGGCCCTTCTTCGGGCTCAGCCGTTACGGCCTGATGCTCTCGACAATGCTCACCGTGGTCATCGTCCTGCACGAATTCGGTCATGTCGCCGCATACCGCACATTCGGACATCGGAGTGCCCGGATGATTTTCGTGCCCTTCCTGGGCGGGATCGCCATCGGCGGACGCCCCTATAACAGTCTGTTCGAAGTGGCGACCTGTGCCCTGATGGGTCCCGGCCTGTCCGCATTTCTCGTGCCGTTGATCATCGCCGCCCAAGCATTTCTTACCGCCGGTCACCAGCCGGAGGCATGGTCGACCATTGCCATGACCTTTCTGCTGATTCTCGGCGCGTTCAACCTTCTCAACCTCCTGCCTATGTATCGCTTCGATGGCGGGCAGGTGCTGCGGCAGATATTTCCCACGCGGCGCCTGCTGATCCTGGGCAGCTTCACCATGACCCTGGTCATTCTCGCGGTGGGCTGGCGCATCGGTTTGCCGACCGTTGCCCTAATTGCCGGACTGGCCGTATTCACACTAATGAGCCTGATGTCCGCCGGTCGCGTGAAGCCGCGAGAGGCATTGGTGCCGATGTCGGGAGCGGAAAGATTGCTGGCTGGATTTGGCCTCTATGCCGCGCTTGCCATACACGCATTTGCCGTCGTGCATGCCTGCGAGAAGCTCTTTCTCTGACCGGCGCTCTGACGCTTTATGACCATAAAGCATCGCTTCAGAGACACTCCCATTCATAAAAGGACTAATATAAGTTTTGGACTTGCCGCAGGGTAAGCCGTGGGGCAAAACATGTCCCGAAACGAATATATTGGGAGTGTTGAGATTATGGATGTACGCGCCGCAGTAGCCGTTCAGGCTGGTAAGCCCCTGGAAGTCATGACGGTCAAGCTGGAAGGTCCGAAGGCGGGTGAAGTCCTGGTCGAGGTCAAGGCTACCGGCATTTGCCACACGGATGATTTCACCCTGTCCGGCGCCGATCCCGAAGGCCTTTTCCCGGCCATTCTGGGCCATGAGGGCGCTGGCGTCGTGGTTGACGTCGGTCCGGGCGTCACCTCGCTCAAGAAGGGCGACCACGTCATCCCGCTCTACACGCCGGAATGCCGCGAGTGCTATTCCTGCCTGTCTCAGAAGACCAACCTCTGCACCTCGATCCGCGCAACCCAGGGCCAGGGCGTGATGCCCGACGGCACCTCGCGCTTCTCGATCGGCAAGGACAAGATCCATCACTACATGGGCTGCTCCACCTTCGCGAACTTCACGGTGCTCCCGGAAATCGCGCTGGCCAAGGTCAACCCGGACGCCCCGTTCGACAAGATCTGCTACATCGGCTGCGGCGTGACGACGGGCATCGGCGCCGTCATCAACACCGCCAAGGTGGAGATCGGTTCGACGGCCATCGTCTTCGGCCTCGGCGGCATCGGCCTTAACGTCATCCAGGGCCTGCGCCTTGCCGGCGCCGACATGATCATCGGTGTCGACATCAACAATTCCAAGAAGGAATGGGGCGAGCGCTTCGGCATGACCCACTTCGTCAACCCGACCGAAGTGGAAGGCGACCTGCTGCCCTACCTCGTCAACCTGACGAAGCGCGGCATCGACCATATCGGCGGTGCGGACTACACCTTCGACTGCACGGGTAATACCAAGGTGATGCGCACCGCGCTTGAGGCCTCCCATCGCGGCTGGGGCAAGTCCGTCATCATCGGCGTTGCCGGTGCGGGCCAGGAAATATCCACCCGTCCGTTCCAGCTCGTGACCGGCCGCCAATGGATGGGCACCGCCTTCGGGGGCGCTCGTGGCCGCACCGACGTGCCGAAGATCGTCGAATGGTACATGGAGGGCAAGATCCAGATCGATCCGATGATCACCCACCTCCTGCCGCTCGAAGACATCAACAAGGGCTTCGACATGATGCACTCGGGCGAGTCCATCCGTTCGGTCGTCGTGTACTGATTGACAGGCCAGCGCCCGCCGCACAGGCCGGCGCTGGCCCTCCCCGCATGCTCCTTTCCGAAATGACCGATTTTGCCGGACCCGATTCCGGAGAGGCATCCCCATGGCTGCGAGCCGACGCAGCGGAAGCGATTTTTCGGCACGGAGGAATATTGAAATGTCTAATATTACATTGCATCCGTCGATTGACGGCGGCGTAACCAAGGGTTCGGCCGATTTTGCTGGCGGCACGCTCGTCTGCAACTGTGCGGAGCAGCCTGTACGTCTGAAGATCAAGGGAAATGTGGCGCACAATCACGCCTGCGGCTGCACCAAGTGCTGGAAGCCGGCGGGTGCGAAATTTTCCGTCGTCGCGGTCACGGGGACCGAGAATGTGACGGTGGAAGCCAATGGCGACAAGCTCGCCGTGGTCGATCCGTCCGCCCTCATCCAGCGTCACGCCTGCAAGGCTTGCGGCGTCCACATGTACGGCCCGGTCGAACGCGACCACCCGTTCAAGGGTCTGTCCTTCGTGCACCCGGAGCGCTTCGAGGAAGCAGGCTGGGCTGAGCCCGGTTTTGCCGCGTTTGTCTCCTCGATCATCGAAGCCGGTGTTGCCCCGTCTGACATGGACGATGTGCGCGCGCGGTTGAAGGACATCGGCCTTGAACCCTATGACTGCCTGAACCCGCCGCTGATGGACTACATCGCCAGCTGGACCGCACGAAAGAGCGGCGCGCTCAAGGACTGACGCCGGAAAGGCCCATTGCCGGGAGAGAGCGGCGATGGGCCATCCACCAGCTGCCAAAATGATTGAGTACCTGAATGATGGTCCAATTAAAGTAATTGCAAAATGCCGGACGCGGTGCAGTGTTCCGCCCGATAGGCCCTTGGAATCAAGACATTCACGGCCTGTCTTTACGGAAACACCATAGGGGAACCTGATGAAGATTCGCTCGATTGCCACCGCCCTCGCCCTGTTTGTCCTGCCCGGCCTCGCCGCCGCCGACCCGGTCGGCACCTGGAAGATCAGCGGCACCAACCTGGAAGATAATTCTCCCTACGAGGGCACCGTTTCCATCGAACGCGTCGGCGGTGTTTACCGCGCTGAGTGGGAAATCGATGGCAAGAAGCTGCACGGCATCGGCCTTGGCGGCAAGCTCGTCGGTTCCGATTTCACCGTCGGCCCGGCAAGCCCTGACGACAACGTGATCTCGCTGGGCTATACGCAGGACGATGCAACCGGCATGGGGATCTATCTCCAGATGCCTGACGGCACCTGGCAGGGCGTCTGGACTGCGGGCGATTCCGAAAAGTCGAACCCGGAAGCCTGGACCAAGGCAGAGTAAGGATAAAGATGACTGACAGCCCCGCAAACGCACAGGGCCCCGAGATCCTCGTCGATGCGGATGCCTGTCCGGTCAAGGCGGAAATCCTGAAGGTGGCGGAACGTCATGCAATGCCCGTCACCTTCGTTGCCAATTCGGGTCTGCGCCCCTCGCGCGACCCCATGGTAAAAAACGTCATCGTGTCCGCCGGCTTCGACGCGGCGGACAACTGGATCGCTGAAAAGGCGAAAACGGGGGTTATCGTGATTACGGCCGATGTTCCCCTCGCCGTGCGTTGCGTTGCCGCCGGTGCGCTGGTAACCGGTCCCACGGGACGCGTATTCGATGAAGCGAATATCGGCATGGCCAGCGCAATGCGCGATCTTTCGGCGCATTTGCGCGAGACCGGCGAAAGCAAGGGCTATAATGCCGCCTTCAGTCCGAAGGACCGCTCCCGCTTTCTTGAAGCGCTTGACCGGCTTTGCCGCCGGGCAAAATCCATGAAACCGCAATCCTGAGCCCACGCCGGAGATATCCATGAAAGTGCTTTCCCAGAACACCGCATTTGGCGGCATGCAGGGAGTTTTCTCCCACGAATCCGAAGCCACGAAATGCGAGATGACCTTTGCGGTTTTCGTGCCGCCGCAGGCAATCAAGGAAAAGCGGCCCGTGCTGTGGTACCTGTCCGGTCTGACCTGCACCCACGCCAATGTGATGGAAAAGGGTGAATATCGCCGTCTGGCCGCGGAGCTCGGCCTGATTGTCGTCTGCCCCGATGTCAGCCCGCGCGGCAATGACGTGCCGGACGAACTGACCAATTGGCAGATGGGCAAGGGTGCCGGTTTCTACCTGGATGCGACTGAAAAGCCCTGGGCCGAACACTACCAGATGTACACCTATATCACGGAGGAACTGCCGGCCTTCGTCAGCCAGCATTTCCGCATGGACATGGATCGCCAGGGCATATTCGGCCATTCCATGGGTGGCCACGGCGCCATGACCATCGCGCTGAAGCATCCCGACCGCTTCCGGAGCTGCTCCGCTTTCGCCCCGATCGTGGAACCGTCTACGGCCCACTGGTCGGTCGATGCCTTCGAGAAATATCTAGGCTCTGACCGCGCCGCCTGGCGGAAATATGATGCCTGCGCGCTGGTAAAGGATGGTGCCCGCTTCCCGGAATTCCTCATCGATCAGGGCAAGGCAGACAGTTTCCTGGAAAATGGCCTGCGCCCCTGGCTGTTCGAGGAAGCCGTCAAGGATACGGACATCAAGCTGACGCTGCGCATGCACGACCGCTACGACCATTCATACTATTTCATCTCCACCTTCATGGACGATCATCTGCGCTGGCATGCAGAGCGCCTCGGCGCTTGATGCAGGGGCGGGCATGCCCTGCCCGCCTGGCCTTTTCCCTGCTGAGGGAAAAGCATGAGCCTTGGGGATTGCCATCCCCCGCGCGCTTTGCGAGATTTGCCCGACCGCAGACGGCTGCGGCGATGGATTCGCCATCGACCATTCGCGTGGGACGGCCCCGCATTTTCAAAATGAGGAGTCTCCCATGGCATGGGTCTATCTGTTTATTGCGGGCATTTCGGAAATTGGCTGGGCCATCGGCATGAAATACACCGATGGCTTCACAAAGCCCGTTCCGACCATTCTCACACTGGCCGTGATGGCCGTCAGCGTCGTCTTTCTGGCGCTTGCAGTAAAGCATCTGCCGCTCGGCACCGCTTACGCGATCTGGACCGGTATCGGCACGCTTGGCACGGTCATTCTGGGAATATGGCTGTTCAACGAGCCCTCAGACCTGGTGCGCCTTCTGTGCATCGGCCTGATCATCGTGGGCATTGTCGGCCTCAAGATCGTCAGCTGACACCCTTGGCCGTTTCCGGCGCATGGAGCGCCGGAAGCGGTCTTCAGCTGGAAAGGGCAGCCAAGGCATCGGCCGCAGCCGTCGCCTCGCCGAAACGCTTGGCGCGGCGGGCAACCGCTTCCTCGTCTTCGCCCCAGTGCTCCACCGTCCAGTCTTCTTCCAGATGGGCAAGAGCCCAAAGGGTGTGGAGATCGATACGCCCGAGCGCATAGGCCAGCGTTAGCAGAGCGGAACCGGAAATGGTGGTTATCGTATGCAGCGCGGCAAGCGCGACCGGATCGGTGAAACGCGCCACGGCCGCTGCAACCGCATCCAGCGCTTCCTGAGGCTGTGCCTGATACATCACCCCTTCCGCCAGGATCAGACGGGCGCCCAGCGTCTCGCCTGCCCATTCCAGAATGGGATCCCACCGTTCTGCCTGCCGTTCGACGAGCGCTGCAGGCTCGGAGGCGCGGTAGCACAACATGTCATTGCCGGCATAACGCGCGATGTCGTCGGCAACCGGCTGCATATCCGGCGCGATGCCATCGATGGCCGTATTGACGAGCTTGGTCACGGGCATCGTATTCGGATCGATGAAGTCCGTCTGCGCGTCCCATTCCCGGGCGATGATTTCCGCAAGCGCCCGCGTGGGCAGCGTGAGTGCCTTTTTGGCTGGCGTCTTGAGTGTGCGGCCATCCAGACGGAGTCCGAAACCGCCATCTTCCTCCTCGATGGTCACCGCCTCGTAGAAGCGCTTCGGAAGAGGCTTCTTCATCTGGATCTGCGCCCGACGGATGGGATCGGGATGGCTCAGGCCTTCGGAAAGGTCGTTGAGGAGGTCACGCATGGTCTTTACTCGCCAATCAGGTCAATCAGGTCTTCCGGCGTGCGGGCGATGCCGTCAGCGCCGGCTGTTACCAGCTCCGGCACGGTCGCATAGCCCCAGGCAACGCCGATCGCCCTTGCGCCGGCCGCCTTCGCCATCTGCATATCGTAGATCGCATCGCCGATCACGACGGTTCGGGAAGGCTCGATGCCGGCCTCGTCACAACATTCCGACACCATGGCCGGATGGGGCTTCGAGGGGCAATCGTCCGCTGTCCGCGAAACATGGATATGGGGCCGGAGGTCGTGGCTGTCCATGATCATGTTGAGCCCGGCCCGCGACTTTCCGGTGACGGCGCCGAGGATCAGGCGCTTGTCGGCAATGACCGTGTCGAGCATGGTGCGGATACCCGGGAAAAGAGGCTCCTTGAAGCCCGTCTCACCCCGCACATCGGCGTAGATCGACTTGTAATAGGCCATCATGCGGACCGCTTCGTCATCCGCATGGGTCTTGCCCTGGATCCGGGCGATGGCAATGTCGAGCGTCAGGCCGATGATCGATTTCGTCGCCTCGAAACTGGGGCGGGCAAAGCCGAAATGCGCGAACGTGCGTTCCATCACGTCATGGATCAGTCCGGCGCTATCAACGAGTGTGCCGTCGCAATCGAAGAGGACCAGTTTCATTCGCCGTCCCGATCTCCGTCCTCGATGTTCAGGCCAAGCAGGTTCCAGGTCTGTTCCATGTGAGGCGGCAGGGGGGCAGTTACCTTCAGGCGGCCACCGTTCGGATGCGGGATATCGATATGGCGCGCGTGGAGATGCAGGCGTTTCTGGACGCCCCCGGGGAAGTCCCAGTTCGGATCGTCGATGAAATACTTCGGATCGCCGATGATGGGATGGCCCATATGAAGGGCGTGGACACGCAGCTGGTGCGTGCGCCCGGTATAGGGCTCCATTTCCAGCCAGCAGAGGTTCTGCGCCACCGTATCGATGATCCGGTAGAAGGAGACGGCGTGATCGGCCCCCTCCTCGCCGTGCTTGGCGATCCGCATGCGGTCCCCGTCCGGCGTCTGTTCCTTGACCAGCCAGGTGGAAATCTTGTCTTCCCTCTTGCGCGGCACGCCCTTGACCAGCGACCAGTAGGTCTTCTTGGTGTCGCGTTCGCGGAAGGCAGCCGTGAGCTTCTGTGCCGCGCCGCGCGTGCGGGCAATTACGAGAACGCCCGACGTATCACGGTCGAGGCGATGGACGAGGCGGGGTTTTTCACCCCGCTGGTTGGTCCAGGCTTCCAGCATCTGGTCGATATGGCGGTTGACGCCGGAACCGCCCTGCACGGCAAGACCGGCGGGCTTGTTCAGCACGATCACCTTGTCGTCCTCGTGCAGCAGCATGCGGGACAAGAGCTCGTGATCACCGGCGTGCTTCAGTTCCTTTCCGGCAATGGGACCGGTTTTGACCTTGTCCACGTCGAGCGGGGGCACGCGCACCACCTGCCCGGGCTGCACCCGCGTATCGGACTTCACCCGCCCGCCATCGACCCGGATCTGGCCGGACCGAAGCAGCTTCTGAAGGGGGCCGAAGCCAAGGCCGGGATAATGCACCTTGAACCAGCGGTCGAGGCGCATGCCCGCTTCGTCCGTGTCCACCTTGATATGCTCGATGCCTGCCATGTAACCGATCCACGTCTGCCGGGCGCTTGCCCGAGAAAGTCAAAGGCTGGCTTTAGAGTATTTCTCCCGGGCTGGGAAAGGGAAAAATGCCTCAAAGCACGGCACGGGTGACCGTCAGGCCGGCAAAGACCGCGCCCAGCGAGAGAATGAGACTGCCGCCCACATAGAGCAAGGCGTAGGCGGTCGCGCCGCGCTCCAGCAAGGCGGCGGCGTCGAGCGAAAAGGACGAGAACGTCGTGAAGCCTCCGAGGAAGCCGGTCACCAGCAGAAGCCGCACCGGTTCCGATGCCCCGAAACGCCGGGCGATGCTCTCCACGAAAACGCCGATCACGAAGGATCCGACCACATTGACGATCAGCGTACCCCAGGGAAAGCCGGGGCCGAACAGGCGGGTCGCCCCCAATCCCGTCGCATAGCGCAACATCGAGCCAATCGCTCCGCCTAAGGCTACAAGCAGGAAATTGAGCATGTCCAGTCACTCCGGGGCACGGGCCGATTCCATCAAAATGATTGTGCCGCTGCCGACTTGCCGATGAAAAGCGCAAGGTCGCTCAATTCTTATCGAATTCCGCAACAAAAGATGAAGCCGTCCTTCCTAGTCTCCGCGAAAGAAATGAAACGCGGTGATGACGGCAGTGACACAGGTTGTGACATTATCGGCGAACACGGCGGCTATTGCGATGGAGATGCTGAAACCGGTCCAACGCAAGAGCCCCAAGACGGCCGTGCGAGAAAACGAGCGAACGGCCATGCTCGCCGAACCGGAACGCAATGTGGAATCGATCCTTCCACCATCCGAAAGCATTTCGGGCGTGTCCGCACGCCTTTCCATGCTGGAAAACCGCTTGAACCAGAACCACACCACCCTCGACCAGGCGGTGGAAGCCTATCTCCGCTCCGGCGGCTGATCACGCAGAACAACGAGCGAAGGGGCGGCGCCGGGAAACCGGCGCCGCCCCAATCTGTTGCTTTACTTGTGCATATGGGCTCCGGCCTTGACCTTTGAGGGGTCGACGACCGGGAAAGCAAGCTCCACGGCTCCGGCCTTTTCGAAGGTCAGTGTGACCGGCACGGTATCGCCTTCCTTGAAGGGCGCCTTCACGCCCATGAACATCATGTGCAAGCCACCCGGCTTCATTTCGACCGTCGCCCCGGCGGCAACCGGAAGGCCTTCCGGGAGAGCCCGCATCTTCATCACGTCGTTTTCCATGGTCATTTCATGGATCTCCACGTGATCGGCCACCGGCGAGGATGCGGAAACCAGACGGTCATCCGCCGCGCCGCCATTGGCGATGGTCACGAAGCCGCCACCCACGGCCTGACCGGGCAGCATGCCCTTCAGGAAACCACCGGACAGCGCAAGATCGCCCGCCTTGCCCGCACCCTGCTCCATCATCATTCCGGCATGAGCGCCATGCTCATGGCCTTCGCCGGCAGCCACGATGGAAATCGTCGGAGCCGGATGTTCGAGATCGTGGGGGTTCTGCCCTTCCTTGGCGATGTCGCTCCAGGTGACGGAACCGTCCGCACCGCATTTCTGCGTGGTGACGAAAGGCAGAGCGGTACCGGCTTCAACGCCTGCAATCTTGCCGGTAATCTCGAAGCCATCGAACATATCGTCGGGAATTTCGCCTCCGGTCCAGCGGATTTCCACGGCGCCGGACGTGACCTTCTTGCCGTGCAGTTCATAGGTCTTCTGATAGTCGCCCTTGACGATCTCGATCTTCCAGCCCGTCTTCAGCTTTGGCTTGGCATTGATAAAGCCTTCCGGGATCTTCACCGACACTTCGTTGGTGGCCTTGCCGTCGCAACCGTGGGGAATGCGCAGCTCACCCGTGTAATAGGACTCGGCCGGCGCTTCCCCGACGGAGAAACTCGCATGGGCAAAGGCGGCAGTGCCCGAAAACAGCATGGCAAGGGTGGCAGCGGCGGAAAAAAGGGTCTTGTGCATGGTTATGTCCTTCCATGACGGGCGGCCTCTGGCGGTCGCGCCCCGTCATCCGGCTTCGTCGGAAGCCTCAATGTCGACGTTGTATGAAGAGGTCAGGCGTCGACGGAGGAAGGTGGTCCACGGGCTGCGTGGATCAGAGCCACCCACCTGCGCGGCTCGGCAGGGGTGACGGCAACATAGGCGGGCCGTTCGCCCGTTGCGACATAGGCGATCGCTGCAGGCGCGGCGGGCAGAATGACCGATGCGGACAGACGGCATGCGTCGCAGGCAGGATAGGAGATCTTGTGCTTTTCCGGAGCCTGCGGCAGGCAGAGATCCGGCGCGCTGCCATCGGGCAGCTGATAGGCAAGCGCCAGGGGATCCTGGACCGTAACCTCGACGGCGGGCCTATGGGCCAGACCCAGGAACAGCAGCGACAGCACGCATGCTAGGCGTACCAGATGCCCTGCCCTTTCCATCGTCCGTTCCATGCCCGTCTCCGTTGTCGCCTCCCGTTAGCGCATCCCAACGCGCTTTGCAAAGGCCTGCGCAACTTAGCCGCAGTTTCAGAAAGCCTGTTTGATCCGGCGCAATCAGCGAAGATTTTTTGCGGGAAACGACATTTTCGTCTTGCCAAGGCCGGTATCAGGACGATAATTGCCGCATTCTGCTGGGAGAAGCCGCTTCGATGCGGTGCCGAAGGAGCAACCGCCCCGGAAACTCTCAGGCAAAAGGACCAGCAGAAGCCGAACGGAACTCTGGAGAGGGGGCTGCCATGAGGGTAGCCACGCCGAAGGGATAACAATCTCAGGCGCAGGGACAGAGGGGGCTCAAAACCAAGGCAGACATGCCGCGATTCGAGCCCGGTGCAAAGCACCGTATCCTGGAGGCCCCGCTTGGACGAGCACACCACCCTACTCAAGACTCCCCTTCACGGGCTGCATCTTTCGCTTGGCGCGAAGATGGTACCCTTTGCCGGTTACGACATGCCCGTGCAGTATCCGCTCGGGGTCCTGAAGGAACATCTCCACACCCGCGCCGCCGCCGGCCTGTTTGACGTGTCGCATATGGGGCAGGTCACCATTCGCGCCCGTTCCGGCAACAACGCCGATGCTGCCCGCGCCCTCGAGACCCTTGTACCCGTCGACGTGGTCGGGCTCGGCGTCGGTCGCCAGCGGTACGGCCTCTTCACGAATGACGACGGCGGGATCAATGACGACCTGATGATCACCAACCGTGGCGATCACCTGTTCCTGGTCGTCAACGCTGCCTGTAAGGAAGCCGATTTCGCCCATCTCGAAAAGCATCTCGGCGACACCTGCGAAGTGACCCCGATCCGCGACCGCGCGCTGATCGCGCTTCAAGGTCCGCTATCCGAGAAGGCACTTGCCACGCTCTCTCCCGATGTGGCCGCCATGCGCTTCATGGATGTGATGTCCACAACGCTGGTCGGGGCGAAATGCATCGTCTCCCGGTCGGGCTACTCCGGTGAGGACGGCTACGAAATTTCCGTTCCGGAAGCCAAGGCAGAAGAACTGGCCCGCGCCCTTCTCGCCCTCGATGGCGTTGAAGCCATCGGTCTCGGCGCTCGCGACTCGCTCCGCCTCGAAGCGGGTCTGTGCCTCTATGGCAACGACATCGACACCGGAACAACCCCGGTCGAAGGCGCCCTTGAATGGGCGATCCAGAAGGTTCGTCGCACCGGCGGCGAGCGCGCCGGCGGCTTCCCCGGCGCCGAGCGCATTCTCTCCGAACTCGCGAATGGCGCTGGCCGTCGCCGGGTCGGCCTGAAGCCCGAGGGCAAGGCGCCCGTGCGCTCCCATGCCAAGCTTTACGCCGACGGCGAAGGCCGGACCGAACTGGGCGAAGTCACGTCAGGTACCTTCGGCCCCACGGCGGAAGGTCCTGTGGCCATGGGTTACCTGCCGAAGAGCCATGCGGCACCCGGAACAACCGTCTATGCGGAAGTGCGCGGCAAGTACCTGCCGATGACCGTTTCCACCCTCCCCTTCATCACCCAAACCTACAAGCGCTGAGCGCCTCCAGACTGGACAAGAGGAAAATCCATGCTGAAATTTACGTCTGAACACGAGTGGCTGAACATCGAGAACGGCGTCGCGACCGTAGGGATCACCAACCATGCTGCCGAGCAGCTGGGCGATCTGGTGTTCGTCGAACTCCCGGCCGTCGGCAAGAGCTTCTCCAAGGGTGGCGATGCCGCAACCGTGGAATCCGTGAAGGCGGCCTCCGAGGTCTATTGTCCGCTGGATGGCGAAATCACCGAAGTGAACGAGGCGATCGTTGCCGATCCGTCGCTCGTCAACTCCGATCCGCAGGGCGCCGGCTGGTTCTTCAAGCTGAAGCTCGCCAATCCCGCCGATGCCGATGGCCTGCTGGATGAGGCCGCCTACAAGGAGCTGATCGCCTGATGTCCTCCCCGGTCGAATTCTCCTTCACCGACTACCAGCCCTATGACTTTGCCAACCGGCGTCATATCGGCCCCTCCCCGCGCGAAATGGACGAGATGCTGAAGGTCATCGGCTATCCGTCCCTCGATGCGCTGATCGACGACACGGTGCCCGCCTCCATTCGCCAGAAGCAGCCGCTTTCCTGGGGCGCGCCCATGACCGAACGCGAGGCGCTCGACCGCCTGCGCGAGATCGCCAACAAGAACACGAACCTCGTTTCGCTGATCGGCCAGGGCTATTACGGCACCATCACGCCGCCGGTCATCCAGCGTTGCATTCTGGAAAACCCCGCCTGGTACACGGCCTATACGCCCTACCAGCCGGAAATTTCCCAGGGCCGTCTCGAGGCGCTTCTGAACTACCAGACCATGGTCTGCGACCTCACCGGTCTCGATGTCGCCAACGCTTCGCTGCTCGATGAGGCAACCGCGGCGGCCGAAGCCATGGCCATGTCGCAGCGCGTGGCAAGCTCCAAGGCCAACGCCTTCTTCGTCGACGAGCACTGCCATCCGCAAACCGTCGCGCTCATCCACACCCGCGCCGAGCCGCTCGGCTGGGAAATCATCGTCGGCGATCCGGAAAAGGATCTCGACCCGGCTAAGGTCTTCGGTGCCCTCTTCCAATATCCCGGCACCTACGGTCATGTGCGCGACTTCACCAAGGTGATCTCCGCACTGCACGCCGCCGGCGCCATCGCAACGGTCGCCGCCGATCCGCTGGCGCTCGCGCTGCTGAAATCGCCCGGTGAAATGGGCGCCGACATTGCCGTTGGCTGCACCCAGCGCTTCGGCGTGCCGATGGGTTACGGTGGTCCGCATGCGGCCTACATGGCCGTCAAGGACGCCTACAAGCGCAACATGCCGGGCCGTCTTGTCGGCGTGTCCGTCGATGCCCGCGGCAATCGCGCCTACCGCCTGTCGCTCCAGACCCGCGAGCAGCATATTCGTCGTGAAAAGGCGACGTCGAACATCTGCACCGCCCAGGTGCTGCTGGCCGTCATGGCCTCGATGTATGGCGTGTTCCATGGTCCCGAGGGAATCAAGGCCATTGCGCAGAGCGTGCATCTCAAGGCCGTCCGCCTTGCCATGGGCCTCGAAAAGCTGGGCTTCAAGGTCGAGCCGAAGGTGTTCTTCGATACGATCACCGTTCATGTCGGCCCGCTTCAGGGCGCGATCATGAATGCCGCAGTCGCCGAGCAGGTCAACCTGCGCAAGATCGGCAATGACCGCATCGGCATCTCCCTGGACGAGCGCTCGCGCCCGGCCACGCTGGAAGCCGTGTGGAAGGCCTTCGGTGGCAATTTCCGCATCCGCGAATTCGAGCCGGCCTATCGCCTGCCCGACACGGCGCTGCGCAATACCGAATACATGACGCATCCGATCTTCCACATGAACCGCGCGGAAAGCGAGATGACCCGCTACATCCGCCGTCTCTCGGACCGCGATCTGGCGCTCGACCGGGCGATGATTCCGCTCGGCTCCTGCACCATGAAGCTGAATGCGACGGCGGAAATGCTGCCGATCACCTGGCCGGAATTTGCCGAACTGCACCCCTTCGTGCCCGAAAACCAGGCCGTCGGCTACAAGGAGATGATCGACGACCTCTCCGCCAAGCTCTGCCAGGTCACCGGCTACGATGCCTTCTCCATGCAGCCGAACTCCGGCGCGCAAGGGGAATATGCGGGGCTTCTGACGATCCGCAACTATCACCTCGCCCGCGGCGAAGGTCATCGCGATATCTGCCTCATCCCCACCTCTGCCCATGGCACCAACCCGGCCTCTGCCCAGATGGCCGGCATGAAGGTCGTTCCGGTCAAGGCCAAGGAAAACGGCGATATCGACATGGAAGATTTCCGCGCCAAGGCGCAGCAGTATTCCGCTCAGCTGTCCTGCTGCATGATCACCTATCCCTCGACCCATGGCGTGTTCGAGGAAACGGTGCGTGAAGTCTGCGAGATCACCCACAGCCATGGCGGCCAGGTCTATCTCGACGGTGCCAACATGAATGCCATGGTGGGCCTGTCCCGCCCCGGTGACATCGGCTCCGACGTCAGCCACCTGAACCTGCACAAGACCTTCTGCATTCCGCATGGCGGCGGCGGTCCCGGCATGGGTCCGATCGGCGTCAAGGCGCATCTGGCGGCCTATCTCCCGGGTCATCCGGCTGAAAACACCGAAGGGGCCGTTTCGGCCGCTCCCTTCGGCTCGGCCTCGATCCTGCCGATTTCCTGGAGCTACTGCCTGATGATGGGCGGCGAAGGCCTGACCCAGGCGACCAAGGTGGCGATCCTCAACGCCAACTACATCGCCGCCCGCCTCAAGGGCGCCTATGACGTGCTCTACACCTCGAAGTCCGGACGGGTGGCGCATGAATGCATCATCGACACGCGCCCGCTGGTGGACAGCGCCGGCGTGACCGTGGACGACATCGCCAAGCGCCTTGTCGATTGCGGCTTCCATGCTCCGACCATGAGCTGGCCGGTTGCCGGCACGCTGATGATCGAGCCGACCGAGTCCGAAACCAAGGCGGAGATCGACCGCTTCTGCGATGCCATGCTGGCGATCCGTGAGGAAGCCCGCGCCATCGAGGAAGGTCGGATGGACAAGGTGAACAACCCGCTGAAGAACGCTCCGCATACGGTGGAAGACCTGGTCGGCGAATGGGATCGTCCCTATAGCCGCGAACAGGCCTGCTTCCCGCCGGGTTCCTTCCGCGTGGACAAGTACTGGGCCCCGGTCAACCGCATCGACAATGTCTACGGCGACCGCAACCTCGTCTGCACCTGCCCTCCGATGGAGGAATACGCGCAGGCGGCGGAGTAAGGCTTTCAGGAAAGAAAATCAGATGGCCGCTCCGGGAAACCGGGGCGGCTTTTTTATCAAATGACTTGAAGAGCGGTCGTCACCAAGGCGAATAACCCGAAGCAAAGCAGGATCAGACCTGAAAACCGCGACACCCAGAGTGAAAATCCGTCGGGCAGTCGATGCTTCAGGCCCGTAACGAGGCCGCACAAGAAGAACCACCAGAGCAGCGAGCCGGTAAACACGCCCGCCGTCGTGACAATCGCGCCGGAACCGTCACTGGCAAGGCCGAGCCCTGCGAAAATTGCTGCGAAAGCCAAGATGGTCGTCGGATTGGAGAGGGTGAGGAAAAAGGTTGTCGCCGTAACCTTGAGGAGATCGCTGACACCGGCGTCCGTGGCGGCGGCTTTCGGCGCGCCTGCCGATCGAAGAGACTGAATGCCAAGCCAGAGCATGAAGAAGCCCCCGATCAGGCCGAGCGGAACGGATATTCTGGCGAGGATGGAGGCAAAAACGGCAAAACCAGAGGCCGCGAGCAGGGCATAGGCCCCATCGGCCAGCGCCGTCCCCAAACCACCCGCCACACCGGCCCAGAAGCCGCGCTGAAGCGTGCGGTTGATGCAGAGAGCCCCTATGGGCCCGACCGGCGCTGCAATGGCAAGGCCGAGCAGAATACCTTTGAGAAAAAGAATGAAGGTCATGAGGCGCTTTTCAGGATGGAGAGCAATCCCTCCTGCTTAGCACGCCCTACTTGGCCGGCAAACTCGCCTTCATTTTTGCATAGATCTCGGGAAACACCTCAGAGAACGGCCGGGCATTACGGAGATCTTCTTCGCTCGCTTCCCACGTATCAGGGTCGCTCGCTATAGCGCGCTGGATCTCTTCCTCCTCCTCATCTGAGAGAGAGCGTATGTTAGACCATCTCGTCATAGTCGTGTCCTTTCCCGCCTACTCGACCTTCGCATGGAAACAACGGAAATAGCCTCACTCCCCATAAACCGGAAAATGACGGTCACCATCTCGGACCGAAATTCTCCGATGGCCATCATGCGGTTGCCTCTGGCACTCACGATGACAGAGCGTTCCAGAAATCCCCGATCCAGATCGGCAAAATCCAGCCGGTGCTTCCTGAGATTGCTGATCCGCTTCGGCTCATCCCACAATATGATCATGCGCGCATCTTACCCATAAGGCAAGATGCGTCATTCTTAAATTTAGGGAATTATAAATTACAGATCAGCCTGAACGACCGGGTTGCCCTTGGCAGCAAGGGCCGCCAGATCCGCAGGCTTCAGCTCGACCGATTCCCCACATCCGCAGGCAGATGTCTGGTTCGGATTGTTGAAGGTGAAGCCCGAGCGCAGGGTGGTCTGTTCGAAACCCATTTCGGTGCCGAGCAGGTAAAGGGTCGCATGCGGCGCGACCCAGACGCGGGCACCGTCGCGCTCGACCAGATCATCCTTCGGGTCGGGTTCGATGACAAGATCCACCGTATATTCCATCCCGGCGCAGCCGCCCTTCTTGACGCCCACACGGATGCCCTTGGCCTCCGGGCCGGATTTCAAAACGATAGCCTTCACCCGTTCGGCGGCGGCCTCGTTGATGGTCATGATGGCAAAGCCCATGTCTTCACGTCCCTTTCCACAACCGGGTTCAAGGCCCGATGCTTCGAAACATAATGTAAGCGCAGCCGGTAAAGGCTTCAATACCAGCCGACGGCCACCTGCGCCTCTTCCGACATCCGGTCCGCAGACCATGGCGGATCGAAGGTCAGCTCCACCTGCACGCCGGAAACACCTTCCACGGCGCCAACGGCATTCTCGACCCAGCCCGGCATTTCGCCGGCCACCGGGCAGCCCGGCGCGGTGAGCGTCATGACGATCTTCACCATGCGGTCGTCTTCGATATCGATCTTGTAGATCAGGCCGAGTTCGAAAATATCCGCCGGAATTTCCGGGTCATAGACCGTCTTGAGCGCCGCGACGATATCATCGGAAAGGCGCGCAAGCTCCTCCTGTGGGATGGCCGAATTCACCAGCCCTTCGCGCGGATCGGCTGTTTCCTCGGTCGTGGTCATGGCAAATTCTCCTTACGCAAAGAAGGTGCGGGCGTAATCCAGCGCTTCCACCAGCGCATCCACTTCGGCGCGCGTGTTGTAGAGCCCGAAAGATGCCCGGCATGTGGAGGTGACGCCAAAGCGTTTCAAGAGCGGTTGGGCGCAATGGGTTCCCGCCCGGACGGCCACGCCCCGGCGGTCGATCACCATCGAAACGTCATGGGCATGGATGCCCTGAAGCTCGAAGGAGAAGATGCCACCCTTATCCGGCGCATTGCCGATGATACGGAGTGAATTGACCGAACGGAGCTGCTCTGCGGCATAGGCCGCCAGATCCGCCTCATGCGCCGCAATCGCGGCACGGCCGATCTTCTCCATATAATCGAGCGCGTAGCCAAGCCCGATTGCCTGCACGATCGGCGGCGTCCCCGCCTCGAACCGGTGCGGTGGATCGTTGTAGGTTACGGCTTCTTCGGAGACGTCGACGATCATCTCACCGCCGCCCATGAAGGGACGCATCTCCTTCAGCCGGTCCATCTTGCCGTAGAGCACACCGATCCCCGAGGGACCGTAGAGCTTGTGGCCGGTCATTACATACCAGTCGCAGTCGATGTCGCGGACATCGACCGACATGTGGACAGCCCCCTGGCTGCCGTCGACCAGCACGGGAATGCCGCGCTCGCGGGCAATACGGCAAACTTCCTTGACCGGCACGATGGTGCCGAGCGCGTTCGACATGTGGGTGATGGCGATGAGCTTCGTCTTCTCCGTCAGGCTCTTTTTGAAAGCCTCGATGTGGAAGGCGCCGTCATCATCGACCGGCACCCACACCAGCTTCGCGCCCTGACGCTCGCGGATGAAATGCCACGGCACGATATTGGAGTGATGCTCCATGATCGTGAGGACGATCTCGTCGCCCTCCCCGATCTTCGGCATGCCATATCCATAGGCGACCGTGTTGATCGCCTCGGTCGAGGACTTGGTGAAGATGATCTCGTCCACCGAACCCGCATTCAGGAAGCGGCGCACCTTCTCGCGCGCCCCTTCATAGGCATCGGTGGCGGCATTGGAGAGGAAATGCAGGCCGCGATGCACATTCGCATATTCCTGCGAATAGGCATGCGCGACCGCATCGATCACGACCTGCGGCTTCTGGGCCGATGCGCCATTGTCGAGATAGACGAGCGGCTTGCCGTAAACCTCCCGCGACAGGATCGGGAAATCCTTGCGGATGGCTTCGACATCATAAGGGGTCGCGGGCGTGATCCTGTCCATGTCAGCCATGCTTCTCCAGCCAGCCGGCGATGACGCCTTCCAGCGCCTCGACCAGGGCTTCCTCTTCCAGTTCCTCGACGATTTCGGCCACGAAGGCATTGACCAGAAGCGCGCGCGCTTCCTTCTTCGGAATACCGCGTGCCATCAGATAGTAGAGGTGCACCTTGTCGATGTCGGCAACGGTTGCGCCATGGGCGCACTGCACGTCGTCGGCAAAGATTTCCAGCTCCGGCTTCACCGAGAATTCAGCCTCGTCGGAGAGCAGCAGCGTGTTGCAGGCCATGCGCGCATCGGTCTTCTGCGCATCCTGCGCCACCCGGATTTGCCCCTGGAACACGCCCTTGGCGCGGTCGAACACCACGTTGCGGATGATTTCCGTCGAGGTCGTGTCCGGCACGTCATGGCCGAGCGTCAGCGTGACGTCCGTATGGCTGTCGCCGCCGAGCAGGTTGACGCCACGCAGCGTCAGGTCGGCGCCACCGCCTGCGGTCACCACGTGGATTTCCTGGCGAACGAGCTTGCCGCCGGCATTGATGACGTAAAGCTTCAGCTTCGCATCCGCATTCAGCACGATCTTGATCTGCCCGAGATGGGTATCGGCGGCCCCCTGCTGCTGCAGGATGATCCAGGTGATTTCGGCACCGTCTTCCAGCACCAGATCGGACACGGAAGAAACAAAGGCGGCATTGTCAGTCACCGCACGGTGACGCTCAATGACCACGGCCTTCGAACCCGCGCCGAAGCGAACCGGGAAGCGGCTATGCGCCTGTCCACCGGCCTGGTTGGCCTGCAATTCGATGACCTCGGCAAGCTCTGCACCAGCAGGCACGTCGAGTGCGTATCCGTCCCGGACGAAGGCGCCGTTGATGCGGCCGATGGCATCGTCAGAGCCGCGCTCGGCAAGGCCGGTGGCGGCTTCACCGCTTAGCAGCTGGCCGGCAAAACCGGTAACGGTGACACCCTCCACATCGGCGGAACCGGAAGGCTTGCCACCAGACAGGGCGAGAACATGCGAACCGGCCACGACCGGGTCGGTGGCGGAGGCGATCTCGGAGCTTGCGGCCGGCACCGTCTTCAGCAGCGTGCGCAGGTCGGTATAGTGCCAGCTTTCGATGCGCCGGGTCGGCAGACCCTGCGTCTTCAGTGCGTTGAGCAGCCGGTCGCGGGCGACCATGACCGCGCCATCGCCCGGAAGCTCGGAAAGAGCCGCCTGATAGGCGTCGAGGATCTGCGCCTCGGCAGCGGTCTGGCGGTTGAGTTGCGTGACATTCATGAACGTCGTCCTTTTATCTCAAGCGTTTCCTGGCGGAACCGCCTCAGGCCGCGGCACCGATGATATCGGCATAGCCATTGGCTTCGAGTTCATGGGCAAGGGTCTTGTCACCGGTCTTGATGACCTGGCCCTTGTAGAGAACATGCACCGTATCCGGCACGATGTAGTCGAGCAGGCGCTGATAGTGGGTGATGACCACGACCGCACGGTCGGGCGAACGCAGCGCGTTGACGCCATCGGCCACGATCTTCAACGCATCGATGTCAAGACCGGAATCGGTCTCGTCGAGAATGCAGAGCTTCGGCTCCAGCAACGCCATCTGCAGGATTTCGGCGCGCTTCTTTTCGCCGCCGGAGAAGCCCACGTTCAGCGGGCGCTTCAGCATGTCGGGATCGATCTTCAGGTGGCTTGCAGCCTCCTTCACGCGGCGCATGAAATCCGGCGTGGTCAGCTCGGCTTCGCCGCGCGCCTTGCGCTGGGAATTCATGGCCACCTTCAGGAACTGCATGGTGGCAACGCCAGGGATTTCGACCGGATACTGGAAAGCCAGGAAAATGCCCTTGGCCGCCCGTTCGGCCGGATCGAGTTCAAGAATGCTCTCGCCATTATAGAGGATATCGCCGGAAGTGACTTCGTAATCGTCACGACCGGACAGGATGTAGGAAAGCGTGGACTTGCCGGAGCCGTTTGGGCCCATGATGGCAGCCACTTCGCCAGCCTTCACGGTCAGGTTCAGGCCCCGGATGATCTCGGTGTCCGTATCGGCGATCTTGGCGTGCAGGTCTCTGATTTCAAGCATGTTTCCGTCCTTCCATAAGCGGGGTCAAGGCCCGCCGATATCGTATGTCCTCAAAGGCCACTTTTGGCCGAACCCTCGAGATAGGTTTCCATAATCACAATGGCTTCCGCGATGACCGCATCGGCCAGAAGCTTGAGTTCCCTCAGATGGTTCTCTCCGATATCCATCAGCGTCCCGTTCGCCGTCGGATAACGGTAACGCGTGGACGCCGAGGAAAGCGGCTCCAGTTCAATGAAGAGCTCTCGCATCGGATGATCCTTGGGTAGAAGATCCGATAGCCCGCGAATGCTGTGCATCGGTCCTGCTGCGATACCTTCTACCTCCAGAACGCCGCGAAGTGCCTTCTCCACCGCCTGTTGCAGGAAATAGGCGGATTGACGCCTGTGTGCCTGCATCAGGTCCGCCGATACCGCGAGCTCCTCGCGCACGAGCTGAATGAACGACCTGACCCGCGCCGCCCTGATCGTCTCCGCGCTCGTCACGGCATTTCTCCGTAAAGGAGCCGGCCATGCTCGACGATCTGGCTTATCATCGAGGTGTTGAGCCCGAGACTGGCGCGAAACGTCTCCAGATCGCAGGGAATGACATCCGTTCCGATCCAGCATCCTTTCAGCGGCGCATCGACACGCTCGTAGTCATCGCAGCCGAAACCACCATCTTCCTTCGCCACCACCAGCAGGTCGAAATCGCTATCGGGACGCGCCGTGCCACGGGCGCGGCTGCCGAAAAGCCAGATCATCTGCGGGTCTAGAGCGTCCCTTAGCCGGCGCACCAGCTCCCCAAGCGCTTCCGCTTCCGAGCCGTGAGGCCCGAAATTCGGCGCAACCGCCAGGGAAGTCGAACGCGCGCCCATCATCAGCCCACGCTGCCTTCCAGCGAAATATTGATGAGCTTCTGGGCTTCGACGGCGAATTCCATCGGCAGTTCCTGGATGACTTCGCGGACGAAGCCATTGACGATGAGCGCGATGGCTTCCTCTTCCGGAATGCCGCGCTGCATGACGTAGAACTTCTGGTCCTCGGAGATTTTCGAGGTGGTCGCCTCGTGCTCCACCTTGGCCCGCGGGTTCTTCACCTCGATATACGGCACGGTGTGCGCACCGCATCGGTCGCCGATCAGGAGCGAGTCGCAGTTCGTGAAGTTGCGGGCGCCTTCCGCCTTGCGGTGGATGGAGACCTGCCCACGATAGGTGTTGTTGGAACGACCCGCCGAGATGCCCTTTGAAATGATGCGGCTCGAAGTGTTCTTGCCGAGATGGATCATCTTGGTGCCGCTATCCACCTGCTGATAGCCGTTCGAGACGGCGATCGAGTAGAACTCGCCACGGGAATTGTCGCCGCGCAGGATGCAGGAGGGGTATTTCCAGGTGATCGCCGAACCGGTTTCCACCTGCGTCCAGGAGATCTTGGAATTGTGGCCGCGGCAATCGCCACGCTTGGTGACGAAGTTGTAGATGCCGCCCTTGCCTTCCTTGTCGCCCGGATACCAGTTCTGGACGGTGGAATACTTGATCTCGGCATCGTCGAGGGCCACGAGCTCGACCACGGCCGCATGCAGCTGGTTTTCGTCGCGCTGCGGCGCGGTGCAGCCTTCGAGGTAGGAAACATAAGCGCCTTCCTCGGCGATAATGAGGGTGCGCTCGAACTGGCCCGTGTTCTTCTCGTTGATGCGGAAATAGGTGGAAAGCTCCATCGGGCACCGTACGCCCTTCGGCACGAAGACGAAGGAACCGTCGGTAAACACCGCGGAGTTCAGGGTCGCATAGTAATTGTCAGTCGTTGGAACCACCGAGCCGAGATATTTCCTGATCAGGTCCGGATATTCGCGGATGGCCTCGGAGATCGACATGAAGATCACGCCGGCCTTCTTCAGTTCTTCCTTGAAGGTCGTCACGACCGAGACGGAATCGAACACCGCATCGACGGCGATCTTGGAGGTCTGGACGCCCGCCAGAACTTCCTGCTCGCGCAGCGGGATACCGAGCTTTTCGTAGACCTTCAGAAGCTCAGGATCGACCTCCTCGAGCGACTTCGGGCCGGCCGTGCTCTTCGGCGCTGCATAATAGTGGATGTCGTTGAAGTCGATCTTCGGATAATCCACCCGCGCCCAGGTGGGCTCTTCCATGGTCAGCCAGCGGCGATAGGCGTCAAGGCGCCATTCCAGCATCCACTCCGGTTCCTGCTTCTTGGACGAAATCAGGCGGATGATATCTTCATTCAGGCCCTTCGGGGCCTTGTCCACTTCGATTTCCGTCTCGAAACCGTATTTGTACTGGTCGACATCGATCTGGCGGACCTGATCGATCGTTTCCTGCACAGCAGCCATTCTCGTTCTCCAATCAGGCCGGGATCAAGGCCCGGCAGCTTGTCAACGTGACGGTTGAACACCGCCCTCATGTAGTTCTGCAGAAGGGTGTTTTCACCCCCTCTTGTCCAGAGGAAAATTGCATTTCCTCAAATTTATTGGCGCTTATGCAGCACCGCTCATCCGCCTGCGAGCCGCGATACGGCCAAAGGCAGCAATCGCCCGGTCTATCTCAGCCTCCGTCGTTGTCGGCCCCAGGGAAATGCGCAGCGCGCCGAGCTTCGGATCGAAACCCATGGCAGCCAGTACATGGCTTTCCCCCACCCGTCCCGACGAGCAGGCGGAGCCGGCCGAAAGCGCAATTCCTTCCAGATCGAAGGCGATCTGCCCGGTTTCCGATTTCAGTCCGGGAAGCGAAAAGAAACTCGTATTGGGAAGACGCGGCCCGCCTTCGCCATGGATGATCACATCAGGCGCTGCGGCCCGGAACCCAGCCTCCAGCCGGTCGCGCAGCACAGCAAGACCGTCCGACCGCGCAGGCATGTCCTCAGCCACCGCCTCAGCCGCCGCACCGAAGCCGATGATGGCGGGGAAATTCTCTGTCCCCGAACGGTGACCTTTTTCCTGCCCGCCACCCCGGATCAGGGCAACAGGCATCAGCGTTTCCCCCTTGCTGATCAAGGCTCCCACGCCCTTGGGTCCGCCGATCTTGTGTGATGACAGAATAAGGAAGTCCGCCTCCTGCGCATCGGCAAGATCGAGACGACCCGCCGCCTGTACGGCATCGACGACCAGAAGACCGCCCGCCGCCTTGACGCAGGCAGAGACATCCGCAAGGGGCTGGACGATGCCGGTTTCGTTATTCGCGAACATGACCGCGACCATGGCGATGCCTGTTGCGCCGTCGTGGTTCGCGAGAAGATGGGAGAGAGCATCCAGATCGACACGACCGTTCGGCAGAACGGGGATTCCGCTCATCTGTTCCGGTTGAAACCGTCCCCCCTCGCGGATGGCGGGGTGCTCGATGGCCGACACATAGAGATGCCCGATCCGTAGCGGGGCCCGTCCCATGCGGAAATCGGGCGTGAGCACCAGATTGGCCGCTTCGGTCGCTCCGCTCGTGAAAATCACCTGTGCGGGATCACGGTGAGCAAGGGCCGCAACCTGACGCCGTGCTTTTTCGACTGCCGCCCGGGCGGCCCGACCTTCCGCGTGCACCGAAGAGGGGTTTCCGGGCAGCGCCAAGGCTTCGACAAAGGCCGTCCGTGCCGCTTGCGAAAGCGGGGCCGTGGCATTCCAGTCGAGATAAAGCCGTGATCCGCTCATGGGCCTGATTTCTTACCGGCAAGGGCCGGCGGTGCATTTTTCTTGAATTTCCTGTCGCGCTTGCCTTAAGACACCAAAGCACCCAAGTGCAGCCGCACAGACAGTTTTTAATGGTTCTAAACTGGGTTTTAGAAAACATGACAACAGGAGTCAAGTCAGCTCCCCTGTCATGCCCAAGGTTTGGTGACCGAAAAACGCGACACCGGAGTACCGATGCCTGAAGTCATTTTCAACGGCCCCGCCGGCCGCCTGGAAGGCCGTTACCAGCCTTCGAAGGAAAAGAGCGCCCCGATCGCCATCATTCTTCATCCGCACCCCCAATTCGGCGGGACGATGAACAACCAGATCGTCTACCAGCTCTTCTACCTCTTCCAGAAGCGTGGCTTCACCACCTTGCGGTTCAATTTCCGCTCCATCGGCCGCAGCCAGGGCGAATTCGACCATGGCGCAGGCGAGCTTTCGGATGCCGCGTCGGCGCTCGACTGGGTGCAGAGCCTGCATCCGGACAGCAAGAGCTGCTGGGTTGCCGGTTATTCCTTCGGTGCCTGGATCGGGATGCAGCTTCTGATGCGCCGCCCGGAAATCGAAGGCTTCATATCGGTCGCGCCGCAGCCGAATACCTATGATTTCTCCTTCCTCGCCCCCTGCCCGTCCTCCGGCCTGATCATCAATGGCGATCAGGACAAGGTGGCGCCCGAAAAGGACGTCAACGGCCTCGTGGAGAAGCTGAAGACCCAGAAGGGCATTCTGATCACCCACAAGACGGTACCCGGAGCCAACCACTTCTTTACCGGCCAGATCGATTCGCTGACCGCCGCCTGCGAAGACTATGTCGATCGTCGCCTCGCCGGCGAACTGGTGCCGGAACCGGCCGCCAAGCGCATCCGGTAATTCAGACATATCTGATAAAAAGCATTGAGACGGATCCTGTCTTCGGATAGGATCCGTTTTGTCGTTTGTGGGAGCACGCCATGGATCCGCTCATCAAGTCACCCGAACAGCCGCTGGATGAAGACGACGGCCTCTATGGCTACACGGCGGCCGAACTGGAGGAACTCCTTCGCGAAGGCGAAGAGTCGGGGATCTGCGAGCAACCTTTCGAAGAAATTTTTGACGAATTATTTGAGAAGCACTTTGGCAGGAAGCCGACCCTTGAAGAACGTTCAATTGACCCTCCGAGCCAGGAAGGACTTTGACTGAGCGTTCCGCTACACGGATCGTCATTTGGTGAGAACAGACGACCACCTGCGCGGCGGCCCTGAATCGCATGCTGCAAAATCTTGGTCGACAACCCTTTCTCGGCAAACCCGTCGATGGCATGGATCCGGGTACAAGGGTGATCGTGCACAGGTCGCACATGATTTACTGTCGCATCCTGCCAGACAGTGTTCAGGTAGTCAGAATAATGAACGCTCGCCAGCGCCCAATTTCCTAGGGCTTTGAGAGCACGCCGCCCGTGACTGGTTCGCTCACGCCCGTCGTCCCCGGAAACGTGAGCGGCAGGCCTTTCATCGACCGGACCGCCAGATAGGCCCAGGCCTCAGCCTCCATGGCATCACCGTTGAAATTTGCCTCTTCGGCAACGATCACCCGTGCACCTCTCGCGGCTGCCAGCGCCTTGAGGTCCTGCATGATCACGCCGTTGAGGCGGCCACCGCCACAGATGACGAACAATGCCGGGAAAGGCTCGAGATGCGCCGAGGACTGGATGATCGAAGCGGCGGCGACATAGGCCAGCGTACGAGCCCCATCGGAAAGCTCGGCCTCGCCGCGAAGGGGCGGTGCAAAATCGTTGCGGTCAAGCGACCGGCGCCGGGCATCCGTGAAGAAAGGGTGATCCAGATAGCGCCGGGCAAGGGCGTGCAGCACCTGCCCCTCGCTCGCGATGCGCCCGCCCTGGTCGTAGGGAACACCCGCCTCGCTATCGACCCACTGGTCGATCAGCGTATTGCCGGGGCCGCTGTCATAGGCGCGGATGTCACCGGCGGGTGAAATGGCGGTGAGATTGGAGATGCCGCCGATATTGACGAAGCAGACCGTTTCATCGGCCCCGGCCACGCCTGCAGCCAGCGCCGCATGATAGGCGGGCACGAGCGGCGCCCCCTGCCCGCCATGCTCCATGTCCCTCGCCCGCATATCGTAAACCACCGGGATCCCGGTTTCCCGGGCAAGAAGGCCGCCATCGCCCAGTTGCACGGTCAGACCCTGCTCGGGCCGGTGCAGCACCGTCTGGCCATGAAAACCGATAACATCGATACTCTCCGGCGACAGCCCGTTGGCGTTTAGAAACGACCTTACCGCAGCGGCATGCCGCAAGGTCAGTTCCCGCTCGATGACCGCGAGGTTGGCCGGCCGCTCCTGTCGATTGCGGATGGCCCTTGCCTCTTCCAAAGCCTGCTTCAGGCTCTGCCGAAACGCGGAATCATAGGCGATCCCGAGGAACGGTCCCCGCTCCACGATCCGCTCACCGTCCGTTCGGACAAGCGCCACATCGATACCGTCCATGGACGTGCCGCTCATCAGGCCGATCGCCGTCATCAGGTCTTGTGTCATGAGGTCCAACCCCGAAAGGCCATGAATTTGATGCATGGCGAAAAAAACAATGCTAAAGCCCCGCCAGACGATCTACCGGCTAACAGAGTTTGAGGTCATGACCGAGTTCAAATCCGATTTCCTTCGCACCCTTTCCGAGCGCGGCTACATTCATCAGATTTCCGATGAATCGGGCCTCGATACTCTTCTACAGAAGGAAACCGTGACCGCCTATATCGGCTTCGATCCGACGGCGCCTTCGCTGCATGCCGGATCGCTGATCCAGATCATGATGCTGCACTGGTTCCAGGAAACCGGTCACCGCGCCATTTCGCTGATGGGCGGCGGCACCGGCATGGTGGGCGATCCGTCCTTCAAGGACGAAGCCCGCCAGCTGATGACCATCGACACGATCGAAGACAACATCGCTTCCATCAAGAAGGTTTTTTCCAACTACCTGAATTACGGCGATGGTCCGAAGGACGCGCTGATGATCAACAATGCCGACTGGCTGAGGAAGATCAACTACCTGGAATTCCTGCGCGATGTCGGCCGCCACTTTTCGGTCAACCGCATGCTGTCCTTCGATAGCGTGAAGACGCGTCTCGACCGCGAGCAATCGCTCTCGTTCCTGGAATTCAATTACATGATCCTCCAGGCTTACGATTTCACCGAGCTCGCGCGCCAGTACGATTGCCGCCTGCAGATGGGCGGCTCGGATCAGTGGGGCAATATCGTCAACGGCATCGATCTCGGCCATCGCATGGGCACGAAGCAGCTCTATGCGCTGACCTCGCCCCTCCTGACCACCTCATCCGGCGCGAAGATGGGCAAGTCCGCCAACGGTGCGGTCTGGCTGAACGCAGACATGCTCTCCGCCTATGATTTCTGGCAGTACTGGCGCAATACCGAAGATGCGGATGTCTCCCGCTTCCTCAAGCTCTACACGAAGCTGCCGATGAGCGAGATTGCGCGCCTCTCGGCTCTCGGCGGATCCGAAATCAACGAAGTGAAGAAGATCCTCGCCACAGAAGTGACGTCGATCCTGCATGGCCGGGCGGCCGCCGAACAGGCAGCCGAAACGGCGCGCAAGACCTTTGAGGAAGGCGCCCTTGCAGAAAACCTTCCCTCCATCGAGGTGCCGGCGGCTGAGCTGGAAGCCGGTATAGGCGTTCTCGCTCTGTTTGTTCGGGCAGGCCTTGCCGAATCGAACGGCGAGGCGCGCCGCCACGTGAAAGGCGGCGCCGTAAAGGTCAACGACAAGGGCGTCACAGACGAGCGCCAGATGATCGGCACGGCGGACGTGTCGGCAGACGGCGTGATCAAACTCTCGCTCGGCAAGAAGAAGCACATTCTGGTGCGGCCCTCCTGAACCCGATCAGGATTGCGCCAGGGGAATAGGCCGGTTTTTACCGGCCTTTTTCATGGCCGCCTACTGGAACTCGAAGACCTGCCGGAAAATGCCCGGTGCAATGATGGAAAGAGGATTGATTGTCAGGTTCGGCTTTTCAAACGGCCCGGTCAGCTTAAAAGTGATGCCAAGCAAGCCGCGATCGCGACCATTTCCCAACAGGATTCCGATGACCGGCAGCTCCCCGAACAGGCGATTGAGGCCATAGGCTGGCATGAAGGTGCCGGTGACATCCATCTTTCCAGCGGCATCACGCACGACACCCTGGAACGTCGCGCCGACCTGGGTCCCGCGCAGAACCCCGTTTTCAATGCCAAGCGTGCCGTTGCTGTAGGTAAAGTAGGCAAAGCCACGCTGGAATTTTTCCGAGCGCACGTCGATATCGCGCTTGACCGCCTTGTTCAGACTGCGCCCATCCTTGCCTGCCGGCGTGGAAACCATGGTCTGCAGGCGCTCTTCATTCGCAAGGCTAAAGTCCCGCAGATCGATATTGCCATTCCAGCTACCCTGTTTTCCCGGGCGAAGGCGCATGTTCAGCAGCCCTTTCTGCAGCCGGCTATAGAGCCCCAGGAAACGGAAGGTGGAGCCGGCATCGCCGCTTGTCAGCTGCATGAAGCGCCCGCGGCCGTCTTCCACCACCTGTCCCACCACTGGCTGCCCGTTTCCGGTCAGCGCCGACAGCTGCAGCTTGCCGCTATCGGATGTCAGGGGCGCATAGGCCAGATCGACATTGCGAAGGGTCTCGTCGCCAAAGCCGTAAATCTTGTCCACTTTGGCCCGCAGCACCATGGCAACGGATTTTCCCGGCTTGTCATCGGTGCCCGCATTGCGAAGCCGGTCGATGGCCGCGCGGACATCGATGGCCGAACCCGCGACGGCCACATCGAAGCCCGACCGGATCGGCCGCACGGAAAGGCTGAAATTGTCGTTCGCCGCCAGCTTTACCTTCTCGAACGAAGCGACGACGAGTTTGCCGTTTCGAGCGTCGATCTTTCCGGTTGCGCCGAAACCGTCACCGGTAATGACAAGGTTCCGCACCTCGACCTTGTTGTCTTCAGCGGGTCTGACATCGAATTGGGCCTTGGCGGGAATGCCCGCTCCCTTTTTCCAGCCGCTTCCGGGCACGGTGAGCGTCGCCGCAGAAAGATCCGCCTCCACCGTCTGGAGGCCTTCCGGCCTTACAGAGACTTTTGCCTTGACGGTGCCGCTGACCACCTGGTCCAGCTTGGGGAACAACCGGGCGATATCGGCGGTGCCGAGGTTCAGGGTCATCATCCGGTCGCGGATGGCCTCGTCAGCTTCGTCGAAAGGCTCGGTCGCCGCAAGCTGCATGGGAACGCCATCGATCTTGCCTTCCGCATTGAGAACCGCCTTCTCGGGCGTGATCTCGGCAGTGCCGGTCAGAGCGGTCAGGCGCCGGCCCTGAAGGGGTTTCATGACATCCACATTTGTCAGAGTCATGGATGCTTTCCAGTCCGGTTGAACATCGTCCTTTGCGTTCAGACCGAAATGGGCCTGGACCTTTGCACGGATATTGCCCGCCAGATCTTCCGGCTTCAGATCGGCCCTACCCAGAAACTTGATCGGGCGATAGGTGATCAGTTCGGCGACCGCATCCGCAGCCCCGGATACCGTGATATCCGTATCGGCGGTCAGCGGGTCGCTGAAGAAATCCGGAATCGCAAAGGTGCCGCCGTCGATATTCACGGAGCGATCCGTGGCGAAGTAGGACGTACCGGATTTGATGTCGGCCAACAGGCTGGAGCCCTTGATGTCGATGTGACCGGTCGTGCCTCGCACGGGCGGAATATCCCCGGCAATGTTCATTCGCGCATTCGTCACATCGAAGCTGATGTTGAGCTGATCATCGGCAAGCCTGAGACTGCCGTCCTTGTTCCGCACACGCTCCGAAGGGACGAAGACCTCGATGGATCCATTCGAGACCGAACCTGCGAACATGTTTTCCGCCACCCATTTGCGGGCATTGGGAGCGATCCAGTAGGGCCAGAGTTGCTTGAGCGTCTGCATCTGCGCACTGGCCACCTGCGCCGCGAAGCTGATTTCCGGCTCCTTGCCCCCCAGTTTCATCTTCAGCGAGCCGATAATCGAGCCGCGATGGGTCGATGCGGTCATCTGATCGAAGATCAGCTCCCGGGTTCCGGAAAGATAATAGCCGGCGGCCTGCGCATTGAGGTCGGTCGGTGGTGCGGCGGCCGCTTCGGTGAAAACCTTGCCGTCCTTGACGAGAAAATCGATGCCGAAACCTTTTCCCGCCTCCGGCCGGATCCGATCGAGATCGATGAGGCCTCCGGTGAAAGGCAGTTTCGTCTGCGCGAAAACCATGGAGGAAGGCAGAAACTCGACCGAATTCTTGTTGAAATCGTAGACCGCGTTCACATCGGCGCCATCGAGCGGCTGCGGAATGCCATGCAGGGTCAACGTGCCCGGATTGACCTTGGCCGACATCGAGATTTCCGGAAAGACGTCGGCCGATTTCCGTTTGGCGGAAATTTCCGCAAAGGCCGTCGCCTCGAGTTTTTCCTCGATCCGCCCTCGCCAATCCGGCCCCGGACCGAAATGAAGAAGAGGCACGTCACGGGCGGAAGCCCTCAGGGAAACGGCCTTGCCCAGCTTGCGCTCGGCAAGGACGGTAAAGGGAATGGCATCGCCCTTGATCTCCAGCCCGCCGTCCATCGACAGGGAACTGTCCTCTCGCCTTTCAAGCACGAAATGCGCCTTTCCGACCGTGACATCCTTCCCATCAGGACCGGCCGCCAGCAGTTCCATGCCACGGATTTCCAGTGCATCGGTCCGGGCGCGGTCCACGAAGCCGCCAAAGAGATCGAGCTGGGCAAAGCCGTTATCGACGAGATCGGGGATCTGATCGACGCGCATGCGGGTGAGATCGAGACCTTCCCCGGTGGAAAACAGCGCCGTATCGAAGCTCACATCGTCTGCCTCGATGCGCGTGATGGTCAATTCACCCTTCAGCAGCCGGAATGGATCGAGAGCGAGGCGGATTGCGCCCGTTTTCGACACGACGCGGCCCGTTTCCTGATCCTTCATCACGACTTTGCGCGCCTCGATGGCCAGCTGGCGATTGTTGGCGAAGCGGATGGCCGAGCTGTCGACGGTCGCAAGATAACGCGGCCCCACGGCGCCATTCAGGGCGCCCTCGGCACGGGCCGTCAGGGTCCTGTCGAGCAGCCCCGCCTCGATGGCCATGAACGCGCCGCCCGTCAGCAACGCCAGCAGCATGACAAGCGTCATGCCCGCTTTCAGCAGGAACAGGGAAAACCGCACGACAAGCGACCGCGGCCGGCGCGCAGCCTTTTCTTTCGCATGCCGGCGCCTGCGCCGGCCCTCGCCACGGGCCTGCCGATCCTTCATTGATCCTCCTCACCCCCGGAACGGACTTTTGATCCGCCGCCTTGTCTGGACGCATCGCGTCCATGCCCTATATTCGAAGATGCTATAACCAGATGGCGCTTGGCCACAATGCAGTCTCTATGCCGATGGAAAGGTTTCCACATGTCAGCCGAACAATCTCCGATCGCCGCCGGCTCCCCGGCACCTGAATTTACCCTGCCGCGAGATGGCGGCGATACCGTGTCGCTTGCCCATTTCAGCGGCCGTCCGGTCGTGCTCTTTTTCTATCCCAAGGACAATACGCCGGCCTGCACGAACGAAGCGATCGCCTTTACCGCACTGGCCGATCAGTTCGCCGCCCTCAACGCAGCGGTCATTGGCATTTCCGCGGATAACGTCAAAAGCCACGACAGGTTCATAAAAAAACACAGCTTGTCGGTGATTCTGGCATCCGACGAGGACCATTCCGTACTCGAAGCCTACGGAGTGTGGAAGGAAAAGAGCATGTATGGCAAGACGTACATGGGCATCGAACGCACCACGGTGCTGATCGACGGGAACGGGAAAATTGCCCGTATCTGGGAAAAAGTGAAGGGTGATGGCCATGCGGAAGACGTGCTAGCGGCTGCCCGGGCCCTTTGAACGGGCTCGCTTGGCAAAGGGTGGCAAGGGCGTGGGCAAGGATAGCCATAAAAGCTTCGGTTCTCTTCGGGAGGGCTGTGTGGCCGCCATCCTTGCAACCGATCTGGACAGGAAAACCGCCATCGCCCGGGAAGCGGCCCGTCGCTGGTTCAGCCGGTCGATTTCCTTGCGTTCTCCCCTGGACCCAGCGCTGCCCGACCGGCCCGGCCGGCCCGAGAAACCGCCTCTTGTTCCTCCCCGCGAGATGAAGAAGCGCTCCCTTCATACCGAGAAGGGACGCATCGCCATGCTGCATGCCCTCGCCCATATCGAGCTCAATGCGGTGGATCTTGCGCTCGATATCGTCGCCCGTTTTGCGAGCGAGCCGGTTCCGCAGTCCTTTTTTGACGGTTGGATGCAGGTGGCTTTCGAGGAAGCCAAGCACTTCGGCATGGTACGGGAGCGCCTGCAGGCGCTGGGCGCCGATTATGGCGATCTACCAGCCCATGACGGGCTCTGGCAGGCCGCCCATTCCACCCGCAATTCCCTCAGCGCCCGTCTTGCGGTCGTCCCCCTGATTCTCGAAGCCCGCGGCCTCGACGTCACGCCCTCGCTCCAGGAAAAGATGGTCGAAACCGGCGATCTCGAAAGCGCAGCGGTCCTGTCCGTCATCTACAACGACGAAAAGGGCCACGTCGCAATCGGCGCCAAATGGTTCCGTTTCCTCTGCGCCAGGGAGAGAAAGGACCCGGCAGAAACATTCCGGCAGCTGGTGCGGGCCAATTTCCGCGGCCCGCTGAAGCCACCGTTCAATGATATTGCCCGCGCAGAAGCCGGCCTGACGCCCTCCTTTTACCGGTCCCTTCCCTCCATCAGCAACGCTTGAAAAATCAGCGTTTTCAGGCCTTGCAGCGGACCCGCAACGCGCAAATAAAGAGATTATTAACCTTAATGGTTTCTAATCATCCCAATTTGGCGGAGTTCTCATGCTCCGCTGCAAGGGAGCCAGACCGTGAGCCAAAGCCATGACAGCCGTGTATTCGGCAAGCGCAAACCGGATCACTTCCTGATTCTTGCAAGCGGCGAAAAGATCCGGCATGTCCGCATTCGCCCCTGGATGACCGGCGTTGCCATGACCGTGCTGGGGGTCTTCAGCGTCGGGTATCTGACGGCCACCGCCTATCTCGTGCTTCGCGACGACCTGATCGGCGCCACCATGGCCCGTCAGGCCCGCATGCAATTCGAATATGAAGACCGCATTGCTGCGCTTCGGGCGCAGGTCGACCGGGTGACATCCCGGCAGATGCTGGATCAGCAGGTCGTGGAAGACAAGGTCGAGAAGCTGCTTGAGCAGCAGAATGCCCTCGCCTCCCGCCATGGAAAGATGGGAACGCTGATCGAGCGTGCCGAAGCCTCGGGCTTGACCGAAGACAGCGCGACGGCGCCGGTTCAGACGGCTTCCGCCGGGGGTGGCCTCAAGGCCATCGACGCGCTGATGGGCAATGCGCCCGCAACCGCAAACACCGTTTCGGCCCTCGGATATCAATCGGCGGATGCGGATGGGCACGAAAGCACCGGCGACCGCGCCGACCGGCTTTTTTCCAAAATGACCCTCTCGCTGAAGTCGCTCGAACAGGAACAGAAAGACCGGGTCCAATCCTTGACCACGGGCGCGACCGAAACCGCCGACCAGATCGAATCGATCATGGAACGGACTGGCGTTCCGATTGAAACCACGACCGAAAGCAAGGAAAACGATGGCCAGGCCGAAGGAGGTCCATTCGTGGCCGCTCTTCCCGAAGACACGTTCGACCTGTCGCTGGCTCGTCTCGATTCGGCCCTGAACCGCCTGGAGTCGATCCGCGCCACCGCCCTGCGCCTGCCTTTCACCAATCCCGCCCCGGGACGGGATATCACGAGCACGTTCGGCAACCGCACCGACCCCTTCCTCGGCAAACTCGCCATGCATACGGGCGTCGACTTCCGCTTCGAGACCGGTGAACCGGTCAGAAGCACCGGAGCTGGAAAGGTCATCGCTGCATCCGCAGTTGGCGGCTATGGCAACATGGTGGAGATCGACCACGGAAACGGCATTACCACCCGCTATGGCCATCTCTCGAAGATCTCCGTCGCCGTGGGCGACCAGGTGGACAACGGAACCATGATCGGCCGCGCCGGCAGCACGGGCCGCTCGACCGGTCCGCATCTGCACTACGAAGTCCGATATCAGGGGGAGGCCGAGAACCCCATGCGCTTCATCAACGCTGCGACGAAACTCAAATCCTACCTGCGCTAGGTTTTACCGTCTGGCGGGCATCGCCCGTGGCATTTTGGACGCGTTCATCATATTTCCGCCGGAAATTTACTGTTCAGACAAACTTAGACCCGTGTTGCCGGCTAAAAAGCCTGCATTTCCTTGACTTTGGGCCCCAATCGGACTATTCCGCCCTGCGCCCGCAGTGATTGCTGGCAGATTCAACACGTGGTTTCCCTTAAACCAGAACGGATTCAAATTCCCTTTGACCACCTTTGCTGACCTTGGCCTGAGCCCGAAAGTCCTCGCCGCTGTAACCGATGCAGGTTACACCATTCCTACTCCCATCCAGGCTGGCGCCATTCCGCCGGCCCTGCAGCGCCGCGACATCTGCGGCATCGCGCAGACGGGTACGGGCAAGACGGCGTCCTTCGTGCTGCCGATGTTGACGCTGCTGGAAAAGGGTCGCGCCCGGGCGCGGATGCCCCGGACCCTCATTCTGGAGCCGACGCGCGAGCTCGCGGCGCAGGTTGCGGAAAATTTCGAGAAATACGGCAAGAACCACAAGCTCAACATCGCCCTCCTGATTGGCGGCGTGTCCTTCGACGAGCAGGACCGCAAGCTGGAGCGCGGTGCGGATGTCCTGATCTGCACGCCCGGCCGCCTGCTGGATCACTGCGAGCGCGGCAAGCTGCTGATGACCGGCGTCGAAATCCTGGTCATCGATGAAGCAGACCGCATGCTGGACATGGGCTTCATCCCGGACATCGAGCGGATCGCGAAGCTCATTCCCTTCACCCGGCAGACCCTGTTTTTCTCGGCAACCATGCCGCCGGAAATCCAGAAGCTCGCTGATCGCTTCCTGCAGAATCCGGAGCGGATCGAGGTGGCCAAGCCCTCCTCCACCGCTAAGACCGTGACGCAGAAGCTGGTCGCCTGCCACAACAAGGATTACGAGAAGCGGGCTGCCCTGCGCGACATCATCCGCGCACAGGACGATCTCAAGAACGCAATCATCTTCTGCAATCGCAAGAAGGATGTGGCCGATCTGTTCCGCTCGCTGGACCGGCACGGCTTCTCCGTCGGCGCGCTCCACGGCGATATGGACCAACGCTCGCGTACGACCATGCTGCAGAACTTCAAGGACAACAACATCACGCTGCTCGTCGCCTCCGACGTGGCGGCCCGTGGTCTGGACATCCCCGATGTCAGCCACGTCTTCAACTTCGATGTTCCGATCCATTCCGAGGATTATGTGCACCGCATCGGACGTACCGGCCGCGCAGGCCGTTCCGGTGCGGCCTTCACGCTGGTCACCAAGTCCGACCTGAAATACGCGGAAGCGATCGAAAAGCTGATTGGCCAGAAAATCGAATGGCTGAACGGCGACCTCTCTTCCCTGCCCGCCCCGATGGAATCCACCGAGCGGCCGCGCAAGGGCAAGGAAAGCCGTGACGGCAAGCGCCGCGGCGAACGGAAGAACCGCCATGAAAAGCCCATCGAGGAAGATATGATCGAAGCCGTCGAAGTCGTGAGCGAAACCCGCGCCGAGCGCCCGCAGGAGGTTCGTCAGCCGCAGCCGCAGCAGCCGGCCCCCGCGCGCCAGAGCCGGCCGAGCCCTGCGAACGACGACGGACGTCGCGACCGCCGCAACCGCCATCGTGACCATGATGATGGTCCGACCCCGGTCGGCTTCGGCGATGACATTCCCGCATTCATGCTCATCGCGGGTCTGGCTGCGAAGGCCTGATCCATGTCCTCCGACAGACCCTCACCCTTCAGCCCCGGTTTTCCGGGGCTTTCCTTTCCTGGGGTGGGCGCAGGACTTGCCGTCCTGCGCGATGGCAGGATGTTGTTGTACCGCCGGGTCAAGGCGCCCGAGGCCGGCAGCTGGAATATATTGGGCGGCAAGGTCGATCACATGGAGCCCGCCGCGCAGGCAGCGCGTCGCGAGGCGGAGGAAGAAAGCGGTCTTTCTGTCGGAAACGTCGAGTTTCTGTGCCTCTCGGAACAAATTATTGCCGATGATCAACAGCACTGGCTTTCGCTGATCTACAGCTGCAGCGAATTTACCGGAGAGCCGGCTATGCCAGAGCCGGACAAATTCACGGCCTTCGGCTGGTTTGGCCCGGACAACTGGCCCGAACCCTTGTCGCGCTTTGCCGCTGATGCCGTGCGCGCCCTGACGGATAAGGGTTACTTCGAACGCAACGCCGCCTCGTAGGCGCGCCGCGCCCACAGCGCCATGACATCGGGATCGTCAAGCGCCTCGTCCGGAATCGACCAGTAGGGCATATGCGCCTGCTTGCCGGTCTTGCTTTCATAGGCCCACTGCACCGACCCGGCGGCTGCAAAATGCGGCGCCGTTTCCGCGTCCGCCTTGAGAAGCAGCTCGCCCTGATAAACGATCGCGAGAATGCGGCCGTCACAGTACACGCCCTTTCCGCCGAACATGCGCCGGATCGTCACGGTTCCCAATGCCCGGAACATATCCTCGATATCGTTATTCTCCATGCTTCTGTCCCTCCAGAATGCCCCCGGCTTCAAGCACCGCCTCCGGCGTATCGACATCGAGATGGGCTGCCTCGCCCAGCTCCACGTCGACGACCGGAAGGCCTGAGCCCTCGATGATCACACGGGCGCCGACATCGCCTTCGAGACGCCGCAAGGCCGGGTAAAGCGCGCGTGGCAAAATGACGGGATTGCCCCGTTTGCCCCCGGACACGGAGCGGATGATGGCACGCCCGCCCTGCTCGTGGAAGGCATCGATCAGCCGTTTGATATCCGCCGCGGTAACGCGCGGCATATCGGCCAGCATGACCAGCACGCCGTCCGCCGCCGCGACATCGGGATCATCAAGTCCTGCGGCAAGCGAGCTTGCCATGCCGCTTGCAAAGTCCGGATTGTGGATGAAGCGCGGCGCGAGTGCGCCAACGGCTTGGCGAATATCCTCCTGACGATATCCCGTGACCACGGCAACGCTGTCGCTGCCTCCTTCCATCACGGCCCTCGTTGCATGCCTCACCAGAGGCTCGCCGGCAAATTCCGCCAGAAGCTTGTGGCCACCTGCGCCCATACGGCTGGCCCGCCCTGCGGCGAGGACGAGTGCGGCCACGCTTACCGTCCGCGGCGCGGCTTCCGATCCCGCCCTCGGGCTCGGACGCAAGGGAATTTCCTTGAGCAACCCACCCACACCCCAGCCCGTCAGATCTTCGGGGTCAGGCATCCGGCCCGCGAGAATGCGGTTCAACACCCAGTCAAACCCGTTTTCCGCCGGGCTTCGCGCGCAACCGGGCGCGCCGATGACGGGAACGCCGCCGATTTCGCCGAGAACCAGGAGATTGCCGGGATCGACCGGCAAGCCGGCATGGATGATCCGTCCTCCCGCCTGCCGGATGCCGGCTGGAATGACATCGTCGAAATCCGTCAGTGCAGACGCACCGAAGATAACGATCAGCCGGCGCGGGCCGCCTTCCGCATGAAGATGGGCAATGGCCTCGGCCAGCGCCTTCGAATCATGATCGACACGCAATTCCCGTTCGATGCTGCTGCCGGAAGCGTGCAGTCGCCTGGCCAGCACGCGGGCTGTCTTGTCCATCACCGAAGGCTTGAGTGTCGGCAGCACCGTCGCAATAAGGCTGACCGAATGGGGCTGAAAGGGAAGAATCTCGAAGGGAAGGTGGTCCGCCAGCAGGCGTTCGGCATCGCGCACGCGCGCCTCCTCCGCCGCAAGCGGAATGATCTTGACGGTCCCCACCATTTCTCCGTCCTCGACCGGCACGTGGCTGGAGAGGCAGGCGAAGGTGATGGCCGGGTCGATGCGGTTCAGGCGATTGACGGCGTCGCGGTCGGCAACGAACAGTCCGTTCGCCGTCGCATGAATGTTCACGCGCCCCGTCGCCGCCTCGGTCAAGCGATGGTGACTGCCGCGAAACGCGCGGGCTATGCGCTCCGCTGCCCGGTTTTCATCGAGATCCCCGCTTTCCAGGCGTACGGCAATAACCGTTTCATGCCCATGGGCGCGCAGCAGGTCTGCCTCTTCCTCTGTCAGGCGGTGCCCCTTGGGAAAGGACGGTCCCTCGGTCCGTAGCGCATGCGCAAGCACCAGGCCCGCACTGTCTGCCAAAGGATAGCGGCCAAACTTCATGCCCTATCACCGACCGGTGATACCAGGTCACGCCGGCGATAGGCGCGGATGATATCCGCCAATACGGCAACCGCAATCTCGGCGGGGCTGGCGGCCCCGATATCCAGTCCGATAGGTGCGGAAATCCGCCCGATCTCCTCCTCCGAATGACCAAGCGCCATCAGCCGTTCCACTCGTTTGGCATGGGTCTTCCGGCTTCCCAGCGCCCCGACATAGAAACATCCGGTGCGGAGCGCCGCTGAAAGCGGATAGTCGTCGATCTTCGGATCGTGCGTCACCGCAGCCAGTGCGGTATGCGGGTCGAGCGGGCGATCCCGCAGCGCATCCTCGGGCCAGTCCGCCCGGACATCCACCCCGTCGAAACGTTCCGGCGTGGCGAAGGCTGTGCGAGGATCGATGACTGTGAGGTCGTAACCGGCAATCCGGGCCATGGGGGCAAGTGCCTGGCTGATATGGACCGCGCCGATGACGACGATTCTCGCGGGAGGCAGGTATATGTTGAGAAAGGCCGGTCCGGAGGCGGTTTCCACCATGCCGGGCTTGCCACTGCGAAAGGCCTTCGCCAGCACCTCCGCCTCGATGCCCTCTATGGCCTCGCCCTCGCCAACCAGCCGCACGGTCTGGCCATCCGGCCCCGCCAGCGTTCCCACAGCCTGCCGGTTGACCCGCGCCCGGTTGAGTGCATGCAACAGCTCGCGCTTCATGCGGAAATCCTCTCGAGCTGGACCCGGATTCGCCCACCGCAGGAGAGCCCGACCCGCCAGGCGGTTTCGTCTGCCACGCCAAAGTCCAGCTGCCGGACGGTACCGCTGGCAATCACATCAGCCGCTTCTGCAATAACCGCCCCCTCGACGCAGCCGCCGGAAACGGAACCGAAGAAGTTGCCGTCACTATCGATGACCAGATGGCTGCCGACAGGGCGCGGAGCGGAGCCCCAGGTTTCGATGACGGTAGCGAGTGCCACGCCCCTGCCCTCTGCCAGCCAAACCTCGGCAGCGATCAACGGGTCCTGCATATCCTCAGCCATACTCATGCTCCTTGTCTTTACCGGGGTGACGGCCGAAAGCGTCCGAGCGCGTCCCGATCGTCCTGATCCTGGGCTCCACCTCCGGACAGAGCGTCCACAAGCGCCTCCAGGGAGTCCAGGTTATGAACCGCCCGGAAAGAATCCACATGCGGCAAAAGGGCCTTCACACCCCGCGCCCGCGCTTCGAACCCCTCGAAACGCAGAAGCGGATTAAGCCAGATAAGACGCCGGCAGGATCGATGCAGACGGTCACTTTCCTGTTCGAGAAGCGCGACGCTGTCCCGTTCCAGCCCATCGGTGAGCAGCAGCACCACGGCGCCTTGTCCCAGGACGCGCCGACCCCAGAGGCGATTGAACTCCCGCAAGGTTTCGCCGATGCGGGTTCCACCGGACCAGTCGGAAACCATGGCCGTGCACGCATCGACCGCCAGATCCGGATCGCGATTGGCGATCTGGCGGGATACATTGGTCAGGCGCGTTCCGAAAAGAAAGACGTGCACTCGCTTCCGCCGGGAAGCCAGCCCATGGAGAAAGTGCAGGAAGACCCTGCTATACTGGCTCATCGAGCCCGAAATGTCCGCCAGAACCACCAGCGGCGGCGGCACCTCCCGGGCCTTCCGGAAGCGCGGCAGAAGCAGATCGCCACCCGTGCGCAGGCTGGCCCGCAAGCTTTCCCGGGGATCGAAGCGGCCGGAAGACGCGCGACGGTAGCGCCGAAGCCGCATGCGGTCGTCGGGAAGGGCAAGCTTTTCCAACGCCTTTCGCGCTTCCGCCAGTTCGGCCGCCGTCATCTGCGCAAAATCCATCTTGCGCAGCACCTCGTTGCCGGATGCCGTGAAGCGGCTGTCGGAAATGACCTCCGGAGGCGTCTCCTCGGCCGGGGTTCCCTCCTTGCGCCCCTTGAAGGCGTCGCTGACGCGTGCCGCAGCCGCGCGCTGTTTTTCGGGCTCCTTGCGGGCGCCGGCAGGCAACATCATGGCCATCATCTGGGAGAGATAATCGCGCGTACGCCAGAAAAGCAGAAACGCCTCGTCAAAGACCTGCTGGTCCTCCCGGCGTTTGACGAAAACCGCAGACAGTGCGGCTCGAAACTCCTCGCGCGATCCCACCCCCAGCGCAACCGCCGCTTCGATCGCATCGGTCACCGATGCCGTCCCGACCTTCATGCCGGCCTTTCGGAGCGCGCGCGCGAAATAGACGATGTTGTCGGCAAACCGGCCATCGCCTTCGGCCAGCGCCGGCAGCACGAGACCCTGATGCGGCTGGTCGGAAACGCCGCCCGTTACCACGGTTTCAACCCTCCGCCTGCTGGGCGGCGCGAACCTCGGCCAGAAGTTTTGCGCCCTCGCTACCGGCGATCCGGGCAATGTCGTCCTGGTACTTGAGAAGCGCCCCGACCGTATCGCCGATGGTCTCCGGGTCGAGAGCCACCCGGTCCAGCTCCGTCAGCGCCGTGGCCCAGTCAATCGTTTCGGCAACACCGGGGTTCTTGAACAGGTCGAGCTTTCGCAAACCCTGTACATAGGCCACGATTTCCCGCGAGAGCTCTTCCCGGCAACCCGGCACCTTCTGCCGGACGATCGCGAGTTCGATCTCTGCGGAGGGATAATCCACCCAGTGATAGAGGCAGCGGCGCTTCAGTGCGTCATGCACTTCGCGGGTTCTGTTGGTCGTGATGATGACGATTGGCGGCGCTTCGGCGCGAATGGTTCCAAGCTCGGGCACCGTCACCTGAAAATCGGAAAGGACCTCCAGCAGGAACGCCTCGAAGGCTTCGTCCGCCCGGTCGAGCTCATCGATCAGGAAAACCGGCGGCCCCTTGCCGAGCGACGGCGAGAGAGCCTGAAGCACCGGCCGGCGGATCAGGTGACGTTCGGAAAACAGCCCTTCCTCGATCCGCGACCGGTCCCGCTCGCCAGAGGCTTCGGAAAGCCGGATGTCCAGCATCTGCGCGGGATAATTCCATTCGTAGACGGCCGTCGAAACGTCGAGCCCTTCATAGCACTGGAGACGGATCAGATCACGACCCAGGACCCGGGAAAGAACCTTGGCGATTTCTGTCTTGCCGACGCCTGCTTCTCCTTCCAGGAAAAGCGGACGCTTCATCTTCAGCGCCAGAAATACCACCGTGGCCAGAGAGCGCCCGGCCAGATAGCCCTGGCTGGCCAGCATCTCGATCGTCTGTTCGATATTTCCGGGCAATGTACCGGATGAATCCGCCGTCATGTCTCCCCCATGATGAGCGAAATGCCGCTCTTAAGGAGGAGCTTATAACGCGCGATAGCCCCGGTCCAGATAGATCAGCGCCTGATCCTGCGAACCGAAATGCACGGCCTGCACCTCGCCGAACAGCACCGTATGCGTGGCGGTGACCTTCTGGTCCACGACGCGGCAATCGAAGGAAACGGTGGCCGTTTCGAGAATCGGTGCGCCTGTTGCCAGCGTGGTCCAGCGACCAAGGGCAAACCGTTCTTCCGCCGTCAGCGTGTTGCGCCCGGCAAAGGCATTGGCCAGCGGCTGCATCGTGGCCCCGAGACTGTTCAGGGCGAAAATGCCGCTTTCGAAGAAGATCCGGTTATTTTCGTTGCCATTGTTGAGGCAGGCAAGAACCATGGGCGGGTTGTCCGATACCGAACAGGCCGCGGTGATCGTGACTCCGCGCCGCACGCCGTCGAGCGCAGTCGTAACGATCTGTACGTGACCCGCATAGCGGGCCATGGCGTCGCGATAAACCTGCGCATCGACCATATGCTTGTCCAACACCCGTCGCCTCCCGATGGTCCGCGGCCCTCACGGCCGCCGGAACGCACATAAGCCCATCGGCCACCAATATGGGATTGAGATATTACCTTTTCCACAATGTCCTGAATTGCGAGATGATGCGAAACGGCAACCTTCGCTTTTCCTTTGACGGAATGTGCGGTGAGGTTAATAGGTAGGCAACAGGTTCAATCCGGAGATCGCGTCCTTGATGGCTTCCGTGCGACTGTCTCTCGCCGCACTGCTGTGCCTTGCCTCGACAGGCCTCGCACGGGGGGAAGATTTCGTCATTGGCGTGGTCGCGCCCGCCAAAGGCGCCTATGCGCTTCTGGGCAGTCAGGTAGCGCAGGGCGCTTCCTTTAGAGCGGCCGAAACGGGTAACCGCATCGTCCCGATCGCCGATGGCTGCGAGGCGGCCGACGGGTCCCGCATCGCCACCGAACTGATTGCCGCCGGGGCACAGGCAGCCATCGGGTTTCTCTGCACGGAATCCCTCGAAGCGGCATTGCCCGCGCTGAAGGAAGCGGGCATTCCGGCTCTGACCGTCGGTGTCCGGTCCGACATTCTCATGGAAGACGCCCTCAAGAACGACTGGCCGCTCTATCGGCTTGGCCCGTCCGAGTCCGCGGAGATCGAGCGCCTGGCCGCTGAAATCGGCACGGCCTGGAGCGCCGAGCCCTTTGCCCTGGTAGACGATGGCGCCGTGGGAAATCACGACCTCGTCGAGCAGCTCCGTGACCGGCTGGAGGAAAACGGCGTGAAGCCCGTTCTCTTGGAAACATTGAGGCCCGGTCAGGACCAGCAGCTGACCCTTGTGCGCCACCTGTCCTCTGCGGGGGTCCTCCGTGCCTTTGTCTCTGCCGACCGGGACGACATAGCGGTCCTGATGCGTGACCTGATCGGCGAAGCGGCACCCATATCCGTTCTTGCCGGCGCTTCCGTCGATACGACGCCGGGAACCGTGCCCCTTCCTGCCGGCCTGGACGTGCTGGTGCTGAAGAATGCGGCCGCCGACCCGGCCAATGCGGAAAAGGTCGCGGCCATCAGGGCAAAGGGCATCGAGCCGGAAGGCTATGTCATTCCGTCGATAGCCGCTGTCGATGTGGCGGACCAGCTGCTCAAGGCCGCTGCAGCGGAAAGCAAGGCGGCCCTCGACGTGGTGAAGGGTCGCGCATTCGATACGGCCTTCGGTCCGATCCGTTTCACCGATACCCATGAGCTGAACGAGAACCCTTACGAAATTCGCCGCTGGGACGGCAGGAAATTCGTCGCACCACCCGCCAATTGAGTGAATCCGCCGCCTGGAACCGTTGCCGCCTGGGTGAGCCCGATGCTATGAGGCCGGCACGTGCCGCCTTTTCTCTTCCGGAGTGCCCGATGTCCCTTCCTCTTCGCATTGCCCCGTCCATCCTCGCCGCCAATTTCGCCAAGCTCGGGCAGGAAGTCGCCGATGTGACCGCGGCCGGAGCGGACTGGATTCACCTGGACGTCATGGACGGCCATTTCGTTCCGAACATTTCCTATGGTCCCGATGTCATCAAGGCACTGCGGCCGCACACGGACGCAATCTTCGATTGCCACCTGATGATCTCCCCTGCCGACCCCTATCTCGAAGCCTTCGCCAAGGCAGGTTGCGATATCATTACGGTTCATGCGGAAGCGGGCCCGCACCTGCACCGGTCGCTCCAGGCCATTCGCGCCCTGGGCCGCAAGGCCGGCGTGTCCCTGAACCCGGCAACGCCGCTGTCGGTTCTGGAGCACGTGTTGAACGATATAGATCTGCTGCTCATCATGAGCGTCAATCCCGGTTTCGGCGGACAGAAGTATATTCCTGCCATGACCGACAAGATCCGCGCCGCGCGGGCCCTGATCGGCGACCGCCCGATCGAACTCGAAGTCGACGGCGGCATAACGCCAGAAACTGCGCCGCTTGCCTTCAAGGCAGGCGCCAATGCCCTCGTCGCAGGCTCCGCCGTCTTTAAAGGCGATGGCGTCGAGGATTACCGCAAGACAATCGCACTGCTGCGCCAATCCGTGGAGGCGTAGGGCTTGGACAAGGGGACAGCACCAAACCGAACGGCCCGCCTATCCGGCGCAGCCGATGCTGACCCCTCCTTGCCCTTCGGTATGGTTCTCCTGATCGGAGCGCCCCTGTGGGGGGCGGCCATGGTCCTCAGCCTGCTTCTCTGGCAGTGGCATGCCAACCGGCTCCTGACATATCATCTGTGGGAGCTTTGCGGCTTCTTCTTTGCCGGCGGGATCCTCGGCTGGCTGGCAAGCCTCGCCATCGCCCGCAGGATCAGCCGCAATCGCCGTCAGGACTATCGGTTGGCGGCCTGCTTTTTTGGCTTGATCCTCGGGACGACGGGCTTCACGGCCCTGTTGGTCGCCATCCAGTACCGCGCCTTCTATGCCCGCTGGCATGATCCCTTCCTGACTGTAACCTGGTGTATCCAGCTGGTGACAACCCTGCTCGGTTCGATATACCAGTTTCTCGTGCTGGGCTTGCCCAATTACCTCCCCGTCGCCCTGCCGCTCGGTCTGATCGTCAGTTTCGCACTTGCGAAACGGATGCGTTGAGATCGGGGCCGCCATTTGATAAAGCGACGCCAACACCGACGCTCCCAAGGAAGGCTTTCGCATGATCCCCCGCTACTCCCGGCCTGAAATGGTTTCCATCTGGTCCCCGGAAACCAAGTTCCGCATCTGGTTCGAAATCGAGGCGCATGCCTGCGATGCGCTGGCAAAGCTGGGCGTCATCCCCGCGGAAGCGGCCCGGACGATCTGGGAAAAAGGCGGCGCGGCCACCTTCGACGTCGCACGCATCGACGAGATCGAAGCCGTCACCAAGCATGACGTCATTGCCTTTCTCACCCATCTGGCCGAAATCGTCGGCCCCGACGCCCGGTTCGTGCATCAGGGCATGACGTCGTCGGACGTGCTGGATACCTGCTTCAATGTGCAGCTGGTGCGGGCCACCGACCTGCTTCTGGCGGATATGGACAAGCTGCTGGCCGCCCTGAAGCGTCGGGCCTTCGAACACAAGGATACCGTCACCATCGGGCGGTCCCACGGCATCCATGCCGAGCCGACCACTTTCGGGGTCAAGCTGGCGCTGGCCTATGCGGAATTCGAGCGCTGCCGCGCCCGGCTCGTCGCCGCCCGCGAGGAAATCGCCACCTGCGCGATCTCCGGCGCTGTCGGCACGTTCGCCAATATCGATCCGCGCGTGGAAGAACATGTCGCCGAAGCGATGGGCCTGAAGGCAGAGCCGGTCTCCACCCAGGTCATCCCGCGTGATCGGCACGCCATGTATTTCGCGACGCTGGGTGTGATCGCCTCCTCGATCGAGCGCCTCGCCACCGAGATCCGCCACCTGCAACGCACGGAAGTTCTGGAAGCCGAGGAGTATTTTTCTCCGGGTCAGAAAGGCTCTTCCGCCATGCCCCACAAGCGTAACCCGGTGCTGACAGAAAATCTGACCGGCCTTGCCCGCATGGTTCGTTCTTACGCCATGCCGGCGATGGAGAATGTGGCCCTCTGGCATGAGCGCGACATCTCGCACTCTTCGGTGGAGCGCATGATCGGACCGGATGCGACCGTCACGCTGGATTTCGCCCTGGCGCGCCTGACAGGTGTCGTCGACAAGCTTCTCGTCTACCCCGATAACATGATGAAAAACCTGAACAAGTTCCGGGGCCTCGTGCATTCCCAGCGCGTGCTGCTGGCCCTCACCCAGGCGGGCCTCTCCCGCGAGGACAGCTACCGCCTCGTTCAGCGCAATGCCATGAGGGTCTGGGAGGAAGGCAAGGACTTTCTGGAAGAGCTGCTCGGCGACAGCGAAGTTCGCGCCGCTCTCTCCGAAGCGGAAATCCGGGAAAAATTCGATCTCGGCTACCACACCAAACATGTGGATACGATCTTCGCACGCGTCTTCGGCACGTCGAACCTCTAGACCCCACGCATCGGACGAATTTCATGCCCCGCAAATTGCGGGGCATTTTGCAGGTTCCTTTAGTCATTTTTCATAAGAATTTGCCCTATAGCCTCCTTCGTCGATAACGACTCAATCGGACGGATGATCGATGCAAAAGAACGATATTCGACATTATGCGCCGGTCCCGGGCGCCAGCAGTTTCGGCAAGCTGAAGCAGCGGGAGCAGGAAGAACGGGAGCGACGGGATGCCTGCACCTATCCCGTCAAGTTGGACGCAGACGGATTTTCCGCACGAGCGGAAATCGTCAACATGTCCCGCTCGGGCATGGCCATTCATATCCAGTCGAAACCGCCGCATCTGGCAGGACGTCGGGTCAGCGTCACGGGACGGACCGTCGGCGTCCTGAACGGAACGGTGCGCTGGCAACGGGGCCAGGAACTGGGCGTCCAGTTCGATGCCTTGACCAATACCAAGGCACGGATCAAAGCCTATTTCGGCTTCATGAAGCGCAATCAGCAAGGGTCTTGACGGAGCGGGCTCCGGCACGCACATAAGCGCCATGAAAGCATCTGACGCAGACATTCTCATCATTCCCGGTTACACCAACTCGGGCGAACACCACTGGCAAACCCGCTGGCAGTCGAAACTGAAGACAGCGCGGCGGGTCGAACAGGCCGAGTGGTCGAAACCGGTGCGCGAAGATTGGGTTCGCCGGGTGGTGGAGGAAGTAAACGCGTCGGAAAAACCGGTGGTCCTGGTGGCCCATTCCTTGGGCGTGCCCACGGCAATACATGCCATTCCCGATTTTCGGAACAAGGTTGCGGGGGCCTTTCTTGTCGCCCCCCCTGAAGTCACCAATCCCGCGATCCGGCCCAAGCATCTCATGACCTTCGGGCCCTACCCGCAGACCCGCCTGCCCTTCCCCTCGATCACCATTGCCAGCCGCAACGATCCTTTCGGCAGTTTTGAACATGCGCAAGACATGGCAGCAGCCTGGGGATCGCATTTCATCGATGCCGGGGAGTCGGGGCACATCAATTCCGAGTCCGGACATGGCCCCTGGCCGGAAGGCACAATGGTATTCGCCCAGTTCCTCTCCAGGTTATAGAAGATTTTACTACATTCCACTTAAGTTGCATGACGCCCCTGGAAAAACGTGTTACGATTTAATACGAAATTAAGGCGTCGCAGAGATAGTTTCGGCTATTCGATTGGACGGATAGTTAACTTGCCATCTAAACCGCTCTTTTTCAGCACGAATCAAGCGGAACCGCCGCACGAGCCGGGGGACGACAAGTGGCGTGACTATCAGTTCGAGTATTGCCTGATCGTCATCGGTCCGGATACGCGGGTTCTTTCCAGCACGGTCAGCGATCACTGGCCGCTGCCTTTTGAAAACAACGCGATTATTGGCCGCTCCCTGACCGAACTGATCCATCCTCACGACCAGCCTGTTCTGCTCCGGATGATTACCGAGAGCGCACGACGCCCGGACATTCCCTTTCACGCACAGGTCCGCTTCGGCACCCGGGACACGCATCATTGGGTTCTCGTGATTCTCGGCGGCCATCACGGCAATGCGCTTGATGGTCTGGAGGTTCAACTCGTGCCGACCCGCAATCCGGCCGATGTGCTGGACGATATGGTCGAGCGTGAAAGCCGGTGGAACTATGCGCTTGTCGGCTCCGAACTGGGCGTCTGGGACCACAATTTCAAGACAGGCACCTACTACTATTCCGATGTGTGGAAAGGTCTGCGCGGCATTCCTGCCGAAGAAGACGTCAATCCCGATTTCGAAGACTGGATTGGCAACATTCACCCCGATGACCGGGAAAAGGTCATCGAGGCGGTGGCGGGACAGAATGCAGGCGACGAGCGCTATCAGGTCTTCGAATATCGCGAGCGTCACCGGGACGGACACTTCGTCTGGATCGAGTGCCGCGGTTCCGTCGTGGAATGGGATCAGAACGGGGCTCCGCTGCGGGTTGTCGGCACCGACACCGACATCACCAAGCGCAAGGAGGACGAGGCAAGGCTGGAAAAGCTCTCGCAGCGTCTGGAAATGGCGCTGGACGTCTCCCAGATCGGCGTTTTCGAGGCCGATCTGGAAACTGGTCTGGCCGACTGGGACGACAATGTCCTGAAGATCTTCGGCCTGGAAGGCACGGAACACATCAAGCCCTTCAGCGTGTGGGAAAGCATGGTTCTGCCCGAGGACCGCGACATGGCGCTTTCCAGGGCGGATAACGGAGCCAACGAGAAGAAACCGTTTCGCAACGAATATCGCATTCGCCGGCCTGACGGCAGCGTGCGTTACATAAGGGCGCGCGCGGCCCCCTTCCGGAATTCCACCGGACAGGACCGGATGATCGGCGCGAACTGGGATGTCACGGAAGACGTCCTGCTGCGCCAGGAACTGGCGGCGGCAAAGGATCTCGCCGAAAGCCGCAACCGCGAGCTGGAAGAAGTCCACGCGCGCATCCGGCACAATGCCCTTCACGATTACCTGACCGGATTGCCCAATCGCCGTTATCTGGAAGAATTCCTCGAGCGGGAAACCGCCTTGGGCGTGCGCGACCGCCGCCCTCTGTCGGTTCTTCATATCGACCTCAATCGCTTCAAGCAGATCAACGATACGCTCGGGCACGAGGCGGGCGATGTGCTGTTGAAGGAAGCCACCAAGGTGTTGCGCAGCCTGGTACGCGGCGACGACTTCGTGGCCCGTATCGGCGGCGATGAATTCGCCTTCGTATCGCGGTCCATGGGCACGCCGCGCCGCCTTGCAGCCCTCGCAGATCGCATCATCCGGGAACTGTCCAAGCCGGTTCCCTATCACAGCCACTTCATCCGTATCGGCGCCAGCATCGGGATTGCCATGGCGGAGGGTGAGAATATCGACGGCAAGCAACTGCTTTTGAACGCGGATATCGCGCTTTACCGCGCCAAGAGTCGCGGCCGGAACCGGCACGAGTTTTTCTCGCCCGAAACCCAGAACGCCATCATCCGGACCAAGCGGCTCTCCGACGAATTGCTGCACGCGCTGGAGCACAAGGAATTCATCCCCTTCTACCAGCCCCAGTTCTTCGCCGACGACCTGCGTCTTGCCGGCATGGAAACGCTGGTGCGCTGGAACCATCCCGAGCGGGGCATCATCACCCCGGACAATTTCCTGTCGGTGGCGACCGACCTGGATGTCGTCTCCTCCATCGACGCTTTCGTTCTGGAGAGAGCCCTCGCCGACATGGCGCAATGGGAGAAGGACGGCCTGAAGATCGACCGCATCTCGGTCAATGTCTCCGCCCGGAGACTGGACGATCCCCAGCTGATCCGGAAGCTGAAATCGCTGAAGATCAAGCCCGGACGCGTCTCTTTCGAGCTTCTGGAGTCGATTTTCCTCGACGACCACGACCAGTCTACAGCCGATACGCTGGCCGCTCTTCGCTCGCTCGGCATCCAGATCGAGATCGACGATTTCGGCACGGGCCACGCCTCGATCATCAGTCTCATGAAGATCAATCCGCATATCCTCAAGATCGACCGGGCCCTGGTTCGCACGCTTCCGGAGTCCTCGGAACAACGGCGCCTGGTTGCGTCCATCGTGGAAATCGGCAAATCGCTGGATATCAAGGTTCTCGCAGAGGGCGTCGAAACCCGGGATCATATCCGCATCCTGCAGGATGTCGGCTGTGACATCCTGCAGGGATACGGGCTCGCCCGGCCCATGCCGGCGGAACATATTCCGGACTTTATCCGGGAAAAGCGCTGGATGGCCTGACCCATGAAAAAAGCCGCCTCAACGGGCGGCTTTTTCACTTCTCATGCGGGCTGCTTACTCGTCGAACAGCTGCTGTTTCGCGACAGCGTGCAGCTCGGTCAGCTTGGCGATGATCTGCTCCTCGGTAATCTTGACCGAAGCAGCGTCGAAATCGCCCTTCACCTTGCGGATCACGTCATCGTCGCCCGCTTCGATGAAATCGGCAGCGACAACTTCCTTGGCATAGGCGTCGGCATCGGCGCGGCCGATCTGGCCGGCAGCCCAGAGGCCCAGAAGCTTGTTGCGGCGTGCGACCGCCTTGAACTTCATTTCTTCGTCATGGGCGAACTTGTTTTCGAACGCCTTTTCGCGATCACTCATGCCAGTCATGGGGCAATCTCCAGAATCTCAACCAGAATGCTTTGCTGTTTCCATTAATAGAAGGTGGGGGACAAGTTCAATCCGTACAAGGCGTGAAAATGCGGATTGGCGGACATTGACCGTCGGGCGCACTTTCCAAGCGAAGATGGGACTGCCGCATTGTGAATTGTGATCTTTTCCTTTATGGGACGCGCTAACGAAAAAATCCGCGCGCCGGCCAAAGGCGCCCAATAGCAGAGACATTCATCATGAACCGTCGCCGCCGTATCTACGAAGGCAAGGGCAAGATCCTTTACGAAGGTCCCGAACCAGGCACGCTCATCCAGTTCTTCAAGGATGATGCCACGGCATTCAACAAGAAGAAGCACGAAGTCATCGACGGCAAGGGTGTGCTCAACAACCGGATCTGCGAATATATCTTCTCGCATCTGAACCGGATCGGCATACCCACCCATTTCCTGCGCCGGCTGAACATGCGCGAGCAGCTGATCCGCGAAGTGGAAATGATTCCGCTGGAAATCGTCGTGCGCAACGTCGCTGCCGGCTCGCTGGCCAAGCGCCTGGGCATCGAGGAAGGCACCGTCCTTCCCCGCTCCATCATCGAATTCTATTACAAGTCGGATGCGCTTGACGACCCGATGGTTTCGGAAGAGCACATCACGGCCTTCGGCTGGGCCAATCCCGCCGAGCTCGACGACATCATGGCGCTCGCCATCCGCGTCAACGACTTCATGACCGGCCTTTTCCTCGGCGTGGGCATCCAGCTCGTCGATTTCAAGATCGAATGTGGCCGCCTCTTCGAAGGCGACATGATGCGCATCATCCTGGCCGATGAAATCTCGCCGGACAGCTGCCGTCTGTGGGACATCGAAACCCGCAACAAGCTGGACAAGGATCGCTTCCGCGAGGATCTCGGCGGCCTGCTGGAGGCCTATCAGGAAGTGGCCCGGCGTCTGGGCATCATCAATGAAAACGAGCCCGTGCGTGGCACTGGGCCGGTACTCGTCAAGTAAGCAGGGGATTAGACAAGTGATCAAGGCACGTGTGACCGTCACGCTCAAGGACGGCGTTCTCGATCCGCAGGGCAAGGCCATCGAAGGCGCACTCGGCAGCCTGGGTTTCTCCGGCATCGGCAATGTCCGTCAGGGCAAGGTCTTCGATCTGGAACTCGCCGAGACCGACAGGGCAAAGGCCGAGGAAACCCTGAAGGCCGTATGTGAGAAACTGCTTGCAAACACCGTGATTGAGAACTATTCTATCGCCCTCTCCTGAGGTGCGATAAACATGGCAGAGATCACCAACGAGCTGATGTACGAACTGCTGAAACGAATGCAGGCCGATATTCACGGCTTGAAAGACGGACAGCGTGAGATAAAGGCTGAGATCAACGCCATGCGGGGAACACTGGTTTCTGTGCAGCAGGATATCCATAATATTTATGGAATACTGGCAGACCATAGTATGCGGCTTGACCGCATCGAGCGCCGGCTGGACCTGCGCGAACTCGCGGAAGCAGGCGTTCCCTTCGATTATCACGGCTGATATTCTTTGCCGCATATTCGCCCATCCGCCGTGCCAGAACACACGGCTGATGGACAGAGCCAGACCAGAACCCGGAGACCCGAGCCCATGAAATCCGCCGTCGTTCAACTTCCCGGCCTCAATCGCGACCGCGACATGATCGCCGCGCTGACGAAGATTTCGGGCAAGGCGCCGGTCACCATTTGGCAGACCGAGACCGAGATTCCCGATGTCGACCTGATCGTGATCCCCGGCGGCTTCTCCTACGGCGACTATCTCCGCTGTGGCGCGATTGCCGCCCGGATGCCGGTCATGCAAGCCATCAAGGCGAAGGCCGAACAGGGGGTGAAGGTTCTGGGCGTCTGCAACGGCTTCCAGATCCTGCTGGAGGCCGGCATGCTGCCGGGTGCGCTGATGCGCAATGCATCGCTGCGCTTCGTCTGCAAGGAAATCAGGCTGGAAGTCGCCAATGCCGACACGGATTTTACCCGCGCCTATGCCAAGGGCCAGGTGATCCGTTGCCCGGTGGCGCATCATGACGGCAATTATTTTGCCGATGCGGAAACGTTGAAAACCATCGAAGGCAATGGTCAGGTCGTTTTCCGCTATACGGAAGAGTCCAACCCCAACGGTTCCATCAATAACATTGCCGGCGTCATGAATGTGAAGGGCAATGTGCTGGGCATGATGCCGCATCCCGAAAACCTCATTGAAAGCGCCCATGGGGGCAATGACGGCCGTGGCATCTTCGCGTCCGCCCTGGACGTGATCGCAGCCTGAGACGGCTTTGACCCGCAACCGCGGCCGAATGGGCGCGGTGCGCCCTTCCCCGCAGGATCGATCCCATGACACTCTCTCTCCGTACGCTGCTGCATGTTGTTCCGGCGCTCGCCGCCGCAAGCTTGGCCCTAGGCGGCTGCACCACGTCCAGACCCAGTCCGGTTACGGGCGCATCAAAGGCCGCCTTGCCGGTGATGGAGCGGGTCGCGCTCGGCGCCAATGCCTGCTGGTTCAAATCGAAAGACCCGGCCTTCGCCGGCTACCGTCTGGCACCCGAACTCAATTCCTTCTCCGGGCGTCCCCGTATCCTGCTGGTCAAGGCGCATAGCCCGGAATCGCGGCCGCTGCTGGTGGTGCAGGCGGAAGGCAATCCGGCTCGTCTCGATGCCTTCGGTCCGATGATGGGAGAATCGGTTTCCGGCCGCATTTCCAAGGATGTAAACCGCTGGGCGCAGGGCGGCAGCGGCTGCTAGGACTGGCCTTTCCGTTTAGGCCAACGCGGATAAAAAGCAGATCGAGCACGCGCCCTTCCGGGCGCGTTTTGCTGTCCGGAGCGCCTATCCGATATAGCGGGAACGCCTGTATTCGCGGTTGGCCTCCGCCCGGCTGAGGCCGATATCCCGCAACTGCGCTTCCGTCATCTGGCTGAGAGCCTTCCGGCTTTTCCGGATCTGCCGCCATTTCTCGAACCTTTGTGACAGGCGCTGGAGCCAGGAAGGTTGCCGCCCGCCGGAAACGGAAAGAGCCCTGCCCGGCAAGGGATCTGAGTTTTGTGATACAATTGGGACAATTTTGCTGATTTTCTGCATTTCGCATCGAACTCTCTGGTAGATATCGCAGAAAAAATAGATACATTACGGAAAAATTGTCACAACCGGAGACATTGTCCCCATGACAACTTGGCTTCCCGATCTCACCAAGGGCTCCGGCCCGCTCTATGTGCGGCTTGCCGATCAGATCGAGGCAGCCATTGACGATGGCAATCTTCCACCGGGCACGAAGCTTCCACCACAACGCAATATTGCTTTCGATCTCGGTCTGACAGTCGGGACGATCAGTCGGGCCTATGCCCTCGTGCACGAGAGGGGGCTGGTCTCGGGCGAAGTGGGGCGTGGGACCTATGTTCTGGACAGAAGCCGGACCTTGCCCGGAACGGAGGCTGATCCCGTTGTGAATGCTTTGGCGGGCACCCGGGTGCAGAATGCCGAACCCGACAAGTTGCGCTTCGACAGCGCATCCGCGCCCGATATCGGACAGGCCCTCGTCATTGCGGATATTACCGCTTCGGTGATCCGCAGCCATCCTTGGGAAATCGCGAGCTACACCCGCAACTTTCCGCTGGACTGGTCGGAAGCAGGGGCGAGATGGCTGGGTCGCGCTGGTTTTTCGCCGTCTCCGGATGCCATTGTTCCGACGGTGGGGGCCCATGCGGCCGTGGTCGCCATCCTGTCTGTCGTCACGGTGCCGGGCGACAAGGTCGCCTTCGAGCATTTAACCTACTCGCAGGTCAGCCGGGCCGCAGGCTTGACCGGACGCCGCTGTGTGCTGGTGGAGAGCGACGAGCACGGGCTGATCCCGGACGATTTCGAGAGGGTTTGCGCCCAGCAGCATCCCAAACTGCTTTTCGTGATGCCCAACGTGCAAAATCCCACGCTGACCATGCTGCCCGAGCAGCGCCGCCGCCAAATTGCGGAAATCGCGCGGAAACACGGTGTCTGGATCGTCGAAGACGACCTTTACGGAACGCTGATCACCGATCCGCCACCGCCCATGTCCGCCTTTGCGCCGGAGCGTACCTTCCTTGTCAGCGGTCTGTCGAAGTCGGTTGCGGCCGGTGTGCGGGGCGGATGGGTTTCCTGCCCTCCCCTGTATGCGCCGCGGGTGCGCATTGCCCACAAGATGATGACGGGCGGCCTGCCCTTCCTGCTTGCGGAAGTGACAGCGCGGCTCGTGCTGTCGGGCGAGGCGGAACGCTTGATGGCATTGACCGTTCACGAACTGGCGGCCCGTGAAGTCATGGCGCGACAGGCGTTTTCCGGCATAGAATTCCGCTCGCGACCCGGTGTTCCCTTCCTTTGGATGAAGCTGCCGGAACCCTGGCTCTCGGGAACATTCAAGAAGGCTGCACAGGACGAAAACATCCTGATCGACGATGAGGATGAATTCAAGGCGGGCCGTTGCGGCAGCCCGCATCCGCATGTGCGCATCAGCTTCTCCACGCCCGCCAGCCGGGAAACCGTGTTCAAGGGCTTCAACCGCCTCTCCTGCCTCCTTGCCAGCGGCCGGACGGGATATGAACGGCTTGCCGGCTGACCGGCAGCCGGCGGATGCAGCGAAAGCTGGAAGGAGCGCGTCACCGGAAGTTCTGAGAAAGGTGGGCCGAGACGCATTTTTCCTGTCGCGCCGGAGAAAGGCTTGGGTTAAAGAGACGCGGAATTCATCTGCCTGTCTGAGGGGCCTCCGCCATGAGCGTTTCGAACACCCGCCCGATCACCCCGGATTTGATTGCCGCCCACGGCCTGAAGCCCGACGAGTATGAGCGTATTCTCTCGCTCATCGGCCGTGAGCCGACCTTCACGGAGCTCGGCATCTTCTCGGCCATGTGGAACGAGCACTGCTCCTACAAGTCGTCGAAGAAGTGGCTGCGCACCCTGCCGACCAAGGGCCCGCGCGTCATCCAGGGACCCGGCGAGAATGCGGGCGTGGTCGATATCGACGACGGCGATTGCGTCGTCTTCAAGATGGAAAGCCACAACCATCCCTCATACATCGAGCCCTATCAGGGTGCGGCGACCGGCGTAGGCGGCATCCTGCGTGACGTCTTCACCATGGGCGCCCGCCCGGTAGCCGCGATGAACGCGCTGCGCTTCGGCGCGCCGGATCATCCGAAGACGCGCCACCTCGTTTCGGGTGTGGTTGCAGGGGTCGGCGGTTACGGCAATTCTTTCGGCGTTCCGACCGTTGGCGGCGAAGTGGAATTCGATGCCCGTTACAACGGCAACATCCTCGTCAACGCCTTTGCCGCCGGGCTGGCGAAGTCGGATGCGATCTTCTACTCGAAGGCCGAAGGCGTAGGCCTCCCCGTCGTCTATCTGGGCGCCAAGACCGGCCGTGACGGCGTCGGCGGCGCGACCATGGCCTCTGCGGAATTCGATGAGTCGATCGAGGAAAAGCGCCCGACCGTACAGGTCGGCGACCCCTTCACCGAGAAGTGCCTGCTGGAAGCCTGCCTCGAACTGATGGCGACCGGTGCGGTCATCGCGATCCAGGACATGGGCGCGGCAGGTCTCACCTGCTCGGCGGTGGAAATGGGCGCCAAGGGCGATCTCGGTATCGAGCTGAACCTCGATCTGGTACCGGTCCGCGAAGAGCGGATGACGGCCTATGAAATGATGCTGTCCGAAAGCCAGGAGCGTATGCTCATGGTGCTTCGTCCCGAAAAGGAAGAAGAGGCCAAGGCCATTTTCGTGAAATGGGGACTGGACTTCGCCATCGTCGGCAACACCACGGATGACTTGCGCTTCCGCATCCTGCACCAGGGTGATGAGGTCGCCAACCTGCCGATCAAGGAACTGGGCGACGAAGCGCCTGAATATGATCGCCCCTGGACGCCGGTTGCCCCCAAGGCCCCTCTGGCGGCCGGCGACGTTCCGCAGGCCGATGTGGCAGACGCCCTCGTCAAACTCGTGGGTTCGGCGAACAATTCGTCCCGCCGTTGGGTGTATGAACAGTATGACACCCTCATTCAGGGCAACTCCCTTCAGCTCCCCGGCGGCGATGCCGGCGTCGTCCGTGTGGAAGGTCACGCCCACAAGGCGCTGGCCTTCTCCTCCGACGTCACGCCGCGTTATGTGGAAGCCGATCCTTACGAAGGCGGCAAGCAGGCTGTCGCCGAATGCTGGCGCAACCTGACGGCCACCGGTGCCCTGCCACTGGCAGCCACCGACAACCTCAACTTCGGCAACCCCGAGCGCCCGGAAATCATGAGCCAGCTGGTTCATGCCATCAAGGGTATTGGCGAAGCCTGCCGCGAGCTGGAATTCCCGATCGTTTCAGGCAACGTGTCGCTGTACAACGAGACCAACGGCCAGGCGATCCTGCCCACCCCCACCATTGGTGGCGTCGGCCTGATCAAGGACTGGGCGAAGATGGCCCGCATCCGCTTTGCCGAACAGGGTCAGGCCATTCTGCTCGCCGGCGCGCCCGGTGAATGGGGTACGCATCTCGGCCAGTCCGTCTATCTCCGCGATATTCACGGCCGCACGGACGGCTCCGCGCCGCATGTGGATCTGAAGCACGAAAAGCGCGTCGGCGAATTCGTACGGGGGCTCATTCTCGAAGGCCTGGCAACGGCCGTTCACGATTGCTCGGCCGGAGGCATCGCGCTTGCAGTGGCGGAAATGGCGATGGCCTCGGGCATCGGCGCACATTTGAACCAGCCTGAAGGCAAGGATCCGATCCCGGTCTTCTTTGGCGAGGATCAGGGCCGTTATGTGCTGACCGTCAAGGAAAGCAACCTCGACCGGGTCTTTGCCCGCGCAGAGGCCGAAAACGTGTTCTGCCCCTGGATCGGCCGCACCGGCGGCTCCTGGGTAACGCTCGGACAGGCCCGTCCGGTATCAATAGAACAATTGCGTTCTGCCCATGAATCATGGTTCCCTGATTTCATGAGCGGCGGCGAATCCCTTCCGGCTGCCGCTGAGTAAGTGACGGTCGAGGAGACAAACGTATGCCCATGAACCCCGGCGATATCGAAGACATGATCAAGGCTGGCATTCCCGGCGCAAAGGTCACCATCCGTGACCTGGCCGGTGACGGCGATCATTATGCAGCCGAGGTCATTGCGGAAGCCTTCCGTGGAAAGACCCGTGTGCAGCAGCACCAGATGGTCTATCAGGCCCTTCAGGGAAATATGGGGGGCGTGCTTCACGCCCTGGCGCTGCAAACAAGCGCTCCGGATTGACATAAAAAAGGGCGCCCGAGGCGCCCTTTTTTCATGCCGGGCTTTCGACCGGAACGATGCCGGCCGGATCGGGCAACAGCTCCGATGTGAAGGCCGTATATTGAAGCGCGGGAATAGGCCCTGCGGTGAACAGAGTGAAATCGAAGTTTCCACGCCGGCTTGGCCCCAGCACATATTGTCTGTGCACCCGCAGGAAATCCCGCTTGATGCGGCGATAGTGATCGTCGGTGAGCACATTGCGGAAACGCAGGCGAATATGACGCGGCTGGCGCACATCAGGGTGCCCGCAAGCGGCGGGCACATTCGCCTTGTAGAAATTGATGATGTCGGTCAGGGATTGCACATCGATCCATTCAATATCGGAACAGGCGGCAATCAACCGGACCCGCGCCCGCATCCGGTGCGCGGAGCGCAAGAGCGCGCATTGCAGGGCCGCGCCCCCAAGCGTCGCGAAGATGACCTGCTTGCCCCGAAAGAAAGCGGGATCCTGTTCGAGAATCCGGCCCACGACCTGAACCGCGAGGTTCGATCCCATGGAATGGGAGGTAATGACATATTCGTCGGCCGGTGCGTCAAAGGCCCGTCGAAGCGCTTGCACATGCCGCTCGATCCAGTCGTTGAATTCCGGATCGTTTTCTCGCGCGACCTTCACCGCCATTTGCCAGTTCGCGAAAAGCGCGCGGGTGTGAAGGCGCTCCGCAAAGGGCACGAGCACGCCGCGAAACAGGATCGCGCCGAGCGGAATACTCCAGAAGAGATGCATGGGCGGGAAGCCGAGGAGCACCGGCAAGAAGGCGACCAAGCCCGCAAGCAGGATGCAGGCTGCCATATACAGAAAGGGAAACACGAAAAAGGCGGCAAAGCGCCAGGCGGTGCGCAAAAAGGCCAGCAATCCGCCCTCCGCAAAAGCCGCCGTCAGAAAGGCCCGGAATCCGCGAACGATCTCCGTCAGGGTTCCGCATGAGCGCAGCGAGCGAATGAGGTCATTGTGATGGAAAAGATGAATTCGGCTTTCAGTGCGCCATCCAGGGCCTGTTGCCGTGACGGTAAATGCCTGGTCGTCCAGGGGCAGCACGGAAAAGTCCGTCTCCCAGACTTTGCCGGCCTGAACTGCGGAACGCTGATATCGGCTGTAGTGATCTTCCGCCGAAAGGGGCTCAAATCCTGAAAAGTGAACCACTACACGCTTTTCAATAGGCAACCCGCTACTCCTCGATGATCTGCTACCCGTGTGAAATATCGCAGTCGACAGCTCAAAATATGGCCTTATCTTTATGGCGTCACAGCGAAGCGACCAACGCCGGCGCTTTCGCCGGAACGATTATGTCAGGCTTATCAACAGGATCTTGCACGGTGTTTTTACCGGAAACGGTCTGGAATTTGTACCGGGAAATGATATCTACTGCTCACGACCCAAAACCGGCGGGCCTTGAACCCGATTGCGAAAGGACAGAACCATGAGCGGTATCCACGAATTCATCGACAATGAAGTGAAGAGCAACGACGTCGTGCTGTTCATGAAGGGCACGCCTCAGTTTCCGCAATGCGGTTTCTCCGGCCAGGTCGTCCAGATCTTGGATTACCTCGGCGTGGGCTACAAGGGCGTGAACGTCCTCGCGGATCAGGAAGTGCGCGAAGGGATCAAGGCCTATTCCAATTGGCCGACCATTCCGCAGCTCTACATCAAGGGCGAATTTGTCGGCGGTTGCGACATCGTGCGGGAAATGTTCCAGGCTGGCGAGCTCCAGTCGCATTTCCAGAACCAGGGCATTGCCGTTCGCGGCGCAGCCTGAGGCGCAAGCGGCTATAGGCCGCCTCTGACGTGCTCGATCGAAACAACGAAGGCGCTACCACCCCGTGGCGCCTTATCGCATTTTTACGGGATTTGATTGAACCATGTCCACCACTGCTAAAACAGCGGCCGACCGCCTCGGGCGGATGGGCCGGAACGAATTCATTGCCATCATGGCCGCTTTGATGGCGCTCAATGCGCTCGCCATCGACATCATGCTTCCCGGCCTGCAGGAAATCGGCGCCAGTCTGGGCGTCACCAATGAAAACCACCGCCAGTATGTGATCACGGCCTATCTGATCGGCTTCGGCATCGCGCAGCTGGCCTATGGTCCCGTGTCTGACCGATTCGGTCGCCGCATTCCGCTTCTGGCTGGCCTCGCAATCTATATCGTCGCCGGGCTGTCCATTGTGGCCGTTCCTTCCTTCGGGCTGATGCTCGCGCTGCGATTCCTGCAGGGATTGGGCTCTGCAGCCATGCGGGTCATCACCGTCTCCATCGTGCGCGACATTTTCGGCGGGCGTCAGATGGCGGAAGTCATGTCGCTGATCATGATGGTGTTCATGATCGCGCCCGTTGTCGCGCCGGCGACGGGCCAGGCCGTCATGCTGTTCGGCAATTGGCACCTCATCTTCATCTTCATATCGGTCGTCGCGCTGATCGTCGGCACGTGGACCTATTTGCGCCTGCCGGAAACGCTCGATCCGAAGGATGTCCGTCCGCTCAATCCCCGTTCGGTGTTCGAAGGCTTCCGCATCGTCCTCACCAACCGCATAGCCTTGTGCTACACCTTGGCGAGCACCTTCATCTTCGGAGCGCTCTTCGGCTTCATCAACTCTGCACAGCAGGTCTATGTCGGCGTTTACGGGCTGGGACTGTGGTTCCCCCTGGCATTCGCGGGTGTGGCGGCCTTCATGTCGCTGTCCTCCTTCCTGAATTCCAGGCTGGTCGGGCGCTTCGGCATGCGGCGTCTTTCCCACGGTGCCCTGATGGGCTTCATGGCGGTCAACGGCCTGTGGCTGCTCACGCAGATGATGTTCGACGGACCGATGCCCTTTGCGCTGTTCATCGCGTTTTTCGGCCTCGCCATGTTCCAGTTCGGCTGGATCGGTTCGAACTTCAACTCCCTGGCCATGGAACCGCTCGGCCATGTCGCGGGCACGGCATCCTCGGTGCTGGGCTTCATGGGCACGATCGGCGGAGCCATTATCGGCGCGGGCATCGGCCAGGCCTTCGACGGCACGGCGTTGCCGATGATCGAGGGGTTCTTCGGCGTGTCTCTGATGGGGCTGGTCTTCGTTTTGATCGCCGAGAAGGGAAGCCTGTTCCAGCCGCAGAACAAGAACAAGCCGGCCTGAGCCCCACGCGTGTCTTGACCTTTTCAGGGCCGGCGGATCATTCGCCGGCCTTTTCCTTTTGCTGCGCGTGCAGCGCCGCGAAATCGAAGAGCTGCCCGTCCAGCAGATGGGATGGGTTCACATGCCCCAGCGCGCGCAGCATGGTATCCTTGCGGCCCGGCATCTTGCGCTCCATGTCGGCGATCATCGCTTTCATGGCATTGCGTTGCAGCCCGTCCTGCGAGCCACAAAGATCGCACGGGATGATGGGGAAGCGCATGGCATCGGCGAAACGGGCCAGATCCTCTTCGGCGCAATAGGCCAGCGGCCGCAGCACCATCAGGTCCCCTTCGTCGTTCCGAAGCTTCGCCGGCATGGCGGCAAGCCGACCTCCATGAAAGAGGTTCATGAAGAAGGTTTCCAGAATATCCTCGCGATGATGCCCGAGAACGAGCGCATCGCACCCCTCCTCCCGCGCAATCCGATACAGATTGCCGCGCCGCAGCCGCGAGCAGAGCGAGCAATAGGTTGCCCCCTCCGGCACTTTCTCCTTCACCACCGAATAGGTATCGCGGTACTCGATGCGATGCCTGACCCCGATCGAGGCTAGATAGTCGGGCAGAATGTGCTTCGGAAAATTGGGCTGCCCCTGATCGAGGTTGCAGGCGACAAGATCCACCGGCAACAGACCGCGCCATTGAAGATCCAGCAGGATAGCAAGAAGACCATAGGAATCCTTGCCGCCCGAAAGACCGATCAGCCACCGTTTCTGCCCGTCGAGCATGCTGAAATCGGCCAGAGCCTGGCGCACCTGCCGCAGCAGGCGCTTGCGCAGTTTCTTGAAGGCAACGCTGTCCGGCGCATCGCGGAAAAGCTGCGCCACCGGCCCGTCTGCGGGCGCGAATTCCTCCATCGTCTCCTCGGGAATCGGAATGTTCATGGATTTGCTCCCTGCAGGATGGGAAGAGGCGAACGGGCGAGCAGCACGTCGAGTTCGGCTTGGCGCGCCTCGATCAGCCCGTCCCGCTCACGCAAGCGGGCATCGATTCCACCGGGGTGGCACATGATCACCGCACCGTCGGCCGGATGATCGAGCCATGTTTCCAACGCGGCGGCAAATCTGTCCGGCTGACGCCAGTCATAGAAGCCGATCAGCGGGCCGCGGACCGGGTAGCCTGCAGCCCGCATGGCCTCGTCGAAGCCGCGCGCCAGAGCCCGGACGAAGCCGATCTTGGCGGCAAGAGCGACAGTCCCGGCTGCCGTGACAGAAGGAGAACCCCTCAACCACGGGCGGCTTGCCCGGGCGGCGAAATGCCCGGCCCGCGCTGCCAGCCAGTGACGGACGGGGCGAAGAAAGTGCACATGCTGATGGCCATCAAGATAGGCTGGCGGACCGCCCCAATGCAGTTCGAACGCTTCGAGCTGTCGGTCGAGCTCGGCAGCGATAGCCGCGTCATGAAGCCGGCTGGCCGCGACCGCGGTAATGAGGCTCCGAAGCCCCGGCATCCGGCCGCTGCCGTCGAGCGACAGTCCGGTCAGCCCCTGAAAATCCGTCAGCGTCAGGTGAAGCCCCGGCGGCGCCGCGTCGATCCCGGCCACATGCTTCAGGCGTTCCGCCTCGTCCGGCCATTCGGGAAACAGCGTCATGCAGCCTGTCCCTGACAGGCGCCCCGCCTCGATCAGCTGCCGGATGCCGGCGCTGACGGCGGGCGACAAGGCATAATCATCCGCAACGAGATGGAACCGCGCGCTCACTCTGCCTCCTTGCTCCCGGACAGATGGATATCCCGGACGATGTAGAGCGGCCGGTCCTTGGCTTCGCTGACGCCCACCCAGAGATATTCGCCGATCAGGCCGAGCAGCGCGAGGTTGAAGCCACCGAACACGGCGACCGCCACCATCAGGCTCGGATAACCCGGGACGTCGATCCCGTGAAACAAGACTTCCAGCAGGATTTTCAGCCCGTAGGCCAGGCCGCAGAAACCGGTAAAGATGCCGATTGCCGAGAAGATGCGCAGCGGAATGACCGAAAAGGAGGTAATGCCCTCGATGGAAAGGCCGATGAGCGCGAGCCGCGACCACCGGGAGCCCGAGCCGATGCGCTCGTCGGGCGTATAGGGAACTCCCTTCTGGCGAAAACCCGTCCAGGCGTAGAGACCCTTGTTGAAACGGCGCTTGTCGCGCACGGTCAGCAACGCATCCCGCACGCGCTTCCGCATGATGCGGAAATCGCCGGCATTCTCGGGCACGAGATAGCGCTGCTGGAAATTGATCAACCAGTAGAAGGCGCGGGAACCCAGGCTCTTCTTCAGCGATTCCTGCCGTCGATCATCGCGCACAGTGTAGACAACGTCGAGAGTCGGGACGGAAACCAACTCTTCGATGAGCTGGATGCAGACGGCATAGGGATGCTGAAGATCCGCATCCACCATCATGACATAATCGCCCCCAGCCTGCTCCAGACCGGCGAAGAGCGCGATTTCCTTGCCGAAATTGCGGCTGAGTTCGACGATCTTCCATTTTCCTGAAAGATGCTCCCGGTAGGCCGCAATACTGTCGTCCCGGCTGCCGTCATCGACGAGCACCGTTTCGAGCGCCAGACCGAAGCGATCGTGGATCTCGGCTTCCAGGCGGCGCAGGAAGTCCGCGAGGCGCTCCGCGCTTCCGCTCTCATTCAGAAAGGGTATGACGACCGACAGGACCGGCATGGATGTCTCCCGTAAACTTATCCGGTTCAATGGCCTCTCGATACGGCGAAGGCAAGGCCTTGCGACAAGATTCCCCTTCAGGGCATCGGCTTGAGCAGCCAGATATCGAAGGTCCAGGGATGCGCGTGACCGTCAAGCGTGAAGCTGTCCGGTTGCAGGACCGAGGGCATGATGGCTTTCACCCTGCCGACGCATTCCTTGTCGCTGCGCAGGCACAGGCCAATCATGCCACGCTTCTGGGCCTGTTCCGGCGTGATGTAGTGGCGGGCGACATCGAAGCTGTCCGCCTCGAGCGTGATCAGATCCATGGAGGAATAGAAGGAGACGGGATTGGCGAGAGCCGCCTGCCCGATCACCATGGCACCATTGGGTCCACCCACATCTTTCCACCGGCGGTCCACCTCGGCCGCAATCGCCGGCAGAGGCGCATTGTAATACCCGGAATCCAGCGAGAGTTCGTAACGGTACCAGAAGGGCGATATGCCGACGATGATCACGCAAAACAAGATGGCCGCCCCCACGGCGCGCCGGATGCGGGCCTCGTAATAGGCCGTCGGCACGAGAAGCGCGATGATAAGGGCGTAGGCGGTGTAAAACGGCACACCCCAGACGGCGCTCAGCTCCGCATCGGCGAGGTAACCCAGCAGGATCGTCAGCAGCAGAGGCCAAACGGCAAAATGCAGCAGCGCCCTGCCCTTGGCGCTCGATGCGAGCGCGGCCACCTGTCCGATGGGGACCACCGGAAAGCGGTCCACGAGATCACGCATGCAGCGGGCCACGAGGAACGACAATGCAGTGTAACCAAACGGAGTGACGAGGAACAGCGCGGAATCCGCCAGATTGGGGCCCTCGCCGTCATCCTGTGCTGCGGCATAGGTAATCGGCAGAAACCCGTTGCCGAAAAGCCAGGCGACATGCGGCGCCACCACAATTGCGAAAGCGGCGGTTGCCACAAGACCGAACCGCGAGAACAGAAGCGTGCGGACCTCCCGATCCGTCAGCGCGTGGATCAGCAGGGCTGCCAGCATCACCACGGAATGGTACTTCGTGAGCATCGCCAGACCACCGAAGAAACCGATGGCGAAAGCATCGCCCATTTTCCCGTTCTCGATCCCGCGCAGATAGAAGAGGAACAGCAGCGCCCAGATGGGAGTCATGGCTGCATTGGCATTGAAATTCAGGCCAATGAAGGAAATGGGCGGCATGACCATCGCGAGAACCACGACAAGCACCTGGAAGCCGTATCCGCCATACCGGGTCGCGATACGCCAGAGCGCGAGAAGGGCGACGCCCGCATTCAACCCCGCCAGAACATAATAGGCAAAATCCGTCTTTGGGAAAATCCGGAACCAGGCGGCGGTTTCCCAGGCGAAGAATGGAGGATGCTTGAAATACCCCCACTGCCAGAGGACGCCCCAGGCATAGTTTTCGTACATGTCGCCATGCCGGTCCAGACCGGGACGGGACAGATAGCCGTGCAGTGTCAAGGCCACCACGAACAGGCCGATCAGCAGCAGCGGCAGCATCGATGGGGAACGCCGGTAAGCGTGTTGTTCGGTCATGGACTCCAGACACTCGACGGAAAAGGGCGGGAAAGACAGTCGCGCCCATGGGCTGATGCTGGGTAACATCCCGCCTTACTGCGGGCAAGCCCAAGACAACAGCTGTAACCAACAACATCGTGAACGCAAAAAGGCCGCCCGGAGGCGGCCTTCTCTGAATGCGGTTCGCGTCGATTAACGCGAATAGAATTCCACCACCAGATGGGGTTCCATGATGACCGGGTACGGAACGTCGGAAAGGGTCGGTACGCGGGCGAAGGTTGCAACCATCTTGTTGTGGTCGACTTCGATATAGTCAGGAACGTCGCGCTCGGCGAGCTGCGAAGCTTCCAGAACCATCGCCAGCTGCTTGGACTTCTGACGAACTTCGATGACGTCGCCGGCCTTGCAGCGGTAGGAACCGATGTTGACGCGAACGCCGTTCACCATCACGTGGCCGTGGTTCACGAACTGGCGGGCAGCGAAAACGGTCGAAACGAACTTGGCGCGGTAGACGATGGCGTCGAGACGCGATTCCAGCAGGCCGATCAGGTTTTCCGAGGTGTCGCCCTTGCGACGGTCAGCTTCGGCGAAGATCGCGCGGAACTGCTTCTCGCGCAGGTCGCCGTAATAGCCCTTCAGCTTCTGCTTGGCGCGCAGCTGCACACCGAAGTCCGAAAGCTTGCCCTTGCGGCGCTGGCCGTGCTGGCCCGGGCCGTATTCACGGCGGTTGACCGGGGACTTCGGACGACCCCAGATGTTTTCGCCCATACGGCGATCAATTTTATACTTGGCAGATTCGCGCTTGCTCATCGCATTTCCCTTGTGTTCGATCGTGATGCCGACACGAATGCCGGCAGGTCAGGAAACGCGCCCTCCTCTGGATCCTCTCGGACCCTGACAGGACCGCGCCATTGGCGAACGGGCGATCCACGGGACACGTCAAATGAAACACCGGACATTTCTGCCCGGCGTTGGGGCGGTCTTTAGGGCCTGGATGCAAAATTGTCAACAAGGGTGCCTAAGCGGTCTTGAACTTTGATTTTCGTCAACCCATCTGGGGTGGACGCAGCACCGGGCCCCTCTGACGCGAGCGCCGGATTCCCGTGATGTCGGAGCTGTGAACATTAATCCATCCGGCAAAGGAAACCCTCCATGGATTTTCTTTGGACAGACTTCCTGGGCACCGCATTGTGGATGTGGCTTGCCTTTCTCGCCCTCGTCATAGTTCTTCTCGTTCTCGATCTCGGGCTGCTGCACAAGGACAGCAGGGAAATCGGCATCAAGGAAAGCTTCGTTCTTTCCGCTTTTTACATTGCGCTTGGCCTTGCCTTCGGCGGCTTCGTCTGGTTTCAGAACGGCGCTCAATCCGGCATGGAATACCTGACCGGTTTCGTGGTCGAAAAAAGCCTGGCGATGGACAATATCTTCGTCATCGCCATGATTTTCGGCACATTCGCCATTCCCCGCGCCTATCAGCACCGCGTTCTTCTCTTCGGCATTCTCGGCGTCATCATCCTGCGCGGCATCATGATTGCGGCGGGCGCTTCCGTGGTCGAAAACTACCACTGGGTTCTCTATCTCTTCGCAGGCTTCCTGGTGCTGACCGGCATCAAGATGCTGTTTGCCGCAGACCACGCCTATGACGTGGAAACCCACCCGGCCCTGAAGCTCATGCGGAAATATTTCCCCGTGACGCAGACGCTGCGGGGCGAGCGCTTCATCGTTCGGGAGCCCGACCCGAAAACCGGCAAGCTCAAGACCTATATCACGCCGCTGCTGCTGGCCCTCGTGATGGTGGAACTGGCGGATCTGGTCTTTGCCGTCGATTCGATCCCTGCAGTCTTTGCGATCACCACCGATCCCTTCGTGGTCTACACCTCGAACATCTTCGCGATCCTCGGCCTCAGGGCTCTCTACTTCGCCCTTGCCGCCCTGATCCATCGATTCGTCTATCTGAAATATGCGTTGTCGGTGGTCCTGATCTTCATCGGCTCCAAGATCTTCATCGCCGACATGCTGGGCTTGGCGAAGATCCCGCCGATGATATCGCTCGGCGTCACCGTCGGCATTCTCGCCACCGGTATTCTCGGTTCCCTGTGGGCCACGCGGAACGAGGAGAAAAATGAGGCGATTGGCGGGGCGTAAGCGCCTCCGGTCTCACTCAGCCGCAACGCCCTGCCCGGAAAGCGGGGCGTTCGGATCTCCCGGTGCGGTCTGCGCGTCCAGATCGGGGAAGGCGACAATTCGCTTGCCCGAAAAATCCGTGTGAACGACCACCAGACCCTGCTCTTCGAAATAGCTGAGAAAGCGGCGCGCGCGACGCGTGGAATGGGTTCCATAAGCGCGTGCAATGTCGGCGTCGGAGGGGCAGGTCGATTTTTCAAGCGCATGCCGCGCCAGGAGCAGGAAGACGCCCTGGAGGTCGTCGGTAACCTGGCCGGACAGACGAACGGCCTGCTCCCATTCGCCGGTCGCCGCCATCAGCGCATCGACCCCGGACCGGGTGACGGCAAGCCGCCGACGAAACTCGGGCAAGGGCATGGGCGGACCGGGAATGCGCCGCATGCGCACCCGCACGAGAAACTCCTGAAACAGCACGGCATCGGATCGGAAGGCCGCTTCCGGATCGGACAGAATCTCGGTCATAACGCCTGTCAGGCGCTCCTGCCGCTCTTCCGGGCTGATATCGGGCTGGCTCGTCTTCGTCTCCGGCTGCGGGGCGATTGCCGCCGGCGGCGCCTTGGAAAGCTCCGCAAGAATATCGGTCGTGGGCTTGGGCTCGCGAACCGGTCGCCGCGCGATCGGACGGTTGAACTCCTCGGGGTCGGGCGTGAAGATCAGGTCCTCGACATCGACGGGTGCATCCGGCAGCGGCATCAGTTTCGGGCTCGATGAACGGGCCGAGGTCTCCACGGCGCCGATTGTCACCGGCAGGGGACGTCGCGAAAGCGCAGGGCCGAGCGCCACAAAGCTGCCGCGCTTGAGATCGCGGAACATTTCTGCCTGACGGCGATCCATGCCAAGCAGATCGGCAGCCCGGGCCATGTCGATATCGAGAAAGGTGCGCCCCATCAGAAAGTTGGAGGCTTCGGCAGCGACGTTCTTCGCCAGTTTGGCCAATCGTTGCGTGGCGATCACACCGGCAAGTCCACGTTTGCGTCCCCGGCACATCAGGTTCGTCATCGCCCCGAGCGAAGCCTTGCGGGCATCGTCCGCCACCTCGCCGGCGACTGCAGGCGCAAACATCTGGGCCTCGTCCACCACCACAAGCACGGGATACCAGAACTCGCGATCCGCATCGAACATGCCGTTGAGAAAGGCGGCGGCGGCCCGCATCTGCTGGTCGATCTCGAGACCTTCCAGCGTGAGGACGCAGGACACCCTGTGTTGACGGATGCGGTTGGCGATCCCGGCGAGCTCCGCCTCTGTTCGCTCTCCATCCACGACCACATGGCCGAACTTGTCCGCAAGGGTCACGAAATCCCCTTCCGGATCGATGATGCATTGCTGCACCCAGGGAGCCGATTGTTCCAGCAGGCGGCGCAGCAGATGGCTTTTTCCGGACCCGGAATTGCCCTGCACCAGAAGTCGGGTCGCCAGCAGCTCCTCGATATCGAGCTTGGCCGGCTCACCGCCACCCAGCGTTCCCATATCGATGCCAACTTTCAATTCACCACTCCGGACCAGTTCAGACGTTGCGATTCTTCGCCGCGCAGGCAGGACAAGCCTTTACCAAGCTTTGCGGGCGAGCGCCTTCGAAAAGCGGCGCTCATTCACAACCTCTTTGCCCGCCTCCATCGACTTCCGGCCGCTTTTTCTATATTATTAATTTCGCATTTTATTGATTTCAATGTTTTGAATGGGACGAGTCATGCACGAGAACACAGGATTTTCCGGTATCGACCCCTCGGCGGAACCCTTTTCCTGGCCCCGCGAAGAAACGATTCGGGAAAAGGAAGAACGGGACGTTCTCACGCGCACGCTGAAGCTCATTCACGATTTCGCAGAAATGCTTGTGGCGGACCCTTTGGGAATCGAACTGCGCGATGAAATGGAACTGCCCATTGCGAAAGAAACGATGATCAGCTGCTTCGCGCTGGTTCTCATGGCGGAGACCCGTCCGGAATGGCGGAAGGCCTTCTATAATTCCGGGCTGAAGCTTGCCCATTTCTGGCCGGATATCGGTCCCCAGCGCCTCTGCCTGCCTGCCAGCCTGTTCGAGGATGGAGGGGATGCCGGAGCGCGCCGGACGGATCTTCTGCTCAATGCCGATCGTATCCGGGATTTCAGCAAGGCCTACAGCCGTGTCGGCCCTGAACACAAGCGGATCGCCTCCATCTTTGACGAAGCGATTGCGAGGCTTGTCGGGTTGCTCGAGTCGTGAGGGACGAGTCAGCGGACCGAAAGTCCGAACCCTTGCATCAGTCGCCGGGTGGGAAAATCGGGGTTGCCGGAGGTGAAGATGGCGAAATCCTGATTGTCGGGATGCACCGCATCGGCCACCTGGGGAACCAGGCTGCGCGCTCGCCGCGCAATCGCTTCTGCCGGATCGATCCAATCCACCGGCCAGGGTGCAAGCCGCCGGAACATATTCGCCATGAAGGGATAATGCGTGCAGGCAAGCACCACGATATCCGTCTTCCGGCCATCCGGCATATCGACAAAGCACTGGGCGATTTCTTCCAGCACGGCTTCATCGGATAGGCCTTCGCCGCGCACATAGGCTTCCGCCATGCGTGCGAGGTTCTGCGAGCCGACGAGGCGCACATGGCACTGGGAGGCAAAGGACTGGATGAGATCCCTGGTATAGGCTCGCTTGACCGTGCCGGGCGTGGCCAGCACCGAAACGAGGCCCGAGCGTGTGCGCTCCGCGGCAGGCTTGATGGCGGGCACCGTGCCCACGAAGGTCATGTCGGGAAAAGCGGCCCGCAAATCGGCGCCGACCAGCGTGAAAGCGGTGTTGCAGGCGATGACGCAGACTTCAGGCCGGTATTCCTCCAGAAGACGGGCGAAGAGACCGATGATCCGCTCCTTGAGCGCCTCCTCTTCCCAACCGCCATAGGGAAAGCCGGCGTCATCGGCCACATAGATGAAGCCGCGCTCCGGCATCAGCACCCGCGCCTCGCGCAAGACGGTAAGACCGCCGATACCGCTGTCGAACATCAATATCGGCTTGAGTTCAGCCGTCATTGCCCTGTTCACCATCCTGCCCGCCCCTCTCTGCCGCCGGTGCCGCCCCCTGAGGGTACCGGCGCTGGAAACGGTCCAGCGACGAAACCACGCCGCGGATGACCCCGATTTCCTGCGATGTAAAGGCCCGGCGCGACAGCACGGCGCGAAGATTGTCCACCATCTTCGGCTTTTTGGCGGCAGGATGGAAGTAACCGCGCGCGTCCAGCGCTTCCTCCACATGGTCGAACAGGCCGAACAGCTCCTCCTTCGTCGCGGGGCGCTGTTCCACGGGCTGAAACAGGGTCACGCTCAGGTCTTCCATGCCGGATTTCATCCATTCATAGGACATGAGCAGAACTGCTTGCGCGATATTCAGCGAGGCGAAGGCGGGGTTGACGGGGAAGGTCACGATCTCGTCTGCCAGCGCCACTTCCTCGTTGGACAGTCCCCAGCGTTCCCGCCCGAACAGCACGCCGATGCGCTCTCCGTCGCGGTGCTTCTGGCGCAGCGTCTGACAGGCCGTCACCGGGGATCGAACAGGCTTGAAGCCGTAGCGTTCCCGTGCCGTCGTCGCATAGACGAAATTGAGGTCGGCAATGGCCGCTTCCAGCGTTTCGAAGACGGTCACCCCATCGATGACGTGATCGGCCTTCGACGCTGCCGAACGCGCCTTCTCGCTCGGCCACCCGTCCCGGGGATTGACAAGGCGCAACTCCGCCAGGCCGAAATTGGCCATGGCGCGCGCGACCATGCCGATATTCTCACCCAGCTGCGGCTCGACCAGTACGATGACTGGGCCGTCCTCGATGCGTTCCTTCTCGCTGTTTGTACCTGACATGGTGCGACCGGTTCCGTGAATACTTACCGGCCGCTCTCCTGACACATTCAGCCGTCCTTTGCAAAGGCCAAGGACAACGGTCGGCCATCATCCGGCAGTCAGCCGGTAGGCCTCTACCCCCTCACCCAGGTTCGAGTTGTTCGCCACCCGTACCCGCGCCGCCTGCTCGTCATAGAGAAAGGGCAGAAAGGCGAAACGCTCTCCCCGGGTCACGGCCGAAACTTCATGCAGAAGCGAGCATGAAAAGACGATAGCGCCACCCACAGGGGCGCGGAACTGTTTTGCTCCGAACTCCGGGAAGCGCAGATCGCCTCCGTCGAAATCATCGTTCAGGTTGACCGACACGGCAAAGCGGCGATGCGCGGTACCGCCCGTCGTATTGTCCCGATGCGGTTTGAAATGCGCCTGATCCCCGGCCGCATAGCAGGACACGATATACCGTTCCATGCGGGTGGCGCGAAACTGGAAGGCCTTGAAAATCTCCGGTACGATCCGCTTGATCACCCGCGCCTGCGTCTGGGCGATCATGCCTTGCTCGGTGATGACGAAATCCTTGCGCCGTTTGTGGGTCGGATCCGTGACGACCACCGTCTTGCCGCCCACTTCGCGCATGAAGCCGCTCTCCTGGCCGCCATGTTCCCGGTAGAGCTCCATCAGCTCGTGGCAGAAGTCGGGCTCGAAGACATTCGGCAAAACGAGGACGGGGGCATGAAGGCCATTCCCCGGATAGTCTTCGATCGCGGGCAATCCTTCGAGAAGGGCAAAAAGCGCGGCAATATCCGGCCGCCCGGTCCGAAACGGCAAGACCGACAGCACGCGCAGCGAGGGATCGAGGACGATCCAGCGCATCACCACATCCCGGCTTCCCTCCTCCAGGGAGGCGGCGCCGAAGGCGCGCGAAATATGCAGATGGGGATCGAGGAAGTACCGGTAACCGGGAATGCTGTCGGCGATCCGCTTTTCCCCCACGTCGGAGGCGTCATTGGTAATGCCGAAGAAGGAAGCCTTCCTGTCATCGAAAAGATCAGGCCTGGACTTTACCGCCGCAATGGCGGCCTGCGCTTCCTCATGCTGTGCGGTGGCAAAGAAGGCGAGAACGATATAGCGACCGCCCACGGTATCGAAGCGGAAATCGGGATTTGAAAGCGAGGCAGCCCGAAACCAGGGTGCAGGATCGCCCGTCATCACGCGTCTAAATTTCATATAGAAACCCCATTATTTAGATATAATGGAATTTCTAATATGATTCATGCAGCCTGTAAATCCTGGAGCGTTTACTCCGCAGGGGCAGTCAGGTTAGCCACCCGGCGCAGATCGCCCTCTGCAAAGCCGACGAGCTGCTCCTTGACGGAAACGCTTTTCTCCTGATCGTTCGTGACGCCGTTCTCGTAATCGTCGATCACGAACTTCCCCTCTTCCTCGATCACCCGGAACCGGCGCCTTGCCGGGGGTTCCTTTTCGAAACCCTGGAAGCATTTCATGGCGTTGAACTGGACCTCGACGGGCGTGACCTGCACATCCCGGTCGGTTTCCGCCGGCAGGGCCTTGAAGGAAATGTCTTCCAGCGGGCAACTGTCCTGGCCGCCGATCAGCGGATCGTAATCGAAGAGCATTTCCTCGGATTCGGCCATTTCCGCCACCTTGTAGGCAATCCGGTAGGTGGCGGCAAAACTCCGGGAGAAAACGCTGTCGAGACGCTTGTCGTCGAAGATCGCGCCTTGGGTTTTTCCGGACGCAATGTCGAACAGAACTTTTACCGGGGCCGTGGCATCGCCAGCCAGAGCGGCGCTGGACAGGGTCATGAGGATAGCGGCGACGAAAGCCGGACGGACAATCGACATGGTCTGCACTCCGAAACGGGTTGTGGCGCCTTACTGCTTCGCGATCTCGAGCATCTGCTCCTTGATGCCTGTCCCGGAGCTGCCATTCTCCACGATATAAATGTCATCGATGACAGGACGACCGGCTTCTTTCTTCACATGGAAGATGACGACGGAATCGTCCTTGTTGGCCGGATCGTCGCCCATGCAGGCCCGATTGTTGAAGAGCGCCGTCACCTGACCGTCGCCATCGTCCTCGATGCGGACATTCTCGAACGGGCAGCCATCCTGACCGTTGGCAATCACGTCATGATCGAAGGGGCTGCCGGTCGTCTCGCCTTCCGGAGGATCGTAAGCCGGGTGTTTCGATGCCTCGCGATAGGCATCGGCGAAGGCCTCGCTATAGATGCTCTTCAGCAGATCCTCGCTGAAATAATCGTTGCTCTCGGGATCGTCGGCCTTCCAGTTGCCCTCCACCAGCGTCATCAGCTGCTTGACCGGAGCGGTCATGTCGGCCGCAAGCGAAGGGGTCGCGGCGGCGAGGAAAAGCGGAAAGAGAACAACGGAGATCTTCTTGAGCACGGAGGTCGGTCCTTTCATCGGGCTGGACGCCGGTTGACTGGCATCCTCTGCACCTTTTAGCAAGACATAACCATTATACGCGTGACGGACAATGTGAGCGGCTGGCGCAGCGCGCTTCGCAAATCGACCAATTTTGGGGGCGAAAAGGCAAGCATCGACTTTCTGGTGCCTTTGCGATCCTCTCGGGGGATGCTATAGCGCGGCATCTCGCATCAACTCCCATGGGGGAATTCCCGTCTTGGCTCCCCCGATACTCTAGAGGATGGTTTTCATGAACAAGATCAAGGTGGCAAATCCGGTCGTCGATCTCGACGGCGACGAGATGACCCGCATCATCTGGCAGCTGATCAAGGACAAGCTGATCCTCCCTTACCTTGATCTCGACATCGAATATTACGACCTTTCGGTGGAGAACCGCGACGCGACCAATGACCAGGTCACCATCGACGCGGCAAACGCGATCAAGAAGCACGGCGTCGGCATCAAGTGCGCCACGATCACGCCGGACGAAGCGCGCGTAAAGGAGTTCAATCTCAAGGAAATGTGGAAATCGCCGAACGGCACGATCCGCAACATCCTGGGTGGCGTGATCTTCCGTGAGCCGATCATCTGCAAGAACGTGCCGCGTCTGGTTCCCGGCTGGACCAAGCCGATCGTCGTCGGCCGCCATGCCTTCGGCGACCAGTACAAGGCCACCGACTTCAAGTTCCCCAGCAAGGGCACGCTGACCATCAAGTTCGTCGGCGAAGACGGCCAGGTGATCGAAAAGGAAGTCTACAAGGCGCCCGGCGCCGGTGTCGCGCTTGCCATGTACAACCTCGACGAATCGATCCGCGAATTCGCGCGCGCTTCGATGATGTACGGCCTGATGCGCAAGTGGCCGGTCTACCTGTCGACCAAGAACACCATCCTGAAGGCCTATGACGGCCGCTTCAAGGACATCTTCGAGGAAGTCTACCAGAACGAGTTCAAGGCCAAGTTCGACGAAGTCGGCATCATCTACGAACACCGCCTGATCGACGACATGGTCGCCTCCGCCCTGAAGTGGTCGGGCGGCTATATCTGGGCCTGCAAGAACTATGACGGCGACGTGCAGTCGGACACGGTCGCGCAGGGCTTCGGCTCGCTCGGCCTGATGACCTCCGTGCTGCTGACGCCGGATGGCAAGACCGTGGAAGCGGAAGCCGCCCATGGCACCGTGACCCGCCACTACCGCCAGCACCAGAAGGGCCAGGAAACCTCGACCAATTCCATCGCCTCGATCTTCGCCTGGACCCGTGGCCTCGCCCACCGCGCCAAGCTGGACGACAACAAGGAGCTGGCGAAGTTCTCCGAAACGCTCGAGCGCGTGTGCATCCAGACCGTCGAATCCGGCTTCATGACCAAGGACCTCGCGCTCCTCATCGGCCCGGATCAGCCCTGGCTCTCCACCACCGCCTTCCTCGACAAGATCGACGAGAACCTGCAGATCGCAATGGCCGCCTGAACGTCCATTGAGCTTTGAAAAAGTGAAAACCCGGCCAGGCGCCGGGTTTTTTCTTGGTCGTATCGGGCAGCCCGGCTATCCTGCCGCCCATGCACCAGGAGGATCGTGTCATGACCGGCAATCTCACGCTTTACACCAATCCCATGTCTCGCGGCCGCATAGCCCGGTGGATGATGGAAGAATCGCACCAGCCCTACGAGGTGGTGAATGTGCCCTTCGGCCCGTCGATGAAAACATCGGACTACAAGGGCATGAACCCCATGGGCAAAGTGCCGGTTCTGAAGCATGGCGAAAACATCGTCACGGAATGCGCTGCCATCTGTGCCTATATGGCCGAGGCCTTTCCGGAACGCGGCCTCGCACCCCACCCGGAAGAACGGGCCAATTACTATCGCTGGATGTTCTTCGCTGCCGGTCCGCTGGAGCAGGCCGTCACGAACCGCGCCATGGGCTTTCAGGTTCCGGACGACAAGCGCGGCATGAGCGGCTATGGCTCCTATGAACAGGTCATGGACACGCTGGAAAAGGCGGTTTCCGCCTATGATTTCATCGCCGGCAACCGCTTCACCGCTGCGGATGTCTATGTCGGCTCCGCGGTCGCCTGGGGATTGATGTTCGGCTCCATCGAAAAGCGTCCCGCGTTCGAGGACTATGCACGGCGCATTTCCAGCCGGGAAGCCTATCGCCGCACCCATGCCCTCTGCGAACAGGAGGGGGAAGCGATGAAGAAGGCTGCCGGCTGATCACCCGATTGCGCGCACCGGCTGCCGAAGGATGGTCTTGAGCTTCTCCGGCACGACCCGACGCGGATCGGACAGATAAACCTCATGATGATGCCCGTTGAAGGTCAGGCCTTGCGCGGGCATCAGTTCGTCATGCAGGCGGGCGAGAACCGGCGCTTCCGCATCGTAGCTGCCCACATGCAGCGTCTGGAGACATTCGCCCTCCGCAAGCCGCAACCGACGGAGATCTCCCGCCGCCGGCGCGCCTTTTCTCCTGGCGCCCTGGATGGCCTGCTCCATCATCGTTTCATCCACGAAAGGCGGCACCGCGATGAGCATGGTCCACTTCCAGGTTTCCTTGCGCCGCAGGATGAAATCCCTGGGATCGTCGGCCCACCAGAGTCCTTCGAGAGGCGGTACGATATAGTCTTGCCCGGCCGCCTTGCTCAGGAACTTCAGACCATAGGATGCGGCATAGAGCGTTTCGACCGCCGCCCGATAGGCTGCAGTCCGGTTCGGATCGCCCGTCCCGTCCACGGCCAGATAGTCCATCGCCGGCAGATTGATCCGCTCGAACCGTCCGAGGGGCGCCCGGAAGAAGCCGGGCAACGCCTTCTTGAGGTCGTGCTTGATCATGACTGGACCGGTATGCAGATTTCCGTAATCAGATCCTGCGGCGCGGTATCCTGCGGGGTGTTGACGTAGATCTCGATGGCCGGCTCGTTTCGAATTTCCAGATTGGCCGCCGGCAGCCATTGCCCGTAAAGCCAGCTATAGGCCAGATGCAGCTCGCTATAGGGTCCCCTGTGGGTGAGAACGGCGTAGCGTCCGCCGGCAATGGTCAATCGCTTCAGGGGCGGCTCAACTGCCAGATTGGGATCGGCAACCTCCACACAGGCCATCGAACGCAGCGCATCGGCCGGCTTGCCCTCGGGGTCGTCATAATACACGCCGTAAAGTCTGGCTCCCGGCCGCGCGAGATTGCGCGTCCACAGGAGACCCCACAGGGTCTCGAATGCCTTGCCGATCGTGATGTAGGGGCCACTATGGTCCACACCGATGGCAGGGGTTGGTTCAAGCGTTCGGAACGTTACGTCATACATCCACATGTCTCCTTGCCGGATGGCAGTCTTGAGCGCCACATGCCCGCCATTGCGCCGATAGGCGGCGGGCGACAGGCCGTAGCTGGCCTTGAATACGCGGGAGAAGGAGGAAAGGCTTGGATATCCATTCCGGCGGGCAATGGCGATGACCGGCTCTGCCGTGGTCGCCAGCGCATTGGCCGCCCGCTGCAGCCGCAGCCGCCGCACGGTCTGGGCCAGGGTTTCCCCCTGGACGCCCCTGTAGATCCGATGCCAGTGATAGGGCGACAGGCAGGCAATTTCCGCCAGCCTGTCCATATCCAGTTCCTCGTCCAGATGGTCGTGTATATAGGCCGTTACCCGTCTCAGCCGTGCCTCGTAATGCGTCCAGGTGCCTATCTGGTTCATACCGCCTTCCACTTCTTCCCCCGCCCTCTTTCCAGCATGGAACGACTTCACAAATCCTGCGGACCTTTCGAAAAGCAAGGCATAGTATCGGCAGAAATGCTACGGGCAATCTTGGTCGCGGAGCCTGCCCTTCGGCAGCACGCAATGGCAGAGAGAGGGAAGCTGGATGACGGACAGGCTGGTTCCGAAACTGGTGACGGTGTTTCAGGAGGGGTATGATTTTTCCCGTCTGAAACAGGATGCGCTTTCCGGCCTCACCGTCGCCATTGTTGCCCTGCCCCTGTCTATGGCCATAGCCATAGCCTCGGGCGTAACGCCGGATCGCGGGCTGTTCACCGCAATCGTCGGCGGCTTCCTGATTTCCGTGCTCGGCGGCAGCCGGCACCAAATCGGCGGTCCTGCCGGCGCTTTTATCGTGCTGGTGTCGGCAACCGTGGCCCGCGAAGGCATAGACGGTCTGCTGATTGCCACCTTCCTCTCCGGCCTTTTCCTGATGGCGGCGGGTTTCCTGCGCCTCGGGCGCTTCATTCGCCTGATTCCCTATCCGGTCACGGTGGGCTTTACCGCAGGGATCGCGGTGATCATCTTCGCCAGCCAGATCCGCGACCTGACGGGCATTCGCCTCGACGGGCCAGAACCCGGACCTGTCATCGGCAAGCTCTCGGCACTCGCATCCTCCGCCGCAACGCTCAATCCCGCGGCGCTCGGCCTTTCCCTCGCCACCATCGTCCTCATCTTGGCAATCCGGCGCTTCCGGCCCACCTGGCCGGGCCTGTTGATCGCCGTCGCCCTCATGGCCACCCTCACCCAGTTGCTCCACCTGCCGGTCGATACGATTGCCAGCAAATTCGGCGGCATACCCCGCACCCTGCCGCTGCCGCAACTGCCCTCCTGGTCGATGGAAAAGGTGATTGCGGTGCTGCCGGATGCCATCGCCTTTACCTTGCTGGGCGCGATAGAATCGCTGCTGTCCGCCGTCGTCGCCGACAGCATGACCGGGCGGCGCCATCGCTCCAGCATGGAACTGATTGCCCAGGGAGCGGCCAATATGGGCTCTGCCCTGTTCGGCGGCATCTGCGCGACCGGAACGATTGCCCGCACTGCCACCAATGTGCGCTCCGGTGCCACGTCGCCGGTATCGGGCATGCTGCATGCCCTGTTCCTGCTCGCCTTCATGCTGGTGGCCGCCCCGCTTGCGGGCTACATACCGCTCGCGAGCCTGGCCGGCGTGCTTGCCGTCGTGGCCTGGAACATGGTGGAAAAGCCGGCCTTTGCCGCCTTGCTGCGCTCGTCCCGGGCGGATGCAGTCGTGCTGATGGCCACCTTCCTCCTCGTCGTGTTCCGCGATCTGACGGAGGGCATCATCATCGGGCTTGCGCTTTCCTCCATCCTCTTCATCGACCGCATGAGCAAGACGCTGAAGCTCGAAGAACGGCCCGACCGCGACGAAGAGACGGAAAATCCCCTGCCCGGCACGCCCCGCGACACCCTGATCTACCGGATCGAAGGCATTCTCTTCTTTGGTGCCGCGCCGCAGGCCGGACCGGTGCTCGACCGCATCGCAAACGGCTATCGCTATGCCGTGCTCGACTGCCAGGCGGTACCCTTCATGGATTCCACGGCCGCAAACCTCATCGAAGGCGCTGTCCGCAAGGCCGAGAAAACGGGTACGGCGGTGTTCATATCCGGGGCATCGGACACGGTCCGCAAGACACTGGAAAGCCATGAGGTCCACGCACCGCGCGTGACCTTCTCGCCATCGCTGGACGCCGCCCTCGCGGCCATTTCGGCGGCGAAGGGTGCGCCGGCAGAGGCCACGCCCACCTGACGCCTGCTTTCGACGCAGATCGTTCGTGACCCTGCGGCCATCCCTTTATCCACGAAAAAACCTCCCGTCTTGCGGCGGGAGGTTCTTGTGCCTGCGGGAAAAAGGATCAGCCGGCCAATGCGGCCTTGACGGCTGCAATCGCCGCCTCGGCCTGCGCTCCGTCCGGACCGCCGGCCTGGGCCATGTCGGGACGGCCGCCGCCGCCCTTGCCGCCGAGGGCCGCAGAAGCAATCCGCACCAGATCGACGGCGCTGAAGCGGCCCGTCAGATCGTCGGTCACGGCCACCACGGCGCTGGCCTTGCCATCGGGAGAGACACCGATGAAGGTCACGACGCCCGAGCCAAGGCTTGCCTTGCCCTCATCTGCCATGGGCTTGAGGTCCTTGGCATCGACGCCCGACATGATCTTGCCCATGAATTTCACGCCGCCGACCTCTTCCGGCGCATCGCCGCCGGCGGTCCCGCCGCCCATGGCGAGCTTGCGCTTGGCATCGGCGAGCTCACGCTCCAGCTTCTTGCGCTCTTCCATCAGGCTTTCCACGCGCGAAACCACATCGCCCGGCTGGACCTTGAGCGTGGAGGCCAGCGCCTTCACGCGCTCGTCCTGCTCGGCCAGATAGGCGCGGGCGGCATCACCCGTCACCGCCTCGACGCGTCGAACGCCAGCGCCTACAGCGCTTTCGGAGAGAACACGCACGAGACCGATCTCGCCGGTTGCGGCCACATGCGTGCCGCCGCAGAGCTCGAGCGAATAGGCTTTGCCGGCCTTCTCGCCACGCACCGCCCGGCCCATGGAAACAACACGCACTTCATCGCCGTATTTTTCCCCGAAGAGCGCCATGGCGCCCTCGGCAATCGCATCGTCCACGCTCATCAGGCGGGTGCTCACCGGCGCGTTCTGAACGATGATTTCGTTCGCCATGTCCTCGATGATCTTCAGTTCGTCGGCGGACATGGGCTTGGGATGGGACACATCGAATCGCAGCCGCTCCGGCGCCACGAGCGAGCCCTTCTGCGCCACATGCGTGCCCAGCACTTCGCGCATGGCTTCATGCAGCAAATGGGTTGCGGAGTGGTTGGCACGAAGCGCGCCACGGCGGGCATGATCGACGGTGAGGATCACCGCGTCACCCGGCTTCACCGATCCCTCGACCACCTCGGCCACATGCACGAACAGGCCTTCGCCCTTCTTCTGCGTATCCGTCACCTTCAGCTTGGCGCCATCGGTTTCCATCACGCCGGTATCGCCCATCTGGCCGCCGGATTCGCCATAGAACGGCGTCTGGTTGACCACGACCTGCACGCTCTCGCCGGCAGAAGCGCTGTCGACAGCCTTGCCCTCGCGCACCAGCGCCTGCACCACGCCTTCGGCGCGCTCGGTGTCGTAGCCGAGAAACTCGGTCGCGCCGTGCTTTTCCTTCAGCTCGAACCAGATCGTCTCGTTCGCCTTGTCGCCGGAGCCGGCCCAGTGGGCGCGTGCCTCGGCCTTCTGGCGCTGCATGGCATCGTTGAAGCCGGTCAGGTCCACATGAATGCCGCGGGCGCGCAGGGCATCCTGCGTCAGATCGAGCGGGAAACCGTAGGTATCGTAGAGCTTGAAGGCGGTTTCACCATCCAGGCTGTCGTCCTTGGAGAGATTTGCGGTCGCATCGGACAGCAGCGACAGGCCGCGCTCCAGCGTCTTGCGGAAACGGGTCTCTTCGAGTTTCAGGGTCTCGGAAATCAGCGCTTCGGCGCGCTGCAGCTCCGGATAGGCGCGGCCCATTTCGTTGACCAGCGTCGGCAGCAGCTTCCACATCAGCGGATCGCGGGAACCGAGCAGCTGCGCATGGCGCATGGCGCGCCGCATGATGCGGCGCAGCACATAGCCGCGGCCTTCGTTGGACGGCAGAACGCCGTCTGCAATGAGGAAAGCGGAGGAGCGCAGGTGATCGGCAATCACGCGGTGGCTCGCCCGGCGCTCGCCTTCGGCCGGTACGCCCGTATGCTCCACCGATGCGGCAATCAGCGCGCGGAACAGGTCGATATCGTAATTGTCGTGCTTGCCCTGCAGCAGGGCGGCGACACGCTCCAGGCCCATGCCGGTATCGATGGACGGACGCGGCAGCGAGACGCGCTCTTCCTTCGTCACCTGCTCATACTGCATGAAGACGAGGTTCCAGATTTCGATGAAGCGGTCGCCATCCTCTTCCGGCGAACCCGGAGGGCCGCCCCAGATATGGTCGCCGTGATCGTAGAAGATTTCCGAGCACGGGCCGCAGGGACCCGTATCGCCCATGGCCCAGAAATTGTCGGAGGTCGGGATGCGGATGATCCGGTCGTCGGAGAAACCGGCAATCTTCTTCCAGAGCCCGAAAGCCTCGTCATCATTGTGATAAACGGTGACCAGCAGACGCTTGGCGTCGATCCCGAATTCCTTGGTGATCAGGTTCCAGGCAAGCTCGATCGCGCTCTCCTTGAAATAGTCGCCGAAAGAAAAGTTGCCGAGCATCTCGAAGAAGGTGTGGTGGCGCGCGGTATAGCCGACATTGTCGAGATCGTTGTGCTTGCCGCCGGCACGCACGCATTTCTGCGCCGTGGCTGCCGTGGAATAGGGGCGATGTTCCAGACCGGTGAAGACGTTCTTGAACTGCACCATGCCCGCATTGGTGAACATCAATGTGGGATCGTTACGCGGCACGAGCGGGCTCGACGAGACGATCTCGTGGCCATTCTTCTTGAAGTAGTCGAGAAAGGTCGACCGGATTTCATTCACACCGCTCATGATACGCCCTTCATAGCCGCCCTCCGGCGGAACCATTCCATAAAAACCATTGGCTTTTATCGCCCCCTCTTGGCCCTGTCCAGCAGGACAAACGAAAGCGGCCGGGGATCGGGCGATCCACGGCCGTTTTTCTAAAATAAAGGTGAGGCGAAGGCGTTACATATCGCCCGCACCATCGTCTTCTCCGGCATCCGGACCGCCGTTCTGGAGGAAGCGGTCGGCAATCAGCCCTGCATTCTGGCGCAGAGCCATCTCGATCTCGCGGGAGAGATCCGGATTGTCGCGCAGGAAGGTCTTCGCATTCTCGCGACCCTGGCCGAGGCGCTGGCTGTTGTAGGAGAACCAGGCGCCGGACTTCTCGACGATACCGGCTTTTACGCCAAGATCGATGAGTTCGCCCGTCTTGGACACGCCTTCGCCATACATGATGTCGAATTCCACCTGCTTGAAGGGAGGCGCCATCTTGTTCTTGACCACCTTCACGCGGGTCTGGTTGCCCACCACCTCGTCGCGCTCCTTGACGGAACCGATGCGGCGGATGTCGAGACGAACGGAGGCGTAGAACTTCAGGGCGTTGCCGCCTGTGGTGGTTTCCGGCGAACCGAACATCACACCGATCTTCATGCGGATCTGGTTGATGAAGATCACCATGCAGTTGGACCGGGAGATGGAGGCGGTGAGCTTGCGCAGCGCCTGGCTCATCAGGCGGGCCTGCAGGCCCGGCAGGCTGTCGCCCATCTCGCCTTCGATTTCCGCCCGCGGCGTCAGCGCCGCCACGGAGTCGACCACCAGCACGTCGATGGCGCCGGAGCGCACCAGCGTATCGGTGATTTCGAGCGCCTGCTCGCCCGTATCCGGCTGCGAGATCAGGAGGTTCTGCAGGTCGACACCCAGCTTGCGGGCATAGACCGGGTCGAGCGCGTGCTCGGCGTCGACGAAGGCGCAGATACCGCCCTTCTTCTGCGCTTCCGCAATGGTCTGCAAGGCAAGCGTCGTCTTGCCCGAGCTTTCCGGGCCGTAAATCTCGATGATGCGGCCCTTGGGCAGGCCACCAATGCCAAGCGCGATATCGAGGCTCAGCGAGCCCGTCGATACGGTATCGATCTCCACGACATTCTCATTGGAACCGAGCTTCATGATCGATCCCTTGCCGAACGCCCGTTCGATCTGGGAGAGAGCCGCGTCCAGTGCCTTGCTTTTATCCACCGTTTTGTCCTCTACAAGCCGCAAAGAATTTTGTGACATATGATCCACCTTTAGGTTATTGAAGCTGCACAGGCAACGAAGCTTCCCATGGCCTGTATGTACTCTTTTTGTTCCGCTATTTCAAGAGCCGATCATGCCCTTGAAACAGAAAGACAAACAAGCGTTTGTTCTTATTTTGTTTTCGAGTGCCGGAACGCGCTTCAGAAAGGTCGGGAAGAGCGAGGCCGGGAGGAGCGGAGGCCCGCGAATCGTCCGCGGCGCCAGGGAGACAACGAGGGCTCATGAGGGGATCATCCATACTGGTTCTGGGCGGCGCCCACATGGACCGGCGCGGCCGGATCGGCGGCGAAACCGTGCCCGGCGCCAGTAATCCGGGCAGTTGGTTCGAGGAAGCGGGTGGCGGCGGCTTCAATGCCGCGCGCAATCTCGCAAGACTCGGACATGCCGTCTCCATGGTCTCCCCGCTGGGCGGCGACCGCGAGGCCGAGGCCGTTGCCGAGGCTGCCGCCCTGGCGGGCGTGGATCACCACCCCATGGTTTTTCTCGACCGGAAGACGCCCAGCTACACGGCCATTCTCGAGGCAGACGGCAATCTCGTGATTGCGCTCGCCGATATGGAGCTCTACCGGCTGTTTGGCCCGCGCCGGATCGAGGCGCGCCAGATGCGGGACCGTCTTGCAAAGGCTGACCTGTTGCTGGTCGATGCGAACCTGCCGCAGGAAACCCTTGTGGCCATCGGACGCGCAGCGGAAGGACGAGGACTTTCCCTGGCGGGCATTGCCATATCGCCAGCCAAGGTGGTGCGGTACCGGCCGATCCTGTCCGCGCTCTCCGCCCTTTTTCTCAACGAGGCCGAGGCGGCCGCCATCGCCGGCGAGCGGGCGGAAAGCGCGGCAGATTGGCCGAAGCTTCTGCGCCGGGCCGGGTTGAAGGGGGGCGCGGTCACCCGCGGCGCACGCCAGACCGTCCTGTTTGATGAAAACGAAGCTGTCGGCCTTACCCCGCCTCCTGCCGACAGGATCGCGGACGTCACGGGTGCCGGCGACAGCTTTGCGGCGGGCGTCCTGTCCGCCCGGATGCATGGCCTCCCCCTTTCGGAAGCCATCCGCTGGGGCACCGCCGCGGCCCGCATCACGCTGGCATCGCCACTGGCCTGCGCGCCCGATCTTTCGCCAGAAAGCCTTGCCGCCGTGCTGCCCCTTGTGCCTCGCGCCGAAATATTGTCTTGAATAGCGTCAACCCCGGGCCTGCCTCTCAAGGCCCGCTGCTCCGGATAGAACCGATGACCCGACCGATCTCCCAGTCCCTTCCCGTTTCCTTTTCCCGTGAAGTCGCCGCCGCCAAGGCCCGCGGCGCGCCCATCGTTGCGCTGGAATCCACCATCATCACGCACGGCATGCCCTATCCCGGCAATCTTCATATGGCGGAAAGCGTGGAAGCGATCATCCGGCAGGAAGGCGCCGTTCCGGCCACCATCGCCGTCATTCACGGCACGCTGCATATTGGCCTCGAAAAGGAAGACCTGCTGGAGCTCGCCCAGACCAAGGGCGCCATGAAAGTATCCCGCGCCGATCTCGCCTTTGCGATTGCGGAGCGCCGCACCGGCGCCACCACCGTTGCGGCGACGATGATTGCCGCAGCCCGCGCCGGCATCAAGGTGTTCGCCACCGGCGGCATCGGCGGCGTACACCGGGGTGCGGAACTCAGCTTCGACATATCCGCCGATCTGGAGGAATTTGCCCGCACGCCCGTCATCGTCGTCTGCGCCGGGGCGAAAGCGATCCTCGACATTCCGAAGACGCTCGAAGTGCTGGAAACCCGGGGCGTGCCGGTCGTGACCTATGACAGCATGGAATTCCCGGCCTTCTGGTCGCGCGGTTCCGGCCTGCCCTCGCCGCTGATGCTGAACAGCCCGGCCGCCATCGCCAATTTCCAGAAGACGCGCGATCAGCTCGGCATCGATGGTGGCATGCTGGTCGCCAATCCCGTGCCGGAAGCGGCGGAAATTCCGCGCGAGGAAATGGAAATCTATATCGGTCGCGCCCTTTCCGATGCCGAAGACAACGATATTGTCGGCAAGGCCGTCACGCCATACCTGCTCGACCGCATCTATCACCTGACCGAGGGCCGCTCGCTGCGCACCAACATCGCCCTCGTGGAAAACAATGCCCATCTGGCCGCCGAAATCGCGGTTGCCATGGCGCTCTGAACCGATCCGGTCAGAACATTGAAAAGGCGGCCCACGAGCCGCCTTTTTCTTGTCTCACCGGGACTCTGCCGGATCAGTTCTTGCCGTCCAGCATTTCATAGACCGCCTCGGCAAGCTGCTTGAGCGAGAAGGGCTTGGGCAGGAAGCCGAACTTGGCATCGGCGGGCAGGTTGCGGGCAAAGGCATCCTCGGCATAGCCCGAAACGAAAATGAACTTGAGGTCGGGATAGTTCTTCCGCAGCTCGGTCAACAGCGTCGGCCCGTCCATTTCGGGCATGACCACGTCGGAAACGACGATGTCCACCTTGCCGTCCAGCTCGTCCATGATGTCGAGCGCCTCGATGCCGGAGCCGGCCTCATGCACCGTATAGCCGCGGGTTTCCAGCATGCGCTTGCCGCCCCGGCGGACCGCTTCCTCGTCCTCGACGAGAAGCACGACCGCCGACTTGCCGGTGAGATCGACCGGTTCCTTGGCAGCGACCGGCGCGGAAGAGGCGGCCGCCGCCGGCGCCGCGGTGCCGGAAACCGTGCTCTGCGGTGCCTTTTCCGGAATGATCTCCGGAATGAAGCGCGGCAGGAAAATGCGGAACGTGGTGCCCTTCCCGACTTCCGATTCCGCCTGGATATGGCCGCCGGACTGCTTGACGATGCCATAGACCATCGCCAGGCCGAGACCCGTGCCCTTGCCCACTTCTTTCGTGGTGAAGAAGGGCTCGAAAATCTTGTCCATGATTTCGGGTGCGATGCCCGTCCCGGTGTCGGAAACCTCGATCACCACATGGTCTTCCGGTGGCACGTCCGTCGCATTCAGCGCCGCGATGTCACCGCCCTTGTAATTCCGGGTGCGGATGATCAGCTCACCGCCCTTGGGCATGGCATCGCGGGCATTGACGCAGAGATTGATGAGCACCTGCTCGAACTGGGACAGATCCGTCTTCACAGGCCAAAGGTCGCGACCGTAATCCACCTGCAGCTTCACATTGGTTCCCGACAGAAGCCGGTCGACCAACATGCGCAAATCGCCCACCACGTCTGTCAGCACCAGAACGGAGGGCCGCATGGTCTGCTTGCGCGAGAAGGCGAGCAACTGCCGCACCAGCACGGCAGCGCGATTGGCATTGCGCTTGATCTCCATCAGGTCGGCAAAGCTCGCATCGGAAGGACGCGCCTGCAGCAGCAGGTGATCGGACGAGAGCAGGATTGCGGTCAGCACGTTGTTGAAGTCATGGGCGATGCCCCCGGCCAGCGTCCCCACCGCATTCATCTTCTGGGTCTGCGCCATCTGCGTTTCGAGCGCCTTCTGCTCGGTGATCTCGACCGCATAGATGATTGCCGATTCTTCCGGGGATTCCTCGGACTGGTCGATCACGGCATTCACGTAATAGCGGATATGCCGGGTCTCATCCTTGGGATGACGCAGGTCGATCGGGGCGATGTCGCCCTGCCGGTCGCGTGCGGCGGCCAGGGCTCCCTCCATGATCTTCCATTCGGCCGGCGGCACGATCCGCTCGAAGCGGATGCCGGTTTCGACGTCGTCCCGGCTGACCACGCCGGCAAAGAGCCGCAGAAACGGCGCATTGGTCCGCAGGATCCGCTCGTTGCCATCCACCGAGGCAATTGCCATGGGGGTGTTGTTGAAGAAGCGGTTGAAGCGCATCGCCGCCATCGAGGCGCCGTCGTCATCCTGCCGCTCGCCGCCCCGCGCCAGCACGATGGTGCGGCTTTCGCCGGGCGCGCCATCGCGGGCGAAGGTCACGCTGTGCACGAGGCGCACCGGAAGGCTCTGACCGTTGGTGCGGCGCAGATCGAGATCGACGGTCGCCGTCTTGCGGGCGCCCGGATCAGCCTCGATGGATTGTATGAGCGCAAGCCCCTCGCCGGCCACGATATCGGCGACGGAGAGCGCACCGGGGGCGAATTTCGTCAGGTCGATCCCCAGCCAGTCCGCCAGCGTTGCATTCAGATAGATGATCTCTCCCCGACGCCCCGCCGAGAAGAATCCGGCTGGCGCATGGTCGAGATAGTCGATGGCATTCTGCAATTCCTTGAAGAAGCGCTCCTGGTCGTCCCGTTCCGCCGTGATATCGGTGATCTGCCAGACCCGGTTCGACGGCTGCCCCTTGGCCTGGGGCGGCAGGATGCGGGCCTTCAGCCGGTACCAGTGCGCGCCCGAACTGCCCATCGGCTGGCCGAGCGGCTTGAGCAGCCGGAATTCCTCGTGGCCGCCATGACCGGACTGCAAACGGTTCGACAGGCGGTAGAGCGCCTCGCCGGATTCCTTGGTACGGGAGAGGAGCGTTTCCAGCGATTGCACGTCGCGCGCCTGCCCGGCCCCGGTCAAGTCTCCATAGGCGCGGTTGGCGTAGAGAATGCGCCCCTTGGAGTCGGTGATCAGAAATCCGTCCGGATGGCTGTCGAGGTAACCGCGGTCCACGCTGATGCGGCTTGCCGGCGGCATGATCTCGACAAAGCCGATGATCGCCGAAACGATGAAGAAGATGCCGGCCATCGCCAGAACGCCGAGCAGGCCCAGCACCAGTTCGTTGGTCAGGGAATCCCGCATCAGCACAAAGGCGGCCGAGGCCGCCACAAGGATGACCGCCAGGAGAAGGATACGCCATGTCGCGCCGCGCGCGGCCGTGCGGTCCACCAGGGCCTTCTTGTCTTTCACGGCCACCTTGTCGATTTCCATTCGTCCCCCACCCTCCAATGCCCTTTGCTGGACCACCGGAGGCACGCCGGCCTTTCTGCCATCCTTGCAAACCCCGGCGGCCGCAACCTGCCGCCCGACCGCCCGGATGACCGAATCAATAGTGGAATTTTGCTTCACGATGAAGGGAATAGACAAGCTGGCCCATGCAATTCCCCAAGTTAACGGATTGGGCCGCCGCCGGGAGAAGATCAACCTCCCGAAAAGCGCAACCCGACCTGCAGGAATGCTTGGACAAGCACCTCGGCGCGCTTGTAACGAGTCGAAAAAAGGCGTTTCCTCGGGAAAAGAAGGGCGTTTGGACCGGTTTCCCGCCCTTCAGCGACAGATTTTGAGAGCAACACAATACTGTCCGGATGGCCTCCCACCACCGGATTTCGGCATCAACGCCGGGAGACGTTTGCATGGATACGGATTCTGTGGGTCTGAAGTTCGCCCTCGCCATTCTTCTGGTCGGCATTGCCATGGCCGGTTTCTTTGCCATGGTCGTCGTGTTCCGGCGGCGGTTTCCGGGCGGATTCTTCGGCGCGGTTCCGGCCTTTGGCGGTAGCGGCTTTCTCGGCCAGGGTCGGGGTCGGCAGAACCGGATCCGGGTCGTGGAAACCGTGCAGGTCGATCCCAAGCGCCGCGCCATCCTGATCCGCCGCGACAATACCGAGCATCTGTTGCTGGTGGGCGGTCCGACGGATCTCGTCATCGAGAGCGGCATCGATACACCCTATGAGGCGGCGGAACCGGAGGACGACTACGATTACGAGGAGCCGGTGCAGGAGCCCTATCGGCCGGAGCCGCCGAGACCGCAAAAGGTGTTCCAGCGCCCGGAGCCCGTCCGCCCGGTGGACCGTCCCCAGCCGGCCGCCTATCAGGAATGGGAAGACGATTTCGAGGATGCGGACAGGGCCAGCGGCCAGTATTTGCGGCCCTTGTCAGTATCGGGCAATCCGGACACCGGCATTCGGCCGGTGACGCTGGCGCGGGGTATCCGCCCGGCAGGCGCGTCCCTGCCCTCATCCGCGACCAGTGACGATGCGGAAGAGGCGGCCATCGCCCGGGAACTGGAAGCGGCCCGCCGCCGCACGCAAATTCCCGCACCGCAGGCTGCCGCGCCCGGCGGCAGTGCGGATTTCGACGATATTCTGGCGCGTGAAATGGAAGAGCGCCTGGAGGCCGCAAAGCGCCAGGCCCGCGGCGGCGATCAGCCACGCCGTCCCATCACGGCCAGCCGCCCGCAACCGCAAGACCAGCGCAGCATGCAGGCCGGCATCAATCGCATTTTCGGCGACGGCGGCGAAGGCTGACATCGATCCCATGCAGCGGAAAGTCATGACCTCCACCAAAGGTGGAGGTTTGAAACGCTGCGCTTGAACCGCTAGAAGCGGTTTTGTTAGCGCTTAGT